>JAILDX010000004.1 GCA_024688685.1 Saccharofermentans sp.
GCTTAAACAAACGGCTGTGGTTATTGCCTATCTAAAAACGTCAAAGCGTTAGGAAAACAAGACTAATCCACAGCGTCTGTTAGAAATTATAAGACCTTGATGAGGGTCTATAAAAACTACAAATTAATAATACGAGGAAAAAAACTAAGGAGATTCACTATGAGTAAAATGATATATATAGCAGACGACGAGGAAAACATCCGCAATCTGCTAAAATCATTTCTGGAGCGCGAAGGATTTAACGTAATTGCTTTCGCGACAGGTGATGAACTCCTTGCAAGATTTCAGGACACTCCCTGCGACCTTATAATACTGGATGTAATGATGCCCGGACATGACGGATTCTTCATCCTTAAAGAGATCCGAAAGGAGAGCAATGTACCGATAATCATGCTCACGGCAAAGGACAGCGATGCTGACTACATTCAGGGCCTTGACCTCGGAAGCGATGATTATTTCACAAAACCGTTCTCCCCTATCAAACTCGTTACAAAAGTTAAATCAACTCTTAAGAGACTTGAGGATATTGTTGCCGGCGGAGAACAGCCCCAGAATGACAACATTCTCGTTTTCGCTGACATCGTGATCAATAAGAAGACAAAGGAATGTATGATCGACGGCAATCTCCTCCCTCTTACTCCTAATGAATATGCTCTTCTGACTTATATGATCGCCAACAAGGACAGGGCTATTCCGAGAGTCGAACTCCTTGACAAGATCTGGGGATATTCGACAGAGGTTGAGACAAGAGTTGCAGACGATACGGTAAAGAGACTCCGTAAAAAGATCAAGGATTCCAACGCATCAGTTACTACTGTCTGGGGTTACGGTTTCAAACTTGTTGATAAAGATACCGAAGCCGGCTCAAATTAATATATAATATAGGCAATGCGTAAAAATAATATCAAACTGCCTATAGCTATTCACCTTTATGCGACCTTTCTGATCGTCATCCTTATGATGGCTTTGTCTCTGTTGTTCATTTCGCGTAATATCATCTCAACTTATATTACCCAGGAGTGTAACAAGCGTATCGACAATGCCGTTAAGTCATGTCAGAGCCTCGCTGAGACATTTACCTCAACCGAACTCGATATCAATAATATTACTGACAGTGATGTTGGTAATTCACTTCTTAACGCCATCGTATCTTCAGCCGATATTTCAAACGAAGCCACGATCGCTCTTATCTACACAAACGAAGACAGCGAGAACACCTATAACCTTCTCTGGCCTACGAGGTCTTATTCTATATCTTCATATAATGCAACAAATCACGTTCTTTCCGAGATAACAACAAACAACGGTATATCCGTTACCGGAGAGAACCAGACGATCAATATTGACGGGTCCATATTTTTTTACAGGATGCTCGGTATCGAGTTCAGTCCTGAGAAGAATGTCTATGAGCACCTCAGCAATTACTATATTGTTCTTTTCGTTAATTCAAGACCGTACTATTCACTCGCCGAATCACTAAGTTCCGCTCTGATCCAGGTCGTTCTTATCATCATCATCCTGGCAGGCCTTCTCAGTCTTTTTAACTCTATTCCGCTCTTTGTTTCGACGAGAAAGCTTTCTGAGTTTTCAAAGAGGATCGGACGCGGCGATTACAGACCTATCAACACGGAGAACACGGCGAGCCGTGAGCTTACCGACCTGAGCATACAGATGAACAACATGGCGCAGAAGCTGGAGAAGAGTGACCTTGAACAGAAGACCTTCTTCCAGAATGCTTCTCATGAGCTCAGGACACCTCTCATGTCCATTCAGGGTTACGCGGAAGGAATCAAGTACGGAGTCTTTGATAACGAGGAGAAAGATAAGGCTGTTGACGTCATTATTGATGAGACAGAGAGACTTACGACGATGGTCTCAAACCTTCTCACCATATCCAAGATGGATATGGCAAAGAGCGGCGACTACACGGTCAAAAAGACACTGATCAACTGTCAGGAACTCGCAGAAGATGCTATCGACAAGGTCAGAGGACACTTTATACATGAAGATAAAGAGCTCATTAATGACATAACGAAGGAAGATCTCTATATCTATGCAAATGAACCCGATATCTTCAGGATGCTCGAGAATATCTTCTCCAACTGTCTTAGATACTGTAAGACAAGGGTTAGCTTTATATGTCAGAAAGACAAATCCGGGAAATATATCGACTTCACGATATTCGATGACGGTCCCGGTATCTCAGAGGATGTCATCGACAAACTGTTTGACCGTTTCGCGACCGGTACGGCCGGGAAGCACGGAATCGGTCTTGCTCTTGCGAAATCTATCGTCGAGGAACATAAGGGAACCATCAAGGGCTACAATCTCAAGGACGATGATGACTCCGTGAAGGGTGCATGTTTCGAGATCATGATCCCTCTTGTTACCAAAAAAGATCAGCTTACAAAACTGAACCAAGAGAGCTGATATGAGATCTGTCAGTGTTTCTGTTACAGGGCTGGCAAGATACACATCAAGATCGGGCGATCTCGCAGGATCCGGTTTTGGCAGCATGTCCGGGATCGAAGGGACCAGACTTCACCAGAAGATATTCTCAGACCTGAAAAAAGAATATGGCGAGGAGCTTGATACAGAGGTTGCCGTAAAAGGTTCATATCAGTATTCAGATATCGAACTAGATGTTAACGGAAGGCTCGACTGCCTGTATCTTCCCCCTAACGATATACCTCATATCTTTGAGATCAAATCATTTAATAACAGCAAGACAAAGTATGAAGCACTCGAACAGAACTGGCATCTTGCGCAGCTCAAACTGTACGGTGCGCTCTATATGTTTGCAAATAACGATATATACGACATCAGGCTGACACTGAGATATGTCTCTGTTACAACGCTTATAGCTTACGAGAAGACTTTTGATCTCTCATATGAAGACGCGATGGCTTTTTTCTCAGATCTGTGTGAACGGTATGCGGAACTTGCTTCAAAGCTTCTGGACTACAGTTCCAGCCTTCAGAAGACTGTAAGAGACCTCAAGTTTCCTTACGTCAATCTCAGGCACGGACAGACAGAGTTTATGAAACAGGTACTGTCCAGTCTCAGTTCAAAAGAAGCGCTGTTTGTGGAAGCCCCAACCGGCACAGGCAAAACAATATCCACCCTATACCCTGCCGTCAAAGGTCTTCAGAAAAACAGGTACTACAAGATCTTCTATCTGACAGCAAAGACCGCAACAAGAGAAGTCGCTCACAAGGCCCTGAACGACATGCGGCGCAAAGGTCTCATAATCAGGTCCTGTCTCCTTGAGCCGAAGGAATCGATGTGTCCTTATATGGCCGACAAATGTGATAAAAAGTTCTGTCCGCTATGCAAGAACTACTACGATAAACTCAACGATGCTCTTGCAGAACTTCTCGTTATCGACGACATCACTTCAAAAGTTGTGAAAGACATTGCTTCTAAATATGCCATATGTCCACACGAACTTATGCTTGAGGTCATGAATTACTGCACTGTCGTAATCGGAGATTACAATCATGCGTTTTCTCCTCTTGTCACGCTGATCGACGAGGATAATCAGGATTCATCCGTAGTACTCATCGATGAGGCACATAATCTCGCTGACAGATCCAGGGAAATGTTCAGCGCCGTACTGAACGAGAAGACTGTCGATACGATCATCAAAGAGTTTAAAGGGCGCGATGCAAGGATAGAATCAAGACTTACCCAGATAAAGAATTACTTCAGGATAATTGACAGATGCTTTATAACGAACCAGTCGGCTTTTAAGATCCTGGAAGACGCCGACGAGAACAAAGTCCTGCGTTCAGCCGACTGGGAAGGAATGCGTCAGGTTCCCCGCAAGCTCTACCCTATTCTCTGGTATACGATATCTACAATGCAAAGTATCCTGGACGACCTGCCTCAGGGCGATCTCAGAGACGCAGCGATGGATTTTTTCTTCGAGACGCGTTTCTTCGTTACTTGCCTTGAGCAATACTACGACGATTCCTACATTACATGCGTAAGCCGTAACGAAGACGGTATTTTCATAAAGCTCAACTGTCTTGATTCATCAGCAAAACTCGACAAGATAATTAAGGATCACCTTGCGGTCGTATTCTTCTCCGCCACACTATCCCCATATGAGTATTACAGGAACATTCTTGTAGGAGCGAAATGCGAATACTCAAGATCTCTTGTCCTCCCCTCGCCGTTTCCGAAGGAGAATCTCGACATCATCATCGATTCATCCATCTCCACATCTTTCCAGAACAGAAAAATAACCGCTGATGATCTTGTCTCAAGGATAAGCGAAGAGCTTACTGACAGGACCGGCAACTACCTTGTCTTTTTTCCTTCATTCGAATACATGAATATGATCTATCCAAAGCTTAAAGCGGAGTTCGACAAATATTCTGCCATCGATGGAGTTGAAAGAACTATCCTGGTACAAAAATCCGGCATGACAGTAGCCGATAAAAATGAATATCTGAGCAGATTCAATACTCCTTCCGAAGGACTCCTGACAGGACTTGCCGTCCTCGGAGGCCATTTCGGTGAAGGCGTCGACCTTACCGGAGACAGATTGAAAGGCATCGTGTGTGTGGGTGTCGGGATCCCGAAGGTAACTCCGGAACGAGAGATATTGTCATCCTATTTCGCCGAGAGATTTGGAGACGGGTATTCGTTTGCATACAGATTCCCGGGCTGGGAGAAAGTCCTTCAGGCTGTAGGAAGAGTTATCCGAACCGAAGAGGACACAGGATTTGCCCTGCTGATAGATGAGAGGCTCTCAAAACCGGAATATCTGATGCTCTTCCCGGAACACTGGGTTATATGATCTTACCCCAGACGACAACATTCCCCCTGTTATCCCTGCTGTAGAGAAGATCTTTATCTGCAAGCTCCGACGGGATCATAATATCGTCCTCACTGCAGAGTCCGATCACATAATCACCATACGAATACCATTTCCCCGGAGTCATTGAACCCAGGTACTCCTCAAGTGTAATATCATTATCCATGATTATCTCTGCATGCGGATGCCCGACATATCTGAGATGCCACGGCTCATAATCAAAACCTGTAACATCCTTGTGGCCTTCAGGATATCTGACGATAAATCCGAAATCCTGACAATGTTCATTCAGATACTTCCCGACCGGAGACTGAATGAAAGCCATGCCCGCGTGATACATAACATAAACGTCAACTGCAAGTCCCGTCTGGTGTTCAGACTGACCGGGAAGCGCAGCTACCTCTTCTCCCTCTTCTTCAAGCACTCTTCCCTGATCCTCATATGATCTGTATGTGCTCGAAACATACAGCTTATCCTCAAGGTTTTCGTTCACGTAATCACTCATCTCACCATATGCATCGACGATCCGGCTGTTCATAAGGACATCAGTATTTCTGTAAAAGACGATACCGGAATCATATTTAGCATCTATTGTGTACTCTTTATTCACGAGTATAAGATCCGGAACGTATTCCTCAGGCTCGATTTCTGTCATCTCTCCCGTCTGATACTCTTCAAGAGCAAAGGCTTTCTTCGGGAAGAACTTTTTCAAAGCACCCGTATAATACAGATAGCCGCCGGCGAACAGAAGTGCCAGCACAGCAATAATGATCCCGGTAATTACCTTAGACTTTTTACTCATAATACAAACCTGCTCTTATAATCCTTTTCAAGCTGAAACGATAAACTGTTCATCGTAAAATCGGCAAGTCTTTCAGCCATATCATCAGGCACAGTCAGCCCGAATATCTTATCAATTTCTGAAGAGGCGATAAAATTAAGAACACGTATGCTCTTCCCTGTCAGCACCGACACATTGGACCCCTCCCTTTTCCCGGAATAGATCTCACCGCCTGTTACAGAAACATAATAGATACCGGAATCCGATATCTCAGTCTGTGTATCATTTGTTACCGAATATGAGACCGTAAGTCCGAGAATTGTAAGAACACGCCAGTTGAATACAGCAAGGAACAGTTTTCTTTTCCCGGGCTTGTCAGCAAGATGATAATAAGCATAACATGAAAGCTCATATGCTTCCCTGCTGTTATCACTCTGTCTTGAAATATCAGTAAGCACATCAGCAAAATGAGCAGCTGTCAGCATAAGATCAAGATCGTTCATTATATTCTTATTACTCTCGATAATTGATCCCGACTTAAGATACAGATATCCGTGTGAATCAGAACACGTCAGGTCGCAAAGCATGTATGGAACTGATATAAAAGCATTGCTGCTGTTCAGTTTACCTGCCCGCTTAACGTATATGTCGAGCAACCCCGAATCACGAGTCAAAAACTTCAAGACTCTGTCATTAGCCTTGTATTCCGTACTGACAAGGATCATTCCTCTGTAAGTAACAGGAACGGAAGGCATATCAGTCCTCGTCCTCTGAAGTAAACCCGAACTGTTTCAGGAATGTATCGTCATTTTTCCAGTCTTCACGGTACTTGACGAACAGTTCAAGATAGCACTTGCATCCGCACATTCTTTCAATGCTCTTACGGGAAGCTGTTCCGATGCGCTTCAGCATCTGACCGTCCTTGCCGATTATAATGCCTTTGTGCGACTTTCGCTCGCAGATGATAGATGCTTCGATATATACCATCGTCCTGTCGTACTCATCAGCAGCATCTGAACCATATCTGTCTTCAAACTTTGTAATCTCGACGGCAACTCCGTGAGGGATCTCCTGATCAGTATAATGAAGGACCTGTTCCCTTATGAACTCCTTTGCCATCTCACGCTCGGTCTGATCCGTCATGTATTCGGAATCAAAGAGCCTGGGTCCGGCCGGAAGGTTCTTCTTAATGACATCGATTAGAAGATCAACATTGCGTCCTGTCTTAGCACTTACAGGAACTATATCTGCAAACGCATAGCGTTCCGCGTAGCTTGCGATGAGCGGGAGTCTCTCATCCTTACTTATCTCATCGATCTTGTTGATCGCAAGTATTACGGGTTTACGGGTACTCTTTATCAGCTCGATCAGTTCTGATTCGACCTTGCCCGGCTTGTTATATCTTGCATCAGCCATCAGCAGGATGAGATCGGCATTCTTTGCTGAATTGAAAGATCTCTCGACCATGATCTCGCCCATTTTTGACTTTGGAGAATGAACACCGGGAGTGTCGACAAAGATGATCTGTGAATCGTCGGTATTATAGATAGACCTGATATTTGTGCGGGTTGTCTGCGGCTTATGTGAGACTATTGCTACCTTCATGCCGGAAATGCAGTTCAGAAGCGTTGATTTGCCTACATTAGGTCTGCCGAGAAGAGCGACATATCCGCAATGATCACAGGGAGTTCCTGCAGGATATACGGGTTCATCGATTGCCTTGTCCTCTGAGGCATCTTCACCGGTCTCTTCCGGGATTTCTTCCTCAAGACCGATAGTTCTCATCAGTTCCTTCTGAAGTCTGATCATCCTCTTCTCTTCATTTGGTTCCATATGATCATATCCGAGAAGATGGAGCAGCGAATGACAGATAAGGAACAGGACTTCTCTCTCAACGGAATGACCGTACTCCTCACTCTGCTTTACCGCGACATCATAACAGAGAACGATATCTCCGAAATTGAAAACTCTGTTCCCCTCTTCATCAAGCTCAAAATCACATTCATCTATCCCGCAGGTCAGCTTTCCGTTCCTGAGATCGAGCATCGGAAATGACAGTACATCCGTGACCTTGTCAATGCTTCGTGTATCACGGTTGATCTCTCTTATCTCTTCTTCCGAAACAGCCATCAGAGAACAATAACCGCTCTTAAGGAGAAGCGCGGCCTCATCAGAAGGTGCGGATGAAGATGCTATTGACTGAGCAAGTTTGTCTATAAGATCAGAATACTTAACAAGTATCTCTGATTCCGGCGATATATTAATTAACATTTTCCGGGTACTTTATCCTTTCGTGGAATGCTCCGGCATAATACTTCTTGAATGATTCGATTATCTTCTCAATATCATCAAACGAGAGTCCGGAATTAACAAGCTGGTCCTGTTCGATCTTGCCTTTAACAAGTCTTCTGATAAGAGCCTCGCAGCTGTCAAGATCAGTCTTTCCGGAAGATCTTACGGCGGCTTCACATGTATCGGCAAGCATAACGATAGCAGATTCCTTTGAAGAAGGAACGTGGCCTTTATATCTGAAATTGTTGACATCAGGCATATCAAGGCCCGCAGCTTTCGCTTCTTCACAGGCTTTGTTATAGAAATAGCCCGGATATGTAGTTCCGTGATGCTCGTCTATTACCTTTATTATCTGTTCAGGTATCTTGTTCTTACGTGCAAGCTTGATACCGTCATCAGTATGAGCGGTAATTATCTTAACACTTTCCATAACAGTAAGTGTATCATGAGGGTTAACACCATCATGCTGGTTCTCTGTAAAATACTCAGGATGCTCGAGTTTTCCGATGTCATGATAGTAGCAGGCAACTTTACAGAGCAAAGCATCTGCACCGATCGCTTCAGCCGCAGAATCAGCAAGATTTGCTACAGTCATTGAATGCTGGTATGTACCTGATGCTTCGATGAACAGTCTCTTAAGCAAAGGATGTCCAGGCTGGGAAAGTTCAATAAGTCTGACAGGTGTAACCCTACGTGAGAAAAGCTCATAGATGGGAAACAGACCGACAGCTATAACAAGGGATCCGACAGCAGAAAGGCTGGTCATCATAGCCGAATCTATGTAATCGCTTCTTGAAGCATTGCTGAAGAAATTGTAAGCCAGTGAAGCAAGAAGCGCGGCAAACGCCGGGAATATGATGATAAGCGCTGTATTGAAAGTATTCTTGCGGCTTCCGGCTATACAGCTGCATACAAATATGGCAACAAGCTGTATAAACATGGTCTCGATATCAAAATCATATATCGGCCACAGCATCATCAGATTCGCAACTGAGAAAATGATGGAAGCTGAAATTCCCATATACGTGGCGCATATAGTCGTAAAGAAAAGCTCTATGACAAGAAGGGACGAGATCTCAGACAGATAGATGCCTGCAGTGATCGGAATAAGGAATGTGATGATCAGAATATAGAATACGCTGAGGTCAATATTAAAATCAACTTCCTTGATGCTTATATAAAATACGCAGGCAATGAATATAAGAAGGATATATGCTGCGACTCTGGCAAGAATAAAGTAGTCAAATCCTGCCGTGCTGATAAGATCGAGATCATATAAGAGTCTGTATGTGTGATCAGTAATGACCTCTCCTGCACCGACGATCTTGGCACCTCTCTCAATGATGACCGGATTATCGACAGCCGCCCTGTACGCATTATCCTGAGCATCCTCTGTAGCACTTTCGTCAAAGACAGAGTTAGGCTCAATGATCTTTGTGAGAACGTTTGAAAGAGAATCGGCATAGAGCGAATATGACGGATTTGTCTCCTTGAATGAATTGATCTGATCTGCAATAACCGTAGGAAGACTGTCAGCATTAACGTTGCCGTGCATCATAACGTCAGTCATCGAGATAGCTTTATCTTCAATATAGCCAAAAGCTGATTTTGTCATCTTTAAAAACACGAGGAGGTCATCCGGATCAAACTTCTTATTCAGGGCTGACTTAAGTGTGGAATTAAGATTCTGAACAGCAATATTCTCAGTGATGAAAGCGCCGGCATCACCGCTGTTCATAAGATTACGTGTCTGTGCAACATTATTGAAGAATGTCTCAACGTTATCGACATTTGAAGCAGAAAGCCTCTCATCGCGTACAAAGATCGCAGCAACATTGTTCTTCGCGATCATAGCCTCATATTCAGTCTGATATGTATCTGTAAGAGTTCTTGTGGCATAAACGTCGCTCTCAGCAACAGAACCTACTTTGTAATTATAGTTATCCGGAAGATATCCGTAGAAAACAACCAGCGTAACCAAAATAACAACGAGCACCATAACGATGATCTGCTGAACTCTGGTACCAAAGGAATTAACATTCATATGTACTAAACACCCTCTCTGTTATACCTTTTATCATAAGCTTCAACTATCTTCTGAACAAGGCTGTTCCTGACGATATCACAATTACTGAGCGAAACAATGGACACTTCCTTCAGATCCTGCAACACCTCCATTGAATCATGAAGGCCGTCTCTGACACCCCTTGGAAGATCTATCTGGGTAAAATCACCGCACACACAGGCTCTGCAGTTCATTCCCAGTCTTGTGAGGAACATCTTCATCTGATCTGCCGTCGTATTCTGTGCCTCATCGAGCAGAACGAAACAGTCATCGAGATTACGGCCTCTCATAAAAGCAAGAGGAGAAACCTCGATCAGCCCTTTCTCATAATATCTGTCAAACAGTTCTCTTCCAAGAAGAGCTTCAATTGCATCATAGATGGGTCTCATATACGGATCGACCTTCTCTTCAATGTCTCCCGGGAGGAAACCCAATCTCTCACCAGCTTCGATAGCCGGTCTTGTAAGAATTATCTTGGATACTTCTCTGTTCCTGAATGCCCTTACAGCCATTGCAACACCAAGGAAAGTCTTTCCTGATCCTGCCGGTCCGCTGCAGATAACAAGTTCAGATCTTCTGAGCGCATCAAGATAGACATGCTGCCCTAAAGTCTTTGCCTTTATGCTTCTGCCTGATGGAGTCGTATAATAGATCTCATCGGAAGAAGCAAGGAACTCCTCAGTCTGTCCCTTACCCGCAAGGAAGATAATATAATCAACTGTTCTTGGTTCAAGCTCATTATCCTGAGCAAGTATGTTCATAGTCCTCAAAGCCTCGCAGGCACGGACTATTCCGAGATTATCCTCACCGGTAATGATAATATCGCTCCCGTCAGTATCACAGGAGACGGAAAAAGCAGATGAGATCTTACTGAAGATATCACCAGTTGAAAGTGTTGCCGCATCGAGATCTGTTAAGTGTTCAACCATACTCATATTATCTGATTATTCATCTAAAAGGTCAAATGCTCAGAGGGGTAAATGACCCGGTAAGACGCTTGTAGTATTCGGGAATATCGCACTCGAAATACATATGCTCTCCGGTAATGGGATGCTCAAACTCGATAGACGTGCTGTGGAGCGCCTGTCCCTCCAGACCAAAAGAGTTCTTTTTTGTTCCGTAAACGGGATCCCCGACTATAGGATGCCCGATATAATGCAGATGCACTCTTATCTGATGTGTGCGTCCCGTCTCCAGCTTAAGCAACAGATCTGTTGCCTCACAATACCTTCCGACGACCTCGAAATGCGTAACGGCATACTTGCCGTCACCCTTGACGATCATCTTTCTTCTGTCCTTGTCAGACCTGCCTATAGGAGCATCGATAGTTCCCTTCTCGCTCTTGATGACACCGGTTGCTATAGCTCTGTACTTTCTTACGACTTCATGATCCGCTATCATCTTTGCCAGTCTTACATGAGTATC
This sequence comes from Saccharofermentans sp., assembly GCA_024688685.1. GTDB lineage: Bacteria > Bacillota > Clostridia > Saccharofermentanales > Saccharofermentanaceae > Saccharofermentans. The sequence goes on from JAILDX010000004.1 coordinate 11,389, forward strand.
ATTATCCTTGCACGCAAGCATAAGTCCTGATGTATCCTTATCTATCCTGTGAACGATACCGGGTCTCAATACGCCGTTGATGTCTGACAGTTTTCCGTCGCAGTGAGCCAGGAGCGCATTGACAAGCGTTCCGTCAGAATGACCTGCGCCGGGATGAACGACCATTCCCTGGGGCTTGTTTATAATCAGAAGATGATCATCCTCATATACAATATCGAGGGGAATGTCTTCAGGTTCATTATCACTCCTGACCGGATCAGGAATATCCACTGCGATCCTGTCACCTGCCTGAACAGGGGTTCCCGCCTTGGTTATCACGATACCCCCTACAGTAACGTTGCCTTCACTGATCAGTGTCTTGAAATACGACCTTGAATAATCATCGCAAACACTTGCAATGAACGTATCAAGTCTCATGCCGTCACTGTCGCATATAAACTCTTTTATCATGATTCTTTCTTTTTCTTCTTGAAGAGTATTGTCCAGAACTCGTCGAACTCTTTACCTGAAAAAATAATGTAGATAACAAACAGCACGGTTCCAATAACCGCAAAGCAGTCAGCAAAGTTAAATATCGGGAAAGTACGGCTTCCAAAATCAAACCTGAGGAAATCTATTACATAGTGAAGCATAAACCTGTCAAGAAGATTGCCGATAGCTCCTGCGCCGATAAGGCCAAGGCAGACACCGATCTTATTAAAATTATGCAGTATCGCAAAAACCATTCCGGAAAGGATGATGATACCGAATATCAGTGAGATAGCTGAAAGCACATAAATGCCCCACGACGTGTCAGCAAGAAAACTGAAAGCACTTCCCGTATTCTGCACATAATGGAAATAAAAGAAACCGTCTATTACCGGCTTCTTCTCACCTAAAGCCATGTTCCTTACTACAGAGCCTTTGGCAACCTGATCACCGACGACAAGGAGCATTACAAAAAGAAACGAAGAGGTGATCTTCGTCTGCTTAAATCTTGCTTCCATAACACGGTCTTTTAATTCTGTATTGTTTTCACTCATGGCAAGTATTATAAATCATTATTCATATTCAGTAAAACGGCGAATTGAATTACATTTGCCGTAATCATCAAGGCTTATTATGACACCATTCATAAAACCCGGTCCGTCAGCAGGCTCATATCTTCTCGGGAGCTTATATGCCAGTCTTGCAAGGGATGTCTCTATATCCATTCCCAGCACGGAATCAATGGCGCCGGTCATTCCAAGATCAGTAATATAACCTGTACCCTCAGGAAGCACTCTGTTATCTGATGTCTGAACATGCGTATGAGTTCCGACAACAGCAGCAGCCATACCGTCAAGGTAATAACCTAATGCCTGTTTCTCAGATGTTGTCTCAGCATGGAAATCAACGATGACTGCATTGCACTGTTCTTCATTTTTGAGTCTCTCGATAAGTACCTCAGCCTTATCGAAGGGACTGTCTGCGGATATCCCGACATTGATCTGACCCATCAGATTGATGAGACCGATCCTGAGGCCGCTCTTCTCAGAGATAATATAATCCCTGCCGGGCCAATGAGCCGAAACATTGGCAGGTCTGACAACATTATCGAGAGTCTTTATCTGACGCATGAAATCATAATTGGAGAATGAATGATTCCCAAGCGTAAACAGATCACACCCGCACATGGACAGTTCCGAGATGATCTTCTCAGAACATCCGAGACCATGAGCCGCATTCTCAGCATTGCATATTGTCAGATCTATACTGTTTGAACTGATAAACCCGGGAAGAACAGTCTTTATTACACGTCTCCCGCAATTACCAACAACATCACCGATAAAGCAAATATTCATAAGATGAATCTTAACATAAAAAAGCCCGCTTTGAAAATGTTCAAAGCGGGCTTATTGGATCAATGGTGAATTCCAAACTGATATAAAACAAAACTAAGGTAAAAAAATGCTTTATTTTGCTATGTCTGTAGCTCTGGTCTCTCTGATTACATTGACCTTGACCTGACCGGGATAGGAGAGCTCTTCCTCGATCCTCTTGCAGATCTGTCTTGCTTTGATGACCATCTCGTCATCAGAAACCTTATCAGGTGATACGATAACACGTATCTCACGACCAGCCTGAATTGCATAGCTCTTCTCGACGCCGTCAAAGCTTGTAGCGATTTCCTCAAGCTTCTCGATCCTCTTGATGTATGTCTCAAGATTCTCTCTTCTGGCACCGGGACGGGCTGCAGAAATAGCGTCTGCAGCAGCCACGAGAACAGCAACAGCCGTTCTTGGCTCGCAATCACCATGATGTGCTTCGATAGCATTGATAACATCTGGTGATTCGTGGTATTTCTTGGCGATATCTACACCTAACTGAACATGGGTTCCTTCCTGTTCAAAATCAACGGCCTTGCCTATATCGTGCAATAGTCCCGCTCTCTTGGCAAAGTTTACATCAAGACCCAATTCGCTTGCCATAAGTCCTGCAAGCCATGAGACTTCGATAGAGTGCTGAAGTACATTCTGACCATAACTGGTTCTGTACTTAAGTCTTCCGAGGATCTTTATCAGCTCAGGATTGAGATTCATTACACCCGTATCAAATACGGCTCTCTCACCTTCCTGCTTCATCACCTGGTTCAGTTCCTTCTCAGACTTCTTGACCATTTCCTCGATCCTTGCCGGGTGGATCCTTCCATCAACAACAAGCTTCTCTATGGTCAGTCTGGCGATCTCTCTTCTGATGGGATCGAAAGAGGACAGGATGATTGCTTCAGGTGTATCATCGATTATAAGATCAACACCTGTAATTGTCTCGATAGCACGGATATTACGTCCTTCTCGACCTATTATGCGTCCCTTCATCTCATCATTCGGGAGATTAACAACGGATACTGTTACCTCGGAAACGTAATCAGAAGCGTATCGCTGGATTGAATTAACAATGATATCCTTAGCGATCCTGTCGGCATCCTGCTTAGTCTTTTCCTCCATCTGCTTGAGCATGGATGCAAGATCATGACTGTATTCACGTTCTGCAGCTTCAAGGACAAGTGCCCTTGCATCGCTGATCGACAATCCGGAAACCTTCTCCAATTCCGACTGCTTACGGGCTTCAAGTTCACGAGCTTTCAATTCAAGCTCATTGATCTTTGTCTGCTTTGCTTCGATCTCCTGCTGCTTCTTCTCGGTGGAAGCCTGAATACGTTCAATATTCTCTTCTTTCTGCTCCAGCCTGGCTCTCTCTTTTGCAATGTCCTGGCGCTTCTCTCTGGCCTCGTTCTCCAGTTCATAACGAGCCTTTGAGATCTCCTCCTTGGCCTGCAAAAGAAGTTCTCTTTTATTGCTTTCCCCTTCCTTCTGGGCATTTGCTATGATCTTCTCGCTGTCAGCAAGTGACTTCGCAAGATCCTCTTTCAACTGCTTCTGCTGCGTTGATAAACCGCGCTTGTAGAAAATTGATATGCATATACCACCAAGGATGAGACCTGCAACAAGACCAATGATTAAAAATAACCACTTTTCCACGTTGGTACTCACCTCCAATATTAAGTTGTCAAAGTTCAATTGTATAAATGGCTCTGACAAGCCATTTATTATAATAAAAATAAATCTTTGAAGTGTCAACCTTTTGAACGCCGTCCAAATTACAAATAATTGACAAAAACAGCCTTTAAACACAAAATATCAGCATGAATATCAGATATACAGTTCCGGAAAAAGATGACGGCAGAGAGATCGTAAGGATCCTGAACACGGAATTTCTGGTGAGCCGCCAGATGATCAAAAGGTTTAAGTTCGACGGCAAAGTCGAGCTTAACGGTGTTCACGCAACCGTAAGACAGAGAGTTAAGACCGGAGATATCCTGTATGTCGAACTTGAAGACAGATCCGGTGATATACTGCACCCTGAAGGCATTGATTTCCTTTATGAGGACGAATGGTATATTGTCGTTAACAAACCCGCCGGCATCGTTACACACCCCACTCACGGACATCTTGACGATTCTCTTCTTACAATGCTTTCCGAAGGAACTCTTCATCCGGTCATAAGACTCGACCGTGAGACTTCAGGTCTGATTATCATTGCCAAGAACGGCTATGCACATAATACGCTGTCTGTGAGCGGCGAGATCCAGAAGAAGTACCTTGCTGTCTGTTACGGCAGATTTGAGAATGAGTCCGGAACTATCGACCGGCCTATTGCCAGGAGACCAGGAAGCGTTATGATCAGAGATGTAGATCCTGAAGGAAAACGGTCTGTTACTCACTACCGCGTTCTTGTTTACGATGAAGTAAACGATATATCTCTCGTTGAGTTCAAACTGGAAACAGGAAGATGCCATCAGATCAGAGTTCACAGCAGATATCTGGGGCATCCGCTTGCCGGTGACGGATTATACGGGCCTTTATCGGCAGATAATCCCTGTGACAAGTTTCCGGCTGCGGAAGTTATAGATAAAAAGATCGGAAGATGTGCACTTCATGCGTACAGTCTCCGTTTTCAGGATAAATTCAGTGATGTGGAGAGACATTTCGAGAGTGCGCTTCCCGAAGACATGCGATCAGTCTGGTCTTCTGCCGAACTGCTCGATCATGCTCTTGGCAAGATCCTTTGATCTCTGATCGCCTGTACCGGAAAGCAGTCTGGCAACCTCGTCAACCTTTCCTTCACTGTCGAGTTTAGTTACATTAGTCTCAGTAGATGACTCATACATACTCTTCGTCAGGAGATAGTTGTTATCCGCAGCTGCGCATATCTGAGATGTGTGCGAGACACATAACACCTGATGCATCTTCGCTATGGATGAGAGCTTGACTGCGATGGCAGCGGAAGCTTTTCCTGATACGCCCATATCGATCTCATCAAAGATCAGTGTCGGAGTCCTGTCACATCTGCTGAGGATATTCTTGACCGCCAGCATGATGCGCGACGCCTCACCCCCTGAGACTATCGATGATAACGGCTTCAGTTCCTGACCCGGATTTGCGCTGAACATAAATCTGATATCGTCAATGCCGTGAGACGAGAAAAATCTGTCCTTCGGCCTTCTTGTAAACTCAACACTGAAACGGGCCTGCGGCATCTCGAGATCCGCCAGTTCGCTGACTATCTCCTTCTCAAGCTTTGCCGCTTTCTCCTTAAGGAGCGACGAAAGGTCTTCCGCAGACTTCAGCAGACGTTCCTCCATCTCGTGACGTTCCTTTTTCAAGATTACGAGAGTTCTCTTATTATCTTCAAATGAGTCGAGTTCTGTAACGGCATCGTCCTTAAACTTAAGTATCTCTTCGATATTCGAACCGTATTTGGACTTGAGCTCATAGATCTTGCCTATCTTGCGGTTTATCTCCTCTTCCTCAGAGGGATCGAAATCCATTTCGCGGACTATCACACTGAGGTCATCCCTGATCGCTTCAAGATCCAGGAGCGCCGATGATGTTCTTTTTGCAATATCTTCCAGTCTTTCATCATCTTTCTTTACCTTCTCGATATCCGAAAAGATCCGTCCCATATCCGACAGAACACCCTCTTCATTGAGAAGTTCATAAGCTTCATTTACAGAAGATGAAATCTCACCAAGCTTACTGATCCTGCGTTTTTTATTGAGGAGTTCCTCTTCCTCACCCGGCTTAAGTTCAGCTTCATCTATCTCATTTACTGCAAACTCAAGGTATTCCCTTCTCTTGGCAAGCATCTCGGGAGACTGGGAAAGGTTTCTTATCTTAAGAACTGTCTCTTTATAACTCCTGAGATTGGAACTGTACTGTTCGAGACAAGGTGCAATATCATCACCGCCATAGCTTAAGAGAAGGTCTACATTACTTCCTTCATCAAAGATGACTTGCGTATCGTTCTGTCCGTGGATGTCAATAAGAAATGATGACAGCTGCCTAAGCATCGCAAGAACCACTGTCTTGCCGTTTATCCTGGCGATACTCTTCCCGTCTGTGGATATCTTGCGGCTTACGATAAGCATTCCGTCTTCGGGTTCAATGTCTATCTCCTTCAGGAAAGCCGAAAGTCCCTCAGAAGGACTGCTGACATCAAATATCGCTTCAACGTATGCGAAACCGCTTCCCGTGCGGATAACACCTCTGCTCGCCTTGTCCCCCATGATTAGACCAAGCGCATCAACAAGAAGGCTCTTACCTGCGCCTGTCTCACCTGTAATGACGTTTAATCCTTCAGAAGGTTCAAAGACGGCCCTTGAAATGACCGCAAAATCAGTTAGTTCAAGTCTTGTCAGCATTCCCCGACCCCAATTACAAGATCGTTCAGAGTAGTGACAAGAGCCTGGGATTCATCGATCCCGGGAGTTGCAACAAATACGGTATCATCGCCCGCGATGGTTCCTATGATATCGTTAAGATGCATCGAATCAAGTGCTGAGGCTGCTGCCTGAGCCATTCCTGGGAGTGTCTTGATGACAACTATATTCATTGCTGACTCAATAGTCCTTACTGAATTTGAAAAAACTGCAAGAAGCCTTCCCGGAGCAGAATCACCGGTCCTGTCGAGAACCGCATACTTTGTACTCTTATTCGGAAGAGTTACCTTTATGATGCCAAGATCCTTAATATCACGGGATACAGTCGCCTGAGTCGTATTAAAGCCTGCTGACTTAACAAGCGAGGTAAGTTCTTCCTGAGTTGAAATATCCTTCTCCCTGATCAGCTTGAGCATCATTTCCTGACGAGAATTCTTAGCCGTTTTCATAGAATGTACCTCTCTGATTGATCTTCCGTCTCACATCGCTAAAGAAACTGTCAGGGCCGATACTGATCGTCTTAACAGGTTTATCATTGAGCCTGATAACTATTCTGTCATAAGGTTCGATATCAACAAACTCTCTTCCGTCAGGACAGATGATCGGCTGTGTCTCAACGTCTTCGACTATTATTTCGATAGTACTCTCAGGTCCCACAACAAGACTGTACGTATGAAGCGTATGAGCACAGACGGAAGTAATGATCATATCTTTCATATCAGGCATAAGAAGAGGTCCGCCTGATGCAAGATTATAAGCAGTCGAACCTGTAGCCGTGGATATTACAAGACCATCACCATAGAACCGCTCAACTACCTGTCCGTCTATCTTAAGAAGGAGCTTGGTAATATGAGGTTTTGCACCACGGCAGATAAAGCAGTCATTCAGACATATATCGGAGCCCTTACGAATTCCGTCTTTATTGAATACTTCAACATAAAGCTGGCTGCGCTTGATTATCCTGTAGTCACCTGAAATTATGCGTTCCAGAGAACTCTCTATCGCATCAGCGGAAATCTGCGTAAGGAAACCGATACTTCCCTTGTTGATACCGATAAACTCAGTATCCAGTTCCCTGTTCTCAGAGATCATCGCAAGGAACGTTCCGTCTCCGCCTATCGAAACCATGACATCAGGTTTTGCATATTCAAACTCTTCAAACGAGATAAGTCCATCTTCATTCGGGATCTCTGATTCAAGTTCAGGAAGAAGTACAGGCACTGCACCAAGCTTAATAACAGCCTTGATGGCAGTCAGTGCGCATTCAAAATCCTTATCTCTGTTCCTGTTTATGTGTAGCCCGATCTTCATACGAATATTAAATCATTTTTCTGCATAAAAATACAGAACAATTTAGAAAGAAACAATCTTATTATAAATGCTCTTGGCATCGATGCCTGCAAGCTCGCGCTGTCTTTCTGCCGACGCAGCCCTTATCATGTCATCTTCAACAGCGATCGGTATAAACTCATATTTATCCGTCTTCTTTGAGATTGCAGCACGGATGTTGTCACATGCTCCTCCAAGTGAGATCCCCTCTTCACATACAAATACGTTTTTACAGTTGCCGATCATTGCAATGAGCTCATCAACCGGAACAGGCTTGATCATGGAAAGATTAATGTGTTTTCCAAAAAGGCCCGAACCTGCAAGATCATGGTATGCAGTCTCACAGTTCTTACACATAACGCCGATTGATATAAGGCAGTAATCATTACCCTTCGAACCGACAAGATGAGGCTTTATGCATTCTGAAGGATCTTCATAAAGAGCTTCATCATAATCGGCACATCCTCTCGGATATCTGATGGAACACGGACCGTAGCATGAATTGATGCAGTACTCGAAAATATTTTGCATATCCTTGTAATCACGAGGTGCAAACACTGTCATATTAGGCATCGAACACAGGACCGCCATATCACGGAGGCCGTTATGTGTATGACCGTCATTGCCGACAAATCCAGCTCTGTCTATCGCAAACACAACATGATTATTCATGAAGCAGCAGTCGTGAACGATCTCGTCATAAGCACGCTGAAGGAATGACGAATAAATTGCAACGACAGGAACAAAACCGGATCTTGCAAGACCTGATGCCATTGTCACGCAATGCTCTTCAGCGATACCGCAGTCGAAAAATCTTGCGGGATACTTAGCCGCAAATTCGGAAAGACCGGTACCCATAGCCATGGCAGCACAAACAGCTACTATCCTGTCATTGATCTCCGCTTCGGGCATTATCATCTCAGTAAAAGCATTGGTAAAAGTCTTCTTATCTGAAGGAACAACACCCTTCTCGAGATCAAACGGTCCGACTCCGTGATAATCGGAAGGTTTATTCTCTGCAAATGAGTAACCCTTGCCTTTCTTTGTTATAACGTGGAGGAGAACCGGAGCTTCGATATCCTTGATTGCGTTAAGAGTCTCGATTATCTGCTCTGAATCATTGCCGTCAATCGGTCCGTAATATACAAGACCGAGATCCTCAAAAACAGAAGGTCTCTTACGGTATGTTATGAACCTGAACCAGTCTTTGATCGCAAGGATTATCTTTATAATGAGATTACCGATAAGAGGAACCTTTTTAAGGAAGGATTCCGTAGATTTCTTTGCAGCGATATATCCGCTCTTTGCTCTTATCTTGGAGAGATGATGCGACAGTCCTCCAACGTTCTTATCGATACTCATCTCATTGTCATTAAGGATAACGATCATTCTCGTCTTGCTTATACCGAGATCATTTATTCCTTCAAAAGCCAGACCTCCGGTAAGCGCTCCGTCACCGATAACGGCAACAACATAGTCATCCTTACCCTTGAGATCTCTTGCTCTTGCCATGCCAAGTGCCGCCGAAACAGAAGTGCTTGCATGACCTGTGTCAAAAGCATCATATTTACTCTCGGAGATCCTGGGGAAACCGGATATTCCGCCTTCCTGCCTCAATGTATCGAAATGGTCAAACCTTCCCGTCAGGAGCTTATATGAATATGCCTGATGACCGACATCAAAGACTATCTTGTCCTTCTCGGGATCAAACACTGTCATGAGAGCGATCGTAAGTTCAACAACGCCGAGATTGCCGGCAAGATGTCCGCCATTGGCAGAGACTGTATTCAGGATCTTATCACGAAGCTCAGAGGCAAGAACCTTGCGGTCTGAAGGCGTCAATTCCTTGATATTGAAATCATTTCCCAGGAACTTATAATCCAACTCATGTACCTCTGTTTTTCAGATATTCAACGAAGTCAACATACTCATTAACATCATAACCCTTATCTCTAAGATAAGACAAAACATCAAGAGCTTTGCCGATCTCTTCATCAAGCCTGCCGGATGCACCTTCAAAGCCAAGGAGTGTTACGAATGTTGATTTATTATCTCTCTCATCTTTACCTGTACTCTTGCCCAGTACCGAAGGATCGGAAATAACATCAAGGATGTCATCCCTGATCTGGAAAGCAAGACCGACATGAGCCGCCAGCCTCTTCAAAGCATCACATATATCATCTTCGTTATCAGGGTCAAAGGAATCTGCCTTGAAAAGATAATAAGGTGTTACGATCGCACACTCAATAAGAGCACCGGTCTTCTTTGCCTGCAGCTCATAAAGACGCTCGAGCGGTATCTTCATATCTTCAGACATGAGGTCCATGCTCTGTCCCCCGATCATTCCGCTGATACCTGCAAGCTCAGCCATCCTTAAAGAAGCATAAGAATAAGAAGGCTTCTTATATGACATCTTAAGGAGTCTTTCCATCGCCGAATTGAGCAGCGTGTCACCGGCAAGTGTGGCAAATCCTTCACCAAACTTAATATGGCAAGTCGGAAGTCCGCGTCTTAAGTCGTCATTGTCCATACAGGGAAGGTCATCGTGTATGAGAGAGTATGTGTGGATCATTTCGAGAGTGACCGCATAATACATTACATCATCAGGAATAGTGTCCTCTCCCGTGAGCAGCTTTGATGTCATGAACATCATTCTGGGGCGCAGTCTCTTGCCTCCGGACAGAAGGCTGTACCTTGCCGCATCGATAACCGTATCTCCGCTGTTATCAGGAAAGACCTGTTCAAGATTCTTCTCTATTAATTCGCCGATATCCATATTAAAACTCCGAAGGAGCCGTCTCTCCGTTTGCGGGGTTAACAAGTTCTATCTGCTGCTTAACCTCATTAAGTTTCTTATTGCAGAACTCAACAAGTGCAGTTCCGTATTTATAATACTTAAGCGAATCATCAAGAGTGCAGTTGCCTTCGCTCAGTTTCCTTACTACGTTCTTTAATTCCTCAATTGCCTTCTCGTAAGACATATTCTCATCGAGCTTGATCATATCTTCCATAAAGGATCCTCCTTATTCTTTTTTATCTACACTGTCAATCGTCGTTTTTGCTTTACCGTCTTCAAATACAATAATAACACTATCTCCGGGTTTAACCTTATCAACACTGTCGATTGCAGTACCATCCCCGGAACTGACAAACGAATATCCCCTCTTCAGAACGTTAACCGGATTCATTGAATCAAGCTTCTCCTGATATGTTTTAACGTTAGACATTTCAGTTATCAGTCTCTTGTCAACGATGGTCTTCATATTCAGCTCATAATTCTTTACGACCTGCAGCTGTGAATCAGCGAAGAAGAGCGGACTCATCAATGCTTTGTGATTGGCATAGACTTCCAGCGCCTGTTTCTTCTGTGCAAGGAATTTGTCTATGCTCATGTCCAGAGACATTGCAGACTGGTTTACAAAATCGGAGAGATCATCATATCTGCCCATGACAAGTTCTGCCGCAGCAGTCGGAGTCGGCGCCCTCAGATCCGAAACATCATCACATATCGTTGTATCCGTCTCATGTCCGACAGCGGATATAACCGGGATCTTCATATCGTAGATCCTTCTGGCCAGCCTCTCATCGTTAAAGGCAAACAGGTCATCAAAAGAACCGCCGCCTCTTGCAACAATAACGACATCAATATCATTGCGGCTCTCGAAATAATCAAGTCCGCTGATCACTTCAGGAGGACAGTTTGCTCCCTGAACAGTCGCAGGATAAACGATGATATGAAAATGAGGATTACGCCTCTTGAGAGTATCCATAATGTCGTGAATAACAGCACCGGTAGGAGATGTGACAATACCAATCTTACGGGGAAGAACGGGAATCGGTCTCTTATGTGAAGAATCAAACAGACCTTCCTTGCGCAGCTTCTCTTTGAGCTTAAGATACTGCTCATGAAGATTGCCTTCACCCTTCTTCTGGAGATAGCGGATAATGAGTGAGAAACTTCCGTTTCCGGCATAATAACTGAATCCGCCGCGGAGGACAACCTTGTCGCCGACCTTCGGTTCTTCATCACAGACAGCAAGAAAGTTCCTGTACATAACGCACTGAACGACAGACCCCTCATCCTTTACGCTGAGGTAGGCATTGCCTCTGACGACCTTATAACTTGAAATCTCCCCTTCAACCTGGAGGTCATTCAAAGAAGGCGTATTGCGGACGGTAGTATTGATAAAACCGACCAGATCTGTGACGTTATTGAATACAACCATATAGATCAGAGACTCTTCTCGTAGCTGCTGAGAACACCATTGATGAAAGATGATGATTTGGAATCACTGTATTTTTTTGCAAGCTTGACAGCTTCGTTGATGGCAACAGAAGTGTGAACAGATTCAATGGAGCTGATCTCATAAACCGCCATCTCAAGGATGATCCTGTCAATCGAAGCAATCCTCTCAAGTCTCCATCCCTTGAGGAAAGGCTCAAAAGCCTTATCAAGCTCATCCGCATGATTGAGGACACCTGTTGTGAGTTCCTTAAAATAGTCAAAATCATTATCAAGGATCAGATCGTATTCTTCATTCTCTCTGAAATCCCTCAGAACATTCAGATAACTTCCTGATCTGAACTTGCTCTGATATATAAAGAGAAGCGCTGCTTCTCTCGTCTTTATCCTGCTCGCACCATTCTCGTTACTCATCTGAACCTCCCCGGAGGCAGTATCCTGTCAAGGAACTTCTTGAATCTGCTGGAATCCGAGAAAAGGAAAGACCCTACAAAGAAGCCGATAAGCGTAAAAATAATAATGAATAAGGTCTTAAAGAATCCGAAAATACAGAGAAGCAGCGCAGTAACAAAAAACAGAAATGCAAAGATCGCTCCGGCCTTTGCATTACGCATCTTCTCAAAGATCTTAGAAAGGAGTCTTTCCATCTTTATCGTCCTTCAACCTTGGCAACAGCTTCTTCAACTCTCGCGACTCTTACAGAAACGTTCTCTACAACGATACCTGTAAATCTCTCAATATCTTTTTTGATCTTCTCCTGCACCTTCGCCATAGAAGCAGGGATCTCAACATTTGAATATAATACGCAGGAAATAGCGAGTCTTATCGCTCCGTCCTTGCCGGGCGAAACATGGCATCTTGCGCTCTTGATACCTACCTGTGCTGATTTTGCCGAATTAAGTGCAATACTCTCGATAGCATCAGAACCGATATCAACACTGCCGATCTCAGTCTTACGGAGTCTTGTCCTGTTAAGTCTTCCGTATGTGACAGAGTTAGTGATAACTATAACAGCAGAGATAAGGAAAAGGATCAGCACCGCAGCATACACATATTTGCTTACAGGGCCGTTAGCGATGGAAGAAAGCGGTGAAAGAAGATCGGAAAATATACCGTCATCAACCAGTGCATAAAGCAGGATAACGGATAATAATGCGATCATAACCGAATAGATAAAAGTCAAGACCCTGACAAAAGAATTCATAACTGTCTCCCTTCGCTTTACTTAAACTTGAACCATGCTCCGCGGTTGTCATCATGCTCATCAGTACCTGAGCCCTGATCATCTCCCGCATTGTGTTTGGGACTTACATAGAATTTGCTGATATCTTCATTGTCGTGTACCTCCACGTGCTCATGCTCCGCAAAAAGAGAAGGATCCTCTTCAACACCGCAGACATAAACATCAACTGAATCTACCTTAAGTCCCGTAAATCTCTCTACGTCGTTCTTGATCTTCTCCTGTATATCCCATGCGACCTCGGGAATTATCTTTCCGAACCTGATAACGGGATAGACAGTAACCGAAACAGAACTGTTGTCCTGCTCATCAAAAACAACTCTGACACCCTTGCCTTCATGCACGACTCCGGCCTTCTCCTTGAGTGCCACAGCAAAAGAAGGCACCAATGATACAACTCCGTCAATCTGTAAGGCCGCTTCTGCAGCATACTGGGCTACAAAGCCCTGCGTCATCGAGCGGTCGCCCTTAATCGATTCCGTGCCGGAATTGTTATTCATTGGTGCTCCTTAAACTACGCAAAATGCGTATTGTCTTTAAGCTCTTTCAAGATACTCGCCTGTTCTTGTATCAACTCTGATTATCTCATCCTGGTTGATAAAGAGAGGAACCTTAACTGTTGCGCCTGTCTCAAGTGTAGCGTACTTTGTAACATTTGTAGCTGTATCACCCTTAACACCGGGCTCACACTCGATGATCTTAAGCTCTACAGTGATAGGAAGCTCTACAGAGAATATCTCACCCTTGTATGAGAGGATCTTGCATATCATCTCTTCCTTGAGGAACTTGATCCCGTCGCCGATCTTGTCAGCAGCGATAGGTGTCTGATCGTATGTCTCCTGATCCATGAAGTAGTAAAGTTCGCCGTCGTTGTAGAGATACTGCATATCTCTTCTCTCGAGCTGAGCCTGCTCAAACTTCTCGTTGGGATTGAAGGATCTCTCAACAACAGAACCTGTCTTAACATTCTTATACTTTGTTCTTACGAAAGCCGCACCCTTGCCCGGCTTAACGTGCTGGAACTCAACTACCTGATAGACCTGACCGTCCATCTCAAAGCACATATTGTTCCTAAAATCACCTGCACTAATCATAAAAGTCTCCTTTAATAAATAATAACTGATTAATTATACTTTAGAACGTAAATAACTGCAAGGTCTCTTAAAAATGGCCGCAGAGCCTTACAATACGCTCGAAAGGTCTCTTTAGAGCAACGTACCAGATCTCCTTTTTGTTATATCTCTCGACAAAGATCGTATAACAACCCGAAAGTCTGCCGGCAATAACATCAGTAAAGATCTGATCCCCCACCATTGCCGTCTCGGTATAGGATGAACCCATAAGTTCGAGAGCACGCATAATACCGGAAGGATTGGGCTTATGCGCATATGTAATGCACTCTATGCCCAGTTCTTTTGCGATCCCTGAGGATCTCCCCGATTTTGCGTTTGATACAAGGCAGAGCTTAAAACCGTTCTCTGTCAGCATATCCACACATTCCCTGCTGTAATCCGTAGGGACTGTTGAATGGTCAGGGCCGAGCGTATTGTCAAAATCCAGAAGAACCGTGTTTATCCCTCTGCATTTCAGATCGTTAAGATCGATATCCCTGACAGATCTGACTGACAGATCAGGTATCATTGCTTTGAATATATTCATATCAAAGATTATATAATAAGTAATATTTTTCGCAAAATGTGATAATATCTATAGGTTAAATACAAACTGACGAGGTGTTATATGAAAGTTACCAAATTCGGAGGTTCTTCTCTGGCAAATGCATTCCAGATACAGAAGGTCTGCAGCATCGTACTCTCCGATCCCGACCGCAGAGTAGTTGTTGTTTCTGCTCCGGGAAAGAGAACAAAAGAGGATATCAAGGTTACGGATCTTCTCATTGATGTTGCAAAGTCAAGGATTGCAGGAGCAGATTACAAGACTCCGCTCAGCGCAGTAATCGCAAGATTCGAAGAGATTACAAGCGAACTCAAGATCCAGAGTGTACTCCCTGAGGTTATTTCAGCTGTTACCGAAGTTGTTGAAGCAGAGATCCATGACAGTGTGCTTTATCTTGACTCTGTAAAGGCAATGGGTGAAGATTCCAGTGCAAGAGTTGTTGCTGCATATCTCAATTCAACAGGACACAAGGCTGAGTACTGCAATCCTAAGGAATGCGGTCTTTTCCTTGAGCATAACGATATTGGCAAGGCCGTAATTCTCGAAGAGTCTTACGATAACCTTTCGGGTCTTGTAAAGGACAGCGACACGATATACGTCTTCCCCGGCTTCTACGGCTACACAAAGCAGGGACAGATCATCACCTTCTCAAGAGGCGGTTCTGATATAACAGGATCGATCCTTGCAGGTGCCATCAAAGCAGAGGTTTATGAGAACTGGACAGACGTGGACAGCGTATATGCTGTTAACCCGTCTCTTGTTAACAACCCGTTCCCGATCAGGGAGATCACATACGACGAGATGAGAGAGCTTGCATATGCAGGTTTTACGGTTCTTCACGAAGATGCCCTCTTCCCTGTTTATGTCCGTGGTATTCCGATCAACATCAAGAACACAAACAACCCTTCTGCAAAAGGAACATGGATCGTTTCGAAGCGTACACATTATGATTCCCTTGTTACAGGTATTGCCGGCGAGAAGGGCTTCTGTGCCGTAACAGTAAGCAAGTATCTTATGAATCAGCAGGTCGGCTTCCTCTGGAACGTAATGAGGATCTTTATGGAAGAAGGCATATCCGTTGAGCATATCCCTTCGGGTATCGATACTGTATCCATTATCGTCCGTAAGAAGTACTTCACTCCAGAGAAGCAGGAAGTAATCTGCAACAGGATACTTAAGGAGCTCAATGCTACCGACATCAAGGTTGAAAGAGACCTTGCCATCGTTATGATCGTCGGTGAAGCTATGGCTAATTCAGTCGGTATCATGGCAAGAGCTGCATCCGCGCTGAGTAATGCGGGCATCAACCTCCGTATCGTTAACCAGGGTGCATCTGAGATATCAATGATGTTCGGTGTTGCTGAATCCTACTGTTCTTATGCTGTAAAGGTACTTTATAAAGAATTGTTCAGATACTGATTTCGTAATCCGTAAATAAAACAGGGGCTTTCTCATAATGAGATCACCCCTGTTTTTTCAGTTATTATCTCCGTCTTCATCCGGCTGAGGGTCAGGCTGACCGCCGCCACCGCCCTGTTCGCCTCCGCCGCCCTGTTCGGGCTCAGGATCTACATCAGGCTCGTCAGGCTCCTGCTCATCCGGCTGCTGAGGTGTAGTCTCAGATGACTGAGTTGTTGCCTGAGTTGTTGCCTGTGTCGTAGCTCTTGTTGTCTGTCTTGTAGTAGCCTGCGTCTGAGGAGTCATCTCAGTAGTGACGATCGTTGACTCAGATGTCGATGATTCAGACTCAGATGATTCTGTCTCGCTGGAAGAAGATGTCGGCGCATCAGTTTCCATTATAGAAGAAGACTCCCCAGCGGTTGGATCGCTGAGGGAGATCATTTCATTAAGTATGTAGCCTGTGACATTTTCTGATGTCGTTATCGAACTGAACAGGCTGCCAGCCGAATTGACTGTGACCGCATCGCCACGGTTCAGAGACGCGACCAGCGTACTGTTGACGTCTTCCTGCGCAAACACCGGAGTTCCGTCAGCGGTTACGTAGTAGACAAGATTGTTGACCGAGGCTGCCGTCGTCTCGGAACTCTTGCCTACTATATCTTTGAAATTGAATATCAGATACATGACACCGAAACCGATCGCAACACTCACAAGGAATATTATTATCGGTATGACTATTGCCATTACTCGTTTCTTCTTCTCACCCTTGTCCGGAGTGTAATCATCATAGTATTCTTCATCATCATCGTCATCATCATCTTCATATTCCGCATATGCATTCCCGGGATTGAAGTTCCTTGTTCCTCCGTCATTAACAGGAACGTCGTGATCGGGATATCTTGAGGCCCTCGTCTGAGCGGGTTCCGGCTCACCGAAAGGTGTATAGCCGTCAACTTCCCTGCTTGCACCGGCATTTGCAACTGTACCGTCAGAAGCAAGATGACTTCCTATAACAGCATCACCCGGAAGAAGGAATGTCGATTCAACCTTCATACATATTACGGTAAGACCTGACTTGATACCGTAGTTCATAGCTGAAGTGATAAGCTCTCTCGCCTTGCTCTCAGGATTAAGAGGACGCACGAGAGTAATATTTCTCATCTGGGCAGGCATAAGATGTGAGATACCAAGACCCATAAGGAAGATCTCATCATTATCCTGAAGCTTGAGCTGAACCTTCTTGAAAGGAACAACAGGACCGTCCTGAGGCATCTTACCAAGATACTGTGTAAGATTCATATTATCGGGGTGACTCATCTCCTGTTCAGGAGTGATGGCTCCCATCTGGACATATCTGTGAGCAACAGTCTGTTCCTCGGTAAGTACCATAAGACGGTTATTACGGAATAATGTAGCTTTAGTATTACCAACATGGATAACCCGGAGGACATCGCCTTCGATAACTACCATTGTCATTGATACCTTAAGATTGTTGCCTGTTGCAGCAGCAATATTGCAGACCTTAACATTGAGCACGTTGATAACCTGATTTGAGAAAGCCTCAAAATCAAGTACCGGAGAATTGGAAACCTGCGCAACAAGCCTCTCCAGTTCTGCATTAAGTTCGATATTGAGCATCGCACCTGCATTGTCCGGTCCGATACATGAAAAAACTGCACAGATCTGAATTGGTGATGTTGATCTTGCCGTCCTTAAGAACTCCTGCGGGAAATCCGCCTTCTTACGTGACAACGTCAGGAAGAAAACGTTCTCCTGCGGCTGATTTGCGATCAGGTTAGTCTCACAGATACAAGTTGATACCGTCTTACTCATATTATGTCCCCCAAATAAAATTATGAAGTCTTGTGTTAGTCTGTTCAAAATCTATGATCATCATCCAGGGATTGCTCTGGACTGTAAAAAGATTATCTTCAGGAACCCTGTATTGTGTCAGGTTATCAGAACCTTCAACACCACTGATACCGACTCTTGCCAGATCCTCCGGACGCATATTTGTCTCAAACATACCCGTGGATTTCTCAAGGAGCAGTACCTGCTGGAAATAGTTCATGCCTGCAACCTTCTCGATCAGTGCCTGAGCCAGTGTTCTCTGTCTTGATGTTCTTACGAAATCGGAATCCAGATACCTGATACGTGTCCATGCTATAGCCTGAACACCGTTAAGAGTCTGGAGACCGCTTGATGTGATCTGAGGTGATGAAGCTCCTGTCCACTTATTCTGATATGAGATAAACTCATTGGCATATTTAACTTCACCTGCGCTGACTGTAATATCAATACCGCCGACAAGATCAATAACATCAGCAGCAGAAGCAAAATCGAGCATTACAAATCTCTGAATATCAAGATCGAATGTACGGTTGATCGTGTTGATCATAAGACCTACACCGCCGTAAGCATAAGCTGCATTGAGCTTATCAAGTTTTGTCTTTGCCGTATCAGCAGTATCTCCGATATATACACCTGTATCTCTCATCAGGGAAGTAAGCTTAACCGTCTTCTGAGTTTTATTGATAGAAACGATCATCATCGCATCAGAACGGCACTTGTAATCATTCGTCTTACGGGAATCAATACCGAAAACAAGAATATTCTCGACATTGGGATCCTTCTGTGCAACGGCAATGATAGGATGATTGGGATTGTAATATACTCTTGTATGACCGCCGTCCTTCCATGCAGATTCAACATCTCCGCCGGTAAGGCTTCCGCCCTCAACCAGATTCAATGTTGCATATTCCTGATCTGAAACGATGGGAATATTTACATAAGTACGTCCGAATACCCAGTAGAAATATAGGAAGACTCCGACAATTAGTCCGAGAACAACGCAAAAGAACCTGACGATCTTGCCCGCCAGTCCTTTCTTCCTGTCCTGTTTGCCCTGCTTCTTCTTACTCACATAGTTCTCCATTAAACATTATCAAAGCAAACTGTATTATAAACTATATTTATAAGATTTCAAACGTTCTGCGTTTGTGGACTTCCACAGATTTTCAATGAAAAAGGGCTGTACCATTTGGTACAGCCCTTTCTATGGAAGTATGAAACAAATATCAGATAACGCCCTGAGCGATCATTGCATCAGCAACCTTCAGGAGGCCTGCAATGTTTGCACCTGCAACATAGTTGTCAGGCATTCCAACCTTCTCAGCTGTTGTATCAACATTTGTAAAGATATTCTCCATGATGCCCTGAAGCATGTTGTCAACTTCTTCAAATGACCATGAACGTCTGCCGCTGTTCTGGCACATCTCGAGACCTGATGTAGCAACACCGCCTGCATTTGCAGCCTTGCCGGGGCAGAAGTAAACCTTGTTCTCCTGGAGATACTTTGTAGCATCAAGAGTTGTAGGCATGTTAGCGCCCTCTGCAACGATCTTTACGCCGTTAGCAACAAGTGTCTTTGCAGAATCGAGGTTGAGCTCGTTCTGTGTTGCGCAAGGAAGAGCGATATCACAAGGGATTGTCCAGATACCCTTTGAACCATTCTCGTCTGCTGTGTACTTAGCGGAAGGAACTTCCTTAACGTACTCAGAGATACGGCCTCTTCTGACTTCCTTGATCTGCTTAACAACATCAAGGTTGATACCGTTCTCATCGTAAATATATCCGTTGGAGTCAGAAAGAGCAACAACCTTGGCGCCGAGCTGTGTAGCCTTCTGTGTAGCGTAGATCGCAACATTACCAGAACCGGAGATAACAACGGTCTTGCCTGCGAAGGAATCATTGTGCTTCTTGAGGAGGCAGTTTACGAAGTAGCAGAGACCGTAACCTGTAGCTTCAGTTCTTGCAAGTGAACCGCCGAATGAGAGGCCCTTACCTGTAAGAACGCCGGAGAACTCGTTTACGATCTTCTTGTACTGACCGAACATGAAACCGATCTCTCTTGCACCTGTTCCGATATCGCCTGCAGGTACGTCGAGGTCAGGACCGATATGTCTGTAGAGCTCTCTCATGAAGCTCTGGCAGAAAGCCATTACTTCGTTGTCTGACTTACCCTTGGGATCGAAGTCTGAACCGCCCTTTGCACCGCCCATAGGAAGTGTTGTAAGTGAGTTCTTGAAGATCTGCTCGAAACCGAGGAACTTAAGGATTGAAAGGTTAACGGAGGGATGAAGTCTTAAGCCGCCCTTATAAGGTCCGATAGCACTGTTGAACTGAATTCTGTAACCTCTGTTGATCTGGATCTTACCATTGTCATCTACCCATGCTACTCTGAACATGATCTGTCTCTCAGGCTCTACGATCCTCTCAAGGATCTGCTTCTCCTGAATGTCAGGACGAATAGCGAGTACAGGTTCGATAGAAGAAAGGAACTCAAAAACTGCCTGATGGAACTCGGGCTCGTTAGGGTTCTTCTTGATAACACCCTGCATGACACTGTTTAAATACGCGTTGCTTACTGTGTAATCCATAAATTACCGCCTTTCCTTTGCTGTTTTGAAAGTTATTACAGCTAATCTTTCATTTCCATTAACTCTCGTTAACTGGTTTTTACAGTGAAAGATAATAATATAAAGTCAATCTCAACGCAATAGGAAATTGAAAAATGAAAGAAAGAATAATAAATCTTGCAAAATCAACCGGGCAGCGATGTAAAATCAGTAGGCATTGACATCGACACTGATGTCTCCGACGTCTCTGATGTCTCAATATACTGCCCCTCTACCTTAAAAGGATCGTTCTCGGTTATGTCATCTATGGACTCGATGCCAAAAACATGGGATATCTCGCCAAAATCAGCAGCTCCCAGAAGCCTGTCTATTGATATGAAAATAAGCAGAAGAAGTATAATGGCAAGAAGTCCCCTTCTGATAATTATCAGATGCCTCTCAGCATTGTACTTGGCATTTACGCTTTCCTTGGTGGTATATCCGACCAGAACATATACCTTGCGGAGATCCTTGCGCGGAGGACGGTTCTTGTACTCATTATACTTCAGCTTAAAATAGTTCCTGATACGCCACGGAATATATCTGAAAAACCTGATGGTGGCACGGACAGATGAACCGATAACACCAAGGAAACCGGAAACAAATCTGCTCTGTGCATCAGAAATATAAGAATCTATATCTTTTTCTTTATTCTCAGACATACGGTAATTATATCATTTTACTCATCATCAACAACAAATTGTTTGGCAAGAAGCTTTATTGCAGTGTTGCGGTATCTGTAATAAGTTGATTTGCTCATATACAGATCTTTGCAAAGCTCCTCGACAGGCATATTTTTCAGATACGCGAAATATATTACTCTGTTGCAGACACTTGGCAGCGACAATATCAGAACGAGAAGTCTTCTTGCCTCATTCTTGCGTTTGATCTTGGCGCGGTATTCAATGATCGTATTCTCGATATATTCCTCATAACCGGATATATAGCTGTCATATGTATTCAGTCTGGAATATACATCTCTCGAGAAACAGGTCGCAGCACTTGTGGCAACAGGAGCATATTCCTTTGCGTACATATCCCTTATCAGTTCATCCCGTTCCTCCGTTGCCTCACGGTAAAACCTCAGACACTGCTTGGCATCTTCATCAACGAAGCTCAGGTCCTTTGCGATAGTCTTAAGTCTTTCTTTGATCATCTTTTCTGTCATTATTGTGCCGGAAAATAACGAACAAGTGTTTGACATTTAACGAACATTTGTATACAATGATTAAAACATATTATAAAGGAGCAACGATCATGCCTTCTACTGCAAAATCAGCACGTTCAATTGAGAAAGTCTACGATTATGTAAGCAATTATATACACACAAATGCAATGTCACCGTCTGTTCGGGATATCTGTGCAGGTACCGGACTCAAGTCTACTTCATCCGTTCATTTATATTTGAAGAAGCTTGATGAGATGGGACGTATAGAATACAGACCCGGCCTCCGCAGAGCCATTATCCTGAAGAATAACGATAACACGGAAGTTGCAAAAGACATCGAACAGTCCGGACGCTCCGATATAGTTACTCTTCCCTGTATCGGTAAGATAACTGCAGGTATCCCTATCCTTGCACACGAGAATTATTCGGGCGAAGCATTTCCGGTAAGCAGATCTCTGATCGGTAATGAGGACGCCTTTATGCTTAAGGTAAAGGGTGACTCAATGATAGATGCCGGTATCTTTGACGGCGACTATCTTATTATCCGCAAACAGAACACTTGTGATAATAGGGATATCATTGCAGCTCTTATCGATGATGAGGCTACTGTTAAGCGATTTGGTACCCTGAATGGCAAGCCCTATCTCTTCCCCGAGAACGATGCATATGATCCGATTCCTTTCTACACGGATAATTGCCGCATTCTTGGTAAAGTCGTTGGTCTGCACAGGTATCACATTTCCTGACCTCCTTTCCACACCTTCACTTTAAGACGGTATGGACCGAATTACAATAGAAATATTTTTTTAGGCCCAAATTTGAGACTTTTTTCGAGCTGGCCCAGAATTTCGACCATTGATTTGTCACTTTTCGACAAATCAATGTCATTTTTTGACATGTACCTGAACCAGGACAATTGACGTTTCGCATAATGCCTTGAATTCAGCTTGATTTCATATATGCAGCTGTCAAGATCACGTTCGTTATTTAAGTATGGAAAGAGTTCTTTATACCCTATTGCCTGGAGTGCAGTCGCACCTGTTTTCTCATAGTTTGTGAGCAGCCAGCGAGCCTCTTCAACAAGACCCTGTTCGACCATATTATCCACTCTTCTGTTGATGCGGTCGTACAGTATATCTCTGGGCATATCAGGGCAGAATATCATAAACGGATATGAAGGCCCCTCACTGTGTGATCTTTTATTCTTCTCTGTAAATGTTACTCCTGAATCCAGATATACTGCATAAGCTCTGATAACACGCCTTGTGTTATTCGGATGTATCTTGGCTGCAGCTTCAGGATCAGCCTTACTTAACTCTTCATAGATTCCGTCTATACCTTCAGAATCGAACCGCTCATAAAGCTCATTGATCACACTGTCTGAATCTGTATCTTCTCCGAACTTTGTTCCGTTGAATAAGGCTGAGACATATTGTCCGGTACCTCCGCAGATTATGGGCAGCCTGCCTCTTGAGAGTATATCTTCAATCTCACTGACCGCCTCAGACGAATAATCACTTACTGAATAGCTGACAGACGGATCGACTATATCGATCATGTGATGAGGGACAGCAGCCTGATCTTCCTTTGTCGGTTTCGCGGTTCCGATGTCCAGGCCTTTATATATCTGCATCGAATCACAAGATACGATCTCCCCGCCTGTTTTTTCAGCCAGATGCATGGCTATATCAGACTTGCCGCTGGCGGTAGGACCTGCAATGATCGGCAGGAACCTGTATTCAGGTAAATACTGAGACAGATCTTTCATACTATTCTCTTAAATCTCTTCTCAAACTCGGTTCTTGTTACCTTGAAGAACGTGGGTCTGCCGTGTGCACAGTGATACGGGTCCTTCAGCTCTCTCATCTCTTTAAGAAGGATCTTGATCTCATCATAGGACAGGTAATCACCTGCTTTAACAGCTGCCTTGCACGCCGTCGTCTGGATCAAATGATACCAGATGTCGTTTTTATCCGGAGTGTCGTGTTTAAGATCAGTTAATACCTGTTCAAACATCTTTGAAGCAACAGTTCTTCCCTTCATAAGAGGAATTGTACGAAGCGCTATCTCTCTGTCATCCAGTATCTCGATCTCGTAACCGTTCTTCAGGAAAGAACTGACATTATCAGTAACAAAAGAATAATCAGCCGAAGACAGTTTTATGATCTGCGGCAAAAGGAGTCTCTCAACATTTTCTTCAGAAATACCCTTAATTTTCTTATTCATAAATCGCTCATATAAAACACGTTCGTGAGCGGCATGCTGATCGATAAAATAAACGCTGTCATCTGTCTGCATGATTATGTATGTCGAGAACAGCGTTCCCTTATAATCACCGTTTATCAGTTCTTCTATTTCGGAGCGGTCTTCTTTCTCCTGTTCTTCAATAACAGGCTCAGCAGCCGGAGCCGGAACATCTTTCTCTCCTTCAATACTGCTCACATCAGGTTTATATGCAGACAGGAGTTCAAGCAGTTTATTGGCTGCATTAATGCCTTCACAGTCGTCCTTTTCCCTGAGCTTATGAGAAGTCTCGCTTACGACCTGCGCCGTAGCCTTGACCGCAGGTGCGGGTCTCGCCTGCACGGGTTCGTGTTTAATATCCGGAGCAGCGGGTCTTTCAAAGCCTTCAGTTGCCTTCTCACCCGCAAACAGCACATTCGTTATGCCGTGATAAACGAGCCTGAAGATATCTGATTCATTATTAAACCTGACCTCCGCCTTTTGCGGATGGACATTAACATCTACGGTTCCGGGAGAACAGTAGATCATAAGGAAACAAACAGGGAATTTGCCTTTCATAACGGCATTCTTATACGCTTCATCGATCGCAGCCGTTACGGTCAGATTCTTTACAGGCCTGTCATTGACAAACACGCACTGCATGGACCTGTTCCCCCTGACAAATGAAGGTTTTCCGGCATATCCGGTGACCCTGTAGCTCTCGAAACGGTAATCCACAGCCTTGAGGGCCGCCGCTGTATCCTTACCGTATATGGAATAGATAGTATCAAGCAGATCACCATTTCCCGGAGTGGAAAGGATCATCTTCCCGTCCTTGATCAGTTTTACAGAGATATGCGGATTGATTATCGCAAGTTTCTCAACAAGCTGACAGATATACATTCCTTCTGTTGAGTCTTTCTTAAGGAACTTATACCTTGCTGGAATGTTCTTAAAGAGACTGCGGACCTCGACTACAGTTCCCTGATCGCAGGCACCGTCGCCGTTATACACCAGTTTTCCGTCTTCATAGACGATCTTGGTTCCTACATTACTGTCCTCCTGCCTGGTTACAAGAGTAACGTCAGAACAAGAAGCGATAGACGCAAGTGCTTCGCCTCTGAATCCCTGTGTTGAAAGATCATAGATATCTTCTATGCATGTGATCTTCGAAGTCGCATGGATAAGGAAAGCTTTCTGTGCATCTTCCCTGTCCATGCCTATACCATTGTCTGAGACGCGGATCATTTCGATGCCGCCTGACGCAAACTCTATCTTTACGACAGTCGCTCCGGCGTCAGCGCTGTTATCAAATAGTTCCTTAACGACTGAAACAGGACGTTCTATAACCTCTCCGGCTTTGATCGCATTTGCGGTATGTTCGTCAAGTACGTTAATCCTGCCCATTATCTTCTCCGTCTGTTATCTTTACAAGTTCATAGAGGATATTCATTGCCTCCAGCGGAGTGATCCTCGTAACATCTATTCCTCTTATCGCAGATCTCAGTTTATCCTCTTTGCGGTAAACGATATTTCCCGGATCGAAAATAGATTCCTGACCTGGCATTGCAGTTCCTGAAGGAACGAGAGATCCGTTCTCAACCTGAGTGCTGCCGGCAACCTTAAAATTGCCGATCCTCTCGAGTTCCTTAAGAATGGCCTTGCTTCTGTCGAGCACATCGCCGGGAACACCTGCGAGCCTCGCAACTTCAATACCATAGCTGTCTGACGTTCCGCCGTCAACGATTTTATGAAGGAATACAACACCATCCTTATTCTCGCTGACATCGACATGATTATTGAACACCCCTTTGCATATCCTGGACAGCTGGTTAAGCTCATGATAATGCGTAGCAAAAATAGTCCTGCTGTAGAGAATGTTGGGATCCATAATGTATTCGATCACGGCCCATGCAATTGAGAGTCCGTCATATGTGCTGGTGCCTCTTCCGACCTCGTCAAGCAGAAGAAGACTGCGCCTGGTTGCGTTCTTCAGGATATACGATACTTCTTTCATCTCGACCATAAAAGTCGACTGTCCCATTGAGATATCGTCGGATGCGCCAATCCTTGTAAAGATGTGATCAACAATTCCGATGTGGGCCTTTGAAGCAGGTACGAATGAACCTGTCTGAGCCATAAGCGTGATGATAGCGACCTGTCTCATATAAGTTGATTTACCTGCCATGTTGGGACCTGTAAGAACCATAAGACGCTTATCGTTATCAAGCACCGCATCGTTGGAGATGAAGCCTGCAACATCGTTTGTAGTTTTCTCTACGACGGGATGTCTTCCCGCAGTGATCTCAATTACTTCAGAATTATCAACGACAGGTCTTACATAGTTCTCATCTGAGGCAAGCTGCGCAAGAGCTGTTATAACATCAATGAGGGCAACTGCCTTCGCTGTATTGAATATCCTTGCGCTCTCCTGTGCAACTCTGTCACGGATATCGTTAAAAAGTTCATATTCAAGTGCGACACGCTTGGAAGAAGCATTAACGATCTTATCCTCAAGCTCCTTGATCTCAGGCGTAATGTATCGCTCATTATTGGCGAGCGTCTGTTTTCTTATGTATTCCTCAGGAACATTGTCAGCCTGTGATTTCGGCACTTCGATATAGTAGCCGAAGACCTTGTTATAGCTGATCTTAAGTGTCTTGATTCCTGTTCTCGTCTTCTCCTGATTCTCAAGGTTCAGGATATACTGTTTGCCGTTCGTCGCGATCTCATAAAGCTCATCGCATTCCTTTGAATAACCGCGCTTAATGATGTCACCGTCCTTTATTGTAAGAGGACACTCTTCCGATATTGAACTGTCGATGAGTTCATACACATCGGTAAGCGGATCTATCAGGGCATTAATACTCCGGAACAGACCTTTGCTGAATCCGGATGCACACTCTTTGAGGAACGGAATCTTTCCGAGAGAATTACGGAGAGCTATGAGGTCTCTTGCATTACAGCTCCCGAGTGACACCTTGCCCGCAAGTCTTTCGATGTCATAAAGACCGGAAAGGCATTCGATCATCTCCTGTCTTGCCATGAACTTATCATATGCTTCCTCGACAGCATCAAGCCTGCTGTTGATAAGCGATGTAACGATCAGAGGTTCTTCGATCCACTTACGGAGAAGCCTTCCTCCCATTGCCGTCTTAGTTCTGTCCATTACCCAGATAAGAGAGCCCTTTCTGGATTTTGAACGTATAGTAGATGTAAGCTCGAGGTTAACTCTGGTAGAATAATCCAGTTCCATCGTATCAGACATCTGGAAACATCTGATCCGGTTAAGATATACAACACGGTTCGTTTTTGTCTCCTGCGCGTAGAGAGCTATCGCACCTGCTGCGGAAAGCAGCAGTGACGGGTCATGGAACTTCTCTATATCCTCGGTAACTATCCTGTGTTCTTTAATTATTCCGGGGGTAAAATCCCTTTCGCTCCTCCTGGTGAAGGATGTCTGGAATCCCATGCGTATGACCTCATACTCCGGAGCGCTCTCAAACGCAGGATTATAAAGGATCTCAGTCGGTCTGTACTTGCCGAGAAGATTCATAAGATGCTCGCCGCAGGAATCGAACGTAAGCTGAGTCGCCTCGAACTCACCTGTCGAAACATCAGCGATCGCAACGCCGAACTGCGCACCAAGACAATAGATACTCATCAGATAAATATTGTCCTTATCGTTGCCGTTACCCATAAAATCAGTAGCGGTACCGGGTGTCAGGATATTGACTATTCCCCTCTTTACAAGACCTTTTGTAAGAGCCGGATCTTCAAGCTGTTCGCAGATGGCGACCTTATATCCTGCCGAGAGAAGCCTCTGTGCATATGTCTGATACGAATGGAAAGGAACACCGCACATCGGAGCACGCATATTATTGCCGCAGTCTCTTCTTGTCAGTGTCAGCTCAAGAAGCCTCGAAACAAATATCGCATCATCAAAGAACATTTCATAGAAATCTCCCAGACGATAGAAAACAATAGTATCAGAGAGCCTGTTCTTGATGTCGACATACTGTTTCATCATCGGAGAAAGAGTCTCGACGTCTATATCTGACAGTTTAAGCAATGTATTCTCGTTATTATCAGACATCTGTAAACCTCTCCATAAATCCGTCGATCGAATAAGGCCTTGCCCTGTCTATATGAACCATCGCAAGCCTTCCTTCAAGATCTCCGGAGACACCTTCCGGAACAGTAAAATTGACGAGATGATTAGAGATCGTTCTGCCGGTGAATATTCCGGGCTGCGCTCTGCTCTCACCTTCTATCAGTATCTCATAGGAGTTCCCGACTTTCGCGAGATTTGACTTGTACGACAGGTCGTTCTGCAGATCAAGAAGCCTTCCGAAACGCTCGGTAACGATCTCCTTAGGAACCTGATCCTTAAATGAAGCCGCAGGTGTACCCGGCCTTTTTGAATACTGGAATGTGAAAGCCGAATCAAACCTGCAGTATTCAACAGCCTTCAAAGTACACTCGAAATCCTCCTCCGTCTCACCGGGGAATCCTACGATAATATCAGTAGTAAGAGATCCTTCAGGAATTTCTTTTCTGAAATAATCAGCTATATCAAAGAACTCTTTTCTCGTATAAGGTCTGTTCATCCTCTTAAGGAGCCTGTCCGAACCGGACTGAAGAGCCAGATGGAGGTGCTTCTCACAATTAGGATAATCGCGCATGATATCCATAACGCGCTTACTAAGATCCTTCGGATGGGATGACATAAACCTTACTCTTGAGAATCCTTCTATCTTACAAGTCTCTTCAAGAACATCCGCGAAACTCTTCCCGTCTTCACTTCCGATCCCGTAAGAATTGACATTCTGACCAAGGAGCATCACTTCTTTATACCCCTGTGATGCTATCTCCTTAAGCTCGCCTATAAGCGAATCAAAACTCCTGGATCTTTCACGTCCTCTTGCATAAGGAACAATGCAGTATGTGCAGAAGTTATTACAGCCATACATGATCGGGACAAGAGCCCGGAACTTTCTTGCTCTCTCAATCGAAAAAAAATCGTCTTCAGCAATATAATCTTCACTGCCGATGTTGATAAGCTGCTTTCTGTCTCTAATGCAGTCACGCATCAGAACAGGAAGATTGAAGAGCTGCTGAGGGTCAAAAACGAGATCCACATAGGGATAGGACTTTTTGATCTTCTCCACATTCTCGGGAACCTTCATCATGCATCCGCAGATGACGAGCATCATGTCATGGTTTTTCTTCTTCTCAGTCTTGAAAACACCGAGGTTGCCAAAGAGCCTGTCTTCCGCATTCTCTCGTACAGAACATGTATTCATGACTGTAATATCAGCCTTGCCCTGTTCAGCACAGGATACAAGACCCATCGAACTGAGCATTCCCGTAATCTTCTCACTGTCAGATTCATTAAGCTGACAGCCATAAGTCATGACCTCAAATGTGAGTTTTCTGCCAAGAGAAAGGCTTCTGGCGCCAAAATACTCGCGTAGTTCCTCTATTGCTTCAGTCTGAACGAGTTTATCTTTATCGGATAATTTGATTATTGACATCTGTTCTTTTCTCCAAATCTTTAACTCAATAATTATACTAAAATATGAGAAAATATGTATTAGTTTGATATAATGTTCTAAAAATAATGGGAGAACCGGTCCTGATGCATAAAAATATAAACAAACCGATCAAGATACTGACTGCATTTTTATCAGCTGTTCAGATAATGGCATTCTGGGCAACGTCATCGATTGCCATCAACGAAGAGTTCGATAATCCTAACGACGATGTGATCTCTCAGAACGAGCAGAAATATGACCTCCTCAACGAGAGTCACGATGACTGGCCCAATATTTCTGCATCAGCCTATGTACTTATGGATCTCGATTCTGGCACAGTTCTTTTAGGCAAGGATTATGATGTCCAGAAGGAACCGGCTTCAACTACAAAGGTAATGACACTGCTTATAGCAATGGAACGTCTCGATATGGACGACATTGTTACGATCACACCTGAGATGGCATTAAGGATAAGCGAGATACCTCTCGACTATGTCAGACTCGGACTTCAGGACGGTGAACAGCTTACAGTCCGTGATCTTGTATATGCCGGTGCTCTCAAGTCGGCAAACGACGCCTGTCTGGCACTTGCAATGCACATTGCGGGAACTGAGGAAGCATTCTGCGATATTATGAATGACAAAGCCAGCGATATCGGCTGTCTCCATACGCATTTCTCATCCTCATTCGGTTATGCAAACCCGGACAATCTGACGACCGCCTATGATCTTTCCCTGATCCTCGGCGAGGCATGCAGGAATACGGAGTTCTCTACTGTTTCGACATCATACTCCTACACTATCCCGGCAACTAACAAATACAGCGATGCAAGAACTGTCACAAATGCCAACAGATTCATTTCCAAGGCAGAGTTCAGCTACGATTACTATATCGGCGGAAAGACCGGTTACACGGATTCTGCAGGATATACTCTTGTAGGCGGAGCTAAGAAGAACGATCATACGCTTGTCGCCTGTGTTCTCAACGCTGCAGATTCAGGCATCAGGTATGTTGATCTCAAGAATATGTTTGAGTACGGTTTCTCGCATTTCACGACAGTTCCCGTTACTACTACAGAATTCGAATCGGCAATTTCCCAGACAAATCTCCAGATCAATGACCTTCTTGTCAACACGAAGCTGTTCCTGGAAACAGAACAGGCTTATTGTTCAGAGTATCTGACAACAACATCGGCAAGAGCTTCGCTTGGTTCAACCAACATGGTCGAGCTCTCTGACGCAATGATCGATACATCTCTCGCTGAACAGGAGATCAATGTCCCTTTATGCAAAGTCTATTCCGACGGAAAGAAATACATTGTAGGTGTATTGCGTCTAAAGATAAGCACCAAATCGCCGAGCATTGAAGTCGACCCAATAAAAGAGACCGGATGGACCGGTCTCCGTAATATACTTATCGTGGTTGCAGGGATCTCACTTCTGATCCTGATCCTTGTCATCGGACTTGTTATCCTCCGCCATGCGATCGTCAAGAAACGCAGAGAAGAGAGGAATAAAGCCCGAATGCTTTAAGTCTTCGGGCACTTAGAAAGTGATTCCTCGATCTCCTTGTCTGTAGGAATGTAATCCTCCATAAGGCCATCATTGTACTTCTGGTAAGCAACAAGATCAAAGTAACCTGTTCCTGTAAGTCCGAACAGGATGTTCTTCTCTTCGCCTGTCTCCTTGCACTTCAGAGCTTCATCAATAGCAACGCGGATAGCATGTGAGCTCTCAGGGGCAGGAAGGATTCCCTCTGTTCTTGCAAATGTTGTTGCAGCATTAAATACATCGGTCTGCTTAACAGATGTAGCTTCAATATATCCGTCATCATAGAGCTGTGAAATGATAGAACTCATGCCGTGGTATCTGAGTCCGCCTGCATGGTTAGGTGCAGGAATGTAGCCGCTTCCAAGTGTATACATCTTGGCAAGAGGTGTTACCTTACCTGTATCGCAGAAATCATATACATACTTACCTCTGGTAAGAGAAGGACATGAAGCAGGCTCAACGGCAATGATCCTGTACTGCTCCTCTCCTCTGAGCATCTGTCCGACGAAAGGAGCGATAAGACCGCCGAGGTTGGATCCGCCGCCTGCACATCCGATGATGAGATCAGGCTTTACGCCGACCTTATCAAGAGCTGCCTTTGCCTCAAGACCGATAACTGACTGATGCAGGAGAACCTGAGAAAGAACTGAGCCCAGCACATAACGGTAACCGGGGTTGCTTACTGCAACTTCAACAGCCTCTGAGATAGCGCATCCGAGTGAACCTGTCGTTCCGGGGAACTCCTCATTGATCTTACGGCCAATGTTAGTATCCATTGAGGGAGAAGGAGTAACGGAGGCTCCGTAAGTTCTCATGACCTCACGTCTGAAAGGCTTCTGTTCGTAAGATACCTTAACCATGTAAACCTTACAGTCGATACCGAAATATGCACACGCCATGGAAAGAGCTGTACCCCACTGACCTGCACCGGTCTCCGTGGTAACACCCTTAAGGCCCTGCTGCTTCGCATAATATGCCTGAGCAATAGCAGAATTGAGCTTGTGGCTTCCTGAAGTATTATTACCTTCAAATTTATAGTAAATGTGAGCAGGTGTGCCAAGTGCTTTTTCCAGGCAGTATGCTCTTACTACAGGAGAAGGTCTGTACATCTTATAGAAGCTTAAGATCTCAGACGGTATGTCAAAATACGGAGTCTGATCATCAAGTTCCTGCTTAGCGAGTTCTGTACAGAAGATCGGCTCAAGTTCCTCGAGCTTCAACGGCTGTAATGTACCGGGATTGAGAAGCGGTGCGGGCTTGTTCTTCATATCAGCCCTGACGTTATACCACTTGCTGGGTATCTCATTCTCATTCAAATAGATCTTATAAGGGATTTCCTGAGACATAATATCTCCTCCTGTGAGTTAATTCGTTAAAAATTATAACAAATAACTCTATTAATGAGAAACAAAATATTTTGATAGTGTACTGCCCATGTCGTTCTGTGTATCGTGATCATATCCGATCAAATAAACCATATCATCGATCTTTATGTGATCACCGTCGATGGTCAGTCTGTGAGACACTCTGTCCTGAAAAACCGTAATAACCATCCCGTCCGGGCTGACCTGCGCATCAACGTCCTCAGAGAGATCATACTCATTAAGAATACTGACAAATTCCTGAATACTTACGCTGTCGAAAATGACTTTATTGCCATACTGGATCTTTGTAACGGTAACCGATAACTTGTCTGTATCTCCGGCAAGTGCCGCACCGGGGCACAAAAAATATCTGTCATCTGCAGTTCCGTCTTCTTCGGCAGCATTAGCATCAGGTGCAATCGTTTCAGCCGCAAAGTCATAAGAATCCTCGCTTTGCGAATCACTCACTACACCACCTGTTACCATCTCAACATTGTCTTCATACTTTTTTTCCGTGGAAGCCGATTTGCTGCCGCTCAACGCAGCCTTGCTCAGGAAAACACCTCCTACCGCAAGAACGATTCCTGCAGCAGCAACGATGCCCAGTATTGAAGAGATCCTTGCCTTATTAAACCCTGTGACCTTCGCCTTCTTATTGCTGTTAAGGCTTGCATCACTTTGAATATTATTCAGGATCCTCTCCCTCATCTCATCATTGACATCAATGTGAGACATAATCTCATGATATTTATTATCCAAAGTCGTAACTCTCCTTAAGGATCACCTTCAACTTGTCTCTTCCCCTTTTGAGCTGGGATCTTACTGTTGATTCTCTGCGCTTCAAAACCTCTGCGATCTGTGCTGTAGTAAAATCCTCTTCATAGAAAAGATGGATTACTTCCCTATAGTCGTCCGGGAGCTGTTTTACGGCATCCCAGATAAATGACAGATCCTCTTTCTTCTCTGCAATGAGCTCTTCGTTAAGTTCATCCGCACGTCTGATATTGTTCGACTTTATCTTATTCTTCGAGTGATTTGCTGCTACCGTAAAGAGCCATGATTTCTCATGTTTCTCATTCTCAAAAACAGGAGCAGTCCTGATATACGATATAAGAGTCTCCTGAAGGATATCTTCAGCATCCTCCATATTATGAACATATGAATAAGCAAATCTCAGGATATGCTTACCGTAAGTATCCATCAAACGTACGGCTGTGAGTGATACATCTTCCGCGGCCGGGACGCTTTTTACAGGTGCAGCATCAGACATGAATACTGCAGACAGTAAAAAGACTATCGGGTTAAACCTTATACTAAATATTGAACCGGTCACTTAGTGATGATACGAGCTCCTTCTTAATAAGCGTTTGTATTCTCCATAATGAGGCTTGAGACGACATCAGAAGCCAGTGCTTTTGAGATACCTTCTGTTGAGATAAGACAATATGAATATGTCTCATCAGCCCATGAAGCAACATTTACAGTTGAATCATCTGTTGCTCTGAAAGCAACGCTGAGGTCCTGAATATCCTGAACAAACTCAACCGGATAAGTGTTGTAGTCACCTGAAATATCATCCGCTGTAACGTCTGTTGCTCTGACTGTAATCTCCTTACCGTCAAGTGCGATGCGGACTTCGATCATATCGCCTGCAATTGCTCTGTAAGCAGTAACCTGTGACTTGAATTCATCAGGAATAAGGAGATTGATGCCACTGGATTCAACTGCTCCATCAAGTGTATCGAAAGTGCTCCACGGATTAGGGATCCTCATACCTGCCTCCTCTTCTGTCTCGCCAGGGTTATTATTTTCTGCTGTCTCAAGTTCTGTCTCCTTAACAGGATCCGCAGTCTCATCGACCTGTGCCGTGCAGGATGCCATAGTAAAGAGCATTCCTGCTGTTACAAAAAGTGTAATTATCTTTTTCATTTTTATACCTCCTAAGTGGTTTCTGTCATATATACAATCAGAAACCCCGGAATGTTGCACTTATCTTAAAAATCCCAGGAATTAATGTATCTTTCCTGTTCTTCTGTCAGTTTATCAATGCTTATTCCCTTAGTTTTCAAAAGGATCTCCGCAACTCTGTTATCAATGATCTCGGGAGTCTGATATACATCGATGGGAAGATTGCGGTTTGCAGCAATGTATCTTGCTGACTGAGCCTGCAGAGCGAAACTCATATCCATAATCTCAACAGGATGTCCGTCGCCGGAAGCAAGATTAACAAGCCTGCCCTCTGCCAGTATGCAGATGGTCCTGCCATCCTCAAGCGTATAACCAATGATATTATTTCTTAATTCATCTGAAGATACAGCAACACTCTCCAACTCTCTGATATTAACCTCACAGTCAAAATGGCCTGCGTTGCAGCAGATCGCGCCATTTTTCATTTTCTCGAAATGACGTCTGACGATTATATCCTTACATCCTGTTACGGTGACAAACACATCTCCGAGAGGAGCCGCTTCATCCATTGTCATTACATGATATCCTTCCATAATGGCTTCGCAAGCCTTAACGGGATCTATCTCCGTAACAATGACCTTGGCACCTAATCCCTTCGCTCTCATTGCAACACCTTTGCCGCACATGCCAAATCCTGCAACAACTACAGTCTTGCCTGCAACGATAAGGTTAGTCGTAGCCATTATCGCTGTCCATACAGACTGACCTGTACCGAATCTGTTATCAAAAAGATGCTTGCATCTTGCATCGTTGACTGCAACAACAGGATACTTGAGCTTTCCTTCTTTCTTAAGTATCTCAAGTCTGTGAACGCCTGTAGTTGTCTCCTCGCAGCCACCTATGATACCGGGAACAAGATAACTCATGTCAGAATGGAGAAGCATTGCAAAGTCTCCTCCGTCATCGATCACGATATCCGGACCGAAATCCAGAGCCATCTTCAGGTGAGAGATATACTCCTCTTCATTGTCACCATGGATCGTGTAAACATGCATTCCGGACTCAGCAAGCGCAGCGGCTACATCATCCTGTGTAGAAAGCGGGTTGCATCCTGTAAGAGCAACATCTGCGCCGCCTCTTGCAAGAGTTCTCGCAAGACAAGCTGTCTTAGCCTCTACATGGACAGAAACAGATATCTTCAGGCCCTTAAAAGGCTGCTCTTCAATAAGTTCTGCTTCTATGGCGCGGAGGACGGGCATATTGCGGTATGCCCACTCGATCTTCTTATGTCCGTAAGGAGCAAGACTGATATCTCTGACGTCATACTGAGGTGCGCTCATATTATTTCTCTCCTATCCTTCTGACGAATTCCATTACCAGTTCACAGTTATCATTTGAGATCAGATTTGCATTGAGCAGGACTTCCTGTCCATCGAGCGGTTTGGGAGAAATCCCGGCTGCAAGATTCGAAATACATGAAATACCTGCTATTCTCATTCCGCAGTGTGAGGCAACGATCGTCTCAGGAACAGTACTCATTCCCACTGCATCTGCCCCTAAGATCTTCAATGCTCTGATCTCAGCAGGAGTCTCATACTGAGGTCCTTTACAGAACGCATAAACGCCTTTTGTTATCTTTATTCCCAGCTTCGCGCTGGCTTCAGAAAGGATCTCGACATACTCAGGATCATAAACATGTGTCTGATCAGGAAATCTTACTCCGAAGTAATCAAGATTAGGACCTCTGAGACTGCTTTCCGCCAAAAACGATATATGGTCCTCGATTATCATCAGTGAAGGAGGTGTCATACCATCATTGATACCACCGGCAGCATTTGTAACGATAAGTGTCTTAATACCAAGATAAGCCATTACGCGGACGTAGAAAGTCGTTACTGACAGATCGTAGCCCTCATAATAATGGAATCTGCCCCTCATAATGAACACACCGATACCGTCGATATCCCCGTATATCAGAGCTCCGCCCTCATGTCCCGGTGCGGTTGACACCGGAAAATAAGGAATATCCACATATGGAAGCACAGTCTTCTGTGTTATCTTGTCAGCAAGAGGACTGAGACCGGAACCCAGAACGATACAGATCTTCGGGATCTCATCTACTTTTCTTCTGATATATTCAGAAGCGGTAACCACCTGTTTTACATATTCTCTCTTTTTATCGATCATGATCAGTCATTCTTTCCGCAGCAGTTCTTATACTTTTTGCCGCTTCCGCAGGGACAGGGATCATTTCTTCCGACAGTTCCCGCTGCACGTCTGATGGGCTGTGCAGGTGCTGAATTATTAGCCGCACCTTCGACCTGCTGCGCTTTCATCGGAACCTGTTCAGCGCGCTTCGTCTCCTTGACCTCAGCTACTGCCGACTTTGTCTCAACCCTCTTCTCAACAGAGAGATTAGCCTTCATGAGCATCTGAACGGCATCATTCTGAATCGCTTCGTTCATCTCGTCAAACATCTCTGTACCTTCGTGCTTATACTCGACAACAGGGTCATGCTGACCGATGGAACGCATACGGATAGCTTGCGAGAGCTGATCCATAGCATCAATGTGATCCATCCACTTAAGGTCAACGGTCCTTAAGAGGATAGCTCTCTCAGCTTCTCTGAACACCTCTGATGTTGCCGCTTCTTCCTTGGCAACTAATACGTCCTTAGCCTGAGAAACAATACCGTCAAGGATCTCATTGTATGAAGGACAATCCTTGCTCTCATCCTTGATCTCCGCAATGATCGGAAGATCACCGAACTCTTCTGTCAGCTTCATTGCAAGAGTATATCGCTCGGAATCAGTAATAACACCGTCAAGCGAGAAGTTCGAGAGTATCCTGTCAGCAACGACCTCGATAAAGCTGAGGAATATCTCATGAACATCCTCACCGTCGATGATCTGTCTTCTCTGCTTATATGTGATAGTACGCTGAACATTGTTTACATCGTCATATTCAAGGACATTCTTACGGGCCCCGAAATGCATAGCCTCGAGTTTCTTCTGAGCGGAGTCTATCATCCTGCCCAGAGTCTTGACCTGGATCTCATCAACGCCCCAGTTACCAGCCATATTTGTGATCCTGTCACCTCCGAAGATCCTGAGGAGATCATCCTCGAGCGAGAGGAAGAACTTTGATCTTCCGGGGTCTCCCTGACGGCCGGCACGGCCCTTGAGCTGATTATCGATACGTCTTGATTCATGTCTCTCCGTACCAACGATAAAGAGTCCGCCAAGAGATCTTACTTCTTCTGCTTCAGGTGAAATCTCGGCCTTGTACTTCTCCTCAAGCTCGGAGAACTTTCTTCTGGCATCAAGAACAAGCTCATCTGTTGTCTCGTTATGAGCTGTAGATGCCTCTATCATGTCATCTTCATATCCGAGGCGCTTCATCTCCTGCTTAGCCATAAACTCGGCATTACCGCCAAGAAGGATATCGGTACCACGGCCTGCCATATTGGTAGCGATCGTAACCGCACCCTTACGACCAGCCTGTGCAACGATCTCAGCCTCTCTCATATGGTTCTTTGCGTTGAGAACGTTATGCTTAATTCCGTACTTTGTAAATGCTCTGCTGAGGAACTCTGACTTATCAACGTTAACTGTACCGACGAGAACGGGCTGACCCTTCTCATTAGCCTCCTTGACAGCCTTGAGAACAGCTGAATACTTAAGCTTCTCAGTCGTAAATACCGAGTCAACCTCGTCGATACGCTGAACAGGCTTATTAGTGGGAATCTGGATAACATCGAGTTCGTAGATCTGTCTGAACTCTGCTTCTTCTGTATACGCGGTACCTGTCATACCTGAGAGCTTCTGGTAGAGACGGAAGAAGTTCTGGAATGTAATAGTTGCGAGTGTTCTGTTCTCATTGGCAACCTTAACGCCTTCCTTTGCCTCGATTGCCTGGTGGAGTCCGTCGCTGTAACGTCTTCCGGGCATCAGACGGCCTGTGAAGTCATCTACGATAATAACCTCTCCGTCCTGAACGATATACTTCTGATCTCTCTTGAAATTACCGTGAGCCTTAAGAGCATTATTGATGTAATGCTGATACTGGAAATTATCAGGATCTGAAAGGTTATCGATATTAAAGAACTTCTCTGCTTTTGCGATACCGTTTGCGGTAAGAACAGAAGTATTTGCCTTCTCATCCGTTACATAGTCAGCATCACCGACTATCTCGTCCATATCGACCTTATCATCAGTCTCTGTTACGACAAACTGCTTCAGTGTACGTACGAACCTGTCAGCATCCTGATAGAGTGTCGAAGACTCGGAGCCGCGTCCTGAAATGATCAACGGAGTTCTTGCCTCATCGATGAGGATACTGTCAACCTCGTCGACGATTGCATAATAGTGATCACGTTGAACGATCTGTTCCTTTCTGACGACCATGTTGTCTCTCAGATAATCGAAACCGAACTCGTTGTTCGTTCCGTATACGATATCACGGGAATACATATCCTTGCGGTCCTTACCGGGGATATCGTGGATGATGAGACCGACTGTGAGACCAAGGAACTTATATACCTTGCCCATCCACTCGCTGTCACGCTTTGCAAGATAGTCGTTAACAGTGACAACATGAACGCCTCTGCCAGTAAGAGCATTAAGGTATACAGGCATCGTAGCAACAAGAGTCTTACCTTCACCGGTCTTCATCTCGGCTATTCTGCCCTGATGGAGAACGATACCGCCGATAACCTGAACCTGATAAGGCTTCATGCCGAGAACTCGCCAGGAAGCTTCCCTGACTGTTGCAAAAGCCTCAGGAAGGATATCATCCAGCGTCTCTCCTGCCGCAAGTCTGTCCTTAAATATCTGTGTCTTTCCGATCAGCTCCTCATCTGTGAGCTTGCCGTACTCTTTCTCAAGGCCCATAACCTTATTTACAATAGGCATGATCCTCTTGATCTCTCTGGTACTGTGTGTTCCGAAAATACTCGATAATCCCATCTGTTCACCTCATATATCTCATTCTATCGATCATCATTAAGTCGTCTTAAGGCAGTCCTGTATCCGCCTTCTTCATTAACATAGCAGTTCTTGACTCTGGAGATAGTCGTGGAGCTGACCGTTCCCTTTGATCCGTCAGAAGGCGTAAGCTGTCTGATGATCTCCTCATAGCTCAGCCCCTTGTCAATGCGGAGGACGATCTGCCATCTGTGGAGCATCGACCTGAGCTCGTTGACAGAGCAGAGATCCTTAAAGAAACTGTCTAGTTCTTCAGGCGTCTTAAGAGTTAATATCGCCTCATAAAGACTGTTGAGTTCACGAAGTTCTTCCGGAGTAAGGTCTGCTGTAAAATCGTTAGGCATCTTATTACATCAATGAGAAAAACCAGTCAACGAGCATATCTGCGTAACCGAAATAAACTGCAGCCGCAATAGCCGTTATGATCATGACAACCAAAATGGCATACACGCATCTGGTAAAGAAAAGATCCTTCTTTGCTTTCCTCAGCACATCACCGAGACTGAGATCAGATGTCTGACCTGCATTAAACCCGGAACTTGCCAGTTTTGGACTTCTTACAGAATTGGTCGTTCTCAACTATTCCTTCCTCCTAAAAGTCAATCTCTCTAATAATACCCCAACGGGCATTGCATTACAAATATATATTATATTATAAATAAAGCAATTATTCGGCATATCTTTGTGAATTGCCATATTCCACGATATTCAGATCGACTCCTCTTAAAGCTGCATATGCAGATAACCCTCTTAAAGCACCCTCCGCAGACTCGGGAGAATTGCCCGGGATGACGGCAATAAGCCGTCTTGAACTGATATCGCCGCCGTCTACCTCATATCTTCTTCCTGATATGATAACATTTGCGCCGTCAAAATCAGCAAGCTTATCGATCTCTTCATACATTTTCTTTATAAGAGACGCACTTGAACTGTATGTCGGAGCCGTAAGATCTATGCTTACGATCGATGTGGCAGTACCATTCTCATAAGCGTCTATGACAGGAAAAGTCTTTGGAAGGTTGGCACCGTTCCTTTCGCGAAAATAGTCTCCTCTCGTGAAGTTGTCCTTGCTCCATATATCTGTTCCGGTACCGCCATGAGACGAGGCATTAAGAAAAAGACTGCTCTCTCCATATACAGGAACGGAAGAATAGATGGTCCTTCTTATATTCCCGGCAAGAGTATTCGTGTCATATGTCACTTCCACCTCAAGTATGTGCCTCTCAAGATCAGGATTTATGTCGACATCTATTGAATCGGGAACCATGAATTCGGAACCGCCGTTGCGGTCGATATACCCCTGCCTGATGTTATCAGCGAT
The DNA here is from genome assembly GCA_024688685.1 of Saccharofermentans sp. Taxonomy (GTDB): domain Bacteria; phylum Bacillota; class Clostridia; order Saccharofermentanales; family Saccharofermentanaceae; genus Saccharofermentans. The sequence goes on from JAILDX010000004.1 coordinate 52,033, forward strand.
AATGTGTGACAACGTTCCTTCCAAAAAGAGTTTCTCAAGTGAATAACCCGACAGGCTGTCAATTCCGGTAACAGTCTTTATGATATCAGCAGCCCTCTCAGCCGCATTTCCCGTTACCGCATCACTTTCCGGAAGAGCATTGACAAGGGTGCTTACGGCATCAGACACCGGTATCGAAACAGGAGGGATCATGCTCACTTCTTCCAGAACCTGTTCCGTTGACCTCTGCATCAGGATATCACTTCTGTAAAACGAAATAACACTTACGATCGCACAAAGGAAAATGAGCGTTACCGCAAACGATATTGCCGTCTCCAGTGTTATCGATCCTTTTCTGTTTTTAATAGTACAATGAATAGCTTTTTGACATATCATACTCAGTCTCCCTGTAAGTTGTAACCAATGTAACGCCCGTGCACAGTTCTCCGAAATCCCTTACCAGCACCTGATCGATCCGCTTGAGCAGCTCGGAATCCGGTACGCAGCACTGATAAAGGAACAGAAAATCGCGGTAGGACAGCTTTATAAACTCCTGTTCATCTTCCTCATAAAATGAAACGGTCTCACCATTCATCAGAGATGAATACCCCGAACAAGCCTTGCATACGCAGGCTATCGCTATAACTATCATCTCCATTGCTTTTGTCGGTATCTCGACCGTACCTCCGGATACTATCGGAAGCAGAGTCGCTGCAACAAGAGCGATCGTCTCGTAAAGGTACAGCTCCCCAGGATTTGAATAAATATCAAGGAAGGCTTTGCAGAAAAGCACCTGGAATATCAGAGACGAAACACTGACAAGGCCTATGTGACCGTCAACGCCATTCAATATATACTCGGAATCCAGCATGTTATCGCTGTGTATCTCTGAGAATAAGACCCCTGTGATGGAACTGTCGACCTCATTATCCACCGCACAGTCAAAGTTATATGCCGCATAATGAGCGATCATCTGATGACCTGAAGCAAGGCTCGTCAGTCCGCTCCCGATATTTATCAGCTGTTCAATGTCAGAAAAACCGTCAGCGATAAAACCGAGATCAGTTATCCTGACTGAACCGTCATAAGAATTAACATCGTCCTCACTGTCTTCTATCAGATCGCTTATACTTCTTATCTTATCCAGGTCTTCCTCCGACAGTTCATCAAAACCTTCAGGGAGCTCAAATGAACCGGACAGGATATCTGAAAGATAACTTGAAGCACCGCTTGACATAAACTCTCTTATCCTGCTTATCAGACCTGTCTTATCGACCCTCTCTATCAGGTCCTTAACCTGAAAGACTGTCATCTTAAAGAGTATTCCCGCACCTCTGTACGTGTAGTATGAAGATATTGCAGACCTTATCGCCTCCGTATCGAGCAGAGCAACACCTCCGACCTCGACAGCCTGACCCGGTTCAATACCTCTCGCTTCCAGCACTTTGTTGAATACATAATCATCTGTATCATCAAGCGCGAAAGCATATATGCCGTACATTCTGAAGAGTTCTCTGTTGTAATCTGCAAGGATCGCTTCTGCCTCACATTTGAGAGCCCTTGATATCTCCATTCGCCTGTCCATATCCCAGACAAACGTCAGATAAGTGCATTCGATCAAAATGACCGCTGATAAAACGATAGCCAGAAAAACCGTTGTTCCGCCGTACTTATTCCTCTTCCTGATGTGTCTCATCATCCTCACCTCCAAACATGTCATATACACTGCCGTAGATCAGCCTGTAGCAGTCCGAGAGCCCTGACGCATACGTGCAGAAACGTTCCGGCGAGCATCCGGTTACCGTTACGCCGTCAATATCTTCATTTGAAATAAGACGGTCGTCGTCAATGAACAGACTGATCTCATCAAATCCGGACCTGCAGTCATTAAAGGCACTGACACAAAGATCCTCAGGTCCTGTAATGATCAGACAAAGAATGATGATAACTAAAGAAAAGACTATGGATGTTTCTAAAGTTGAACCCATAAAAAATACCCCCTGTATTTAGATTTCATAATGAAATCTTACAGGGGGAAAAAATCAAATTTGCTCCGAAATTCTACGAAATTCGGAAAATTGTATTTTTTGAGATCACCTCAGTTTTGCACCGCATTTTTCCTCTAATTTAGCGAGGATACGGGAAATATCGTCAGCAATATCGCTGTCAGCAAGAGTCTTGTCAGGAGATCTGAATGTCAAAGAGATAGCTACAGCCTTAACATCATTTCCGAGTTTCTCATCTTCATAGACATTAAAGAACTCACAATCCTCAAGATACTTGCCTCCGGCAGCCTTTGCTGTCTTGATTACCTGGTTGACGCTGACAGATTTTGCAACGAGCAGAGACAGGTCACGAGGGATTGCAGGGAATCTCGGTATGCTCTTATATGTTCTCTCGAGACGTGATGCCGCGATCAGAGGTGCGACCTCGATATCGAATACGCATGTCTTCTCCGGAGCTTCAAACGCTGAAGCTACATCCGGGTGGATGATTCCGATAACACCGCACTTCTTTCCGTTGACCATAACGGATGCAGTACATCCGGGATGGAAAGAAGGGTCATCCGTGCAGGGTTCAAAAGCAAATGACCTGATGCCGAGGATCCTGAACAGTTCCTGGATGACATCCCTCGTATCATAGAAGAGCTTTGCGTTTGTCGCTGCAACGAAGTTAGTGTAGTTGAATCCGGAGAGCATCCTTCTCTCTTCGGGAAGCTGATTTACATCTTCGTCCGGGAGATAAACAAATGCTGATTCAAATACCTTTGCAGACTGAACGCCTCTGCTTGAATTGCGCGCTGCAATGCGGAGCATTGACGGGATCATCGAAGTCCTCATTACAGAAGAATCATCACCAAGAGGATTACTTATCTTTACCTGTCTTCTCAGGACTGAATCCTCAGGGAGCCTGAGATTGTCAAGCTCTGAAGGCGCTTCGAAAGAATAAGTGATAGCCTCAAAATAACCGTTTGAAACGAGTGTATTGCAGATCTTCTCAACGATATTCTGTGAATATGTCCTTCCGCCGAGAGTTGTCTCCTTACCTGACAGCAGAGAAGGCTCGATCTTGTTATATCCATAGAATCTTGCTACTTCCTCAGCAATATCAGCCTCTGCTTCAAGGTCAGGCCTGAACGTAGGAGGGATAACGAACTCAACACCGTCTTCTGTTGCAAACGTGCACTCAAGCTTTGTAAGAATATTCTTCATGAAGGATGTCTCAGCCTTGATGCCAAGGAAAGCATTGATCTTCTCGGGTCTGAACGGAATATGGTTCATGACTCTCTTTGTCGGGTAATTATCAACTACACCCTTGGATACTTTGCCGCATCCGAGCATTTCTACGAGCTCGCATGCACGGTTCAGCGCACGGAGTGTATTCTCGGGGTCGAGATTCTTCTCATATCTTGCGGAAGCTTCTGTACGCAGACCATTATTGAGAGCAGTCTTACGTACCGAAACAGGATTGAACATTGCGGACTCAAAAAGGATGGTCGTCGACTCAGGAAGGACTTCAGAATTCTCACCGCCCATTACACCGGCAATGGCGCAGGCCTTCTGTTCATCTGCAATAACGAGATTGGAAGAGTTCAGTACATGCTCATTTCCGTCAAGTGTCTTTATAACCTCTCCGTCCTTCGCAGTCCTAACGATGATATGCTTCCCCACAAGATAGTTGAGGTCAAAAGCATGCATGGGCTGACCCATTTCGAGACATACATAGTTTGTAATATCAACGATGTTGTTGATAGGTCTCATTCCTGCCTGTGAAAGCTTATCAGCCATCCATGCGGGAGAAGGACCGATCTTTACATCCTCGACGAGCCTTCCGCAGTAACGGTAGCAGAGATCAGGCTCCTCGATATCGATCCTGACAACATCCTCCGTAACAAGGCTTCCCTCCTGCCTGATAACGGGATTGACGGGTCTGAACTCTGTACCCATCGTAACAGCAGCCTCCCTGCCGAGTCCCTCTATCGAGAAACAGTCAGGTCTGTTCGGAGTGATCTCGAAATCGATCGTTGAATCTCCAAGACCGAGGATCTCCTTGATATCAACACCCAGAGGAGTATCCTTGGGCATATTCCAGAGACCGTATTCATCTGCGCCTTCGTGACCTTCGGCAGGAACGCCGAGCTCGTCGATCGAACAGCACATTCCGTAGCTGTCAACGCCGCGGAGCTTTCCCTTCTTGATCGAACCGCCGGGGAGCTTTGCTCCGACAACGGCAACCGGGCAGATCATACCGACATACACATTAGGTGCGCCGCATACGATCTGAAGGTCGTGACCCAGATCGTCCCTTCCCATATCAACTGTTACGATGTGAAGATGGTCAGAATCAGGATGGTCCTTGATATCTGTGATCTTACCCGTGTATACATCCGAAATATCCTCGCCGGAAGTGATGATCGTCTCAACCTTTGAACCAGAGATAGTCATCGCATCTGCAAGCGTCTTTACGTCTACATTTATATCCGTGAAATCTTTAAGCCAGATTAATGGTGCTTTCATTGTCTAATACCTCCGTTATCACTTGAACTGCTTTAAGAATCTGACATCGTTCTCATAGAGCAGACGGATATCATCGATACCGTATCTGCCCATGGCAGTTCTCTCAACGCCGATACCGAAAGCAAAGCCGCTGTAGACTTCTGAATCAATACCGCAGTTCTCAAGGACTTCGGGATGTACCATACCTGCACCCAGAACCTCGATCCAACCTTCGCCCTTGCATACACGGCATCCCTTACCGCCGCATGACCAGCATGTCAGGTCAACTTCAACTGAAGGCTCCGTGAACGGGAAATGGTGAGGTCTGAGTCTTATCTTCGTATTCTCACCGAAAAGCTTCTTTGCAAAGAGCTGCAGCGATCCGACGAGATCGCCCATCGTAACGCCCTTATCAACAACAAGGCCTTCAATCTGGTGGAAAACAGGAGAATGCGTGCTGTCAAGCGCGTCAGACCTGTAAACCTTACCGGGGCAGATTACCTTAAGCGGCGGCTTCTGCTTTTCCATGGTCCTTATCTGAAGACCTGATGTCTGTGTTCTCAAAAGGATATTGTCCGTGATGTAGAAAGTATCCTGTGTATCTCTTGAAGGATGACCCTCAGGGATCCTCAGAAGCTCGAAATTGTACTTGTCGTACTCAACCTCAGGACCTTCTCCGATGCTGTATCCCAGACCGAGGAAGATGTCGCAGATCTCATTGATCGCCATATTAAGCGGATGTCTTGCGCCCGCGCCCTCAAACTTGGAAGGGATCGTAACGTCTATGACCTCGCGGCGGAGCTTGTAGCTCTTCTCCATCTCTTTTACGTCAGCGATCTTCTCAGTGAGATAGTTCTCCATATGAGTCCTGACTTCATTAGCGACTTTACCGACTGCAGGTCTCTCTTCAGCGGAAAGCTGTCCCATTCCACGCAGTATCTGCGTCAGACTTCCCTTCTTTCCAAGGAACGCGACTCTCAGCTGTTCAGCGGCGTCCGAATCGGTTACCTTGGCCAGCGATTTATCGAATTCTTCCTTGAGAGATAACAGGGATTCTTTAAGATCACTCATATTAAAACCTCCAATAAGGTATATCTTTTCACGAGTAATCAATATATCACAAATAAGAGATTAAAAAAAGTAGGGGTTAGACCTTATCTCAAGCGATATTGTTGTATCCGGACCATGTCCCGGAAATATCCTGAGACTGCCGTCAAGCTTTTTTATCTTCTCCACGGAGTTCATGAGCTCACTAATGTTGCCTCCGGGAAGATCCGATCTGCCGATAGCCCCTCTGAATACGGTATCTCCGGTAAACAAAGCCGTCTCCCCGTCTGTCCTGTCTGTTATCTGATAGCACACAGAACCGGGTGAATGTCCGGGAGTCGGCATGACTTTAACCTCAAACAGGCTGTCATCAGCAAAGAAATGCTCTGCTTCAGCCGCAGGAACAGTCCTCGAATCGCTGTCGTCTTTCTTCTCTGGATTCCAGACATCACTCAGTAACATGTCATCTGCCTTGTTGTCAAAAAGGTCCTCGTTAAGCAGGAAAAGATCATCAGGAGACATGAAATAAGGCACATCCGGTCTTGCGGAATACCATTCTGAAAGTCTGTATGTATGGTCGAAATGCCCGTGTGTTATGAAAACGGCTTTAAGAGCTGAAGGATCAAATACCCTGCCGAGGCCTGCCAGTCTGGCTAATGAAACTGACGGATCTACGACAACAAAAGATCCGCCCACCTCAACAATGTACATGTTGGATGCAAGCGGACCGAAGGGAAACGTATGGATCTTCATTCTTTCTTCCATGCCCTGTAATCGAGATCGCCGCGGTCTATCGCAAGGATAAGCATCTCTGCTGTAGCAATATTCGTCGAATACGGGATGTTGTTGATATCACAGACATCGAGAAGGTCGCTGTTCTTTGTATTAAAGCCCAGTCTTCCGTCTCTCAGGTAGATGACTGCATCGATCTCGTCAAACTCTGCTCTTGAAGCGAGCTGCTCAGAACCGCTCTCATAATCAACAGAGAGACCTGATATGTCAAGTTCAACGGAATCTTTAAGGAGCTTGGCGGTATTGTATGCCGCGATCAGCTGGTGTTTACTGAGAAGATGCTTGTATGCTATACAGAAATTGACGAGCAACTCAGTCTTACGATTGTCAGCCATCAGTACGATCTTCATACGATACCTCCGTAATTAGTCATATTACTATTTTATCAGTAAAAAATAAACATTCTATTTGTACATATTGACAAAAAATGTCAATAAAAATGTCTTTTTGACTAATTGTCAACCTGCAGTTGGCGTTATTGAATCCAGCACGTCGCCATTTACGGGATAAGACGAGATTATCGGGGCCTGTATATTCGTATTGGTATTAAAGTATGCGGCAAGCAGCTTCTGTGCAATGATGACCGTGGATGCACCCCACTCACCTCTCTCAACAACGAGAGCAATAGCGACTTCAGGATCATCTTTCGGAGCATAGCAGATAAACAGACCGTTAGAGTACTCTTTACGTATCTCTTCGTAACCTGTCTCAGCCGTACCTGTCTTGCAGACAACTTCGATCGGGAATCCGATAAACTGTGTCTGAGCCGTACTTCTCCATCTGCTCGTACCTGTAACTACGCATCTCATGGCTCTTCTTACAGCATCAATACTTGAATCAGATATACCGATATCGACAGGTTCGGATCCGCCTCTGTACAATATAGATCCGTCAGAAGCAACTACATTATCAATTACATAAGGCGTAACCAGCTTATTTGTGGCAACAGCTGCAGTATAACGGCAAAGCTGCAGGATCGTGAAACAGTTATCGAACTGTCCGATAGACGACTGTGCAGTATTTGCGGGGAACCATGTCCTGTCATACTCGGATTCGTGAAGGAGTCTCTTAGTCTCACGGCTTGCAACAACTCCCGATATCTCGCCTGGGATATCGATCCCGCTCTTTACGCCAAGGCCAAACTTTATCGCCATTCGCGAGATATAATCGATACCGGTCATAACGCCCAGTCTCATAAAATAGATATTACAGGATGTAGCCATTGCGCTGTCGAGATTAAGAGGTCCATGTCCCGAATAACGGTACTCGAGACATCTGAATATCCATCCGCCGATGTCAATAGGGCTCTCACACCTGATCCATGTATTTGCAGGTGTAATAACGTTCTCTTCCAGAGCAGCCAGAGCCGTAATGGGCTTAAATGTTGAACCCGGAGCATACATGGACATGATTGCTCTGTTCCACAAAGGAAGATCCTCGGCTGTAATATCCTCATATTCATCTATTCCGAGATAATACTTGACCTGCTCTTTTGCCTGAGGGTCATCATAGTTAGCAAGGATAAAATCGTTAGGATCATAATTGGGATACGAACCCATGGCAAGGACCGCGCCTGTATTAACGTTCATCATAACGAACGCACCGGAGCTTGCAGTCTTATAGCCCTTCGGATCACGGGCCTCGGCAGCCTGGGCCTCAGCGATATAGTCTTTAAGCGCTGTGGTTCCGACTTCCTGCAGTCTGGAATCGATAGTGAGATTAACGGTCGCGCCGGGAGTTGCCGGAACACCGTACTCAGAAGGGAAAAATGCCCCCTCTTCACCATCCTGTGTCCAGATATTGTATGCCATAATACCGCTGTTTCCATGCAGATATCTCTCCATCTGAGCCTCAACCCCTGATTTACCGACCATATCGGTACTCAGATATCCGAAATCCTGAAGCTGAGCAAATGATTCCTGGGAAATCTGCCCGACATAGCCGAGAACATGACATGCATAAAGCGCCCACGGCGAATAAGTCCTTGTATACTCCTTACCGGTAACGATACCGGCATAGTGATAATTCTGTTCGGTAACAAGAGATATCAGCTCGTCGGAACAGTCCGATGCAATCTCTACCGGAGTTCCTTTCTGGAACATCCAGTTATCCTTAAAGATCTGATATCTCAGTCTGATTATCCTGTACGCCTCATCCACTGAATATGAAGTATCAACATCGAATTTACGTCTCAGATACAGGAAGAATACTTCAGGATCCGTCTTAACATATCTGTCCGAATAAGTAACGATGATGCCTTCCGCAAAATCCTCGAGTGCAAACAGGTTGCTGTCAGTCTGCCAGAGCTTTATGTCCTCCTCATCCTTCAGGAACTCATATGTTGTAGTCTCACCTATATTAACCTTAAGGTATTCATCAAGACTTGACACTGTGGTACAGTTATAATCCTCAAACAGATAGCTGAGTTCAAGACACTCACTGTTCAGCGTCGCATCATCAAGTCCTGCATTGGCAATATAGATAACATTATAAGATGAACTGGAAGCGAGAAGTATCCCGTTGCGGTCATAGATGTCGCCGCGCGGAGCATTTACCGTCATCTGGCGTGACACACCTTTTGACGCTACCGAAATGGTATTCTGATAGTCCGAGAACTGAAGACTTGCAGTCATAAAAAAGATAACAATACCAAAGACCGTGAAGATGAAGCCGAGATCGAAATACCTGTTCCCGATCACCTTAAGGATGCCCGAGAAGATATTCTCCTTAGGCTTATCCTTTGACATATCGCGGTGATAATCAAAAGCACCAAACTCGTTATTCTTCAGATCGTCAGCCATTTACCGCTGTCTCCATAAGTAAGTTCTTTTTTGCCACTCTTCTTTCGCGATTCATATTTGACAGGTCCGAGGTATTTGAGGATCAGATACATAAAGACTGCAAACACGGAATTAAGAAGGATCGCCGGCAATACGGAATGGATCAGAACATCAGCAATATCAAAAGGAACTTTATAAGAAGAGAAGATCATGTTCCAGAAGAATACCGCAAGATGACCGACTGCTTTGTATATGACCGTGAACGTAAATACGGCGAGAACACCCAGAAGAAGATTCCTGTTAGTCCTGCCTTCAAAGAAAAGAGCTCCGTATACTCCCGCAAAGAACAACAACAGTATCCCGATGCCGAAAGAGATCCTGACCGCACCGTCACTTCCTGATAACACGGGGGCTGAAAGACAGTCTCTTATAACTCCGAGGATAAGTCCCGATATGACACCTTCCTTGAATCCATAGAGAAAACCTATGAGGACAGCAAGAACAAGAGTCATATCCACCGTCTGGCCGCTGAAAGTAAAATAGCCGGACAAAGTAACCTGTACTCCAGGAACGATGAGGAACAGGAGAAGATAGCAGATTATCTTGCGACACGGTATAGCATTAAGCTTCAGGAGTCTCACCTCCCGCTGCTGTCACTTCTTCAGTATCTGTTTTGGGCAAAGGTGCCAGAATAAAGACATCCTGAAGATTATCGTGATGATAATACGGCTCGAGTACCGCTGTGATATTGAGAGGATTTGAATCATCAACAGAAACGATAACGCCGATAGGAATACCTTCCGGGAAAAGACCGCCTTCTCCTGAAGTAACGATCTCTGCTCCGACCTTCGGCATGTTGTTCATATCGATACCCGTAACACGGCATCTGTGCAAACTCTTAAGAGAAGTATCGCCTGTCACTACAAATGATGCACCGTTAACCTCATTGACTTTACAGCTTACGGAAAAGCCTTCATGAAGCAGCGGAAGGATAGTGCTCTCTGTCTCCCTTGTCTCAATGACCCTGCCGACAAGGTTCATGTCAACATCGACCACGACATAAGACAGACCCTGAGCAACCTCAAGACCATTCTCTGTACCCATGTCTACTCTAATTGAAGAAAACCATTCATCAGAAGACGACGAAAGTACGGAAGCGCCGTAAACGTCATAGTTACTGAATGTATCCTTGATATGGAAAGCATTCTTAAGTTCCTCATATCTGATGGCAGCTTCCTCATTCTGTCTTAATCTGTACTGCAGCGATGCAATCTCATCCCTGAGCTGTCTGTTCTCTTCCCTGATCGCAATTCCGTCAAATACTGCCGAATGATAATCATCAAATGAATCTGCCGCACTCTTGATAACCGACTGTATAGGCGTGACAAGCTTCGAAACTCCCGAAGAAAGCTTCGAAAAATGAAGGGGACTCCCCGGAAGGGACCCTAAAAGTATTATCGTGGCAACAACTATTACCACGACAACAATGACAAACCACCGCGATGTCAGTATCTTGCGCACGGGATCATCTCTTTATAATGTGTGCTCAGATATTCTTTCCGCAGCACTTCTTATACTTCTTGCCTGAACCGCAGGGACAGGGATCATTACGTCCGATATTTGCAGCATGAGCAATATTTGCGTCACGGTACTCCCTTGTGATCTCTGCGATCTGCTCTTCAGAGAGGATGCTCTTCCATGCAGGAAGCTTAAAGAGCCACTGAGCCTTTGCATCTCTCATGTTGTAATAGAGCTTCTCGTAATCGATATCAAGGCTGATATCTGTATCATCGTCAACAGCCTCAAGATCAAGGTCATCACCGTTCTTAAGAGAAGACTTGATGCCGTCGAGGAATCCGAGATAGATATCCATTGTATCCTTGTCAAAGCCGAGCTTTCTGGCCATATCGGATGCCTTGCCGTTCAGAAGGTCCGCATTATCGGGATACTTGGAAAGGATAAGCTCATAAGCATTCTTCTCCATTGCATAATATGCGTTGATATACTGTACATAGATCTGCTGGTTAGATGCATTCTCAGATCTGTCCATCCACATTTTGTAATAGCTCATTTTATTCCTCCGTATAATCAGATACTTACCCTTGATGCAACCGCATTAAGGAACTCTGTTGTTGTAACAACTTGCTTATTGGGATGATCAAGAAGACTGTTCAGATCTCCCGTAATGATACCGCTCTCGATAGTATCTATCGATGCTTTCTCAAGCTTATCAGCGAAAGCCTCAAGATCTGCAATGCCATCGAGCTGAGCTCTCTTCCTCAGAGCACCTGTCCATGCAAAGAGAGTTGCCATAGGGTTAGTTGAAGTTGTCTCACCCTTGAGGTACTTGTAGTAATGCCTTGTAACGGTGCCGTGAGCAGCCTCATACTCGTACTTGCCGTCAGGTGAAACAAGAACCGAAGTCATCATGGCAAGTGAACCGCAGGCAGAAGCGAGCATATCGCTCATTACATCACCGTCATAGTTCTTAAGTGCCCAGACGAAACCGCCCTCAGATCTCATTACGCGTGCAACGGCGTCGTCGATCAGCGTATAGAAATATGTGATGCCTGCAGCCTCAAACTTATCCTTGTACTCATTGTCATAGATTTCCTGGAAGATATCCTTGAACCTGTGGTCATAAGTCTTGGAGATCGTATCCTTCGTTGCAAACCATAAAGGCTGCTTAACATCAAGTGCGTAATTGAAGCATGATCTTGCAAAAGCAGAGATCGACTTATCTGTGTTATACAAGCCTTCAACGATGCCGGGATCGGTAAACTCAAAGATCGTCTTGCTCTCTGTCCTGCCGTCCTTGTAAGTAATAACGAGGTCTGCTCTTGCAGCATCATCGATGCGGAGCTCCGCATCCCTGTAAACATCACCGTATGCATGTCTTGCTATGGTGATGGGCTTCTTCCAGCATGAAACAAAAGGACTGATTCCGTTAACAAGGATCGGTGACCTGAAAACAGTACCGTCGAGCATTGCTCTGATCGTGCCGTTCGGGCTCTTCCACATCTCCTTGAGATTATACTCTGTCATTCGCTGAGCATTGGGTGTGATCGTCGCACACTTAACTGCAACCCCCAATTCCTTTGTCCTGTTTGCGGAATCCTTCGTAACCTGATCATTTGTCTTATCACGATTAACAAGACCGAGATCGAAATACTCAGTCTTAAGATCAACAAACGGGAGAATGCAAATATCTTTAATGTTTTGCCAGATGATCCTGGTCATCTCATCGCCGTCCATCTCGACAAGCGGCGTCTTCATTGCAATCTTGGACATTAATTGCCTTCCTCCGTACTATTTAATAACTAAGTAATTTTAAGGCAGAACAAAAAAACAGTCAACTCATTGAGCATTTGACTATGAGAGTCTCAAGAGCGATCCTGTCTTCATAGATGCCGTGTCTTACGTCAGACTCTGATTTCAGAGCGGCAAAATAAAGGTTTATCAGCTGATCCATATCAAATCTTGATGACTGCCTGACAAGATTCCCTGCATAATACGGAGAAAACTTCATAAGAGCCGCAAGTTCCTTATTATTACTAACATCCTTGGCGATTATCAGCCTCTTTAGGTGTGTGAAGAGCGTTGCCCTCAGCTTCGGGACGGGTTCCTTGCGCAAAAGCAGTGAGTTCAGAGTCTTGAGAGCCCCGTCACACTTGCCGGAACCAAAACTGTCCGTGATAGTAAACACGCTTGCATTAAGGTCCGGAGGGCATATGAGTTCAAGGTCGTCAAAAGTAACCTTATTGCGGCCTTTCCCGTTCAGATAAAGCCTTATCTTCTCAATCTCTGACGATATCTGTCTCAGCTGTGAATCACATCTGAACGCAAGAGAAGATGCGCATTCTTTATCGATCTCAATGCCTTTTTTCTTAAGGTTATCGTGAATGATATTAACGAGTTCGGCCTCGGAAAACAGATTGACCTCAACAGCCGTACCGTACTTAACGACAGCCTTTGTAAGCTTCCTGCCCTTATCTCCCTTGCCGGGAGCAAGAACGAGCACGCATGAATCAGGGATATTCTTGAGGAGCTTATCCTCGATATCACCAAACTCAGCATCAAAAACAGACGGAGTCTTTACTATAACGACTCTCTTCCTGCTGAACCACGGAGGCATCTCGATACTGTCCGCGATCTGCCTGAATATCTCCTTGGAGTCCTGCTTAATGACCGTAAGATCAGTATCCTCGCCTCCGGGAGCTATATAGCACTTTTTGATTGACTTGATGCAGTTATCGATGTAGAAATCCTCTGTTCCGAACAGCATGACAAGACGGAGATCATCTCCGCCTTTATCCAGATGCTTCAGAAAATCATTTCCACTCAGGTACTTATCTGCCATATGAGTTATTCTACCACTTAATTGCCGTTAAAGCGGTCAAGATAGAGAATATTCAGATCAACGTCGTCATTTATGCCCGGTACCCTTCCGATACAGTTGACCTGCCACATAACATAATCGCCTTCGTAGCTGGTCTGTGACGTATAGTGAGCGAGCCAGACAGGTCTTCCTCCGGCGTCAAACACGCTCTCGAGCTTGTTCTTACTGTTATAGAGCATGCCCGTATAGCCGTAACTCTCCGCTTCTTCACAGAATGCGTAGAACAGATTGTTGAGATCGTTAAGACTGATGTGATACTGCTGGAATCTCGTCCATGTCTCCATATCGTATGCGATGGGAAGATCGAGTTCCTCTCCGTTCAAAGCTTCACATATCCTGTCAACATTCTCCCTCAAAACCTCTTCACTCGTTACGGGAGTAAAGAAATAAAGGCCGACCTTAAGTCCTGCCGCCTTGGCATTTCGGAAGTTCTGCTCAAACTTGGAATCGAAATTGAACTCTCCCTGATGATAAACGCCGGCACGGATCATAACGAACTTGACTCCGGCGTTCCTTACTCTGTCATAATCTACGTCACCCTGCCACTTTGAGACATCAATACCAAGTTCAACATTATCACCGGAATATCTCGAAACGAAATCGTTCCACTGAATGGTGGAAGGCTGCGGGACAGGGGTATTTGTAGGGACAAATCCGACAGGCGTAGGAGTAGGTGTATTTGCCGCATCATCTCCTGCGCCGCGGACTCTTACAGATAAAGGCTTTCTGACAAAATTGCCTGCATTATCGGTAACGATCATTGCTGTCTCGTATGAGCCCGCAACTGTCGTATCCACAGGTGTTTCCATCGTAAGGACGGGATTCCTGTCATAGTCATCTATGTAGCTTATGTAGTTGTTGGCATCGAAGATATCTCCGACATTAAGCGACACCGAGCTGTTTGCTGACAGGACAACAGGCGGTGTTACATCCTGATATTCGGGTTCCGTCTCCGGTGGCACTGTTGTGGTGGGCAGTTCTGATTCCGTTGTTTCCGGAGTCTCAGAGATCAGCGTAGTCTCGGAACTTTCAGAAAGCAAAGTCGTCGGAACTGTTTCCGCTTCGGGCCTGCAGCCCGCAAGGAGCAAAGCTCCGCACAGCATGGCTGAACAAATCTTTATTGGTCGATTCATAAAAATACAATATCCTCTCTTGTTTCTATCCTAATCCCTGTTTAATAGCATACTAATAAGTTCAATTTATTTCAAACACTATTGCTCCCTCTTCATCTGTACGCCTTATGACACAGCCGTGTGACTCAAGCCTTTCAACAGTCTCAGGTGCAGGATGACCATAACTGTTATGACGTCCGCAGGATATAACGGCGATCTCCGGTCTGACCTTATCCAGGAAATCATTGCCCGTCGAGGTTCGGCTGCCATGATGTGCAACTTTCAGAACGTCGAAATCATCCAGCAGTCCGCGTGAAAGCAGCGTCTGCTCCGTTGCGAAGCCGATATCGCCCGTGAAGAGCATCTTCTCTCCGCAGCCTTCCACGAGAAGGACAAGAGAATTATCGTTTGAGCTGACAGAAGCTTTATCAGGAGCAATGACTGTTATCTTTACGTCGTCATCGATCATATAGACTGAATTCTGTATACTTACTGTCACTCCAGGGATATAGCACGGGTCAGACGGGTCAAGAGAACACTCCGTCGGTGATACGACTTGTGCAATGCGTCCCTCTGAATACAGACTGCTGATACCTCCGTAATGGTCATCATCCCAGTGTGTGACAAACGCAAGATCGACCTTGTCTGCACCGTACCAGTTCAGGATACTGCGCAGAGAATCACTGTTTTCCTCCGTTCCGCCGTCGATAATAACGGTCTTTCCTCCTGACATTATTATGCAGCTGTCCCCCTGCCCGACATCGGCAAATATAACAGTTAATGCCGGAGGACATATTATTTTGTAAAGGATTATCCCGCATGATATTGCAGCAGTCATCAGAGCCGGCAGAAGTCCCTTTTTCCGCAGCACGCAATCAGGCATAACAATAAAGACGAGCGCAATATAGATTCCCGTGAACACCCATTTCCCGATATAGCCACAACTTACAGAAACATCTCCATGGGTGCTGCAGAAAGAAACAAGTTCATAAAGGCACCGCAGAAGCACCTCAAGCGGACACGAGAAGACACCGGTAAACAGAAAGCACAGTATAAGAGACGGCAGCAGGAACAGGCATATCGCGCTCACGAGCACACCGCCTGCGATCTGACACAGATAATTTGTAAATGAAATCCTCATCCCGCTCGTTCCGAAGAACGGCAGAAGCCCCATATGAGCAGCAAGAGATGCTGATACAACGCTAATAACTGCTCGGGGCGCAGAAGCTTTTTCCATAAGTTCACTTATCTTCTGAGCAAAGATGATTATCCCAAGACATGCCGCCATACTCATATTGAATCCTGAGGACAGACTCGTAAACGGATCGGCGATCATCATTATCAGCGCAGCAAGGCTCATTCCGGACAATCTGTCGCGCAGGAACACCTGACAGCAGCACATTACACAGGCCCTCGTAACAGACTCTCCAAAGCCGGTCAGAAACGAAACAGCAAAGCAGAAGAACAAGATCATCATTCTTCCCCCTGTCTTACGCCTGTCAAAGCCGGTCAGATAAGGAACAACCGCGAGGAAACCCGCAAAATGCGTTCCTGATACTGCTATGAGATGCGAGCATGACGTCAGCTGAAACGCATCTTTTATATCATTGCCGAGGACTGATGTGTCACCAAGGCATACAGCGGCAAAAAGCCCTTTATATCGCTCATCCATAGAGGAAGTCATTAGTTCAAGTATATCTGTTCTGATACCTGTTATTCCGCGCTTTGCAAGATCAAGAAGATAAAACAATCCGCCCGGCTCATCAGCATGAGAAATACAGTCAGCATTCAGGATGTACTTTACTCCTCGCTTAAGCAGATAATCCCTGTAATCAAACTCTCCCGGATTCCTCGCGCCGTCAGGCTCAGAAATCCGCCCCTTAACCTTGATGTATTCACCTCCGTAAACAGAATTATCCCCAATGTCATAGATAACTGCCAAAGAACCGTTCTCAAGTCTCACATAACTTGTACTCCTGCCTGAAAGCCGGTACTCTTTGCTCTGAACAAAGACAGTTCCGTCAACATATAATGATTTTTCTGAAGAAGCAGCAACACTGTGCATATGCAGACTCAGAGCAAATGAAAGTGCAAGTATCAAGATGAAAAAGCTCCACTTGCCGTCCTTTGACAGATACAGGAGCAGCAAAGAGCACGCCGTCAGAACAAAATGAAGTACCGCCGACACTGTAAAGCCGGAGTAAAACGTGCATAACAAAAGACCGTAGATAACGGCTGCCGACACTATCAGAGGCCTTTCAAGAAGCTTATTAGAGATTATCTTTATCCTGTTTTTCATAAGACCGAGAGTAGCACAGTAAAAGCCTGAAAAAGCTCCGAAATGATACGAAATTTCGACAAAAAGTGATAAAATCTACAATATGGAAATCAACTACAGAAAAACAAAATTTCTCAAAGTGGCGGCAAAGCTCGATCAATGCCCGGACAGCGGCCTTCCCGAGGTCGTTTTATCAGGCAAATCCAATGTTGGCAAGTCATCCTTGATAAATGCCATCGCTGATAACAAAAAGCTGGCCAGAGTGTCACAATCCCCCGGAAAGACGCGTGAGGTTGTGTATTTCGAGACCGATGGGAAGCTCCTTTTCGCAGATCTCCCCGGTTTTGGATATGCAAAGGCCTCAAAGGCGGAGAAGGAGCGCTTCTCCAAGCTCTGTGACGATTATTTCAGGAGCGGGAGAAAGATCACTCTCGTTCTTAACCTTATTGATATCAGACATAAGCCCTCAGATAATGACAAGGCAATGATAGAGTTCCTGAATAATGCGGGTATTCCCTATTTTGTCGTTTTCACCAAATGTGACAAGATGTCAAAGATGCAGGTCGGCAAGCAGATAAAGATGATGTCCGAAGAATTTGATTTCTCCCCCGATGCCTCCGTTTTTGCAGTATCTTCCGACAAAAAAGCCGGGATCGCCGAACTGTGCGATGCGATTACAGACTTCGTATTTCTAACCTAAAATTTGAGAGCAATCAAACATTTCTTTTGTTACAAATTCACATTGAATTGAGATGTCATTTAGACGATACTATTATTTAAGAAATAGAAGAGGTGTTTTATGTCTGCTAACTCTTATAACGGCATTAAGCTGGAACCCATCGGACCCATCGGCATAATTGGTCACACCGCAAATACAGAGTTTGTTGAGAACGTCAGTCATATTCTTTCGCAGAAGCGTCTTAAGAGATATGAAGAAGGTGCTACACCTTATATCAACAGGCCCGGATATCTCAGATCCGACTATATAATCGATTCCAAGCTTATCAGATTCCAGACCGGCGAAGGCAAGCTTTCCATGGGTGAGAGTGTCAGAGGCCATGATGTATTCATCATTACTGACTGCGTTTCGCAGAATGCGCGTTTCAGGCTTACCGAGGGCGAGCATCTTATATCCCCTGACGATCACTACAGGGATCTTCTCAGGATCGTATCGACCTGTGTCGGCAAAGCAAGAAGGATCAATGTCATCATGCCTTTCGTTTATGAAGGCAGGACTGAGACAAGACAGAATCTCAGAGCTTCACTTGACTGTTCCGCGATGCTGAGACAGCTTTATAAACTGGGCGTTTCCAACCTCATCTGCTTTGATCCGCACGATGAACGTATCCAGAACGCCGTTCCCCTTATGGGTATCGAGATGCCCAAGTCACAGTACAAACTTACTACAACGCTTCTCAACAATTTCGGTTCCATAAAGATCGACAAGCAGAGCACAGTAGTAATCAGTCCTGACGAGATGGGTGTTTCGAGAGCTATCGCTTATTCTTCAGCTCTCCAGCTTCCTCTGGGGATCTTCTACAGAGACCGCGATTACACGGTTAAGGTTGACGGCGAGCACCCGATCAAGACATACAAGTTCCTCGGCGACAGCGTTGAAGGCAAGGATGTCATCCTTATCGACGACATGATCAATTCCGGAAGCACAATGCTCCGTACCGCTTCAAAGCTTAAATCAATGGGTGCCAAGGATGTTTACTGCATCTCCCCCTTCGGTCTCTTTACCGACGGTTTCAGGAGATTTGACGAGGCATATGCTGAAGGAACGATAAGAGGTGTTGTCTGCACTAACCTGACATACAGGAGCCCGGATCTCCTGTCCAGAGAGTGGTACTACGATGCCGACATGGTTCCTTATATTGCAAGGATCATCGACGGTCTGAATGTTGACGAGTCGATCTACGATCTTATCAATTCAACTACAAGACTGTCCGAGTTCGTTAAGCAGATGAGGCTTGGCGAGATATTTGACGAGTTTAACGACTGATTTTGTTTATAAAAGAAAGGCAAGGTAACAAAATGACTGCAGCAGCTGATGAGAAATCCTATTCACGTTATAACCAGTACGGCGAGAACCCGATGGATCCGGTCGGTCCAATCGGACTTATTCCGCTTAAGGGTAGTTCGGAGTTTACAGAGAAAGTAAATTTTTATCTTAATAAGAGACGTTCCGAATATCAGGAAGAGGAGTTCGTTTCGAGACATCCCGGTTTCTACCGTGAGGACTACCGTATCGAAGTTGATAACACAAGATTCTCTTCAGGCGAAGGCAAGGCAGTTATCAAGAATACAGTAAGAGGCCATGACCTTTATATCGTAAGCGACGTTATGAACTGCTCCTGTACATACAAGATGTACGGTATGGAGAACAGGATGAGCCCTGACGATCACTATCAGGATCTTAAGCGTGTCATCCTTGCGTGCTCCGGCAAGTCAAGAAGGATCAACGTTATCATGCCGTTCCTTTATGAGAGCCGTCAGCACAAGAGGAACGCAAGAGAATCACTCGACTGCGCATTTGCTCTTGAGGAGCTCTACGATCTCGGCGTAGCAAACATCATTACTTTTGATGCTCATGACGAGCGTGTTGCAAATGCTATTCCGCTCTCAGGATTTGAGAGCCTTAACCCTACATACCAGATCATCAAGGAGATGTACAGACAGATCCCCGACCTCAGCTTCACACACGGCAAGTTCATGGTCGTATCTCCTGACGAAGGCGGTATCCCGAGAGCAATGTATTTCGCATCCATCCTTGGAGTACCTCTCGGAACATTCTACAAGAGAAGAGACTACACAACAGTCGTTAACGGACGTAACCCCATCATCGCTCACGAGTTCCTCGGTGATTCCGTTGAGGGCATGGATATCCTTATCGTTGACGACATGATCTCTTCCGGTGATTCAATGCTCGACATAGCACGTGCAATGAAG
This sequence comes from Saccharofermentans sp., assembly GCA_024688685.1. Lineage (GTDB taxonomy): Bacteria > Bacillota > Clostridia > Saccharofermentanales > Saccharofermentanaceae > Saccharofermentans. The sequence goes on from JAILDX010000004.1 coordinate 71,868, forward strand.
GACAGAGGCGCAAGGAACGTTTACTGCGCTGTTACTTTCGGACTCTTCACAGAGGGCATCGAGAGATTCGACAAGGCATATGCAGAAGGCGTCATCAGCAAGGTATTCGCTACAAACCTTATCTACAGAAGACCTGAGCTCCTTAAGGCTCCCTGGTTCGCAGATGTTAACATGGCAAAGTTCGTCGCACTCCTTATTGATGCGATCAATCACGACGCTTCCCTGTCCAACCTCATCAATCCTACGGAGAAGATCCAGAAGCTCCTCCGCGAGAAAGAGAACATTAACTGATGGCACAGGCTAAGAAGAGCACTGCAGCAAAAAAGAAGACAACCAATTCCCGCGGCAATTCACGTGGTAATACACGAAGCAATTCCCGCGGGAAATCTTCTGTAAAAAAGACCGCTCCAAAGCAGCAGGAACCAGTTGAAGTCGGATTCGGCGACTATTGGCACGCTTTTACCAAGACCAGGGTATTCGTCCCGGTCATGGTCATTGTTGTAACAGCTTTCCTCGTCGGTCTTGATCTTCTTATTGCATGGAACGACTATCACAGATTCTTCCTTTTCCTCGGAGTCGAACTTATTGTTGCAGCTGTTGTATGGCTCTTCAGGATGATCTACTCCATCGGTTCTGACAAGAGCGGCGACGACCGTGACGAGGCTTAAACTTGGCACTTGATGGAATAACATTGCAGCTCCTTACCGATGAACTGCATCAGTCACTCGAAGGCTGCCGCATAGACAAGGTCTTCCAGCCTGACAAGCATACTGTCGTTCTTCATCTCAGAGGATTTTCAGGGATAAAAAAACTCCTGTTATCCATTCTTCCGTCAGATCCTCATATCATTCTGACAGAAGGTGTCCGCGACAATCCGCAGATGCCTCCGTCTTTCTGTATGCTCCTTCGCAAATACATCTCAGGATCAAAGATCCAGTCAATAACAAATCCCGGATACGAGCGTCTTATCGAGTTCACACTGACTAATTCAGACGAACTGCACGACAGCAAAACATACCGTCTCATCGTAGAACTTATGGGACGTTTCGCAAATATAATCCTCGTTAACGAGAAAGGCGTCATCCTCGACTCCGCTGTTCACGTTGACTTCTCGATAAGCCGCGTCCGCGAAGTCATGCCTGCCCGCATCTACGAATACCCTCAGGGCCAGTCGAAATACACTCCCGAGGAATGCCTGGGCATCCTCTCTACCGGGAATCTCCCGATTCTCGAGACCGAGACAGGCCGCCCCATTGCAAAAGCTCTTCTCAATTCAATAAAGGGCATCTCCCCAAACTTCATAAGAGGACTTCTTACCAACTCTGACATAGATGACCGTTACTGCATTAAAGACATCAGTGATAAAGAGCTTAACAGGCTTAAGGATGAGCTTACTTCCTTCTGCACTTCCGTTAAGGAACGCAGTTACCGCTCTTACTTATATCTTGACGATAGCGGTGATGCCTGTGAGTTCTCTGTAATCAGGTATTCAGGCTACCCTAAGATCAAGGAGTTCGATAATGTATCAGACTGTCTCGAAGCTTACTACAGCCTGAAAGAACTCAATATAAATATGGATGTAAGACGTCACCGCCTTCTCCAGATAGTGAACAGCGCTCTCACAAGGATGATGCGCAAATACGACATCCATTCAGCAGATCTTGAAGACGCGAAGAAAGCAGATACATATAAGCTTTACGGTGATCTGCTCCTCAGCTACGGGTATCTTGCAAAGCCAAAGGCAGAAAGCGTCACCTGTCTGAATTACTATTCGGATCCCGCAGCCGAGATAACGATACCGCTCGATCCTTCCCTGTCGGCTTCTGCAAATGCCCAGGAATACTACAAACAGTTTCGCAAATCCAAGCGTAAGATGGAGATGTCTGAAGAATATCTGAAGGAAGACCGTCTTGCGATAGATTATCTCAGATCGCTCAAGACAGCAGTCATGGCAGCTTCAACCGACGAAGATATAAAAGCTCTTGAAGAAGAGATCCGCGAAGAGATCACATCACAGAGCAACGTCAAGCGCAAACCTGTTGTAAACAGTGGTGATCCGAACAAGACAGTCGGAAGGGCAAAATCAGGCAAAGCCTCCTCCCGCGCACTCCGCAACGCAGCCAAGATCGCCGCAGCAAAGAAGAACGGATCTTCCATGAGCAGGGAAAAACACAGATCTGAAGAAGCATTGTCATACAGGCATTTCAAGACATCAGACGGCTATGAGATCCTCTGCGGCCGCAACAATATTCAGAATGATCAGCTGACCTTCAGCATTGCCGAGAAGACCGACTGGTGGTTCCACGTCAAGGATCTCCCCGGAACGCACGTCATCCTTAAGGCGCACGCAGGCGAAGAGTTTCCTTCTGATACGGCTGTTATTGAAGCTGCACAGACAGCAGCATACTTCTCAAAGAGTGACATAATAGAATCTCACTCCCGTTCGGCTGGAACTAACAAGGTTGAAATAGACTACTGTCTTGTATCACAGGTAAAGAAGATCGCTCACGCCAAGCCCGGAATGGTTATCTACGGACAGCATTATTCGATCCTGGTCGATGCAAAAAAGCCTGAATAAAACTCAGAGATCAACTCTCAAAACTTTTAAGGATCTTATCCCTGAATTCTGACTCCTCAAGCGAGAAAATACATCCGCAGTACTTCTGCCTGTAAAGGCCGATATCACGGGCCATGTTCTGCCCTTTACGGAATCCTTCACGGAAATCATAATAACGGAACTTAACACCATACTGAAGCGACTTCTTCTCACATGTCTCAACTATGGCCTCATGCTGCTGATAAGGACTGACCAGCAGAGTTGTCGTAAATGAATCATACCCATGTTCTGCGGCATATCTTGCAGTATAATCCATGCGGAGATCATAACACATCGCGCATCTTGAACCGTACTCTTCAAGATAATCCTTTGACAGCCAGTAATCCTCGAGACATCTGCCTTCTCTGATTAGCTTTACACCATAATGATCTGCAGCCATCTGAAGATTCTCAAGACGTCTGTTCCACTCAAACTCGGGATGGATGTTCGGGTTAAACCAGAACATATCATACACAGTACCTTCATACTGCAAAACGCTCTGAGGGTACATCGAACAGGGGCCGCAGCATGCATGAAGGAGCATCGTCATGAGTCGCCGGCCTTCTTATCATCAAGATATGATTCAATCGTAATGTTCTCAAATGCAGCTTTATTCCTGATCTTATACTCTTCAGGAATAGGATAGTTCAGATGCTCATATGCTCTTACAGTCAGCATTCTGCCGCGGGGAGTCTTCTGAATGAATCCGTTCTGCAAAAGAAACGGTTCATAAACATCTTCGATAGTTATCGGATCCTCCCCTGTCGTCGCAGCAAGAGTCTCAAGACCGACCGGACCGCCCTTAAATACATCAGCGATCGTCATAAGCACGCGGCGGTCAACTGTATCAAGGCCAATATCATCAATATCAAGAGCCTTAAGTCCAAAGTCGGATACTTCCTTATCAATAATGTCTTTGTTCAGATAGACCGCATAATCACGCATTCTCTTGAGAAGCCTTATCGCGATCCTCGGAGTGCCGCGAGACCTTGAAGCAATATTCTCAAGGCCTTCTTCGGATATACTGATACCGAGTATCCCGGCATCACGTCTCAGGATGTCCATAAGATCCTGTGTCTCATAAAGCTCCAGCCTGTGTATCATACCGAAACGGTCACGCATCGGAGCAGAGATCATACCGGCTCTTGTTGTAGCGCCAACGAGTGTAAAATGAGGCAGATCAAGCCTTACGGAACGTGCTGACGGACCTTTGCCAAGCATGATATCAAGACAGAAATCCTCCATCGCGGGATACAGGATCTCTTCAACGCTCTTATTAAGTCTGTGTATCTCATCAATAAACAGGACTTCGTTCTCATTGAGATTAGTAAGTATTCCCGCAAGGTCACCGGGCTTCTCTATTGAAGGTCCGGTAGTAATATGCATTGCAACACCCATCTCAGACGCAATGATGCCCGCAAGCGTTGTCTTGCCGAGTCCCGGAGGACCATAGAGCAGAACATGGTCCAATGCCTCACCCCTGCTCTTCGCGCCTTCGATGAATATCTTCAGGTTCTCCTTGACTTTCTTCTGACCGTGGTAGTCGTCAAAAGTAACAGGCCTCAGTCCTTTATCATCACCGTCACTTAATATTCTCTTACGTTCTATGACTCTCTCGTCATCTTCGTATCCGTTAAAATCCATACTTATAATCCTTAACCGAACTTATTGCCTGCAACCAGCTTAAGAGCCTTCTTGATCAGAATCTGCAGATCAATGCCATCCTCATATGAAGCCGCAACAGCTTCCTCAGCCTCCTGCTGCTTATATCCTAGCATAACAAGAGCGCCGATAGCATCGTTGGAGACACCTGACTGCTCACTGTTAAATATGATGGAGCTTCCGGGGCCCGAAACAGAAACACCTGCCGCCTTAGCCTGAGCCTTCAGCTTATCACGGAGTTCAAGTATGATCCTCTCGGCAGTCTTCTTGCCAAGTCCCTTGACAGATGAGATAGTTGCCACATCATTACTGATAACAGCTGTCGTAAGCTGCTCAGGCGTCAGATAGCAGCAAACATTCTGACCGACCTTTGGTCCTATACCGCTGACTGTAATGAGCATAAGGAACATATCCTTCTGTTCCTTTGATGTGAATCCGTATAATGAAATACCGTCTTCCTTTACACTGTGATAGACATAACAGGTTACAGATTCTCCAATATGCCCCATCTCTGCAGACATAAGGAAGGGAATGAGGATCAGATAGCCGATCCCGTTGTTCTCAACAACAATATAATTCTCTTCACGGGCAACAAGTTCACCCTTGATATATGCGTACATCATTTACCCCCAAACAACTTAGTATTACTGTATCCGTAGCGTCCGTACTGGTATCCGGCAACAGCCTTCCCTGACGCCATGATGCCGGTATTTGCAAGACAGATGGCTACTGCAAGTCCGTCGGCCGCATCATCAGGCCTGGGTATCTCTTTGAGACCGAGAAGGTGCTGGACCATAGTCTGAACCTGATTCTTGTCAGCCTTGCCATAACCTGTCACAGCCAGCTTGATCTGACCGGGCGTATATTCATAAACAGGGATATTGGCCCTTGCAGCCTCAACTATAACAACGCCTCTCGCCTGAGCTGTACCGATCGCGGTAGTGGTATTCTTTGACAGAAAGAGTTCCTCCACTGCCATATAATCCGGCTTGTATATCTCAAGGAGCGATCTGATATTCTCATTGATCGTAAGTAGCCTGATCTCAAAATCAGTCTTCGGCTTCGTCTCTATAACGCCAAAATCAAGAACCTTAAGCTTGTTGCCGCTCTTCTCGATGATACCGTAACCGGTAATCGCATAACCGGGATCTATGCCGATTATCACCTTCGATGCATTATCTGCCATCAGAAAACTCCTTGAACATTTGTTCTCATTATATACGCAAAATGCGTTTTAGGCAAGAATCTTGATGATCGGATCTTTTACCCTTACCGGCTTGTCAGAGAACTCATAACAATCGTATATCTCCTCCATCAGATCGAAAAGGAGTTCGTCATCGATCCGGCGTTCAATACCGTGACAAAGCGAACAGATGACGTCTCCGCGCTTAACCTTGTCTCCTACCTTGGCATAAAAACATATTCCTGCGCCATAATCAATCGTATCAGTCTTAACAACGCGCCCCGCACCGAGTTTGACCGAAATATTACCTATCTCATCAGCCTGTATATGCTTGATGTAACCGTCACACGGAGCCGATATCCTCATTGCTTCATGCGGCAGTTCCCTGTAAACAGGACCGTTCATTGTCAGTTCTCCGTCCTGAGATGCAAGGAACTCGATAAACTTTTTAAGAGCCCTTCCATCAGAAAGCCTTAAGACGCATTCGTCATAAAGCTCCTTTTCACTCATCTTCTCACTCTTCTTTGCAAGCTTGATGAGCTGAACAGCAAGTGTGCACACTACTTTGATAACGTCGGGGGAGCCCTTCCCGGTCAGTGTCTCCATGACCTCCTGCATTTCGAGGGTATTTCCGCATGTCCTTCCCAAAGGCTGGTCCATATCAGTAATGACCGCGACAGTCTTGATCTTCGCGAGTTTCCCTATCCTGCACATTGCTTCGGCCAGTTCTTCCGCACGGTCACGGGTCTTCATGAATGCACCGCTGCCGCATGTTACGTCGAGAACAAGTGCCTTGGCTCCGCCTGCTATCTTCTTGCTCATGATGCTCGAAGCGATCAGCGGGATGGAATCAACTGTTCCTGTAACGTCTCTCAGCGCATACAGAACCTTATCGGCAGGCGCAAGATCGGGGGTCTGGGCGGACAGCACTATTCCCGTCTCATTTATCAGTCTCGGGAAATCCTCAGTCGGAACAGATGTATTAAAGCCCTTTATTGATTCGAACTTATCAATCGTGCCTCCTGTAAATCCGAGGCCTCTTCCGGACAGCTTAACACTGTCGACTCCGAACGTTGCAAGGAGCGGAAGCAGCAGCGGCGTAACCTTGTCACCGACGCCGCCGGTACTGTGCTTATCTACGGGTATCCCGTGGCAGAACGAGAGGTCTGCGTACGTTCCGGAATCAGCCATACAGAGGGCAAGGTTAGTCATCTCCTGTCTGTTCATCCCGTTAAGGACGATCGCCATAAGAAGTGCCGAAATCTGATAATCAGGGATCGATCCGTCTGTTACTCCCTTTACAAAAACATCTATCTCTTCAAACGAAAGCGCTTTGCCGTATCTCTTCTTCAAAATGGTATCTACAAAGGACATATAAAGCCTCCTGTTCAATATTCTTTAATTATAAACTATATATGTGGTAAACTTATGAAAGATTTATCAGGGAGTTTCATATGAGCGAACCATTGTCAGTTCTTATAATCGGCTGCGGAAGAGTTGCAGTAAAACATATCAAAGCTATCAGGAACCTTAAGGGCAGACTTGTTCTTAAGGGACTTTGCGATGCTAACAGGAGCGCTGCTGAGAAGCTCCTTGCTGATTCCGGTCTGTCAGGCGTCGAGATCTTTGAGGACTATAAAGACGCCATCGGGAAGCTCAAACCAAACATTACAGCTGTAACGGTTCCTTCAGGACTTCATTTCACCATAGCAACATATGCGATGGAGCACGGCTCTGATCTTCTTCTTGAGAAGCCTATGGCAATGTCCAACAGGGAATCCCGCGAGATATATGAGACTGCCCGCAGACTGAACCGCAAGATCGCCATGGGCCACATATACAGATACCTCCCCATAGTCGGACTTATACGCGATGATATCGCCAAAGGAATCTACGGCAAGGTCGTATATGGTTCAATATATGTCCGCTGGGGACATGATGATGACTACTACAACAGTGCCGCATGGCGAGGAACATGGAAAGCTGACGGCGGAGCTCTCATGAACCAGACAATACATGCCATTGATCTTCTTGTATGGCTTATGGGTTCAGAACCATGTGAAGCAACATCCATGCTTGCAAAAAGGCTACGTGATATTGAGGCAGAAGATCTCGGAATGGCCGTACTCCGCCTTGAGAACGGCGCTCTTGCATCAGTTGAAGGAGCGACCTGCTCTGACCCTTCCCGCCACTCGGCAATGTTTACGGTCTGCTGTGAGAAGGCAACGTTCACGATGGGACTTGATTCAGGCAAAGCTAAGCTTGATATAAGAAGCCTTGGCGGAAAGAAGCTCAACTGCAGATACATAATGCACCAGATAAAGGAATTCGGATTAGGTTATACGATCAAATCTGCTCTCAATCCTCATCTTGGTATATATAAGGATCTGGCAAAGTCAATAAGTGAGAACAAGTCACCGATTGCCGACAGCTATGCAGGTTTTTCTTCTGTAGATACTCTGATGGGTATATACAAGTCTGCAAAGGAAAACAGGTCGGTCACACTTCCTCTTGAGGACGATTTTGCTTCGACTGATATGACAGGATACAATTTCTGAAAAAAGTGTTGACATACTCTTATTAAATGTTATAATTTCTCTTGCTGAATTAAGCAAACGCACCTTTAGCTCAGATGGTAGAGCAACTGACTCTTAATCAGTGGGCCCCGGGTTCGAGTCCCTGAAGGTGCACCAGAACAAAAGCTGTCTCATATGAGGCAGCTTTTTGTTATCAATATACAATATCAAACCATCTTACCTACAACTTCAGACACAAGGTTCTTTCCGGCTCTCCAGTCACTGGGTGTCTTGGACATGGCTACGGTGTATCTTCCATCCCCGTAATAACTCATCTTATAATGCTTTCCATCGTCTGTTATCACCATTCCAAGCGACATCAGATCCTGCTTCAGCTTAGCCGGAAGTCCGTCGTAAGTTCCGAGCAGACGTCTTATCTCCTCTTCCCTCATTTTGCTGGACTTCTCATAGTTATTATTTTCAATGATGTCGCTGAATACATCATGTCTTCTGGAATCCTCAGGGACATTCTTCAGAGCTTCTTCAAGAGCGGAAAGAACAAGATCTTTGATCTCTCCGTCATAAAAATCAGTCTCGATGCCGAAAGTGATTACAGGGGTATTTTCAAACGAACTGCATCTGGAACGCAGTCCCTGATTCTCGCTGATCAAAGTCTCATTAGCCTTCGTAAGATCTGCAATCTGTTTTTTCATGCGTTCCATATCTTCGTCGTAAGCTTCCAGCAGTTCATTAGCCTCATCTGTGGCTGTCTTTACTGCCTGTTCGTATATTTTCCGAGTTTCTTCATCGAGCGTTTCCCGGATACGCGAAGCTTCTTCCTCCAGCTTCTTCCGTGCTGCCTCAGAAGCGGCCACAGCCTCCCTCTGTGAATCAACACGGTCCATAAGAAGAGCATTGTTGATACCCTGCCAGGTAAACAACGGCTTAACAGTCTGCAGATTGATATACTTCAGGACCTCCTGAACAGTCCTGTAAGAAAGCATATAATCCTCATCTTCTTCGCGTCGGCGGATTATCTTTCCGCCGCTTACTGCATCGTTGGGATAATAGATCGCTATCGAACCGGAAGAAACATGATCAATGACCACTGCGTCAGTTATGGTCTGTTCCTGGTCAATGCTTTCCTGAACAAATACATGAGCTACACCCTTAAGACGGTAAGCAAGCCTGTCAACATCTATCGGATTCTCATTATCATCAGTCTTTGATACATAAACAACAGGTACTTTATATGTATTCCTGCCATTCATGATATCGGCGATAAGACCTATCTTGTCATCAGTCATGACTATCGCATTCTCTGTAAAAGGAATGTCCCCGTCTTTCTTAAGATAACCGTGCTTTATCAGGAACGAAATAAATGCCGGAGTGGAATACTTACCGTCAAAGATCAGTGCATCCGGAGAGTAGCTGCGGTCCAGCATGACAGCCATCTTCATATTACGGAAGTTCATTACATAATCAGTATCCCATGTAATGCCATTATCGACCTTCTCAAATCTTACAGCGATCGTACTTTCCTTTGAATACTCCTCTGCTGCAAGCCAGAGATTATCATTTCCGAATCTGATGCTCTTCTCACCTTTCCAGACAAGGTCAGGAATCCTGTTAACCTCATAGTATCTGGGGTTGTTATTCCATTCCATAACAAGCTCCATAAAGGCCTCACGTGTCATTTTTGATTCAATATCAAGGATAGTAGAAAACAGCAGCATACAAACCTCCGTAACGGGATAGATATAACTGATTATAGCACCATATGTGATATCTCTTCATATATTGAGGATCTTGCAGTCAGGAACACATATTAATAAAAGCCCCGGGGCTTTTATTAGTTAAGCTTTCTTTGATCATTCAGTTATCAGAGATTCAACAAATATATCCGGATCAAAATCGACCAGATCATCAACGCCCTCGCCAAGGCCCGCAAGAACAACAGGAACCTTGCAGGTATATGCAACTGCAATGATAACTCCGCCCTTTGCAGAACCGTCAAGTTTGGTCACACCGAGATAATCAAGATCAACAACTTCAGAGAAGCTCTGAGCCTGAAGGACTCCGTTCTGACCCGTTGTAGCATCGATTATCAGCATCGACTTTACAATGCTGTCAGGAGCCTCTCGAGCTATTATCCTCTTGATCTTGCCAAGCTCATCCATAAGATTCTTCTTATTATGCAGACGCCCGGCCGTATCGACTATGAGGATATCCGCCTTACGCGCAAGAGCAGCATGAACGGAATCATAAACGACTGCAGCGGGATCTGAACCGTCAGAACCCTGTGAGATAACAGTAGTACCCGTCTTCTCTCCCCATGCCTTTATCTGCTCAACGGCAGCTGCTCTGAACGTATCTGCAGCCGCGATGATGACCTTCTTTCCCTCAGCCTTATATCTTGCTGCAAGCTTGCCTGCCGTCGTTGTCTTACCGGTACCGTTAACGCCGACAAGAAGAAGGATGTTAAGCTTCCCCTCTTCGATCTCATAAGTTGACTTAGGACCGAGGATCTCCTTCATACGTGTCTTTACTGAGTTCAGGACTGCTTCCTTGCTGTTATCACCGGACTTTTTAATATCAGCCTTAACATGGTCGATGATATCCATACTTGCTTCAACGCCGCAGTCTGCACGGACCATCAGTTCCTCAAGCTCATCGAGCTGATCCTCATCAAAATGGCCTGTCATTGCAGCAAGCTTTGTAAATCCACCTCCGAAGAACTTGCGTGTCTTATCAAGACCTCTCTTAAATGCATCAAATAAACCCATATATCCCCCTTAGTTAAGTCTCATGGACAATATCTTGGAAATACCGCGCTCCGCCATCGTAACGCCGTACATCCTGTCACACGCCTCCATAGTACCCTTACGGTGCGTAACAAGGATAAACTGTGACTTTACGCAATACCTTCTTACAAAGTCCGTAAATCTCGCTACGTTAACATCATCGAGCGCAGCCTCGACCTCATCAAGGATAACGAAAGGCGACGGTTTGAGCTCAAGGATCGCGAAAAGGAGCGCGATGGCCGTAAGACATCTCTCACCACCGGACAGAAGCGTAAGGCTCTGAAGTTTCTTTCCCGGCGGCTGCGCCTTGATCTCGATGTTGCACTCAAGAACATCATCGGAATCCAGAACGATCTCTGCCGTACCGCCTCCGAACAGATCAAAGAAGACCCTCTTGAAGTTCTCATTGATAATCTCGAAATGCTTGATAAACTGCTGCTGCATCTCCGCGATAAGGTCATCTATAACCTTCTCAAGATTTACCTTCGCCTCATAGATGTCGTTGCGCTGGTTCGTCATGAACTCAAGACGCTCGGAAAGTTCTCTGTATTCATCGACTGAATCAAGATTAACAGGACCGATGCTCTTTATCTCATTACGCAGTTTTGCGATTTCTTTTGAAAGCGCCGCTGCGTCTTCTACAGGCTCACAGGATTCCTTTATATTGTCGTAAGTTACCTCATAATCCTCCCAGAGCCTGCTCTTGGAGAGATCGATCTCATCTATATACTTCTCGTACTTTGCAACGTGATTAGTAAGCTTGCTGTTGAGATTATTGAGTGACGTGCTGATAGACGTCATATTTGCAACGAAACCGGACAAACCGTTATCGATGTCGCTCTTCTGCTTCATGAGGTCCTTAACCTCAGTCTGAAGAGCTGTCTCGCTCTCACCCAGCTTTTTTAGCGTATCATTGATTATGCCGATCTCCTTGTCTATCTTGGCAAGTTCCTGCTCGTTCTCCTTAATGTGTTCTTCTCTCTCAGCGATTGCTTTGTTATTTGCATCTATCTGTGTCAGGATATGCTCGGCGAGATTAAGGATACCGTTACGCTCAGCAAGCTTTCTTTCTGAAGCAAGGGACAGTTCATTAAGCTGTTCCTTTATTTCGTCTATGTGCTCTGAAGCTGACTGTGCCTTCTCATCGCCTGATTTGCTGTCTTTCCTGATATCATCAAGCTCATTATTGATCTCCTGCTCGATCCTGCCGAGTTCCTCAAGATCATCCTCAAGTCTCAGCCTGTCTGTAGAGATCTTCTTCAGGAGTTCTTCATATTCAGCTTTCTGCTCTTCACTCTCTTTTGCTTTGCTCTCTATGGCGTGATATTCAGTCTCAGCCTTAACTCGTTCCATTGAGAAATACTTAAGCTGCTCGGCAAGAATGGCAAGATCCTTATTCAGTTCTCCGATCTTGTCATCGACTTCCTGTCTGTTCTCTTCATTATCCGAAAGCTTTGCCTCAAGCTCATCAGTATGCTTTGTAAGTTCCTCTATCTCTCTTGCTCTTCCGAGGATACCTACGCCGGACTTTCTGGCGCTGCCTCCCGTAAGAGATCCGCCCGGATTGACGGAATCACCGTCGAGAGTGATTATCTTTACCTGATGATCTGTCTTCGATGCTATCTTACGCGCGTTATCAAGATCGTCAGCGATTATTATCCTTCCGAGAAGATTGGAAATGATGCTGTTAAGCTTCTTATCGCACTTAACAAGCTCATCTGCCGTATTGATATATCCCTTCATTATCGAAGCCTTGGAATCTATCTCTGCAGGTATCGGCCTTGCCTTAATATTCTCAACGGGAAGGAACGTAACACGCCCAAGTCTCTTTGTCTTCAGGACGTTGATAAGATCAGCAGCATCTGATTCTGTAGTAGTTACAAGATTATGGATTGCATTACCGAGAGCTATCTCAATAGCCGTCTCATACTTCTTATCTACAGAGATAAGATCACCTAATACGCCGACGATCTTTCCCTTGAGTCCGGGATTGCTGTCTATCTCGTCAAGGAGTCTTCTTACAGATTCCTGATAACCTTCCTTGCGCTTCTCGAGATCCTTCAGTGTGCGGAGTCTTGCTATCGACGAAAGGAACTCACTGTTGTTTTTCTCAAAGAAAGCATTAAGTTCGATCTGCTTCTCAGACAGTACTTTCAGTTTATCGTGGCGCTCCCTGATATCATCCTGAACATCGCCTTCCGCTTTTGTCATCTCTTTCCAGTGCTTATCAGCATCTGTAAGCATCTGTGAGAGTTCTTCCTTGCCCTGTGTGATCGAACTTAACTGTCCTGATATCCTCGTAACCTGCTCATTGAGCGATTCGATCCTTGCAGCCGTTGTCTTGATATTCTCGCGGCTCTCGTAGAGTTCCCCCGTCTTACCCTCGATCTTTGTCCTTATCGCATTTCGAGCCTTCTCGTCCTTGGCAAACTCCAGAAGGAGCTCATCTCTCGCCTTTGAAAGATCATTAAACTGCTTATTGAGTTCATCGCATTCGCCGAGGATCTTATCGGCCTTTGCAAGATGTCCCTTGCGGTCCGCTTCAAGAGTCTTGATGCCCGCAACGGTACTCTCGTTGTCGTATCTGCTGTCTTCTATGTCTTTCTTTATGCGGGTCTGACGTTCGATAAGGACTTTCTTATCGGAATTGGACTCATACTGCTGCTCGTTAACATCGGACAGTTCCTGTCTCTTTTCCTCGATGAGGTCTTCCAGCGCAGTACTCTTCTCTGTCAGTTCCTTATTCTCTTCTCTCAGAGCGAGGAATCTATCCTCCTGCTCCTTTATCTCAGCCTCAAGCTGTTCCTTGATGCTGGCAGAATCGCCCATCGCGGCATTACACTCGCCTATTCTGTGTACAAGGAGCGCAATGTCCTTCGTCTTCATCGACTCGTATACCTTGTGGTATCTGATGGCCTTTTTGCTCTGCTGTTCGAGCGGTCCTGACCTCTCGTTGAGTTCAGCAAGGATATCATCGATCCTCAGAAGGTCCTGCTCGGTATGGGAAAGCTTGCGCTCTGCCTCATCCTTCCTGACCTTGAACTTAACAATGCCTGCCGCTTCCTCAATAACGTATCTTCTGTCCTCAGACTTTGTCGAAAGGATCTCGTCAACACGTCCCTGACCAACGATGGAATATCCGTCCTTACCGATACCCGTATCAAGGAAGAGTCCTACGATATCCTTAAGTCTGCAGTTAACCTTGTTTATCTGATATTCGCTCTCTCCGGAACGGTAGAGCCTTCTTGTGATCTGTATCTCAGGGAAATCATAATCAATATACTTATCGGCGTTATCAAGAGTAAGCGTGACTTCCGCATAATTCATCGCCTTCCGTGTGGATGTACCGTTGAAGATGACGTCTTCCATCTTGCCGCCGCGGAGCGATTTTGCGCTCTGTTCACCCAGAACCCAACGGACTGCATCGGTAACATTCGATTTACCACTTCCGTTAGGCCCTACAATAGCTGTCATTCCTGTATCAAACTCGATCAGAGTGTTCTCCGGGAATGACTTAAATCCTTGGATTTCAAGTTTTTTGAGATACATCTTAAGGATTATACCATAAATGTGGAATTATACACGCCAATCGCTTCCTGCGCGCACTTCTGTTCGGCATCCTTTTTGCTGTGTCCCGTCGCTTTTGCCAGGAACGTGTCATCAGCGTACACTTCGCAGTCAAATTCCTTCTGGTGCGCGGGTCCCCTCTCGCCTGTTATCACGAAGGAGATCTGGTGTCTGCACCCTCTGCTCTGGGAAATCTCGAGAAGTCTGCTCTTATAATCCATAAAGATCTCACCGTTCACCGCTTTACTGACCGTATCGGAAAGATTTTTATAAATTACATCTCTTGCCGCTTCAAACCCGCCGTCAAAATACACAGCAGCTATTACCGCCTCGAAACAATCAGCCAGATTGGAATCCTTATCGGCGCCGCCGCTCTGGGATTCGCCCTTACCCAGGAGCAGATATCTTCCAAACTCGAGCCCTCTTGCCACTTCGGCAAAAGATCTCTCGCAGACTGCCGCACTTCTTGTCTTTGAAAGGAAACCTTCATCGCATTTGGGCTTCATGTCATAGATCATCTCGCCCACGACCGTATCGAGAACCGCATCTCCAATAAACTCAAGTCTCTGATTGGACTGCCAGTGCTCGCCGCCGTTCTCGAAAACATACGTGGTGTGCGTAAAAGCAGTCTCAAGGATCGACTTATCCTTAAAAGAGTAACCCAGATTACTCTCAAAGGAGGAATAGTCTGTTTCTGTCATAGATCACCTTAAAAAAATAGCTGAATGCGATGCATTCAGCTACTGCAACTATAATTATACCGGATTACTCTTTGTCAAGACCGAGGATGTAGTCGATAGCGTCCTTAACTGTTGTTACCTTCTCAGCAACATCATCAGGGATCTCGATATCGAATTCCTGCTCCATAGCCATAACGAGCTCAACCATATCAAGTGAATCTGCATTGAGATCGTCGATGAATGATGAATCCTCTGTGATTGTTGACTCATCAACTCCGAGCTGGTCTACGATCATATCCTTGATCTTTCCGAATAATTCTTCTCTTGTCATTTGTATTACCTCCAAATATGATTGTTGAACAATCTTACAATTACTTTTAATGTAACAGTCTCAAATTGTCAATAGTTATTTTGATTCTTTAAACAGATCGAGGTTCTTGAAGAGATAATCAAGTCCAGAAACCACCGTAAGAATAACGCAAAGGAAGAACAGAACGTCACCGATGACCGTTATCGCACAAACGGGAAGCGGATATACAGTCGTCTGGCCAGTGATCCTGAAAAGGAGCGGTTCAAAGAGCAGATAGATGATCGCAACCATCTGAACGAAAGTCTTGACCTTGCCGATCATCTTAGCAGCCATGACCTCACCCTTTGCTGCAGCCACAAGCCTGATGCCTGAGATCATAAAGTCTCTGAACACGATGAGCATGACACACCATGCGTTAACTCTTCCAAGTGCCAGGAAGCCGAGAAGAACACTGATTACAAGGACCTTATCTGCCAAAGGATCAAGGAACTTGCCGAGATTGGTAACAAGATTCTGTCTCCTTGCGATCTGTCCGTCGAAGAAATCAGTGAGAGAAGCAACGATAAAGATAACTGCTGCAACGATCATTCCGTAATTACTGATGAAATTATTCCAGCCCTCCGGTTGCCATCCGTAGATATTGATCGGAAGCATGAACAAGAGCGTAAAAGGAATCAGTATGATCCTCAAAAGTGAGAGCTTATTAGGTAAGTTCATATTATTACTCCTGTCATATCATAATCAGAGCTATCCACTATCTTGACAGGATATCTTCTTCCTATCTCCAGCTCTCCATATTCTTCATCAGGTACAAGCACATAAATGACAGGGTCGTCTTCCGGAGCCTCGCCATAGCTTCTACCCTTGTAAAATATACCATCTTCTGAAATAGAATCAATAGTTACTACAGTTTCTGTCCCAACTCTTCTCTTTGTATTCTCGCGTGAGATCTGGCGCTGGAGCTCATATATTTCTTCAAATCTTCTCTTTTTAACAATCTCATCCACCTGATCCGGCATATCAAAAGCCGGTGTTCCCTCTTCAGGGGAGAACATAAAACAGCCAAGACGGTCAAATCTCCACTTCTTAAGGTTCTCCTTAAGAAGCTCGAAATCCTCTTCCGTCTCTCCCGGGAAACCAACCATAACAGTAGTCCTGATGATCGCATCCGGGATATTCTCCCTGATAAGATCAAGCTTCTTCGTTATCATTTCTTCTGTGTCCGCCCTTCTCATTGCCTTCAGTATCCTGTCGCTTCCGTGCTGTATCGGGATATCAAAATAATGAGCAGCCTTTGGATTATTCTTAACTTCATCGATCAGCTCATCTGTAATGCCGTCCATATAACCATACATGACCCTGATGAGTTCAACACCTTCGATTCCGGAGATCTTATGTATAAGTTCCGCTGTAGCTCTCTTCTTATATATATCTATACCGTAATTAGTAGTATCCTGAGCTGCGAGGACCAATTCCCTGTATCCCTTATCTGCCAGTATCTTTGCTTCTTCAACAATACTTTCCAAAGGTCTTGAATGGAGACTCCCCCTGATAAGCGGGATGGCACAGAATGCACATCTGTGAAGGCATCCCTCGCCAATCTTTATCCACGCAAAGCCTGTAGTGGATACTTCCTTATCCGGATCAAGATGTTCGAGACTTCCGGCTTCTGAAACACATTTTATCTTCTCTTCATCCACAAGCATGTCGATAACGCTTACTATATCCTGATAATGAGCTGTTCCGACAACGGCATCGACTTCAGGCATCTCTTTGAGGATATCGTCCGGATAGCGCTGAGAAAGGCATCCGGTAACGACGATCTTACTGATCTTACCTTCTTCCTTGAGATCTGCGCAGGAAAGGATCGTATCTATCGCTTCCTTTTTTGCTGATTCGATAAATCCGCATGTGTTGATTATAACGACATCCGTATTATCGATATCGTTAACAACATCAAATCCCGCATCTTTGAGATTCTTTACCATACACTCGGCATCAACGAGATTCTTTGAGCATCCGAGAGCGATTAAAGATATCCTGATATTACTGTGATCCATTAGTACACCACCTGAAAATAATAGTGATTATAGCATATTTCACAGAGAGCGAAGATACATCTTATGCTCGTCGCTGACTCTGAAGCTCTCTATCGCTTTCCTTACTGTCTTTTTATGAACAGCGGAATCAAGTCTGTGTTCATCAAGATAAGGTATTACCGCATCATACTGTTTTGCAAGAGCTGTCGCGAAATACCACGCCGCCATCATCTGAACATAGTATTCATCAGACCTGACCGAAGCCACCATCTTAGGGTACTTATCATCAAAACCTTCTTCAAGAAAATGATCCATCAGCATCTTTATAGCAAACCTTACAGTGTATGTGTCCTTACTCTTTATCCATTTATTGACGTGCTTAAGGAGTTCTTTCCTGTGCTTTGCAAACACCTTGGGATTCATCTGATCGCAGGTAGCCCAGTTATCTACATATGGAAGGAACTTCTCAACCTCGCTTATGCATGTAACAAAATCTTTAGCGGAGGAAATGATAAAAGCATGGATCTGATTCTCCTCAAAATATCTGTGAGGCAGGTCAGATACACAGTCAGGCAAACACTTTCTTGCCAGACTCCTTAGATCAGGGGTTCTGACGCCTATGATGGAATCAGGATCGATATTCGGGATCGTCCGTATCTGGAGGTCTCTGAATCCACCATTATCCTGAAGCTTGAATAATTCCTTAACCAGTTCACTGTTATCTGAGATCATATCGGTATCCTTAATTTATTCTTAAAAATATGTTAACACAAAACTCAATAATGCCGCATATAACACGTTGAATATATAAAAATCAAAGCCTATACTTATCTCAGGGACAGTCGAACAGCTGTCCCATCAAATTAAAAGGAGAATAAGGATTATGGCAGACATTGAAATCAAGAATGATGATCTTAGTGCAGTAGCAGGAGGTGCTTTGGCAGGAGGCGAAGATGCTCCCATTATCGCATACTGCAAGGAGTGCGGTCAGGTTCTGAAGTGTCAGGGCAGCGAGCGTATCGACGGTGGTCTTACAAATATCTTCACATGTACAAACAGCACATGCTCTAACTATCAGAAGAAGCTGACAAATCTTGATGTTAAGTGGCCTGATTAAAGCTCAGACCGGAAGTTGAGATTCCCGTCACTCAGATTGTGAGTGGCGGTTTTTTTTATATCAGATATCCTGCGACCACAACTCATATACGCGGCTTGCAAGCTCATAGGAATACCCTCTCCTTACCGCCGTCTTAATCATCTCATCTCTTATCTCTTCAGTATCCTCACTGAAACCAAGCGCTTCAAACAGCTTATAGCATGTCCTTGTATCAGATTCCAGCCCTGAAACGACTGAATCAGCAACATCAGCATCGATCCCTGCTGCTTCAAGCCTTTTGCGAATAAATTCCCGGCTCTCCTGCTTTTTGCCTGTGCGAGCAATAAGTACCTTTCTTGAGGCTTTGGTATCGTCTATGTATTTACGCTCGATAAGCTCATTAACAGCACTTTGGCATATATCCTCCGGAAAGCCCTTGTTCATAAGATAAACAAAGATCTTTCCGGATGAATATGTAGCTATGCCAATATGCTTGATCCCGCAGGAAACCGCTTTATTGTGAAGATCAGACTGATCCATTATTCCTCATCATCAATGCCGAGGATATCTTCGTCGATGTCTTCATCGTACTCTTCAGCTTCTTCAGCATCATCAGGAATAACTTCATCCGCGGGCTTATAGGAATCACGGATAAGTTCCTCGATCTCCTTGCAGATATCAGGATTGTTCTCAAGATAGATACGTGTATTATCCTTACCCTGCGCGATCTTCTCACCCTTGTACGAGAACCATGAGCCGCTCTTCTCAAGGATATTGTTATCAACTGCAAGATCGATGATACAACTCTCGGAAGAGATACCCTTGCCGTAGAAGATGTCAAACTCTGCTTCCTTAAACGGCGGAGCAACCTTATTCTTAACGACCTTAACTCTTGTATGGTTACCGATCACTTCAGTACCGTTCTTAAGTGCTTCAACCCTTCTTACATCAAGTCTGACCGAAGCATAGAACTTGAGAGCACGTCCGCCCGGAGTAGTCTCGGGATTGCCGAACATAACGCCGACCTTCTCACGGAGCTGGTTGATAAAGATACAGATCGTACCTGACTTGGATACAATACCTGCCAGCTTGCGGAGCGCCTGGCTCATAAGCCTTGCCTGAAGTCCAACGTGGGAATCACCCATATCGCCTTCGATCTCTGCCTTGGGAACAAGTGCCGCTACTGAGTCGATAACGATAACATCAATACAGCCGGAACGGACGAGTGTCTCACAGATATCAAGGCCCTGCTCACCTGTATCAGGCTGCGAGAGGATGAGGTTATCGACATCAACTCCTATCGCTGCTGCATAAACAGGATCGAGTGCGTGCTCTGCATCGATATATGCACATGAGCCGCCCTGCTTCTGAGCTTCTGCAACACAGTGAAGTGCCACTGTTGTCTTACCTGAAGATTCAGGACCGTAGATCTCGATGATCCTTCCCCTGGGAAGTCCGCCGATGCCAAGTGCCATATCAAGTGACAATGCACCTGTTGAGATTGAATCTACCTGAACATTGTTCTTATCGCCCAGCCTCATGACCGCGCCCTGACCGAACTGCTTCTCGATCTGAGCAAGAGCGGCATCGAGAGCTTTCTTCCTCTCTGACTGATCTGTAACCGGGGTAACTGAACTCTTATTTGCATTCTTTGACTTTGCCATTGTAAGCCTCCATAAACATTTGTTCTTATTCGATATGAATATTCTATTGTTATGTTACTACAAAGTCAATTGCTTTTTGATTACAAAAGCTCCGAAAATAGTACAATTTGTCGCACAAGTCCTTTTAATAGGACACCTATTCGGAGATAAGTATAGCGCGGCATGGTGCGCCGTCACATTTTCCAAGATTTATGGGCTGGGCACAGAGATAATACTTGCCTGAAGGAACATCAGTAAGGCGTATTCCCTCAAGAAGAACGATCTCTTCCTTGAGCATTATATAATGAACCTTTGCGGGAGCATCCTCGGGTCCGACTGTCTGTGATTCATTCCCGAACAGGTATATCCCACTGTCAGCAAAAACAACGGCTGCCTCTTCGGTAACTGTTGCTTTTCCCTTGACAAGGATCCTGTAAGGGCACGCATTATCAGCAGCAAAGCTCACCATCGCCTTTGCATCTTCCTCTGTGATATCACCCTCATGTTCAAAGACAAAACAAGGTCCGACAAATCTTTCCAGCGAGACCTCATCTATAGTCTTGCCATCTTTATAAAAATGAAAAGGACTGTCAACATGAGTGCCGTTATGTGCGCACATAGAGAAACGGGTAAGATTACATATATCACCCTTCTCTACAGACATCATCGTCTCTTTCTCGGGAGACGGATCACCCGGGAACACAACACATCCGAAAACTTCCTGCGAAATATCGTATATCATCAGTACTGCTTTATTATCCTTACTTCAATAGAACTGTCTACCAGAGACTTAAACTCTTCCGCACATGATTCAGAACCTGTTACTGAACCATAATGTGTGGGGATCGCAACTTCACATCCGATCTGGTTAACGAACTGAGCAGCTTCAGAAGCCGTCATGGTATATGTACCGCCAACGGGAACAAGCGCTATATCGCAGTTAATATTCAGGATATCCTCATTTATGTCAGTGTCACCGGCAATATATGTCGCAATGTCATCGTCGTGAATAATATAACCTACCCAGCCTGCACTCTGAGGATGGAACTGCTTGTCAACATTATATGAAGGAACCATCTCGACCTCGAGGAACTCGAAATCGAATCTCTCACCCGCATCGCCTGACAGGATCATCGCTTTCTTGCCGAGAGCCTTGCGTGCTTTGTCCTCCATGGATGAAGGAACAAGGAATACGGTATCCGACTTAACTATCTTCGCGATGTCTTCCGGAGAGAAATGATCAAAGTGATCATGCGTTATGAGAACAAGGTCTGCATCATGAAAGTCTTCCCTGATATTAAAGGGATCACAATATATGATTATCTCCCCTTTTATCTTTATTGAGCTGTGAGTCAACAGTTGAATAAAATCAGTTTTCATGATGCCTCCTCATAGTTTGGTATAAAAATGCCGGCAGTCCGAAGACTGCCGGACACATATTAATCTTAAGAGATCAGCAGATCGTATAGATCCATCCCTCGGGTGCTTCGATATCGCCTTCCTGGATACCTGTAAGAGTAGCACGGAGCTTTGTCAGGACAGGGCCCATCTCCTCCATACCGTTGGAGAACATGAACTCCTTGCCGTGATCGTTGATGCTGCCCAGAGGAGAGATAACTGCAGCTGTACCGCAGAGACCGCCTTCCTTGAACTTGCCTTCAAAGATCTCACTGAGCAATACTTCTCTCTCAACAACCTTGAGACCGAGATAGTGCTCACCGACATAAACAAGGCTTCTCCTTGTGATAGAAGGCAGGATTGAATTGGACTTGGGAACAACAAGGTTGCCGTCCTGGTCAACGAGCAGGATATTAGCTCCGCCTGTCTCCTCGATCTTCGTTCTCGTAGCAGGATCAAGATAGATATTCTCAGCGAATCCCTCGTTATGAGCTGTAACGATAGCATGAAGGCTCATTGCGTAGTTAAGACCTGCCTTGATGTTTCCTGTTCCTCTCGGAGCTGCTCTGTCGAAGTCAGAGATCTTTACCTTGATAGGCTTTGCGCCGCCCTTGAAATAAGGGCCAACAGGTGTAGCAAATACTCTGTACTGATAATCATCAGCGGGCTTAACACCGATAACGGGGTTGATACCGAAGATATAAGGTCTCAGATAGAGAGAAGCACCTGTTCCGTACGGAGGTACCCAGTCAGCATTTGCTGCAACGACCTGCTTGATAGACTCGATAAATCTTTCCTTCGGGAAAGGAGGGATCTCAAGCCTCTTGGCAGAATCAATAAGTCTGTCAGCATTGAGGTCAGGTCTGAAGCAAACGATCTTGCCATCCTTTGTTGTATAAGCCTTAAGGCCTTCAAATACAGTCTGCGCATACTGGAGAACGCCTGCGTCCTCGCTCATGACGATCATATCATCTTTTGTAAGACCGCCTTCATCCCATGCGCCGTTTGTGTAGTTAGCAACGTAACGATAATCTGTCTTCTGGTAAGAGAATGTCAGATTAGACCAATCGATATCTTTCTTCATAAGAAAACACCGTCCTTACTTATTTAATATTTTTGAATTATATTCTTTTTTATCTGATTTGTCATCAGATAAGACTGAATTTATAGCCGCAGGCATGATACTTGGTCTTTCCTGCTTTTATCACGGCAGATTCAAACTCCGGAACGTTCACACTGTTAGGAAACATCTGAGCTTCGAGACACATTGCACCGTATGGTTCATACGGTATATCACCCTTCTGGTCATTTCCTCCCAGATGATTGCCGGCATAGAGCTGTATTCCGGGCATGTCGGTATATACATCCATAACGATCCCGTTCCTTGGGTCAGTGAGAGTTGCCGCATAGTTATAATCTCCGTCATAACCGTTAATGCAGAAGTTCTGATCGATACCGCGCGACATTGTTATCTGGGGTTCATCCGAATCGATCAGATTGGATACGAACACCTGGTCACGGCAGTCAAAGACAGTTCCTGTTACATCAAGAAATCTGCCGTCCGGACAGTTGTTCTCATTTTTTAGAGTAACCTTATCAGCATTGACGATAATAAGATCCTCACCGACATATCCGCTGTTATGTCCGCCAATGTTAAAGTAAGCGTGGTTTGTGGGAGCGAATACAGTATCCTTGTCAGATACTGCTCCATAGAGGATAAGGAATGTTCCGTCTGTAAGCCATGTATAGACAACTGTAGTGTCAAGATTGCCGGGGAAACCGCACTCACCGTCCCTTGATGTACATGTGAGCATAATGGAATCGCCGTCTGCTTCGCCTATTCCTGCGATGCCGCTTGCTTCAATAAGATTATCAGTCTCATCCTTTGAGATTATCTCACCCTTCCAGAACACATTCTGAAAAGCGGGAACTCCTGTATGAAGATTATTGGATCCGTCATTGGCAGGAATCGTATATGTCTCGCCTCCGATCTTAAAGGTTGCTCCTGCTATCCTGTTTGCAGACCTTCCGACGATCGCACCGTGATTGCCGCCGTCCCTCAGATACTCATCAAGGCCCTTCATACCAAGCATAACATCAACGGAATTACCGTCCTTATCGGGAACCACGAGTGTATCTATCCTCGCACCGTAAGTAATCACCGATGCTTTAAGTCCTGCCTGAGATGTCATTACAAATCTGAATGATTTGTCCTTATACTTATCCGGACTGCTTAATGAAGGATAACTCTCTTTGATAACTGCCATATATTGCTCCTGTTTTCAGTTTAATTATTATCTGCAGACTCCGCAGGTATGAAAGATGTTGTATCTTCTACCTCGGGGAAGCTCAGCCTTGCCTGCTCGTCAGCTGACTTTATCAGTTTTTCCTGACTGTCGAGCTTTATCTTACCGCGCAGATCAAGTTTATGATATGTTCCGTCTATGTCAAGGAAATGAGCTCTGACGGTGTCATTGAGTTCAACCTCAAGAACCTCCATAACTCTTTCTCTGCAGTCAGGATCTTCCACCGGGAACAACAGCTCAACTCTTCTGTTGAGGTTACGCGGCATCCAGTCTGCAGATGCGAGATAAAGATCTTCATGGCCTTCGTTATAAAAATAGAAGATACGTGAGTGCTCAAGGAATCTTCCCGTAATAGAACGCACTGTGATATTGTCGCTCATTCCCGGAACACCGGCTCTGAGACAGCAGATACCTCTTACGATGAGGTCGATCGATACACCGGCCTGAGAAGCCTTATACAGCTCCTTGATAACATCGCCGTCTACAAGGGAATTGATCTTTGCGATAATTCTGGCCTTTTTGCCTGACCTTGCATTCTCAGCCTCTCTACTTATCTTCTTCACAAAATGGTCTTTCATCCACAGAGGTGCGGGAATAAGCCTTCTCCAAACCTGCGGGATCGAGTATCCGGACAGCATATTGAAGAACTCGGAAGCATCCTCGCCAAAACTCTCGGATGCAGTAAATAATCCGATGTCCGTATATATCTTTGCAGTTATGTCATTATAATTGCCGGTGCCGAGATGGAGATATCTTCTGATGCCGTCTTCTTCCCTTCTTACAACAAGAGTTATCTTGCTGTGAGTCTTAAGACCCACAAGTCCGTAGATAACGTGGCAGCCTGCTTTCTCAAGCATCCTTGCCCAGTTGATGTTATTCTCTTCATCAAATCTTGCCTTAAGCTCAACAAGTACCATTACCTGCTTGCCGTTGCGCGCAGCCTCAAGGAGTGATGCGATGATGGGAGACTTTGACGATACACGGTAAAGTGTCTGCTTGATTGCGAGAACGTTGGGATCAGTCGCTGCCTGTCTGACAAACTCAAGAACAGGATCAAAGCTCTCATAAGGATGATGAACGAGCCTGTCCTTTGCCCTGATCTGAGCAAATATATCATCAAGGTCCTCTTCAAACATTGAAGGTTTTGCAGGAATATGAGGCTTGTAGCAGAGCTTCGGGTATGCATCCTCGCACGCAGAATAGATCTTCATCAGGAAAGTGAGATCGATAGGTCCGTTTACACTGAAGATATCCTTCTTGTTTATCTTGAGCTCAGTAGTAATGAACTCAAGGATAGCAGGATCCATATCATCTGAGATCTCCATTCGTATGATCTCACCGAAACGTCTTCTCCTTACCTGTTCTTCAATCTCCTTAAGGAGGTCTTCAGCTTCATCCTCATCGATATCAAGATCGGCATTACGCATAATGCGGTAACATCCGGAAGCGATAACCGTCTCGCCAAAGAAAAGCGAATCGAGATTGCCTTGTATTATCTCTTCGATAGGAACAAATACCAGTCCTCTTGAAGACTCGATCTTAAGCATTCTCGGGACAACTGTAGGGATCTGAAGTGTTGAGAAAACAATATCAGGCTTATCGTCGTTATCCTTGTTCTTGCTGACCGCTTCAACAAGGCCGTGATCAGCGGAAAGCTCATTATTATTCTCAAGCATGACGCAGAGATTGAGCATCCTGTTATAGATGAGCGGGAACGGTCTCGAAGCATCGACTGCCATAGGCGTCAGGATAGGATAAAGAACCGTCTTGAAATACTCATCAGCGATCGCCTTCTCGCCTTCCTGCAGCTCACTGTATGAAATAAGATAGATCTGTTCGTTCTTAAGTGCGGGAACGAGTGACCTGTTGTATGTGGAATACATCAGGCTCATATGCTGTCTCGTCTTCTCATCTATTCTTGTGAGCTGTTCAGATACCGTAAAGCCGGCTATATCCCTCTCTGCAAAGTTAACACTCTGCATATCTCTTAATGATGCAACTCTGACGATATAAAACTCATCAAGGTTGGAACATGTGATAGAAAGGAACTTTATCCTCTCGAGCAAGGGATTCTTTATATCTCTCGCTTCATGAAGGATCCTGTCGTTGAACTCAAGCCAGGAAAGCTCGCGGTTGAAAAACTCCTGATTTGAAGAGAGCTTGGAATTGAACTCACTGGGATCGAGGACCAGTTCATCCTGCTTTTGCGTCTTTGACTTAATACTCTTCTTGGGCTTTACCGTCTTCGGCTTGACAGTCTTGGTCTTACTGTCCTGTTTCTTCATCTTTTTGGCAGCCATTACAATTGCCTCCTGACTCTTAATCTCGCTTCGATGCCCATTACCTCTTCAAAGAGATCGCACCGGTGCTCAAACGCCCACTCCTCGAAAGACATATCCGCCCTTGCCTCACACGAGATATGAAGCCTGTCGGGATAGAGCGTCACACTCATGTTCTTGATCTTCTCAGTATGTGACGCATCGAGGCTGTCTGCGATCCTTAAGATCGCAGTGAGCTTGGATATAGTGACCTTCTTTTTGGAAGGAAGATTTCTGAATGAATAATTAGCGTACGGCTTATCAACCGGATAGAGCCTTACAATGTACGCAATGGTGTTGAGCTCGTCAGCCGACAGTCCGATAAAATCAGTTGACTCGATAAGAGAGTATGCAGCTTCATTGTGATTCTGCGCCTTAACAAATTTGCCTATCTCGTGCAGAATGGCTGCCATCTGAAGGAGCAATCTTTCTCTATTCTCAAGTCCGGCAAACTTCTGTATACAGTCAAAGATCTCAAGAGATCTCTTCTCTACAAACTCAATGTGCTTCTTGTCACACCTGTATCGCTTTGCGATATTGCGCGCTCCTGATACAAGATCCTGTGAAGGCGGAATGACAAGCCGCATACCAAAATGCTCATGGCAGTAGTTATAGACTATTCCGTCTGAAAGCGATGCATGAGGCATATAAACCTGATCAACGCCTGTGTAATCGAGCATATCCTTGATGATCATAGTAACCGGCAGGAGCAGCGGAGCGATATGTGCGGGAATATTCTGGTTGAACGTGAGGTCTGTAGGTCTCGTCTTGATAAGATAATCGTAGACCTTCATGAACTGCTCTTTTGTAAGTGTGCACTCTTCAAACGCATCATAACCTGCAAGTCTTCTGATAAAGCTCATCTCACCGGAAAAAGCGATAAGATGCTTATAAGTGATTCCCTTAGGCTCAACTGCATGATAGTCGTTAAGATCCTGCGCAATAAACTCTTCAAGAACGTCACTATAATGAGTTGTTCTGTTCTGAAGTGTCGAAAGCATTCCGGAGATGCGGAGCGATCCGAGAACCATGTTCTGGCTGAAGATAAACTCCGACTTGTCGTAAACAGTTGCCTGCATCGATCGCGAACCGATATCAAGAAGCATCGTGCCTTCGCTTATCATCTTCTCAAAGTCAGGATAACTTTCTCTTACTGCGAGATTCTGATAGAAGCACTCCATCGAAGTATCGAGGATCTCGATCTTGAATCCGGTTCTTGCTCTTATCTGTTCGATAACGATATCCCTGTTGACAGCATCACGGAAGGCGCTCGTCGCAACAGCGATAACCTTATGAATCCTGTACTCCTTACACTTGAGAGTAAACCCCTGAAGGCACGAACATAGCTCATCCACCTGCTCGGGCGGGATAATACCGTCTACGCTCTTCGCACCGATAGAAGTAAACTTGCGGATAGTCTCTATGGTTTTGGGTACACCATTAGCTCCTATCTCAAATATCTTGATCCTTGCGGTCAGCGAACCTACGTCAACGACCGCGACTAATTTCTTTGCCATAATATGACCTCTGTGTTGTTGTGTAGGTATTATAGCAAATCTCTATATATATTTTCAAATATAGCACGTCCAAGTTTGCGCTGATTCTCAGCATCAAGGTGAAGACTGTCCTCCTTGCTCGCCACAACAGCATCTGCACTGTCGAAGAATAAAATCCCGTAAGCTTCGGCAAGTTTCCCGAACTGTTCACCGAGTTCCATAGAAACCTCTCTGGCAAACTCATCGTGGAACTTATCGTAAAACCTCGACTCCGGCATGCCTTCACCGATCAGCGGAGGTGATACGAGAAGCACCTTCATCTTGTCGCCAAGCCTGAAGCGGTTATATGAAAGAACTCTTTCAAGAAACAGCTTCATCTCATCAGCGATATCTCCCGCAGTATAACAATACTTTGTCTTGATATCATTCGTTCCCAGCATGATGATCATCATCTCCAGAGGCTTATGACTCTCAATGCACGGGATCACATAATCAAGCCCGTTCTTAAAACCTTTTGTCGGGTCATCAGTCGCTATCGTCCTTCCGTTCTGACCTTCCTCAACAACGGCAAAATCATCACCGAGAAGTGACTGCAGAACACAAGGCCATCTTGTCTCCTCATCAAACCGCTCACACGTAACGGGGTCATATCCCCACGTCAAAGAATCACCGAAACAAAGTATTCTTCTTTTCATTTCAAAAGCTCCCTGCTGTCTTTAATGTTATATCTCATCACGCGCTCAAACTTCGGCACATTATTGTTGAGCTCCTCTATCTTTGCGTCCCAGTCTGCTCCCATTGCATCAGTCTTTACATAGATGTCACAGGTCAGATACTCATTCTGGATATAGACCTTAACATGAACCACACTGTCACTCAGTTTCCTGATGCGTTCAGAAATAAGATTTGTGGATATATTCTCTCCGTTTATCAGCGTTATTCTCGTATCTTTTCTGCCGCGGACATACACATGGTTATTCTCTATCTTTCCGATGTCTCCTGTCAGGAAATACCCGTCATCGGAGAATGCAGCCTTTGTTGCTTCCTCATCCTTATAGTAGCCCTTAAAGATGTTGCTGCCCTTGATGGCAAGCTCTCCCCATCCTTCCTCATCGGGATCCTTTACGCATGCATCAACATCCTCGAAAAGCGTACCCACACTGTCAAGGATCTCGTCCCCGGGATAGTCGATCGAGAATCCGGAAGATGTCTCGGAAAGAGCATATGCATTCATCAGATAAAAGCCTTCAGCCATATACTGATCGCGTATCTCGGGATCAAGCCTTGCGCCTCCGCAGAATGTGTATCTCATGCGGCCGCCGAGGATCATCTTCAGTGTAATGCCCATCTTTTTCGCGCCTTCGTAGAACTTCATGTAAACGAGCGGTACGGCGGAGAAGACAGTCGGGCGGACAGCCATGATCTCCTGTGCCATTTTCGAGGTGTCCCTGGAGAGATAGATCTCATATCCCGTTCCGAGAGAATAGATGAAGTTATAGATCGAACCATATGTGTGGTTGAGAGGAAGGAACAGATAACAGATATCCTCAGGAACGATCTGAACTCTTCTGCAAAGAGAATCATAACCTGAGAAAACATTTCTGACAGAAAGCATTACAGCTTTAGGGAAAGATGTTGTTCCGCTTGTAAAAACAACTTTCGCCGGAACGTCCTGATCCTTAGGTTCCAGCATGAAAAGCCCGTTTGTCAGGGTCTTTCCTTCAGCGATGCAGTTATCCCATTCATCCTCGATACATACGAACTCTGTATCCGGGAACTTATCTTTTACAGCATTAACCTTCTCTTCCAGTGCCTTGCCGTAAAACAGAGACACGATATCGCACTTATCAATAGCGTACAAAAGATTATCAGAAGTCCACTCCTTCGACAGTCCGACGCTCATACCGACATAGTTCATTACTGCTATATCGAATATGCACCACGCGATGGAGTTGGGACTGTAGATACCGATGTTCTTCCCCTTGTAACCCTTGTTTATCAGATACGCAGCAAAGTAATTAACGTCTTCGATAAACTGACCGTAAGTCTCCGTGGTGAAGCCGTCATCACAGAACTCGTGAAGATATGGTCTTGATCCCCATTTTGTGTAATCACTCTTAAGAAAATCATTCAGCTGATTGTTCATTTTCTTTTGCCTTTCTGTAATCATCTATCGTAATGAGGCTTACAAAACCTCGCCTTGTCTCATTCATCAGAGGAACGTCAACATCTTCTGAAGTCCACTGATATTTGAAGCCGATCTTTTCCTGTGCTCTTTTTGACTTATTATTGCCATCATAATAACCGCACCAGATCTTCTTCATACCAAGATCTTCGAAACCGTGCCTTACCAGTTCCTTTCCCGCTTCAGGCATGATACCCTGTCCCCAGTACGGTTTGCCGAGCCAGTAACCCATCTCGCATTCATCATCATGGAATGCAATATCAGATTTACCGTTGAGCTTGAGTTCTATGCAGCCGATCGGTTCATCTGTCTCCCTTAAGCAGATTGCAAATGCTTCTTTGCTGTTCAGGACATTTTTTATAATATACCTGCTCTCATCAATATCCTTATGCGGTGGCCAGCCTGCGATCGGTCCCACATCGGGATCAGTACAGTAACTGAACATCGCTTCAGCATCACTGTCGCGCCAGTTACGGAGATAAAGCCTGTCGGTAACAAGAGCCTCGACCGGCTTTAATTTCTCGAGCCTGTACAGATGCTCTTCATCTATCTGATCATTTCCATCCTTAAAACCATAACCCATTTTCATATAGAAAGGGAGTCCGGTTACGGATGCCGGGATCTCTATCCTTTTTGCCCTCAGAGCATACTCATCCTGTTCCAGTGAGTTGACGATCATCCTTCCGACGCCTTTTCCCTGATACTCGGGAAGCACGAAAACGGTAAACAGCGAACTCTCATTCAGGCTGCCCCAGTACGGACCTACAGCACCTGTCGCGATGATCCTGCCATCGTCTTCAACAACATATGTGTGCGTCCATGAAGCCCTTCCAGAGACCTTATCCGGTGTCTCCGTTTTAATAAGTTCTTCCATAAGGTCTTCAGGATAATCCTTAGTGTTGGAAATCCTTATAGTCTCTATGATAACTTCTGAAACTTCTGCAGCATCAGATTCTCTGAAACGTCTTATGCTATAGTTCTTCATCATCAAGGTCCTTCCTGATTATCAGGTCCCACGGGAGCTTATCTCCATCCTCACCAGGCAGATAACCAACGATAAATGCACGTCTTCCCTCTTTTGCCTGCCGGCATATGCTGCCGTTCACTTTCACCTTATATCGCTTTCCGCTGTTTGCGATAACATTCACATAATATGTTGCACGCTTGTATCCGGTGCTTACGACTCTGTCTCTGACACGGCAGTCACATATATGGTAACTCTTTGCGCGTGCGAGCTTCATTTTGCCGTCTCCTTTGAATGCGAGAAGCATTATAAGAACTCCGATAAAGCCAAAGACTATCATTATCACAGCTCTAATCACACCAACCTGATGATTTACGAGAAGTATAACCGCACCTGCGATCATCGCGAGAAAGAAACCGACCGTAACAAATCCCAGAAGGATTCTCTCGAACTCCTCTCCCTTAAGGAACTTTATCAGGAGTTCATGTTCTTCATCTTTTGACTCGCGCCATTCCATCAGACGATCTCCCTGCCAAGAAGCACATATTCATACACATTCTCAACCTCTTCCAAAACATACTCCTGCGTAACCTTTCCATCCCTCGCCAGTGCTCCGATGCTTGGCAGACCGCTCGCCATCAGTTCCTTGATGATCGCATAAACGATCGCCTTCCCCAGTCCTCTGTGAGACTGATCGACACCCATATAGAGCATTACGTAACGTTCCGGTTTATTCTTCAGCTTCATTATCTTCGCGATATTCACCGGATTGAGGTGATATACGATATTACCATAGTCAGGAACACTTACATAAAACCCGACAGCCTCGCCTTTATAATAAGCGATCTTCGTCATGCTCATATTCATTATCGACTTATAGCTCTTGAACACTTCCCTGAAATCTTCGATTGACACATCTTTAAATATCGGGAAATCACTGTAGAGTTCAGTAACCATCTTATAGACGACGTCTATCGTCTTATCAAAGTCTTCTGTTCCGGGACTCTCGATCGTATACCCCTGACTGATAAACGCCTGATATCTGCCCTCAAATTTCTCGTTTACATATGTCTCATCAACAGAATGGAACTCATTGGAAGTATAGTGCTCACAGACAGTAAAACCGTTGTCCGTGAACTGTTTCAGATAATACTCTTTGTTATACGGCTCGCCAGTATAAGGAAGGACATCAAAACGGTTTATCTTAAGCCTGTACTTTATCCAGAAAGACGCATCAACAGGACCTGTTATCCTTTTGTATTTCCCCGCATTCTTACAATACTCATACGCCTTATCGAAAAGGAACCGTGCCGTCTCATCACTGTCAATACACTCATAGAATCCGAGATACGCTGTGTCGTCATTATCGTATGTTGTTACCGCGAATCTTCCGACCGCTTCCGCTCCGTCATAAATGAGAAACTTATCAAGTGTAAAGTACTTTGAGAGAGGATGCTCTCCAAGCAGGATATTCTTCATCGTTCCGGGATCTTCCATATTGTCTTTTGAAGTGTATAACCTCTTCGGAAGGTCACAGAAAGCCTTTATGTGTTTTTTCTCATCAGTAAACTTAACAAGTTCCACTTATATGCTCCTTTTCAGTATCTCTATCTTTCCCGTATTGCCGTCCATCCTGATGGTATCGCCTGTGTTTACAGTATCAAGCAGGTTCGGAACTCCGACTATGGACGGAATCTTAAGTTCTCTTGATATTATAGCAGTATGTGACAAAAGAGAACCTTTCTCAGAAATAACGCCCTTTGCTTTGGCGAGCAGGAATACCCACCCGGGGTCTGTCATTTTCGTGATGAGGATCTTTCCGTCAATATCGTAGGTATCGTTGACATTTTTTATTATGACAGCCTCACCTTCCGCAATACCGAATGAACATGGCGTGCCGGCAAGTTCATTATCACTTAAGGTCTTTTTATAAGAGTTAACGGACAGATGATTCTTACTAAACTCTTTGTCAGCAAATATCAGTCTCGAGTATGCAGGAAGCTGCCTGTAAAGCTCATATTCCTCCTTACGGCCGCTTACCGTTCTTTGCATATTCTCAAACTTATCCGCAAGGCTCCAGATCTCATCAACGGTAAGATAGTAGATATCAGACTCATTCGCGATAATGCCATCCCTGACATAGCTTTTTGCAACTGTATCAAAGATGAGTCTCACAATGCCGTATATCCTGCTCCTGTTCAGTCTGGATATCTCCCTGTTGGCAATACCGAGAGACGCCTTCTTAAGGAACAAACCTGTAATCCCTTTTGGCTGATCCTTGCTGTCACGGGGCTTCATGATGTTCTTGTATGTCTCCTCCAGCTTAACGGGATCGGCCCGGTACGACTCGATCATCTTATCCAGGAGATCCGGATCGGAACGGAATGTCCTGCTCTCCAGCTTAAGCTCCTCAAGACATCTGTCGCCATACACATTGATGTAGAGTTCACGCATTTTTGCATAGTGCTCTTCATCCAGATTATCCTTCGTACATGCCATCATCAGCATCGTCTTTATAGGCATCATGCTGTGTATATCAGAAATGCCGCTAATAAGACTGTTTATCTCATCATCAGTCTTTCCTCTTTTCCTGAGCCTCGACTTGACAAGTGCCGTATAGATGAATGCATACATGTCGTTAACCAGAGTAACATCCCATACATCAAACAGTTTTACTTTGATCTCGTCGAACAGGGCCTTCAGTTCCTTTGGCGTCATATCATCGCGGTAATTGGCATAGAAATCATTATTGATAACCATGAACTTATCGTTGAGTTTCTTCATATTCTTAGGAGCACTTACGAGTTCATACACACAGTTAAAGTAAGTTGCTGTTCTTGTAAAAAACGGTATCTTTACATCATTCTTATCGTAATTCTTATTGCGTACTCCGAGCATCTCCTGCCAGACAGGGATTATCTTTTTGCTAAACGGAAGGAACTTCAGTACTGTGTACCAGTTGCTGATCTTATAATAGACACGTCCGTTAACATGACCTGTCATATTGAGGAACACATCAGAATGCCTGTTAAGTTCTTTATCATTCTTGAGTATCCTTCTGCAGACACCTCTGAAAACCCCGCTGTAAACGAGATCAACAAACGAAGTTGTCAGCGGAAGTGAGATGCCCGGATAACTCTCAACGATATTACTGTTATCAAGAATGAGCGGATCATCGGTCTTAAGCGTTGTGATCGGTCTTGCCTGAAGGATATATATCTTTTTATCCTTTACCGCATATTCGATGTCGAGATAGTCTCCGAGGATCTTTTTAATATCTTCTGCCGTAGCGATCAGGTCCTCAACTGTATCATTATCGAGAATGCTTTCTCTGCCTTCATAGTAGTACACTTTGTCTGTCAGATTATAGTAATAGGCTGTTGTCTCCGTTCTGTCAGAAACTACGCCCTCACCGAGACCTCTTCCTGCAACGATAACACTCTCATTCAGTATTCCTGAAGGGTTTGCCGTAAAGATAACACCCGAAACATCACTGTCGACCATCTCCTGAACGATAACGTTCATCCTGGCCTCCGACATGTCGATATCTTTCTGACTTGAATACGATTCTGCATGCCTGAATGAATCTCTTATGGCATCTGCTTTAGCATAAACATCATCGGCTGACACATTGAGATATGTATCAAACTGTCCCGCAAAGCTTGCGTCTTCTGCATCCTCAGCAGAGCATGAACTTCTTACGGCATAAAGTTTACCGGGCTTCAGGAAACCGTCCGGATGTCCGTTGTCTTCTGATAAGACAATAAACTCAGGAACATTTATCCCGCAGTCTTTGAGTCTGATAAGATTATCCGCTTTGTTTCCATACATAGCCACTATATCTTACCGACCAGCAGAAAACATACGATAGTCAGAAGCATCGTTGACTCCTGCAGGTAAGTATATCTCTCAACCTTGTCAACAATGGCAAACTGCTCAGGATCCTTTATAAACTGAATGAACTTCCACGTCATCCACGAAACGAGAAGGAACAATACCGCAACTGATATCTTGTTGAGATTCCATACGAGTATAAAGTTCGTAATGATATCTGCAATAGTAAGGATCAAAACGAATATGGTCGAATCCTTATAACCGAACAGCTTGGAATACGTGGTGTAATCGTTCTCGTCCTTAGGTGCTTTGATCTTACGTGATACCTCCCATATGAGCGCAGGAAAATACAGAGTCCATAACGCCATAACGTTAGTCAGCGTCAGCCACGGAAGATCATATTTAAGCAATGTAAAAGAGATGATATACAGATTAACAAAAGCCTGGACAGGGTTATGCGTGATCAGTGCCAGTGGCAATGACGGCTGGATCTTCGCACGCTGGAAGAACCATTTGCTCATCAGATAACCGTATATGTACAGGATCACAAAGAATATGATGCTGTCCCACATAAAGATAACGTTCAGCGCAACAGCAATGGCTTCAGCGATTATGCATGCGATAACTATATCTTTCTTGAATACGCGTCCGCTCGGCAGCGGTCTGTCCGGGAACAGTTTCTTGTCAGTCTCAAAGTCCTTGAGGTCATCAGCGATCCTGAGCCACAACAGGAATGCAAAAACAGTATACGCGCCGACGAATTCCTGAATACCGATGCGGAATGATGTCACGCCCTGATTGAGAAGTATGATGAAATGGATCTCAAGGAATACGATAATTCCCAGGATAAGCCGAGGGATTATCGGGTATCTTTCCTTAAAGTAGATATGCAGTCTTTTCAGCATTTGCTTCCTATCCTCTCGCCGTATTTAACGACTGTCTCGATACCCAGAGAACTCTGTTCGAGGATATCTTCGTCGATTAGGGCTGATTCATTTCTCAAAAGAATTATAACAGTTGAACCGCCGGGTTCAAAATATCCTTTTTCATCTCCCTTCCCGAAACTGTTAATCTCACGGTTCACGATACTCCCCACGAGGAGGGCTCCGACCTCTATCTGTATGATCTCGCCAAAGTTAACAGTATTTAGAACGTTAACTGCACGTGCATTTTCCTTATAGATCTTATAATCCTTGGATATTGAGCTGACTGTATGGAGCTTGCCTTTCACCTTATAGGAAGATACCACCATTCCCTTATCGATAAAACAGTACCTGTGATAATCATCCATACACAGACGGAATACGAGTGCATAGCCGCCCCTGTAACAAGATACATCTGTTCTGTTATCCACCAGTTCGTTTACGGTATATAAACTCCCCTTGATGTTCATCTTAAGATCATCATCGACTGAATAGACAAGAAGTTTTGAATCAGCAGGAGAAACAAGCGCATCGGCTGCCATATCGATCTTCCTTGCTCCTTCTCTTAAATGACGCGTGAAGAAATCACTGAACGAGTTATACGTGCGGTCAACATAATCAGACATATCAATATTATGTTCAGCGATAAAATCAGGAATGTCCTTTGCAGATGAAGGTCTGCTCTTAAGCCATCCGTAAAAGCGTGATGTTGCCGGATTTATTGCAAGCTTGAGCAGTATCCTGCCAAACGGGTTATTGTACAGGAAGAGAAGTTTTCCCTGTCCATACTGCGTTGTTTCTATATATTCTCCGGAATGCCTGTCGTAGATCTTCATAGAACAGCAAGATACAGAACGAGAAGTGCAATCGCAAGAAGACCAAAGCAAATGTATGCCACACCTCTGGGCTTTACTACGCTGACTCTGAGAACACCGAGTACTGCAATAATGACAAGCGTTGCTGCATATACGATCTGAAATATGATACCATCGACACAAACACTCAGCAGATATACGACAGGGATTATAAGTGCCGTATAAGTAACGGGAAGCCCGGTATAGAACCTTACCGGGCCATCAGTTTCTGCCGTCTCCAGATTGAAATAAGCAAGTCTTGCTATACCGCTCATACCGAAAATGATATATACAAGAATGAACCAGATGCTTGTATATCCCATACTTACTGAAAGCGCGATCGGAAGAGCGATAAAGCTCAGGACATCTACAAGCGAGTCAAGTTCAATGCCGAAAGCTTTCTCCAGTTCGTCTCTCTTACACATTCTTGCAACGGAACCGTCGAACAGATCACATATGCCTGCCATCATCAGACAGCAGATGCCGTAGTTTGCCTTCTCAAATGCAAAGCTCAGAACCATTCCTGCAACTGCAAAAGCAAGACCGACATATGTTAGTATTACCGACTTATTCCATTTGCCTATTATCATTCGTCGATCCTCACGATCCCGGTTGTTCCGTCTATGGTTATCGTCTGACCGTCGCTTATCCTGCTCATTGCTTCCTTGCAGCATACGATGGCAGGTATTCCATACTCACGGGATACTATTGCCGCATGGCAGAGAATTCCGCCGTATTCAGTTACTATTCCTGACAGGATGGCGAACTTGGGCGTCCATCCCGTATCGGTAAACCTTGTGACAAGTATATCTCCTTCCTGAAGTCTGTCTATCTGTGAGAAATCCTCTATCACTCTTGCAACACCGGTAATCCTTCCGTTATTTGCACCAAGTCCTTTAAGGGTATTCTCATCCTCCGGAACAGAAGTGATAGCGGTAAAGCCGCTTCCGATCTCATTCTCGCTAATGTAATTGCGGTAAGCATTATAGTAATACTTATTACGGGCAATGATCTCCGAAAGCTTTGACTTATCATTTTTGCCGTCAATATAATCCCAGAGATCGCCGACCTTAAGGAACCAGACATCCTCCCAATTACCGATCACGCCATTCTTCTCAAGGAACCTTGCATATTCCATCGTGTACATCCTGAGCATATAGTAGAATCTGGTGGAAACATCTCTGAACTCTTCACGCCACCAGAGCATCTTGCGCATATTCTTAACTTTCTGCTCTATCTTCTTATACTTACCTGCAGAGACTTTATCACGTATCTTAGCGAGCATCTCGTTATATCCGGCATTGCCTCTTTCTTTATCTTCCACAGGTGAATAAGCATCTTCAAGAAGGATCATATCCTTTATCATGCTGATGATCGTCTGAGGTTCCTCATAGTAACACGGATATGTGATATCAAGCTCTTTATCAGAGTGATAGCCGTACTTATCGATAAGCTCCTTAACGGACGGCATGAAGTTCTCACTGCTGTCCAGTTCTCCTGTGATCGATAATGCATCAGTTTTTGTCCAGTAAGACAGTACTGACTCATCACTTCGTATCTTTCTTGTTATATCCCACATTTCATAGAACGGAAGGAGATGAGATATATTATCGATACCGCCGAGCAGGGTAAGGTATTCGCTCTCGCTGACGTACTTAAGCAGACTGTCCTTATACATCGACTGATGTATCGTGTTCAGGAATATCTGCCAGAAATATGTCGTCTCAGACCTGAGATAAGTTTCTTTTGTTATGCGAAGGAAAGCACTCTGGATATCGTCGATCCTGCCCTCATCAAGAGCTTTCTTATATCCGAAATAAAGGTCGAGCAGTTCATTCTTATATCGCTCGTTATTCTCAGTACGGTCCTTCAGGATCTTCATCTGCTCAATGGCGATAACGCCCATCTTCGCAAGCGTAGCGGGTGTTGTTTTGGTAACGAAGCCGTCACCTTCATAGTCGCCGACTATCCCGTACTCACTGTCAAACTCACGTTCCTTATAGCCGATTATCCGGCTCATCGTCTTCTTCACGGCGGAGAGATTCCAGTATGGGCGTCCGTAATACATTTCGCCAAGCTTCCCGGGCAGTTCCTCGTCCTTAAGAATCTTTGAGTCAACGATAAACTTACGGAGTGAATACTCCCAGATATATTCGTACAGGCTCCACATATAAGGAGTGCAGACTGTTGCCGACACACCGCCGTCCTTAAAATCAGCAGTGGTCCACAGGTCTTTGATCTCGGAATACCTGATGCTTGTAATGCTTCGTGCCTGCAGGATATAGAGCTCTCCATCCCTGATGGCAAACTCGATATCACAGGGGAAACCGTACATCTGCTGTATTCCGGAAAATGTCTTCGCATAGGAAACAGCCTGCTCATCTGTTATGAACTTCCCTGTTCCCTTGCCTGTAAGAGTCCCTGTGAACCAGTTGTATCTGAACTGTTCAGGAACAGTCTTGCCCGAAACGATATTCTCACCCAGACCTTCAGACACCTCGATGAGCATCTCTTTATCATTGCCTGTCGCAGGATTCAGTGTGAAACATATACCGCTGTAATCGGAATCGACCATCTCCTGAACTACAACAGACATCTTAAGATCATTAAGATCGATCTTACAGTTTGCCAGATAGCTCAGGATTATCTCGCTGAACATCGATTTATAACAGCCGATGACTTTGCCGGCAATATCATCCGGTTCTGTATTAAGGAATGTCTGATACTGACCTGCAAAAGAAAGATTATCCAGGTCTTCTTTTGATCCGCTGCTCCTGACCGCATAGAGTCTGCCTTCGCTTATGTTATCCCTGATTTCTTTGATTACAGTATCAGGAAGCGCTGCACCGTCAAAAGCACTTATTATTCTCTCTGAAGTCTCCCTTACATTATCCTTTGTCAGATCTTTAACTGCTTCGCAGACAGTATCCTCGAGCTTGTTAAAGCAGATAAAATCATCATAAGCACCGCTGTCAAGAACAAAACCTGAAGGTACATTAAAGCCTTCTGCCTTCATCTGAAGAAGAGACTCACCTTTATTGCCAAGCTTCCCGTTAGAAGCTCCGCCATCCAAACGTATCAGCATAATTGCTCCTTAGAACATATTCTTACGGAGATGTGCAAAGTACAGCAGCATATTCAGGATGATATGCGTAAGTGCTCCTACTGCCACAAACACCAAGTACAATAATATACCAATATCGTAAAAAAGCCACACAACAAGAGCAACTCCGAAGATGGAATCTGCCTGATCGAGAAAAATAAAGAATACTTTCCAAAATCCGCTTATCGTCTTACCAGGAGTAATATCAAGTCTTCTCTTCAGAAAGCTGTTCGGAAGTTCAAAAAGAGAATATCCGAGACCTAAAAGAACACCGACAAGAAGATTATAAAGAACAGTATTCTCATGATTCAGATAGAAGAAATCAAGACTTGCCAGCGAAGGATTCAGACAGACAAATCCCCAGAGAACAGTACATAACGTATTGAGGATCACATATCCTGCAATCCCCTTCCATGTTTTGTTGTCTCCGAAGATCCTTTTGCCGTCAAAGAAGTTCTTATTGTTATCGATGGGTCTGGAAAGGAACTTCAGAACTGGGAGTTTTATAAACAGCATATTCAGTATGCCGGCGATCACGGTAGGTGCCAGCGTGACATACATCATCAGAACTGTCTTAAGAATATTTCCCATTTAACCTGCTAACGAAGAATACAGTTCAAGAAGATTCTTCTCTTCGTTCTTCCATGTGCATTTGGATATTACGTACTCATGACCGCTCCTGCCCATCCTCTGAGCCTTCTCACGGTCAGACAGAAGTTCATTGATGGCATCGGCGATCATATCGCAGTTCTCAGACTCAACGCAGATTCCCGCGCCGCTCTCTTCAGCGACAACCTTCCATCCGGGAAAATCCGAACAGACAAAAGGTATTCCTGCAGCCATATACTCGTACATCTTTATCGGCTGTGAATAGAAATAGTTCTCGATGGGCTTGAGGATGCAGAGTCCGGCAACGGCACTTCCGTAAAGGCCGTTAACTCCTGCCCTGTCCAGCTTGCCTGTATAATGGACTTTATCACCGACATCACAGATCTCGTGGTCGCCTGCCATTATCAATTTGCCGTTGACCTTTTCCATCGCCTTTATCATCGTCTTCTCGCCGCGCAGTTCGTTGATACCGCCTGCATAGCAGACAATGGCGTCACGGTCAGCAAAAGGGCCTTCATGGAACGTGATGTCATCCAGCTTCGGATAATTATTTACTACAAGAGTACGTGCAGCACGTCCCTTGAACTGTTCCTCTATATGAGATGTGGCAGTGATAACGCAGTCGATTTTCCCCGCAACCTTTGTCTCATAGTTGCGGTACATTCCCGAGACCATCTTACGCATAAACGAAGGGATCCATTCCTTGTCCATTATCTGTGCGGGAACATCCTCGTGGCTGTCAAAGATAACGCGCTTTCCTGCTTTCTTAAGCTTGAGTCCGTACTGAAGCAGTTCGGGATCATGGAAATGATAGATATCGCAGTCAAGTTCAAGAGCCTTCTTAAAAACAGTCTTAGAAAAACCCGTCATTCTCTTGAGACGTCCGGAAGGAGCCTGACCCGCACCAACGATGTTCACCCCGTTCTTAACGTAGGAATCACCGCATTCGACGAGATAAACCTCATATCCGTTATCTGCAAGGGACACGCATTCCTTCAGGAAAATGCGGTCATCCTCTTTGTCATGTGCGCTTGTCAGATGACAAACCTTGATCTTACCCATAAACTACCTCGAATATCGAACATACAAAACGATTTTACTTGATTTGTCCCAATATTCAAGGGGCAGTGTTATCTGAC
Organism: Saccharofermentans sp.; assembly: GCA_024688685.1. Classification (GTDB taxonomy): domain Bacteria; phylum Bacillota; class Clostridia; order Saccharofermentanales; family Saccharofermentanaceae; genus Saccharofermentans. Next base: position 113,093 of record JAILDX010000004.1, read on the forward strand.
CTCTATGCCGTCCTCTGCTTTTGATGTCTTCTTTTTGCCGTAGACAGGCGCAAAGATGAATGCGATAAACAACAGAGATGTCAAAAGATGGAGCGGGATCTCGATCCATGAAACACTCTGGTTGGAAAGGACACTTGTATCACCTGCTGCCAAAACTGCAATGAGATTATTGTTCAAAAAATGCATTATGACCGGAACCCAGATATTCTGCGTCTTCATATATGCATAGCCGAAGAATATCCCTATGGACAGACATGTAATGATCTGGCCGACAAACATCTGGATCTGAGTATCCTTTGTATAGAACATGAAATCGATATTGATATGCCATACAGCCCAGACAAGACCAAGAATAATTACACCCAGCCTCTTGCCGAACTTGCTCTGCATTACCGGCTGCAGATAATATCTCCAACCGTATTCCTCACCGAAGAAAGCAATGAACGCAAAGAAGAAATTAATCGGCAGCGAAATAGCAGTAATATAGGTTACCGGTTTTGTAAATACCTCCTTCATAGCATCCCAGTTTGCAGAATCACCATTAATCAGATCAGAGAGGAAAATAGAAGAGAAGGTCCTTCCCAGATAGAGCATCAAGAAGACAGCAATCAGAATGATGCTCATCTTAATATTCTTACGGCGTATGCCGGCATTCTCCGAGGCTTCTTTACCGCATACCCAGAAGAATACATATGCCACTACACCTCCAATCATGAGAGGAAACTGCGAGATAAGATTCCAAGCATCGATCTGACCGCCTCCAGCCTCGCCCATGTCTATCGGATCAAGTCTGATAAAGAGCGACATGAGTGCACAGATCATCATGATGACTGTAGTTACAAGCGTTGTAATATAACCACCCATCGGGAGCTTTCCGCCATCCTTGCGCGAGACGAGCTTTCCGATAATAACACCGCATGCCGGATACATCATCTGGACGTTTACAAAAGCCGTGATATCGATCTCTTTCCTGAGCCCGATATACATAAAAATGCTCATAATCGCAGTAACGCCATAAGCGATCGCCACAAAGATCCAAAGCTTCTTCTTTTCCACAGAATCCATATAATCCTCCTGTGACTGCATTTATTCCCGCTGCAGTCCATAGTGAGACTATATCACTCTGATCGTCAATTTCGGGATATTGTCGTAAGTGGTAAATAACGTGTCGTAAGTGGTCAGTCTCTCGGGATCATGATTGACAGTGAGAACGTTCCGTATTCCGATTCTGCCTTGATAATACCGTTATACTTCTCCGCCGCCCCCTCGATATTCCGGATTCCGAAACCGTGATGCTCCTTATCCTTCTTGGACGTGTAGCCGGAGGAATCCATGATCTTAGAAGCATCTACCCTGCCCCTGGTCGAATTGGTTATCTTGATAACAAAGAACTTTGGCGAACGTCTGATCTCCATTCTGACACTCGGGTCATCACTGAGAAGTGCTGCCTCTATGGCATTATCGAGTGCGTTCGCAAAGACACTGCACATATCAGTAGGATTCATGTTCAGTCCGCCGTCAGCAACGCCGTCACAGGTAAACCTGATATTATTCTCCTTCATCTTGTCGGCCTTTATCGAAACGATAATATCCAGCATCTCATCACCTGTGACATATTCCGGAGAAAGTGATCTTACATTGCCGAGAAGCTCGTTTATATGCTCCTTTGCAGCCTCAGTTCTGCCCTCTTCAAGCATAATAAAGGTCATGGACAGGTTATTGATTATATCGTGTCTGAATGCACGGGTCTCAGTCTGCTTGCGCTTATACTGTTCTATGTATTCCAATTCTGCCTTAAGATAATTCTCCTGATATTCGTTCTTCTCCTTAAGTGCACGCTCCGCAGCCGCCATTATCAGAATAAACGGTGCCAGACACCCTAAGAACGGAATAAGAATACCAAACATAATGCTAAGGACCGCATATCTGTCAGAAATTAAATCCCCCGCATATATCGGAATGGACGGAATGATCGAGAAAACGATTATCCAGAGAGCAAACAGCACTCTGTCCCTTATCTTGATTATGTGAACGATCTTCTTACGGTACATAACAAGATAAAGGAAAAGAGATATAAGCACACCTGCGGACATATCTGCAAGGACAACTATCAGGATATATTCCGGGGACTCCCCGGAAAGCAGAGAGTTAGCCATCTTATCGGCCGCCTGCGGATCTCCGCCGATAATGTAAACTACGGAGAGTTCAACGATATTATTCAAATAATAGTAGAACCCGTACAGACAGATCGAGGCTTCAACAGCACGCAGAAATCGTTTTTCCTTATATACGACAAGATAGAATACAAATGCATAAGCAAAGGCTGCCGCATTGTATATAAAAGAAAGGAAGATCGCAACAGCCATATCGCTGTCAGTACCTGAAAGAGATGAGATAACCCTGACAATCTGATCCTCGTAAAATGTTCCGAGTATTGACATTATCGTCTGAAGAAATATGACTCCCGAAGCAGCAAGGACAGTTTTTCCGGTTATCTTTATATCCCGTCCGAGGAAACAGGCTGCAATAAAGAGAACCGTGATCATCGAAGTGGCAAAACCGAGGAACGAGAGGAAAGTAATGATCAGATTAAATATTGTGTTACTGTCCATCTCAGATAGCCTGCTCCTCTACATATGCATAAAGCGCATCCTTCAACGCCTTAACATTGCTCCTGCTGACAGGTATCGCCGAATCATCCTCAAGGATCACATCATTCTTTATCATCTTCTTTACCTTTGCCAGCGACACCAGATATCCTCTGTGAGTCCTGAAAAAACCGTTCTTCCTAAGTCTCTCCTCAAAATCGCTTATGTTATACCTGACAGTGTGTTCGCCTTTGACAGTCCTTATCCTGACATTCTGATTCTGTGCCTCGAAATACAAAATATCAGCAAGATCGATCAGCAGTTCCTCCCCGTCTTCCTTCACTATAAGCTGTTTCTTCTCGGAAGTCTTTCCATTTATATAGCTAAGCACCTCTCTCACCTTATCAGACTGGACGGGCTTCGTAAGATACCTTAACGCATTGACTTCGTAGCCTTCAAGAGCATACTCGACGTGACCGGTAAGGAAAACTATATAGACTTTATCGGAAATTGTCCTCAACCTTTTTGCAACAGTAATACCATCTGCTTCAGGCATCTCAATATCAAGAAAGACAAGATCATATGCTTCCCTGCTGAACTCTCTGATAAGAGCATTACCGTCACAGAACGAATCTATAACGTTATCATACTGTCCTGCTATCCTGTTCAGGCAGGCTCTCAGTTCGGCTCTGTACTGTTCTTCGTCGTCGCAGATCGCTATGCGCATTCTTATCTCCCGGTCTTTTAATCTTTGTATATTATACATTTTTGCCGTTAAAAACAGAAACCGCCCAATGATATAACGGACGGCTTCTTAAACGGTTATTGGGGAGGACTTATCCTCATATTTCAATTTTACTAGTCCTTAGCAGGATTTGAGGTGTCATTTTGACACATTGCAAACAAAGCCATAAAATAAAGAAAAATTGACAAAGGAGAGATCTATGCTTGGCAATTTTGCAGAAACACTTCGTAACCTAAGGACAGAGAACAACATATCGCAGCAGCAACTGGCCGACAAACTGTTTGTTGACCGTTCAACTGTTGCGGGCTGGGAGACAGGCAGAAGAGTTCCGGATATTCCTACACTTAAGCTGATCGCAGAGTTCTTCAATATTGAGTTCTCGAAGCTGATCAGTGATGAAAGCATAGAGACTTCCGTCCTGAATGTCATTCTTGTTGACGACGACAGGATAATACTTAACGGTTGTGCAAAAACTTTAAGCGAAGTTCTGCCTAATGCCACTCTGTCATCTTTTACCAGATCGTCAGAGGCCATAAGTTTTGCAAAAGAGAACAGTATCTCTCTAGCTCTGCTTGATATAGAGTTAGGATCCAAAGACCGCGGCGGACTTGATCTCTGCAAAGAACTGCTCAAGATCAATCCTGATACAAACGTTATCTTTCTTACAGCCTATCCCGATTATGCGCTGAAGGCCTGGGATACCGGGGCATGCGGATTTCTTCTTAAGCCGCTTAACAAGAATGACCTGAAGAGAGCATTCACAAATCTCCGCCAGCCTCTACCATTCCTTACCGGTAACTGACTATGTACTGGGTCGACCTGCTGAATATGATCATTGTCTCTATGGGACTGGCGGTATCGATCATCGGATTGGTACTGTCTTCTTTCAGTCTTTTTGCAGACTCATTCTCAAAGAGATTCTTCATCGTGATATTTATTACACTGATCCTTTACGCAGGAAGTTCTCTCGGTTCTAATATCTCCCTGCTTTATCCCGGGCACCCGTACACAACGGCATCTGTCATATTTGTCTTTGCTGAGTCTTTGTTTTCCTCGATGGCTATGCCGATGCTTACATTATATTTGCTTCGCTCATGCAACAAGAGATTTTTTACCCACCCCCTGTTCATAACAGCTTTAGTTCTGTGGCTGTTATATTTCGCAATACTCGTATTCAATCTCAAGTCAGGGTCTTTCTACTATATTACCAGTGACAATGTATATCACAGAGGAGCTTACTATCCTGTTCTTCTGTTTCCTCCTGTATTGCTTATGCTTATCAATCTGGTAGCATTGATACTTTTTCATAAATGTCTGTCAGTCAGGAACAGGATTGCTTTTTCAATCTACCTGGCCATTCCCATTATCTGTATGGTCATACAGATGATCTTCTATGGAATACTTGCCATAGTTCTGGGAACATCCATTTCAACATTCACCATGCTCACCTTTATAGTTCTGGAACACAGGAAGCTGATGAGGAAACAGCAGGCAGAACTTCTTATGTTTCAGGTACGCCCGCACTTTATCTATAATACTTTGACGCATATTTACTATCTGTGTGATTCCGACCCGGGAGCAGTTCAGGACGTTATAGGATCATTTACGACTTGTCTCCGCAAAAACTTCAGTGCGATCAACAACAGCAGCCTGTCAACCTTTGAGGAAGAACTGGAGCACACAAAGGCTTTTCTTTCGGTAATAAAGGCACGTTACGGCGATCTGATCAATATAGAATACGATATAAGACACACGGATTTCCGCCTTCCACCTCTTACTCTGGAGCCTATAGTTGAGAACGCAGTAAAACACGGAGTAGATCCCGAGTACGATGCTCTGAATATAAAGATCATAAGCGAGAAAAAAGATAAAATGAACGTCATTACTGTAATCAACAGCGGACCGGCTTTCAAACCTGCAGAAGACGGATCAGTCCATGTAGGTCTTGAAAATGTAGCGAATCGCCTTAATATCATGTGCAGAGGAACGATCACCACAACACAGGGTGAAGACGGTACAGGTGCTGTTGTAAAGATAAGCGTGCCTCAGATGTGATCCGGTCTCACGGAAGTCCCATTACGTTGCAGACTTCCACACAGAACATGACTTACGGAAAGATTTCACGTCAAAACTCTCTAAAGAATGATACGAGATCTGTTACCTCTGTGAATCCCAGTTTTTTATAAAAACTGTATGCAGGAACCCCGGGATTAGTATGAAGGAAGATCTGGCTGATACCGCGTGCTTTAAGAAAGGTCTCGATAAGAGCAAGGAATTCTGTTCCATAGCCTCTGCCCTGAAGATCAGTCCTTATGCACAGTTCTTCGATAAAGTATTCAGTACCTCTGCACCAGTGCTTGATATTGCCGATAGAGACACCAATAAACTCACCGTCATCACAGAGTCCGAAAATGAGAGGAGTCCTCACTTCCATAATGTCACGGAGATAGTTGTCGAGCTGTTCTTCGTCACTCCAGTCATCGTTCCATGGCTCAACGGTGAATACGCTCTTAAAAAGAGCCTTTATCTTCTCAATATCCTTAATGCTGAGTTCAACGAGTTCCGCCATAGCTTACAGGTTTGATACAAGCTCCTTGAAAAGATCTCCTCTGTGCTCAAAGTGCCTGAAATGGTCATAAGATGTGCCAACATTGGACATGATGACAACATCGCCCGGCTTTGCAAGAGACTTTGCCTTGCTGACCGCTTCAGTCATCTTTGAAAGAGCGGCATCTCGGGTTGCGGGAAGCTCATACACTTCTTCCCCGCCCTCGATGACATAAACCTCGTACTTTCGTCCGTTTGCTTCTTTCGCAAGGATCTGCTTGATAAGCTCCGCATTAGAACCGTAGATGACGATCCTGTCAGCAAACTTAAGGATTGCATCGCCAAGTCCTTCATATACACACTGCTTGTCCTTGCCTCCGCAGAGAAGAACACCGTGCATTCCGCGGGATGAAAGAGCATTCATCGTATTGATCGTTCTGTTCGGAGACGTATCGATTGATGAATTGAACCACTTTACGCCTGCGAGTTCCCTTATAAACTCGATCCTGTGCTGAACGCCCTTGAACTCTCTTGCAACCTTCACTACATCAGATAATGAAACATGATCACAAGTAAGAGCGATCGCAGCAAGATAATTCTCCACGTTATGTGCGCCGGGAATAAGTATCTCATTCTTATCAATGATCCTCTCCGTGCCTGAAGGTCTCTGAAGGCAGAGGAATCCGTCCTCATCAACAAAAGCTATATCAGCATTCTTATATGTGTTACGGATGTTGACGCAAGTATCGCCGCTGAAATAAGACACACGGCCTCTGGCGATATTGCGCAGATCATACGTCAGATCGTTTCCGCAGTTCAGCACGAGTTTTCCCGTGGCACCCTGATTTGCAAATATATTGGTCTTTGAATCAATGTATTCCTTGTAATCGAAATGGTAATCGAGATGATTGGGAGTTATATTGGTGATTATTGCATTATCAACACTTCGCTTCATGCCGAGGAGCTGGAAAGAGGAAAGTTCAAGGATTACCTTGTCCTCCGGAGTTATCTTCTCGATCTGATCAAGGAGAGGCGTACCAATATTGCCTCCGAGATAACAGTTGTATCCCGCGGTCTTCATTATCTCGTAAACAAGTGTCGTTGTTGTAGTCTTTCCGTCAGAACCGGTAATACCGAATGTCTCAGCAGGACAGAGATCAAGGAAAAGCTCCATCTCTGTTGTAAGGATCGCACCCTTCCTTCTCTGCGCCTCAAGCGCATCAACAGTAAAGCGCATCTTCGGAGTCTTAAAGACGATATCAAATGTCTCTTCAAACATTGGCTTCATATAGCCTTCACCAAGAGACCACCTTATCTTTATACCCTTCTCACTGAACTCCTTTACAGTACTTCCTATAGACGGCTCTGATTCATCGTGAGCATCGAAAGCGGTAATATCAACTCCAAGCCCTGAAAGCCAAATGATCAGCGGTTTATTTGATATTCCGACACCGGTAACAGCCACCTTGCGTCCCTTTATATACTTCTTGAACTTCTCTAACTTAAGATTACTCAACGCCTAATCCTCCATAAGCTTCATATAGTCTGGAGTAGAAGCCTCCGCTCTTTATCAGTTCGCTGTGGCTTCCAATCTCCGATATCTGTCCTTTATCAATAACAATAATCTTATCACAATCAACAATAGTTGAAAGTCTGTGAGCTATTATTATGCCCGTCCTGCCCGCCAGCAGTTCCTTTACCGCCTTCTGGATGCGGACTTCGGTCAGGATATCTACAGACGAGGTAGCTTCATCAAGAATGATGACAGAGGGATCATAAGCCATTATGCGCGTTATGCTGAGGAGCTGTTTCTGTCCCTCCGATATGTCCTCTCTGTCTCCTCCGATCTCTTCTTCATACCTCGACGGCAGATTATCGATAAACGAATCCGCGCCTGTCTTTCCTGCAGCTTCTCTTACCGCATCATCACCGAGTAAGGGATTGCCGTACTTTATATTCTCCCTGACCGTTCCGAACTTGAACCAGTTATCCTGGGCAACAAGACCTATCATGCGCCTTAATTCCATCCTCGGGATTTCGTAGATGCTCTTTCCGTTTATCAGGATGTCTCCTGAATCAACATCATAGTATCTGAGCAGGAGATTGATGACAGTTGACTTTCCTCCGCCAGTAGGGCCAACTATCGCAGCTGACTGACCGGGTTCTATAACAAACGAAACATTTTTCAGAACCGGGGTTCCTTTAACATATGAGAACGTTACATCCCTGAACTCGATCCTGATGTTATCCTTATCAGCTATAGCCACTGGGGCATTCTCACGCTCCGGGACAATTTCCTTCTCATCAATGAACGCGAAAAGCCTGTCGAGACACGCAAAACTGTCTGACAGTTCAGTAAATACTGAAGACAGATCGTTAAAAGGCTTCATAAACTGGTTAGCGTACATCAGGAGCGAGCTCATGATACCTACGGTCATATTCCCCGATATGACGCTCAGCGCGCCTATGAGAGCTACTCCTGCGTATATCAGGGCATTGACGAATCTTGTTGAAGGATTCGTGATCGATGAGAGGAATGTCGCTTTTGATGATGTCTTTCTGTATGCCTCATTAATATCATCAAAACTCTCAACTGTCTTGTTCCTGATATTGTATATCTTTCCCTCTCTGAACCTTGAGCATGATTCACCTATATAAGATGTCTGTGAACTCCTTATCTCCGATGCTGACTTGAAAGACTTATATGATCTTGAAGATATCAGATATGCAACGATAAATGATACCGGTGTAAACAGCAGCACATAAAGGGCTATCTTCCAGTTCAGCATGAGCATTATTACGAGTGTTACACCAATCGAGACGATACCGCTGAAAAACTGATTGAGGAACAGGATCATACCGTCTCCCACAGTCTCACAGTCATTTATTACGAGACTTTGTATTAAGCCCTGTTCGCTCCTGTCAATGTATGAGATCGGCAGTCTTCTGATCTTGCCGTACGCCGCATTCTTGAGATTCGTTATAAGGTCATAGGAGATCCTGTTGTTGATCCACAGCATAATAAGCTGGGATAAAGCTCCGCCTGCAACGATCGATGCGATGAGGATAATGCTTTTAAATATATGAGGAATATTATCCGCAACGTCCTTATCAATAAGGTCAATCGCCTTTCCTGCATAATACGGTATCAGCATGGCAAGTGCAGAATAAGCAGCCGCAAGGATGAATGACAGGAATATCATCCCCTTTGATCTGCCCATATAGGAAAGTACTCTTCCGATCCTCTTACCCATCTGCAGATACCCCCTGTAATGAGCAGAGTTCACGGTATGTTGACGACTTGTCAAACAGTTCTTTATGCGGAGCAAAAAATGATATCCGTCCATCCTCAACGAGCATGATCCTGTCAAAATCTTTTACCGAATTGATCTTCTGGGAGATCATAATGACCGTAGGATGATTATCGATCTCATCGAGATTAGAAAGGAACTGTCTTTCAGTCTTTGCATCAAGGGCGGATGTCGAGTCATCAAGAACAATGACTCCGGGCTTCCCTGCGAGCCCTCTCGCTATGTTTATCCTCTGTTTCTGCCCTCCCGAGAGACCTGTTCCCAGAGAATAGACCTTATAGTCATATCCTTCTTCCTTGTTCTTAATGAACTCCTCGCTCATCGATATCCTTGCCGCTTCCTCAACAGTCTTGTCATCGATGCCGTCACGGTCAAGTGATATGTTGTATCTGACGCTTCCCGTAAACATTCCAGCCTTCTGAAGACACATCGAAACAGCCTTTGCCCTGGACTCGTCAGTCAGGTCATTAAGATCCTGCTCACCTATCATTACCGTGCCCTCCGTGGGCTCCGTAACACCTGCTATAAGTGCGGCCATAGTCGATTTGCCTGAACCGGTCTTACCGATAATGCCAACCTTCTCGCCTGCGTTTATCTTAAAGTTCAGGTCAGTAAGAGCATTATTATTGGAATCGGGATATCTGAACGAGACATTCTCGAACGAGATGCTTCTTGCTTTCCCGGGCTCATCAAGAACTGATCCGCCTTCCTTATCTGTCTCGAGTTCAAAAAGCTTCCCTACTCTCTTTGCGCATACGACCGCCCTGCTGATATTCACGATAAGATTCGCAAACTTGATGAGTTCGACCAGTATCTGGGACATGTAGTTATAGAGCGCAACAACCTGACCCTGTGTCAGATTTCCGTTCGAAACATTTATCGCTCCCCTGTATATCAGAAGACAGATGCTGATATTGACTATCACAAACGTTACCGGATTAAGAAGCGCCGACATCGAACCTGTCTTCTTCTGAAGTATGTTGAGTTCTCTGCTCTTCTGAACAAACTCATCGTAGTCATCATTCTGTCTGTTAAACCCTCTTATGACCTTCGAGCCTGAGATGCCGTTGGATGACTTTATTACAAGCTTTTCCATCGTCTCTCTTGTCTTTGCGTTAAGAGGAATGAGCATCTTCATATTGACCGCGATAAATAGGCTCAGCAAGGCAAGCATGCCGACAAAAATCAGAGCCATCCTCGGGCTTACCGTAAACGCCATGATAGCTGCACCGATAACGATAAACGGCGACCTTAGAAGAAGTCTCAGTGTCAGATTGATGCCGGAAGATATCTGATTGATATCAGAGGTAAGTCCTGTGATCATCTTTCCTGAACCTATCCTCTCAAATACTCTTACAGGAAGCTTCTCGATATGAGCAAAGAGATCACCTCTCAGCTCAGCAGTTATGCCGCACGCGGCATACGCAGCGAAATACTGAGCTGTAATAGCACAGCCAAATCCGACGACAGCAAATATGACCAGTAGGATTATCCTTGACGTGATAAGACTCTTATCGCCCTGTGCGATTCCCTCGTCGATTATACTTGCCACAACGAGCGGAACGATGAGTTCAAATACCGCCTCAAGAAGCTTAAAAAGAGGACTGAGGATTATCTCCTTAAGATAGCTTCTAAAGTAGGTTACGAGTTTCCTCATCTGAGAGAATCCATCATCTTGTCAGTAGTATCAATAACCTTATCGAGGTCTATCGTACTGTACTCCCCGTTCTCATAGAGGATATTTCCGGCGATCATCGTCATCTTTACGATACCGGGATGACCGCTGTAAACGATATTGGCTACTGTATTATTTACAGGTCTCATCACAGGATGCTTCATGTCTATCCTGATGATATCAGCCTGCTTGCCCTCAGCAAGGATGTCACAATCATCAAGGCCCATCATGCGGGCTCCTCCGACTGTACCTGCCTTAAGGATCTCATAAGGATCAACGAATGCCCCTCCATCAACATAGAGGTTCGGAAGTGTCGAGAGGAGGAACATTTCGCGGAACATGTTGAGAGCGTTGTTGCTTGCCGCACCGTCTGTTCCAACAGCGATGTTGACGCCTCGTGTGATGAACCTGTCAACTCTTGCGGCACCGCTTGCGAGTTTAAGGTTCGAGCAGCAGTTGAAGGCAGCGGACAGACCTCTCTTCTGATAGATATCGAGATCCTCATCATCGAACCATACGCAGTGGAATCCGCCTCCGCCGAAATCATACAGACCAAGCTTATCGAAAACCTTAACCGGAGACATCCCGTATCTGTCAATGCATCCGTCAACTTCGCGCTTTGTCTCGGAAACATGAGCAAAAACAGGAGCTTCATACTTGTGCGATATCTCGGATATCTGCTTCATAATGCCTTCGGAAGTCGTATACTCGGCATGGAATCCGAGCTGATATGATACAAGCTCATCATAGTTGTTAAACCTGTTATATTCATCCTCGAGCGTATCCATTCCGCCGAAGTCATTTACGGCACCGCAGAACACATGCCTGAATCCGGCGTCAACCGCAGATTTAGCCTGAGCATCAGGCTTGAGATACATATCAAAGCATGCCGTTACACCGTTAGCCAGATACTCGGCATAGCCCAGCTGGCTGAACCAGTATATGTTATCCTCATTAAGTTTTGCCTCTATCGGGAAGATATGCTTATGGAGCCAGTCGTCAAGGCTTGCACTGTCGGCAAGAGACCTTCCGAAAGTCATCGCAGTGTGAGTATGTGCATTCTTAAGTCCCGGCATAAGCAGATCACCGGCACAGTCAATCTCTCTGTCAAATGAGATATCAGTGTTCTTTGGCGCACCCACATAAGTGATCTTCTTTCCATCGATCCAGATCTCCCCATCGGCTGCCTCTCTGTCCTTCATTGTAAGGATCTTTGCGTTAAACAATCTGATCTTGCTCATAGTTTTCCTTCCTTTCTCAGAGCATTGGAGCAACAAGTCTCAGTATGCTCCTTCCTATCCTGATAAATAAATTCGGCCTGACGGAATACTGTTCAGTAACCTCTTCGCATCTGTCAATAAGAGAATCAAATGCGTTCTTAACATCATTTATGCAGTCTGTATTGAACATAAGCACTGCATCTTCAAAATGGTGATACAGTGATCTGAAATCAAGATTGATAGTACCTACAACGGCAACTCTGGAATCCGATACACACATCTTCGCGTGTACAAATCCGGGCTTAAACTCATAGATCCTGCATCCTGCTGCGATCAGCGAAGAATAATAAGACTTTGTCAGTTTGTTTACCGTGACCTTGTCAGGAATGCCGGGGGTTATGATCCTTACATCAACACCGCGCTTTGAAGCAAGGCTTATTGCTCTTCTCATATTCTCGGATATAACAAGATACGGCGTGGTAAACCAGCAGTAATCCTTTGAATTATAGAGGATGTTGATATAAACGTTCTCTCCAGTCAGTTCATCATCAAGAGGACTGTCACCATAAGGAACGATAAACCCTCTTGCATCTGTCCTCTCTATCTTTTGTTCATAGAGGAGTTTGTCTTTCTCATCCATTGACTCATCATAAAGTTCCCACATCGAAAGGAACATGACGGTAAGGTTCTTTACAGCAGGGCCTTCAAGCCTGACACCCGTGTCGTACCATTCACCGAACGGATGGGTGATATTGAAATACTCATTTGCGATATTAAACCCGCCGGTATAGCCGATCTTGCCGTCAACAACGCAGATCTTTCTATGGTCGCGGTTATTCATGAAGACATCGAGCATGGGGCTCATCGGATTAAAGATACAGCACTTTATTCCTTCACTCTCGAGCATCCTCTTGAACTCGGAATTGATGAATACAAACGAACCGACATCATCGTAGATAACTCTTACGTCAAGGCCTTCTCCCGCTTTTGCCGCAAGGCAGTTGTGAAGCGGTTCGAATGATTCCTTGTTCTCTATCGCATGATACTCGATGAAGATATATTCCTTCGCCTTCCACATGTCGTCTATCATAGCCTCGTAGCATCCGGAAGCATTATCATAGAACTTTGTGGAAGTACCGTTATAAAAAGGATAAAGAGCAAAATCCTTCAGATACTTGAACATGGAATACTCATGCGGAGCCGATGACTCAAAATCAGCACGCACATCCTCATCCTGCTTCAGGTTCTCAAGCATGTAGTTGTCAGAATTCCTGATCTTTTTCTTCATGACATGCATAGCCGGAGAATAATGGAAAAGGAGATATAGAAGGATGCCTGCCATCGGGAATGCCAGTATGATTATTACCCATATCAGCTTGATGTCGTTCGCATGATCCTTGGCATTGATACCGATGACAAACAGGAACGATATTCCGTACATGACATAGAGCATGAACGGAAGTTTTGTAAATAGGAAAATGAATCCGAATATAAGAAGTGCAACTTGAAAAACTAACAGCGCCGCAACTATAATGATTCTTCCGACGCTGTTCTTTATTGCAAATTTACGTTCGACTGTCCGTCTGCTCTTCTTATCCTTACGACTCATCTGATATTCTCAATAAACGCTTTATATGCAAGATACAGATAATAAAGATCTATCTTGGATATAACCTCTATCGGTGCATGCATCGACCAGACCGGAATACCCATATCGAGCACATCCATACCTGTCTTTGCCATATACGCGGAAATGGTTCCGCCTCCACCTATATCGATCTTGCCGAGCTCGCCTGTCTGCCATGAAATCGAATTATCGGCAAGGATCTTTGTGATCTGCGAAACAAAGTCCCCGTTAGCTTCACTGCTTCCTGACTTTCCTCTCGCACCCGTGTATTTCTCGATCTTTACACCGCGCGACATAAACGCTGTGTTATTTGCTTCAAAAGCACTGGAGAACTTGGGATCATATGCAGATGTAACATCTGTTGAAAGCATCTTCGTAGCTTCCATCGCCTTGCGGTAAACGAGCATGTTAAACTTCTCGATACCACCCAGGTTCTTTGCAAGAAGCTCCATAAGGAAATTCTCATAGATAACAGACTGCGCACCGGAATTGGAATATGAACCGATCTCTTCCTTGTCTGTAAGCATTGTTACACATGTTCTCTTCGGCTTCTCCTGCGCAAGAAGTGCCATAAGAGCAGGATAAGCACAGCACTTGTCATCGTGGCCGTATGCAGCGATATATGCTCTGTCAAATCCGACATCACGTGCCTTGTCAGCAGGAACGATCTCGATCTCTGAAGATACAAAGTCTTTCTCTTCAACGCCGTACTTGCTGTTAAGGATCTCAAGAATAGCCTGCTTATAAGGGTGCTTCTCATCCTTATCCTTTACAGGGATACCGCCGATGATAACATTAAGGTCCTCGCCCTTTATGATATCTGTAGCTTTGCCGCCCATCTGCTCGCTTGCGAGATGAGGAAGAAGGTCCGTGATATAAAAAACAGGATCTGAAGGATCTTCACCGATACAGATCTGATGCTCCTTGCCGTCCTTAGTAAAGAAAACGCCGTGAAGTGCAAGAGGGATCGTTGTCCACTGATACTTCTTGATACCGCCATAGTAGTGAGTCTTGAAATAGACGGTCTCATGATCCTCATACATCGGATTGGGCTTAAGATCAAGCCTCGGTGAATCAACATGAGCACCAAGGATATTAAATCCGTTTGAGCATGGCTCGATACCGATAACGGCACAAAGGAAACCCTTGCCTTTTACTGTCTTATAGACTTTATCGCCTGCCTTAAGGGTCTTCTTCGTATCGATGTCAACGAAACCAAGCTCTTTGCAGGCTTCCACACTGTTGATAACGAACTCGCGCTCGGTCTTTGAAATATCAAGGAAAGCCTTATAATCCTCTGCAAATTCAAAAGCAGTCTTTATGTCAGTCTTTGACGCTTCCTTATAAAGATTGGGATATTCTGCCGCGATCTTCTTTGCTTTCTTCTCAGTCTTCTTCTTATCAGCCATTATTAAACCTCTTATCAGTTATCGTTATTGCCATCGTCAAGGAACTCACCGAAGTCCTCGAAAGTCTGCTCATCAGATACGATGACACCTGTTGAATCAATATCAGTCTCAGGGATGATCTCTTCTTCCTCTGCGGGCTGTTCTTCAGTTTTTGCAACCTCAGGTGTAACAGCAGAAGCCGCATCAGCTTCGTCAGGTGTCTCAGCTGCAGCCGCTTCCTCAGCGACTTCTTCATTCTCTACGATCTCAACATCCTCAGCATTCCCATCATCAGATGCAGCTTCTTCAGCAGCTGCCTTCTTTGCGATCACGGCATCAAGATTTGCCTTCTGCATTGCGCGTCTTT
Source organism: Saccharofermentans sp. (assembly GCA_024688685.1). Lineage (GTDB taxonomy): Bacteria > Bacillota > Clostridia > Saccharofermentanales > Saccharofermentanaceae > Saccharofermentans. The sequence continues at coordinate 128,561 of JAILDX010000004.1, forward strand.
CCTCACGCATTCTCTTCTTCTCATCCTCTTCAGCTTTCTTTGCAGCTTCTTCCTTCTCACGCTGCTCAAGCTCAGCTCTCTTCTCATCGGATGCATGCAGGATTGCTGACTTCTTGAGATCATCAAGTGTGGCAGACTGTGTAACTGCATTCTGCAGGATAGCCTGCATCTTTCTCTTACTCTCTTCTGCCTGTCTTTCTTCGTTGTCGGCAACCTCGTCACCCAGCTCCATGAGTCTCTTAACATCATCAGCAGTCAGGTTCTCACGTGTTGCCTGAGTATCAGACATCGTTACGGGAGTCTTGAAATTAACTTCCTCAAGGCCTGATATCTCAAAGTCAGAAGAAGCCTCTTTAAGAGTCTTATAGTCCGGAAGCTTTACTCCGGGAAGTATCTGGTATTTACGTTCGTTCTCTTCCATAAACTCCTCCCAAATATTAGTGCTTTAAAAACAAAAGTATGATCAACACGATTATCGCAACGAGTTCTATTCCCATTCCCGCGATAAACATCATTGTTCTCTTCTTGACGGAAGCTCTGATATCCTCTATCACATTGTCCTGAACAGGAGCCTGCGCTTCGGTATCCTTCTCCTTCGCCTTGACGATATGCTCGTCTTCTTCTTTAACAGGAGCATTGCCGACTTCCTTATGAAGATGTGCATCAACTATGATGCTCCTTGCCTTCTTAACCTGAGGCACCATCTCTTCCTGGAGCTGCTTAAACGAATCTTCCGATCTGGGGAAAGCATCCGCGCCGCTCTTTAGTGTTGAAGAATCAGGAGCCTTTGTGCCATCGAAATAAAGGACACCAAAGGAAGAATCATCACTGTTATTACTGCCGCCGACGATAAACTTCTCAAGGATCGAATGTATCTCCTTCTCACCGTTCTCCCTGCCGCCGGCAAATGTCTCCGCCATCCTTACGACAACAGGCTTAACAAGACCGGAGTTCTCATCATAAACAGAATCCTGAACACCGTCAGACATTAGACAGATGGCGTGGATATTATCCGTCGTCGTCTTGACTATCCTGAGATAATCAGCAGCATGATTTGCAGTGACAAAATATGTATGTCCTGCCATATCGTTCTGAGGCATCGTAAGAGGACTTATTCCGTCAGAGGATATCCTTACGATAAGTCCGTCACCAATGTGCCCTGCAAGCACTCTTCTGTCCTTTACGGCACAGAAAAGAAGCGTACATGAAAGCTGCTCGATCGACTCGAGCTCCATCTCTTTGATAAGGTCAGCAAACGCAACGTGTATCCTTGCGATAATGAGGCTTCTTATTGCAGCCTCACGGTTCTCGTTATAAAGAGCATCAAAATGCTCTGTCAGCAGATCAGCTATTGTCTTGACGCATGCTTCAGATCCGAATCTTGCATGTGTATACTGCTTGCTTCCTGCACCGTCTGCAACGACAACGGCACTTACGCCGTTAGCGATAACTGCGATGGAGGAATCCTCACAGGGAACACCTCTGTTGATATGCTTCTGACCTGTTAATGTTACTGCACCAACGGTTGTGTTCATTATTCATCGTCCTCAACAAAACTGAAGAAATCGTCAACTCCGACTGATTCTCCCTCGGGCTCTGTATTAATGTTATAGAGCGCATCATCGTTCATACCGGAAGATACGATCGAAGATGATGAAGAACCCAGGAACTCAAAGAGCTTGCCGAAATCGGCAGAATTAACCGATATAGGTTCAGGGCGCTTGACGGAAAGCTTCTTAAGAAGGTCAAAGTCAACACCGCTTCCAACTCCGATATTAAACACAACGAGCTTATCGTTCTGCTCGAGCTCATTACATGCCTTAACTGCAGCATTATAGTTTGCCATTGCATTGGGTCCCTGCGGAGCACCATCCGTAATAACAACGAGCCACGGCTGGTAATACTTGATTCCCATATCCTTATACCCCTGCTTACGGAGATCAAGGAGTTCCAAAGCCGTAAGAACACCCTCGCCGATAGGTGTAAGTGTCGTCGAAGCGGAGATCTCAGGGAGTGACTTATCCTTGGAGATCTTACCGAAAGGCATTATGATCTCAACTGAAGAACCGAACGTGATGATCGAGATATCGGTTGAAGATCTTGTGTCGTCATTAGACTTGATAGATGCAAGGAAATTAGCAAGTCCCTGGTTAAGCTGCTTGATAGGGTTACCCATCATCGAACCGGAAGTATCAAGACAAAAGCAGATCGGAAGTCTTCTCTTTGTACTGTTACCAAAATCCGCTGCACTGAAATTCTCAGACATATTGGAATCCTCCTAAATGATATTCAATATTTGTGATCAGAACAGACCGAAACGCTTCTTCTTCGGAGGTTCTGTGTTATTTGTTCCGTCGCCGTTACTGTTGCCTGACGGAACATTACCTTCAGCCTTGGGAACAAAAGCACTCTTGGGTGCGGGCTTCTCCGAGTTCTCAAATCCTGCGGGCTTTGAGAATGCACTGCCGCTAATTCCGGGTTCACTGCTTGATGCAGCCTTGGCAAAAGGATTATTGGCATTCGAGTACTTAGCGGCATCAGCAAGAGATGAGAATCTCTTCTTTGCTCCGGGAGCAACACTGTTCCTGTCGCCCGGCTCGGAAGACTCAGCCTCAGCTGTAGCATGGTAATCCATCTTCGGGAAAACCTTGTAAGCTTCGGGATCATCATACTTCTTTCCGGACAGATCTTCCTTGTACTCCATTACCGCTTCATACCACTGTACCGCCTCATAGGACTTGCCCAGCTTGAAAGTGTTATAGAGCATTGTCCTGAGCTTCTCGGAAAGATACTGCCAGATATAATTGTATCCGCCTCTGGGGATATGCTCTTCATCTGAATTATCAAGCGTATACGGGAAGTTCCTCTCAAGGATCTCTTCTCTTAATGTCTCTGCGCCGTTACGTGTTGCATACGGATGAAGGCCGCAGAAAAGAATGGAGAAAACGAGCATCGCGATCGAATAATCCTCATCTTCAAGTCTCCTTACAAAGCCCGCAAAATCCTTACCCCACAGTCTGGGAACAGTAAACTCTTCAGTTCCTACAGGACAAGGCAGATTACCGACCTGTACGGAGTCCATATCGATGAGATAGACAGCACTCGGAGAATAAAGAAGAGCATTCTTAAGCTGGATATCGCCCGCGATTATGTTGTGCATATGAAGATATATGTATTTCTCAAGGAGATTGATGAGAGTAGCTGCTACGTCTTCCCTCTTCCACTCCGGGAAATTGTTCATCATTGCATCAGGGCCGTCAAAGACATTGCCCAAAGTCTTACCCTTACCGAGATACATCGTATATCCGACAGGAACACCCTTGAAGAACAGAAGATCCTGCGGCCAGCACAGACCGGAACTCTTGATACCCATTGAGACCATCTTTGAAAGTTTGCTCCAGCGGAGCGGTGTAATAACGCCTCTGTGATAGATCTTGGCAACCTTAAGTCTGTTATCCGTGAGGAATACCATTCCCTCAGCACCTGCGCTCAGCCTCTTTGTAAGCTCAAGTGTCTTGCCGCTGCCTGTTGAAACCCTGTCTCCTACGTTACAGAAAACGCTCTCATCAAGATATGTCTTCTTGAGCGCAACAGGATTGACAGAAGGAAGAGGAAACTTCTCTATCATTGAAGTCGTACCGTGGAAGATCGCATATTCCGTAGCGGAAAGAACACAGATATCATTGGGATAATCTATATTCTTCTCTCTGATCCTCTTTGAGAAGATGCTGTTCTTGGAACAGAGAACAAGGCTGTTCTCGATAGGAGCAACTGCCTTAAGGAACTCGACCGTATCTGTCGTCTGTACAGAATGGAGCTTATGGAGAGGAAGGAGTCTTGAACAGAAATCCTTCATGGCAGATACTGCCGCATCGTCTTTGGGATCAGCCTGATGAATAAGACAATAATGGAAGATCTTGAAAGTGCCGCTGACATATACGTCCTGCGAATCGACAGCGATCTGATCCATTAACTCAAGCAGGAGCGTAGTCCCGCCGAATTCCCTTATGATGGAGTAATCCACGATAAGGTTGCTATATTCGCTCAAAAAATCAAAAGCCATAAAACCCCTACAATAAACTAATATTATAATTATAGGCTAACTTATATTTTTAGGCAACTTGATTTGACAAAAATGTGGCAAAAGATGGATAAATTATTAATTAAACATCAAACATTTTTAGTAAATCATCAAATGTATCTGCTCTTCTGATCAGTTTTACGGCTCCGTCACTGCCGATAAGTATCTCGGCAGGTCTCAGCCTGCAGTTATAGTTCGAGCTCATTGAATAGCCGTATGCACCTGCATCAAGAACACAAAGTATGTCACCCCTTCTGATAACAGGAAGATCACGCTCCCTGGCGATGATATCACCTGTTTCACAGATGTTCCCGACGACATTTACGTTCTGTCTGTCACCCTCATAAACAGGCTTTCCGTCTCTGATCACTTCTATATCGTGCCAGGAATCATACATTGAAGGTCTGACGAGAATATTCATTCCAAGATCAGTCCCTGCAAAGAGTTTTCCGGAATTATTCTTTGTAGCATAAACCCTGCCAAGAAGAACACCGCTCTCGCAAGGGATAAACCTGCCCGGTTCAGCCTTGAAAACAGGGGTGCTGCCGTACTCTTTGACAAAATCGTCGAGGATGGCTTCCATTCCCTCTGTCAGTCTCTGGAAATCGAAAGGCTGCTCATCCTGTGAGACCTTGTGGTAAGGGACTCCTATTCCTCCGCCGAAATCGATAAACTCAAGACCGGGGAAGTTCATCGCCATATGGAGCAGATTCCTTGATGCCGTAATATACGGGTCTGCATTCATAAACAGCGATCCTATATGCTGTGTAACCTCAACTATCTTTAAGTCATATTTGCCCGCAACTTCAAGGAGCGCAGGGATCTGATCGTCAGTGATCGCAAACTTTGTATTCTTACCTGCTGTCACGACTTTCTCGTGATGGCCTGCACCTACGCCCGGATTAAGCCTTACGGCTATCTTGCTGCCGGGAGCGATCTTTCCCCAGCTCTCAACCTGATCAACACTGTCAAGACTTGTCAGGATACCATTATCATATGCGAACTTAAGCTCGGATTCTGAAACATTATTCGGAACAAAAAGAATACGGTCTGGAGTAAAACCCGCATGAAGGAGAAGCCGCAGTTCGCACTCGCTCATCGCATCGCAGTTAAGACCTTCCTCAAGCGCGATCTTAAGGATCGTGAGATTTGAGTTTGCCTTTATCGAATAATTTGGAGTGAACTTGTATTTTGTGATCATTCGCATGACCTTACGCATTGAATCACGAAGGATATCCTCATTATATACGTAAAGTGGCGAACCAAACTGAGCTAACATCTGCTCGGGATCGTTACCTTTGAAAAAACCGGATGACTCAATAAAAGACTTCATTTATTCTCCCCCTTTATCGATACCGACAAGCTTCATAAGGAATGCTGCGTTGGAGACTCTTGATACTCCTTCTGTAAGCTTGTAATCAAATGTTATATCAGTATCGGTGTATTTCTCCGAGAAGTGGAAATAAACAATGCTCCCCTTCTTCTCTTCAGTTCTGTCAACGAGCGCATAATCGTGGGTTGTCATCATACCACAGATGTATGGAGCGGACAAATCAGAAAGAACCGTAAGCGCACCCTCTGTTCTGTCATCTGAATTAGTTCCTCTGAAGATCTCATCTATAAGGAACATCATAGGTCTCTCTTCACGCCCTGCATCCACAATACCTGCTATCCTTACGAGTTCAGCTTTGAATGTACTCATATTCTCTTCAATGCTGTCAACGATCCTCATAGACGACATGATACGCATCCTGCCAAGCTTAAGTGATTTTGCCGGGACAGGAGCACCCATATAAGCAAGAATCGAACAGATGCCGACAGTCCTGATCATTGTCGTCTTGCCCGACATATTGGAACCGGTTATAAGAGCGATCTCTGAATCAAGTCTGATCGAGTTAGAAACCCTTGTCAAGGGATCCAGTAGAGGATGGCAGATCGTATCACCGTCAAAGAATGCATTCTCAGAAGGGTCATCGCTCTCAACAAATTCGGGATATGTGAATTGTTCAGATGTAAATGCAACCTGCGCCATACTGATAAGGCACTCTATCTCGCCCAGATTGTCGAGCATTATATCGTATCTCGTCTCATTCTCACCCTTCCATTTGAGAAGGAGATCATTTGTCAGATAATCGAGCGGGAACACAAGATTGATTACCAGAGCAAATAACGGCTGGCTTCTCAGATCCGCAATGCTGAGGATGTGACACAGACCCGAAAGCTTTGCAGACATCAGAGAACCGTCTTCAGATCCGCAGAGGATGAGTTCCTTAAGATACGGGGATTTAAACTCTTTCTCCTCCAAACCTTCTTCAAGCACCGAATACAGTTTGCGTATCATCTTTATCTTCCTGATAGTGATTCCGGAAGGAAGAACGTTTTTCCCCGTGAAGATGCCTATTCCCCAAACTATAAGATTAACCGCAAGGACTCCGAGAGCGGCAGTCTTTGCGTAAGTAGGATTAACAAAAACAAATACGATCGGGATTATCCACAGCAGCGGCAGGAGAAATACGACTATCCTGTCTGTTACCGATCTGGTCTTTCCCGGAGCAAGGAGTTTTGCTATATCACCTGCCTCAGAATCCAGCGGAGCACCAAGTGCGGTCGCCTGAAAGTTCTGCATAAACTCCGGATCTGATGAAATATCCTTTACCGCTTCCTGAACACTCTTTATATCTTCAACCGATGCACCGGAATTATGCGAGAAAAGCAGTTTGTCAGCAAACCTCTTACGGCCCGCAAACGTCTCGGCACAATTGAAAAGTGCATAGACTGATTTCTTTCCGACTATACTCAGATCCTGACAGTAATCGTGGTTCTTTACATAGTATTCATCGCCGTCATAGACGCCTTCAGATATACCGTTTATCCTGCTTATGTATCTCTCGTTTACAACCTTGAGATCCCGCATAAAGGCAAGTGTCTTTACCGTCGCAGCATGCATAATGCAAAGAATGATAAATACAGCCAGAAACAGACCGCCAACAATGTATATGTAGTTCAGTCCGGCAAAATAGCCCGATGCGAGACAAGCCGCAAAAGCAGCAAATGTTAAACCTCTGAAAATACTGAAGCGCAAAGACACCTTCTCAAGGCCGGAAATAGCCTCGGCAATGCCCTCACCGCGTTTCTCAAATGAACTTAGATCAGAACCCATCTGCTATTCAGATCATTCCTTACTCTTCTTACTCGAAGTTTTTTTAGCAGTTGTCTTCTTTGGTTCTGCCTTTTTCTTGTCAGAAGTCTTCTTATCAGCAGTCTTCTTGGAAGTTGCAGCTTTCTTTGCTGTTGTTGTCGTCTTTGCTGCAGGCTTTTTTGCATCAGCCTTCTTGTCGTCAGCCTTTTTAGCAGCAGGTTTCTTTGCAGTCGCTGTTTTCTTAGCAGTTGCTGTCTTCTTTGCTGCCGGCTTCTTCGCCGTAGTTTTCTTTGCAGGTACAGCCTTAGGGATTGCACTGTCCAATACTTCGCCGATGCTGTCATGAATGGTAAGCAGCGCCTGAAGATCGAGATATGTTGAGCTCTTGTTGATGATAACGACCTTATCGTGCTTAAGGAACTGTGCAAAAGTTGCGGCAGGATAAACCGTAAGAGAAGTTCCGCCGATAATGAGAAGATCAGCCTTCTTTATCGCCTTGATGGCGCCGTCAACATTCTGATGTTCAAGATTCTCCTCATAAAGAACAATATCAGGTCTGATCATTCCTCCACACTTGTCGCAGTACGGGATCCCCTCATGCTCAACGATGTAATCGAGCTTAAACTTCTTTCCGCACTCCATGCAGTAATTACGGAAAACAGATCCGTGGAGCTCGATAGTAGTCTTGCTTCCGGCTTCCTGGTGCAGATTATCGATATTCTGTGTAATTATAGCCTTGAGCTTTCCCTGCTTCTCCAGCCTTACAAGCGCCTTGTGAGCCTTGTTGGGTTTTGCATTCGGATAGAGGAGCTTACGCTTGTAGAAATCATAAAACTCAGCAGGATGTTCCAAAAAGAATGTATGCGAAATAATATCGACCGGTCTGTACTTAAGACCGCTCTCCTGATTATAGATACCCTCTCCGCTTCTGAAATCCGGGATGCCGCTCTCAGTAGAAACGCCCGCGCCGCCGAGAAATACAATATTATCAGCTTCATCAATAAGCTGTCTCAGCTGGTTGATCTTATTCTCTTTTGCGCCTTCATACCTGTCTAATCTTGTTTCCATAACAAACCCTCACCTCAGATCGGATCGAAATGATCCATAAATCCGCTGCCCACATCGTCAAATCCGGCAGCACCGAACATTTCCTTACCGAGAACGCGCTTCTCATTACGTTCCTTCTCAACTATATTGCTGAGAGCCCTGAAAACTCTCTCGCAGTCCTTAATACTCTCTATCTTCATAGTCGGCAGCGTCTGATCTGCAGTTGATAAAATGATCGTACCCACGCCAAATAGTCTCTGTCCGAGAGATCTTCTGAGCGTAACATCAAGCACACGGTACAAAAGGATCTCATCGCTTACAACATTAAGAAGTCCCTTCTTCAGATAAAACCTGTTCTCATCGAAACTGTATCTGGTAAACGATATAGGAAGACCCAGATACCTCTTGCGGTCACTCCATAAAATCTCATCTGTTTGTGCGTATTCAGTCAGTCTGTCAGGCTTACCCATTTTTATCCACCGCCTTAGCTAATATACATTATCACCAAAATTATCGCTGACAACATTATATTATAATGCATTATCTCAAAAATTACACATTTATTGTATTTATATGACTTCAAACCTCCATAAGTGTTTGATTATAAAGAAAGAATGGTAAAATCAGTAATTGGAGGTAGATATGGATAACAGTATTGATATTCAGCAAAGATTTAAGGAGATCGTAAAAACTCTCCCCGAAGATAAAAAGAAGGCTTTGTACAAGCGTCTCAAAGGTCTTGATGCCGAGGAACGCAACAAAGTGATCGAGAGCATTGTTCTCAAGGATGAAGAAGTTCATAAGGGCGGTCAGCCTCAGAAAAAGCCGCAGGGCGGTCAGCAGAACAGACCTCCTCAGAATAAGAAGAATAACAATTCCGGCAATAAGGCCCGGAAAGGCTCTCAGAAAGGTCAGCAGAAACCTCAGCAAAAGCAGCAGTCCATGCAGCCGCAGAAGTCTCAGCAGCACCAGCAGCCTAAACAGCAGCAGAAGCCACAGGCAAAGAGCCAGCCTTCCAAGCCTCAGCCAAAGCAGCAGCCCAAGCGGACTAAGCAGCAACCCGTCAAGAATGAACCGGTTAAGAAGGAGCACGTTAAGAAGGAACCCGTTAAATCCACTGCCGCCAGCAAGATACTGCTTACTGTTGCAGTCATCATGGCTGTTGGACTTCTCGGATTCATGGCTTATGTAAAGCGTGCCAACATTATGGAACTCTGGAATACGGTCACAGGAAATACAACACAGGCAACAGATACTACGGAGACAAGCGCTGTAGAATCAACTGAGCCGTCTGCAACACCAACTCCGACTGTTACATCCACTCCTACCCCCACCCCCGTTCCGCTCGCAGAAGATGCACCGGATCTTACGGGAATGACTGTCGTTATCGATCCCGGTCATCAGATGACAACGAGCGCCGAGGTTGAGACTGTTGCATCCTGGATGTCAGCGGAGAAGCCCAAGTGTACATGTGGCGGCGAAGGTGTTTCGACGGGTGTCAGAGAATACGATCTCACTCTCAGGTTCAGCACGATGCTCTGTGAATATCTTGAAGGATGCGGCGCTAACGTGATAATGACGAGGACTGAGAACGACGTTGACCTCTCAAATCAGGAGCGCGCCCAGATGGCGACTTCCGCGAACTGTAACCTGTTCCTGAGGATCCACGCAGACAGTGCCAACGATTCACTGACATCAGGTATCCAGATGTACGTTCCCTCATCAGGAAACAATCACAAAACGGACAAGACAAGAGCAGACAAACTTGGAGCTTTGCTGAGCGAAGCGACAGGTCTCACATATAACGGATGCATCGAGACTGAAGTTTACACAGGTCTTAATTATGCAACTTCTGTTCACTCGGTTCAGGTTAGCCTTGGATATCTCTCCAACAGTGATGACGAGGCGATCATTACCGATGAGGAGATGCAGTACAATATGGTTGTATGTTTCGCACAATTCTGTGCAGAGTATAAGTAAGGAGGTATTTGTATGGATCTGAGCAACCTTGCCGGAAGGATCGATTTCAACAAAGAGTCCAATGAATCAGCTGCCGTTGAGAAGGTTAAGGAGAGTACACGTGTCATCGTAGACCTTCAGACAGCGATCAACAGACTTGACATCCTTGTTTTCGCTCTCTTTAAGCTTCTTCAGGAGAAGGGCGTTTCAGAAGATGAGCTCACGGAAATGGTTGAAGGTATCATAAAGGATTACAACGGTGATGTGTATGCTTACAACCCCATCATGTGTTCCAAGTGCAACATGCCTCTTCAGGAGACAAAGCAGATTCCGATGCTTGGCAAATGCCTCTACTGCGGAGAACAGCATGTCCTCTACCCTTATCCGATGAGGAAGTCAGCCGATGAGATCAGTGCTGAGGATACGGATGCGGCAAATGCATCGGCAACTGAGACTGTTACTCCTTCCGCAGAGGCAGAACCTGAACCTGAGCCTTACGATGTGCTCAAAGATCTCAGATTTGACGAAGAATAAATTCAGTGCTAATATTTTATATTCCAATCAGGCGTGAGGAGCTGCACGCCTGCGGAATATGGGGACGTACCGGTTTCGACGGGGTAGTTGAGGTCGGGAAAGCGGGTGGAGGATTCTCGTTGGCCTCCTAAAAAAACGGGAAATGCAAGTAATTGCAAACGATACACAGCTCGTAGCTGCTTAATCTAGCTACCGTCTGACTTTTATATCTGCGTAAAGGTTATAGACGCGAACTGCAGACCTTACCTGTTAGAGGTTAAACGGGCCAACCTCAATGCATAAGCTTTGCCGCATTGTTGTATCTATGAAGCTACCGGACCTGCCGCCTGTCAGCGGGCATAGCGGAAAGGGGAATACTTCAAACACTGACTGCACCCGGAGAGGTCCCGGAGGATTCTGTTCCGGACAGGGGTTCGATTCCCCTCGTCTCCACCAGACAATGAAGAGACTAACCCCTATTGGGTTTTCCTCTTCAAGAATGTTCTTTGTACAATGAACAGATTTGAGAGCCACCGTTACCGGTGGCTCTCTTATTAGCCGGCTTCAACAATCATTCAAAATTCTTGAGAGCTTCATCCATCGGTATCTTCCTGATCCTGATAAAGTCAAATACTGATACAGCCGCATATCCTGCGATCATAAAGATAACTGACATTATCATGGACTTTATGCTCATATAGAACGTGAACCAGCCGTCCATCTGGAGCATGAACGCCCTAAAAACGTATATGAGTATAAAGTATCCTGCGACAAATCCGATCAGAGTAAACAGGATTACGATAAATGCAGTAGGTATCATATAGAGCGAACTGATCTCTGAGTTCTTGAATCCCAGTATCTTGACCATTGAGATCGAATGCTCATTGCGTTCGATTATTATCTTGGTCAAAAGGAAGATCAGTGCTGCAGCAAGGATCACAAGAATATACTGTGCTGCGACCATAAATCCGCCCATTGAATGCATCAGTTGAGTTGTAACCTTTACAATATCATCCTTGTCTATGACAGTGGCAAAATACTTCTCATCAATATCGGTTATCTCAGCGTTCGAGAAATACCCGGTAAATGATCCCTCTTTCCTGTCAAACACACGGATAAAACTTTCATTGGGCATAAACACCGCAATACCGCCTTCATAATCGACAAAACCCGTTACAGTAAACTCATAGCTTCTGTTTGCAAACTCTTCAGAAAGAGTGATCTTATCACCTGTTTTAAATCCAAATTTGTCTCTGAAAGCACTTGAGATATACACTTCGCCGTCATTAAGACCGGTGTTGATCTCAACATACTTACTGCCGTCTTCAATACCGTAAACAGTTACAGCCTCAGTACTTCCGCCGCTTCCTCTGCCTTTAACAAATGATGTGACATTCTTCTCATACAGAAGTGAAGTCGAGTTAAATCTCTCGGCATCTTCGTTTGACGTTACGAGTTCGTTTCCATCATCATCTTTGGTACCCATCAAAACATACTGGTATTTCGCGAAAAGCATATCCGGAGCATGGTCACCATAATGAGTAAGTGAATCCGGAAGTCCGAATGCGAAACAGAGCATAACCTCAACAAATACAATTCCGAATATCAGGATCACGTAATTGGGAATATTCTGGAACAGTATCCTCAATCTGAACCTGTTCATGAAAGACCAGCCCGGGATCCTTCTTGCCTTCGTTCTCTTAGATTTTCTGAGATCGTGTCTTAGGAACTTCAGTGGGCTCAGCTGCAGTTTCCTGACGATCACGATCAGATTGATCAGGAACATGAGGAGCAGCGGAATGACAGTGGTCTTCACAAGAGCCAGCGGACTCCACACCACATCGCACGCCGGCAGACTGTAAGTCTCATAATATATGTTTACGGCGGAATCCATAAACCAAGTGTAACCCAGGACATTTCCTATTGCTGCACCTATCAGAGTTACTACAACCGGTGTTGCCAGATAATGTGCAATGAGTTCTCCCTTTGTGTATCCTGATGCGCGCATTGTTCCGATAACGGAGGCTTCCTTTTCGATCGTATTGCTGATCGTGATCGCAAATATAAATGCGATGACCGCGATAAGAATGTAGCAAAGGATCTCCGTTCCTGCCGTATCGCCTTCGACATCAGAAGGAGCGAAATTGGATGCCTGACGATAACACTCAGGCAGGAAATCATCCAGGTCATTCTCAAAAACGACAGACTGTGTAATAAGAGCCTTCAAAAGATTGTCTGCACATTCTGCCTGAGCAACCTTATCCTCAGGCTTTTCCTCGTAGAAATAAGCATAACTGTAATGTATTCTTGTACGGAACTGATTGAAGCTTTCCGGTGTTACCATGGCAACGTTAAAACCAAAAGCATCAAACATCAGATCATTATTGTTCTCATGCAGTGAGGTGTAATTCACATAAGAAAGCAGACCTACAACCATGAACTCCCTGCCGCCGACAAATATGGTATCTCCGATCTTTACTCCGACATTGCTCGCATGCATTCTGTCGATGGCGATCTCGTTTTCATTCTCGGGGGCACGGCCCTCGTTGAATGATGCCTGATCGACTTCATCAGCGCTGCTGAAAACTCTTACGGCAGCATCTCTTACTCCGTCCTTGTCAAAATCCTCATCTTCATTCCTGAAGAAATGCTCATAAACAGTTACCTGAACAGGAATAAAATCAGGATCGTTAAGATTATATTCCTCAACGGTCTCATCCCACTTCTCGTCAACCGCATTAACAACTTCTTCATGCGCTTCTCTGTATGCGTCGTCAAGAGCCTCTCTGTATTCGTCAGAATTGCGTGCTTCTTCCAGAGATGACTCGTAATTTTCTTCCATAAAAGAATTGATCTGGCTCCGGATCATATCCTCATCAGTAATCCCGGACAACTCGCACTGAGCACGGACGGCGGACTCGATGCCTTCCCTTACCTGCCTTGAGAGTTCCTCTTCTGCAGCCTTTGCTACTTCCCCGTCAGCTTCTTCATATCCTTTGGAAATAAGGTATTCCCTGACATCAGCCATATTGCCCTGTTCAATGGCTTCGATGAGTTCTTCAGAGGCTTTATTCTTAAACTCGAAAGAACCATCCTCAAGCTTCAGTGTTACCTTTCCCGTGTTGATCGCTTCGAGCATACTGTTACGTCCGACCGACATGCCTGAAACAAAGCCGATCATGAGCACCATGAAGATAACGATCACAAGGTATTTCTGCCAGTCCCCTAACAGTTCCTTGGGGATTCTTTTGATAAGCGGATTTTTCATTTTCGCCTCCTCCTTACCACTCGAGCTCGGAAGCAGGGATCTTCTTATCGTTTATGTCGTTGTGACGAACGACTCCGTCACGGAGCTTAATGACATGATCTGCCATATATTTAATTGCTTCGTTATGTGTAACCATTATTACCGTATTGCCGAACTTCTGATTGCAGTTCTCGATTAGGCCTAAGATCTCCTTGGAAGTCTTGTAATCAAGTGCGCCCGTAGGTTCATCACACATAAGGATATCCGGATTCTTAACAACTGCACGCCCTATTGACACACGCTGCTGCTGACCTCCGGATAACTGATTGGGATACTTGTATTTGTGATCTTCCAAGCCTAATGTCGCGATGACCTCATCCACATTCAGAGGGTTATCCGACAGATATGCACCGACCTCGATATTTTCCTTAACATTAAGATTGGGAATCAGGTTGTACATCTGGAAAACATAACCTAAATGCTTTCTCCTGTACATAGTGAGAGCCTTCTCATCCATGTCCTTAAGCTTGTCACCGTTTATGCTGACATAACCCGAATCCGGAGTGTCTATACCGCCGATAATGTTAAGGAGCGTTGATTTGCCCGATCCTGACGGCCCCAGAAGGACGCAGAATTCGCCTTTGCTGACAGAGAAATTCATTCCTCTTAAAACATCCTGCTTTGCTTCACCTGTACCGAAACTCTTTTTGAGATCACAGATCTCAAGGAACTTCTTTTCTTGTTCGCTCATAAAAGCCTCCAAAAATAAAAAGATATGACCGAAGCCATACCGAAACAATCTTTGGAGAACAGTCACGTATAGCTTCGCAGTTATACATGAGTCTCGCAATTTAAAACAAGCCAGGATATTTCCGAGGTTGTTGACTTGCTGCGTCAAACGCTTGCTACTCCCCCATGGGACGGTTAAATGTTAGCAATCGATAACCAACCTGTCAAGAACTTTTTATTTAGTTATACTATGGATTGTAGTGGTATAATCACATAAAGGATAATTGATATTCTTGTAAATCACTAAGGCAGCGGAGTTCACTTATCATGGAAGAGAAAACAAACACATACGACCGAAGGACCGCAAAAACAAAGAAAGCCATTATCGATGCAGTTGCAGAACTTCTTACAGAGAAAGAACTGCATGCTGTTACAGTTAAGGAGATCACGGAGAAAGCCGATATCAACCGCGGAACTTTCTATAAGCACTTCCTTGATGTATATGATCTCTACAATAAGATGGAGACGGATATCCTCATCGACCTTGGCCTGCTGGTTTTGGATCTTTCACATCTTCCCTTTGACAAGGTTTATACCCACCTGATCAATTACGTTGATAATAACAGATCCGTTTTCAGGATGATGTACTGTCCAAATAACAGAAGCTCCATGCGAGACAGGTTTAACAGATTGCTTGAAGGTCTGTTCAGACAGATGGAAGCTGATAAGAATAACAAAAACATCAGCGATATTACTTTGAGATATCAGACGAACTACCGTTCACGAGGTTGTACTGCAGTCATTGCTCTCTGGACAAGAGGCAATTTTGCGGAGTCAAAGGAGTTCATTATTAAAAACCTGACTGAGCTCGACTCGAATACGGCTCTTTTTATTGATAAGTCAAAGTAATCAGGCTGATGCGGTTTTCTGAGGATTGCTTAAGATTGATGATTACTTCCCGGATTTCTTCACTGTTTTTTACGTGCAGATACAACAGTATACGACATCGCATCTATTGTAATCTCGTTTTCTTCATCCCCGAGAGTGCATCTGTAACTGTTTTTCTTTAATTTTAGTGTAACACCATCCTTAAGGATCAGCTTCCTGCTCCATTCAGCAATATCAATTTCGGGATCAATCTCAAGCGACTCTCTTATGCCTTCCTCTTTATTAATGCAGACATGGATCAGACCAATATTCTCGCGCAGTGTCTCAATACTGTCTATAATGCGAACTTCGCCTATGTATTTCCAATCAAAATGGACCTCTTCCCCATCATGCTTATGATAAAGGCTGGGCTTTCTGCTGTATTCCAATTGCTTTTTCCCGCAAACAGGACATGTGCCTTCAAATCTTGGCTTAAGACCATATGGCAAATCAGCGCCCGTGCGGATCCCTCCAAGAGAATCACATACCTCTCTAAACATCGGTGTATGTCCTTCCGTAGGAAGCTTTGCGTGTGCGATCTCATGTAAAACGATCTTACGGACCCAGTCCCATGAATAGTTTCTTGCATAAGGAAAACTGATTACTATTTTATTACGGTAAGAATAAGTCCCCGGGATTTTAAAACGGCCGCACATGCCTCCGTGATTTTCAGCGTCATCCCAGCCCCCAAAAACAGTATTTTCAGGAGCATACTTATCAATGACCTCGACTATCTTTGCTCTCATTTCCTGTTCAAACATAGGATCGATCATGATATTACCCCCGCAGGATATCAGTGGAACTGATGATTATTCTTCGTCGTCTTCAGTCTTCTTCTTTTTTCCGAACAGAGAAGACTTTGTCTCAGAAGGCTCTTCCTTCTTCTGTCCGTTATCTCTCTTCTCAACCGTCTGGATAGCAGACTTTGTAAAGACTACAAGTGTATTGGCAACTGAAGTTGAGATAGTTACCTCATCATCCTTGATCTGTGCAACAACACCGACAAGACCGCCAATCGTAGTTACCTTATCGCCTACTGAAAGCTTGCTCATCATATCCTTCTGTTCCTTGTCGCGCTTGCGCTGAGGACGAAGGATAAGGAAATAGAAAACTGCAACCATTACAACGACCATTACGATCGGGTAAACAGTTGACATAAGCTGGTCGTTAGACAGTCCAAGGAAGCCGCCGTTGCCTTCAAATACAATGTTACTCATTAAAGAACCCATCAAATAAAACCTCCAGATCAATTAAATGCAGCAGATACTATATCCTGCATGGAATAGTAGCCGGGATCCTTTCCAACGAGGAAAGCTGCTGCTGTAAGCGCTCCCTTGCCGAAGACATCCCTTGTCTGTGCACTGTGTGATATCTTAACGATCTCCTCATCGGAGATAAACATTACCTCGTGTTCACCGATTATGTTGCCGCCTCTGATGCTCGATATTCCGAGTTCATTCTTTCCGCGCGCCTCCATCTTCGAGTGTCTCTCATAAACGTACTCAAGCGCATTATCAGTCTCCTCAGAGATAACATCAGCAATCATGAGCGCTGTTCCTGAAGGAGCGTCGAGCTTTCTGTTGTGATGTGCCTCAACGATCTCGATATCAGTTCCCGGGAACAAAGCTCTTGTTGCCTGTCTTACGAGCTCGAAAAGGACATTCATGCCGTAACTCATGTTTGCTGACTTGAATACGGGGATCTTCTTGGATGCTTCAAGGATCTCTGCAACAGTCTCGTCAGGAAGCGCTGTCGTGCAGCAGACAAAAGGCTTGCCCATTGTGACAGCATAATTTGTGATCATCGGAACTGCCTTGGCATTAGAGAAGTCGATTATCGCATCGAACTCAACATCACACTCTGTGGGATTCGTGAATACCGGAAATCCGAGTTCATCGGAAGAAACCACATCACAGCCCGCTACCACCTTGAATTCATCATTTTTTTTGCACATTGCTGCAATGGCTCTGCCCATTTTACCGCAGCATCCGTTAAGAAAGATCTTTACCATTACTTAATCAATCCTATCTGTATTATTTGAAGAAAGCGTCAATAGCTGACAGATCATACTGCTTCAGTACGCCTGCTACATACTCACGATTCTTTGCGCTCATCTCACAAAGCGGCAGACGGCAAGGACCAACACCCATACCGACCATCTCCATTGCCTCTTTAACAGGAATGGGATTAACTTCACAGAACATAGCCTTTACCATCGGGATGATATCGATCTGCATTTTCTTTGCCTTCTCGATATCGCCGTCAACATATGAGTGAACCATTGTACTCGTATATTCAGGCATAAGGTTTGCAACTACTGAGATAACACCATATGCACCGAGAGAAAGCATCGGAACTACAAGTCCGTCCTCACCGGAATAAAGTGCATATCTGTCACCTGTAAGATTCAGGATCTCAGGAACCTGACCGAAATTGCACTCCTTGATAGCAACGATATTCTCAATATCAGCAAGTCTGTAAAGCAGCTCAGGCGAGATATTTACATTCGTTCTTGAAGGCACATTGTAGAGAACGCAGGGAATATCAACACTCTCTGCTGTTGCCTTGTAATGTCTGTAAAGACCTTCCTGAGTACACTTGTTGTAATAAGGTGTAACCAGAAGGACTGCATCTGCTCCTGCCTTCTGAGCATCCTTGGATAATTCGATCCCGTAAGCCGTATCATTGGAACCTGTACCTGCAATAACCGGAACTCTTCCTGCTACAGCATCAACAGCACACTTGATAGCGCCTACATGCTCCTCATGATCCATCGTAGCTGCTTCACCCGTTGATCCGCAGATGATGATGGCGTCGACCTTGTTCTTTATCTCAAACTCGATGATACTCTCAAGTTTTTTGTAATCCACACCGCTGTCGCAAAAAGGCGTAACAATTGCTACTCCGGCACCGGTAAAAATAGGTCTTGCCATAGGAACACCTCCTAAAAAATAAAAAATATCGGCATAGATTTTAACATCTAATCGCGAGTAATTCAATCAAATATCAAACGATAACGGATACTCTTTGGGATCAAAATCCTCCATTATCTGGCGGAATACAGCATTTATAGCTGAAATATTCTTCGCTTTTACCGTTATGCAGTGCCTGAACTTACCCCTGAGCTCATAAATTACATCAGGAACCGGTCCGTAACACTCAAACTCATACTTATCGTCCTGATATGACAGAAAGTCATCGATATATTTCTTCAGGATTGCACTTTTTATCTGAAGCTCCCTGTCATCCGCCAGCGACAGAGTAATCTCCCCTAAGGCCTTAAACGGCGGCAGATTCAGGTTCTCACGGAACTTGATCTCAGTCTTATAGAACTCCTCGTAATTCTGACTCGCCGCATTCACAAACAGAGGATCCTCCGGATTATAAGACTGGATATATACCTCGCCCGGGAAGTCGCTCCTTCCAGCTCTTCCCGCCGCCTGCGTGATAAGCGCAAACGCCCTCTCAGATCCGTGGATGTTTGCGGAATTGATCATCAGATCAGCTGACAGTATTCCGACAACAGTACAATTCGGGAAATCATGACCCTTCGCGATCATCTGTGTTCCAATAAGTATAGAGGCCTTCCCTTCCGCGAAATCGCTCACTATATCCGATACTGCGCCCCTCTTCTGCGTTGTATCCTGATCCATCCTCAGTATCTGCTCGTTCGGATAGAGCTTATGAAGCTCTTCTTCCAGCTGCTGTGTACCGAAACCGGCCCTTGAGAACTTGTCTCCTCCGCAAACTGCACATTCGATTTTATCAGCCGGGATCGTATAACCGCAGTAATGACATATCAGAAGGCGGGTCCCCTGCCTCGGGTTATTGTGCAGAGTCATTCCGACAGAGCAGTTCACGCACTGAGCAGTCTCACCGCATGTATTACATACCAGAGTTCTGGAATAACCGCGGCGGTTAAGAAAAAGGATAACCTGCTTCTTATCTGAGAATGCTCTGGCCATTGCGTTGCGCAGCGGCAGAGACAGAAGTTCCCCGCTTCCCATCTTGATCTGTTCCTTCATGTCAACCGGATACACCTTTGGAAGTGCAGCACCTGCTGCAGCTCTGGAAGGAAGCCTCAGCAGTTCGTAGTAACCGTTCTGTGCTGCATAAAATGACTCTACAGCAGGTGTGGCAGAACCCATTACTACTCTTGCGCCGTTATTCTTAGCACGCATCATGGCGATCGTTTTGGCATTATATCTGGGATGAGACTCAGCTTTGTAAGAACCGTCATGTTCTTCGTCAATTATCACGAGCTTCAGGTTCTCAAAAGGAGCAAAGACGGCACTTCGCGGGCCGACGATTACTCTTGCGATACCTTTCCTTATCATATCCCACTGCTCATATCTCTGTTTATCGGTAAGTTTGCTGTGAAGAACGGCACATCCACTTCCGAGACGCCCTTTGATCCACATAACTGTCTGCGGAGTAAGCGCTATCTCAGGGACAAGGTAAAGCACCTGTCCTCCCTTACTCGTACAATCAGATGCACAGTTAAGGAACACCTCAGTCTTTCCGCTTCCGGTAACTCCGTACAGCAGGAACATCTTAAAACCGTCTGTTTCTGTGATCCGCTTAATTGCGTTCTTCTGATCACCGTTAAGCTCATATTCGCGTGTGTATTTTGAATCGTCAGGTATCTCCTCATGTATTGGCGAATAAGAATCCGCAGCCTTATCCCTTGTTATCTTTATCAGATCCCTGTCGATAAGGCCCTTGAGCGATGCCGGCGGTATTCCCGTATCTGCGCAAAGTGTCTTCTTGTCAGTCTTTCCATTGTCCAGAAGATACATTGAGGCCTTAATATGATTGACCGATCTGAACGTATTGTTCTTCAGGGCTTCCTCAACGCCTGCACGGTCCTTGATCTCGACATAATCGCACTGAGCAGCTTTGTGTCCTTCAACGAACGCAGGAACAAAGAGTTCCGTAACGTCGCTCTTTGTACAGTTAAACCGCACGGACAAAGGAACTATAAGATCTGTCTGCTCCTTTGTCATAACAGGCTGTTCGTCCGCAATCATCGCGATGCTCTTAAGCTTGGAAACATCACTCTCATCAGCAAATCCTGCAACGACTGCAGACCTGAGCTTATTCCCGGCCCCGAAGGGAACTTTGACAAGGCTTCCAAGGGAAACCTTGTCCATAAGTTCATCCGGAATAAGATACGAATAATATTTATCCGTCTGCCTTACAGCCCCACGCAGAAGGACGCTGGCACATCTCATGTGAAGTCTCCTGACAGAAGATCTTCAAGACTGACCTGTGCGCTCTCAGGCAGACCGTCAAGAATGCCTCCGTAAGCAGCCAGCTTCTCAATAGCCGAAGATCCGAGACCTGTCCTTCTGGCAAAATCATCACGGTTCTTAAATTCACCTTCTGCTCTTGCTTCTTCAATAGCGAGACCCATCGATTCGGAAATATCGTTAATGGCATTGAACGGCGGTATGATCACACCCTTCTCCTTCTTCTTGAAGTTCCTGCCCATCGACTCGCTGAGCGATATAGGCGCAAAGGTAATCCCTCTCGCATACATCTCTTCAACTATCTCACAGAGCGCTATCTCGGATTTGACCTTAGGATTATTACGCGCTTCAGCAGAGGACTTCTTCTTGTCCTCAAGAGCATGACGTCTCTCGATGACCTTCTCCCTGCCGTTGCACATATACTCAGCATCAAATTCATCGCCTCTGATAGTAAAGAAAGCACAGTAATACTCTTCAGGGTAATATACCTTAAACCATGCAACTCTCAATGTGGAGATGGAATAAGCTGCGGCGTGTGCCTTAGGGAACATGTACTTGATTTTCTGGCAGGAATCAATATACCAGTCAGGCACATTATTCTGCCTCATCAGATCTTTCCATCCTTCCCACTTATCGCATTCTCCCTTTGCGACTTTACCTTTACGTACATTCTCCATGATGTCAAACGCATCCTTATTGGGAAGTCCCCAGTAGATAAGAGTTGTCATGATCGAGTCACGGCATCCGATAACGGAGTTCAGGTCACATATACCCTTCTGAATAAGATCCTGTGCATTGCCTGTCCAGACGTCAGTACCGTGTGACAGACCCATGAGCTGTACAAGGTCATAGAACCTTGTGGGCTTCGTCTCTGCGATCATGCCGCGGGCCATTGGCGTACCAAGCTCTGACAGGCCCAGTGTTGCCGCGCCTGCCTCTGTCGTCTCCGGAGGGAATCCGAGAGCGTCAGTTGTTGACAGAAGGCTCATTACCTTCTCATCCGGGATTGGTATCGTCGTAACATCAATTCCGGTGAGTTCATTGAGCATCCTCAGTACCGTAGGATCGGCGTGACCGAGGATATCGAGCTTGAGGATGGTATCGTGCATTGCACGGAAGTCGAAATGCGTCGTAATGATATCACCCGTAACCTTATTGGCGGGACACTGGATAGGCGTAAACTCATATACGTCCATCTCCTTCGGAACAACGACCATTCCTCCCGGGTGCTGTGATGTTGTCCTCTTAACACCGATGATGCCTCTGGACATGTAATCAAGCTTTGCTCCCGTATACGGGATATTAAGCCTCTCACATGCTGATCTTGCAACCGCGTAGGCATTCTTATCCGCATAGGTACCGATAGTGCCTGCCTTGAACGTATGTGTCGTTCCGAAAAGGAACTCAACATACTTATGGGCTCTGGGCTGATACTCACCCGAGAAGTTAAGATCGATATCAGGCTGCTTATCGCCGAAGAATCCCAGGAAGGTCTCGAAAGGAATATCCTGTCCATCCTTCGTCATCGTCGTTCCGCATTCGGGGCACTCCTTGACAGGCATATCAAAACCTGAACCGAACTCACCTGTGTTATTGAACTCAACAAAGTTGCAGTGCGGACATCTGTAGTGCGGCGGCAGCGGATTAACCTCCGATATACCGCTCATCGTGGCAACGAAAGAAGATCCTACGGAACCTCTTGAGCCTACGATATATCCATCGTTATTTGACTTCTTAACAAGTCTGTATGCGATGTAGTACATGATCGCAAATCCGTTCGTAAAGATCGATGTAAGTTCCTTCTCGATCCTCGCGGCAACAGTCTCATTAAGGACGCCGTTATGCCTGTACATCTTGTTAGCTTTTGTATAAACGATATCCCTTATATCTGCAGCAGCACGTGCGATGATAGGCGGATATGTTCCGTCCGGGAACGGCTTCATCCCGAAGTCGATCTTATCAGCGATAAGGTTCGTATTTGTAACGACTACTTCAAAAGCTCTCTCTTCACCGAGGTAAGCAAACTCGGCGAGCATTTCATCAGTTGTCCTGAAATACAGATCCGACTGCATCTCTGCATCATCGAATCCGAGATCCATCAGCAGGTACTTACGGTACTTGCCGTCTTCTTTCTCCAGGAAGTGGGAGTCCGTCGTCGCGCAGCACATCATATTGTATGCATCCGCAAGCTCCAGCAGGAGCTCATTAATGATCCTTATGTCATCCCCGTTGAGAGGGACAAAATCAGTCTCATCCGGCTTGGGTTTTATCCTTGTCATGAACATATTGTTGCAGAGAGGCTGTATCTCAACATATTCATAGAGACTCAGTATATCAGCCATCTCCTGTGATGACTTAAGGATATCTATACACTTCTCTCTGTCCTTGCCGCACTTCTTATATGTCTCAACTACAAAACGGTAGATCTCGCCTCGCTCACAGGCACCTCCGATAATGATACCGTTCGAATAGTACTTAAGCCTGCTCTTTGGCGTTCTCGGTCTGAACGCAAAGAAATTGATATTGGATTCCGATACTATGCGGTACAGATTATAGAGACCAAGGTAATTGCGGGCCAGATAGATGATATGGTACGCCGGAGAAACCTTGCGGTTCTTGATATCCTCATCCGACTTATGTCCTATCGCCTGATTAAGCATAAAAGGATCAAGTGTATTGTTCTTCTGAAGATAACTGATAACGCATTCAGCATCATTCCTGCAGTTTGTAAGCATATCATCGGAACGGCCACCGACAGATGAGCCTTCAGAATATCTGATAATATCCTCAACGCTTATTGCAGGCATTAGGAACTTCTGCCTGTAGTAAACATGCTCTTCTATGTTAAGTCCGAATCCGGCTCTTCTCAGGAATCCCAGTTTGCGGAAGATATCTCTTCCGGCAATATAGGCCTGATCCATAAATTCGAGGATCTCAGCCATAAGGAAGTATGATTCGCAGGGTTCGCCCTTGCCCGAATAGATCACATCCTCAAAGGTCGCATGAAGATCCGCAACATGCTCAAATACTATCTGTTCCGGAACAGTCTCCTCATCGTCACACTCGGTAAAGACCTCGCCGTCTTTATTGATGATCTCACTTATCCTCTCATGGGCCTTAACATCGGCAAGTTTGATATTCTCATCCCTGAACGACTCAGGGATCTCTTCGGGTTCCCACAATGAAGTATCGATATCCTTCGCGGAGAACTGCATCGCCTCTTCGTCGCTCTCTCCCTCAAATGGGATCTTCTTGCATCTGTAACCGACTGCTCTGTACTTTGAGATCATTATCTCGGTCATCGTATCAACATTCGGATCATCGCCGGTGGTTCTTATATCAAGTGTTACGAATGAACCTATATGTCTTACATCATCACTTACGAGAGGAAGGCCATAAACGATCGTCGGCCCGTCATCAACAAGATAGCCTTCACAGCCAAGGATAGCCTTGAACGGCTCCTGCCCTTCGCCCCTCTTCTTGTTGATCTTCTTCATCGCACCATAAACAGCAGGGAATGCCTGAACCACTCCGTGATCCGTAACGGCACAGGCCCTGTGTCCAAAGCTTGCTGCCAGCTTGATGACATCGTCAGGTTCTGATACGGCATCCTGGTCGCTCATCTTCGTATGGCAGTGAAGTTCAACACGCTTTACAGGCGCATTATCCTCTCTTCCCTTAGGTCTCTCCGCTTCAAAAACTCCGGAAACCTTGATACCGATCTCCCCGTCTATCGCTTCGACCGTACCCTGGATGCCGCAGTAACCACCCTTGCTGAAACGTGGCTCAAAGACATCTGCATCCTCGGGAGAAAAGAATCCGAGACATATGACCTCACCTGTCTTATCAATCACGTTAAACTTGGCAATAACAGATCTGCCGTTCTTTGTTAGACGGAACTTATTATCCTCCGAGATAATGATGTCACCGGCCACATTGACTGTACCTTCACCGATCTCAAGCTTGTCTATCGGCTTGATCGGAATACCTGCCTTAAGCCTGCCTATTATTCTGTTCTCGGTAGTGTTCTTAACGAAATGTCTCTCTTCCTGCTTAACTTCCTTCTTAACTGACTTGGACTTCTCTGCCCATGTGTCACCGACAGGCTGCTTCGGAGGTTCTTTCTTGCTCTCAGCATCCTTCTTCTCAGCCTCGACTTCCTGTCTCTGCATTATCTCTCTTGCTTCATCGTAGAAAAGATCTTCAAGATCATAATTCGGCTCCGCATTATTCTCTTCAATGATAAAACAGAAATCGCACTGAACGCTGCCTGTAAGCTCTTCTATAACAGACGCAACTTCTCTTCCAAATCCTTTCTTGATGGCAGGATCATTAAAGATCACAGTAAGAGCAACAGGACAGGATATCGATACTGTTCCTGTTCTGATGTCATAACTGTAATCCATGTTTGCAGCGAAACCGGCTCCCTTACAGGAAGACGCCTCCACTCTTGATACGATATAATCCCTGAATCTCGGGATAAATCCGGATCCGTCTTCCGGATCCGAATCGTAATCCACGAACCTTATGATCACATCCATGTCAACCTGAGACTTGATGTGCTCATAGAATCTCGAGAGAGCATTCTTCTCCGGCATAGAATAACACCCTGTAAGGGCAATCTTTATTCTGTTATCATAAAAATCAAATCTGTCAATATAAAGATCTTCTAAGCCTTTAAGGAGCTCTTCGGGATAAGTATCGTAGAAATCAATCAGTCTTATCCTTTTGTTCTCCAACTCTGATTACCTCTGCTACAAATTCATCCACAGCGGCATCGACATCCTTAGCGATTATCTTGCCGACTGTCTTACCCTTCTTGAAGAGAAGGAACTCATCCCTGCCTCCTGCAAGACCGATATCGGCTTCCCTTGCTTCTCCGGGACCGTTAACGGGGCATCCCATTACTGCAACCTTAATGTTATAAGGCAGTCTCATTATCTTCTCTTCAACCTTGTTTGCCAGTTCAATGAGCGGAACCTGCGTCCTTCCGCAGGTGGGACACGATACGAAATCAATACCGCCCGTCTTAAGTCCCAATGCCTTGAGGATGGAGATTGCTGCATAAACTTCTTCTGTCGGGTCATCAGTAAGCGATACTCTGATGGTATCACCGATACCTTCTGCCAGAAGCGTTCCGATACCGACCGCAGACTTAACGATACCTTCCTTGACTGTTCCTGCTTCTGTCACACCTACATGAAGCGGATAATTACACTCGGAAGAAAGCGTTCTGTATGTCTCGATCGTCAGCTTCGGACTCGAAGACTTGATGCTGATCACAACATCTTCAAATCCTTCATCCTCGAGCAGCTTAACTGCTCCTCTCGCACTCTCGCACAGCGCCTGCGCGCAAACTCCGCCGTACTTGTCAACGAGTGCCTTCTCGCAGGAACCGGAATTGACACCGACTCTTATCGGTATCCCTATCTCCTTGCAGACCTCCACGACCTGTCTGACCTTGTCCGGACCTCCGATATTGCCGGGATTGATCCTTATCTTGGCAGCGCCGTTCCTTGCCGCTGCTATTGCCAGACGGTAATCGAAATGGATATCTGCAACCACAGGGATGGGAGAAGCCTTTGTTATCTCCCTCAATGCGTCTGCCGCAGCCTGATCGGGGACAGCGACACGCGTAATATCACATCCTGCGTCTTTAAGCCTGAAAATCTGGTCTAAAGTAGCCTTAACATCCGAAGTTCTGGTATTGTTCATCGACTGTATCCTGATGGGTGCACCTCCACCAATGGTTACACCGCCGACGTTTACCTGCTTTGTAGTTAATGACATAAACCAAGACCTCCTAATACGTCTAAAAATTAGTATACAATATATTTTGGAAATACAAGGGCAAAGAAAGATTACATTTTTCAGCCGCCGACAAATATCCTGATGATATCTGACGCAAACGCAAATATTACAAGGCATATCAGCATTACAAAGCCGACGCCGTTAAGAATTCCCTCTGCTTTTTTTGATAAAGGTCTTCCCATTACCATCTCTACTATGACGAGTATCATCTGGATACCGTCAAGTCCGGGAATCGGCAGAAGATTTGTGAACGCGAGACCTATCGAAATGATCGCTCCGAGGAAGAATATCGTATATACCTTCTGTTCGACTGTATCGTCCACATCATCCACGACATCCGAGACAGTCGTCGTAACACCGATAGGACCTGAGACCATGTTATAGACCTCTTCCTTGCCCTCAAAGACACTTCCAATCGACTTGATGCTTACATTGATAACCGTAACCGGCATCTTTACCGCATAAGAACAAGCCTTAAGGAATATCGGGAAACTGTCAACCTTATATGAATAACAGTAAACGCCTCTCTGATTCGTGTAAAGCATTGTCGTTACGGCGCACTCTGCTTCGTTCTCCACACCGTTGCGAACGTAGGTAAGAACTATATTCTCACCATCCTGAAGTTTTGCCAGGAAATCAAAGAAATCCTCATCCGCAACTGATTTGCCGTTGACCTTTGTAAGGAAATCTCCCGCCTTAAGAACGGGATTGCCGTTATTCTGGTTCTCGTCTACATCAACGATCTCCCAGCCGTTGTATTTATTAGATTCCGGATCCTGATATGTTGTAATGCCGAGCATCGGGCGGTGACCTATCTCCGGGGTCAGTACAACATTATACTTTTCACCGGTCTCGGCAGACTTGAGAGTCAGTGTGACGACCTCATCAGGACTTGCCGCCGTATCAAGTTCATAGTAAAAATCGAGATATGTAAATACATGCTTACCGTTAACCTCAACGATCCTGTCACCCAATGTGTATTCCTGACCATAGAGCTGAGTGCCCTCGGGAGTTCCCGCAATGTCAAGCGATGAGAACGGGTTGAATGTATAGAGACCTATGCAGATGAGAACTCCTAAGATGACATTCATAAAAGGTCCCGCCAGTGAAACGAGAAGACGCTTCCATCTCGGCTGGTTAACGAGCAGCAGCGGATCGTCAGATACTACCGCATCTCCGTTATCATCAATATCGGTAAAGCGCACATACGCGCCGAACGGTATGCACCTGATAGAAAAATCACAGTCTTTGTGACGCCATTTGATAAGCTTCGGGCCGACAAAAATGGACACCTCATAAGCTTTAATTCCCAGAAGCCTTGCCATCCAGTAATGGCCTAACTCATGTATGGTAACAAGCACTCCGAGGAGAAGTATGACTACAAGGATGCTCCAGAAAGATAGACTCATCTGTTAAGTCCTTCTATGTATTCTTTTGCATAGATCCTGGTCTCCCTGTCACATTCAAGGATACCGGCAACGGACATCTCACCGTTCATTCCGCCGAGCTTGTCACAAACAGAGACAACAGTTCTCTCAATATCAAGGAAACCGATCTTTCCCTTGAGGAAATGATCAACAGCGATCTCATTCGCCGCATTCATGACTGTAGGCATGAGTCCGCCCTTTGTTCCTGCTTCATATGCGAGCTTTACAAGCCCGAACACCTCAGTATCACAAGGCTCGAAAGTAAGATTATTGATGCCTGCTGCGAAAGGATCAAAGTCTTCGATAAGCTCGGGACCCCTGTCTGGATAGTAAAGTGCGACCATTATTGGCAGGATCATCGACGGTTTACCCATCTGAGCAAGGACAGAACCGTCCTTCAGTCTGATCATAGAATGTATAACGCTCTGGGGATGTACTACCACATCGATCCTGTCAGGCATAACTCCGAACAGATGCCTTGCCTCTATTATCTCAAGGCCTTTATTCATCATCGTTGCGGAATCTATAGTTATCTTGCCGCCCATCTTCCATGTCGGATGATTAAGAGCCTGTTCAAGTGTAACGTTCTGAAGATCCTCTCTCTTCTTTCCCCTGAAAGGTCCGCCGGACGCAGTGATCAGGATCCTGTCGAGATTCTCCTTCTTCTCTCCCCACAGGCACTGCCAGATAGCACAGTGTTCACTGTCCACGGGAAGGAGCTGTACTCCGTCCGTGCTCCCGATCGGCGCAACGAGAGGCATTATGACCTCACCGCCTGTAACGAGAGTCTCTTTATTTGCAAGGGCAATATCCTTACCCTTGAGGATCGCATTATAAGTAGGTTCAAGTCCTGCGATGCCGACCATAGCGCCGACGACCGTATCAGCTTCCGGGATCGTGGCTGCCGTTATATTGCAGTCAGGACCGGAAATGATCTCCGTTCTGATCTCCGGATGTGCCGAGAGCATATTGCGGAGCTCAGCGGCCTTCTCTTCACTGCTGCAAGCCGCCAGCAAAGGTTTGAACTCAAGGATCTGCTTGTAAAGCAGGTCGATCTTTGAACCGCATGTAAGTGCAACTACTGAAAAATCATCCGGATTATTACGGACAACTTCCAGAGTCTGAGTACCGATCGAGCCGGTAGAACCTAAGATTGATAATTTACGCATAAAATAATTATATACTTCTTTCAGTCAAATTCAGAAGAAAAGTATGGCAAATAGAGCGAGGAGAAGACCTGCTGGAATTGTGAAAAAAGCACTGTCAAATCTGTCCAGCATGCCTCCGTGTCCCGGGAAGATCTTTCCGTAGTCCTTGATGCCGACTCTTCTCTTGATAAGTGATGCGAGCCAGTCTCCTATCTGTGACATTGCAGACACGATCAGTCCGAGAACAAAGGTTATGATCGAGAATACGACAATATTAATGGTCAGATTATCTATCTTGTATACCACCAGATCGAAATAGATCATAACGATGATCGCACATCCGATCGCGCCGCCGATACAGCCCTCCCATGTCTTCTTGGGCGAGATGTGAGGAACTGCCTTATGCTTGCCGATCGTAACGCCTACAAAATAAGCACATGTATCGGATACCCATGAAGCAAACAGCCCGAATACCATGTAGTACCAGCCGTTCTCGATAAGAAGCATTCCTGAAGTAAAGCAGAAGAGCGGGAATGTTACATAGAAAATGATCGCAGCTGTAATAACTCCGTCCTTAAGGTGTCCCTGCCCTTCCTTATGGACGACCGAAGGTATGACACAGGAGGCAAGGCAGAGCATTCCCACGATCAGCAGATACATTGAAAGAGCCTCTGTTATTGACCAATTACAGAAATACGATACAAGAACTATCGTTAGCGCTGCAATGCTGCCGGATACGGTAAGAGGCATACTCGGATGCATGTCTCCGGCCTTAAAAGCCTGATGTAGCTCATGAAGTGCAAATGCTCCCACTATGATTGCAAACAATACACTGATAAGCGGCCAGTAAAGTGACGGAAGAACAAAGAGTACAACTCCAATCGTAAAGAATATTCCGGTAATTACACGCTGCTTCATTCAGTCTCTCCTGCGCTCAGACCGCCGAATCTTCTGTCTCTTGCGGTATAAGCCTCAAAAGCAGCCGTAAGCTCCTCATATCCGAAATCAGGCCACAGACATTCTGATACCCAGAGTTCTGAATAAGCGCATTCCCACAAAAGGAAATTGGATATCCTGAGCTCCCCTGAAGGTCTTATGATGAGATCCGGATCAGGAACATCCGGAAGATACATATTGTCAGACATCATGTGCTCTGTTATGTCTTCCGGCTTTATCTCTCCTGAAACGCATTTCTCAGCTATATGTCTGGCAGCGTTGACTATCTCTCTTCTGCCGCCGTAATTAATTGCGATTATAAGCTGGAGCCTGTCCCTGTCTTTTGACTTCTCCTCTGCCTCCCTTGCTGTATTTCTGACCTCCTCGGGAAGCTCACTCATGTCTCCGGAAAATCTTACACGGACACCTTCCTTCTCCAGTTCCGCATCATACTTATTGAAATACTCGACAAACAATTTCATCAGCTGGCCAACTTCGTCAGCCGGTCTGGACCAGTTTTCAGTCGAGAAAGCATAAACGGTGACATACTTAACGCCATAGTTGCCGCAGTTACGGCAAAGCTCTCTGAGGCTCTCACCGCCTGCCCTGTGGCCTGCCGTTCTGGGAAGATGACGTTTTTTTGCCCATCTTCCGTTACCATCCATTATGACGCCTAAAGATACAGGGATCTTAAGATCCTTCCTGTCGAAATTCTTCTCTTTCTTTGCCATATGATCTTATCAGATCTCCATCAGTTCAGCGTTCTTCTTGTCGCAGACAGCATCAACTTCCTTGGTGAACTTATCCGTGATCTTCTGAACCTTCTCTTCGTATTCCTTGAGGGAATCGTCTGTAAGCTCCTTCTTCTTGTTGGAAGCTCTCATCTTATCGATAAACTCACGGCGGTTATTCCTGATAACGACCTTAGTCTCTTCGCCGTATGTCTTAACCTGCTTTGTAAGTTCCTTACGTCTTTCCTCTGTAAGCACAGGGAAAACAAGTCTGATGATCTTGCCGTCGTTAGTAGGCGTAATTCCAAGGTCTGATGCCTGGATAGCACGCTCGATCTCTCTGAGCATTGAAGGATCCCAAGGAGCAAGTGTGATCATACGTGCTTCGGGAACCTGAATATTGGCAACGGCGTTCAAAGGAGACGGTGCACCGTAATACTCTACAGTGATCCTGTCAAGAACATGGGGATTAGCTCTTCCTGCTCTGATTGCATTAAGATTCTCATGAAGGTTGTCTATTGCCTTCTGCATCTTCTCTTCTACCAGGTCATAATCTTTGGATGTGATCTCGATCATTGTTTTTGTCTCCTTTTGAATTATTGTACAAGCGTTCCAAGATTCTCTCCCTTAGCGATCCTTACGATGTTATAAGGATCCTCCATGGAGAATACAAGGATCTTAGTGTTGTTGTCTCTGCAAAGAGCAGCTGCCGTGGCATCCATAACCTTTAGCTTAAGTCTGAGCACCTCATCATGTGAGACAGTCTCATACTTGACGGCATCAGGATATACCTTGGGATCCTTATCGTAAACACCATCAACCATAGTAGCCTTAAGGAATACGTCTGCGCCGATCTCTGTAGCTCTGAGTGCAGCACCCGTATCTGTAGAGAAATAGGGGTTACCTGTACCGCATGCAAAGATGACGATCCTTCCCTTCTCAAGGTGCCTTACTGCTCTCTTTCTGATATACATCTCGCACATCTGACGGACTTCGATAGCGGAAAGGACTCTTGTAACAGCGCCCTGCTGCTCAAGTGCATCTGAAAGCGCAAGAGCATTCATAAGTGTTGCAAGCATTCCCATATGATCTGCCGTAACGCGGTCCATCTGTTCAGAAGATCTTCCTCTCCAGAAGTTGCCTCCGCCGACTACTATTCCGACCTCAACGCCAAGATCGCTCATTGCTTTTATATTGGCTGAGATCTCCTTTAATACATTGTCATTGATACCGATCTTATTCTCACCGGCGAGAGCCTCACCCGATATCTTGAGGAGAACTCTCTTATATTTAACGCCATTTTCCATAAAAATACCTCCGAATTGCTAAACTAATTGTAACGATAATTCGGGAATAATAAAAGCCTTAATTCTTAATAAGCAAAGATTGTCCACGGGAATGCCTGAGGCGGGTCCGCCTTAAAGACCATGCGTTCCTTGCTGACCGGGTGATCGACAGCCATTTCGCAGCAGAACAGAGCTATATCGCCCTTCATCCTGTTGCTGCCATATTTGCTGTCACATACGACCGGGTGTCCGGCATTTGCCAGCTGAGCCCTTATCTGATGGCTCCTTCCGGTCTTGAGATCCACCTTGATGAGTGTCATATTTGAAGATCTGCTGATGACTGTGTAGTCGAGTTCTGCGTATTTAGATTCCTTCACTTCCTTATCAAAGACCTTTACCCTGTTGGTCGAACTGTCCTTAAGGATGTAATTCCTTAGAGTTCCGCAGTCCTGCTCCATGACGCCTGAAACAACAGCAAGATAGTACTTGTCGACCGTATGAAGCCTGATCTGTTCTGAAAGCCTTGCTGCGGCCTTGGAGGTCCTTGCAAAGACCATTACTCCCGAAACAGGACGGTCGAGCCTGTGAACAAGGCCCAGATAGACATTTCCGGGTTTGTTGTATTTCTCTTTTATGTATTCTTTGAGAAGCGTCAGCATATCGGGATCGCCGCTCGGATCAGCCTGTGACAGCACTCCTGCGGGTTTTACCGCAGCAATTATTTGATTATCCTCATACAGGATATCCATCAGAACGGACTCCACCTTGCAACGTTACCGCATGGAAGATCTATTCCCATGCTCTTTATCGGAAGTCCGAGTTCACCGGATTCAATGGTTCCTTCAGGCAGATTGAGTCTCAGGATCTGAGCGACCGCTCCTCCCGTTATCTCTGTGGCATACGAACTCAGGATAAAGAAAAGAGGATCGTCAGAAAGAAGGAGAGAAGCCCTTGCCACGAAATCAAAAACGGAATCCTCAAGCTTCCACAGCTCGCCTGACGGACCTCTTCCATATGAGGGCGGATCCATTATGATGCCGTCGTATTTTCTGCCTCTTCTGATCTCCCTTTCGACAAATCTCTGGCAGTCCTCCGCTATGAAACGTATATAGTTATCTGTCAGTCCTGATGTTGCAACATTTTCCTTTGCCCTTGATATCATGCCTTTGGAGGCATCAACATGAACAACCTCGTCAGCACCGTGTATCGAAGCCGCAAGTGTCGCTCCGCCTGTATATGCGAACAGATTGAGGATCTTGATGTCCTTCTTTCCTTTCTTCTTCGCCTGTTCTATGAGCCTTCCACAGTAATCCCAGTTTGCGGCCTGTTCAGGAAAAAGACCCGTATGCTTAAAAGATGTGGGTTCAATGATAAAAGTCAGTTTCTTTCCCAGCGAATCGTAACTGATCTTCCATGTTCCGGGCATTGACTTGAGTTTTGTCCATGATCCGCCGCCTGTGGACGACCTGCTGTAAACTGCATGAGGTTTGCATATCTTCTCAAAATCTTCGCAGGGCCATATTATCTGGGGATCAGGCCTTCTCAGAAAGATATCTCCCCATCTCTCATATTTCTCACCGCGGGAAGCGCTGATAACCTCATAATCCTGCCAATTATCGGCTATAAACATTATCTCACCCTGATATCAGCAGATTCAGCGATCGTAATGTCGCCCGACATGATAGCAACAGTATATGAACCTGCTTCAAAAGAACTGCTTCCTACAGTAAGTCCTGCATCGAAATCACACTTTGCGACAACTGAATTATTGACGTTGACCTCAATTCTTGAGACCTCATCGCCATCCCTCATCAGTACCGCCGTAAGAGTAAGCACCATCGGTTGTTTGAAATAGAAGTAATTAACGAGCGCAACCGGTGATACCAGGGTATCCCCTTCAGCAGGATTTCCCATAAGCGGATCATACCAGACGCTTTCCTGATAGAATGCATCGATATAAGCTGCTGTAATATTGAGCGGATTGCCCTCATCATCGAGGATACAAAGCTCCTTGAGAGGTGCGACGAACGTATCAAAGAACTTGTTCAGGTCGGAATAGATCCATTCGTCATTCTTATTCTTAACAAGCTTAAAGCTGATCTTTACTGTCTTCTTTTTGAGGGAATCGATCTCATCCTCATATTCATCGGATGTAGCTATTAAAATATCAATTGACGAAAGATCCGGAACCTTATAAAACTCAACTGTACACTGGGCAGATTTTCTTCCGTCATTAACCTTTGTCTCTTTGATCTCGAAACCGCTGCACTTTGACAGAACATACGATCCCAACACCTTCTGCTCCTCTGCGAGATCTGAAAGGTCATATTTCTTCTTTGCCTTGGAATTGAGGTCAAAACTTCCCTTGCTGTCGAAATACTCTCCCAGAGACTCCTGAACCATAGTCTCGATCTTGGAAGTCTCTATCTGATCCATGATAAATCCGCAACCGCTGACTGACAGCAACAGGCATACAGTTAATATAAGTGCTGTTATTCTCTTGATCATCCGGGTACCTCTCAATTCTTTCTAACCAAGAGATTATACATTAAAGATCAGCAATAATAAAGGCTTCCCCGCATAAACGGGGAAGCCTCATTAAGATCAGTTAAAGAACAGTCTGTCAGTTAATGAAATCTGAAGAAGGCTGTCCGATTACCTTACAAGCAGCTGTAATGTAAGGATCGTTGACGCTGTTAGCGTCAGCTGCAACGATAAGTACATATGTACCAACTGCCATTGTGTCAGGTGTGTAATCGATGTTGTAGTAGATAGTACCATTGCCATAAGCAGTGATATCGATCTGCTGTGCATATGTAGGATTTGAGTAATCAACAGTGCTTACATCAGCATTCTCACCGGGGATGAAGTAGTAAGCGTAGTAGATCGAAGGGCCTTCAGAGCTGAGCTCGATCGAGAAAGCAATAGTCTCGGAATCGCTGCAGTATACACCGTCTGAAGCCATTGTGCCATGCTCGGAACCGTCAGCTTCTGTGATTCCGTAATCCCACCAGCCAAGCTCAACGATGTTTGCAAAGTTGGGGTTGAGGAGCTGGTATGTATCTGTCGTTGTACCGCCGGTCTGTGTGCCGCTTGTTGAACCCGATGTGGAATCAACAGTTACTGTTGTTGACTCACTTGCAAGAACTGTTCCGTCTGCAGCATAGATCTCGATCGTGTAGTTGCCTGCTGCGATATAGTCGCCATCCATTGTAGCACCAAGCTCTTCGTTGTACTTAGCTTCATAGTAAGAAGTTGTGAATGTCTGGAGCTGGCTTGCATAAACCTCTGTTCCATCCTTCGTTACCTTGTAGTAAACGTCGATGCCGGGGTTCTCTGTGAACCACAGATCAAGCTCGATGTAAGAAGCATTGCTGTAGTTGCCGCCGTCAGAGAGCCACCATGATGTATGGTCAACCATGTCAAGTATGTCGCCTGAAGCAGAACCGCCTGAGAAACTGAGCTCATAAGAAAGGAATCCGTAAACGTCTTCAAGATTGTCGATAGTATCCTCTGTAACGAGCCACTTGTCATCAACCTTTGTAAACTCAACGCTTACTGTGTAATCCTTTGTCTTGCTTGCGTCGTTGATAGCCTCGATCATCTCGTCAGCATCTGTAAGATCTCCGATAGCCTTAACATAGTCAACAACCGTGAAAACAACATCAACTGTTGCAGAGTCATTGCCGCCGAACTCAACAGAATCCTCGTCAACCTCGTATGTGATCGTGCTTGCGATAGCTGTCTTTACAGACTTCTCGTCATCATCCATGTCTGACATTGCAAGAGCGCCCTTGATAGACTCAGCCTTATCGTCATCAAGTTCTTCAACGAGTTTGAGGAGCTTCTTGCCATCCAAAGCTGCTACCTGAGCTGCAAAGGAATCAGCTGCTTCACTGATCTCAGCAGGATCGTTTGAGTTGCACGCGCAAAGGGAAAGCATCATTGCTGCTGTAAGACCCAAAGCTGTGATCTTCTTTGTGTTAATCATTCAACCCACCTCCGTATGATTGATAGTCATAAAATAACTACTTTATTCTAATTCATTTACAAAATTTTTCAATAATCAGTTATAATCATTGATGAGCGCAAGAATTCATTGTATTTCACTGAAAGGGGTAAGAGAATGTCTGCACCGCATATTTTAATCTGTGATGATGACCCGGTAGTACACGAGTCTCTGGCACTTTATTTCGATAACGAGAACTTTACACATTCTGATGCATATGACGGAAAAGAGGCTCTTGATCTGATCCTTACTTCCAATCCCGACCTTATACTTCTTGACATCATGATGCCCGAGATGAGCGGCATCGAGGTCTGCAAGGAAGCACGCAAGACCGTATCCACGCCTATCATCTTCCTTTCGGCAAAGGGCGATGAGATCGACAGGATCCTTGGTCTCGAGCTTGGCGCGGACGACTATATCGTTAAGCCCTTCTCACCCAGAGAGGTAATCGCAAGGATCAAAGTTGTCCTGAGAAGGATCGGTGACACTTCGGATAACCAGTCCATACTGAAGTTCTATGAACTCGAGATCAACGTAAGCAATTATGTGGTCAAGATCAAGGATGAGATCATCCCCTTCACTCCCAAGGAAGTTGAGATCCTTCACCATCTGGCGTCCCATCCCGGTCAGGTATTTAACAGAGAGCAGATCATCTCCTCCATCTGGGGCGAGAGCTACTCCGGAGACCCGAGAACTGTCGATACGCACATCAAGAGGATCAGGCAGAAGGTTAACGTTGAAGGAGCCAGATGGAATATTCAGACTGTATACGGTGTCGGATACAAGTTTGAGGTTCTGTAATGTTTCAAAGCACCCTGCTTAGAAGAACAATGACACTTGTTATCGGAGCGCTCGTTGCTTCGATGTTCCTTACTCTTGTTGCTTTCCTTCTCGCAGGAAGAAGCGTTACCATCAATAACAAGGTTGAGACTACACTCGCCAATTCACGAAGGATCACTGAGGCGATCGCCGACTGTCCGGACATTATCAGCAACGAACAGTTCAGGAATGTGCTCTTTGATTCTTCTTTCATGTCTGACAATACTGTTCTTCTTGTAGACGAACAGGCTCAGATTATACAAAGACCCCCCGTCGAGAATACTTCGGTAAGTGAGTCAGAGCTTACTATTGCGATGCGATACATTGGACAATCTCTTCCCGAGTTTGATTACGACAAGAACAATATCAGTTACGTACTTATCCCTTCGGACAAGAGCTATACCCAGCTTCTCATAACGATGAGCAACATCTCAGGCACTGACCTGCCGCTCTATATCACGACAGTATCTTCTATCGAGGATTTTGACAGCGTTATCATATCATTCGTTAACATTCTAGCGTTATCTACACTACTGGCTGCTATGGCGATGCTTGTTCCGTCCTATGTAATGGTTAACCAGATTCTCCTGCCTCTTCAGAACATTAATGAAGTTGCTAAGCAGTTCGGTCAGGGCAACATGAGCGTAAGAGCTGACGAGTCGCATAAGGGCGAGATCGGTGAGCTCGGTGCATCGTTTAACATACTCGCTGACAGGCTCTCCCAGTCGATCAACGATCTCACAATAGAGCGTAACAGACTTGAAGACATCTTTAATGTCATTTCGGAAGGTATCGTCGTTGTTGACCAGAGAGCGGTTCCTATAGTTGTTAATAACGAAGCGAGGACGATCTTCTCCAATGCACACAGGAGCAACCTGTTTACGGAGAGGCTTCAGCTCATTCCTTTCGAGGAGATATGGAATGATTTCGATCTGTGTCTCAAAGATGCAGAGAACAAGCAGAGGGTCGTAGAAGGTCCGGATTATGCATATTCGTCCACTATCGTTCCGAAGCTCGACCCCAACGGCAACTGCGTCGGTGCGATCGGATTCTTCCGTGATATCTACGATGAGCAGAAGCTGGAGAGAACGAGAAGAGATTATGTTTCGAATATCTCACATGAGCTCAGGACTCCCCTTCAGACGCTCAGAGGTCTTATCGAGCCTCTGGCTGACGGAATGGTCAAAAAGGAAGAGGATAAGCTCCGTTATTACAATATCATCCTGAACGAGACGATGAGACTCTCAAGACTTATCGACGACATGCTTGAGCTTTCCAAGCTCCAGTCACGCGCTGTTGCATTTAAGAGTTTCCCGTTTGACATCAATACACTCCTTGAGGATCTGGAGACTAAGTTCAGACCCATCATGAAGGAGTCCGGCATCAACTTTAAGGTCAAGTTCAATTCGGGCCGCCTCCCTACAGTTATGGGTAACCCCGACCGTGTCGAGCAGATACTCATCATCCTTCTCGACAACGCGAAGAAGTACACACCTCAGGGCGGAAGCGTCACTATCTATTCAGACTATATCGAGAGCGAGAACAAGGTTCATATCTCAGTATCTGATACAGGACAGGGCATCCACGAATACGATATCAACCATATCTTTGACAGATTCTTCAAAGCGGACCGTGCAAGAGGCAAGAAAGGCAGCGGCCTTGGTCTCTCGATCGCAAAGGAACTCCTGAACTATATGGGTGAGGATATCACCGTTGAGAGTGTTTACGGCGAAGGCACTACATTCAGGTTCACTCTGACAAAGGCGGAATCATACGATGCCTGGAAGTAAGCGGATCAACAAGTATCTCGCTGAATCAGGTGCATGTTCAAGAAGAGGCGCAGATAAGCTCATAGATGAAGGGCGCGTTACCGTTAACGGAGTTGTTGCAACGCTGGGAACAGTTATCAATGACGGTGACGTTGTCGAACTCGACGGCAAGGCAGTTATCCCTGAAGAAAGCAAGATATATATTGCCTTCAACAAACCGCTTGGTGTAACCTGTACGACTGACAGAAGAGATCCCACAAATATAATCGACTATATTGATTATCCCGAACGCATCTTCCCCATCGGAAGGCTTGATAAGAATTCGTCAGGACTCATCCTTCTTACAAATGACGGAGATATAGTTAACAGGCTTCTCCGTGCTGAATACGAACACGAGAAAGAGTATATCGTCTCTGTCGATAAGAACATCGATGAAGATTTTAAGGAAAAGATGGAATCAGGTCTTCCGGTCCTTGATCAGATAACGCTTCCGTGTGAGGTTACGATACTCGGCAAGAGACGTTTCAGCATTGTACTCCATCAGGGATTGAACCGCCAGATAAGACGTATGTGCGAACATCTCGGATACAGGGTTACGAAGCTCAGACGCGTGCGTTTTATGAATATAAAGATCGGTACTCTCCCTCTGGGAAAATACCGACCGTTAACATCTTCTGAGATTAAAAGCCTAAAGGAACTATCCTCCAGGTCTAAATAATACTCATTCTTCTTTGTTGCCCTTTTCAGGAGTTTCTTCAGAAGATTCAGTTTCTTCTGCTTTCTCCTCAGCATCCGAAGTCTCGGAAGTTTCCACAGTTTTCTCGGCTGTCTCTGCTTCCTCAACAGTCTCAGGAATCACCGCAGGATCAGGATCGCCAACCGAATTACGGGCATCCTCAACGATTGCTGCGATATCGTCGTCATCGAGGTCGGACTTCTTCTCAGACTCATTCCAGAATCTTACCTTGTCCTCACTGTTCCTTGCACCATAAGCATCAGCGATAGCGAACGCCTCTTCCTTCAGCTTGAGGAAATCCTCTTTCGAAGCCAGATCTCTTGTGGATGTCTGGAAACATGCATCCTCGAAAACATTATCAAGAACCAGATACATTGCTCTCTCATTGGAGAAATTGCCGTCAACCAGTGCCTCCGCTCTGTCCGGAGCGCCATCTCTGGCATCAAAGCTCTCGAAAGGAATCTTGATATTGCTGTATCTGAATCTAAGAACAATATTCTTCTCGTTGTAATCAACCGCAACTCTGTATTTTGCAATAAGAAATGTCTGTGCAAAAACAAGAACCGAGATTATCGCACCCAGAACGCCAACACAGGCAAGAATGATGAGCATGCCCATCTTCATAAAGCCATAGATGGCAGCCATAGCAAAGAGCACAAACAGGATTGCTGTAATTACCCTTCTCGAATTGATCTGCTTTGCATTAGCCGGGAAACAGTGTACGCCCTCCTGAGGAAGTGCACTGATCTTAGCCTGATCTTCAAAACCTGATGCCATATGATATCCTCCTTTGATCAGTTCTGAGAGAGCATCCTGATACGCTCCTCAACGCCCTTAAACATCTCTTTATATTTTGCAAGCTTCTCGCGCTCTGCGTTAACGACCTTCTCAGGTGCGTTGTTGACGAACTGCGCATTACCGAGCTTACCTTCGCCCCTCTTGATCTCGCCCATGAGCTTGTCCTTCTCACCTGCAAGTCTCAGGAGTTCCTTATCGATATCAATGAGTTCCTCAAGAGGAATATAAACCTCACCGCCATCAAAGATAGCAGCAACTGCTGTCGCAGGGATCCCACTCTTATCGTTAGTTGTCTCAAGGCTCGAAACAGATGCAAGTCTCTCAAGGAAAGCCTTGCCGTCCTCGAACATCTTAAGTGTCTTATCGCTCTGCGAAACAACGATGATATGCGCCTTATGTGACGGCGGAACGTTCATCTCTGTCCTGATATTACGGATAGAACGGATAGCACCCATAAGAGTTGTCATCATGTCAGCTTCAGTCTCATATGAAGGAATCTCTTCAGCCGAAGGCCAGTCAGAGATCATGATCGACTCGCTCTTATCATCAAGAACAAGGTTGGAATAAACTTCCTCTGTAAGGAACGGCATAAACGGATGCAGGAGCTTAACTGCTGTTCCGAGCACATAATTAAGCAGATACAGTGCCTCAAGCCTTGTCTCGCACTCCTTATCAAAGAGTCTGCTCTTCGCGATCTCGATATACCAGTCGCAGAAGTTATCCCAGATAAAGTCAACGATCTTCGCAAGAGCAACGCCGAAGTCGTAGTTATCGATATTGACTGTTGCCTCTTCAACAAGATTATGCAGATTTGTCAGGATCCACTTATCCTCGATAGTGAACCTGCTCTTATCAACCTTGCTGAAATCGACATCGTCATCCATGTTCATGATAACGAATCGCATAGCGTTCCAGATCTTGTTGGAAAGATTACGTCCCATCATGATCTTGTCTTCCTGGAACCTCTGGTCGTTACCCGGAGCATTACCCGTACAGAGGGCATATCTTAATGAATCTGCACCGTATTTTGAGATGATCTCGAGAGGATCGATACCGTTGCCGAGTGACTTGCTCATCTTCCTGCCCTGTGAGTCTCTTACAAGGCCGTGGATAAGAACATCCCTGAAAGGTACATCATCCATATGAGCCATACCTGCAACGATCATTCTTGATACCCAGAAAGTGATGATGTCGTAACCTGTTACGAGAGTATCTGTGGGATAGAATCTCTCAAGGTCCTCTGTCTTATCCGGCCAGCCCATTGTCGAGAAAGGCCACAGAGCAGATGAGAACCATGTATCAAGAGTATCAGGATCCTGACGCATAGGCTTGCCGCACTTAGGGCAGACTGCAGAACTCTCCTTTGTTACAACTATCTCCCCGCAGTCATCACAGTAGAATGCAGGAATACGGTGACCCCACCAGAGCTGACGCGAAATACACCAGTCTCTGATATCGTTCATCCAGTTGAAATAGTTCTTGTCGAATCTCTCGGGAACAAACCTGATCCTGCCGTCCTTAACGGCCTCAATGGCA
Organism: Saccharofermentans sp.; assembly: GCA_024688685.1. Lineage (GTDB taxonomy): Bacteria > Bacillota > Clostridia > Saccharofermentanales > Saccharofermentanaceae > Saccharofermentans. Next base: position 170,461 of record JAILDX010000004.1, read on the forward strand.
GGCTTTGCCAGTTCTTCCATCTTAACGAACCACTGGAGTGATACTCTCGGCTCGATAGTCGTGCCGCAGCGGTAGCATGTACCGACATTGTGGTTATAATCCTCAACCTTGATCAGATATCCGCCTGCTTCCAGATCATCGACGATAACCTTACGTGCCTCGTATCTGTCCATTCCGGCATATTTAGGATAATCCTCAGTGATTTTTGCGTCAGGAGTCAGAACATTGATAACCTCAAGACCATGACGCAGTCCGACCTCAAAGTCGTTAGGATCGTGTGCAGGGGTGATCTTAACAACACCTGTACCAAATTCGATATCAACATAGTCATCTGCTACAACAGGGATCCTTCTGCCAACGAGGGGCAGGATCAGCATCTTGCCGATCATATCCTGATAACGCTCATCCTTAGGGTTAACAGCAACAGCCGTATCGCCAAGGAGAGTCTCAGGTCTTGTGGTAGCGAGCTCAACAAAGCCTGAACCATCCTCAAGCGGATATCTAAGATGCCAGAAATGGCCTGCCTGATCCTCATACTCAACCTCAGCGTTCGAAATGGATGTCAGACAATGGGGACACCAGTTGATGATCCTCTCACCTCTGTAGATGAGTCCCTGGTTATAGTACTTAACGAAAACTTCCTTAACGGCCTCAGAGCATCCCTCATCCATCGTGAAACGCTCCCTTGACCAGTCACATGAAGAACCCAGCTTCTTAAGCTGCTGGACGATCGTACCACCATACTTTGCCTTCCAGTCCCATGCGCGCTCGAGGAACTTCTCACGGCCGATATCCTCCTTGAAGATACCCTCCTTACGCATAGCCTCAACGATCTTCGCCTCCGTAGCGATAGATGCGTGGTCAGTACCCGGGAGCCAGAGGGCGTCGTAGCCCTTCATTCTCTTGTATCTTGTCAGGATGTCCTGAAGTGTATTATCAAGAGCGTGTCCCATGTGAAGCTGTCCCGTAATGTTCGGAGGGGGCATAACGATGGAGAACGGCTTCTTGCTCTTATCTCCTGTAGGACTGAAATAGCCCTTGTCCATCCACTCCTTATAAAGTCTCGGCTCCGCCTCATTCGGATCGAAAGCCTTGTTAATGCTGTCAATTCTTGCCATAGATATCAGCCTTCCTTAAATATACGTATAAACAATATATTATTACTCATTTTTCTTTTTATATCAATAAGGACGGCAAAAAACAGAGGCTGTCTCCATAAGAAACAGCCCCTATATTCACGCTTGAAAAAATAATTCCTGAGTTCTTACTTCTCAGTGATCATTGACAGAGCTCCATAGAGGATCGAATCATCGTTAAGAGCTGCGTTCTTAAGCTCAACAGACTCTCTGATCGACGGCATGCAGTATCTGTCAACCTCAGCCAGGATCCTGGGCAGGAAATAATCACCGCAGGCCTCGATAACACCGCCGCCGTAAACGACGATCTCAGGGCTGAAAGTATTGATGAGATTACCTGTAGCTATAGCCAGATAGTGGCATGCGCGGTCAACAGCTTCTATAGCGACCTGATCCTCTGCAGCAAGAGCTTTCTTGAGCGCCTTGCTCTTGAAAGCACTTCCTGTAATGGCATCAGCCATCATTGTCTCTCTTCCTCTTGCAACCTGCTGCTTGATATAGGAAGACATACCCTGTTTGCTCGAGAAAGCCTCGAGACAGCCGCGCTGTCCGCAGTTACAGAGAGGTCCTTCAGGATCAAGTATCATATGTCCGTACTCAGCGCCCTTGAAAAGATGTCCTGTATAGAGCTTTCCGTTGAGGATAAGTCCTCCGCCCATACCCGTTCCGATAAAGAGACCTACAATGTTCTTGTAGTCCTTAGCGATACCATACTTGTACTCTCCCCATACACCGACATTTACATCGTTGCCGATAAAGAAAGGCGCACCGAACTTCTTCTCGATAGGAGTCCTGATATCGTAGTTCTTCCAAGGCAGGTTGGGTGATGTCAGTACGATTCCATCCTTCTGATTGATAACACCGGGAGCGCCTGCTGCAATAGCCTTAATCTGCGAAGGCTTGAGACCGAACTCTGCGATCATCTCATCTACGACGCTGATGATCGTATCTTCAACATTCTGTGATGACTCGCCGTCTGCCTTTGTCTTCTTCTTTAATCTGTAGACGATCTCCTTCTTACTGTTAAAGATAACGCCGAGGATCTTAGTTCCGCCGATATCGAGACAAATGTTATAAGATTCAGCCATATCGCTATACCTCCCGTCAGCCTGCGCTCTGATTTACAACGACCGCAGCATTTGAATTATTAGATGATTGCTTCTTCTGCTTATAGATAATAGTGGGCTGTTTATTATTCTTGATGCAGTTCTCATCGATAACACACTTAACGACATCGCGCTCTGAAGGAATATCAAACATTACTTCACGCATTGTCTCTTCGATTATCGATCTCAGACCTCTTGCACCGGTATTCTGCTCAATTGCCTTCTCGGCAATTGCTCTGATAGCTTCATCAGTGAACTCAAGATTAACATCATCCATCTTGAACATCTTCTGATACTGCTTGATTATTGCATTGCGGGGTTGTGTGAGAACATTAACCAGAGCATCTGCATCGAGCTTATCAAGTGCAACAGTAACGGGCACACGACCGATAAACTCAGGTATAAGACCAAACTTCATAAGGTCTTCAGGGATTACTTCGTGGAAATATGCTCCGCTGTGCATGTCGCGCTTCGACTGAACCTCAGCTCCGAAACCATACTGCTTATTCGCGACACGTGATGCGATGATCTCATCAAGTCCGTCAAAGGCACCGCCGCAGATAAACAGGATATTCGTCGTATCGATCGTTATGCATTCCTCATTGGGATGCTTTCTTCCACCCTTAGGCGGAACATTCGCAACCGTACTCTCAAGAATCTTCAGAAGAGCCTGCTGAACGCCTTCACCGCTGACGTCTCTGGTTATCGAAACATTCTCACCTTTCTTTGTGATCTTGTCGATCTCGTCGATATAGATAATACCGGTCTGTGCACGCTCAATATCGTAATCTGCCGCGATGATCAGCTTGAGAAGGATATTCTCAACGTCCTCACCGACATAACCTGCCTGAGTCAGTGACGTAGCATCAGCTACGGCGAATGGAACATCAAGTACTCTTGCAAGAGTCTGAGCAAGAAGTGTCTTACCGGAACCTGTAGGACCTAGAAGAAGGATATTGCTCTTTGAGATCTCAACATCATCCTCGGGGAGATCTGAGAAAACTCTTTTATAGTGGTTATAAACAGCTACGGAAAGCGCTATCTTCGCCTGATCCTGACCTACTACGTACTGATCGAGACGGTCCTTGATCTCATGAGGAGTAACGAGCGTATTGGGCTTGCTCTTACGCATCTTGCGCTTCTTATTGACCTTCTCTTCTTCATTTACAATGCCGTAAGCAGTCTTGATACAATCAATGCAGATAAAACAGTTAACGCCCGAGAAGAGTCTCGGAACCTCGTATTCTGACTTTCCGCAAAATGAACAACACAAAATGTCGTCGCCTGAACCGCTGTATTTACTCATTAACAATTCTCCAATTCTTATACTGTAAATATTATTTTATCATTATTTTATTTATTTAGATGTCATAAACGTAACATTTTCTGAAACCATTAGTCTAAAAAACAATCCCGGGCGATTGCCCGGGACTGCTGACTCTGGTCAAACACTAATATGCTCTCAGATCAAGCTGCTGCAGGTACTAAACCGTTGATGAAGCTCTGTGTGAGTGCATAGTTAACGATTGAAAGACCGCAAAGAGCGAGAACGAGGTAGATAATACCCCAGTTGCCTTCGCCGGACTTAGCAACCTGAATGTCACCCATCTTCTTCCACCAGAACCATCCGTAGATGCCGCATGTAACGATTGTGAGGATGATAACAACAACACCACTTGTGTATTCCTTGTTACCAGCGATCTCGTTCATCTCTTCGTTGAGCTTGTACATCCAGTACATACCATAAATACCACATGTAACGATTGAAAGGATGATGCATACAACAATGTTCCTATTCATAAGACTCCTCCTAAATATTATTGGGTTGAAACAATTCTATAATAAAAAAAACAAAAATAGAATACTAAATTGCACAAAAATGCATAAAGTAAGCTCAATTTCATTAATTTGTAACTAAGTGTTATTCTATTTTGCTCGTATGATCGACCTTTGAATAAGTTACGACAAGCCTTTTTCCGATATCAAAATCCTTGATATGGGTTATGATTCCGACAAGTCTCCCCTCATTCTCTGTCAATTCATTAAGAGAAGCTTTTACCATTCCAAGAGTATCTTCATCAAGTGTTCCAAAGCCTTCATCAATAAACAATGATTTTAATACACCGCCGCCTCTTCCTTCTTCAGTGGACTCCTGGGCAACATCAGACATTCCAAGGGCGAGAGCAAGCGATACAATAAATCCCTGTCCTCCTGAGAGCTGTTCTTTGGATAATGTACAGCCTTCATAATCATCATAGATCTGAACATCCACCCCTGCAGTCTTTCCGTCAGTCTTTGCAGTTGTCAGGTGCTGAATGCTGAAACGCTCATCACTCATTGAATCCAGCCTTGTAGTTGCATGGTCAATAACGCGCTCAAAATAAGCTCCCATAACATACCTTTCAAAAGAAAGCTTTCCACCTTCAGTTTTCCTTGTCGGATCGGCAAACTCTGCCAGGGATTTAAGGATAGTCATGGGCTTATCAGTCTTGGACAAGCTTTGAAGATGCTTCTCAACCTTATCATACAGTTCTTTATGCTTTAAATAAGTCTGCTTAACGGAATTAAACTCCTGATCTATCTTTGCCTTATATGATTTATTATTTGCGACAAGACACACTCGATCAATAGTTCTCTTAAGTCTCTCTCTGGTTGTTTTATCTACGAAAAATGATTCGTTTCTATCTGAGTCAGAAAACAGAACAGAATGCTTTCCTATTGTATTTAGAGCCTGGAGAATTTCCTCTTTGCCATTTTCCGCCCTTTCTCTGTAATGGGCCTCAGTTTCACGAGCTTTATCATAACTAACAACCAACTCGTTTTTTTCAAGTATCCACTCATCCGGATTATCAATTCCCTCTACAACTCTACTTGTTTCATCAAGAATATCATCGGTTATGAATTCTTTACCGATTAATGATTTAAGATTAGCTTCTGCCTCATTAATGGCGTCTGAATAATCAGATCTGGTTTTTTCAAGACTCTCTATAACGCCTTTCTTTTTCTCATATTCAATCATTATTTTTTCTTTTTCAGCACTATGCGATTCTATGGTCTTTTGAGCTTCGTCAATCTTTGTCCGAATGCTGACAATGAAAGAACTCACAACAGAAATCTCTTTCCGTCTGTCACTTTCAATTTCAGTTAATTTACCTGAAACAGTTTCCAGTTCTTTATCTATCATATTGAACTTGCTTGTAAAGTAATCGTCTGAAATATCAGCAAACTCACTGATATCACCAAACTCTTTATTCATCTTATCAACCAGGCTCTGCTTTAATCCATCAATTTCTGATTGAAGACGAACTATATTCTTTGTCTTATAATCATCCGCTTCTTTGCTTGCATCTTCCCATTGTTTCTTACAAGCACTAAGCGTTTCCTCATCAACAGAATCACTTTTTTCCTCTGCAAAATCATACTTTCCATCTGCTGTCAGAAGTATTCCACATACAGGGCATTTGCATTCACCTTTTTCTTCAATTGCAGCCTTTGTTTCTTTTGCCAGGATATAGGCCTGACTTTTCACAAAGCGTCGGAATAAGTCTTCATAATTATCCTTTGCTTTATCCATTTGAGAAAGAAGCATTGAATGCTCTTTGTTGAGGTCATCCAGTTTATCAAATTTATTCGCTATTTCTCTATATGAATTCTTCATCTCTACGATTGCGTTTTTTGTCGTATTGAATCCTGTCTTTTTTTCTCCCAGTTCTTCCTTTGTCTTGTCCAGAGAAACAATTCGGACTATTGATGATCTTGCATTTGATAAATCCGTCGTAAGATCCGAATACTTATCCTCTGCCGCAGTTTCCCAATTGAGATCGTCTTCGGATACGGATTTCCTTTCAATTAGGCTCTTCATAAGAACACAGTCAGAATTAATCCTGCCGAATATTTTTTTAGCGGGTTCATCCTCTTCCACCCTCTTTATTGCCGAATTCAGTTTGGGCTCGATTGTTTCTTTGAGTTCTTTCTGCTCATTAGCAATAGAACCTTCTGTCTTTGCAAAATCTTTCTTTGATTTATCACGACGAATGATCTCAGGTTTAATATTTAAACAATACCTGCTAACAGCCTCAACCTTTTTTCTTAACTCGTCCACATTACCAATTTCAGCTTCCAGACTACTAATCTTGCTTTGATTTTCCTCAAGAGAATCAATATCACCATATACACCGCCTATTCTGACATTGAGGAATTTATACTGGTCTATTTTCTCGTTTTTTCTTTCATGTCGTTCGTCCAATTGATTAACGGTTTCAAAATCACTATCCACTAGCTTTCCCAGATTGTCGATAAACCCTTCTTTTCCGTAAGTGTATTCCGGTAATCCCTTAAGATCTGACTCATCAATAAGACGATTAATAGCTTTCTCTGACTCTTTCCTGTCATCAGCCAAAGTGGCAGATGCATCCTTGATCAGTTCACTAAAGCGTTCATATTTACTGACATCTCTGATAGATTTGAGAATATCATATTTCTCTTCCGGTTTTGCTAGCAAAAACTCTTTGAACTTCCCTTGTGGCAACATAACTATTTTTGTGAATTGAGAATAATCTACACCAAGCAATCTTTTAGAATACTTTGTAACTTCTGACCAACCGCTGCATATCCATTTACTTTTATCACTCTTATTCTCTTCAAGGCAAATATAATCATTAACATTAGCTACTGATCCACTTTTATTAAGCGAAAAAGACCTGTGAATATAATACACCTTGCCATCATGTTCGAATGTAAGTTCAACAATGGTCTTTTCTTCAGGCCTGATTGAATTACAATGAAGCATCGGTCTATCACTACGGTCACCGCTGCCTTGCCCATAAAGAGCAAAACAAATAGCATCAAAAATAGCAGTTTTTCCTGCTCCTGTTACTCCGTCCAGGATAAATACTCCTTCGGTAAACTGATCAAAATTTATGATTGTTCTATTTCTGAAGGATAAGAATCCTTCCATTGTTAATTCCTTGGGGCGCATAATTAACCTCCGATTATTCTCATCAATTCGTTGATTATCTTGTCTGCATATTCACGCGTATAATTCGGCTTGCTTTTATCCAAAGAATCCGCAGTTATGCTTTCAGGATTAAGATCATCTATAAACTTCAGAATCTCTTTTACCTCATCTTTCGGCCCTTTGCCTTTGTTCTGCTGCGTATAAAAGTATATAAAAGTATCGGAAATACTCTCTCCTTCGATCTGCTTAACATCTTCAGTTTTACTGTTATTAGTTCTCTTGCTTTGTGGTCTTGTGATACCAAGCCAGATACACCCTCTGTCTTCAAGATTCTTTCTTGCATTTTTAATTAGTTCTTCTGAAGCAACTTCATCAACAAACTTAAGGCCGACATATGCCCCATCCGGCACATCCTGTATCTTGTCTATAACAGATTCATTCGCCTTGATCGTCGGGTACTCAATATCACGTAAAGGCTCAATATGCTTATGGTCTTTACTGATTATTCTCTTCCCTTCGACGACTACTTCAATATAACCCTTATTCTTCTTATACTTCGTCTCATCAAGATGATAACAGAGCGGGGTTCCCGCATACTTGATAACAGAATCCTCACCCCCGACAGGCATCCCCGAATGAATATGTCCAAGCGCAACATAATCAAAGCCGCTGAATACACTGTCCTCAAGGGGACTGACGCCACCGATCCTGTCACCTGTACTTCTGCTCTCTGAACCGCCCGGTTCCACTGTCTTTCCGTTGTGTACAACATTCTGATGTGACAGTATCACATTGCAGATCGAATGATCTATCTCCTGCGCGTCAAGCAATGCCTTTACCGCCTCTGTATCATCTGCAAATGACTCGACTCCCATAGCATCAGCTATCCTTATCCTGTCAGTGTACGGCAGGAGCCAGAAACACACACCGTTAACAATAATATTCTTAATGACTTTATTCGTAACTGCTGCAATATGGATATTATTCAAAGCCAGGAGCTCGTGATGAGTCTCAAAGTTCCTTGCGCTCTCGATGGAACCTCCGATATCATGATTGCCGGCGATCATAAGTACCGCTATTCCGTTCTTGCTTAATTGCGTTATCAGACGATCAAGGAGCATCCTCGCTTCTGACGGTGGATCCTGGGAATCAAATACATCACCTGCTATGGCAACTGCATCAGGCTTCTCCTTGCCTGCACCTGCTTCTCCGATTCCGCATTCTCCAAGGAATTTCTCAACCCAGTCTGTCTGGTCTTCGATCAGAGAACTGTCTTTAAGATATTTCCCGAGATGAAGATCGGCAATATGAAAAAAACGCATACTAAATCCTCCCTATAAATATCTGTCTAAGATATAGTATAGGTTATATTTGAAAAAGTTTTGAACTTTTTTAGGGATTAGTCATCAGCTCTCCTGTGCAGTTTTCCTCCGGCAGCAAGAACAGCTCTCTTCATCTCTGATTTATTCGTATACATAGCCTTGTCCGCTTCCAGCAAAGCATTCTCACAGTCAACATCGCCGCTTATCATACAATAGCCAAACGCGCAGGTATAACTTGTCTTGGAAAGATTGTCTCTCATCCGTGCGACATCTGCTTTTACACCGTCTTCATTTGTCTCGTAGTAAAGGATCATAAACTCGTCGCCGCCGACACGGTAAGCAACCTTCCTGACCACTTTGTCTCTCGAAATGCAGTCCGCCACACTCCTGAGAGCCGTATCACCCGCCTCATGTCCTTTATTGTCATTGATCCATTTAAGATCGTTCATATCAATCGAGCATACAGCAGAAGGGTTCTTCCTTATGCTTCCTGTATCGTGATAAAAACTCTGACGGTTAAACAGTCCGGTAAGTGCATCAGTCTTGGACAAGTGCGTATACAGGAACAGATAATACAGAACTATGACCGATGCAAACAGATTTGCATAGTCAGTATCCATCTCATTAATGACGTTGATAAGAACTCCGCAGAGAGCAACAACGACAATATACACGACTCCCATTACAGTGCCTATGTTGTATTTGATGTATTTCTTTATAAACAGAACAATAAATATCAAAGCATAGATGATAAATACATAATAAGGCATCCAGCTGAGGAATCTTCCGTTTCCGCTCCAGTGATTATCACTTGTAATATAGAATATCCAGTGTGTCCACTGCGAAGTAAAGATAACAGGAACATAGATCAGCAAAGGAATCAATAGGATCTTGCTCTTTTTCTTCAGAGGTGCAACTGTCTCCATCATGGCATAAGTGATGATCGGATGCAGACAATAAACGCACGATGACAGCAAGAATCTCATAAGAACAAAATTGTCGTGATACTCAGTCCATTCTTCGAGACTCCACGTAATCGATTCAAGAACGATCAGTATGATCGTAATACGTGTGCTCTTGATCGTCTTCTTTGGGAGATGGACTCCAAGGATAAGGAGAGCCCAGAGACCTATGAGCTCTGTGAGCATAATATAGTGCTCCAGGATGTAATTCATCAAACTCATAATCTTCTCCCTTACAACAAAAAATCCTTGCCTATATTATAGCAAGGATTTTCAATTTTGTGGTGCGGCGAACGGGACTTGAACCCGTATGGTGTGAACCACACGCCCCTCAAACGTGCGCGTCTGCCAGTTCCGCCACCGCCGCATTTGTTTAGCAAAAGTATTCTACTGATTTAACCCTGTACTGTCAAGCATTATTTTCGCTGACAGCAGGAATAGGTTCAGCGTCTTCCTCCAAAACCTCCTCAGAGACCGTTCCTTCGGCTGTTTCAGGCTGTTCGGTCAGTGCGGGTTCCGTTTCGGGAGGCCAGACGTGTTCCCTGCACTCGCAGAAAACCGTGTATGAATAATAGGCATACATGGCGACAAATAGCCATGATGCGATAACAAAATCGAAATTGGTGCCAAACAGGAACTTGCCGTACACGATGATCGATATTATCGAGGTAAACACAAAGAATCTGAGATATTTCTTAGCATCGAGAACGACCATCAGCAGGAGGAGTATGTCAAGCGCGTACATATAGCGCTCGTGCATCGAAGGGAGGAATGTAACACATGTCCATACGCTCCATGACGACAGGAGCAGGAAAAGGCGCTTATTCGTAACATTTACCCTGTATTTGATGATTATCAGAAGTGCCGTTCCGAGTATTACCAGAGCCATAAAGATCGCAGGTATTCTCAGGAATGCCGGGAAACCGCCCTGGATCCACCAGTAATTCGGAACGTTGAGCGTCATATCAGTATATGTCTGTGTCTGATTTGCGTAGATATCGTAGAACGTCGTCCAGCTTCTTCCCTTAATAAGCGCGGGAAGCGTCGAGATGTAGAGAACTACCGGTATCCACAGAGTCTGGAACAGACTGAACTTACGTGAAGAGAAATAATAGTAAATGATAAAAGGCAGAACGAAAATCATCTGCAGTTTGAATGAGAGGCTCACTCCAAACAGGATGAATGCCAGCGTAAATCTCTCCTTACGCATCATCAGGAAAGCCCAGATGATGAATGAGACATAGATACTGTCGCACTGTGCCCAGAATGCGCTGTTGAGGAATACAGGCGGCAGAAAGAGCACAGCCGAGTAGATGATCGTAAAGATCTTCCAGTCAAACTTCTCGTACTTGAGATTGCATATGAGAAGACCGCAGCCTGTTGCAAGCGAGAAATCGAAGATGCAGGATAGCAGCTTGTATGCGTGCAGAGGCTCTATTGGAAGATATGTAAACAGAGCAATGAAGAACTGATACAGAACGTTATAGTCACCTGTCTGTGTGCTGAGGGCGTTAAGCCCGCCGTTATTCTTGATTTCTTCATACCAGTTGCCAAGAAATACGTTATAGTCCCCGCTTGCCATATCCTTTCCATGGTAACGTATGAGGATCGCAAAAATGGTTACGACGACGAGGAAGATAATATATGCATGTTTCTCAAAGAAACGGATCAGTTTGCGTTCGGCTTCAAACATTGCTGTTCTCCTGTGTATTTTCGGTTTTATTCTTACATAATTTATATGTCTCTACAAGTACGAATCCCGTTCCTCCGATGAGGGGTATTATAACGGACGCATACACCGGTGAGGACGAGCTGATGGCAACAATAAGTATCATCGACATAGCACTGAACAACGTGATCAGTATTGCAAAGACGATCCTTATTATCATTGAAGCTTTTTTCTTCCAATTGCTTATCCAGTTTATGAAGATTCCAAAGAAAACAAAGCTTATTACGAGCACATGGATGAGATACCTTGAGTTCATCGTGCAGACATACGGCTCCGAATAACACATCCAGTAGAAGCATGCCAGCGAGGACAGATATGTACCTGCAAGGAATATTCTCGCAAAGACAGATGTCTTACGCTCAAATATGAGTGTTATTACCGCTGCGATAAAGACCAGAACAGCCAGCAGTATACCAGTATAGAACAGGACATATGCAATCTTCTGCGCGGACTGGAACGCATTGAAGCTGTATTCATCAACATACTCACCGAATATGAAGTTCTTAAATATCGCGACGAGCGGATTAAACTCGGCATAATCGTCTCCCCTCTCCAGAAACTGCTCGAAAGGGATCTTGAACTGATACAGGGAAAAGTCTGTGATCCTCTCTGTAAACGGCCTGTCTCCAAGATACATCGGGTTGTCGGGCTTCATCGCCCACATATAGTTTATCGGTATGCCCCACTTTATCAGATTGCGAATCTGAAACCACAGTCCGAGAGGCACACAGGCTGCACCAAACGCAAGATACTGACCTATCAGCATCTTCCATTTCTTTCTTATGTTGAACAGCAGTACGACAATAAATACAATACCTACAGGAACGGCTATAACAGCAGCTGACAGCTTGGTCATCATGCCAAAACCTATGCACAGTGATATTTTCATTATGTTCTTCAGTGTTTTGTTCTCGTACCACAACAAAGTGTTGTAAACTGCGCCGAGGATAAAAAGCGTCGTCAGCTGGTCGTTATTAAGCGACGCGGAATGCATTATCATCGCGGGATGGAAAGATACAAGACACAGAGTAAACATCATTCCCTTCCCGTTTATCTTAAGATGCTTCATGATCTTATAGATAACCACGATAATGCAAAGCGAGAAGAACAGAGACAGTGAATGGAGACTTTCTCTTGAGGAATTATAGTCGACACCCATCACCTTCTCATTGAGTTCTATCCATACCGCACAGACAGTGTGATAAAGCGGCGGATGGAAGAACTGGGCGAACGGTCTTACATCATAGTCAGGAAGAGCCTTATGCTCGATAAGATAAGTCACATATGAGAAGTGACCGATGCCATTGGAATCGAATGAACCGACATCGTGCTGTCTGTCAAAACAGGACATCCTCAGACAATAGTACAGCCTGAAGACCATTCCCATGCCAATAACGACAAAACTCATTATCTTATAGTGATCTGTCTTCCTGTAAAGAATATAACCGATAACGATTATCAGAAAGAATCCGCCAAAGAGATGCCACAATGCCTGGTTCTCGGAAATCTGATAAAGCTTTGACGAGATAAGCAGCATAATACCCGTAACACCAAGTCCTGCATAGAATACTATTCTCTTTGTATTCTTCTCCAGACATCTCTTATGCCACAGATAAAGAACGATCAGGAATATGAAACCGCAGCTGAACCATACAGCATTATCCGGGATATTCCAGTCCGCACCAAACGTAAAGAGATGTGTAATCAGACATACGAGCGCAGCGCTTAAGAACGGGTGCTTTGAGATGGTGTCAACAACTCTGTCTCTGTACATTACATAGCCCATCCTTTTGACCACTTAAGGAAGTGCTCGATATACCAGACGGATGTCTCCGAACCGTTAAGGATCGGCAGGAACATGAAGAACAGGATAAGGCAGATAGCGCAGTAAACATAAACTGTCTTATTCAGCTTCGGGAATCTCTTGCCGAGCCTGTCACATGCATAGACGCACATGATCGTTATAAACGGAATACTCGCAAAATAGTGATAGATAAATGTATATCTCTCAACGAGAGTCCATGGCAGATACTGAGCCAGATAACCGACGAGCAGGAATCCTGCCTTTCTGTCCTTCTCATTGATCCAGAGCCATATCATGTAAAGCGAAACAGGAATGCCTGCCCACCAGATAGCCGGGTTGCCCATTAGGACTATATCGCGTCTCACCGTTGCCGAAACAGTCTCGATAACATAGAGGACAGGCTTGAAGATAACAGGCCACTGATACCATTCAGACGAGTAGCTGTGCGTTGCGACAAGACCTGTGTGGTAATTAAACATCGTCTTCTGTGCCTCGATCATCTTTGTGATGAGATCTCTTCCCTCCACGCCGTCGTTGAACGGTATATACGTTAGCGTATAGATGATGAGCGGGATAAAGATGAATACGACAAAGCACCAGCCGACAGTCTTGAAGACATTAGAATTAAAAGTTCTGACAACATCAAAATCCTTGCCCTTCTTAAGTTCTCTGTCAAGACTTACGAGGGCAGTGCTGTATTCCTTGTATCTGTAGACGAACTGCACCAGGAGTATGAATGCGATGCCTGCAGCGGAGTAGACGCCTATCCATTTCGAGCTGATGGCAAGACCTGCAAACAGTCCGCACAGGAACAGCGGTTTGTACGTCTTTTTGAGCGGTGACTCGAAGAAATTGTACTGCGTATACTCGTAGATAAATATATAGGACAGCATGATGAACATGACCGCATACACATCGATCGTCGCGATCCTCGTCTGAACGAAATGCATAAAGTCAGATGTGAACACCAGCGTTGTTACCGTGGCAAGCTTTGTATCAGCAAAGAACTTCTTGGCGAGAACATACATCGCAAAGATCATGATGATTCCGCACACAGTACCCATAAAACGCCATCCAAAAGGGTTCATGCCGAAGATATATGTACCAATGGCCATTATCTCCTTGCCGAGCTGCGGATGCGTGTTCTCGTATGTGTAAAGGCCGTTCTTCATTTCGTGGATGTGGCGTGTGTAGTGGACCTCGTCAAAGTATGTTCCGCTGAGATAAGTATCGCTCTCCACAGCATACTGCTGCTCGTCAAACAGATTGTGATAATTCTCCGCATTCACGGGCGTAAGTATCTTCCCGTTTATATCCTTGAATACGAACTCGATTACTGCATCAGCATGCGTGGTTGACGCAGGTGCGATGTAAAGGAATCTTGTGTTCACATCAACGTTTGTCAGATTCCAGTTATAAACGGCACCTGTCTGCCAATTATTCTCATCGTCAAACAGATAATACCAGTGCTCGCCGTCTTCAGAATATGTAACGACATAATTCTGGTCGAACTCGTGACCGAGATATGCCCACATCTGTCTGATATTCTTCACTTCTCCGAAATCGAGTGTGACCGCACCCTCGCTTACGAGCGAATACTCTGTCGTAGGTGCATACATATTGCCAAGATGATAGAACGCCAGGATCGAATAAAGCGACATTATCACGGCAACGATAATATAATCGTACTTATTCATCTTCGAGATCTTCTGCGTATGCCTGACCTCAGTCTTTGCGGTCATGATCCTCTCGAAATATGCTTTATTCTTCTCAAGCATTCTCTCGAAAACCCTGCTCTCCGTCTTCTCTTCTCCGTTTAAGATATAAACCTTGACCGCAGTTATAACTGCAAAGATCAATGCCACAACGCAGAATGAAGCGATCGTCTTTATTACAGGATTACTGCTGTTGTAATTTGCTGCATCGAAATAATACAGAACATGGAATATGTTAAAGTAAGCTGCGGCGCCCGTGATCAGAACAAGCAGGTATGTCTCGGTTCTCGGCCTGATAACAAAAGCAAAGATAAACAGGATCGCTGCTGGGAACAGAAACCTCTCGTGCATTCTTGTCGCAAGCGTAAATATGCCGAGCGACAAAAGTCCTGCAGTGAAGAAGTATACCGACTTTGAATTATGCGCCTTTACAAAAACGAATGCAGCTCCGATCAGAACGAGGACAACAAATATCGCTCCCCAGACGCTGATCGATATCCCGAGCATCGTCTCGTCTTCACTCAGCCATCCCTTTCCTATAAGTTCCCAGAAATTGTAAGCGTTAACGGAAGCATATTTCATTGAGAAATAGTCAGTTACTCTCGCGTAGGATTCCTTAATCCCCAACGGGATGCAGAGAACGAAGAATGACGAGATCGAAGTAACAAACAGGAAGAACTCAACAGCCGACTTTGAAATAAGATCCTTCTTTGCCTTTACGATCTTTATCATCTTGTTGACGAAAGCAAAAACAAAGACCGGCAGATAGAATACTGCAAGCGGTGACATCAGAGCGGATACAGTAAACAGGAAGTATCCGGGAATAGTCTTCCCTCTTGTAAACATATAAAGCGCAAATACAAGGAAGAATACAAATACAGCATCATTAGCGCCCCACAGAGCACTGTTGATCAGCGTAAGCGGATTAAGCAGTATCAGAAGCGACACTGTAAGTGCACCAAATCTCTTTATGTTGTTCTGCTCTCCTGACATCTTGTAACAAAGGAATGCCATACCGCAGTCAGCAAGTATCGCAGGAAGCTTGATCAGGATAATGTGGACCGATGAGAATTCGGTAATCTTGAATATGTTGATCAACGCACCGGTAAAGAAAAGGATATAAACATATCCCGGCGGACACGACGTATAATCCCCTGACGTATAGAAACCGGTCAGCCCGGTCTCATACGCGGACTTTGCCCAGGCCGAGAAACTGCTAATATCAGAACCGAACCCGTAGAACCCCTTACCGGAATTATACAAAGAAATGATTATCCTCAGAACAAAACCGGCAGCCAACACAATAAGTGCGAATTTCCTGTCTATATTTCTGAGAGTTCTGATATCTTTGTTTATCGGTTTGTCAAAACCCGCAAGGTAGTATCTGTAAATGTAAAATGCAAGGATCAAAAAGAATATGAAAGATCCGACGAAATACTTCATATCACACCACTCCAAAGTAATCTGTTCTGATTATACACTAAATAAGAATAAAGGGGTAATTCTGCTCTTTCACATAAAAGAACTGCCCTGATAATAAAGGGCAGTTCAAAAATTATAAGCTATTTATCGTTACTGCTGATCTTCCTTCTTCTTGTTTGAACGTACAAGATGAATAACGATACCTGCTGAGACTACCATAAATACTGATCCGAGTCCGATATAAAGTGAAGCATTCTCACCTGTTGCCGGAACTGCCTTGCCTGAAGGCTGTGAAGCAGAAGGATCGGCCTTATCAAGCATCAGGACCTCACGATTGAATACTGCCTGAGGTGTACCCTGTACATAAACGCCGCTGACCTCACCATAAGCATCTACAGTAAACGAGATCTGATCTGCCTTTGCATAACCGTCAGGAACAATGGACTCTGTGATGTAATAATCACCTGCAGGGAGATTATAAACAAAAGCATCATCCTGGCTGATAGTCGTGAAGGAGACTGTCATCTTATCGTCAGAGAGCTTAAAGTTCTCTGCTGTCTGACCATTCTGAAGTACAACTACACCGGACAGATCGATCATATGGTTCTGGGATTCGATCGAAAGGACTGCGTGTACAACTCTCTGGTCATACTGGTCGTGCTTATTAAGCTGCATCTGATAATCAGTCGGATTTGCTGCTGTCGTAGTTGCAGCCGCTGCAGAGTCAGAAGCCGCTGCTGCTGAATCAGATGCTGCTGCCTCGCTTGAAGCCGCCGCTGCTGATTCGGAAGCTGCTGCCTCGCTTGAAGCCGCTGCTGCTGATTCGGAAGCTGCTGCCTCACTTGAAGCTGCTGCCGCTGATACGGAAGCTGCTGTTGCAGATTCGGCTGCTGCAGAAGCAGAGATCGCTGCGGCGGAATCCGATGCTGCCGCCTCACTTGAAGCTGCTGCGGCGGAGTCAGATGCTGCTGCATCGGACTGGGCTGCTGCGGAATCAGAAGCTGCTGCTGCAGAGTCAGAAGCCGCTGTTGCGGAATCAGAAGCTGCTGCCGCAGAGTCAGAAGCCGCTGCCGCGGAATCGGATGCTGCTGTTGCAGAGTCAGAAGCCGCTGTCGCGGAATTAGAAGCTGCTGCCGCTGAATTCGAAGCTGCCGCCGCAGAGTTAGATGCTACAACCGCAGAGTTAGATGCTGCTGCTGCGGAATTAGAAGCTGCAGCGTCAGACTGTGCTGCCGCTGATTCGGAAGCTGCTGCCTCACTTGAAGCTGCTGCCGCTGATACAGAAGCTGCTGTTGCAGATTCAGCTGCTGCGGAAGCCGAGATCGCTGCCGCCGAATCGGAAGCTGCCGCCTCGGCAGAATCAGAGGCTGCTGAAGCTGAGTTAGATGCTGCTGCCTCACTTGAAGCTGCTGCAGACTGAGATGCTGCTGCAGACTGAGATGCTGCTGCCTCACTTGAAGCTGCTGCTGCGGAATTTGATGCTGCTGATGCTGAATTTGATGCTGCTGCCGCTGAATTCGAAGCTGCTGCTGACTGTGAAGCCGCCGCAGCACTGGAAGCAGCAGCTGCAGATACAGACGCTGCCGTTGCAGACTCGGCTGCCGCAGAGGCAGATGCCGCTGCATCAGACTGTGCTGCCGCGGAATTGGAAGCCGCTGCCGCACTGGAAGCAGCCGCTGCAGATACAGATGCTGCTGCATCAGATTGTGCTGCCGCAGAATTGGAAGCCGCTGCCGCACTGGAAGCAGCCGCTGCAGATGCAGACGCTGCTGTTGCAGACTCGGCTGCCGCGGAGGCAGATGCTGCTGCATCAGACTGTGCTGTTGCAGAATTGGAAGCCGCTGCCGCACTGGAAGCAGCCGCTGCAGAGTTAGAAGCAGCTGCCTTTGACTCAGCCGCTGCTGATGCGGAAGCCGCTGCGTCAGACTGTGCTGCTGCAGAATCGGAAGCCGCTGCTGCCGCTGAATCAGATGCTGCTGCGTCGGACTCGGCTGCTGCGGAATCAGAAGCCGCTGCTGCGTCGGACTCTGCCGCTGCGGAATCAGAAGCCGCTGCTGCCGCTGAATCAGATGCCGCTGCTGCTGAATCAGAAGCTGCACTCTCATCTATCTGATATACATTAGTAACAGTAGCCGTCTTCACAACATCACCCGGCTGGTTATTGAACGTAACTGTCTGTCCATTTCCATCGACCTGAACAAGATTGTAATCAACTCTCGCAACTGTTACGGTCGATCCAATAACAGGGTTAACCTCAGTTACCATAAACTCAGGAGCGCTCGTTCCACTAAAGGTATTGGTATCAAGAACAATAGTCAGCGGTTCACCTGCTGTTACCTTGATCTTATACTCACTGCCATACTGAACAGTTCCGTCTTCCTTCAAATATACTTTCGAACCGTAAATTGTTGTGGATACAACAAATTCAAATTGTTTGCCATTCAATTCAGGCAAGTTTACCTGCTTATCCAATACCAATGAGTATTTCTGATAAGTATTAGTTGCTGTTACTCTTCCCTGCTGGTTACGTGATGTCAGTGTAACCTGATTTGAAGGAGAATAAGTAACTCCGGATAAATGGTAACCCGGGTTGCCAGGAAGGTCTCCCTCAAGCCTTACTTCTTCAACAGTATATGTCGTTCCAGCTGTATTGTACTTGTCTCCCCATATACCGTTTACATTCTCATCTGCAACAGATCTTATCTCAACAGGAACCCCTGCTGTAACTTCAATTGCATGCCTAATCGCATAATCCCTGTCGGCAAGTCTGAATCCATCTCTCAGCTTTTTGCCGTCAGCACCAACGTAAACAGTAGAATTATTATTCTCATCAAAATAAGACAGAATGAAATAGAACTTTTTATCGCTTGAAGAAACACCTTCGAGTTCCTTCTCGATGATTATCGACAGATAGTCGGATCTCTTAAAAGTATTAGTTACTGTTGTGCTCTGATCCAGATTATTCTCATTGATCTCAAAACTCTGTCCAACGTACTTGGTAGTCATGGAATAATTCGTATAAGAAGTCACGTCATCCTCAGTAACTGTGTACTTACCGCCAACAAGAGGAACGATATCGAGCGTCTGTCCGCCTGCAACATCAATTCGAGCTTCATCATAATCATTTGTCAGAGTACCGTCAGCCTTAAGATAGTATCCCGGAACACTGTCAGAAGCGACATGGAAACTGTATGTAGCAGTCTTTGCACCATCCGGAATAAGATTATCGTCGTTATTGAAACCAGCTACTACCTTACCAAGAGACAAGTGGGATTCTGAAATATACTTGTTAACAAACTTGACTACAGGAGTAGCCTTTGCTGAAACATCAGCACTCTTTGTCACAGGCATTACTAATGTATATCCCGGACGGACGGCTGTATCAGGATCCTCGTAAATAATAAACTTATCTGCAGGAAGGTTTTTGATCTTAACAATCTCATCGGGGATCAACTCGATCTTGTAAGGATTAGATCCCTTATTATTACCATTCTCATCATAATAGCTTCCGTCAGAACCCTGAATATAAGCATAGAAAGGATCTGTTGTCGTATATCCTTCAACAGTCTTCTTAATCTCCAGAGATGTCTCAACCCTGTTGAAGAACGCACCAAGTGAGAACTCAACACCGGACATTCTCATTCCACTGGGATTAGCACTGTCATCATTAACCTTATAGATATCCCCATTACCAAGATATGTTGTCGTCTTAACAAAATACTGGAGTTTATTGTTAACGTTCTTAACGGTAAGTGTAATATTGATCTTACCTGCTGAACGCTCAACACCATCAACAATAGAACCTCCACCTTCTTCGACTATCGTATAGTAGAATGTCTCCTCATCAGCAATATAATGATCATGAAGACCTGCATCATCCGCCTCCTGCTGATCTGTAAAGAACTTTAAAACAGGGAACTGAAGTTTATTTGTTGCTGTATTCAATACAGGATTATCAGTAGAAACATCCTTGTTGAAGCTTGAATTATCTTCATACCAGTAGAATTTGTAGTCACCGGCAGCTGCAAAAACAGTCTCATCCTCTATCGTATTCTCTCCATTCCACGCATGTGTAAATGCTTTACGTGCAGCAAAATGAATCTCCCCCACGCGATCAGATAAAACATTCTGGTTACCACCGTGATAAATGTAATGCCACTCACCACCTGAATTAGCAAAGTTCTTTGCAACCAGCCATCCGGCGCAGGTTCCGAGAGTTTCAGCCAGAACACTGTTCGGAATTATGAACAATCCGGATGTATTATCCAATCCGACCGGCTTGTCAGTAGTGATATTCCAAATAATCTTCTGACAGATGTTCCTGTCGTTCATTCTGCAGGAATCTGTCGGTTCATCACTGTTACCGGAATAGGCATCCGTATTAGCCCATGAACTTCCACCATCAACTGAAACCTTATATTTATTGATCCTGACACCTTCAACTACAGGGCCATCTCCATCCTGCTTACCTGTCTTCCATGATGAATTGGTACCGGCATTTTTACTAACATTAAAAACAACAACTGTAGATTCATCTTTTATAATCGGACAACCGTCACTTTGAGCAAACTTTGCAAGGAGATTACTGTCAACATCGATATAAACAACTTTATTCTTGAAATCACCTTTTGTCAGATCAAGCATGCCATTCGACATATACTCTGTGTAATCAATCGCATACCCAGCGTCTATCTTATCCTGAATGGTCTGAGATGTCTCAAACACGTTATTAAGCATTCTTTCAATATTTTTGCCTGTATCTGTATTCTCGGTAACAAGAACATCAGCATCTGACTGGAAAATAAACCAGTCATCCAGATGAGAATAAAGATCGGGTGAAATCTCAACATTAATGGTAGCGGGATTATTACCATCTATCTTGAACACAGGAATACTCGTGTTTGTGGGATCAACTTTATCAACCATAAACTGAGCAGTTGAATCATTAGGAACCAGGTCGATTGTCGAGAAATCTGCACAATCTCTTCTATATGTTCCTATTGCATATGTAGTCTCCATATGCATTCTCTGTTCAAACCAATCAACAAGAAGACCATAGTCAACAGCACGCCCCAATATCGTTGAGTAATTGACTGCACTTGAAGAATCCATGATCAGATCACTGTCATAAGAATCTGCGTTAACTACATTCCTTCCGAGGCCATCGTCCCCAAGCAAGTTCACATTGAGAACAAAAGTTCCGCACATCAGTGCGCCTGCCGTAATGACCGCCGTCACCTTTTTGAGTTTATTAAACATAATAATCCCCCATTTTTTTATGTTTATACTTCCTTACATTGTAAAGGGTATTCGGTCAATAAGCAACACATTTAAGTGACTTTTTGTCACATTTTTGCGTATTTTATTTACAAATTATTAAAAAACTCCGCCGAAGCGGAGTTTTCTTTGCTTTACTCACTATAATAATTATCAGTTATTGCCAAACAGGAAGTACAGGATAACAATTATTGCAATAGCGGCAAGGATCGTAAGGAATACCTTGAGTGCAGATACAGGTGAGCTTCCGGATACCTTACCTGTCTGTCCGTTAACTGCGAAGGAGTACTCTTTGTCATTATACTTGAAGTTCGCTATCCAGATAGGTGCGAGGATATACTTAAATGTAACGTCATCAAAGCTGGTAGACATCTTCAGTTCTCCAACGTGATCCGCGTGATGCTGCTTTCTGAGCTTTGAGGAGAGATTTGACCTAAGCTTGTCCTTGATAGTCTTCTTTGCAACTTCCCAGCCGTCATCAAGACCTAAAGTATATCTCTCAGCTACGAAACCTGAGATGAACTGAGGATCATAAGGCTTGAGCTTTGTAAAATCAAATACAGATACGTTATTGATGTACTGGTTCTTCGTCTTGCGGCTCGCATATACGATCTCATCATCGATAAACTCCTGATAGATACCGCGGTAGTGACGCCATGTGGTAACAGTCTTGTCTCCTTCCCTCTTATCAAAGCCGAGCTTTGCATCATAAGATGAAGTCGTGTTCGTATCATATGTCCAGTAAGGAAGATAGAGTCCCTGGAAATTCTCGGGCTTACATATCTCTTTAGCCTGCTTGGGAGCGAAGAACTTGTTCTTGAGCCACATCTTGAACATGAATCCAGCCTTCTCATTGGAGATCTCGAAAGGAACAACACCCTGGGGAGCCATAACATTCTCATCATTGTCAACAGGCATAACCTGTGTAGATCCGCAGAAAGGACAGCATCCTGCAGTCTCTGCTTCATCGTACATAGCCTCAGCAGCACAGTTCTTACAGATGAGCTGCTTTGTGGATGTACCCCAGTCAAGGCTCTTCCTGAGCTTAGCTGACTCAAAATCGAGTTCTTCAATATCCTTGGAAGACTCAGGCGTAGGGATCTCTCTTGAATAACCGCAGTAAGGGCATGTCATCTTAAGAGTATCAGGATCATATTCGATCGTAGCAGCGCAGTTAGGACACTTCTTGTCCGTAACGTCCATTGTCGTCTCACGCTTGATGTTCTCTTCCCCTGTGTTTACCTGAATATCCTTGAATTCTGACATTTTTCTAAACTCCTGTTCTTAAGCTCTTTTTCCACTCTTCTGATTTTACAATAATGACCATATAAAATAAAGATTATATAGACGCCCCTCAGAATATCAAAAACATAAATGATCTTGGAGGGAGTCCATATGTCATTCTCGCCCCTTTGACAGCCCCCATAACGAAGCTGTCATTGAGAGAAACAAATGCGCTCTTCAGCCTTCTGACCGTTGTCTCATTTCCTGAGTCATCAACCATGACATATGCGGGATCATCTCCCCTGTTTATGAGCAGTATGATCCTCGGGCTTCCGTATGCCTCCTTGCCGAAGAAATCACGTCCATCAACGAGATAACGCATAAAGCAGAACACATCACCTTCGGTAAACAGAGTCTTGTAATAACCGGTCTTCAGGCATGCATTGTCATTACGGATGCGTGAAAGCCTGCGGATATAAGACAGATTCTCCTCCTGCCTTCCGGTAAGTCTTCCCCACGGGTATGTCCTCCTGTTGAAAGGATCCTTATAACCTTCCATAAGGATCTCGTCACCGTAATACAGACAGCATGCACCGATATAGCCGATCTGAAGAGCATAAGCTATGCGTGACATTCTTGAACAGTCGCTGTACTGCGCAGCAGATACTGCCATATCCTTCTGGATCTCACGGTCGTCAGAATCAGAAGGCTTGGATAGCATTGTCATGATCCTTGGAACATCATGCGACGAAACAAGGTTCATTATCGAATAATACGCCTCAGCCGGATACCTCTCACGGAACCCCTCGAGCCTTGCCTCCATTACCTCCGCACTTATATAACCGCAGAGAAAATCAAGAACGATGTGGCGGAATGTATAACCCATGACCGAATCGTGGGTGTTTCCGAACATAAAGTCGCGGTACGATCCGTAAGAACACTTGCACGAAGCATCCTCCCAGACTTCACCTATCAGTATTCCCTCTCCGTTCGAATTACGCTTTATCGTCTTGCGCATCTGCCTTATAAAGCTGTCAGGAAGCTCGTCCGAAACATCAAGACGGAAACCGCCCGCTCCTCTTCCAAGCCATGTCTTCACAACTCCGCCGTCCCCGAAAATGAACTTGCGGTAAGACAGGTCATCCTCATTGACATTGGGGAGATCCGGGAATCCCCACCATGAATCATAGACAGGGTTGCCGTCCTCATCGCGCCAGAAATTATACCAGGACCTGTAAGGGCTCTCATCCCCGTTCTCGAAAGACTTAAACGCGCCGATGCCGTCATATCTGTCAAACTTGTTGAAATACCTGCTGTCAGCTCCGGTATGGCTGAAAACTCCGTCAAGGATAATCTTGATACCATGTTCATCGCAAACTCTGACGAGTTCTGCAAAAGCAGGATTTCCGCCGAGAACAGGATCGACCTGCATATAATCAGCCGTATCATATCTGTGGCTCGATCTTGCCTCAAATATCGGATTGAGATAGAGGATATTGATGCCCAGTGACTTTATGTAATCGATTTTCTGAGCAATACCCTTAAGCGTTCCGCCAAAGAAATCACAGGCAAGATATCCTGTCTCAGGCTTTCCGTAAATATCAACGTCTTCATACCAGTCTCTGTGGTAAACACGTTCTGTCCTGTCAGATGCATTGACCATTCTATCGAAAGAATAATCGTCTCCCCTTGCAAACCTGTCAGGGAAGATCTGATAGATCATTGCACCCTTGATCCTGTCAGGAGTCTTAAAACTCTTATCGTAAACAGTTATCTGGAATGCATAGGGATACTTGTCTTCATCAGCTCCGACTCTGGGAGGTTCGTGATAGATCTCCCCTTCACCGTTCTGTTTGTCACCTGATGCGACATAGTATTTGACAGTATCCTCATCATCGACGAACCTGAACCAGTAGAAAAGCAGACATGACTCATCGGGAAGCATGAGTTCAGCCTTGTAGCCGCCATCGCATCTTGCCATCGGCTCTTCATGATAGGAAAAACTATAAAGTCCGTATGTATAGCAGAGTGTGACATCATGATATGCGGACGGACACTCAAGAAACAGACGGACAACACTCCCCTCCGGCTGAGCACCGAAAGGCTTTCTGTACATATCAAGGCGCGAGGCGTGATATACACGCTCCCGCGCCTTGTTGTTATTCAGTTCAGTACTGCTTGAGGACAAGTCCATTATTCAGGCTTCTTCTCCTCTATTTTCTTTTCCTCTGCCTTCTTCGCTGCGGGCTTCTTTGCAGCGGGCTTCTTGGCTGCAGGTTTCTTTGCAGCGGGCTTCTTTGCAGCTGTCTTAGGAGCCTTGGGAGCCTCTGCCTTAGGTTCTTCCTTCTTCTCTGCCTCAGGCTGATCGAGCGGGATTCCTGTAATGAGAGAGAAGAGGCCGGCGTACTCAGCTGCACTCTTCTTCCATGAATAGTCACCCTTCATGCCGGTCTCGATAAGCTTGTTCCATACATCCTTATGATGTCTGTAGAGATCTGCAGCATACTTTGTAACGAACAGGAACTCATGCGCATTGATGTTTGCAAATGAGAAACCGTTGCCTTCGCCTGTATACTCGTTATAAGGAGTAACTGTATCCTTAAGTCCGCCTGTCTCTCTTACGATCGGAACTGAGCCGTATGCCATCGAAACGAGCTGTGACAGACCACAAGGTTCAAAGATGGAAGGCATAAGGAAGATATCAGATGCCGCATAGATAGTATGAGCAAGAGCACCGTCAAAGTCGATGCATGCACACATCTTTCCGGGATTGCGGTTTGCGATATCGACAAGAGCTCTCTCGTAGTACGGATCACCTGTACCGAGGATAACTACCTGCATTCCGTCATAAAGGATCTCTTCAAGTACATAGAGCAGGAGATCGAGACCTTTCTGATCAACGAGTCTTGAGATCATAGCGCAGAGAGGTGCACCCGGGTTAACTTCAAGACCAAGCTGTTCCTGAAGTGACTTTTTACAGATAGCCTTGCCCTTCTCGTATGTCTTAACGGTATATTTAGCGGGGATCTTGTCGTCCTTTGAAGGATCATACTCAAGATCGTTCATTCCGTTCAGAATACCGGATACCTTGTATGCATACTTCTGGAGTGTCCAGTTAAGTCCTTCACCATAGTAATCTGTCATGATCTCATATGCATATGTGGGAGAAACCGTAGTAACTGAATTGGAGAATACGATACCAGCCTTCATGAAGTTGATTGCACGGTCCTTGATACAGAAGTCCTCGCGGATATACTCATCGGGAAGATCGAGCATCTCCTTAACGACTTCAGTACTGTGAACGCCCTGATACTTGAGGTTGTGGATCGTATAAACAGTCTGTACGTCTGTGTGGTATCCGTGCTTCTTGAAGTGTGCATCAAGAAGCAGCGGGATCATACCTGTCTGCCAGTCGTTGCAGTGCAGAACGTTAGGCTCAAAGTTCATGAAATCTCCGAGGAAATCAAGAACTGCTCTCTGGAAGAAGCAATATCTCTCGATATCGAATACGTACTCAACATAGATCTGATCAAAATTAAAGTAGTATTCGTTATCTACAAAGTAGAACGTTGTTCCGTTCTGCTCCAGTGAGAAGAGACCTGCATAAAGAGATCTCCAGCCCATATGGACCATTCTCCAGCCAAGAAACTTAAGCTGATCCGCATACTTTACCTTGACCTTCTTATAGAGAGGCAGGATTACCCTTGCATCCACACCCTGCTTATTAAGCTCAACGGGAAGCGCACCAACTACATCTGCAAGGCCGCCGACCTTTACAAAAGGACTTACCTCAGATGATACCAATAATACTTTAATTGACTTTTCCATAATTAGATACCCGCACCCTTTCCGATAACTACAGGATAATCCGGATGACCGATAAGACGAACGCCGGGACGAACGAAAGCATTCTTATCCAGGATTACGTTCTCAAGGTGGCAATTCTCGGAAATATGAACATCCTGCATTACCACACAGTTCTTCAGCGTTGTGTTCTTCGAAACAGTAACGCTTCTGAAGATCACTGATTCCTCGACCTTGCCATAGATCCTGCAGCCGTCAGAGATGATACTCTTCTTAACATCTGCATTATCAAAGTAAAGCGTAGGAGCTTCGTCCTTGACCTTCGTATAAATTGGTTCGCCGCTCCAGAACAGGTCGTTCCTGATACCCTCGTCGAGAAGATTCATGGAGGATCTGAAATAGGAGTGTACATTATTGATCCTCAAAGCTGTACCGCCGTATTCGAAGCCGTGCACTTTGAACTCATCGTACATCTTTACGATGGAGTGGATACCGAAATGTGTCATACCGTGAGACATCTGTCTTGAGATGATGTCGATAAGGAGGTCTCTTCTCAAAACGAGGATTCCGAGTGAGCACTTATTGGAAGAAGGCTTCGGAGGATTGAAGAGCATATCCTTAACGAATCCGTCATCATCCAGTTCGAGGATATATGAAGGACTTCCGTACTTGATGCCGTCTCTGTTGAACATGACGGAGATATCAGCTCCTGCCTGCTCATGTGACTTGATGAAGTCGTCAAATGTTGTATTCAGAACAACATTGGAAGCTGAGATGATAACATAAGTAGTTCTTGACTGTCTCAGGAAATCGAGAACGCCTGTAAGCTCCTCATCACCCTGAACATTTGCTGCCGTAGCCTCAGAGTTAACGTAAGGAGGCAGGATGTGAAGGCCGTCATTCTTTCTGTCAAGAGACCACGCATCACCTGTGCCAACGTGGTCCATAAGTGACTTATACTTGTTGTATGTCAGAACACCGACATTCTTGATACCGGAGTTGACCATATCGGAGAGCATAAAGTCAATAATTCTGTACCTTCCGCCAAAAGGAACGGCTGAAAGAGCACGGGGATTGGAAAGTTCCCCCAATGAGATCTTCTTGTTGTCGGCTAAGATCAGGCCCATTGCATTATTAAACATTTATTTACTCCTCCTTATACTCTGAATGTGCTCTCAATGACATTCTCTTCATCGGAAACTTCAATGTCAGAGTCGATCATGCTGTTGCCGGGAATTACAGCGTCAGCCTTGATCTTAAGACCTCTCTCGAAAACAACGATTCCTTCAGAGCATATCTTATGATTTGTGTACGGACCCTCACCTGTAACGGAAGGACCGGCCTTAACGTTCTCACCAATGATCGTACCGAAATCAACGATACATCTCTCAAGGTGTGCGCCTGCCTTTACTGTTACACCCGGAAGGAGTACGCAGTCCTTAACTACAGCTCCCTTCTCAACTACTACTGAATTGGAGAGAACTGAGTGGATAACATCGCCATAGATACGGCATCCGTCTGTAAGAGCGGAATTGACGACCTTACCTTCCGAACCGATGTACTGTGAAGGCTTGACAGGGTTCCTTGAGAAGATCTTCCATGATCTGTCAACAAGGTTGATGTCCTCAGGCTTGTCGAGGATATCCATATTCGTCTCCCAGAGGGATGAGATCGTTCCTACATCCTTCCAGTAGCCGGCAAATCTGTAAGCAAAGAGCTTCCTTCCGTCATTCAGGAGCATCGGGATTATGTTCTTACCAAAGTCGTTATTGGAGTTCTCATCAGCCTCATCCTTGATAAGAGCTTCTCTCAGAACATCCCATGTGAATACATAAACACCCATTGATGCAAGATTGCTCTTGGGCTGTGCAGGTTTCTCCTCGAACTCAACGATGGAATCATCGTCTTCAGTATTGAGGATACCGAATCTGGGAGCCTCCTCCCACGGTACTTCATAAACTGCTACAGTTGCATCAGCGCCGCGTTCGATATGGCTCTTGAGCATTGCACCGTAGTCCATCTTGTATATGTGGTCACCTGAAAGGATAACTACATACTTGGGGTTGCAGTCATCAAGGAAATCCTTGTTCTGGTAGATAGCATTTGCAGTACCCTTGTACCAGTCACTCTTACCGGATCTCTGGTAAGGAGGAAGGATATATGCACCTGCATTCTGACGGTCGAGATCCCATGGGTGACCGTTACCTACGTAAGTATTAAGTGCGAGAGGCTGATACTGCGAGAGTACGCCTACGATCTCGATTCCTGAATTGACGCAGTTCGACAGAGGAAAATCGATGATTCTGTAACGGCTTCCGAACGGAACAGCCGGCTTCGCGATCTTCTTTGTCAGAACTCCGAGTCTTGCACCCTGTCCGCCTGCAAGGATCATTGCAACGACTTCAGCTTTTGCCATAATGTGTTACCTCCGAATATATGTTGTTGTCTTTATTTCTTTGTTGTTTTTGCGGCTGTTGATTTTTTTGCTTCTGCTTTCTTCTCAACAGCCTTCTTAGGAGCAGACTTGATACCGGTTACCTTCTTCTTGGCCTCAGTCTTCCTCTCCTGCTTCTTCTCTGCCGCTTTCTTTACCTTCTTGACAGGCTGGGGGTCAGCTACCTTCATAAAGTAGATGCCTGCAAGAGGAGGAAGATTGATGACAATGTGATAAGGCTTCCCGTTGTACTCCTCATCAACTGCCTCAACACATCCGTTAGGATCTGTTGCCGTAGGATATCCGCTTCCGCCGTGAGCCATGTCATCAGTATTGAGAACAAGTTTATATGTACCCAGCTCATATACGGGGATCTTGTATTCTTCGAGAGGCTGGGGAACCATGTTGAGAGCGACATAGATATCGTTCTCTTCAGGATTCGGTGATGATCTCTTGTAAACAAATACGTTGTTCTTTACATCATCAGCGCTTATCCACTCAAAGCCTGCCCATGTATGATCATCGATCCAAAGCTGGGGATGATCGATATAGAATCTGTTGAGCTGCGAAACATAATCCTGGAGCAGTCTGTGTGACTCATAATCGAGCAGGAACCACTCCAGCTGCTCATAGAATCTCCACTCGATAAACTGACCGAACTCGGAACCCATGAAATTGAGCTTTGCGCCCGGATGGCTGATCTGATAAAGATAGAGCAGTCTCAGGTTCGCAAACTTACGCCAGATATCGCCCGGCATCTTATCGATCATGGAATGCTTTCCGTGAACGACCTCATCGTGTGAGAGGCTCAGGATATAATTCTCTGCAAATGCATACATCATCGAGAAACAGAACTCGTCGTGATGCCACTCTCTTGCATAGGAATCTGTTGAGAAATAATCAAGTGTATCGTGCATCCATCCCATGTTCCACTTATGTGTGAAACCGAGTCCGCCCTCTTCAACGGGATGTGATACCTTGGGCCATGCCGTAGACTCTTCAGCGATCATCATCACATGAGGATAATGATATCTGATAGTGCCATTGAGCTTCTTGAAGAACTCGATAACCTCGAGGTTCTCATTGCCTCCGTGGACATTAGGCAGATACTGCTGTCTTCCGTAATCTCTGTAAAGCATTGAGCTGACTGCGTCAACTCGGAGACCGTCGAGATGGAACTCTTCAAGCCAGAAGATAGCATTGGAAATGAGGAATGAGATTACCTCATTCTTGGAATAATCGAAAACGTATGTGCCCCACTCCCTGTGCTCTCCAAGTCTGGGGTCAGCGTACTCATAACAGGGAGTACCGTCAAATCTTACAAGACCTTCAAGGTTCTTCGGGAAATGAGCAGGAACCCAGTCAAGTATGATGCCGATACCGTTCTGATGCAGAACATCTACCATATACTTGAAATCTGCAGGTGTGCCGAATCTGCTCGTTACAGCATAGTAACCTGTTACCTGATAACCCCAGGAATCATCGAGCGGATGCTCAAGGATGGGCATGAGCTCGATATGTGTATAGTTCATCTTGCGGCAGTAATCGACAAGATCGAGAGCAAGCTCCCTGTATGTGAACATATTGCCGTCCGGATGTCTTCTCCATGAACCGAGATGGATCTCATAGATGTTGATCGGCTTGGGTGCCAGCGCATCCGTACGGTTCTTGCAGTATTCATCATCGTTCCAGATATAATCGTTAGGATCATAGATGATGGACGCATTGTTAGGTCTCGTCTCGAAATGCCTTGCGAAGGGGTCACCCTTCTCATATACACGGTTGTCGGCACCGATGATCCTGTACTTATATCTGTCCCACTGCTGAGCACCCCATACAATCTGTTCCCAGATACCGGTATCTCCCAGCTTGAACATCTGATTTGCCTGTGCATCCCAGTCGTTGAAATCGCCCATGACACTGACGCTTCTAGCCTTGGGAGCCCAGACTCTGAACATATATCCCTTATTGCCCTTATCGTCCTCGAAAGGGTGAGCACCGAGAAAGTTATAAGCCATAAAGTTCTCGCCGCGGTTGAATAAAAAAGCTTGATCCACTTTGAAAAGTTCCTTCCTGTCAAATACAGGCAGACATAATCCGCCTTATATACGGCTTATTATATAATAAAGACGCGGAATTACCAACCAAAAATACAAAAAAGCATTTCTTAAAACAACGTTTTTTGTGCACTATACACATATTAGTCGGAAAATATCGGAAATTTGACATATTGATATGGAAAATTGACAAACAAAAAGGCTGTCTCCCTATTAAGACAGCCCCATAAACAACAACATAAAAATCTCGGGCAATTATTTATGAGAGTAACGAGAAGGGCAAAAACCAAACTCATCACAAGTATATGATACCGCAACTCGACTTATAAACAACACGCATCGTGTTGTAAATTACGCCAAAAAACTTGTTAAAAACACAGGTTTCTATGTAAAAAATCAACCAAACCGATTGACTGCTATATATCTTTTGCACAACAAAAACTCCAGGCATAAGTACAATTTGTATATGCACGGTTTGCACACCTGAAAGAAAAAGCGCCCCGATCATCCGGAGCGCTTTGGTTAGCATGAACTAAAAAGACCTTACTTGATCTTCTTGGGCTTAACATCCCAGATATCCTTAGCGTACTCACCGATCGTACGGTCAGATGAGAACTTGCCGGAGTTGCAGATATTTACCCAGCACTTTCTTGCCCAGGAGAGCTCGTCCTTATAGTCAGTGTACAGACGGTCTCTTGTCTTGCGGTAATCATCAAAATCACCGAGTACATAATAAGTATCACCGGGCTGCCAGTTGGAACCGTAGATGAGTCCGTTGAAGAGATCATTGAACATACCTGTTCCCTCATCGTTGAATGAGCCGTCAACAAGTCTGTCGAGAGCCTTCTTGAGACCGGGGATGTTCTCATACTGCCACTTGGGATTGTAATAAGCCTTTGTAGCTGCCATATCCTGAGCTCTGCAGCCGAAGATGTAGATATTGTCTTCACCGACGCTCTCACAGATCTCAACGTTAGCACCATCCATTGTTCCGAGAGTAACAGCACCGTTGATCATGAACTTCATGTTGCCGGTACCGGAAGCCTCAAGACCTGCTGTGGAGATCTGCTCGGAAACATCTGCTGCCGGGAAGATCTTCTCACCGTTGGATACATTGTAGTTCTCGATAAATACGACCTTGAGCCTGTCCTTAACCTCGGGATCATTGTCAATGAGCTTCGCGATCTCGTTGATAAACTTGATGATAGCCTTAGCTCTGAAGTATCCGGGAGCTGCCTTAGCACCGAAAACGATAGTAACAGGAGGCAGATCAAGAGTAGGATCCTCCTTGATCCTGTCATAGAGGTTCAGTGCATAGAGAGCGTTGAGAAGCTGTCTCTTGTATTCGTGGAGTCGCTTTACCTGGATATCGAATACTGAATCAGGGTTGAGTTCAACGCCGGCAACATTCTTGAGATGATCAGAAAGCTGTGTCTTCTTGATCTTCTTGATAGCCAGGAATCTCTTCATTACAGCATCGTCATCCTTGAACTTCTCAAGCTTCTTGAGCTGAGAAAGATCGTTAACCCACTTATCGCTTCCGAGAAGCTCTGTAAGGAGGTCGGAAAGCTCGATATTGCATGCTCTGAGCCATCTTCTTGGCGTAACACCGTTTGTCTTGTTGGAGAACTTCTCAGGATATACCGCATACCACTCCTTGAGAGTCTCCTTCTTGAGGATATCTGTGTGGAGAGCTGCAACACCATTTACGGAATGTGAACCGTAGATAGCAAGACAAGCCATCTGGATCTTGCCGTCTGCAAGGATGCTCATACGATCGATAGTCTCTGAATAGAGACCTGCTTCGTACATCTGAGCCCTGAACTGATTGTTGATACCCTCGATGATCTCGTAAATCCTCGGGAAGAGGAATCTGAAGATGCTGATATCCCACTTCTCAAGAGCTTCAGCCATGATCGTGTGGTTTGTATAAGCAAATGTTGCCTTTGTTATCTCCCATGCCTCAACCCAGTCGATACCATTCTCGTCAACAAGTATTCTCATAAGTTCGGGAATACCGATAACAGGGTGTGTGTCATTGAGCTGGATGACATTGTATTTCGCGAAATCATGGAGGTCTTCACCATGATTCTCCTTGTACTTTCTGACGATATCCTGCATGGAAGCAGAAACGAAGAAGTACTGCTGTCTTACACGGAGAACCTTACCGTCATAAGATGTATCGTTAGGATAGAGGACTCTCCAGATATCGTTTACACGGTTCCTCTCGATAACAGCATCATCAAATCTCTGTGAATTGAAGAGATTGAAGTCAAACTCCTCAGCAGGCTCAGCCTTCCAGAGTCTCAGCTGGTTAACATTGTTTGTGTTGTAACCTGTGATAGGAAGATCATAAGGGATAGCCCATACATCGATATCGTTGAAATGGACCTTAACCTTTCTGTCGTATCTTGCAACGATGAAAGGATATCCCCTCTCCATCCAGGAATCAGGGTATTCCTTCTGGAAACCGTTCTCGATAGCTTGTCTGAACAGACCATATCTGTAAAGGATGCCGTATCCTGTTACAGGAAGGTTCATAGTAGCGGAAGAATCAAGGAAGCAAGCTGCAAGTCTTCCGAGACCGCCGTTGCCGAGAGCAGGGTCTGTCTCCTGTTCAAGGATATCAGTAATGTTGAGACCAAAGTGCTCGAAAGCCTCTTTTGCCTGATCATAGATCCCGAGATTAACGAGATTGTTCAGCATTGAGCGGCCTTCAAGGAACTCGGCAGAAAGATAGTGAACCTGTCTTCCCTTCGCATATTCGTTACGTGTTGTGTACCAATCATCTGAGATCAGCTCAACGATCGTCTTGGCCATAGCCATCCAGTAATCGCGCAGTGTTGCACGTTCCAGGGACATACCTGTCTCTGCCTTAACGTGTGACTGCATCATTTCTTCAAGTTTTTTTGAAGTAATCTTGTTGTTCATATCATCTGTTGATGCGGCAAACGCATCCCCTCTCTAAAAACTACGTTGTGATTTTATCAATATTTTTAGTTTGTAGCAAATAATTACGTTCAATTCGTCGAATTAAAGACATATGCCATAAATAAAGATAAATAATTAGATAAATTGTAAAAAGTTGTAAAAATCAGATTGCTATATTAAACTTTAGTCTATGACAATGTGGTTTTGGTTCATCATCAGCGCTGTTTTGGGCATATTATTCGGTATGCTTGTAACTTTTTTATTCAGAAAGTTTCCTGAGAGCTGGCTTCAGGACTATGATTTCGATGTAAACAGTCCGAATTACAGACCTTCCAAGCGCATGAAGGCATTTCCTCACGGCATCATCTCATGTGCCGGCATTGTGCTGTGTTATTTTGTGTCCATCATATTCGCACCGCACTTTTTCATTGAATACAGCTGGCTGAGACTGGCCGTAATAGCACTTCTGATGCCTGTTCTGTTCCTTATCATCATGTCTGACAAGCTCAACAGGATCATTCCGGACCAGTTTTCCATCTTTATATTGATACTTGGTGTTATCTCTGCAATTGCTGATTTTACTGAAGGTTCTATCTGGTTTTCGGAAAAGGCTGCATGGTTTGCGCCGCTCATCAACAGGATAATCGCGGCGGTCGTCGGAGGAGGATTCCTCTGGATTATAGGATTCCTGAGCATGACTTTTGCAGGCAAGGAAGGAATGGGCCAGGGCGATATGAAGCTGATGTTCGCATTAGGCTTCCTTTCGGGCTGCTACGGACTGATCGTCATTCTCTATGTTGCAGTATTCAGCGCTCTCATCTTCGCAATACCTATGCTTATCAGAAAGAGCATCAGGAAGAAGAAGGAAGAAGAGATTATCAGGAACAGCGATAATCCACGCAAGGCCAGACGCGAGCTCGAGCTCAAAAAGTCCAGGATCCACTATGCAGACGATCCTGATTACCTTGCTTTCGGACCGTTTCTCGCTTTGGGATGCGCCGTATTTATCGCGATGGAACCTTTCTTCTACCAAAAACTGTTTAGCATACTCGCTTCAATGGGGGTTCTGTTCTGATGAATGATCCGTTTGAAGCAGTTAAATCCTTTTTCAGGAATACTTTTCTCCCGCAGAAGAGGACAAACTGGGGATACCCGCTTTTTATAATGGCAGCTGCCCTCGCATCACTTTATATCGCAAAAGAACTGCTGGCCTCTTTTCTGCCTTTTACTTCCACTTCCATAGTGTTCAGCAGCCTCGTAATGCCTCTGCTTACTTTACTTGCACTGATCGCACCCGCCATCTCCCTTTCATCGGGAGATACAGATCTCTCGATAAACGGAATAACAGGCAAGTTTACGGGTATCGGACCGCTTCTCATCGCATTCTTTTCCGGTGTGCCTCTGGGGCTTGTAAACTCAGCATTCCATAACCTGATGGCATATCTCTGGCTCCGTCTCGGAAGATCGATGGTCTTCCCTGCTTTTATGTGCTATAACGCAGATGATTCACTTGCCTCACAGGTGCTTCAGATCGTTACGGTAGATGCTATTCCTTCGCTTGGCGTCAGCATCTTCTTCACAGGTCTTATGTATTCTCTTTTCAGAGAGGAAAACAAGCTTGCCGGAACGATCATAATCACACTCTTCTATTCACTTTATTCGCTCAATATGATCGATATCGCGGGAATCGCCATAACAGGGCTCTGGATAGTTATCCTGAGGCGCAAAACAGGCAATATTATGGCACCTTTCCTCTCTATGATCGCGATGAAGCTGACTCAGTTTTTCTTTACATTCATCATTTCCGAAGTCGATATCACGACACTCCAGACTTATTCCGATATTCCGGTCTCATTCTTCTACACTTCCATCCCCGCCCTGTTCGTGTCCGCGATCCTTTTCGGATTCTTCAAGGCTTCGCTGGATGATTTCGAGAGGACATATTACAGTGATATGCTTGGCCGTGAGGTTGATGCGGAATTAGAAGAACAGCCCGTAAAGATCCTTCCCTTCGTCAAGGGCCTCAATGTCTCGCTTCTGATCGCTGTGATCATTCTGGTCGGTCTCTGGATAAGGATATTGACTGTGTGATCATCCGGGAAGGATCCCGTAATCCTTGTCACCGTCTCTGCTTAAGAAACTCATCTCAGGAAGCTCATTTACGGAAGCCTTAATATATACAGTCATCTCGGGATGAGGGCAGCTGTCAATCTCATTCATATTCTCATCGTAAAGCGCTTCAACTGTTATGGGATCGATATATCCCTCCGGCATCAGCACATTAAGGACATCGCCCCTGTAGAACTTGTTTTTCTGAGTTACTTTTATAAGTCCGTCTTTGGAACTCTCAACAACACCTACGACAAACGCAGGTTTGTTATAGGACTTGGACGAATCTATCTTCGCATCTTCTGCGGGGCTGTTATAGAAGAAACCCGTGTCATAGTCTCTGTGAACGACCTTATCGAGGAGATACATCCATTGGGGATCGACCTCATAATGCCCGGGATCGGCATAATATCTGTCAACGGCCTCCCTGTACACTTTGGTCGCACATGCAGCATAGTAAGCGCCCTTGATGCGCCCCTCGATCTTAAGGCTGTCTATACCGGACTCTATCATCTCAGGAACATGCTCTACCATACAGATATCCTTACTTCCGAAGATATACGTTCCCCTCTCATCCTGCTCCACCGGCATTGCGATGTCAGGTCTCTTCTCCTCGATAACAGAATATCCCCATCTGCAGGGCTGCGCACACGCACCGCCGTTACTCCTTCTTCCTGTCAGATAATTGGAGAGCAGGCATCTTCCGGAATATGCCACACACATCGCACCGTGCACGAAACACTCTATCTGCAGATCCGGATCAAGAACCTCTCTCATCTGCCTTATCTGCCTCAGCGAAACTTCTCTCGCCAGCACTATACGGCTCGCCCCCTGCTTCTGCCAGAACTCGCACGCACCGCTGTTCGTCACGCTCGCCTGCGTCGAAATATGTATCTCAAGATCGGGAGCAACCTTCCTGATCCTCGCGAAAATGCCAGGATCCGATACCAGTACTGCATCCGCCTTCGCAACATGCGCTACGAAATCGATCTCGTCATCGAGATACTTCAGATCCTCTTCCGTTGCAAGGATATTCATGGTCACGTAGCACTTCACGCCGTGTGCGTGAGCAAATGCTATACCCTCGACCATCTCTTCATGTGTAAAATTGCCGCTGAAAGTCCTTAAACCAAAGCTCTTTCCGGACATATAAACAGCATCTGCGCCATATAAAACGACTGTACGCAGCTTATACGGATCACCCGCGGGACTGAGTACTTCAACCTTACCCTTCGACATTAATGTTACCGTCCTCATTGATGCGCTCATCGCGCTCCTCAGCCATTCTGTCAGCCTCTTCCCAGTTGGACGCATAGCGAGCAACATTAGCCTCATGCTGAGCGAGTGTCGTTGCATACGCAGTACCGCCGTCACCTGTAGCACAGAAATACATATAGTTGCAGTTAGGTTCGGGATAAAGAGCCGCTGAAATGGCATTAGCTCCCGGCATGCAGATCGGTCCCGGAGGAAGTCCCGGATTGATATATGTATTGTACGGACTGTTGGCATTAAGCTGCTCGGAAGTATGACTCAGAGTTGCTCTTCCGCCGTTGCTCTTGATTATGTAATTGATGGTTGCCGATGAACCGAGAACATCATTCTGTGCAAGCCTGTTGTGGAATACCGCAGAGATGTACATCATATCAGTTACACGGCCGGTCTCAGCCTGAATAATGGAAGCAAGTGTGATGACTTCATCCATCGACATGCCGATCTTCTGAGCGCGTGCGTAATAGTCATCGTAAAGCTTGGACGACATATTGTTGAGGAACTTGCGTATGATCGTCTCGGGAGAAGCGTTTACGTCAAAGATGTAAGTATCAGGATACAGGTATCCCGCGAGGACGAAGTCCCTTTCATCATTGATCTCGATCTGTGAGACAAAATCATAATCGACGAACAGGTTTGTTGAGTTCATGCACTCATCCATCTCTGCTTCGTCGAACGTCAGTCCTGCATCCCAGAGGACTTCCTTGATCTCCTGGTATGTAAGTCCCTCAGGTATCGTTACCTTGACGCTCGCAGGTTCGAGTGTCAGGAAATACATGATCTCGTCATATGAAAAGCTGCTTAAAAGATAATGGGTGCCTGCAACATATGAACCGTCAAATCCGTTGATTTTACTCATCAGAGCGAAGATAAACGTGTTGTTGACAAGTCCCGCATCGTAAAGTCTTGATGCAATGTCAGAAGTTGAATCACCTGTGTTTACGACAACCGTGACAACGCCCGGCGTATCTGCCTTCAGGTCATCGTAAAATCCCTTCTCGATCCTCTCGGCGAGTGCATTATAACGGTTCTCCTGGGAGAGCACGTAATTATAACCGAAAATAACACCGATGATCGCAAACGAAAAGAGCAGTACAAGGATTATAAGTATCCTTAATGCGATCTTTAGCTTCTTCGATAGCATTTAACCCTTCTTTATCAGTCCTTCTTCTTGGCTGCTGCCTGAGCCTTCATTCTGAGATCTGTGTTAAGTATCTTCTTCCTCAGTCTGATATTCTTCGGAGTTACCTCACACAGCTCATCGTCCTCTACAAATTCAAGGCACTGCTCAAGGCTGAGATTAAGAGGAGGTGTCAGACGCATAGCATCATCTGATCCTGCAGCACGCATATTAGTAACGTGCTTCTTCTTGCAGACATTGACCGTAATATCCTCCGGCTTGGGATTGATACCTACGATCATACCCTCATATACAGGCGTACCTGCGCCGATAAGAAGGCTTCCTCTGTCCTGCGCGTTGAACAGTCCGTATGTCATGGCCTCTCCACTCTCGAAAGCAACGAGCACACCATGATTTCTGGTAGAGATCTCGCCGGCGAAAGGCTCAAAGCCACTGATAACGCTGTTCATTATACCATTGCCCTTTGTGTCGGTCAAAAACTCGGTCCTGTAACCGATGATACCTCTTGAAGGAATTCTGAATTCAAGTCTTGTGTATCCCTTATCAGGCGGCAGCATGTTAAGGAGCTCTGCCTTACGGCTTCCGAGCTTCTCCATGACAGGTCCGACGAACTCCTCCGGAACGTCGATAACGAGGTCCTCAACAGGCTCGCATGTTACACCGTCGATCTCCTTCATGATGACCTTAGGCTTGCTTACCTGGAACTCATATCCTTCTCTTCTCATCGTCTCGATAAGGATTGAGAGATGGAGTTCTCCTCTTCCCTTAACAATGAAAGCCTCTGTAGTATCTGTTTCCTCGAGTCTCATCGAAACGTTTGTCTCGATCTCCTTGAAAAGTCTGTCTCTCAGATGTCTTGAGGTGACGAACTTACCGTCCTTTCCTGCAAAAGGGCTGTCATTTACAGAGAATGTCATCGCGATGGTAGGTTCGTCAATGCTTACAAAAGGAAGGGGCTCAGGTGTATTTGCATCGCAGATCGTATCACCGATATTGATGTCAGGAATACCTGCAACGCAGACGATCTCACCTACAGAAGCCTCGCTGATCTCCTCTCTTCCGAGATCGTGGAATCTTAAGAGCTTAACGATACGCGCCGTACGCTTTCCATCTTCTCCGTAAGTTGTAATGCAGATATTCTCGCCCTGCTTAACAGTACCTCTCTCGATCCTCCCTACAGCGATCCTGCCGATATAAGGGTCTGAGTCGATGTTTGATACAAGGAGCTGGAGCGGTGCATCAACATCGCCCTCAGGACAAGGTGTGTATTCGATGACAGTATCGAGAAGGGGCTGGAAATCAAGCTCCTTGCCCTCCTGGAACTCCTTGAGGTCAAGTGTAGCGATACCTGTCTTACCGGATGAATAAACGATAGGGAATTCAAGCTGGTCATCATCAGCGCCGAGCTCGATGAAAAGATCAAGAACCATGTCAACAACCTGCAAAGGTCTTCCGTCAGGTCTGTCGATCTTATTGATGCAGACGATAGGCTTCAGGCCCATCTCAAGAGCCTTACGAAGAACAAACCTTGTCTGGGGCATCGGTCCGTCGTATGAGTCAACAACAAGGAGAACCGCGTCAACCATCTTAAGAACACGCTCAACCTCACCTCCGAAATCAGCGTGCCCGGGAGTGTCAACAACATTGATCCTTATACCCTTGTAATCGATGGCCGTGTTCTTCGCAAGGATCGTTATTCCTCTCTCCCTCTCAAGATCGTTACTGTCCATGACCTGCTCAACGATCTGCTCGTTCTCTCTGTAGATTCCGGCCTGCTTGAGCATGGAATCAACGATGGTTGTCTTACCGTGGTCAACGTGCGCGATTATCGCAATATTGCGCATATTCTCGATCTTACTCATAAATGCCCCTTTATTTATAATTATTTTTACACGGGTAATATTTTCCTACTAATTTTTAAAAAGACGCACTGACATATTTAACAAAAATAAAAACAATTTTCCGAATTTCGTATAATTTCGGAGCAAATTTGCCTAGACAGCATG
This sequence comes from Saccharofermentans sp., assembly GCA_024688685.1. Lineage (GTDB taxonomy): Bacteria > Bacillota > Clostridia > Saccharofermentanales > Saccharofermentanaceae > Saccharofermentans. The sequence continues at coordinate 210,866 of JAILDX010000004.1, forward strand.
ATACGGTGAAGAAAAATCTAAGGAGGATATGGAATATGAAAGACTTTATTGAACTCATTCCTGTTGAGTATTTTATTATTCACAGAACTATGCTGATGGCACAATTAGCGGCAATACCTGATATAAGATCGGGGTCTCACCGAGGCAATCTTGTGTATAGGATATACGAGGATGACCATCACCATTTTCGTGAAGTCTCCCCTAAAAGTAGGAATTGGGAAAAATATACAACACTCTTTGGCAGACGTAGAGAACTTGAATCCATGCTGAAACAAAACAAACAGATCTTGGAAAGATATCAGATCAGACCCGTCGCGGTTCCCACGGTAAGAAATACGATCAATAAATATGACTGTGATTATTTCGACCGCCTTGATGATGGCTCTTGTTCTGTAGAAAACACCTCCCAATACTTCCACAACGGAAAACACTTCCGTTCCAGAGCAGAAATGCTCTTTGCAACTGTTCTTGACGAGTTTGGATTAGAATACAAACACGACGTTAAGGCAAACATTAAAGGAAGAATGATCACATTTGATTTTGCTATAGTATTTCGAGAGTTCAACCGATGTATCTTTATTGAATACTATGGTATGTGCAGTGACCCGGAATACAATCATAAAAACTCAATAAAGCTTGAATACTCTATGTCTTCAGGAATATATCTCGGAAGAGATCTGTTTATTCTATCGGGGGATATCACATACACGCCAGGCAGCGATATCATACGAACAGCTATTACATCAATTATCGCACAAGTTGCACTCTATCATATCTCTTCACAAATTAACTCGGCTTCAAACGAGAACAGACCAACTTCGCTCCTCAAAAACCAGAAATGTCTACAAAAATGTACGTCTAATGCAAATTGCACAGACAGTTATACGGACTACTCTACATAACTGTCAAACTGAACTCTTTTACATAGACAGTTTTGCAGACTCGGCGCAAAGAATGAATGAATTGCTTACTCTTTCTCGCCCTTCTCCCTCAGGAAGAGCCTGATAGGCGTACCCTCGAACCCGAAATTCTTTCTGATGGAGTTCTCGATATACCTCTCATACGAGAAATGTGAGAGTTCTTTATTATTGACGAACAGCGTAAACGTAGGCGGACATACCGCAACCTGTGTTCCGTAATAGATCTTTAGGTGCTTGCCCTTGTCCTGCGGTGTGGGAACGACAGCGATAGCTTCACTCAGCATATCGTTAAATACACCTGTAGTAAGTCTCTTATGAGCGCTTTCATAAGCCACGACAATCTTCTCAAACAGACGGTCTATTCTCTGTCCTGTCTTTGCGGAAAGGAATACGACCGGCGCATAATCCATAAAGGAGAAACGCTCCTTTACGATCTTTGTCATCTGCTCCAGTGTGCCTGTCTTTTTATCGATCAGATCCCACTTGTTGATCGCGATAACGCAGGCTTTGCCCGCATTGTGCGCAATGCCCGCAACACGTGTATCCTGTTCTGTAATGCCAACTGATGCGTCGATAAGGACAACGCACACATCAGATCTCTCAACTGCCGCAAGTGCGCGGACCATCGAGTACTTCTCAACTTTGTCCTCGATCTTGCCCTTCTTGCGCATACCTGCAGTGTCAATAACGGTAAACTTCCCGAACTTATTCTCGACTTCCGTATCAATCGTATCGCGGGTCGTTCCTGCAATATCCGAAACAATACTCCTGTCCTCGCCTACTATCTTGTTCGCAAGAGAGGATTTGCCAGCATTAGGGCGGCCGATGAGAGCAACCTTGATGGATGCATCATCACCTGACTCTTCATCTTCGGGCGGGAAGAAATCATAGACCGCATCAAGAAGCTCGCCGATCCCAAGTCTGTGGGAAGCTGACAGAGCCACATAATTATCGAGTCCGAGATTAAAGAACTCATAGTATTCCGGCGGCGGATCACCGATCTTATCAACTTTATTAACTGCGCAGACCACGGGGCGTCCCGACTTGCGGAGCATTACCGCTATCTCCTCATCCGACGCTGTAAGTCCTGCCTGCAGATCACACATGAATATGATAACGTCAGCTGTCTCTATCGCAATCTCTGCCTGAAGACGCATATTCTTTGTAATAATATCGTCTGAAGCAGGTTCGATACCGCCCGTGTCGATCATGATGAATTCGCGTCCGCGCCAGTTAGCCGGCGCATAAAGACGGTCGCGTGTAACACCGGGAGTATCGTGCACAATAGAGATACGCTCTCCGTAGAGAGTGTTAAAAAGGCTGGACTTACCTACATTAGGACGTCCGACTATAGCTACAACTGGTTTGCTCATATTCCTTTTAATCTCAAAAAAGGCAGTGGGTTCATAATCTCACTGCCTTCATTAGTCGCTTTCCAATGTTAAAAAGATCAGATCTCTTCGCCGACTTTGATGACCTGTCTGCCATCCAGATATCCGCAATTCTTGCAAGCCTTACGGCGGAGCATCTTGCTATGGCACTGAGGGCACTCAACAAATCCTGGCATTGAAAGCTTCCATGCGCTTCTGTGACGAGCAGTCCTTGTCTTTGACCACTTACGCTTGGGATGTGCCATCTATCTTCACCTCCGATACTACTATTCTCAAACAATGCCTAATGATTCTACATTAAGAGTTTTATGTTTGCAAGAGTCTTTTTAACGAAAACGTGTTTTTTACCAGTTCATTGTCCCCGGAGTACAGAATATAGCTCATTGAGAAGGACTCCGAGACCGCTGAAGGCATGTTCATATACTCTGTTGTGATCTTGACCGGGATCAGGCCGTAGAACGTGTTGATGCCTCCTAACGTTTCCTCTCCGACCTTGAATTCCATCTCGGACTTGATGCTGCCGGAACGCTTTACCGTGGCTGTCGCCGTCTTCGTATTGACAATGAGTTCGTACAGTGATTCCTTCTCATCTGCCGTTCTCTGTTCACACCATTTATAGGAAATGACGCCGTCCTTCTCTGTCATCATCGCTGTGACCTGGTACGGATCGGGATATGCGCTTGTTGTAATCTCAATCAATGTCTTCATACACTGTACCTGTCCGTATCAAAATGCTTTGTCCCTGCCGGAAGACCTCTTCCCAGGAAAGGCGATGCAACGTCCTCGAAAAGCTCAGGCTCATCGCTCGTATAGAATGCCCTAAGGGAGTTCTCACCGCTTATACCCTGCTCTGCCAGTGTATCCCTGACAACTTCGGCAACTGCCTTGCCGGCATTGATGAGAGTCACTTCAGGACCCATGAATTTTCCAATTGCAGAAGACAGCAAGGGATAATGCGTGCATCCGAGCACCAGCGTGTCGATGCCTGCTTCCTTAAGCGGAGTCAGGTACTCCTTACAGACTGCTGCAGTGATATCGTTATCCCACCAGCCTTCTTCTGCCAGCGAAACAAACAGCGGACAAGCCTGCTGATATATTTCGGTGCCGGGAGCGGCAAATCTCTCTACAGCATCCTTATAAACACCTGAATTGACGGAACCCTTTGTGGCGATGATACCGATCCTGCCGTTCTTTGTTGCGCCTGCGGCTGCTTTCGCGCCCGGTGTAACAACCTCGATAACAGGAACCTTTGATGCTTCTGCAAGAGTCCTATAGGCATGGGCACTTGCTGTGTTGCATGCGATAACGATCATCTTAACGTCCTGCTCTTCAAGGAATCTCATATTCTGAAGAGAGTATTTAATAACAGTACTCTTTGATTTTGTACCGTAAGGGGCTCTACCGTTGTCACCGAAATAAACGGTTCCCTCGCCCGGCAAAAGATCCCATATCTCACGGAGGACCGTAAGTCCGCCTATACCTGAATCAAATACACCGATCGGTCTGTTATCTGCCATAACCAGTTCCTTTTCAAATAAGTTCGTTATAGTTTAACACCAAAAACCGGGTTTAGCGAAAATCTTCTGCCGGAAAGCTCAGAATGACAGTTTTCCTTTGGTATCTTTCTAAGTATCAGCGTAGATGCGAAAAGCTGCTGATACTTTACTTTCTTTCCGTCATTATCTGTAAACCGGCTGTTTATCTTCTCTCTTCCGTAAAGGCCGTCACCAATGACGGGATAGCCCATATGGGCGAACTGCGCCCTGATCTGATGTGTCCTTCCGGTAACGAGCTCGACCTCGAGATCAGAAACATCTGCTCCGTCAGGGCCTATGCCTTTATAGACGTGAAGGACTCTGTATCTTGAGATGATTACAAGATCGCCTTTCTGTTCAGCATCGTGAATAAACACCTTGCCTGAAGATGTCTTCTCAAGAAAGGCAGTTACTTCCTTCATAACCGAATCATCTTCACAGATGACAGGCTCTCCTTCACTCGGAACACCGAGGACAAGCGCTCTGTATCTCTTGATGATACGATCCTCTTTAAATAACGTAACCGCGTCTTCAAGGGCCTTCTTATCTTTTGCTATCATAACGAGTCCGCCGGTATTCATATCGATCCTGTGACAGAGGTCGCATTCGGGATTGTGAAGATCAGACCTGACCTCATCTATAAGATTGCGTCCGCCGGTGTTCTTGCCGGAATGGACCGCAACGCCCTGTGATTTATTGACGATCAGAAGGCGGTCTGACTCAAACACCTTCGCATAGAGAGGCTTATTGCCGGGCCGGGAAGACTGTTTCGCGAAAAGCTCATCGGGAAGCCACACCTCTACGGTCTGTCCTTCGGTGACCTTGATATCCGACGAGATCTTCTTCCCGTCTATCCTGATATCCTTACGCTTGAGAGCTCTGTAGAGATCTGCCGGCGCAAGGCCGGGGAACTCCTCTGTTGCAGCTTTTACAACATGTTTTCCGCTTTGATTCCTGTTAACAGTAAACTTACGCATATCAGTCTTCCGCCAGTAGAGCAAATAAAATGATCAGACAACCTATACCGGACAGGATGATACCGGCGATCGGCATCCACTTTCCTGAGGAGTCATTGTCGTCTTTTGTCTTCATCAATACATAGATCGAGAAAAACAGTGTAATAACAGACGGAATACCGCAGCAGGCAATAAGGCTGACCATTGAGAGTGCAAAAGATAAAACCCTCAGCGTACCCGGGCTTGTAAGAGAACTCTTGCCTGATTTCTTTGCGGAATCTCCCGTCTTAGGTCCTGCAGAAAATGCGGAAGTGGAAATGTTTCTGTTAACAGGCAGAGGCATGGGCTCGGTAATAACATTTACCGAGCCTTCTTCAAATCCTGTTTTTTTAATTTCTTCATTATCCATTAACTGATCTCTCCGGGTCTTTACACAAAAACTGCCTGACCCTTATGCCAGGATCAGGCAGCAAAATCTTTAAACTTTAATGATTAGTCGTACCAGTTACCACCACTGTGTCTTGTATCGTCGTCGTCGTCATCATCGTTATCATCGTCGTCAACGTCGTCATCATCGTTATCATCGTCGTCAACGTCGTCATCATCGTCGTCGTCATCATCGTCATCATCGTCGTCGTCATCATCGTCATCATCGTCGTCGTCATCGTCGTCGATCGTTGAGATGTTGTAAGAAACGTTGATGCCTGCATCCTTAAGAATCTTCTTCCATGTTGCCTGACCGAGGAAGAAGAAGAGAAGTCCGCCGATAAGGAGGATAGCAGAGATTACGATACCTGCAATAGCCATTCCCTTACCCTTCTGACCTGACTTGCTTACCTTGACCATACCGATAACAGAAAGGATGAGACCGATAAGTGCAGTACCGCCACAGCAAAGGATGGATACAAGTGAAACAATAAGTCCTGCAAGGCAAAGACCATTTGCCTTTCCTGCCTTTGGATCAGCTGCGGGAGCACTTGAGGAAACAGGTGCAGCTGCAACAGGTGTAACAGGTGCTACAGGTGCCGCAACGGGCTCGGGCTTTATAATAGGCTCAACAGGAGCTGCAACTACAGGCTCGGGTGCGATAACGGGCTCTGCTGCAACAACCGGCTCTACAATAGGCTCTGCTGCGATAACAGGCTCTGCTGAAACAACCGGCTCTACAATAGGCTCTGCTGTAACGGGCTCTGCTGTAACTACAGGCTCTGCGGCGGGTTCAGCAACGGGCTCTGCTTCGGGAGCGTTAACTACATCTTCATTTTTACCTGCGACGATAGGCAAAGGTGCACCGCAGTCCATACAGAACTTGCTGCCATCTTCATTTGCCTTGCCGCAACTGGAACAAATAACCATACAAAATCCCTCCAATTAGTTTGGTTTTCTGATAAATCAGCTAAATAAAGATTACACGAATTATTATAATTTGCAAGATAAATAAAAGATCGTCCCTGTACTCGGGACGATCTTCAATTGGCTGCCGAACTAGGACTCGAACCCAGACAGACGGTGCCAGAAACCGGAGTGCTACCATTACACAATTCGGCAATACTAACAGCCATTTCTTTCAACGGACGCTATTATAACAAAGCAGTTAATGTAAATCAAGCATTATTTAGAACTGACAAGACCAAGCTCTCTCAGCTTGTCCAAAACCCTCCCAACATCTTCATAGATCGGGATCTTCGCAGAGGGATTGCGGAGCGCAAATGCCGGATGATATGTGGTCATGATGAGATATCCCTTCTTCTCGATAAACCTCCCTCTTACATCCTTCATTACAGGCTTCTCACCGAAAAATCCCTCATACGCGGTAGAGCCGCACAGCAGTATGACCTTCGGTCTCACAAGGCCGAACTGGATGGCGAGATTCTTTTTGCACGCGGATATCTCCGAAGGCTCAGGCCTTCTGTTCTCAGGCGGCCTGCACTTGCAGATATTGCAGATGTGATAGTCCTTCTCCTCAAATCCGTATGCTTCGAGAAGGTTCTGCAGAAGTCTTCCAGATTTGCCGACAAACGGCTTTCCTTCTTCATCCTCTTCTGCTCCGGGAGCTTCACCGACGATCATGAGAGGTGCTGTCCTGCTTCCCCTGTATATGACCACATTCTTTGCGGACTCTCTGAGACCGCATGCATTACAGTTGCTGCATACAAACTCAAAGTCTTCCCACATCTTATCAAAATCAGCCATTATCATCCTCCCTCTCCGACATTATACTCCAAATGTTGTATAATCGCCCTATGAGACTCGACAGATTACTTGCAAATTCAGGATGCGGGACACGCAGCACAGTTAAGGACGCCATAGTAAAGGGCGGCGTTACTGTTAACGGTGCTGTCATAAGGGATCCCGCTTTCAAGGCCGAAGAGACAGATGATATAACGTATTTCGGCGAGAGTATCGGTGCCGGGAGTTTTCTGTATTTCGTTTTCGATAAGCCGGATGAGGTCCTTACCGCGATGGAAGACAAAAGGCATAAGTGTGTCGGGGATTATATCACCGATGATCTCAAAGGCAAGCACCTGTCACCTGTCGGGAGGCTCGATTATCACACCACCGGACTGCTGCTTATCACCAACGACGGCGAGCTGTCGCATAAGATCACATCGCCCAGATACCTTATCCCCAAGAGATATCTTGTAAGTTATGAAGGATCGCCATTTGACGATGACATAAAGGAAGAACTCAGCCGCGGCATCACGCTGACTGACATGGATAAACCTGTAAAACTTGCGCCCTGCACGCTGGAAATAAGAGAGAACAATGAGTGCATCATCACCCTTACCGAGGGAAAGACTCATGAAGTCAGAAGGATCATTTCGCACTACGGCAGAACTGTAAGCACTCTGCGCAGGATAAGCATCGGTCACCTTGAACTTGAGGCAGTTGAACCCGGCAGTCTGAGAAAGCTTACAAAGGAAGAGATACTTCAGCTGAAGGACATGTTCTGAAAGAGCTCAAAGATCATCTTTTCCGCTTTTGAATAATCAGCCGTATTTGAATAAACTCCGAAGATTATCTCAGGGGCCTGACCGGGCCATCCGTTCTCTATTCCGAGAGAAGCGATTGCCGTCTTATCCGTTATCATGAGACCGATCATCACAGGAGTGGAATCATACTCATTAACATTCGCTGAACCGTCCAGAAGATCCTGCTGCTTAAGGTAATCCCTTGTAAACAGGAATGCATCGCGCTCACTGAGATATACCGGCTCTATCTTGCTGTAAACATTAGCGGAAAGTACCAGTTTAAGATCATCATAGACAGAAGCCATATCCGAGAAATTGCTGAAATAATACTTATACGTCATCGAATCGGTGATCAGGACATTGGGATCCATTGACATTACAGCCGCAAGAGACTGATCCGAATAGATATTCTCAATCTGTCCCATCTCGTTCGGAACGACGATATCCACATTGGCGATATAAGGATTCGTTATATCCTCCGACATCAGTTTTTCCTCGATCTGTACCGAATCGATCGAGAAATGACCGAACGCAACAGCAGCGCAGTCATATCTGTTCTTGAATACGGCATTGTAGATGACGCTTATGACAACGACGGCAACGACAACGATAATAAGTGCCTTGAACCACGTATATGAGATGTATGTCTTCCATTCATCCTTCGTTTTGCCGAGGAACTTCTTCTCACCTGCACGCTTCTCTGCCTTGGCGGCAACTTCATCACGCCTGCCGCATGCGATGTTATACACGGCAGACAGTTCATTCAGTTTGTCTTCGCTGTCAGGGTCCTTCTTCCCTCTGTACTTCTTCGACAGCTGCCAGAATCTCTCGTCAACTGCGAAATCGTTAGCGTCCTGAGGAAGCCCCATGTAAGTAAGAGCTTCCTCCTTCGTCATCCTCTCTATGTCTATTTCACTCATTACCCTTTATTGTCCCATACAAATGAGACATGTCCTGATTATATTTAAGCAGCAGAACTGAAGATCGGCTTTTCTGACCTCTCCCCGTTCATACGCCTCTAATATTATATCAACATCCGTCTGAGCTCCAGGCATGATCCAGTCATTTCCTGCTGTCATGCAGACCGCAGCGGATGATTCCTGATACTTTCCGGGGTGTCCAAATCCCTTCTCTACAACGATCCTCTGGGTCGTACACCAGTCGGTCATGACAGTTCCGCCGTATCCCCACTCATCTCTCAGAGCGTTCTGGAGAAGTTCGTAGTTATTGGCAGCATGAACGCCGTTTATCAGATTATATGAAGTCATTATCGTGAGCGGAGCAGATTCCTTAACAGCGATCTCAAATCCTCTGAGATAGATCTCACGCATTGCCTTCTCAGACACATGGGAATTGTTGAAAAGCCTGTTATCCTCCTGATTGTTCGCTGCGAAATGCTTTATCGTTGTTCCCCTGCCCTTATTCTTCTGTACACCCCTTGTCATCGCAGCGGCACAGATACCCGAAAGGAGAGGATCCTCCGAATAATACTCGAAATTCCTTCCACACAGAGGATTCCTGTGTATGTTCATACCCGGAGCGAGCCACAGATGGACACCGAATTCCTGCATTTCCTGACCGACCATATCACCCAGCATAGTGATCAGATCGCGGTTCCACGACTGCGCAAGTGCCGTTGCGATCGGGATTGCCGTGCAGTACTGATAATATGTGATCACATCATCAGGAAGATCCTTCGGGAAATCCCTGTATGACAGTCCGAACACGTCACCACCCGGAACGAGGGAGCCGTCTGCATATGTCTTGAATACCGGCTTTATTCTGATTCCTGCAGGCCCGTCTGCAAGAACAAGAGAAGGAATGTCTCGTGATTTGATAAACTGTTTAGTAGTCTCGGCTGCAGCACCGGGAACGAGAAGAGCCTGAGATCCTACAACAGTATCATCCTTTCTGTCGCCGCCAAATGCACCGACAGTAATATGTGTCATTTCTTCAGGCGTAAGCTGCGCAACGAGATCCTCTGCTGTTATCTCACCGCTGATAACGTCCTGCATCGTGCAGGCTCTTCCGGGGAATCTGTCTGTCAGTTCTTTGCGCTCCGTATCATAAGTAAAATCCTTGGCGGCAAAAGCATCTTTTGAAAGAGTTACCGTCTTTGTACCGTCAATGATACCTGTCCTTGTTCCGGGATTCTTAAGTTCACTGTCAAGATCAGCAGCAAAAAGATGTCTGTACTTCTCTATGCAGACAGTATCCTCAACATTTATGCTGAGAACAGTATCCGTATCAGCGGAACTCGTTCCGACCTTGATGCTGTATATACCCTTCTCGAGAACCAGAGCACCTGATGCGGGATCGAAAGACGCGGCATTCTTAAGACTGAACGACATTGTAAATGAACACTCTTCACCGCTTCCGAGTTCGGGAGTCTTCTTAAAATCTGTCAGTACCTGATAAGGCTTATCGACCTCTCCCGAAGGAAGACCGCAATAGACCTGAACGATCTCCTTGCCTGCAAAGCTGCCTGTATTTCTGACGGAAACATCTATCTCGACCTTATCCCTGATAAGCCTTGCATCATTTACAGTCACATTAAAGCTTGCATATGACAGACCGAATCCGAAAGGATATCTCGGCTTGACACCAAACGAATCGAAATATCTGTATCCGACGTAGATACCTTCGTTATAGTATTCATCATCCGTGTCTCTGCTGAACTTTGCAGAACTCGGATAATCCATATAATCATATGCCCATGTATCTGTAAGTTTGCCTGACGGATATGCTTTTCCTGCAATGACATCGGCGATAATGCTTCCCGACAGATTGCCCAGCTGGCTCATGACGAGAACTGCTGCTACGCCGTCAAGAGAATCAATAAGAGACATATCGATTATTCCGCCGGAATTGATGATGACCACAGTGTTCTTATATGCTCCTGCTACCTTTGTAAGACAGCCTGCCTCTTCGTCAGAAAGGATATAATCTCCCTTTATGTTCTCTCTGTCCTTGCCTTCTCCTGCTTCTCGGCTTATCACAAAAAGAGCTGTATCGCAGTCTGCGATATCCGCATCTTCTATATCAGGCAATGGAGCAACTCCGAAGGGATTATCAAAAAGAGCCATCTCTTCAACGATACCTTTTTCTGCGGCATATTTCTTTATCTTGTCAATGTATTTTTCAGTGTAATCCTCAAATACGGAATCATATCTGTCGAGCCACGATTCCGTAGCAATGTCAAAGCCTTCCTTCTTGAGGCCTTCGCAGATAGATACGCAGTATCTGCTGTTGACATCACCTGATCCTGTACCGCCTTTTATGGTGTGTCTTGCACCGTTTCCATAAAGCGCAACTCTTTTGTCCCTGATTGGAAGGACCCCGTTATTTCTCAAAAGAACAACACATTCGGGGGCAAGTTTCCTGACGAGGTTCATATTGTCGATCTCTCGTTCGCTTATGTCGGGAAATCTGGTTGCTGAATAGGGCATAATAGCGGTCCTCCTTTAAGGTTATGTTTTAATAATACAATATTTGGAATCCTGATTTGAAATAATTTTGCGGATATTTGTAAGGTTTCATTGCCTTATATCAAATTCTCGTATATAATTATCACATATAGGCTATCAAACAGTTTTGATTTTTTGAGGATTCCGCTATGAATATCGAACAGGAATTGACCAAGAGGCTTTTAGCTGAAGAAGACAGCGCATCCAGAAGTGCGGCCTATAACAAAGAGATTGAGTTCTACGAACTTGTTGCCAGCGGCAGCACGGAACTTCTCGGAGAGCGTCTCAAAGTGTTTGGCAGCAATCAGAAGTTTGGTAAGCTCAGCGACGATGTTCTCCGCAACAGAAAGTATCACGCCTGCATTCTGGTAGGAATGATCAGCCGTTTCTGTATCGAAGCCGGTATGGATGTTGCGACCGCTTACAATCTCAGCGACATTTACATTGAACTTTTTGATGCTATGACCGATGTTAGCGAGATCGAAGAGCTGAGCAAGCAGGCAGCCCTGGATTACTGCAGGAAAATGCAAAGCATCCGCAAATCATCAGCAATGTCAAAGAATGTCGTATCCTCTGTTGACTATATCAGGACACATATCAGCGGCAAACTTACAGTTGAAGACGTTGCCAATGCCATGAACCTTAATCCCAGCTACCTGAGCAAGCTCTTCAAGAAAGAGATGGGTATCACGATAAGCCAGTATATCAAGGAACAGAAGATCGCCATTGCCTGCAATATGCTCAGACATCTGGACGATTCAAGCCTTACTATATCCAATTATCTCGGGTTCTCATCACAGAGCCATTTTATCCAGGTATTTAAGAAGGTCGTCGGCGTTCCTCCGGAAGAGTACCGTAAGCTCCATTATCATCAGTCTTGGATGGATGGCACTCAGGACTGAACTATTCTGATCATTCTACACTCTTAAGCGATTCAGCCATATCAATACGGTCGATCTTGCGTCTCATCACAAGGTCGACTATTACTGTGAAAAGGATTACGAACAGTACCGACCAGAGATAGCTCAGCGGCAGTATCTTGCACTCGAATGTGACCGTATCCATTTCAATCTGTGCGATGACAAATCTGTGAAGAAGGATCCCAAGAGGGATTCCAAAGATAAATCCGATTATGACCAGCATGATGTTCTCTCTGAAGACATAACTTCCGGTCTCCATCATATTGAAGCCCATGACCTTGAGAGTCGCGATCTCGCGGATCCTTTCTGTAATGTTGATGTTGTTCAGGTTGAACATAACTATAAACGCGAGGAATGCGGCGCAGATGATTACGAGAATAACAACAGCATTCATCTGTTTTACAGTCTCTGCAAACGATGCTCTTGAATCGGAAGTGAGCGACCACATCGAGACATCGGTAAACTGTCCTATACGTCCTGCATAATCAGTTATCGATACTCCTTCCTGTCCCTGTACGAACACCTGATCAGGCTTGTATCTTTCCCCTGACAGAGCTTCAAACGTATTACTGCTGATGAACGCATAATGGAATATGTAATTCTCAAAGATATAATCGACATTACATGTGATAGATCTTGCACCATCGTCATATGTGAGTGTAATGCTGTCACCCTCTTTAATTCCGTTCTTTTCCGCAAGTTTGCTGCTTATCGCGATGGTTCCTTCAGCAGGCCATGGCAGAGTCTCGCCGGTACTTGTGTCTCTGGGACAGACAAAATCAGTTATATCAGGATCATTTGAGATGATAACATTAACATCTCTTACCATATCAGATCCCGTATGAGACATCGCCTTGGACTGCACGACAGCATACCTGAGGTCAGCACCCGTCTCTTCATTCGTCAGCATCATCGCTTCGCGTATCTCACTTTCCTTCACGTTGTCAAAGAGGACAGAGAGGTCGTATTTCATGATCTTATCATAATGAAGATCCACGATATCGTTGATGGAATCAGTCAGACCGAAACCTGTTATCAAAAGCGAAGCACATCCCGCAATACCGATTATCATCATCCACATTCGCTTCTTGAATCTGAACACATTGCGGAATGATACCTTGTGAAGGAACTGCATCTTTGTCCAGATAAACGGCATCTTCTCAAGAAGTATCCTCTTTCCCGCAGCAGGAGCCTTCGGCCTGATCATCTCTGCGGGCATTCCGTTGAGTTCGCCTGCGCATGTCGCAACGGTAACACCTATCGAGCAGATAACCGATACTCCGAGTGACAGCAGGAATATCCATACTGATCCCTGGAACTCGACATCCGCGAAACCGTACATCATCCGGTAGACTTCCCATATCACGTAAGGAAATACCTTGGTCCCCGTGAAATATCCGAGTATGCAGCCGCTTACCGAAGCAGAACCCGAATAGATCACGTATTTCATCACGATTGCGAAATCGCTGTACCCCAGCGCACGCATCGTTCCTATCTGTGTCCTCTCATCCGCCACCATCCTGCTCATCGTCGTTGAGCATACAAGTGCCGCAATGGCAAAGAAGAATACCGGGAATACCTTTGAAATACCGTCAACGATCTTCGAATCGTTATCGAAACTCATATACCCTACATTGGTATCTCTTCCAAGGACATATGTATCGGGCTTTTTTACATCCTCAACAGCCCTGAATCCGTATTCCAGCTGTCTTGAATAATTTCCCATCTCACGGGAGAAATCACTCTGTGCCGCAAGATATTCGCGCAATCCGTCGTAGTATTCCGTGAAACCGTCGTTATACTCGGCAACGTGAGCATCATACTCTTCCCTTCCGTTCCGGTAATCTGCAAGTCCCGTGCTGTATTCGGACATTCCCCTGCTGTATCTTGCCAAACCGTTGCGGTATTCCCTCTCGGCATCTTCCAGCTTTGCCTTTCCCTTATCGAGTTCTGCCTGTGCAGTTTCAATTGCAGCGAATCCGTTCTCGATCTCCGTCTTTGCCGCCAGCAGTGTCTCCTTATTGGCCGTAAGTTCTGTTATGGAAGCTTCGCAGGAAGCGATACCCGCTTCGATCGCCGACTTGTTCTGCTGTGCCTGATCAAGTCCTGTTCTTGCTGCATCAAGTTCATCAGCAACATCTTCCCCTGCTTCCTGTCTCGCTTCAAGATCCGCGATCTGTTCTGTCAGACTTGAGATCTGAGCATTTACGGCAGGAAGATTTGCTTCAAGACCTTCCTTTGTTGAGGCAGCCTGTTCAAGTCCCGTATTTACGGCCAGCAGGTTAGCACTTGCATCCTCAAGAGACTGTTCGAGCGTTGCTTTATTGCTGTTGATCTCAGCCTGTACCTGATCTATCTCTGCCCTTCCGGAAGCTATCTGCCTCTCCGCTTCATACAGTTCTCCCTGTGCGTTCTCAAGCTGTTCAGCCGCATCGTCAAGTTCCCTCCTTGCATCCTCCAGTTCTTCTGCAGCATCAGCAAGCTGAACCTTTGCATCTATCAGTTCAACGGCTGCTTCTGAAAGCTCCTGTCTGGCATCATCCAGTTCTGAAGCCGCTTCGATCCTTTTGTCTTCGAACTCATCCCTTGCATCATAAAGGTCCTGATATGCCTCCTCAAGGATACCGTCAAATCTGTCATCGATTATCACATCAAGATCTTTCTCAAGGAGCTTTTCCGTCAGGTTAACGAACTCATCGTATTCATCGGAGAAGATATCGTGATCGCTGTCGTATTTAACGAAAGCTTCGGTATAGTACTCAAAATCGAATGCCTCTTTGGGAGCATAGCAGTAAAACTCGATCGTACCAACTCCGACATCAGTACTGCTCCTCTGGAAGTTCATATAATAGGGTGATCTTACGAGTCCGACTATCACATATTCGTCGTAATTAAGAGCATCTTTTGTGTCCTTGCTGTTGTCTTCAGAGACATAAAGCGTACGGCCTAACCACTCATTTCCCAGTCTGTATTCATCTGCCACTACTTCATTGGGAGATTCCGGCATCCTGCCGCTAACGAGCTTGGGAATGTTTATTCCGTCTGTAAGAGAATGCATCCTGATGGTGCTTACCTGTGTGCTTACTCCGCTGTTGCCGACAACAAAGTCATAATAAACGGCTCCGTCAGCTTTCCTGACGCCCGTTATGCTGCGGAGTTTGCTGATATCATCCTCATCAAATCCGATCGTTGACAACAGTCTGAAATCAAAGAGCTGAGTCTCCTTGACAAATGAATTGCCGGTCTTGACGAACGACGGCATGGTAAGCTTCAGTCCCGCAAAGAAACCGACTCCAAGAGCGATTATGGCAAATATTGCTATGAACCTGGCAAGACTCCTTCTTACGGATCTGAAAACCGTTTTGAAGTAGGCATTCATGGGGGATCACCACTCTATATCATTGATATCGACAGGATCCGTATTGATCACATTACTCAGGATCTTTCCGCTCTTAACGCGGATAACACGGTCTGCCATCGGTGCAAGAGCGGAATTGTGGGTAATGATGACTACCGTGATATTCTGCTT
This sequence comes from Saccharofermentans sp., assembly GCA_024688685.1. Taxonomy (GTDB): domain Bacteria; phylum Bacillota; class Clostridia; order Saccharofermentanales; family Saccharofermentanaceae; genus Saccharofermentans. The sequence goes on from JAILDX010000004.1 coordinate 226,556, forward strand.
CCTTGCAAGATCCTGAAGGAGCATCAGTATCGATTTGCCTGTCTCATAATCAAGTGCGCCCGTCGGCTCGTCACAAAGGAGCAGCTTGGGCTTTTTTGCTATTGCACGGGCGATCGCGACTCTCTGCTGTTCACCGCCCGAAAGCTGTGCGGGGAAATTATTTCTTCTCTCTCCCAGACCTACGAGATCAAGTATCTCATCACACGAGAAGCTGTCCTTGACAAGCTGTGATGCCATCTCGACATTCTCAACCGCAGTAAGGTTCGGGATCAGGTTATAGAACTGGAATACAAATCCCACATCGTAGCGCCTGTATTCAGCAAGCTGTTTGGAATTAAAAGTCGATATCTCCCTGCCGTCTACAAATACCTGACCTCTTGTAAGATGATCCATTCCGCCAAGTATGTTGAGCAGTGTTGTCTTACCTGCTCCCGACTGTCCGAGGATAACGCAGAGCTCGCCTTTGGAGATCGAGAAATCGACCTGATTAAGAGCCCTCAGCTCAACATCACCCGATCTGTATATCTTATCTACCCTGCGGAACTCTATGTAAGACATATCAGTTATCTCTTACGATGATCCTGTACGGATCAACATAGTTATACCTTTCAAATCCTCTCAGATGCGACGGTACGCTGATTATGAGCCTGGGACAATCGTCAAAGGCATATCTGTCTATCGTCTCGACCGAATCAGGAACATAAACATAACAGAGCTGATCACAGATATCAAAGGCTTCTCTTCCTATGTAAGTAAGTCCCTCGGGAAGATAAACATATTCAAGATCCTCACAGGTGTTAAATGCCTCTTTCTGTATGGACGTTACAGTGTCAGGAAGTACAACTTCAGTAATAAGGTCACAGTCAATGAAGCAGCTCTCACCAATGGATGTGATATTGGAATCGGGATCGAAAACGATCCTTGAGAATCCGTTGACACCCGTAGGAAGAACTATCTCACCGCTTCCGCTTATGGTGATCGTACCGTCTCTCGATATCCTGTATGTGGCATGATCACCGCACGAACCCTCTGACTCTATTCCGTGAACAGTATCCGCATCACAGATCTTATGATCCATCGAGAAATACTCGAGAGGAAGCAGACTGTAATTGTAGGAGCTTCTTCCGCGGCTGAACTGCATATCATTGCGGGAAGTGCCGTCAAAGTGGTTGTTGCAGTCAAAGGTGGGATCCATAAAATACCATGTCCCTTCGATGCATACAGCTGCCCATGCGTGGTTCGGCCATTCATTATTGCGCTTGGAACCCTGGTTTGCAAAATCCTCAAAAGTCTCAGTTACGCCAAATTCAACGACTGCCGGAATCTGCTGAGCCCTGCAGAGAGCTGTAAAGACATTTGCCATACCTTCACATATCGCGATCTTGCGTCTTAAAAGAGTAGGTGCATCATCCTGATATGCATACTCATCATCTTCGAGCTGAACGTTGTCGTAAGCCAACTCGTTAATGATATAAGAGTAGATTGCATGAACCTTGCTCCAGTCGTCATCGCATCCGCTTGTTATCCTGTTGCTCTCGCTGATAACAAAAGGATCATCACATTCAATATCATTCTGCGGCTGCAGGCATTCGTTAAGTGAATCGGCATCAGTCCAAAGTTCGGAACATCTCTCAACATTAAAATCATAGACAGGTGATTTTACAAATACCACATTGCCGTCATCAGACTTCTTGATATAGATGTTGTCATACGCATGCGATACACCGTCGGCAGTAAACTTAAGGATGCCGAAATAAATATCGTCATCTGCCATTTTGTCCGCAACAGTTACACTGAACGAATGATCCATCGTATTCTTCTGTGCGATCTGTTCACCCGTAGTACAGCTCCTCACCCTCATGTTAACCGAGGTTGCGCAGTCTGATGTAACTACAAGATCTCCTCCCGATACCGATAAGGTAATAGGATTGCCTGTCACGGACATAAAACTGTAAGAGGTATACTGAGCCTCCTCACACTGCGAGAGATTTACACTCGCATAATTAAGATCAGCAGCATTTACAGAAGCAGGAAAAAACAACCCTGCCACTAAAGTCACTGCCATGCCGGCTGAAACTATTCTTTTTCCAATCATCACGTTCTATTCCCTTCTGATCAGAGTTCAACGACTGCCTTGACTGCTTCGTCGGAACTCATCTCGCTTGTCTCACCTGTCATCCTGTACTTGATCTCAACGATGCCCTCACCGGCCCTTCTTCCTACTGTGATCCTTACAGGGATACCGATAAGGTCAGCATCCTTAAACTTAACACCCGGACGCTCGTTGCGGTCGTCGATCATAACCTCAACACCCTTGTCCTGAAGCTCCTTATAGATCTTCTCAGCAAGGCCCATGTTCTCTTCGTCGTTTACCTTTGTGGGAACAACGATTGCCTTGTAGGGAGCTACCTCAACAGGCCACTTGATTCCGTCTTCATCGTTATACTGCTCGATGATGGCTGCCAGTGTTCTTCCGACACCGATACCGTAGCAGCCCATTACCATTGTATTCTCCTTGCCGTCCTTATCGAGATAAACACAGTTCAGAGCCTTGGAATACTTTGTACCGAGCTTGAAGATATGACCGACCTCAACACCTCTTGCCATCTTTATGGGAGCACCGCACTTGGGGCACTTGTCACCTTCGATGAGATTCCTGATGTCAACGATCTTTGTTGCCTCAAAATCTCTTCCGATATTGCAGTTCTTGAAGTGGTAATCTGTCTCACATGCGCCGACGATGAAGTTCTTCATCATTGCAACCTCGAGGTCAACGATCACATCGATCTGCTTCTTAAGTCCAACGGGACCTGCGAAACCAACCTTCGCGCCTGTAATCTCCTCAACATCCGCAAATGATGCAAGATCCATCTCTGTGGCATCATAGAGATTGCCGAGCTTTGTCTCATTGATATCCCTGTCTCCTCTTACCATTGCGGCAACGATCCTGCCGTCGATGTTATAAAGGATCGTCTTGACAAAAGCTGTCGGCTCGGAGTTCATGTACGCCATAAGCTCTTCAATCGTCTTAACGTTGGGGGTGTGGATCTTCTCGATAGGAAGCATCTCAGCCGTATCCTGATCGGGCGAAACACAAACTGCCTTCTCCTCATTAGCCGCGTAGCCGCAGCCGTCGCAGTAGCAGATGCCGTCCTCACCGACTTCACTCTTTACCATGAACTCCTGCGAACCGGAACCGCCCATAGCGCCTGAATCAGCATCAACGATGGTGTAATCAAGACCAAGCCTTGTAAAGATCTTGTTGTATGCCTCATACATCGTCTGATATGACACATCAAGCCCTGCCTCATCGCAGTCGAAAGAATAAGCATCCTTCATTACGAACTCACGGCAGCGCATGATACCGAATCTCGGTCTCTTCTCATCTCTGTACTTGTGCTGGATCTGATAAAGTGTAACCGGAAGCTGCTTATAGGATCTGATCGTATCCCTTACAGCTTCTGTAAAAGGCTCTTCATGCGTAGGTCCGAGACAGAACTGTCTTCCGCCTCTGTCCTTAAGCCTGAACATCTCCGGACCGAATCTCTCCCATCTGCCCGAAGCCATATATACCTCTGCGGGAAGGATCGCAGGCATTATGAGCTCCTGTGCTCCTGCCTTATCCATCTCTTCTCTTACGACATTCTCCACCTTGCGGTAAACACGGTAACCCATCGGCATAAACGAATATACTCCGGAAGCGACCTTACGGATAAGGCCTGCTCTGAGCATTAACTGATGTGAAGGGATCTCCGCATCATTTGGGATCTCACGCTGGGTTGCCAAAAACATTTTAGATACTCTCATATGCATCTCCATATAAATAATAATGTGCGCATAAGAGTATAAACTATAAAGAAGCGATTTTCAAATCATCCGAGAATGTTCATCAGGAAAAACACATCGAGAACGCCACAGATCAGGAGGACGATCGCACAGATTACGTAGATCTTCGTACGACGCTTCTCGACGTCGTGCTCGGTAGTTCCGAATTTTGCCTTCTTACGAGGCTTGCCAATATAATCGTCAGCCACCTTGACGTTCCCCTCCCTGTCGTTTGTACGCTTATTATAGACGGCTGGCTGGGCTTTATGTTTTTCAAGTATGTGACATAAGTTTACAAGAAAATGAAAGAAGATTATAAGGCGTATAAAAGTGTCTAAAACACTTGAAAAAGACCACATTTTGTCCAAATCTTCCATCCATGATATAATAGGACGATGAAATTCTTTGGACTTACAGCAGGCTTTAAGCTGACAAAGGACAGGATCATCGCATCGACCAGCGTTGTTTCCATTATAGCCCTGTGCTGTTTCTCGGGGCTTGGTATTTCAGCGCTCCTTGACGCGGATGCCCAGGCAGCAGTAGCCCGCCATGAGCAGGAAGTATCTGAGATGCTGGAGTCATCAGACTCTTCGGATACTGACACTTCTTCAGATTCATCTGATGGTTCAGAAGACACCACTCCCTCTTCCGAATCAGCAGCTGTTACATCATCTGATACTTCAGAGACTTCCGGAAGCGACCCCTCGACAAGTGATCAGTCGCAGCCGTCTGATCAGACATCAGAGTCAACTTCGGCTTCAACATCTGCAACTGCAACTTCAGAGACAACGACTCAGACAACTATCGGTGAATCGACTCACAATGCCATTGTTTATGCGACACGTGTCATCAACCTGAGAACAGGTCCCGGCACATCATATGAGAGCATCAGACAGCTCAGCAGAGGCGACAGAATAGACGTTATTGCCGTTACGACTAACGGCTGGTACAAGACAATAAGAGGCAACTATGTATGCGCTCAGTACACGCAGGCTGAACCGATCAACACACCTTCCCCTACACCTAAGCCTGCTACTCCCACACCCAAGCCTGCCACACCGACTCCAAAGCCGACCCAGCAGACAACCAGCGGCGGTGGCGGCGGTTCAGGCAATATGGAACTTGTGGGCAATTTCAGGGTTACTTTCTATATCCCTGTCAACGGAACAAGAACTGCATCAGGTTCTACTGCAACGATGGGAAGGACCGTGGCAGCCAACAAGAATGACTTCCCCTTCGGAACCGTCATATATGTAGAGAACGATCCGCTTGGAGGAGACGGATACTATACCGTTGAGGACAGAGGTGTCGGTACAGGCGTCATCGATATCTTTGTTGATGGCATGGGCGACGTTCCGGGATATGGCACAACAACCAGAAAGGTTTATATCGTCAGATAAATGGGTAAAACTAAAAAAAAGACTACTCCAAAGAACACGCCACTCAGGATAATACCGTTAGGCGGGTTATGTGAGATAGGCAAGAACATGACAGCCATTGAATATGGCAACGACATAGTGATAATAGATTGCGGAATGGCATTCCCGGAGGCTAACATGCCGGGAGTCGACTGCGTTATTCAGGACTATACATACATCAGGGACAACATCAACAAGCTCAGAGGCATCATCGTTACACACGGACATGAAGACCACATCGGAGGTCTGCCTTATTTTATGCGCGAGTTTCCATGCCCAATTTACGGAGGCAAGCTGGCTATTGAACTTGTAAGGCATAAGCTTATGGAACACGGTGTAAGCTTTAACGGAATATCCCTCGAGGCATTCAGGAACGGAGACAGGGTCCTTATAGGATCCTCTTTCGAGGCCGAGTTCATACGAGTTAATCACAGCATCGCGGACAGCTATGCAATCGCGATAAAGACACCTGTCGGCACCATTCTTCATTCCGGAGATTTCAAGGTTGACTACACACCTATCAACGGCAAGCCTATAGATCTTCAGAGGTTCGGTCAGATCGGCAGAGACGGAGTCCTCCTCTTTATGTGCGAGAGCACGAACATCGAGATCGAGGGCAACTCCCCTTCTGAGAGACACGTCGGAGAAGCTTTCCAGCGTCTTTTCAAGGATGCGAACGGAAGGATAATCGTTGCGACTTTCTCGAGCCATGTTCACAGGATGCAGCAGATCTTTACAGCTGCGGAGAAGTACGATCGTCACGTATGTCTCTCCGGCAGGAGCATGCTGAACGTGTTTAAGGTTGCCAATTCCCTCGGCTACATTGAGATGAAGAAGGATACTCTTATCGACATAGGTGATATCGATAATTACGACGACGATGAGATAGTAATACTCACTACGGGAAGCCAGGCTGAGCCAATGAGCGCGCTTTCGCGAATGGCTTATGCCTCACACAAGGCCGTTGAGATCAAGGAAGGCGATACCGTCATCATTTCTGCGGATCCCATTCCCGGTAACGAGAGATCTATCTACAACGTTATCAATGAGCTGTACAGACAGGGCGCTACCGTTATATATCATTCACTTGAGGATGTTCATGTATCGGGACATGCGTACAGGAATGAGATAAAGCTTCTCCATTCACTGATTAAGCCTAAATATGTAATGCCGGTACACGGCGAATACAGGATGCTGTACCTGCACAAACAGCTTGCGATGTCTTTGGGCACCCCCGAAGAGAATATCTTTGTAATGAACAATGGTGATGTATTGTCCATCACACCTGAGTCAGCCGGCATTACCGAGACTGTACCTGCAGCAGCCGTTCTTCTTGACGGCAATGGCGTTGCGGACATCAACAGCCGCATCCTTACCGACAGGCTTCATCTCGGAGAAGACGGCGTAATCGCCATAGGACTTGTAATCGATGAGCGCACGGGAGAACTTCTGGCTCCCCCTGTCATATCGTCTATCGGGTTTGTTTTCGAGGAGGAGAAGGCTGAGATACATCGCGAGATACTTATGAAAGTCGTTTCAACTCTTCCAAAGCGCGAGATAGAATCAGCCGTAAATAAGAACGCATACCGCGAACAGATCAGAGGATTGTGTTTCTCAAAGACAAGAAAGAGACCTCTTATCCTGTTTAATGTGACGAAGATCTGATATCAGCAGAACAACAGGTGGATAACTATACCAACTGCGAGTCCCAGAATGGAACCCATTACGACCTGCAGCGGAGTATGTCCGACGAACTCTTTGAGCTTCTCTTCGTCAGTCAGTTCCTTACCGCCCATCTTATTGATGAAATCCTGCATCTCATTGATGGCCTTTGCCTGCTTGCCTGTCTCACGCCTTACGCCCATTGCATCATGCATTACGACGATGGCAAGAATGGCAGCTACGGCAAATACGCCGGAGTCGAATCCGTACTCAAGACCTGTCATAACAGCTACGGAAGTAACTGTAGCTGAATGACCGCTTGGCATTCCTCCGTCACCGAAAAGACGCTCGAGCTGGAACTTCCTGTTGATGATCAGGTATGTTATAGCCTTGAGTATCTGTGCAATCACCCACGCTGAAAGACCTGCCAGCAGTATGCTGTTTGTTATTATCTGCATTAAAATATCCATCACAACTATTATACCACCGGGAAAACCTTAATCATGTTTGAAGAGATGGGCAATAAAATCAAAGAACTGCAGAGGCGTCATATCCCCCAGTCTGCGGTTTCCGCCGTAATCGCCCGAGTTGAGGAACATATCAACCTTGTTGGCAAGAAGCTTAACAAATATAAAAACAAGTATGCATATAATGCCAAGGAAAACGAGTCCGTGAGGCGGCATCAGGAAATTGGGGATAAAGAACCTCAGGACAACGTTGACTGCCCAGATGATGATAAATACGATACCCAGCCATCTGATCTCATATGCACCCGTCTGCGTCACAAAATCATCTATATTGTGAACTCTGAAATAGAACACGAATATCGCGAAAAAGAATGCCGCATTGGTAAGACCTCTGTAAACCCCGTATCCGACAAGAGACTTCATAAACTTCTGGGAGATATCACCGATCTGCGGGATCGTATCTGTAACAAAGCAGTAAAGGCTGCAGACAAACATAACGATAAACAGCACTGTAAGTACCAGTGTTACCGCCATTGCTCTTTTATTGAACTTTGATCTTGCTGTTCCGCCTGCCAATTTCATATAAAAAAACCCTACGAAATATTACCACAATCATCAGTACATATCTATGCTCAATCCCATAAAAGCCATAAATGAAAGAAGCATGACGAGAATGATCAGGATGATAATATGCTTTGTCTTAACGATATAAAGCATCGCGGCAAACTCTCTCATGACCGCATTGATACTGAAATACCACACTGTCCTGCTCCCCACGCCAAAGATAGGGAATCCTGTCGTGGAAGCGATATATCCGCTCCTTAAGACATGATATCTGTTTGTTGCGAATATTACCTTGCCGTCCTTATCTTTCTCCCGTATGAGTTTTTTGGAAAAGATCATATTCTCTCTTGTCGTTGTTGACTTGTCCTCAATAAGGATATGGCCGTCGTCAACGCCCTTCTCAAGAAGATAATTCCTCATAGCGGCCGCCTCCGACATGACCTCATCACTTCCCTTTCCTCCGGAGGGAACGAAGATCACATCTCTTCCCGTCTCTTTCTTCTGCCAGTCGGCAAACCAAAGCGCCCTGTCAACTCTACTTCTTAAAAGAGGTGTGAGCGTTCCGTTCCTGCGTATCGCACATCCGAGGATAATGATGTAATCAGCATCAAAATCGGGCAGCCTCTTCGATGTTTTTGTAAGACAGATGAATGTCCCCAAAAACATACTCTCAAAATAATACACAAACAGGCAGATCAGCGATTCCACATAATCAGTTAACAGATGTCCCCTGCTCGAATGAACATCTATCAGTCCGTCGAGCAGCGTATACATTTGTGTTCCGAGAATAGTTCCGGCAATAAGCATTCCGCATACAATTATGCAAAGAGCATTTACTAATCTTACACCCTCCCTCTTCATCAGCACGATATTGCTGATGATCATATATAACGACACAAGGATGACAAAAGGAAAAGCAAACCATGCTACGCCCCATATGACGGACATGGCACGGTAGTAGATCAGATAAAGCTCATCGTTTGGAGAAGCGACATCCTGTATCAGAGATTCATACACACTTAGTCCTCCGAAAAATACCGAAAGACCCGTATAAAAAACTGAGCGGTAAGAATAACAGAAACGCTGGTAGCTGATGACCGCATTCGCAACGGAAAGTATGAACACAAAGAACAGCAGCAGTACAAGCTCCTTTATTATGAGCCCCAGCTTGTTAAAGGTTCCGATCGGAGCATCCTTTGTAATGATGTGCAGAGAGTTAACATAATATGTTGTTGAGAATGCGTTATTCTCACCGTCCCCGTAATCGATTATGATGTTGCAATGTCCCGGGGCAATGGCCTTTAAATTAAGTACTGCTTCACCGTCTTTTACCTGAAAGCTCTCTATCGAGACTACGCCTTCACCCTCAAGACTTGCGGTCATGTACCCTTCCCTGATCCCGGATTCGACATACCTGTACGAGAAAGTATCTCCTATGATATATATATCAAATGCTATGATAACCCCGATCAATACAAAAGTCGCAATGAGAACGATTATCTTCTTAAGGGTTATTTCCATGTCAGAGATGCTTTCTCTTATCGTCTTCTATCTCGGTATCGTCAGCCTTTACAAGCTCGGTAGCATACTCGATCCTCGCAGACTCACTTGAATCGGATTCATTCCATTCATTGAGGATCCTGCCGATAACTGTCTTGATATATTTATCGTCCAGCTCAGGCATAAACAGGAAGAACTGGTTCGGCTTGCTTTGCATCATGATATCGCTCTTGCGGAGAGACTTGTTGAGCATCTCACCGAACTGCTGTGACAGCTTTGCGATCGTTGCCATTTCTACTGTCTCATTTACCGGAGTAACAGTAAAGAGCACCTTATAAGCCACGCCATGATAGCTCTGTATGAATCTGAGCATAAATCTGTATATAGTGCTGAAAGCATCCTGTCCCAGCCAGAAAGCGCAGTCTGATGTATTGCGTTCCTCAAGTATCATCGTAAGCTTCTTGAGTTCCTCTTCCGCGCTCCTCACTTCAATAACGGGGATCTCGTTGCAGCCTCCATAGATGGAATAGCCGTGTTTGCCTTTCTGCTTAACGTGATAAAGAGCTTTATCAGCCTTGGGAAGAAGTTCGTCATACAGAGTACCGTCCTTTGGAACAAATACACCGCCTATAGACACGCCGAGAGGAATGGACATATCCTGACCCATCAGGCTTCTCGCCTTGTCGAGGAGCTGCTCATTGATCCTGGATGAGATGCCTGCAACAACACTTTCCTCATCAATTTCCTTAAGGAAAGCAACGAACTCATCGCCTCCTATTCTTCCGAGAATATCGTCTGATCTGACATTGCTACTAATAACCTTCGCAAACTGGACAAGTATCTCATCACCCATCTCATGACCATGGATATCGTTTACGAGCTTGAATGAATCAAGGTCGATCATGAGAAGGACACCTCTCTCCTTAAGACAGACTTCTGACAATGTCTGATTGACACTCGCCTTGTTCAGAAAGCCCGTCAGCTTGTCAGTTGAAGCCTCTTCCTTAAGTCCCTGTATCTGCTCGATATTGCCAAGGATATTCTCGATCCTTCTGAGAAGGACATCAGGTCTGAAAGGCTTCCTAATGAAATCAACGGCTCCCTTATCAAGTCCAAGACCCTCAAGATCCTCGGCATCGTCTGCAGTCATATACATCACAGGGATCTTCTCGGAGTGTTTCTTCTGAAGGATATCGTGCATCTCAAAACCACTCATGCCGGGCATAAGAAGATCCGACAGGATCAGAGATGGCTTGTGCTCATCGTAGAGCCTGATTGCCTCTTCGCCGGAAGACGCACAGATAACTTCGTATTTCTCAGACAGCACCTTACTGGTAACAAGGAGCATCATCTCTTCATCATCAACTATAAGGACCTTCATCATATCTTATCCTCCGGGAAAGCTTTCATGATTACTCTTACCGTAATCCTGTATTTATCCATCAGTCTTGCATGATCACTGATAATATCGGAGTACCTTTCTTCCTTTGCCGCAGTCTCATGGAAGAGCGCGATATCGGCAAGTTCGTTGGCTCCGATCATCCTGGCAGTACTCTTGAGAGCATGCACTCTCGTCCTGTAATCAGTCCAGTTCTTTGATTCAAAATCATTCGATATATCGGCTGCCTTAGCATTATATCCGCCTGCGAATGTCTTAAGCATCTCGATGTAGAAATCCTCGCTTCCGCCTGAATAACCGATACCCGAAACAGTATCAAACCCTGCATCCTTCAGGATATCCATCGGAGCCTTTACTTCCGGCTCCTTCTTCCGCGTCTTATCAGAAGGCATCGAAACTACTCTCTGGATCTTATCCTCCGGCAGATACTTCTCAAGTATCGCGGACAGTTCCTTCATATCGATCGGCTTGGAAAGGTAATCGTTAAAACCTTCCTTGATATACATATCTCTCATGCCTGCAACCGCATTAGCAGTGAGACATATAACAGGCGTATCATAGACCAGCTCCTCACGGACGAGATACTTCAGAGTCTCGATACCGTCCATTCCGGGCATCATATGATCGAGGAATATCAGATCATATCTCTTTACCTGTACCATATCGATACATTTCTTTCCTCCGTCAGCCGTATCAGGATCAATGCCGTAGATCTTCAGGAGGCCTTTCGCAACCTTGAGGTTCATATCGTTATCATCCACAACAAGGATCTCGGCACCCGTAACCTTGATCTCTTCCATCTTCTCGATCGTCTGAGCCTCATCGTTTACCGCAAATGAACCGACAGGAGTCTTATCTATGATCTTCTGTCTCAGATCGAAATAGAATTCCGATCCTTCACCGTACTTACTCACGACCTTCAGGGTGCTGTCCATCATGGTGAGGAGTCCCTGGACTATCGAGATACCGAGTCCCGTTCCTTCGATATTCCTGTTCTTCTCAACGTCTATCCTCTGGAAAGACTTAAAGAGTTTATCCATATCCTCTTCCCTTATGCCGACACCTGTATCCTTAACGCTGACACGCAGAACAAAACCATCCTCGGCAACATTCCTTCCGGTCAGGGTAAATGTAACCTTACCAGAGTCAGTATACTTCACGGCATTTGTCAGGAGGTTGATGACGATCTGTTTGATCCGCACATCATCTCCGAACAGACTGGAAGGCATATTCTCATCAATATCAAAAACAAGATTAAGCCCCTTCTTCACTGCCTTGTCAGAGATCATATTGTAGAGGTCTTTCACCAAAGCTCTGACTTCATATCTCATAGGAACGATCTCCATCTTTCCCTCTTCGATCTTGGAGAAATCAAGGATACCATTTACGATCTCAAGAAGAGTCCTGCCTGCACTGCTGATATTGGTAGCATACTCTTTGATTTTAGGATCGTCTGACGATCTCAGGATCATCTCATCCATACCTATAACGGCATTGATAGGGGTCCTTATCTCGTGGCTCATCTGCGCAAGGAATCTCGATTTTGCCTGCCCTGCAGCAGCTGCATCTTTTGCAGCCTGCGCAAGCTCATAATTCGCATGATTCTGCCACCTGATGATCCTGTTAACCATAATGATCATGACTATAATGCAGGCAAACAGCATCGCAACACTTATTGATGTGATTATAATGCACAGGCCATAGACATCCATCCAGTTACTGACGATATAGATCGTAAATCCGGAAGTCTCATGAACCGTCTTCATACCGGTGACAAAGCTGCCGTCATAATCCCTGAATCCAAAAGAGGAAAAATCAGTATTGATATTAACGTAAGGCGTATCGACAACGTTGACGGATCTGCTTGAAGACATCTGATAATCCTTATTGGGATGATTGATTATGTTGCCGTTTGGATCAGCGAGGAAAGCGTATGATTCAGAATAGACCCTCTCGTCAAAGATATTGATGAGCTTATCCATGAAGAAGTCTATTCCAAACACACCGAGGTACTCTCCGCTCTCACCGTACATTGTCTTTGAAAGAGTAATACAGTAATCTCCGGTCTGTTCATCCATATATGGTGCAGAAATGGAATATCCGCTTTCCGAAGCCATTGTGTCCTTATACCACTGTCTGTCTTTTACGTACCAGTCATCATCAGGTTCCCATCCGTTGTTCATGATAACCTGATGTTCTTTATAAGGATTGGCTATATAGCAAACTGAAATATCTTTATAGTTTGCCGCGACATCATTAAGCCACTCAACGCACTTGTCATAATCGTCGAGCCTGGAAGGATCGGCCTCAATAACATGCGTAAACATGTCAAGAACAACCTGCTGTTCATTGACCCAGCTTGTAAGACGCATAAAGTACAGATCCATATCGAGCGTAATACGGTATGAACCTATGAGGAATCCGAACAGGAAATTGATTACAAAATTAAAGACCATGGCAAATACGAAGATCGATATGATACGAGTCCTGTACTTGCGGATATTTTTGGAAATATCAAAATGGCTCTCCTTCTCGGCATTCTCCTTCCTGCGGCGTTCCGAATTGACCATTGAAGAATACGAGAATAGATTCTCCAGCTTCTCTGACAGGATCATTCCGGATTCCCTTATTGATGTAAAGTCCTCCTTGAGATCGACACTGTTATTGATCCTTGCCGAGTCACTCAGCTTGATTATCTTCTTCAGCGGATACCTCAGCTCGTCAGATATATTCGCAATGAACTCGTTTTTGTCATCAAGTGCTGCTTCCGCTTCTATCCTTCGCTTGATACTGTTCAGATAGAAAACGACAAGGAGTATGAGCAGTGCAACAAAAACGATTGTGGTCCAGCCGATTGTCATATATGTACTCGAATACAGAGTATTCTCATCAACGAGAAGGATCATATACCATCCGCTGCTCGTCTCACTGCTGAATACTATCTGCGAGCTTCCGTCTATTGTCTCTGTAAACTTCTCATGTTCATGTGACGAGAGGACTTTATAAAGAACGGAAGAATACTTTGGAAGTGCAACCTGAGCCTTCTTGCCTGCATAAGACATATCAGTATATCCGACGATCATCTTATCTCTCGATACGATAAGTGCCTTATAATCATTGCCGCCCATCATCTTCGTAATGGAATCCTGAACCCTGGTCATCGTAAAGTCCATGGCAACAACAGTCTCGCGGTCATCAAGCAGCTTTGACATCGTGAAACACATATTGCCTGTCATGCTGTCGATATAGGGTTCTGACAGATATATCTCACCGCCCTTATCAACAGCACCGATATACCACAGTCTCTCATTGGCGTGATAATCAGCCGGCATATCAAAATCAGGGATTATCGCCCAGTCAGGTCCTGCGATGTATGAGTTAAAATTAAATCCCCCGGATCTTGCCTCCTGAGATATCTTCTGCTCATATATGTACTTCTCAATGGCGATATTGGAAGCTCCATTGTCATAGAGAAGCTGTGCCCCGGACGCAAGTTTATTAAGTGTTCCTGCTGCATCATTGAGATTATCCTGAAGTTCGCTTCTTATCGAATCGAGCCTGAGTTCATATATCTCATCAGTCTCATTCATCTTGGTCGTTATCAGCTGATAAGACGTAAAAACAGCAACAAAAACAAAGACCGTAATCATCACGATCAGAACAATATAATCTGATGTCTTCATCTTGCTTAACAAAACGGTACCCCGGATGAGTTTATACTAATGTTCTATTATACTACATAGACAGACAGCCTGCATAAAAAAAGCAGGTCCGTATTACCGGACCTGCAGTCATTCAAAAGATTTACGTCAGGATTACTTATCCCAAGCCTTGTGAACGATAGCAGCAAGTGCGCCACCAACGAGAGGTGCAAGAATAAAGATCCAGAGAACCTTGATGGGGCCTGCATTGCCGTCGATTGCAGCAATTACTGCAGGACCGATGCTTCTTGCAGGGTTAACGGATGTACCTGTAAGACCGATTCCGAGGATATGAACCATAACAAGAGAGAATCCGATGATGATTCCGCCAAATGAACCGTGGTTAGCCTTCTCAGATGTAACACCAAGTATAACGAGGACAAAGATAAATGTCAGGAGTATCTCAACGAGGATCGCAGCGAAATAGCTCTCATGAACTCCGCCAATACCGTTTGATCCGAAGCCGCCTGTCTTGTCTTCAATACCGGGAAGCTTGAAGATCAGCCAGAGAAGACCAGAACCGGCGAAAGCACCGAGGATCTGGGCAATAACATATCCTGCAAAATCCTTTGCACTCATTCTACCGTCGATGAGACATGCAAGGGATACAGCAGGATTGATGTGGCAGCCTGAAACATTACCAACACAATACGCCATTCCAACGATAACGAGACCAAAAGCGAAAGCAGTCAGGATATAGCCGCTGCCATTTACAGCATCACATCCAACGAGCATCGCAGTGCCGCATCCGACGAGAACAAGAGTCAATGTTCCGACAAACTCGGCAGACAATTTCTTAATGTCCATAAGTAATTTCCTCTTTTCTTGTGAAATTGCCGTTCGTAGCAAACAGCTACTTAAATAGTACACCAACACACTATGTAATAAAATTACTTTTGTATGGCATTATGTTATAATCGAAAGTGTATTTTTTGGTTATTTTTTCGATTGCGAGGGAGTAGTTTATGCCCAAATGGATAATGGTAGTCGATGATGACGTTGCTAATCTCAAAGTTGCCGGTCACATCCTGAGTAAAAACAACATGCGTGTTACTGCGCTCAAATCCGGCCGTTCAATGCTCAGTTACATCGCAGACAACGGTTCACCCGATCTCATTCTTCTCGATATCAAGATGCCTGAGCTTGACGGTTTTGAGACGCTTAAGCTTCTCCGTTCACTTGAGAAAGAGAAAGGGCTTGAGAATATTCCTGTCATCTTTCTTACTGCGAATGAAGATGCCGGGACTGAGAGCCGAGGGTTTGAGATGGGTGTATCTGATTACATCAGAAAGCCTTTCGATCCTGACGTCCTCCTGAGAAGGATCAACAATATCGTTTCTAACAGGGCGAAGCTCCAGGATTTGAAGAGCGAGGCCACAACTGATAAGCTGACCGGATTTCTTAACAAATCGGCAACCGGATCGGAGATGTCCAAGATGTGTTCTGACCAGACAGGCTGTCTGATGATGATCGACCTTGATTCGTTTAAGCTCGTCAACGATGTCTGCGGACATGATATGGGCGATAAAGTGCTCATCGGGTTTGCCGATATCATCAGGAGGAACGTACCCGAAGGCAGCAGATGCGGAAGGATCGGCGGAGATGAGTTTGTCACGTTCTGCGTCGGTTTCACCAGAGAAGACCGCGTTGCTGATTTTACGGCCAGCATAAATGATGAGCTCGTCGCTCTTGCGAAGGATCTTATGGGACCTGATATGGGCATCCCTCTCGGGGCTTCAGTCGGGGCTATATTTGTTCCGCTTCACGGTAATGATTACTCTTCCC
Source organism: Saccharofermentans sp. (assembly GCA_024688685.1). Classification (GTDB taxonomy): domain Bacteria; phylum Bacillota; class Clostridia; order Saccharofermentanales; family Saccharofermentanaceae; genus Saccharofermentans. The sequence goes on from JAILDX010000004.1 coordinate 242,877, forward strand.
TTCTCAAGCTTGCAGACAAATCTCTCTACACTGTAAAGAAGAACGGAAAGCACGGTTATTCCCTTTATGATGACGATCAGCTTTCAGCTGAAGGCCAGAGCGAACTGATCGATATAAGGACTTTATCTGAGATCCTTGGCGAGAGGAACATTCCCGATGTGGCACTTCAGCTTGACAAAGACGGATTTGCAAGTGTTTACCGTTACATTATCAGATACCTCATCAGGAATCACAAGAATGCATGCAAGGTTCTCTTTACTCTGATGAAGCCTGAGGGTTCTGATGATGAATACTACAAGGACAGCCTTGATGAGTTCGGAAATCACCTGAGAAAATCAATGAGGAAATCCGACATACTGATGCGCAACAACAAGCGCCAGTATTTCGTTCTTCTCACAGATATAAATGAAGAGTCCATCGACAAGGTCATAGGGCTCATAATCAGCAAGTGGAATACTTACAGGGCTGACAGTCTGATCATTACATACGAGAGTGAGTTTATCGGCAATGAGCAGTAACAGAGAAAATAACGAGCTTTTTCAGGGATCGCAGTTAATTCTCCTGATAAGCTACACCATCTTTTCAGTGATCCTTATAGGAGAATCACTTCTTATGGGCTGGGAAATATGGGCTCTTTTCCTTATCGCCTTCGGAGTTATCCTCTCATGGATAATGCATCTGACAAACAGCGTCGCACCCGATCTCAGGATCTGGATGTATTCGTTCCTGATGATGGGCACTTTCTTTTTCTACGGTGTTCACCGAACGAGCACCTTCGATCTGGCGATCGTTATATCTGCAGTTATCATCCTTTACACTATGACTGCGCGCAAGCGACTGATCACGCTCGCTCAATGGACTTACTACGCCACAATGGCTTATGAGATCATTACGATGGTGATAGACGGAGAGTCATTCGATGCGCTGATAATATCAAGAACTGTCCTTCATTTCTGCATGATCACCATGATCTGCTGGTTTGCAAGAACGATAATCGATAAGTGGGAGAAGGTCCTCGGCAGATCGAAGGATGAGATCGTCCAGCTTACTGAAGCAACTGAGAGACTTAATGATTTCCTCGCCAATGTTTCACACGAGATAAGAACCCCTGTAAATGCCATCATCGGACTTACGGGAATATGTATCGATAAGACGAAGAATGACGAAGTCAGGAACGACATGATCTCCGTCAGGAACGCAGGCCGCAAAGTGGCTGAACAGATCAGCGATATCCTCGACTATTCGGAGCTCGACAGAGAGAAGTCGGTAACTAACTGTGAAGACTATATGCTCTCGTCAGTTCTCCACGATCTCGTAATTGAGATCAAGCAGTATAAGGCCAGGGAAGTCGAACTGATAATCGATGTCGATCCGGCCATTCCTTCAGTAATGAACTCCGATGTATCCAAGATAAAGAAGATACTCAAGGCTCTTATTTCCAACGGTCTTAAATATACCCGCCAGGGTGGTGTTTATGTCAGGATCACGGCGGAGGAACACGATTACGGTGTCAATCTCTGTTTCGAGATCACCGATACGGGAATCGGTATGACCGAAGAGGAACTGGAGAATGTATACAACAGCTTCTATCAGGCTGATTCCGGCAGATCGAGAATGGGCGGCGGATTAGGATTAGGTCTTGCGATCGTATCCGGATTTGTTTCGATACTTGGCGGTTTTATGACGATCACAAGTAAGAAGGATGTCGGCACAACAGTATGTGTCAGCATCCCTCAGAAAGTCATCGATCCCGCAAGCTGCATGTCTGTCTCGAATCCCGGAAGTCTCTGTCTCGGTGCCTTCCTTCAGTTTGAGAAGTATCCTAACCCCCAGGTCCGTGAATACTATAACGCTATGGTAATGAACATCGTTAAAGGTCTGGGCGTTCAGATGCACCGCGTAAATAACATGGAGAATCTGAAGCTTCTTACAAGATCAGTCAAGATGACACATCTCTTTGTCGGCGAAGAGGAATATTGCTCTGACATAGAGTTTATGGAAGAACTCGCCAGGGAAATGATCGTTGTAGTTGTCTCCGGCCCGGGGCTTGTCCTCCCTGCAAAATCGAATGCAAAGATCATGGAGAAGCCTTTCTACTGCTTCCCTGTCGTATCGATCCTCAATTCCGATATCAGATCTATGGGAAGAACCGACAAGAAGATGATGTGCAGAGACGTAAAGGCGCTGGTCGTAGACGATGAGCCTATGAACCTCGTTGTTGCAAAGAGTATCTTCAAACGCTACGGCATGATAGTAACTACGGTTTCGTCAGGACAGGAATCAGTCGATATATGCAGAGAGCAGGTTTTTGACATCATATTCATGGACCATATGATGGCCGGAATGGATGGTGTCGCAGCCATGAAGAGGATCAAGAGCGACGTATCCGGTCTCAACAGCGATGTCCCTGTAATCGCTCTTACTGCCAACGCAATGAGTTCGGCAAAGCAGATGTTCCTCAACGAAGGTTTTGACGGATTCGTCAGCAAGCCTATCGAGATCGAGGAACTGGAGCGTTCTCTCAGGCAGATACTTCCCAAAACTTTCATCACTTATGAGGATGCCGATGAGGCAGCCGTCATTCCCGAAGTGGAGGAACCTGTTGAGAAAGCTCCCGAGAAGACTGATATCATCCCGCTTCACGAGGTGCTTAAGGAAGCAGGTATCGATACTGGAAGCGGACTGCGCTACTGCATGGATGATTTTGATTTCTACAAGACTCTGCTGACGCAGGTTGCTACTGAAGCAACGGAGAAGATCCCTCAGCTCGAGCATTATTTTGCCGAGAAAGACTGGAGTAATTACGAGATACTGATCCACGCGGTAAAGAGTACGACAAAGATGATCGGCGGTCAGCAGGTTTCGGATGAAGCCCTTGCTCTTGAGACGGCTGCAAAGGGAAAGGATATCTCTTATATCGAAGAGAATCACTCATCCTGCATAACCAAATACAAAGCATTATCTGAAACAGTACTTTCTGCACTTGGTCTAAAGAATGAAGTCACATCAGCATCTGAGAGTTCATCAGGTGACGATGAGGAAGTGATGGAATTCGGGCCCGGTGATGATGTCCTTGAGTTTATGCCTGATGATAGCGAGGATAACCAGTCATGACAAAAGAAGAAAGAAGAAACTATTTTTTCAGCGACGAAGTAAGCATAAGGGAGAGAATGTTCGTTACAGATATCTTTTTTACCTGTGCGATCCTGTTTATCACCTGTATTGAGATAATCATCGTGTCTCAGTCAATAAGAGATGTTCTTATCCAGCTTGGACTTATCCTTGTTCTTATTACTGTCTGCGTATTATCAGTAAAGTTCAAAAAGATAGGTGCCGGATGCTTCATTTTCTGTGCCATTATGTCATTTGGTTATTTCCCGATTGTCTTTATAATGTCCGGCGGTCTCTACGGAGATGGTCCGCTCTGGTTCATCTTCAATACCGTCCTCATAAGCATGCTTCTCTTCGGAAAGGTCAGAACTGTTTTTTACGTCATTGAGACGATCAGTGCAACCGCCTGCTATGCCATCAGTTATTTCAAACCGGAAATGATAGTGCAGAACAATAATTTTGCAGCACACACTTTTTCATATGTAGGACTTTTTGCAATCAGTATTGCTGTAGGTATGCTCCTGACAATGGAATACAAACTGTTCATGCTGGAGCGTGAGAAGAGTCAGAAACAGATGAAGGAGATCGAGAATCTCAATGCTTCACAGAATCAGTTCTTCTCCAGTATGAGTCACGAGATCAGAACACCTATCAATACGATCATCGGTCTGAATGAGATGATCCTGAGAGAGAATATCAGCGAAGAGGTTACCGAGGATGCGGTCAACATCAGATCTGCCGGCAAACTCCTTCTCAACCTCATTAACGATATCCTCGATATGTCGAAGTTCCAGTCAGGAAAGATGCGTCTTATGATCGCTCCTTACTCTATCGGCAATATGCTCTCAGATATCGTCGGAATGCTCTGGATTAGGGCAAAGGAAAAGAAACTGGAGTTCCATATCGATGTATCCCCTGACATTCCTGCCGAACTGGTCGGAGACGATGTCCGCATCAAGCAGGTACTCATCAATATACTTAACAATGCGATCAAATATACAAATGAAGGATCTGTATCTCTTTCAGTTCAGTGCGAACACAAAGACAATAATAACTGCAATATGATCTTTACCATCACTGATACAGGTATCGGCATAAAATCAGAGGATATCCCCTATCTCTTCACGGCTTTTAAACGTGTAGATGAGCATTCAACACATCACATCGAAGGAACAGGTCTTGGTCTTTCGATCGTTAAGCAGTTTGTTGATCTCATGGGGGGTAAAGTTACTGTAAACAGCGTTTATACAAAGGGCTCCACATTTATCGTCGAGATCCCCCAGGGTGTGAACAATCCTGCCCCTGTCGGAGAGTTCAATTTCGAGGCAAAGCATGCGCTTGATAAGGTGTCGGATTACCTCCCCAAGTTTGAGGCTCCCGATGCGCGTATCCTTGTAGTTGACGATAACGAATCCAATCTTCTCGTTGTTACGAAGCTTCTCCGCGACACGAAGGTAAAGATCGATACTGTTACAAGCGGTGCGATGGCTCTCAACAGAACGCTCAACGTCAGATATAACGTTATCCTCATGGACCACCTGATGCCTGAGATGGACGGTGTTGAGTGCCGCAGGAGGATCAAGGGCCAGACAGGCGGAAGATGCCGTGATATACCAATAGTTATCCTCACTGCAAACGCTGATGAACAGAACAGAGAGCTTTATGCAAAGGAAGGTTTCGACGGGTATCTCGTTAAGCCTGTCAGCGGAAACGAACTGGAAAATGTTATTTACAGACTCCTCCCTTCTGATATTGTCCGCATAACCGGAAATGCTAACGAGATCGCTGAGGACACGATCTCATGGATGAAGGGCAGTACTAAGCGTAAGATGGTTGCCATAACGACAGAGAGCGTTGCAGACCTTCCTAAAGAGATTGCAGCACGCTTTGATATCGATGTTATCCCTCACATGGTTAAGACGAACGAAGGCACATTTAAGGACGGGACGGAGATCGATACGATCGGTGTACTCAAGTATATGGAAGACTCTTCCAGACACGTCCTCCCTATTGCGGCAAGCGCCGAGGACCTAGAATCATTCTTTGCGAAACAGCTCGCGACATCAAACAACGTCGTCCACATCTCCCTCTCTGAGAAGATCGAGAACAGCGGCTGTGCCATTGCAAAGGAAGCGGCAAAAGCTTTTGATAATGTATTCGTATTTGACTCAACACATCTGTCCAGCGCTCAGGGGCTCCTCGCCATAGAGGCATGCCGTCTGGCTGATGAGGGCAAGTCTCCGGAAGAGATAATCGAACAGCTTGAGAAGGTCAAGGATAAGGTACACACAAGCTTCATCGTTGACAGTCTTGAGTTCCTTTCGAGAACAGGTCAGGTATCCAGGCGGACGGCCGGCCTTATAAAGTCTCTCTGGGCCCGTCCCGTACTCGTTCTCAAAAAAGGAAAGATGACAGTCGGGAAATTCTATTTCGGAACGAGAGAGAATGCATGGAAGAAGTATATCAATTCCATATTCAGCCACTCTTCAAAGATCGATGACAGGATACTCTTCATCACTTATGTCGGTCTTACAAAGAAAGATCAGGACTGGATAAGAGCACAGATCGACAGGAAGATGCAGTTCACCGAGATCTATTTCCGTCAGGCATCCCCTGCAATAGCTGCAAACTGCGGTGCAGGAACATTCGGTATCCTGTGGCGTGAGAAGGATAAGAAAGAGAACTGGGCCTGATGTTCAGGCTTTAAAACCTCTGTAAAGATCTTCAAAGAGTCCGTCAAGTTCCTGGCGGACTTCTTTATATTTTGCGGGATATCTCATATATCCGTTTGCCTCTATATGAGTCCCGTCTTTTGTCTTTACATACATCGAAAAGGAATTGCCGTCCAGCACATACTTGTTACTCTTATGGAACCCGTCCCACTTCCCGGCTTTATACCTGTTAAGGCATTCCTCTAGCTTGCTGACAACATCAGGAGATATCTCGAATTCAGCACGGTCTTCTTCTCTCTCTCCTCTGGCTTTTATGGAAACAGCATAGACACCGTCTCCCTCCAGAACCACATACTGCACATAGGAATCCTTCCCGTTGCCGTATGAATATCTGAACTCAAAGCCGGTTATGTCTTTGATTGTTTTATTGATGAACATCAATATGTGTACTCTTCACCACCGTAGCGGATGATCACTTCGTTGAAATCAGTTCCTGTTGCCTCAGTATGGCCTACGATCCTCGCATCGATATTAAAAGAGTTAGCAATCGCGATTATGCCTGCAGCAGCATCTTCAGAACTGCAGTAGAACTCTATACGGTGACCACAGTTGAATACCTGGAACATCTCCTTCATCGGGATCTCACCGGACTCGTAGATAGCCTTGAACAAAGGAGGAAGCTCAAAGAGATTATCCTTTACATATCTGATTCCCTTGCCGAAATCCTTACACTTTGCCTGTCCTCCGCCGGTGCAGTGGATAATGCCGTTGATGCTGTCCTTGTAGTTATCGAGTGTACGTGCGACAACAGGAAGGAATGTTCTCGTAGGAGAGAGGATTGCCTCACCTACCGTCTGTTCAGAACCGGGAAGCTTATCTGTCAGTCTGAATTTGCCGCAGTATGCCTTGTCCTCACCTACAGTCTCAGAGAATGACTCCTTATAGTTCTCGTAATAGTACTTTGAAAGCAGCATATGTCTTGCTGCCGTAAGGCCGTTGGAAGACATTCCTGAATTATAGCTCGATTCATATGATGCCTGACCAAATGAAGCGATACCGACAATGATATCGCCAGGCTGGATATATGCAGCATTTACGATATCTTCTCTCTTTGCTCTTGCAACGATAGTCGAGTCAACGATAAGTGTCCTTACCAGATCTCCGACATCAGCTGTCTCACCGCCGCACATTGTGATGTTGATGCCAAGGTCAGCAAGCTTTGATACCATCTCATCATATCCTTCGATGATCTTGGCGATCGCCTTGCCATCAACCCTGTGTGCATTACGTCCGATAGTGTTGGACAGTGACATATTCTTGTATGCGCCCACGCACGCAAGGTCATCAGTATTCATAACGAGTGAATCCTGTGCCAGTCCCTTGAACCAGTCGTAGTTACCTGTCTCCTTGAACATAAGATATGCAACGGAAGACTTTGTTCCGGCACCGTCAGCATGAATGGCTGTGCAGTATTCGGGGTCTCCTGCAATATCGGGAATGAGCTTTGCGAATGCGCCGGGGAAAACTCCCTTATCCTGATTTTTTACTGCTGCCTTAACGTCATCCTTCGTGGGTGATACGCCTCTGGATAAATATGATTCTGCTGACATAAGATGCCTCCAATAGTGATATCTCAAATTATGTTCCCGCCAGGCAAGGTCGGTAAGCCGGGTTCTGTATATGATGATCATCTATCCAGATGCTGTGTTGCCACAGCATTCCAGCCGTCTCCTCATGGCCCGCGGACAGCGGTTATGCCATTCCACGACGTTGCTCCGGGTGGGGTTTACAAGGCCGGCATGTCTCCATACCGCCGGTGAGCTCTTACCTCGCCTTTTCATCCTTACCTTCCGTTCCGGAGAACGGCGGGCGGTTTTCTTTTCTGTTGCACTTTCCTTAAAGTCGCCTTCACCGGACGTTATCCGGCACCCTTGTCCTGTGGAGCCCGGACTTTCCTCACGCATCGGGTGTTACCCATCTGATGCCCGCGATCATCTCGGCCTGCCTCGCGCGAACATTGTCTATTTTAATAAAATGATCGCGCAAAGTAAAGGATAAGGCATTGACAGTCGGCTCGCTTCAAAGTCATAATCAAACCTCCATTCAAATACGCGTATAGCTTTACATCTCTGTCGGAACATCCTTGCGGAAGCTCGTCTCATCATTAAAATTGATAATTACCTCAATTCCCTCGAACCTGTCCTCAAGGGCTTTCTTAAGCCTGGGAAGATAAACCTGCTCTGTGGCACTGTGTCCCGCGATTATGGTTGATATTCCAAGCTCGTCCAGAAGCACACAGATATGGTGCTTTATCTCACCTGAGATTACCGTATCAATGCCATTATCGATGATCGCGGGGATCGATGACTCATCAAAAGCTCCGCCCTGGCAGAACACCCTGCCTACCTTGCGGGACTGATCACAAATGGAAATGCATCCGCTGCAGTTAAGACTGTTCTCGATAACCTTAAGGAATCTTCCCAGAGTCATATAATCAATATACCCCGGCTCGAAAACCACTCCGCAGGAACACCCTTCAAGAGGTCTTATCTCCACACCGCACAGTGCTTCCGCAATGGCAGTGTTGCCAAATTCATCAGTCATATCGAGATTAGTATGGCAGGCATAATTCGTAATATCGTGCTTTATCATCTTTCTGATAAGACGCCCCTTGTAGTCGTCTTCAGAGACAGACAGGATCCCTCCGAAAATGATAGGGTGATGGGTAATGATCATCTCTGCCTTGTTCTTGACCGCACAGTCAACGGCTTTGGAAGTCGTATCAAGTGATAAAACTATCCTCTTTACATCGCTGTCCCTGTCGCCTACGATCAGTCCAACGTTATCATAATCCTCAGCATTCTCAATCGGGAACATGTCCTCAAGGAACGCCATGATCTCATCAGCCTTAACCTTACTCATTCCATACCCTCCAATACATCTCTTATTCTTTTATCGCCTCTGGCTCTTACCTGATACACCCTGTCAAGAAAAGCCCTGTACTCAGGATAACGCTCAAACTTGGTGAGCATTACCGGACCATAGTATATTTCCCTGTCTGAAAGCGGTAATTCCTTACCACTGTATTTTACACTCAAAACGCAATAATAAAAACCCGTCTCGAAACAAGCTTCCTCATCATCTATCACAAAACCGTTCCCATACAGCCATTCACGAAGTTCAGGAAGGGATTTCTGCGGCTGCAGGATGAATGTAATGTCTTTGGGCATACTGTCGTGCTCATTCATAAATCTGCCGATTATATCCTTGATATTTAAGCCACCCATGCCAGCGATGACTATAACATCGCCGTCATTCACTTCGACACCGTCAAGGCCGTCCGTAAGCATAGTGGAAGCTCTCTCTGACAGGAGATTAGATCTTATCGCTTCATCCGCCCTTGATAATGGACCTTCATTAATATCAGTCAGTACTGCTTCCTTAAAAACATCGTTTTTAAGACAATATACTGAAAGCAGTCCGTGATCGGCACCTACATCTATCAAGCGTCCCGACACTTTATAACGTGACGCAAGATCAGCGATCATCTTAAGGCGGACCGTAAGATCGTATCTCATAATCTCTCACTCTTTTTCCTGATGCTGTCTGAATAGTACTCGAGCTTGTCAAGTTCAGTCCTGATCTGATCCCTCTCCTCACCTGTTGCGGAACCGAGTCTCGAATAGAGATACTTTGACCTTCTGCTGCAGAACTCAAGTCTTATCGTGTAGAGATATGACAGATAATACGATCTTGCGACATTGATATTAGCGCTGTCCTCCGCTTTGGAATAAGCCTTGAAGAACACATTCTCCGCAGGGAATCCGTTAAGCGTATAGCGCTTGAGCACTTCCACCATTGAAGCAGGACTTACACCCTTTCCCGGGGCGTAGTTCTCAAGGAAATACTTGCATATCTGCTTCATGTTATTGTTCGCAAAATCCCCCGGCCTCAGGATGTCTTCCTTGGGTATCTCCCCGGAATCAAGATCCCCTCCAAGATATACCGCATATGCGAGAAGACTGATCTCGTTCTCTGTTGCTATATCGTCAAGACTGATCCCCTGTCCGTCTTCTGCATTCTCTGACGGCGGATCATTGCGCAAAGTGAGATCCTCCTGAATTCTACGCTGAGCCGTACGCTCATCGATCCTCTTCTCCTGATCTATCTCACTGCTTGCCATTGCCTTCATTGCCTCGAGGATAACCTGAGGTGCTGCCTTAAGATAAACTGACGCATTGGCCGCCATCTTCGATCTCTTGATATCGTCATTGAGAAGTGAGCCATAGAGGATTATATCGTCCTGATATCTCTCCATATCAAGACCTTTGCCGTCCTCATAATTATCGTCGTATGCTCTGTCGGTAAGATACTGGTCAACATACTTTGCATTCTTCACGACATCGGCAAATCTCTCCGCACCGAATGTCCTGATATACTCATCCGGATCCTTGCCGCCCGGAACTTTTGCGATCTTTATCTTGATGTTAAGACCTGTCATCTTGCGCAGATAACCGAGCATCATCTTGATCGCTCTCAGAGCCGCCATCTGACCTGCTTTATCGGAATCAAAAAAGAAGATGACTTCCTCTGCGTATCTCGCACATGTCCTGAGCTGTGAATCAGTAAAAGCCGTACCAAGCGAAGCGACCGTATTCTTAACGCCTGCCTGATGCATCGCGATGGCATCCATATAGCCCTCAACGATGATAAGCTGTTTTGACCTCTCCTTCTTTGCAAAGTTCAGTGCATAAAGATGGTTCTGCTTCTTATAAACAAGTGAATCAGGCGAATTAATGTACTTGGGCATCTCATCTCCAAGAGCCCTTCCGCCGAAAGCAACTATCTTCCCTAACTCATCCATTATCGGGAACATGAGCCTGCCTCTGAAAAGATCTATCAGATTGCCCTTGGAAGTCCTTGTAAAAAGACCGGAAACTTCCATCTCATCATCCGAATAACCGAGGTCCTTAAGATATCTGTAGAGATTATCCCAGCCTTCCGGCGAATACCCGAGGCCGAAATTGGTCATCGTCGCATTACTCAGCTCACGCTTTCTTGCATACTCCACAGCCCTCTTTCCCTCATCTGTATGAAGTGACTTATAGAAAAACCTGGCAGCTTCCGTGAGCAGCGCCATGACACGTTCTTTCTTCTCCCTGGTCTTTTCATCTTGCTGGGCATAATATGTATCTTCCGGAACTTCTACACCCACCTGTTTTCCGAGAAGCCTGATCGCTTCGGGATAACTGAGGTGCTCCATCTCCATAATGAACGAGATCGCATTTCCTGTCTTGTTGCAGACAAAACAACTGTATATGTTCTTTGTGATCGAGACACAGAATGAAGGCTTCGTATCCGCATGGAAGGGACACAGTCCCCAGCGGTTGGTCCCGCTGCGCTTTGTAAGTGAAACATAACGTGAGACAACTGACTCAATATCAGCCTTATCGATTATCTCTCGAATTACACTTTCAGGGATCCTCGCCATACGTCAAGTATAGCACATCATTCCCTTATTTTCATCATCGCACGCATAGCGTTCAGTATGGCTATAACAAGTACTCCGACGTCTCCGAAAACAGCCAGCCACATGCCTGCGATGCCCAGCGCACCGAGTATGAGTATCAGGACTTTCACACCGAGTGCGAAAACGATATTCTCCCTCACTATTGTCATGGTCCTTCTCGAGATCCTGACAGCCACAGCGATCTTTCCGAGATTATCATCCATCAGCACAACATCAGCCGATTCGATCGCGGCATCAGAACCCATAGCACCCATCGCGATACCTACATCAGCCCTTGTCAAAACAGGAGCATCATTTATTCCGTCGCCGGCAAATGCAAGCTTGTTCCCGGCATTTATCAGTTCCTCAACCTTTGCAACCTTATCCTGCGGCAGAAGCTCTGCATAGTATTCTGTTATGCCTACCTGTTTCGCGACAGATTCAGCAACCTTTGACTTGTCTCCCGTAAGCATGACAGTCTTCCTGATGCCGACATCCTTAAGAGCCTTCATTGCATCTGCAGAATCATCCTTGATCTTATCGTTAATAACTATATGACCCAGGTACTCGCCTTCACGGCTTATATGGATTATCGTTCCCGTCAGATGACAGTCGTGCCACTTTGCATGAACCATGTCCATGAGGGCACCATTGCCGCAGTAATACGTCTCTCCGTCAACGACCGCTCTTATTCCCTTGCCTGCTATTTCCTCCACTTCGTCAACCCGTGACTTGTCAATGTGTCCTTCGTGTTCACGAATAACAGATTCCGCAACCGGGTGACCGGAATAGCTTTCGCAGCAGGCTGCGATATCAAGGAGCTCAGCCTTGCTGATCTCATCCGGATGAATATCATCGACAGCGAAACGTCCTTCCGTGATAGTTCCCGTCTTGTCAAAGACTACAGTATCAATATTAGACAATGCCTCCAGATAGTTGGCACCCTTTATGAGAACACCCTCTCTCGAAGCACCGCCAAGTCCGCCGAAAAATGACAGCGGAACAGACACCACAAGCGCACACGGACACGAAACAACAAGGAATACCATCGCACGGTTGAGCCATGCGCTCCATACATCCCAGCTTGAAGGGTTAATGATCAGCGGCGGAACAACAAAGAGAAGAAGCGCAGCGATTACGACACATGGCGTATACCACCTTGCAAACCTCGTAATGAAGTTCTCAACCTTGGCCTTTTTATCGTAGGAGTTCTCAACGAGTTCAAGTATCTTTGCGACAGTACTCTCCGTATAACTGCTCGTCGTCCTGACCCTTATAACGCCTGTCAGATTGAGCGTACCGCTTATGACATTATCACTTACCCCAAGATCGACAGGTGCACTCTCGCCGGTGAGCGCTGCCGTGTTTACCGTTGTATTTCCGTCGATGATGACACCGTCAAGAGGGATCTTCTCTCCGGGCTTTACCAGTATCGTCGAACCTATCTCAACCTCTTCCGGAGAAACCATCTGCTCCTCCTGCCCGTCCTCTCCAGTCAGGAGATTTGCATAGTCGGGGCGGATATCCATAAGTCCCGCAATCGATTTTCGCGAACGACCTACCGCAATGCTCTGAAAAAGCTCACCGATCTGATAGAAGAGCATTACCGCAACAGCCTCAGGATACTCGCCTGTAGCAAACGCACCTATCGTGGCGATCGCCATAAGGAACTTCTCATCGAAAACCTGTCCGTGTATGATATTGACCGCCGCACACTTTATGACGTCATAACCGCACACCAGATACGGCACCATGAAAACGGGAAGTGCAATATACCACACGGGATCGAAAACCTTATTGACGATAACCGCAGCTATCAAAAGAAAAATGGCAATAACTATCCTGAGCAGCCACTTACGCTGCTTTTTGTTGAGATATTTCTTCATACCGGAACTCTTCTAACTGATTATTTAACGATTACTTCGCAGTCAGGCTCAACCTTCTTGAGAACCTTGAGTGCTTCCTTGAGGACTGCATCAAACTTATCGTCAGCAGCCTCCAGTGTCATCTTTTGTGTAAAGAAATTAACTGTTACACTGTCAACACCGTCGATCTTAGCAACAGCTTCCTGCATCTTTCTGGCACAGTTAGCGCAATCGACCTCATCAAGTTCAAATACCTTTTTCATCTTTATGTCCTCCAATAATTAATATCAATCTTCTTCGAGCAAGTGATCAAAACCCTGAGCGATTATCGATTTGACGTGATCGTCAGCAAGTCTGTAATAGATAGTCTTGCCCTCTCTTCTGTTCGAAACGAGCTTGGCATCCTTAAGAACCTTAAGCTGATGCGAAATAGCAGACTGCGTCATGCCAAGCAGCTCAGAGATGGCACAGACGCACATCTCTTCCTCATAGAGCGAAAACATTATCTTTATCCTTGTGGAATCACCGAAGATCTTGTAAAGGTCAGCAAGGTCAGACAGAAACTCATCTGTCGGCATCTCCCCTTTAACGCGTCCGAGGAGTTCAGTGTGGTCATGTTTGCATTCCGATGCCATATCGCAGCTCCTTTTATATGAATGATTGTTCATATGTTTAACTGCTCATATATTAGCACAATATTGGCCTCTGTCAATAGGGACGGTTCTGATTTTAGGGACACATCTGCCTGACGCACTCGCAAAAAAGTCTTATTCTATAGGCATTTACAAAAAACTCAGCTAAAAAACATAGCTGAGTCTCAGAAATAACATCAAATTCAAGTTGATATCTGTCCCTGTTTTCAGAACCGTCCCTAAACTCTGCGGTAGTGTCGGACCGTAAATGCCACGCCCTTCTCTGACATTATCTCAGGCTCCTCCTCCTCCAGTTCCCAATCCTGGGCTTCATCAAGGTTCGGAAAATAAGCATCAGCTGTGAATGAAGCCTTTATCGACGTGATTATCGCCTTGTCACAGATCTCTATAAACGAGTTATACATCTCCGCACCGCCAATGAGATAGATTTCCTCCTTACGGTGATTACGAAGATACCGAACGAGTTCTTCAGTGGAATGAAGGATTACTGCTCCCTCCTTCTCGAAACCGGGATTACGCGTCAGGATAATATTCGTCCTCTTCGGGAGTAGTCTCTCCCCCGGGAACGTCATAAGAGTCTTACGTCCGTAAACGACCGTATGACCTGCTGTATATTTGCGGAAAACACCTTTCTGGTCTTCAGGAAGGGAGATCAGAAGCTCCCCTTTATATCCTATTCCCCAGTTCTCATCTACTGCTGCTATCGCTATCATATCGCTACCGGTATTCCCTTCACTTTCTCTCCGTACTGATAATCCTCAAGGCGGATGTTATCAACAGTGAACTTATAGAAATCCGTAATGCCCTCATCGATAACGAGCTTCGGTGCAGGATAGCAAGGTCTTGATATAACTTCCCTGACGATAGGCACATGTCTGTCATAAACGTGTGCGTCTGCAATGACATGTACGAACTCGCCCACTTCCAGTCCGGAACATCTTGCAAAGAGATGAACGAGAACAGCATACTGGCATACATTCCAGCCGTTTGCAACGAGCATGTCGTTGGAGCGCTGGTTCAGTATTGCATTGAGCTTATTGCCTGTAACGTTAAATGTCATTGAATATGCACAGGGATAAAGTCCCATCTCGTGCAGGTCCTGATGGACATAGATATTTGTCATGATGCGGCGGCTTGAAGGATTATTCTTAAGGTCAAACAGAACCCTGTCAACCTGGTCCATCATACCTTCCTTATACTGGTGCTTAACGCCCAGCTGATATCCGTATGCCTTACCGATGGAACCGTTCTCATCTGCCCATGAATCCCAGATATGAGTACCGAGATCGCGGACATTGTTGGACTTCTTCTGCCATATCCAGAGGAGCTCGTCAACAGCGCCCTTGAAATTGATATATCTCTGCGTGAGCATCGGGAACTCTTTTGCAAGATCGTATCGGTTAACGATACAAAATGCCTTATATGTATAAGCGGGCGTACCGTCCTCCCAGTGAGGTCTTACCTTGTCATTCTCTGTTGAATAGCCGGAATTAAGGATCTGTTCGATATTCTTATCGAAAATCTCATCTGCGTAACTCATAAATAGCCCCCGTATCTCAGTTCTCCAATTATCATATCATATCTTAACCGAGATGGAGAACGTTGAGGAGCAAAATCCATGCAAGGCCGTAATACGTAACAACGGCAACCAGGTCATTTACCGTAGTGATCAAAGGGCCTGATGCAACGGCAGGATCGACCTTTATCTTTTTGAAGAACAGCGGAATGAGAGTTCCCAGTGCTGAAGAAATAAGCATTGCGATCATAAGTGCGACTCCGATGCATCCGCTTATGGCAAACGCATTCATCGGTGTCTGCGACTTAACGAGGATCAGATATGCACCGACGAATACAAACGACAGTATGCCCAGAATGACACCGACGCAGATACCGACTCTCGTCTCCTTAAATACAAGTCCGGCCTTCTGCTTAAATGTAAGGTTCTCGTCTGTAAGAACTCTTATGGTAACAGCAAGCGACTGCGTACCGACATTACCTGCCATATCAAGTATCAGCGACTGGAATGCCATTATCAGAGTAAGCTGTGCGATGACATGTTCAAATGCTCCAACTACAGTCGAAACGATCATTCCCAGAGCCAGCAGCGCAAGCAGCCACGGCATTCTCTTTGCAAGGCTCTGCTTCAGCGGTTCCTTCAGATCTTCCTCTGCAATAAGACCGGCAAGTCTTGCATAGTCCTCACCCATCTCATCATCGACGACCTCGATGATATTCTGTGATGTGATAACGCCTAATATCTTGTTATTATTATCAAGGACAGGAATGAGTTCCTCCGAATAATCCTTCAGTCTCTCGATACACTCATCAATCTTCTCATTGCCGTACACGTAAGGGAACGATGTGACTATCAGTTCCTCCAGTATCTCGTCGCTCTTTGCAGTAATAAGGTCTTTCAAATCAAGAGCTCCGTAGAACTCGTCGTTATCATCTACAACAAACAGAGTCGAGATATTGTCATTCTCGCGTGCCTGGCTGACGAGTTCCCTCATCGCCTGCTTGATAGTAAGCTTATAATTGATGACAATGAAGTTTGCCGTCATACGGCTTCCTATCTCATCTTCGTCATAAGACGCGATGAGCGCGATATCGATCCTTGCTTCCGCATCGAGAGCATCGATGATCAGTTCTCTCTTTTCTTTGGGAACTTCCTTCAGGACACTTGCAGCAGTGTCGGTCTCGAGCTCGGAAACGAGGCTTGCGGCCTTACGGATATCCATCTCGCTGAGACAGCCGGCCGCGAAATCCTCATCCAGATACTCGAAAGCCTCGGACAGCATTATAATATCACACACACGGTAAAGCTTGCGTCTCAGGAAAACATCGCTTTCCTCAAGCGCTTCAGCTATATCGTTTGCGTGATAATCCTCAAGTTTGTCATGGATAACCTTGGGAGAATAATTTCCCTTGAGTATCGCGATTATCTGATCTGAATATAATGGCTTGACTTCTGTCACTTGCTAATTACCTCCGTTAATTGCATAACGGAACGGCAACAGCTCATTTAAGGCATAAAAAATGAGCATTGCCATCCACTTTTACTACTGTCACCTGATGGATCCACAATGCTCACCTCCTTTACGTTGTGAATTATAACACGATATTATTCTGTTGTCTTATTTCTTCTTTACTACCTTGTAAACGATAATACCGATACCTGCAAGCATGCCGGCAAGTCCGATCGCAACGATGTACCAGTTTGCATTCTGTGCAGGATATACAGCAAGGCTGCAAGCTGTGCTGTTGATAAAGTCATCGTCATACTCCATATCAGAAAGGTACTGACGGAAAAAATCCTTGCTCTCAGAGTCCATCTCACGGACAACACCGTCGATATGGATCGTTGAAGGATTGTACTCAATAGCGTCATTATCTGTCCACCAGTCAATCGTCTCTGTGCAAAGCTTGTCGTAAGATGCGAAGAGATCCTGATTGTTTACGTGAATGCCGATATAATCAGTGATTGCCCAGTATCCGTTGCTGTCAACGCTCTCGATCCTCGGCATTGCATATGTTCTCATTGTCTCAACGCCCTTCTTGGATGTTGTGATAACGAAAGGATCAAACAGATATGTGATATCCATTTCGACATGATCGCCGGCCTTGAGCTCACTCCAGTCAACTTCAGGATCATTAAGATCAACAGCCTCCTTGCTGAGCCAGAAATACTCCCTGACACCCATAAATGCAACTGCACCGCAAAGGATCGTCAGCGCGATCCACTTGATAAAAGAATTAAACCTCATAAAAGCCCCCAAAAAATAAAATAGCAAGACGAATTATATCAAATGATGCATCTGGCTTCCATATAAAATCTCTTCTCGAAAGCCTCACCCATGGAGAAGGTCTTGCGCGGGAATACTCCGTCCCTTGCAACAGTCTCAAAGAATGTATCTTTAGATATCGCAGGAAGCATTATTCCGCAGTTGTCACCGACAGACAGTTCTCTGAGTGAATCCTCTCCGTGAATGTAATCGACACTTGTAAGGCCGAGCTCGCTCAGCACCGCATCACATGTGCCGACTGCCAGCGGATGCATAGGCTCCTTGAACGAAACTCTTATGTCAGAACTTCCCTCACCGCCGACAACGATAAAGCTCTGCTCGTTCTCCTTATCGGTAAGCTTATCGCCATAGTGAGCATTTATCTTTGCAAGGAGCTCAGACTGGCTTGTTCCGATAACGAGTCTGTATATGGGTTCAAAATCAAGTCCCTTATCGTGGATATTGACGACCTCAACGAGCGCATATCTTGCGGGATGAGTTTCTTTCTGATCATCGGAAAGAGTCTCTCTTACCTTCTCCCAGTATGCCTTGGCAGATGCGAGAGAATGATTGCCGTCGCCGACGAGGAACAGGAGATCGTCACTGCTTGAATCGAGGAGAGCCTCGAGACCCTTTCTTATACCTTCAGCAATATCTGAATCGTCCTTAACAAAAACACCCTTTATATGTCCGCAGTCCTGCATAAGATCCGTATCATAGATATTCTCCAGACCCTCGTCTGCAGCCTTCTGCCATGCGGCCTCGATCACTGTACCCTCAGGATCATCAATAAGCAGCATAACGTGAGGAAGCTCCAAAGGAGAATTGGATCTGATCTTAACTCTCGGCGGGATACGCTCAATTACAGTTCCCTCTGTAGCTCTGATCAATGCCTTATCCTCAGGCTTAAAGCTGTATTTCTCAAGATCTACCGCAACCATCAGGCCCTTACGGGAAGGATGGAGAGAAGTCGCTCTGTCGGTCAGGATATATCCTTCCGGGAGCTTCTCGAAAACATCACCCCTAATATAGCTCTCAGCCGCCGTCTTGATATCAGCGAGACGCTTTGCCTGCTGCTCTTCGTTCTCGATCGGCAGATAGTACTCAGGAAGTATCAGTCTGAGTGCTGAAGGCTGATTGCCGGCCAGTTCATCAGCTGTCTTCCAGAACTTAGGCTCTGAAGTGTACTGGTCACAGGCGATAACCGCCCACCTGCTTAAATCTGTTCCCTTCCTGGGGAGCAGGATCTCCGGGGATGCGATCCCGATCTTGCTGTAAATATTCATTTTGAAGACCTCTTTTTATTATTTTACTGACACATCGTATCACAATTAGAGATTATGGTAAACAAAAAAGAAGTTGCCTCCTTCGAGACAACTTCTGATGATTACCTGTTTACGGACGTATCACTTTCCGGTCATCATCCCGTTCTTGTCAATCATCGGATAATAAGTGTGGACCAGCTTCTCGATCCACTTCATAAGCTGTGGCTTGGAACCATAAGAAGCTCTGAAATATGCTATGATCTGCTCCTCAGAGTTCCCCTTCATCTTCAGCGTGCGGATCGTCTCCTTAATGTACTGTTCCGTCGGTGTAGCCGGCATTGTCAATACACCGCCTGTTACCTTCTCAAGCTCATCATTATTAAGCTTCTTCTCATTACACATAATCATATCATCCTCTCGAATATCTTTAACTTGCCTACACTACATTTTATCATTCATTTCAGGATAATTGTTATCGCGCTGTAAATGAACGATAAACAAATGGTGTCAGCCGATCAGCCTTGCCTTAAGCATTTCTACCTGTTCTGCCGACATTCCGCAGTTCATCAGATATCCCTCAACATATGTCGTATAATCAACGTTCACGAAATCATAACTGGAATCAACATCCATTATCATCATTATCATATCATCGAAAAGATTCTCCTTGATAAGGCGGTATCTGTCAGGATCCGTAAATCTTGCGATACCGTAGTAGTTGAAATATGTCATCATGTAGTCTTCGAGCATCTCGTCATATGTCGCTCCGGCAAGCATTTCGAATATGATGCAGACAAGTCCCGTCCTGTCCTTCCCTTCAGTACAGTGTACGAGGTACGGGCCATCATGCTCGATCATCGCAATAATGCCGCTTGCCAACTTTGCTTTAAA
The DNA here is from genome assembly GCA_024688685.1 of Saccharofermentans sp. Taxonomy (GTDB): domain Bacteria; phylum Bacillota; class Clostridia; order Saccharofermentanales; family Saccharofermentanaceae; genus Saccharofermentans. The sequence goes on from JAILDX010000004.1 coordinate 262,625, forward strand.
ATCAGGAGAATTGTAATTGGCAGACAGGCCCAGAAGCCCTACATTGCCGTTCTCATACAAGCTCGCGAAATAGTCAGAGTTAAACTCCGGAGATGCCATATACCCCTGTACCTTAGTCTCATTGTCTGCAAGGTCGAGAATATACTTTATTCCCGCCTCTTCGCACAACTCATCTGTATACGCGGCGCGGTTATGCTGGTTATCGCACGGGGACGCTGAACGGTAAAGGATATTCTTCTTGAGGTTGCCGACGTTGCAGCTTCTGAAGTTCGCAAAAACAGCATCACCGGGGTACAGATTTCTGTCATCTACGTATGCAATATCTCTTGCAACCTGGATATCAGCATACTTACCTTCCTCATTAAGCTCGATCCAGGCTGTATCGTCCTCCGTAAGACCTGACGTTTCAAATAGATCTTCGCCAAAATTACATGCCAGCTTGATGTAATCATAACCGGGATATGCGACCAGCAGATTCTCTCCGGGGCTTACATAATATCCGTTGAAATACGGAATATCTATAAAATCGACACCGTTCGAGAAATGCACATTGACGCTGTCTCCATAGCTGATATCAAACTGATCATCGAAATCAAAGATGGTAATCTTTATGTATACACCTCCAAACTCAGGCTCGTGAATGACACCATATTCCGGGGTCACATAATTACCCGCCTCAGTCTCAGAGGTTTCCGCTGTTTCTGATTCCGTTTCTGATCCGTTCTCAGAGACCGTTGTCTCATTTGTCTTATCACATGCCGCAATCTGCAGAACAAGTGCAAGCGACAATAATAAAGCGATTGTTTTCTTCATAAGTTCCCTGCCTTTCAATCTGCTGTGATTTTATCATATTCTTCTGTAATAGTGGTTTTTCGCCGAATACTAAGCTAAAATATACGTATGGAATAGAAAGGAGATTTTTGTTATGTCAGAAGATAAAAAACTCACATTGAAAGATTTGGAGGCAGTTGGCGGCGGCTGGCAGTATGATAATCTTTCACCTGAAGACCAGAGGAAATGCGATCAGATCAGCGAAGATCTTTTCAACGCCGGCGGCACTCTTTACGAGGAAGAATGCAGAAAGCGCTGGAACGAGTTCAATGACTACCTCGTCCGCAAGTATGGAGTCGGCTGATACCTTATGATCTCTCATCGATCATAAGATTGATCCTGTTCTCTGCAGTAACGATAACATCATCCAGACTCTTCTGCCCTTCAAGATAGGGCTGTATTTCTTCGTCAAGTATTATGAACAGGCGAATCTACAGCCTTCTCAACGGTGATCTTCAAGCGCATCCGTGATCGCGGGGATCAGTACCTTCTTACGCGAGAATCCTGGCTCTATCCTGTAGGATGTCCCGTCAAACACGGCATCGCTGCCGAAACACTGCTCAATAACAGCAGCCGCCTCTTCATTAGAGGGCACGAGATAAACAACTGACAGACCATCATGGAATATGCTGATCTGTACGAACGCCATATCCATTCCCCTCTCATCGTGAGCAAGGTCGATAACATCCTTCATACGCTCGGCAAGATCCCTTGCAGTATCGTCATCATACGCAGAAACGCATCCGATCGAATAATGTACATCTCCCGCCTCATACTCTTTGTAGTCGCTGAAAAAGATCTCCTCATCAGTCATACCTTCAAAAGAATGATCCCTGCCCGCTTCAGTCCTCGACGCATGCGTCGAGGACTGAAGCGAGCAGGGATCATTCGCGTTCTGGTCGGAGTGACGGGACTTGAACCCAATGATTAGACAACAGAAACAATACTCAAAAGCAGTGCGAAAGCCTATAAATAAAGGGGTTTTAAGAGCATTAGGGGATTTCTTCAGATTTGTTTGAATGTTAAAAATAGAGTCCAAATTTACTTCCAATTTTACTTCCAAAAATAAATACCCCATTTGGCGAGGCTCAAATGGGGTATCTTTATTATTCTACGGAGGTAATGCCATTATTCAACAAACAAGCCTCGCCTGATTGCCTATATTTATAATATATATACAATAATTACCTCGCACCAATCGCATATGTCCAGCACTGCTCTCCCCACTTGCCATCTACGGTCAAGCCATGAGCTGCCTGCCAAGCAGCGACGGCTTCTTTTGTCTTGGGTCCATAGAGTCCGTCCTGATTTGCTCCGACAATAGCCTGAACTGAACGCACATCATCGCCCTGCATGATGTTATTCTCGACATAGTGCAGATATCTTGTGGGGATCTCAAAATCATAGGCAGTTGGTTTTGGTGTCGGTGCCGGCTGAGGATGGTATGAAAGGTTCTTGTCGAGGTCGACATCTGCGTTGATACCGTCCACTCTGCCTTTACGGCTATATTGCCATATGCAGCAATTAGCCGGCTGTTTGCCTCTGTAATCTGCAATCCACCAATAATCAGCGTTTACACCCTTAAGGTATGATTGCCTCCATCCTGTCGAACAGTAAATGCCTGCATTGTAGCCTAAAGCATTTATCTCTTTGCAAAAACCCGAAATAACCGTCTTACTATACTTTCCTGTACCATCTTGTTCAAGGTCAATAAACACGGGGAAATACAACTTATCCTTATAAGGCTCTATCGCCTTTGCGGTATTCTGCGCTTCCGCACGTCCGCCAGCTTCGGTAGTTGCCTTCGAATAGCAGTAAACACCTACTCTTATACCCTGTGCTATTGCACCCTCGATATTCTGTTTGAACTTCTTGTCAATGCCCGAACCGCCGACATAGCAACGTATGATCGCTTCGTCTACGCCTGCGTTCTTAACTCGTGCCCAATCTATATCGCCTTGATACTTGGAAACGTCAATCAGCATCTTTTGCCTCCTTATCGCCATCGTTGATGGCATTCTTTCCACCTTCAAGCAGCTTCTTTATCCATTTAGGCAGAGCTGTCGGAGCTGACTCGTTGATGTTCTCAAAGATTGAGATACACTCATTCAGAACGATATAGCACCCGACTACAGTGCCGATCGGCAGATTAAATGGCAGTTCGATGGATATTACCGACAGCATGATCGGGATAAAAGCATCTAAGAAGATGCCAAATGCCAGACCGGCCATGAGTGCCATCTTTGACCAAAAGCCTTTTGTACCCCTCTCACTTGTGATAGGAACTCTGGTTACCTTTGCCTTAATCAGTCCTGTCACCACGTCAAGCACTATGGCGCAGAGAACGCAGACGAACACCGGTCCATATACTCCCCAAAAAGAAGCGGCGATCCCAGAGACCGCCGCCATAATCCACTTAACGATGTTAACGTTCATATTATTCTCCCTCCTGTACTTCCGTAATACTGTATGTGATCTTCATCGTCTGTGTCGCAGTCTTTGTTACCGCATTATCAAGATTTTTAACAGTAGATAAAAACTGCTTGAACAATTCAGCCTGCACCGCATTCTTGCCTGTATTGTTACTCATAGGCAGTGCCTTTATTCTGATAGGCGAATCAATCTGCTTAATACCACGATAGAACATAGCCCACGCCCAACTTCCTGTAGAATCATAGGCATACAATGTAATCTGTCTGTATGTATAACCATCTGTGTAATAAGCGATGTTCTGGTCTGTATAAGGGATAATAACCGCCCATTTACCTAAAGCCACTACTCCAACAAGTTTAGTTGCAGTAAGATTGATACTTCTAACATCAGCACTATTTGTATAATTGATAAAATACACCTTATCCGTGCCTGCCATAACAAGATATCCATCGTCCGTGAGTTCATAAGGCACAAGATATAAACCTGACGCACCATTACCTACTGTGTTAGTGCTTGTATCAAGCGTAACGCCGCTAAGATTGATTGTGTCAGACGTGCTTGACATATCGGATGTGTCGATGATTACACGGCTTATACTGCTCGTATTCGGAACTAAGACGTGAATATTGCCGTTGTAATAAAGAACCTTGCCCCTTGTAATGTTACTGATTGTGTATGTGTAATCAGTGTAATCGCTATTATCAGTAAGATTCTTTTCATCTAAAGGCGTTTCAAATAATCCGACACCTTCTATTGAACCGTAGGATGTGAACTTTCTAACTGTTAGTGTGCTTCCACTTGTATAGAACGCATAAGCAATTCCATTAGTATCATCAAAAATAACAGGCATTAAAGTAGACGCTCCACGAGTAGTGTCTGGAGAATTGCCGTTAAGAGACCCCGTATAAGAAGCACCGAGCCACATATCTCCAACGTCTTTATTTGTCATAGCAAGAGCAGAAATAGTACCATTACCCTGCGTCGCAGGGAAATCCCATACCCATTTATAGCCGCCTGTGATTCTGCCTGATTCGATATCATTCGGCAAACCCCTTGTGCTATCCGCATCAGCACTTGAATAAGTTGTTTGTCCTGCGTGAGCAACAACAGGATTATCGTGCGATATGGGCGGATACATATTCGTTGCAACTTCCGTCAAAGGACTCTGGAAACACAAAATGCCGCCAAAGAAAACGTCCTTGATAGGCTTAAACAAATCATAATGGAGCACACCACAATAGTTACTTGCAAAAGAGTTGGCAATAACATTAGTTACAAGGTTTTCACCTTCGGTTTCTTGCTCTAACTCTCCGGTTTCAGCATTAAACAGTTGCACACTAACCTTACCTTTAAGCTTTGTAAGTTTAGGTATTTGAACAGGGGCTTTTCTCATTGTGTCTTTTGCTTTTAATACACTCATTTTATTTCTCCTTCCTTACGATAAATTGAAACTATCCTTAAACTCTTGTAATGTAGCATTAGCCGACATTATCAACTGATTGCTGGAGTCATAAATATCCTTCGTGGTCAAAACCATAGCCGTTGCTAATTCCGTATCCGCTTGAGCTCCGTAGATTGTACTGTTATAAGCGTATAATCTTTGATCAACCTTAGTTGATCGTATACTGGAAGGCACACCAAAGAATGTAGTTTGATAAGTCTGGGCTGTTGTCGAGTTCAGTTTTCCATTGGAATCAACGTATATCTGAGTATCGCTTGCCTCACTCAAAATAAAATTGAACGAACCTTGCTTATACAATAAATACCCTTGTGTAATATTGTCCGGGTCGAATCCTGAGGGAACATTTGTATGAGCAAATATCTCATTAGCCGACAACTTATCTGTTCCATCGAAGAGATCAGACAATGTAACAGTCGCCATATTTGCAAATCTGCTATACAAAGCAGGGTGCGTGTTTGCAAGAGACAAGCCCTTTATCTGCATTGGTGACACAAACAAATCACCGGTATTGTTAGTCAAATCCGCATAAGATGTAGATGTATTATTATAATCATTAGTCATACAAGGCTGTTCTAAAAGGATCCTTTTAGAAGTGCTTGTCGTATAGTTAGAATGAGTTGCCATTCTTCCACTATTATTAGCATACGGACTAACTCTAATCGTGCTCGCTTTCAAACAACCACTTGTGCCAGTTGTATATCCTAAACCAAGCAATAGACTAACTGCCGTTGAACAAGGCAACATAAAGTATGTGTTGCTTGTCGGATAATAAACAATCTCTGATGGGTCTGTCATAGGAATATTGAGACTGTCCCAAATTCGTATATTGTTATTATGGACTCTTTCAAAAAAGTCCATTCCCCCACCGCCGCTGGTAAAAATGCCACATCTAAACAATGCCATTAGAAAACCACCACCTTTACAGTCAGATCCTCTTCTTGTTCTTCAAACGTTAAGATAAGTTGCCCTGTACTTGTTGTTACGGAAATCGGCGAAATGTCAGTATGAATATCGACCATACTGTTCACCGTGATATGACTATTCTGTATAGTCATCGAGGTCTGACCAGCTTCGAGAGTTCCTTCGAGCATTACTCCCAGAGTGTCAGCCACTTCGTTGATCGCACCGACAGGCTTCTTGTCCGTCGTGTCCAGATCCTGCGTATACGCAAACGAGTTGAACAGTTTGCTTGCTATCTCGGAAGCCTTGTGATTCTGTATCACATAAGAGCCGCTGACCTCGTCAGCCGTAACAAAGACAGAATCTGGCGTAAGATTTCCATCCGAGAGTTCTGATATCTTGAAATCACCTTCTGCCATTATGTGATCACCACCTTACCTAACCGTAGATTGAAGAAGCAATTCGTGTGCGTGCCGTCCCATGAGACACAAAGAATGACCACATCGCCATTATCAAGGCTTAAGTCATAGCTGAACGGCTGTTCCGTATTCGTAGGTAAATAAACCTTGTTGCCTTCGAGTGTTCCATTCTTCTCGCAGTAGATATAAGCCTCGTTGCTCCCGGTGTTGGTCGCACACGTTCCGACGAGGGTCAGCAAACAGTCCTCAGTTGCCGTGAATGTAAATAGTGTTTGCGGAATTGAATTGACTCCTGTCTTGTCGATTCGTTGATAAGCACTCTCAAGGCTCGAATATCCACCACCTGCGTGTTCTCCCTTGATATTTATACCTACTACAACATCAACAGCCTGCGCTTCAAAACTGATAGTAATGCTTCCATCTGTCACCGTAGGTGTAGTAACAGGATCAACACCTACAATAGATGTGAAAACTTCAATCATACTATCAGTTGTTATCCTGTTATCTGATAAGGTAATGCTTGTTTGTCCGGCAGTTAAGGTGCCTTTAACCGTCGCATAGTCTCCTATCCGGTTCAGTTCATTGATCGCTCCGAAGATGGATTTACTGCCCGTTTCAAGAGCATTAAAAGAAAATCCATCACCGCATAAGCCTGCGCCTAAAGCGCTTGCACTATGCTTGCCATTAGCATAGCCTGAACCCACATTCACATCGGCAGCCACAAAAAGACTATCTTCTGTTAATGTCCCGTTCGGGAACTCAGTAATTGATTTATCTGCATTTGCCATTAGTCATCATTCCCTTCTGTCGTTATGTTGTAGTCGCCATCTTCTGAGACGATGTTATAGTTGCCATCTTCAGAGACGAGCCTGAAGACGATGTTTCTCAAAACAACTGATACAGTTGACTCTTCGACCTCTTTGGGTTCAATACTTGCAACGTCCTGCAATACCACACTGTCAGAAACAGTAACTGACGTAGGCGTTTGCGTTGCGACTGAAATGTCGTCATCCTCAAGTTCCTTTGCACTAATGGCCTTGATATCATACATACCAAGCTCATCAGCGACTTCAATTTCGCCATTCCAAATTTCAGAACCGACAAGAGCCTGACCTCTGAGGATCATTCTGCAATCCCCGATATCGATAAGTCCGGTACCGCCTGAGAGGAGCATTTTCGCCTTGAATGTATGTGATGTGGTATTTGTTACCGTGGGCAGGAAGTATCCGTAATGGATCGTATGAAGTCCGTCCTCGTCCCATGTCTCGACAGGCTCGTAGTCGACCAGAACATCGTCATAGTAGTAAAATATCGTTGCTACCGTCTCTCCTGATGATCTGTTCCACCATCCGCTCTGTACAACTTCTGTCTCGGGCTCGCCGGTATCAGGATCAATGACAGGTTCACCTGTCTCCGGATCGATTACCTCCTCTTCCGAATAGACAGGAACCTGGGTAGTCGATAGTATCCTGTCGATGTCAATCTTTGCTTCAAACCATATCTCGACATCAGTTTCTTTCTTCGCAGCGAACTTGATGGAGGAAACCACTGTCTCAAGATTATTTTCAAGACGGATCTGAGAAGCATTCTTTGCCAGGTAAAAAGTCATCGACTGCTCATCCACACGGGATAACAGCGTAGCCATCTCCTTATCCGTCTTTGTTGTCGGGTCAAGATACGGATTCTTTCCTACAGCTGATATTTTAAGTTCGGATCTCCATTTCCAGTTGATCTTATGGATGGGGACAAGTATAGATGTTCCTGATGTATAACCCGTGGACTCGATTAGGTCCCCCAGATCGTAAGCAGGATCCGAACACTTAAGCGACAAATCCGCCGGAGTATAGTGTACAGCGCCTACGACATCAAGGATGTTCTCGAGTAATCCTATCGTGGTCTCCGGAAGACCATACTGCAGGAACACATTTGCTCCCAGATCAAGAGTCTGGCCCTGGTCATCGCCAACTATCACCAGCTCACCTGCTTTTGTTACGCATACGCACGAATAAATGACCTGGTAATCCGATATGGTATCATTTCCGCGGTAATCATCAGTAATGGTTGCACATGATTCTGTTGCAAACGACCTGATATACAGTTTCCCATCCCTGCCGATCTCCGCAAATCCGCACATACACGCTGCCAGATCTCCGACTATATCCCTATATGTTGACACGTCAGAGTTGATCTCGATACCAAGAATAGCATCACCATTAGGAAGGCCTTCTATATCCTCTTCAGTCTGACCAAGTACCAATCCTGTCGCCGTTGCAATATCACTGAGGATTCCATAAGGTGTTCCTGTCAGTTGAAAACCATCGTATTTCTTATTCAGAAGGTCCATGTTATCAAGTGCGGTTATCTTGAGCTGATCCGTGGACTGTCTTATGCAGTCTGACACTTTGTAAACACCCAAAGGAACAGGTTCCCACTCATCCTCTTCCTCATCGATCAGCAGCTCGAAAACAAGTTCGCACCGCGCTCCATAAATTGAATATCTGCTAATATCGGAATAGATGCCGAATTCGAGTTCACCCTGGTATGCCTGACCAAGTATCAGCTCACTGTCACCGGAACACTGATTATTGAACGACGGCAGTATGGCAATATCATCATTAGTGATGTTAATGACCGTATTATCGCGCAATGTAATTGTGCCGGTGATCCTTGTCACTCTCCCGTCTTCAAGGATCTTCTGTTTATACGCATTACTGACCGGATACATGGTCCCCTCCTTAATACATAGTCAAAGTCCCCGAGAAGTTCCAATAGTGCTTTCCATCGGAATCCTTGAACACCAGCTCGATAGTCGGTGCTCCTGCATACATATAGCAGTTCACCGTCTTCCCTATCCAGAACGTTACTGACACCTTTGCCGGGGCCAGCATGGACTGGAGCGATGCAAGTGTAACGTCGTCTATCATTGCGCATGTGAATGCGAGATCGTACACCTCCGAACGAATCCGTTCCCTGTGGAGAACGCCTGAACCGGGAGACCTTCCGGTCTCCTCGCTGTCCAGATCGTTGGGGGTCGCAGTAAAGGTAGTGAGTCCGGGGATGGCTGTATTATTCACCGTGATCAGATCCGTTATTATCTGATCATTTGCCTGTGTTACTTCTTCGCTCATGCTCTACCTCCTGACCTGCTGTTATTTCTATTTTCATAATCGAAAACCACATCATGGATTTCTCTTCCATCCAGGTACAGATGAAGTTCCGGAGTTCTTCCGTTTCCTGCGCTGCCTGCTGCAACGGCTGTCCTCATCGCTGAGCTCATCATATTGATAAACTGCGGCATCATCTGGGCAAAACCTGCAGCAACAGCTTCCGATATCTTCGGTTCAGGAGCCACGATCTCACCTGAATGTCTGTTATCACCAATGAGTGCCAGCTGCGGTGTATTGGCTTCCACGAAGCCACCTTCGGCTAATCTCGGCAGATGAACATCTTTAATCTTGGAGATCGAGCCAATACCAACAGCTTCGCTTATTGCTGATATTCCGCTCAAAAGAGTGTTTATCGCTTTGATCGCGTTGTTGATAAATCTTTCTATCGAGGCTATTCCTAAGTTCAGCGCAGCCTTTATGACAGCAATTACTCCGTCAAAAACATCACTGAATATGTCTTCGATGCGGAACAAAATGCTCTTTATTCCATCCCAGGCGCCGGAGAAGATATTCTTGATGCCTTCCCAGGCTTTACTCCAGTTTCCGGTAAGTACACCAGTGATAAAATCCATAAGACCGCCTAAAACGGACAGAACGATCTTGATCTGTGAACCTATGATTCCAACAAGATTCATCACATAAGAAACTAATGTCCTGATGATCGGAGCAATTACAGGAAGTACATTCTGAATGATCCAATCAATAATAGGTTTGAGATATGTATCCCACAATGCAGATACAAGCTCCGAAACACTTCCAAAGAAGTCCATCAGGCTGTCCCAGAGAGGCTGCAGATTCTCATCCCAGATGGTCTCAGCATTTTCTGCTATATCATCCAGGATCGGCTTGACATTTTCATCCCAGAAAGCAAGGAATGAACTGGTCAGCTCGGAAATACCGCTCATTATATTGGAAATAAACGGACTTATATATGTATCATACGTATCATTTGCTGTCTGACCCATATAGGTAACAGCAGTTGAAATCGTTCCGGTTACATCTGATATAGTCTCAACGATGCCACTCAGTGCACTCGTTATTCCGCCTTCATTATCGCCAATAACCGTCTGGAAACCTGAGAGAAGGTCTCTTCCGATCTTCGCCCCGATTTCCTGAACAGACATATATATCTGAGCAGGAATATTGACCAGATTTGAAACAAGCTTTTCCCCTGCCGTTGTACCAAAGGCGCCCTCAAATATATTTCCAACAGAGATACTGAGGTTACCCATTATCTGGGCTTCCTCACCTCTGATATCAAACATATCCGAAATATAGCCTTTAATCTCCGGAGAATGCTCTGTAAGGAATCTTGAAAAGCCTCCGGTAAACATCTCCGCCGAAACGGATCCTATTCTCGCTAAGGAACCTGTAACCTTTCCTATTCCTTCTGCTATGTTATTCGTAAAGTTGGATCCGGAAGAAATCACGTCCGGATCGTTAAATATATCCCTAATCTCTTCACGAATGTTTTGGATATTTGTACTTATCTTCGATGTATCAAATCCGGCAAAGCCTTCATCGAATCCTTTCGAGAAGCTTGCTTTGATATCTTTGATAACCTCTTTTGTGATCTCCAGAGCCTTATTCAGCCCCGTCTGTGCAGCTGTAGCCTGTTTAACGGCAGCGGTATTGATGCCGGTATTACCAATTCCTCCGGCAGCTCCACCTCCACCTGCAGCATTACTGGACAGAACATTGAGCTTATCGAATCCGGCAAGACTCCTCTTGAGTGTCTTAGCCGCACCGCCTGCAGAGCTCAGTCCGCTGCTCAGTTCATTTGCACTCTCGGCCGCAGCTGATACATCCGCTGCAACGCCGCCTGTAGCTGCCTGCATCGTACCGGTAATCTGAGCCGTGAAATTGGCAAATGCTGCCGCTGCCCTGTTGGCCGCTTCCATGATCGCATTCAGCCACTGCACTACGGGAGTCAGGACATTTATCAAGCCCTGTCCGATAGATGCCTTAAACGAATCGAACTGGAGGGACAATACCCTGACCTGGTTAGCCCATCCGCCGGATGTCCTCGAGAAGTCGCCGGCGGCAGCTGACAGTCTGTCCTGCACGAAAGAGAGTCTCAGAGATACCTTCTCCTGCTCGGTCATATTCTTGACCGTCTTTCTGATTCCCTGTGACAGTGCAAACTCGTTAAGAGCAGTCTCGTTCATTACGACACCGTACTGCTTGAGGACCTCTGTCTCACCGGAATAGACGGCTTTCAGCGCTGTGAATGTCTCATCCGTGGTTTTGTTATAGAAGGAGGCCATATCGCCGGCAAGAGCCGTGAGAGCTTCTGCCTGCGAATATGCTTCTGCTGTCGAGTAACCGAATGCCTTTGACATGGCGCCGAGAGTACCCATATACTCCTTGGCAACAGTCTCTGATATTCCGTATGCCTTTATCGCAGAGCTGGCAAAATCATTTACCTGCTCGTTCATATCGGCGTATACGACATCAACAACATTCTGTACCTCGGCCAGATCTGAGCCGAGATCAACACATGCTTTGCCAAAGGATATCAATCCGGCAATGCTTATGCCGATGCCAAGAACACTCATTAGTCCCTTGGCAACTGAAGTCAATCCTTTCAGAGCCTTTGTTTCTGCACCGACCGAAGATACAACACTCTTTGATACGGAAGATGACTGCTTCTTAACCTCGGAAGCAGCTTCCCTGACAGACTGCTTGACATCTTTGATCAGTTCATTTTTCAGGACCTTTATATGCAGTCCTACAGAACCGACACTATCCATTGACTTCATCCTCCTACACTTACTTCATCCCGAAGAATCTGCGCAGGATCTCATCCGTATCCTTTACAGAATGCACGACCTTACGCGAGTGGCGGGATTTCCACTCGCTGTATATCTTTTTCTCTGCTTTAGAGAACTTTTTCTTTACCTTGGGATCTTTCTCGGATCTGATGCGCACCAGATACCCGAGCGGCGTATCGCCATTGAGGGCGGAAAGCAGTGTGACGAACTCGTCCCACAGCATCTCGTCCTCGGTTCTTAACCTGATACCGTACTGCTGCGCAAATGATGCCTCTATCGCATCGTAATCTTCGAAAAGGTCATACCAGAGCTCACTCTGCCCCTTCGTCCTTGCGAAAGTCGTCCTCCACATCTTCCAGGTCCTTATTGGTAGCAACTGCAATGGCAGCCTTGACCAACAGTACCCATCCGTCGTAAGGGAGCTCCATAGCCTCGATTTCCTTAAACGCTGCGTTGCCGAGAAGGATCTTCAGCGTCTGATCCAGATATTCGAATCCTGAATCCTCATCGAGAGCCATTACCTTGGTGACCGCATTCTTACTGCAGTCGACCTTATATCTGTGCTTTTCGTCAACTACAAGGAATCTCGGTTCCCTGTCCAGTTTGTTGCTTATATTGATTACTTTACCCATAGTGTTAATACCTCCGTAAATAAAAGGAGAGCACTCATCAGATGAATGCTCTCCCTGTCTTTGTCTGTCCTGATCCTAATCAGGTTGTTGCGTTATCATCATCGTCATCTGAAGAATCAGCTGTTGTGATGGTAGGCTTGCCGTTGCTCTGGACCTCGAACTCGAGAGGAGCAACATTTGTGGAATCGCCATACTCCAATGCCGTTACGGAAATGACTGCACTGCCAAGGACAACCTCGTCGCCGTTCTTGAAAGCGATCTTGAAGTCTGCCTCTGCATCACGTCCGTTCTTGAAAGCAAGACCGGCGATGAAATCATTACCTGTGTCTCCGACATTTCTCTTGCCGGAAATGCTGATGGTCACGCTCTTGGCTGTCATGAGTCTTCTCTTCCAACCCTCAGAACCGTAAGGTGTCCATTCCTCTACTCCGTTGTCGAAATTGAGTGTGAATGTCTCAAGATCTGCGATATCAACATACGAATCGTTGACCTTTACCTTGAACAGTCCTTCATAGCATGGAAATACACCTGAGAATGCGTCATCGGTAGTTGTGTCGTTACCTACGATTACTTCTTCGTCTGCCATGTTCTTTTCCTCCTGTTATTTACTTGGATTTGTCTTGATATATAACGTCAGGTCGAGAGACCACTCGCATACCCCGTTCTCGTCTTTTCCGACGTCAACAGGATAACCGGAACACTCTATCCATCCGTTATGATCAGTTGTTGCGAAACAAGCTCTGTTGAGCTTCTTGTAAAGTGAAAGCGCTGCCTTCTCGGTCTCATACATACCCTTCGTCCAGTGGATCAGAAGCGTCAGCCCTCTGATGCCGTATGTAGGCTTGTAACCACGTGCATCTGACGTGTTCGGTCTGGCATATACTCCGATGACCTTTGTCGAATCCTTGGGAATATATCCTGCATACAAGCCTGTTATACTCAGGGTCTTGAGCCAGGCAATGAACTCTTCTATTGTCATGAACCCAACTCCCTTCTCATCATCTCTGTGAAAGTATCCTGCACAAAACGCGACCGTCCACCGCCTGCGGCATAGTCATCAAACCATCTGCCTCCGGCATTGGCATTCTTACCACGTTGAAAGTTATACTCGGGATGATAGTAAAGACGTCTGGCCTGAGGAGCTGTCGTTCTTATAACAACTTCTCCGGATTTAATCTGAGAAGCATCAACAAAAGTTCTGTTATTCTGCATCTCTCCTGTATCAAACGGCATCACCTGTCTCTGAACGATATCTGTCAATACAGCCTGTCCTGTCTTATGCAGAGCTCGTTCCTGAGCTTTCTCCAGCTTTTTCAGAACAGCATCATTGATATGATAATTACTCATTCAGATCACCTCGATCCTTGTATGATTTACCGTACCATCGGGATTTCTTGGCCGTTTCAGATCTACGATAGTCCGCTCTGTCAGTCCGGCTACCGTAACTCTTCCACCCTTGAACTCGGCTCCTGCGAGGATATCGCCCTTTACGTGGATAACGCATGCCAGGGATATCCATCTGCCGTCACTGTCCTGAACTCTCCTACTCTTTTCAGAGAGATTGACCTTTCCGGTCCAGGTCGTCCCGACAGGATCCGAACCGTCTTCTGTCGGCTCGCCATTGAATACTATCGTCGCCGGTGTTACGTCTGCCCATTCGGGATATCTCAGTTTACCAACCATATCAGATCCCCCTGTACAGATACCCGGTCATGATAAGCTCATCATATGCACGTTGAGGTACACCATAAGTCTCCATGGAAGCTTTGTCAGCTTCACTGCCAAGCTGCATATTGACATCGCCTATCGAATAACCGGTAACACCACCCGAAGTGGCGCCGGCACTTCCTGTTTCATTGAAGAAATCAGCGGTGAGGCACGTCGCACGCTTCAGATGTTCTGTCTGGAACGCAGTAGGAGTCTTAAGCTCATCCTTATATCTGATAGCACGTCTTACTGCATCAGATGCCTTGTTGAGCACAGGTGTAGCATCCGATTGGGAGCTAAACTCCGTTCCGTGGTATGTGTCTGTGTAGAACTGATAGTCTGCGTATGAAATGCTCACCGCCTTATCCTCCTCTTACTTCTTCTTGGTCTTCTTCTCGGAAGAGGACTCCGCCTGCGGAGCAGTCTCTGCAGGCTTGTCCTTCTTATTTGTCTTAGGTCCGATCATTATACTCATAAGTACCTCCTTACTCGCACACAAGCGGTGACAGATCATACTCTTTCCTTACTGTGGATGTACCATCAGTAGTAACGAGTACGAGCTTCTGCGTGTCCTTATCATTGATGAATGCTGCGAAGTTCTTATCGTCATCATCAATGATCTCCACAAGTCCACTGTCGTCATCGATGGGTGTCGTACCGCCGGGACCGCCATAGGTAGGTCTCAGACCTACCTTGACGGATGTTGCGGTTTCAGGGATTCCCACTACCTTCATAGCAAGGAAATTGCCCTCACCCCAATAATCGACGAGCTGACTTGATTCGCTATAGTGCTTAAGTGTTCCTGCGATACCATTTCCAACAATGGAGATATCACTCTGGAGATCACTTACCGCCGAATCAAAGATAACCGCCCCACTGCTCTCGGCTTCCACCGTAGGGCTTACAAGGGGTTTGAAGATACCACGTGAGCGTAGATACCGGCTACCTTGTTCTCATAGACATCGTTGAGGCCATAGATCCTGTAGCCGAACTTCCATGCATCTGCATCCTGGTTCTGCTCAGGTGTGATGACCTTCGGAGCCTCATGCTTTACGTGCTGGAGTACAGCAGACTTTGCAATGATCTCAAAGTTGAGGTTCTTACCGTCAGAATGTCTTGAATAACCACCAGCACCGGAAGTAGCAAGAGCAACCTTGCTGTAGAAGCGGCTCTGAGGAACCTTAATGATCCCTGCAAAGGATGCAAGACAAGCCTTGGACTTGGTTGTATCCATGTCCTCGATGTCCTTAAGACCTGCAGGTGTAATGAAGAGATATCTCCCCTCTGCAGGAACCTCAGCATCATCCATAGCAGCCATAGCAGCAGAAACTGCAGCATACCAACCGCCTGCAGAGATGTTTGCTGAAGCTGTACCGATGTTTGCTGTACCTGCATACTGAGCAAATCTTACAGCATCAACCTCAGGAACAACCTTTGTACGGATGAACTCACCGGCGAGCTTACCGAAAGCAACACCAGCTGTCTCCTCGTTGTCCATTGCATCAACGTTGAACATACGGCCACGCTCATAGTTGAACTGCTTTGTCTCATGAGTCAGAGTTACATCACCCTGTGTATAACCGCTGTTACGGCTATAAGCAGCAAGGCCCTGCATCTCGAGCTTGGGAACTACGATCTCGTTTGCGTTCGCACCTGCCTGGAAGAGATCAGCATCGCTGTCGAGAACAGCCGTAAGAGATGCATTCTTATAAACCTCATCAAGCAGAGGAACATACTTCTTAAAAAGCGCAATAGAATTTGCCATGTTTATATCCTCCTTCTTATGGCATTATTTTTTCTTCGAGGGAAGACCGAAGGCGCGACGCATCGCATCATCGTCATCACCTCCAGAATCCTTATTACCGTCAGCTCCGATCTTGAAGCCCGAAGTCTCCTTCGAATCCTTCAGTTCCGGAACATCCTTAAGGACCTGTTCGACGGCAGCCTTTATCGCTGCATCGTCCGGATTGCCGTCATCATCAATGGTGATCTTGGAAAGATCTGCCATCTTGACAACATATTCGAGCTTGTTGCTCTTGACGCCGAGGTTAGACGCCTGGATCTGTGCATTTGCCTTGATCAGAGCTGCATTCGCCTTTGCGATTGCTTCCTGTGCCGCCTTCTCAGCCGCATCTGCACGATCAGCCTGTGCCTTGGCATCGTTCTTGGAAGCCTCTGCCTTCTCAGCCTTAGTCTTCTTGTACTCGGATATGGCGGAATTGGCTTCCTCCTCAGTAAGACCCTGCTGCTGAAAGAAAGACTTCAGAGCAGCCTTCTCGGCTCTCCCAGTTCTCTCTGTCACGATCTTATCCAGGTCCTCCTGAGTGTATGTCTGCTTGGAACCGGAAGCAGCACCGTCTGTTCCACCGTTACCCTCGGTGTTAGGGTTGTTTGTGCCGTTCGTATTGTTCTCGGCACCCGAATTCTCGGCGCCGGAAGATGCGAAAAGCTGTAAATTCATCTCTTTCATAAGATGTCCTCCCGTTTAATGTCCGTCGACTGATTTCCATCCCTTAGCCCGGATGTTGGGCATGAAAAAGGGACCGCCGAGGTATTCCCTCTTAGGTCCCGTGTTAGAGGGGACAGTGTGTCTAATCACCGTCCCCAAGAAAGGAGTATTGACCAATGAACTTTTCAGTTCAAAGATTTAAAAATGTGTCCCCATGGGATGCATCGTAGAGAGGTATGGGGACTCCTATAGGAGCAACTTGTTAAGCTCCGCTCATTAGTCCCAGATGCCTGGTAAGCGGTTCATATATCATTCTCTCGATATCGTCCTTGTACATCGTCAACTTGGTACCATCCACATTGATTTCCATTGTCTCGCGCAGCAAAGGCTCAAGTAACGGTTGTGTCATTTCAGTGGCCACAGGTTCTATCATCGGTGGATCCAGAAGTCCTTCATGTGCCATCACCTTATTCTCGCAAGAATCGATGTATGGACACGAGTCCGGACAGATACACATACTTAATGAATACATGTTTACCTCCTCAGTATCTAGCGCTATCTATAGCACTAGATACGAACAATATCACGTACAGCAACAAGTACAGCAGCATTGGTGATAGTACCAACCACCACGACCAACTAATCACCGAACACAGCTTTAAGATGACGAAGATCAGTGTCAGCACTTCAAGAAATCTCATGTTTACCTCCAATGAAAAAGAGGTCAGGTATCATTGTGATACCGAACCTCTTGGTGTCATAAACTATTGTGTTTGCTCTCGGAAATACTACGCAGCTGGATCCTTAGGAACTTTTCCAATGTACATGTCATAACTACGTTTTGCTCTCTCAGGAGCATCATCATTTATGACAAGACGACCATTATTATCGTAGTGACTCCAAGAAGGATTTGATCGCCAATATAGTGATTCCAACTTTGCCTTCATATTAATCGCCTCCCTTTGCAATCATTTTAACAAGTTCTCTAATATAATTCAACGCGAATTCATTATTCGACCCTCCAAAGTATCCTGCAAAGCATTCGGATATAATCTCACTACCATCCTCAAAACCAGCACTATAATTGGATAAGTTTTCAGCTAAGTATTGCATTAAATCACCTTTATAATCCGGTGAGAGTCTCCGCATAATCTTTTCTGCAATGGCTCTGCAATTTATTTCTGGGTGTATCATCGAAAACTTGTGACCTAACTCATGACAAATAATGGCACTACTATTAGTTCCCTTAACAAACAATCCTCCATCCGCTAAAACAGAATACTCATCTTCTAAAGCAGATTGGCTTCTAAAAGCATCTGCATTTAAATGTATCTTTCCAAATCTATCTGTCATCGCAAAATCATCGGCTGGCATTGAATTAGAACACACAAGAATAACAGGCTCCCGTTTTAGTTCTGGGAACAATTCAAATACTTGATCAGCAGCATCAAGCGATGTATTAACTGTTTGTACATCTCCTGTAAATGATCTAAATCCCTCTAGCCTTACATTACTGCGACTTGCTCGTTCTCGTAATTTGATAAACTCATCAGTTGTAATCTTATCTTTCTTATCTCTTTGGGGCCATTCGATTGATTTGTCATCTCGAAAAGCACTCATGTTAACTCCCTCTGGTTTCCCATTCCCTGTGTACCCAGGCGCCAACCTCTTCGGATTCTTCCTCAGGTAGTCGTGCTCGCTCAGGTACTGGTTATGCCTTGCTGTCCACTCCTTGACACGTGCGTCATACTTCTGACGGTTTGATGGATCCACCGCTCCGTCACGAAGCCGCTTGTACTTCCTGATCTCGCGTTCAAAGTATCTCTGCTTCTGCTCTGCTTGGTAGTGCTCCTTGGTCTCGACATCATTCGGGAGTTCAGCAACTTCGGTCACGCCTTCGATGTACATGAACAGCTGGTGCCTGCAGTTCGGATGCATGAATCCGTCTGCTTTGGATTCCGATACCAGCGGATGCTCACCGTCTGGCTTACCGTCCGCGTACACATCATCAATCATAACCTTACCCTGCCACTTCTGACAAATGGGACAGGTAATTCCGATTACGTTCGATACGACCAGATACTCGTCCAGCTCGTTCCTGACATCGCCGTTAGCCTGTCTGGTAACCTCTGATGAGCTCGTTCTCAGTGCCATCTCTGCATACGATGCAATGTTAACTCTGTTTCCGTTGCTGTACTCGACACAGTTCAGTCCGGCAGACAGGAAGTCTTTCATCGCAGTATCCAGAGCCTGAGGTATCGTCATAGATCCGCTCTGTGCGAATATGTCTGCCTTCCTCAGGAAGTCAACGTAACCGCTGTTCATCCTGTTGAGGACTGCATATCTCTTGTTATCGATGTTCTTGACAGCCTCTTCTACCAAGACATCCATCTTCTTCGAATTGACTCCAAAGAACCCTGGTCTTATCAATCCACGCCCTGCTCTTGCTGCAAGGTCAACAGCATCGTCAATACTGCCTTCGTACGCTTCCTGAAGGAACTCCTCGATTGCTTCATTGGCCAGATTGAAATGGTAATAGGTAAGGATCTTACACTTTTCCCGGTACTGTCGAAGTCCCTTGATCTGCTCTGCCTGCCACTGGGTCCACATGAAGCCTTCTCTGTCTTCCCAGTTTTTGTGTGCATCCATATTACGGATGGCCATGGCAAATAGGGCATCCTCCAACGCCTGGAAGATGTCACCGATATCTTCCGGCGTCATAAAAGCCTCCTGTTATACTGCGAACTCACCAGGAGCAGGAGGTTCATCTCCGCCCTGTGCTATTCCTTTTTCAATCTTGATCCTCTCAACCTCAACTTTCTTCCACTCGTCATCCTTGGTATCGCCCCAGAGCTCATCAACCTGTGTTTCTGTGCTCATGAGATTAGAAGATGCTGCCTTGCCCAGAGTCTCGACCTGAGCCTCGAACGAAGGATTAGCATATTCTCCAAAAGTGATGTCTGCTTCAATGTTCTCCATACCCATTTCGTAGAGCGCTGCATATACATTCAGCACGTTCTTAACGAGTTCGGGAATAACGTTGTTTAGAGCATCGATGACCTTGTTTCTGGTATAGAGTGTCGCCTTCTCCTTTTCTCGCTGCGCCTCGGCATTGTCCAACTTCTTCACATCAATACCCAGCGTGCTCGGACTGATAATCCCCTGAAGGCACATATCCAACGTGTTGATATAAGTCGTGAGCAAACCATCGTAATCAATCGGCGGTGCATCCACAGTGATTTTATCCTTCGAATCCTCTGCCATATTGCCCTTGGTAGCAATGTACTGGTTATCAAACGGGTTCGGTGGAATGATGGTACCCGTCATAGGATCACGGGGAATCATCGTCTCAGGAATATACGTCTTGACCCTGCCGAGCCTTAACGCATCCTGCCACTGTGATATGGTTTCGTCGAATGCATCGAAGCAGTCCGTCTTCCTGTCGAAGATGGAACGTCCTCTACCTTTGAACTTTGCCGACTTGTAAAACATCATCGGGATCGCCATTACGAAGTCATCAGTCCACGTAATCGGCTGAAGGTCCTTAAGCTCCGGAACATTGCTGAGGCTTACCTCATTGCCAAGATCGTCAAAGAGCTTGTAATCTATTCTTCCTTTGGTGTAATACTCTTCAAGGTAGTATGCCCTTCGAGTGTTCTCAACATAGTATCTGGTAGTGAATGTGACCTGCTTGATGCGGCCACGCTCTTTCTCAAACTTGACACGGGATGCCGGATAGAACTCGATGATCGGATAGTCTGAGATATTTTTGTCAAACGATATCTTCCAAGCACCGTCTCCCTCAACGAGAACATCGCTGATTGCCTGTGCAAGCGTATCTTCGAAGTTGTTATCTTTCGATATCTCCTGCCAGGTATCATCCCATGCATTCGGACTCGTGACTTCAATTCCGTTAAGATCACTGATGACGATCGATGTGATCATGTCAATCATCAGTCCCGGCAGACCACTATGTATCTTCCTGAGTTTGTTTCCCTTTGACGGAACGGCCGCCCAGAACTTAGATCGTATCGAGTCATCATGTGCTGTAGTAATGCTCTTATAGAACTGCTCCAGCTCTGATGCACTGCCTCGATACCAAAGCTGATACTCGAAGCAGGAATCTAGATGCGTCATGTCAGCGTCTATCTTTATGCTATGATCTTCGGCAGGAACTATTTCAAGCCATCTTTTGATCATGTCCTTAACTGCTCCCATTCTTTCCTCCTTACGCCGTCCTCAGCAGTTGAGGCTTAAACGGCTGTATTGAATACTCATCCGAGTCAAGACAGTCAACCGGATAGCTGCCATCGTCTACCCGAACCCAGTCTTTTTCCAGATATTCATCCTCATCCCAACAAGCCTGCTCATATGCATCAAGCCACTGCTTCATATGAGATGCGATCCTTTTTCTTCCCTGGTTGATCAGGATCTCCTGCAGATGGATCCTGTCAACAATACCGTCCTTCTTGTAGGACGGAACTATATTCATGCTCTGCAAGCCGACATTATCAAGCGCATTCCTTAGTGCCTGGCGGAATAGCTTGTCAGCCGACTCACAGAACACGTTACAGTTCTTAAGCTTCGGATACACCTTAGTCCACTTTAGGATAAATGCAGCGATCGCTGCAGCATATTGAGCATGATCCATGCCACTGTCTATGCCCTGTTTGTGGTAATACCCGTCTATTGCAATCACCTGCTCATATCCGGATGTGAATCCGTTCAGTGTTGCTACCGTAGCATCGGTACCGCCGACATCAACACCGACCGAGAAGTCGATGAAGGATATCTTCTTGTCGTAGAAACCGTCCGGGGTTTCTTCCACTATATCCTTGAGATTGATCTCCACATCCTTGGAGAACCCTGTATAGATGACTCCTGTAGCCGTTGTTCGCTTGCCGAGGATATCAGCCTTGAACCATTGGCTCTTCCTGTTATATGTTCCGATTATTTGCCTTAATCTGTCATCTGAGATAGACAGGTTGTCGGCAATAGTGAAGTGCTGGTAGTTATAACCATACTTCGGATCCTTCGTCTGATTTGCCTTATGAACAGCTTCTATCTCCTGATAGAACCAGTGTCTTGGCGGCTTCGGGTTCAGATCCATAAAGATCCTGCGCCGTTCTGCTACAGCTGTACGGTCAAAGCATTCCTGGATAAAGTTCTTGTGGCAGGTGTTTGCCTCCGTGATATATACACAGCCCAGAGAGAAACCTCTGATCCTATCATTATCATTTATCTTGCTGCCGCCTGCTATAAGCACGACCTTCTCGCCTTTGGCCGTCTGTATATACAAAGCTTCGATGCCCTGATACTTCCCTTCTCGGCAGCGCCCACGGAAGTAATGCTTCAGACCGTACCCGTTCGAATCGATGATGTTCATTCTGGCAGTTCCCTGAGTGAATCCTGCAGCGAGATGGATCTTGTCCGTTGTGACTTCGATATTCATCGCAAACGCTATGATGTTGATCACGTTCTTACCGGCACGTTTTCCACCTTCTGCTATATTCAGCCAACAGGATCCGCTGCGTCTGATATATTCAGCCTGTTTTTTCGTGAATGGTGCATACTTACTCATTGCCATCACCTTCAGTCTGATCCAGGAAGCTGTTAAGGTCTCTGTTGCCTTCCGCACTGAAGATCTTTCCTGTGAGCTCGTCGATGTCGCCCAGCTCTGCTATGTTGTCGGTAACGACTTCTCTCTTGTCTCGCCAAGCATCCGGCTTTCTGTTCTTCAGCCAGAATACCTGAGCTGCCGTGTCCGGAGGGACAGTCTTTTCTGTTTCTTTCACTACCGCCAGTTCATACTGTCTCGTCACAGGGTTGTATACCCTCTCTTTTACTATCTCTCTGACTGTAGCGGTACCCATTGCCTTCTTGAAGAGGGCTTGTTCCACTTCGCGGTCGGCAATTTCTTTGTTGCTTTTTATGGCGTCACGAATGTCACCGAATCTATTGACCCACTCATAGAATGTCTTTCGGGTCACGCCCATCTTATGGGCTATCTCTTCATCTGTGAGGCCGTCTCTTGCCCAGCCTTGAATAAGAATGAGTCCTTCGGGCGTCAGCCAGCGGTGGTACTTGCCTTTCGCCATGGGATCCTCCTTCCTACTCGTTCCACCTCAATCCGCATTCGTTTATGATTTCATTGAACTCTTCAACATCATGAGGTTTGACATAAGGCTTTCCTTTCTCATCAATACCTATATGGAGCAATTCGTGCCATATGAGGGTGTGCATCTGATCATCCGTCAGTCCTACACAATTCTGATCGTAGATAACGACCAGGAAATCATACGGACAAAAGAGCCTATACAGGTCTTGTGTCTTTTTGCATTCTCCAAGGACCTTCTTAGTCTTGCCCTTGGTCTTCTTCTTGAAACTTACAACGAATCCTACAGCTATACCGAGATCAAGGAGTTCCGGTCTCTTCTTCTCGAGAACCTCAGCTCCCCATTCTGTTGCTTTATCTGATAGAGCGTATTCCGGTCCGTCCATAGTTTTCTCCCAATAAAGAAGGGCACCGCCGAAGCGATACCCTTTGCTGATTTTTGACGGTATCATATTACCACATAAGTTACTGACATTCACTGACATCTTTGATTTTTCTGATATCACGCTTGTCCTTAGGATCAAGAAAAATAAACCGCCCTTCAGCCTTAAACAACTTAGGGCGGTAATGTTCTAACGTCAGAGGCCAACCGTCTGCTGGTAGCGCTCTTTCTGCTATTATTGCACCATCTTGAGCAGAAAGAACAAATCACTTCTTCCTGGTACCGAACCAAAGAAGAGCGTAGAGCATCGCAAATACTGTAGCACAGATAATAGCTGTAATGATTATAGCTGTCATGTTAATCTCCATTTGTGACCTTACTCCTTTCCCAATATCTGCTTTGCCTGTTCTTCTGCTTTATCAAGACCATTTTGAAAAACTCCTATGGCTACCTTTGCTTTCTTTGCTGCTTCTTCTAACTTTTTTGTTGCGTCCTCATAGCCTTTCTTATAGCCATTAGCATAGAACTCTTGACCGTCTCGTAATTCATTGTAGTTTGTCATTCTTCCTCACTTTCCTTTCATTATTCTTGCCACATCTTCTCTTATACCTTCATATCCCCATTCTGTTTCAATTAGGTCTGTGACTTTATCAATGATTTCATCATAAGGCTTGCCGTTCCTAATACTCCAATCAACACTACCTAAATGTCCTATAATAGTGTTGATTTCAAGTATGTCTTTATATATGTCATTAGGAATATCAATTACTAGTAGCATTATCTTCACTCCTTTCCATCTTTGGTCCGCACTCCTTAACATCCAAGCACCTCATCGTGTGCCTTTTGCAATATGCAAATCTGTGAGTCATTCCTATCATGTGATAGTCTTTCGGCTTATACGAGTGCGACCATGTTCTTTCTTCACAAAAAACACAATTACGACAATTTGACACTTTCATTCTTCGTCGCTTCTTCCATCTTCGCACCGCAATTAGGGCAATAACTGTTCCTTACTAAACTCCAATCAAGCCAGACCTTACAATTAGAACACTCACGGTGTTCAGATAATCCTTTATGATATATCCACTTACCTGACGGAACTTGATTTTCTCTCTTCATGGCATCCAGCTGCACCATAAGTTCCACATATCCGTAATATGATATCTGATCGTTAGCAAGCAGCTGATCAAGGCATTTTTTAGCATTCTGATAATGTTCATTCATTTTGATTACTCCTTTCCTTCTTAATCCAAGTCTCAAGAACAGGCTGATTATCAACGATTTTGAGAAAAAGGTTATAGTCATTCAAACAAGTAAACTCGTCATAGTGTTGTTCTAAATCTTCTTCTAGCGCCTTTCGACTAATCAATTCAATTATCATATTTGATTACTCCTTGATGATGATTTCTCCTCTTGGCACATATCTCCATACGTTCTCCAGAGCTGATTCGTGATATCTATAGATCTGCCGCTCCTCGTACCCGTGCAGTCCTGCGATCTTTCTCCAGCTCATCCTGTTCAGGTATCTGTCAATGAGAACTGCTTTCTCTACTTCGTTATCCAGATGTTCAATTACATCAAGAGTCTTCATATCCTCCGCGTGAAGGACGGTAAGCTTCTGCTCTATCTTTGAACAGATCTCAGAATAATTGAGCATCTTCGTTTCAGTCGACTTGGGATCGGTACCGGGAAATGATTCTTCGTACTTCCCAATGCCTGAGGTCGATGCCAGGACTTCTTCCTGTTTCCTCTTCAGGCTCTCAACATGGCTTGCCACACCGTACATGCGGTTGAGCCAGCACTTTGATTCATATTGTTTATCCGTCATCTTATCTTCCTCTCATCATTGAGTGCCATGATCAGATCATCAGTGGCATCGTTATCCGGAATACCGATAAAGCCTTCATCGTCTTTGCAGCAGATCAAATAATCCCCTGAAACGAACTCCGGCCAAGACCATAGTTGTGATTTCCAGAAGTCCATAACAGGATTCATCGGGAGTCCGTTCTGCTTTCCTTCTTCGTTACAGATAAGAACATATCCTGTCGGTGATGCTACAACTTCAACTGGACCATCAACAAACTTTTGCAAGTAATACAGATGATTTTGTATCTCATCGATAACGGCCTTATGTCCTACCTTACAGCTGATGATTCTCATTATTATTCACTCCTCTCTTCTGCTTTGATGTATATTCCCTCTGTTCCAGTCGTCCAATACTTCCCAAGGATTTCATAAGTAATATGGGCATCATTTTTCCAGTACCCCTTGATAGTCATACAATCCTTGAGAAGTTTGACCATATTGTCCGTATCAGGGGCCGATATCTTCGGAGATCTGTCAGGATGCTTATCCGAATGGAAGTACCATATGACCATAAGCATTATCGGAGCCTTCAAAGGTTCATCCGGCTTAAACCTGTCCAGATGTGCAAGATACTTTTCTTTAGCAGCTTTGACATTAGCATCCGGGTATATAGTTCCTGTTTTCTTGTTGATCTTCTTCTCTTGAGCGGTGGCTGTCGGGATCCTTATCGGCATAAAAAACTCCATATACTCTCTTCTCCTTTCCTGTTCGCGTTTGGGATATGGTATGTGACGGTGTGTAGTCGTCGTGCGTGAGCTTTACGCACGACTACACTCCCGAACACATATCCCTGATGTTTCTGTTACCGTGTGA
Source organism: Saccharofermentans sp. (assembly GCA_024688685.1). GTDB lineage: Bacteria > Bacillota > Clostridia > Saccharofermentanales > Saccharofermentanaceae > Saccharofermentans. Next base: position 288,575 of record JAILDX010000004.1, read on the forward strand.
AAAATAAATGTATGTATATTTATATACATATTTTTTTCTGCACACGGTTTTCACTGTTTTTTACGGATAAACGATAAGTCCTGTTTTCCGTCCTTACTCTTATTCTTAATGGAATAAAACTTGCCTTCTGACTCCTTCACTCGATTCCAAACAGTTCTTATTGAACAGCCAAGGTATTCAACCAGATCCTGCACGGTCACCTCGCCACCATCGTTCAAAGAACTGACTGCTTCAAAAGCATTCTCAAACTCCTGCTGGCGTTTCTTTTTCTTTACTTCAGGATCCTTACGTTTCTCCATCGCTTTCTGCCAGGGAAGTTTAGAACCTTCGGCATCTAGATCCGCCAGAACACCTATCTCATCGATCCTGTGAACCGGATAGTCAAACCATAAGTTAACCGGAGAGAACTTGGGGAACTCGCGAAGTGTACCTTCTATACGCCATGCGGTACGTGCATCCAGCTCCTTATTCTTCTCATAGATTGCCTGCTGGATCTCGGCACGCTGAGCCCATGAACAGTTCTCCTCGATTGCCTTGCTCATCTTATGGAAAGAGAGCTTGTCATCCTCTGACAGATTGAAGCTGTCTTCCCAATCCGGTATTTTATCTGCAAGATAATTGCAGATAATCTTGCATCCTGCTGACTCACGCTGCTGTTTGGCCAAAGCATCCGTTATTTCCAGTTCGATAAGATCGATGAGAGCATCCGGATCTCTGGCGAACACACCGGATCCTGATGCACGGTCCATAGAACGCTTATCGCCCTGATGGCCTTTCGAGTGATGGTGACAATATATGACCGCACACCCCAGCTCTGTGCACACCTTGTCAAACTGATTGCAAAAATGTGCCATCTGGTCCGCACTGTTCTCATCACCGGTTATTACCTTGTAGATCGGGTCGATAATAACGGCTATATAGTCCTTTTTCTGAGCTCGTCTGATGAGTTTTGGAGCAAGCTTGTCCATCGGGATCGATGAACCTCTCAGATTCCAAATATCGATATTGGAAACATTCTGCGGCCGCCAACCGAGTCTCTCATATACATCGTGGAAACGATGAAGACATGATGCCCTGTCAAGCTCCAGATTCACGTATAGGATCTTGCCTTTTGCGCACTTCCAACCAAGCCAATCACGTCCTTCGGCAATCGCGCAGCACAACTCTATCAGCGCGAATGACTTACCGGCTTTGGAAGGACCTGCAAGCAGCAGTTTGTGTCCCTTACGGAGAACTCCATCGATAAGCGGATCCGCTAACGGCGGCATATCTATCCAGACTTCTGACAGTGATTCAGGATCAGGAAGATCATCATTGACCGCTTCGATCCATTCCTTCCACTCATCATAGTCCTTCTTGCCGATGTTGGTATCGATGAGAAACTGTTTATGCCCGTTACGCATTATTCCAGGCATTCTGGACAGTCGTGACGGATTCCTGTTCGCCGTATCGATCTTCAGTCCGTTCTTCTTGCAGACATCATACATAAAGTCAACACGCTTCCTGTACTCGTCATATGAAGCTGCATCGATGCGCACTATCGCATGAATGGATTTCTTACCGGAATGCACCAGACATGCCACAGGAAGCTCCAGATCACGGATAATAGTATTCTGCTGTGACAGGTCCATAGTATCTGACTCAACGAGAGCAAACCTGAACTCAGTTACATTATTATTCTTGATACCCTGTCCATCCAAAGGATTGAATCTTATCCACGCGCCAGCTTCCTGGTTATAGTCACCGACTGACTCTTCTATCGTCCGATATTTGCGGAGATCGCGGATGATATCACCTGCGGTTCTGGTATATGATCCTTTAGACGGAAGATGCTTACCATCCGCATTTTGCCAGGTATCAGTAACATATCCGACTATTTCATCCGGCTGGAAGAGTGTCTCGAGATATTTGATAAGGTCAGCAACCGGATCCCAATTCTCTGGTTCCTCGATTTCCTTGAGTTCCATCCAGTTCTTATTTATGATGGTGAGATCGTCTCCGTCATCTGTGATAATGTCGTCCCAGTCGAGCTCATGACCTTCATCGTCATCTCTCCTTCGCGGTGACCAGCCATATTCCTTTGCCATCTGAGTAATGGTGGCTCCTGAGACACCTGTTCCGCCATAAGATCCGAACGATGCCCATTTCTTTTCACACTCTCCCGGATGATAACGTCCTGCGTCCTTAGTGGACCACATATCCCACACTGAGCAGGAATAGCCTTCTGAATGGAGAGCCATACCGACACTTATCCATTCCTGATAATTACACATCGCAGGATTTATATAATCTAGTAATTCCGTCAGGTTAACCTCGCTCATGCAACACCTCCGGGAACGTACTGAGACGGAATGATCCCATTAGGAATCCGCCAGTTGTTAGCCGATATTCGTGCGATCATATTATTGGCTGCTTCGAAACTCCATGTACCGACATGGTTAAAATTACGTGCTTCAAGGAATCTGATCTGCTTAGGAGTAGCAAGTCCCTCGTCACGACGCTTGGCCAATCTGTTAAGCAATAATGATGCTTTGCCTGAGTTTCCAACAGAATCAGGAAGTATCCCGAACTTTTCTAATGCTTGGAGCTGCTTGTTAGACGGCGGTGCCATCTCCGAAGGAAATGACGGCACATAATTGATGAGATCTTCAGCCTGTATCGACATCTCATACTGCAGAGGATCCACGAGTCTCTGCTTTCTGCGTTTCATCTCTTCCAGCTGCTTGGCCAATGCCTCTTCACGTGCTGCAACAACATCCTCGGCAGCAATACTTTCAGCCTGTTCTATATCCTCCGGCATTCCGGACATTTCCAGATTCCTGGTCATTTGTTTTGCCACTTCCTCATTTTCACAAATAAGATGTGCCGGATGGCAGAGCTCGTGGCGCTCCGTATGCCATAAGAAATCCAGCAGCAGCAGATGATCTTTACCCGGATGCAGTCTGGTACCGCGCCCGACCATCTGGCAATACAGTGATCTGATCTTTGTAGGACGAAGGACGATAATACAGTCAACCGACGGACAGTCCCAACCTTCCGTTAGCAGCATAGAATTGCAAAGCACGTTATATTCACCCCGATCGAATGCTGCAAGCTTCTCAGCTCTGTCAACAGATTCACCGTTTACCTCAGCTGCAAGAAACCCCTTTTTGCGGAGGATCGCACAGAACTTCTGGGAAGTCTTGATAAGTGGAAGAAATACAACCGTCTTCCTGTCCGCACAATACTCAAGCATAACATCTGCTATCTGTTCCAGATAAGGATCGAGTGCGGTACCGATATCTCCGGCAGAGAAGTCTCCCTGACTAATCTTTACGCTGCTTAAATCAAGCTTTAGAGGTACCGTAAGTGCCTTTATCGGAGACAGAAAGCCTTCCTTGATTGCTCTTGGCAATGTGTATTCATAAGCAAGTGAATCAAAGAACTGTCCAAGGTTCTTCATATCACCACGGTCAGGAGTTGCAGTAACGCCGAGAACGTTCGCCTCGGGGAAATGTTCCATAACACGCTGGTATCCATCAGAAAGAATATGGTGAGCTTCGTCAACAATAATAGTTCCGAAGTAATCGTCCGGGAAGTTCTTCAGACGATTCTCACGCATAAGACTCTGAACGGATCCTACTACGATCTGGTACCAGGAACCGATGCATGTTTCTTCAGCCTTCTCAACCGCCGTCATAAGACCGGTGACGGAATATATCTTATCAGAAGCCTGCTGCAGCAGTTCACCTCGGTGTGCGAGGACGAGCACTCGCTCACCCTCACGCACACGATCCTCTGCCACCTTGGCAAAAACTACAGTCTTGCCACATCCCGTTGGGAGCACAAGAAGCGTCTTCCTATTGCCGCAGTCCCATTCAGCAGCGATATTCTCACGTGCTTCCTGCTGATAAGGTCTTAATTCCATGTGCCAAATCCTCCGAATGACCCATTGGATGACGGAGCAGAAGGTGCGGTTGAAGCAATCGTTCCTTTTGCTGGATCACAGAAGCTCTTGATCTTATTACTCTTGCGTTCCTCACCATCCTGCGTCTTCCACGACTCTATAAAGACATTACAAATACCTGTGGCGCCGGGAACCTTGTTCCATTCCATCTTAAGAGGCTCCCCATGCTTCTTAAGGCCAATAGATACGAAGAACTGGGAAATCAAACCTTCGGTCCTTGAATGGAGATAGAGTCTGTGCTTAATAAGAACCTCGTCACCGTTCGATGGATCCCTTACGATGATCTCGAGCTCGCATGCCTTGCACGGAGGAAGTCCTCCCTGCTTCTGAGAACCGTTATACTGCATTCTCGTATAACTCTTTACCTCAAACGGGTACTTACCGGGCTGAAGAAGTGTGAACTCTGAACTGTCCTTGGTAATTACATCATCCCAATCCAGCTCGTGACCCTGATCGTTGTTTGTATTGTTAAAATCTGACATAGTGTTATCCTGCCTTTCTGTTAATAAGAATCTGTTCATATACTTTGTCGAACTGTGCTATCAGCATGCCGTCAATGAAGTTTGCCGGGTATTTGCTGACCGGCATATCCTCAGGACATATTCCTTTGGACGCAACTGCTTTCCTTATTTCTTCCTCGGTAACTCTCTTGGTCATCATCAAAGGAAGAAGCTTCTCAGGGAAACTCGGATCAGTGATCCGGGGATCAAAACAGTCATCATCATTTCCTATTTCAAAGGGAAGATCATCCGTCTTTACATCAGCAGTATTCTTTGCTACACACTGCTGTCCCATCTCAAAAAGATTAGCCACCTGGGCATAATCAAAAGGCAATTCATCCGGGAGTCCGAAACGATTTTTAGCATCCCACGCAGGAGTATGTGTTGTATACATTACCCTCTGGCCACCCTGAGCCTTCATCTTGCCGTCAACCTCGACAACACGTGTCTTGTAATTGGCAAACAGGACAATGTCTGCCCATTCACGCACCATATTTGCTATAGAAGTCTTGGGAGAATCATTCAGCTTCAGCGTGTACCTGTCATAGCTGCCATTTTCATCAGGCTGCTCAAACTTCTTAAGGACAGCATGTGCAATAAGAAGGACATTGATCCCATTGTTTGCAATAGCAGTAAGAGCATTTAGCAGTTTTCCGAACTCCTCATAAACATATGTATACCCCTTGCCATATCCCCAGTCTTCAATACCGTTCTTCTGGTGCTTGTCACATACATGCTGAATGCACATACGCTCTGCCCAGTCAGCAGTATCAATAACCAGAGTCTTACACAACTCCGTTGAAGAATTGGCAACTTCCATTACATAATTGGCAAGTTCCATCCAGTTCTTCGGTGCCGGTTCTACACGTCTGACATCAAGATACTTTGTAGATTCCTCCGTATCGATAAAAAGCGGATACGGTGCTTTTGATGCAAATGTTGATTTGCCTATACCGTCAGTGCCATAAAGAACTGCCTTTATGGCATGTGGCTTTATTCCATTAGATATGTTCATTTGTATACCTCCTTACCATTTCCAGTCCTGATCTTTTGCAGGCGGAGCACAGTGCTTGACATTGACATCTCCGGTATTGTCTCCGTAACCGTCAGTAATGATCAGGCTGCACTCGTCACCGGTTGATACTCTTGTAGCGATTGCCTGCAAGCCTTCAGCCTCGAGCCACTTACCGAACTCATTCATTGTTTCGATGTCCATCTGCTCAAGCTTGTCTATGAGAACAAATCCACACTCGGGATTTAGTTTCCTTACTATAGCCGTGGCCACGCGGAGCTGCTCTGAAGAACTCATGTCTCCCCATGTATAACCCTTATAGGTTAGCTCGCTATTCTGTACGGATAATCCCTCGAGCGGAAGATCTGCTCCATTTAAAAGATCAAGTTTTTTCTTCCTGATATCCTCAATCTTGACAGTGAGCTCGTCATATTCAGCCTGACCCCGCTTTGCAACCTCGTCTGCACGTTCTTTATCCAGATTTGCGCGGATCTTCACATTGATTTCATCAATATTACGGATATTTGCTTCCAGCTCAGCAGTGGATTCCATTTCGAGTTCTTTAGGAGACTTTTCAGCCATCTTAGCCTTCTCCTTAAGTTCCTTAAGTCGCTCCTTGTTCTGTTCAATGATCTTCTCGACTTTATCAATATCAGCGAGGATACTGTCATAATCGCGCTTCCACTGTTCGCGCTGTCCGTTTCTGGCAAGTATCTCCTGCTGCTGCTTGATGAGTTCTGACGGACTCAGGAGATCATCCGGAACATCCGGATAATATGTAAGTTCTGCTGCAAGCGCCTTTTTCTTCTCGACATCTCTTCCAAGCAAAAGACGTTCCTGGTATAACTCCTGTTCTTCCGCATCCAGCTTATTGAGTTCTTCTTCAACTCCGATGATCTGAAGAAGCGTGTGCGCCTTCTCCTTACCGGTGCTCTCCATGAACTTGGGAAGATCCAGGGCAAGTTTGCTGATAAAACTGTCAAGGAGCATCTGTCCTGACTTCTTCCCGGATGGATCCGTAATCTTCAGATCGGAGTTTTTTCCCTTTCGTTCTACGATAAGACCATTGGAAAGAACCACCTTCAACGTCGGAGGTATTACCGACTCTGCATTCTTCGGGTCTGCAGGACGATACTTGTCACCGCCCAGTGCCCATGCGATGGAATCAAGAACAGAAGTCTTTCCCTGTCCGTTCTTTCCTCCGATAACTGTGAGTCCGTCAAGTGTCGGTTCGATCTTTACAGCCTTAACTCGCTTGACATTCTCGATTTCAAGTTTGTTGATCTTAATACTCATTACTCCTGTCCTTTCTCCAATTCGAGGATCCTGTTCTTCTGTTCGATATAAAGTTGTGCAAGGACTTCATGATCAAGATTTCTGATCATATCTATTTCATGCTGATCTAAATAATCTGTAACAATCTCTTCCAGTACGAAACTCACATTCTTTCCGATTGCCTTGCAATAAGCCTTAAGTCTACTGGCAAGAGGTTCTTTAATCCTTGGTGATATCTCACCGTTTTTGCTCTCGGACTTCCTGAAGCCCGACGATTCTCTTTTCTTTGCCATATATTGTCATTCCTTTCTGATTTGGCTTCCTATTACCGGGAAGCGATACGGTTCTACTCGTCTCCTGCCATCTTCGCGGCACTGGTGTTTGTGCCACTCCGTCAGAACGATATCCCTGATAAAAGCAATAAATCTCATCAGAACCCTCCGAACTTAACGTCGGATGCATCAGCTGAGATGATCTCGATTGTCTCCAGCTGCCGTGATAACTCAAGCTCGTGTTTCTGCGCATCGATGATCCGCTTCAGCCGCAGGATCCTGTTCTCATACACGATGAACCCGAAGGCCATACCGCATATAAGAAGTGCATTGAATATGATTGATACGATCATGCTACTTTCTCCTTTCTTCCGATATCGAAATACTTTCTCTTGTTCTTGGCGGTATTCTCAATGTTCAGATCCTTGAGAATCATCTCCTTCTCCCTGTCCGTAAAAGGGATCCTGCCACGCATCCTGGCTTCTACCGCCGCCTTGCTCTTGTTGATTACCTTTCCCAGAGCCTCATACGAGCTGTAAGCATTCCTGAGTTTCGGGTAGCATGTGTATTTCATACTGCGCATAGGCTTTCTCAACTCCTTCGTGCTGTTCAATTCAGCTTCTTCAGCCGCAGCTCTGGCATCGAGTTCCTGATTGATCAACTCACGGATGACGCTTGCTGGGATAGTGATAGTAATGTCATTCATCGTGCACCTCCGTAGATTGAATACATTTACAATGTCTCAAATTGCGACAATTCACACAAAAAAAATAGACTCTACTTCAGGCATCGCAAGATGCAACACTTCTTGCATCTTTTTAATCTCGCCTAAAGTAAAATCATTACCGTCATTCGCCAAGCGCCTGGTTAAAGTATTTCTGTCAATGCTCATTGCATCTGCTAATTCTGCCATTGTCATTTCAGCTTCAACAACTCGACCCTTCAATTTTGGAATATTCATGATCATACCTCCTCTCTTCAGAATTGTCGCAATTTGCGACATCTCAAATTTACTCCATTGTGATTTTTGTGTCAACACTCTTTTCGCATTTTGCAACATTTTTGTTGCAAAAAACGACAAATCACATTATCATTTGTTACATACAGGAGGTTTCTAATGAACATTGGAAATAGGATTCGCAATAAACGCATAGAAAGTGGATTGTCAGTCATTGATTTGGCAAAAGCTGTTGGTGTCAATCGTGCTACGATTTACCGCTGGGAAAACAATGAAAGCACTCCACCGAAGAGTGCTATAAATGCCATCGCTCATATATTACACACAAATGCAAGTTGGTTGCAGGGTGATTTATACTCTGATGGTGTCAACGCCAACTGGTCTGAATCTCTTATTGATAAACTATACGATGATTATAATACGCTTAAAGATGAACTCATAAAAAAAGGGTATGACGTATTAGATAACGATAATTTGGTACAGATTTCTGCTCTGGGTGTTAGTTATCCAGGTATTATCATGGAACAACTGGTAGAAAACTATAGAAAATATGGTGCTGATGCTGATCTTGATTTATTGACATCACCAGACTTATCACATTCTGCAGTCCGCATCCCCGTTCTTGGGGATGTCGCTGCCGGTATTCCTATTGAGGCTATTGAAGATATCATCGATTACGAGGAAATACCTGCAGAGATGGCTACGCAAGGTCAGTATTTCGGTTTGCGGATAAAAGGTGATTCTATGGAGCCACGCATCTGCGAAGGAGATGTGGTCATAGTACGCAAACAAGAAGATGCAGACTCCGGAGACACAGTAATTGCTTGCATCAATGGCGATTCTGCTACCTGTAAGCGTCTGATCAAGTATCCTGATCAGATCGTACTGATGCCGCTGAACAACAAATATGACCCCATTGTATTCACTATGGAAGATGTTCAACGAACACCGCTGACAATTATTGGAAAGGTGGTCGAACTTAGAGGAAAATTCTGATTGGCAAATCACCTCCAAAGCCTTGAAAAATAAGGGTTCTTTAAGGTTCTTTTTTGATGAAAACAGTTGACAAATATATGTACATATAGTATAATATAATCATCAAAGAAGAAAGGAGGTACGATCCAATGAGCGAAATTGAAAAAGCCCTTAGGAAACTGGTTGATGAACTGAAAAAAGCTTATCCAGACTGCAACATCAGAGTAAACTTCACAGTATCACCCAAGAAACCGAAGAGCTAAAGCCAATAGGCAGGGATGGGGCGAGAGCCCCTCCCGTAAGTCCTATTCTAACATATAACGACATTTATAGAAAGAGAGGACAACAACCATGGATTACAAGATTAGAGAGAACAAGAAGAGCTGGACGATCATCCAAAAACACGAGAATGTGACGGTTACGATCAACATCGCCAAGGACATATGCCCTACACGCAAAGCTCTGGATAAGCATTTGAAAGATAATAAGTATATTATTGGAGGTAAGTGATATGGCAAGCGAGAAGCATGCGGCACAGATAAAGCACATGAAGGAACACTATCAGCGCATTCCTATCAATGTGCGTCCTGAAGAGTATGCAGCTCTTAAGGAAGCCTGTGCCAAGAATGGAACAAAGCCTGCTACCGTGATCAGAGCATTTATTAAGCAATATATCGAAGAGAACAGCTAATCAATAAGAATCTCCCCCAACGCACCACCGTCGGAGGAGATCAGAAAGGAATCGTGTGTACAGTGAACGTGTATACGGACCAATTCCACGTTCATTGTACCACATTCCTTATTTGAAAAACAATTAAGGAGGAGGTACAGTTATGTATCAGCATAACGACATCCCACAACCCAAGTGGGATAAGAAAAACAAAAAATGGGTCCTGTCCGTCATGATCGACGGACAACGCAAGCAGTTCGTATCCAGAACACCGAAGATGCCCGGCAAAAAGGAATGCCGTCAGCGATGCCTGGAATGGATTGAGAACGGAATGTATAACGATGGCAACCTTCCTGTTTCGAAGGCTTTCGAACTGTTCCTTAAGGATTATAAGGACAGATATGGAGAGACTGAGCAGTTTTTTAAGCTGAAAAGTCTTAGCGATTTATTTATAATCCCCGTTCTTGGCAAGAAAAAGTGTTCACAAATAACCTTGAACGATTGGCAAAATGTCATAAACAATGCTAAACCGACGGTAAAGCACCGTGCAGACGGTACTCCCTATCAACTGTGTGACACGCTCTCAAAGAAGTACCTGAAGAATATCAAAGGTGTTATATCCTCATTTATATCATGGGCAGCTCCGAGACACTTTGTCGAGTATATCCCGATGTCGCAAATATATATCCCTGCAGCTGCTCCCACCGTCGGGAAAGATATCTTACAGCTCAGCGATATTGAAAAGCTCTTCGCAGAGCCTACAGGGCTTTGGTTTGAACGTGCCCTGATGCTCGAGGTGCTGACAGGATTAAGACCTGGGGAAATCTTAGGGCTTCAGAAGAATGATTATGATCCCCAGACAGGATCCATAACCATAAGAAGGTCTGTGAATGCCCGTGGAAACATAACGACCGGAAAGAATGCTAACGCACACAGAACGATAGAATTGACTCCGGAAGTACGTCAGATTGTCGATGAGCAGCTTGTTGAGACAGCTTATCTGGAGTCAGAATGGATATTCTGCAACACGACCGGTCTGGTCGGGGCACAGGCGCAGCTGTTAAAATGCTGGAAGAGAATCGCTGCCAAGAAAGGATTTCCTGTGAGCACGACTCCCTACTCTCTTAGGCATACTTTCTACACTCATACGGAAGCATATCTCCCTGATAGGGTTATTAAGTCCATTTTTGGCCATTCTGCGAAGACTGACGGTCACAGCATATACGGAAGTCATGTTGTGAACGAAGAGGCACACGAGGCCGCTAAGAGGCTTTCTGTGACACCTCTGTATCAGGCAACAATAAAAAAGGAAAATGCAGAATGAATTTACTTCCAAATTTACTTCCAAAAAAGTTAAGACCCTCGAAACATCCGTGTTTCAAGGGTCTTACTGGTCGGAGTGACGGGACTTGAACCCACGACCCCTTGCTCCCTAAGCAAGTACTCTAGCCACCTGAGCTACACCCCGGTCGTTTGTGTTTGTAAAGAAATTGGTCGGAGTGGCGAGACTCGAACTCGCGGCCTCTTGCTCCCGAAGCAAGCACTCTACCACCTGAGCCACACCCCGAAGAGCGTTCTTTACAAGCCAACTTATAATATCTTAACTTAAGCAAATATGCAAGCAGTATTTTTTGATCAGGCCTTACGCAGTTCTTCCAGTGCACTGGCATACATTAATTCATCTGACTCGCTCGATTCACTGCGAAGTCTCTTTTCCGTGACAGCCTTTATAGTAACACTTCTTCCTTCAACGGTATTTATCGACTCAACCGCCTTTATCAGATTCTTCTCGAGCTTGGTAAGCTCATTCATGGAGTCCGTATTCGTAAGCAATGCAAAGTATGATTCCCTGATCCTCGCAATGGTTGCAAAGTCTCCGGCAACATCAACTATCTTATCAGCGATTACCTGAATGACGCTGTCTGAGAAATCTTTGTCAAAATCTTCAAGGATTCTCTGATACTTCTCATTTTTCAGAATGATGAGACCATAATTCCTGTTCGAAGTCTCATACTGTTGTGAATAATCTATAAGAGACTGGATAAAAGCCGACAGATTCATAATGCCGGTAAGAGCATCCGTATTCTGATCATCTTCATCAATTCCTAATGACTTTCTCGCATTATCGACATCGATGATATAACCCATTATTCCTACGATCTCACCATTAAGGTAAATGGGAAGTTTTGATGATACCGTGTTATGAACAACCCCGTCAATTATGCACTGGCACGGTGATACATTCACCATCGCACCTCTGTTAAGTATCTTCTCTTCACAGTCTGCGTAATTCTCACTGACAAGATGCCATCTCATTTCCTCGCCGAGCTTACCGATTATCTCGTCAGCTGAATCAAGATTGAAATAATCGAGGAATGCTTTGCTCGCCCCCTGGAACCTTCTTTCCTTGTCCTTCCAGAAGAACATGATGCTGGAATTCCACAGGATGTTATACCACAGGAGCGAATACTCGTCATGCTTGAATCCGCTGCTTACGGAGGAGCCGTAATCCAGGATCGTTCTCGCTGCAGTTATCGAGATCGGCTTAACACAATACAGGAACTTATTCCCGTCTGTTCCTGGAATCATCATCAAGGATGAGATTACCCATTGGTATCTACCGTCTTCGCCCTTATATCTGAATGCATCCTCAAGGATTCCGAAATCGCTCGCTTCAATACGCTCGGCAAACGATGAAGCATCCATAAACGCAATATATCTCTTCCTGTCATGCGGATGAACAACCGCTTTAGCCATCATCTCCGATGACTTCCTCATATCCATCTTCTCGGGGCCCCGGAAAAATCTGAACTTGCCAAGCACCGGAGTAACTTTCTGTTCAGCCCGGTTAAACAGCAGCACGACTGCAAACAGGTGATTAAGCTCACGGAGCCTTGAATCCATCTCCTCACTTTTTGCTGCCATAGCATCAACCGACAGATTCTGAATAGAACCTTTGATTATATGAAGACCTTCACATTCCGCAACCTCGCGGCCCTTAAAACACATATAGTTGCCGTTTACCGTATAATAGAACACTTCCGGCTTTTTGGTCCTTTCAATGGTATCCGCAAACTCGCGGTATTTATCCAGAAGGGGCGTTCTGGTCTTGTATATTCTCTCATCCGTTTCCTTTAAACCCGGCAGGCTGTCAAATATCTGAAGCTTGTACGCATCATTCATAAAAAGCGTCGTAAAGTTCCTGCCGTCATCCAGGATCAGCTCGAGAGGAGCATCAGTACTCCTTGCATGCACTCCCGCCATATCATAGAAATGATGCCATTTCCTGCCTTCTGTCTTTATCCCCTTATTACGCAGATTATCAAATGCTTCCTCAATAGGCATCGGCTTCCCGAAAAAGTATCCCTGAAGCCTGCCACAGCCTATCTCCTTAAGGAATTCGACCTCTTCTTCAGTCTCAACACCTTCGGCCAGCGTCTGTATTCCTATATCCTTAGCCATTGAGACAAGCGACCTCATGATAGCCTTCGACTTCTCATTCAGTGAGGACAGGAACTTCAAGTCCAGCTTCATCATGTCGAGCGTAAAATCCTTGAGAAGATTAAGTGACGAATATCCGCTTCCGAAATCGTCCATCCACACTTCATATCCGCGGTTCCTGAAGCCATCGATCACGCCATGCATGAACTCACCGTCGGTGATCATCATGCTCTCGGTTATCTCGATATGCAGATAGTCACGCGGTATATCATATTTATCAACAATACCCTCGACCACTTCGAGCATATCGCAAGTCAGGAAATCAAGTCTTGAGAAATTGATCGACACCGGAACAGCATCTTCGCCGTTCTCAAGCCGGTCATGAATATCACTGCAGACTTTCTCGATCATATAGATGTCGAGCTTGTAGATAAGCTCAACTTCTTCCAGTACGCCAATAAACTGTGCGGGAGACAAAAAACCGTGTTCAGGATCTATCCATCTGGCCAGAGACTCAAAACCGCAAAGCTCTCCCGTAAGAGAACGTATAACCGGCTGATAGTAAACTTTGATCCAGCCGTTCTTGATCGCATCATCAATCTTGCCTGCAACGTATTCTGATATCATCAAATAATCCCCGCTTCAGATTACTCGTTAAGTATATCATATCGACAAACGAAATATAAACCGTGGTATGATTACTGTTATGTTAAGAGCAGGCAGAAACAAAGATTTCGGGAACGGTTCCATCCCAAAGATAATACTCGCACAGGCGATCCCTCTGACCGTCTCCCAGCTTGCGAGCCTTCTTTACAACATCGTTGACAGGATCTACATCGGTCATATCCCCGATGTAGGAACAGACGCGCTCACAGGTCTTGGTCTTACGTTCCCCATTATAACCATGATATCCGCCTTTACCCTCCTCGCAGGACAGGGCGGGTCGCCCGTCTTCTCTATGGCGAGGGGCGCCGGCAACGACAAAAAGGCAAAGAAAGTGCTGGATAACTCGTTTATCATGCTTACTGTACTTGCACTAATACTCACATTAGTCGGTATGCTGTTCAAGAAACCGATCATCTATGCTCTTGGTGGAAGCGATATTACTTACCCTTATTCGGAAGCATATCTGAACATATATCTCTGGGGAACGGTTATGCTGATGCTCTCAACAGGACTTAATTTTTATATTGCTGCACAGGGTTTTCCGATGCAGGCAATGATGACCACCCTTGCAGGAGCAGCGATCAATACCATATTGGATCCGGTATTCATTTTCGCACTGGGTATGGGAATAAAGGGCGCAGCTGTGGCAACGCTCATATCCCAGGCAGTCTCGTTTGTATGGGTACTTGGATTTCTTATGAGCAGAAAGAGCATTATAAGACTTGATATAACCCGTCTTCAGTTCAGCCCGAGGATATGCCTTGAGATCGTCTCTGTGGGATTCACAGGGTTCGTTATGGAGTTTACCAACAGCGTCGTTCAGATGGTCTGCAACAGGCAGTTAAAACTGTATGGCGGTGATATCTATGTAGGTATCATGACAATCGTCAATTCCGTACGTTCGATAATGGCTCTGGCGATTAACGGGATCACGTCCGGAGCACAACCCGTGCTCGGCTTCAACTATGGTGCCGGCAAATACGACAGGGTCAGGAGTTCCATAAGGTTCTCATTCATCATCGCAACCTGTTACACGGCGTTTGCGTGGCTTGTGATCTTCCTGTTCCCGAAGTTCTTCATCAGTCTTTTCAGCGACGATGCAGCGCTTAACTCAATAGCTGTTCCCTACCTGCACATTTACTTTATGGCATATATCTTCATGGCACTTCAGTATTCGGGACAGTCAACATTTATGGCGCTCGGCAAGTCAGGCAGGTCGATTTTCTTCTCGATATTCCGCAAGTTCATCCTCGTAGTCCCTCTGACGTTGGCTCTTCCCTACTTTATGGATCCGCCTGTTACGGGAATCTTCTGGGCTGAACCGGTATCGAATATAATCGGAGGATCTGCAAGCTTTGCGGCTATGTATTTTACTCTGTACAGAAAACTTCAGCCAAACAAGACACTTCTTAAATAAAGGTCTTTATTTGATTATTACAGTGCAGACAACGGCCCCCCACCTGAGCAGTACACAGCGGAACAAAAAGGACCTGCCATACAGCAGGTCCTCTCATAATCAATTTAAGAAAAGTATTACTCTTCTGCAGGTGCATCTGTTGCCTCAGGAGCTTCAGGTGCAGCCTCATCAGCTACAGACTCGTCGATCTCGGGATCGATAGGAGCAACTTCCTTGATGGAGATAGAGATCCTTCTTGAGTCAGGCTGGATCTTTGTAACCTTAGCCATTACTTCCTGACCAACCTTCAGAACATCAGAGGGCTTCTCAAGTCTCTGTGAAGAGATCTGTGATACGTGGCAGAGTGCATCGAGATCGGGCTCAAGCTGAACAAAAGCACCGAAATCAGTAAGTCTTACAACTGTGCCCTTAACTGTGGAACCAACAGGGATCCTCTCCTCAATGTTGTAGTAAGGATCATCCTCAGGCTTCTTGTAGCCAAGAGAGATCTTCTTTGTCTCACGGTCGAAGCTCTTTACGTAAACCTCAACGATATCGCCCTCTTTGAGAACATCAGAAGGCTTTCTGATCTTCTTCCAGGAAAGCTCGGAGTTGTGGCAAAGTCCGTCAACACCGCCGATATCGATGAAAGCACCGAAATCAGGAAGGCTTCTGACCTTACCCTGGTAAACCTTACCCTCTTCGATAGTGTTCCAGATCTCCTCTGCCTTAGCCTTACGCTCGTCAGACTCGATTACCTTGTGTGATCCGGAGATTCTGAGTCTGTGCTTCTCAGTATCGAACTTTGTAACACGGATGTTCATTACCTGACCAACATAGCTCTTAAGATCTTCCTCACTGCCGAGACCGATCTGTGACTTGTGGATATAGATGTCAACTCCGCCGTAAGAACCGATGATACCGTCCTTAACAACACTGATGATCTTAACATCGATTGGAGTCTTGTTATCGAAAGCTTCCTTAACAGCTGCCTTATTTGTCTCGAAATCAACAGCATTCTTTGACAGGATGATCTCCTTGCCCTGATCAGAGTTCTT
Source organism: Saccharofermentans sp. (assembly GCA_024688685.1). Lineage (GTDB taxonomy): Bacteria > Bacillota > Clostridia > Saccharofermentanales > Saccharofermentanaceae > Saccharofermentans. Next base: position 304,744 of record JAILDX010000004.1, read on the forward strand.
GATACTCTTTACAAAGACACTGACTTCCTGCTGTTCTGCGATTGCCTTATCAAGATCAAAATCGGGATCGCTGTCGAATTCCTTTATCGGAATCTTACCTTCGGACTTGTCATGAACATCAACATAGACATAATCAGTATCAGCCCAAGTGATCTTTCCTTTCACTGTAGTATTTCTCTTGACAGATACGAACTGCTCAAGAGCTTCCGCAAAGCTTGCATCCTCCGGAACCTGATTTGTCTTAATGTCATTCTCGTTCATTGTCTGAACAACCTCCAAAATAATAGCTTCTGGTGTAGAAGCACCTGCCGTGACACCGATCTTCTCGCCTGGTCTGATCCTGCCTTCCGACAATATCTTCCTTGCGTCGTCAACATCACTTATCAAGTACGTTCTATCACAACGACTTTTGCACAGGTCAAAAAGTTTTGTCGTATTTGAGCTGTTGCCGGATCCGATGACGAGCATCACATCTGACTGACAAGCCAAAGACGAGGCCTCTTTTTGCCTATTCTCCGTCGTACTACAAATTGTATCAAAAATACAATTATTTGCAATCTTATTTTTAATAATTGCACAAATATTAGCGAATACTTCTGCTGAAAACGTTGTCTGCGACACCAGAATACAGTTGTCCAGGGGGAAAGGAATGGTCTCTATCTCCTCCACACTGCTTATTACGGCTACCTGAACATCAAAGCCTTCCGCCTGACCGCAGATACCGAGAACCTCAGGGTGACCTTTACCTCCGGTAACGATAATGTTCTTGCCCTCCGAAGCTGCTTTTGCAACGATCTTCTGTATCTTGCTTACAAACGGACAAGTGCAGTCGATTATCTCGCAGCCCTTGGACTCCAGTATTTCTTTTTCCGAAGGCGGTACACCATGTGCCCTGATAAGCACGGTACTTCCTTCAGGGACTGAGGAAGCATCATTGCAGATGATAAATCCGCCATCCGTAAGCTGCTTCAGAACGATCTCGTTATGGATAAGTTCTCCTAATAAAACAAGGTCTCCGGATCCTTTCCCGGAGGCTTTGTCTTCAAGCATATTCTGTGCGGTAGTAACGGCGTGCTTAACACCGAAACAAAAACCCGATAACTTTGCTGTCTCTACAGGCATCAGTCAACCTCGTTGATGTAAGAGATAAGAAGATCCTGTGTCTCTTCGATGCCTACAGTTGATGTATCGATGACGACTGCTTCAGGAACCTGAACGAGGGGTGAGATAAGTCTTGTTGTATCCTGCTGATCGCGGTACTCGATATCTCTTAAGACTTCCTCATATGACTGTGACTCGTCGCCTCTCTCCTTAAGCTCGGCAAGTCTTCTCTCGGCTCTTACAGAAGCAGGTGCCGTAACATAGAACTTGTACTTTGCATTCGGGAGAACGTTGGAAGCAATATCTCTTCCGTCGAGGACAAAGCTCTGATGTCTTGCGATCTCACGCTGCATATCGACCATCTTTCTGCGGAGCTCAAGATGTGCGCTTACATCAGAAGCTGCAACAGAAACCTCAGGGGTTCTTATCTGCTCTGTTACATCCTCACCGTTAAGGATCATGTGCTGGATGCCGTCCTCAAACTTAACCTGAACGTCCATATCGGGAAGCATTGCATTAACTGCTTCCTCGTCCTTGGGATCGATACCCTTTTTGATTGCGCAGAGTCCGCATGTGCGGTACATGGCGCCTGTATCCAGATACATAATGTTCAGCTTCTTTGCAACACCCTTCGCAAGTGTGCTCTTGCCTGAACCTGAAGGACCGTCAACTGCAATCTGGAAAATACTCATAACAATTCATCTCCTTATTTATGTTTTTATCTAGTAGATTATCTCATACTATATATTTTTTTGCACCCGGAATAAGACCTGCGATAAGTGACATTCCAAGGGAAACTGCAAATGCGATGATCATAACAACCGGTATAGACAGCGCAGGCATCGTGCCCGCCATATCAAACTTAAGCTGGCTCTTTATGACGATGAGGATTGCCTCGTGTATCAGATACACTCCGAAACAGGCTTTCGAGACCGCCACAACCGCCTTCTCACCCTTCTGAGAGAATTTCACTGATGAACCGTTCTTCGCGAACAGAGTAAACATACAGACTGCCATGAGCATTACATTTATGCTCATATAATCAAAAGCAATATCAGCAGCCTGGTCCTTATATGAAGTGAATACGATAGTCAAAAGAACAGTAATGAGCAGTCCGCAGATACCCATCAGTACAGAAGAGAATCTGCGCACACTTATCTTTCCGCAGCTTATCATATAGCCGAGTATGAAGTAGAACGGATAGCCGAGAAAGATGTCTATATGAAAGTTTCCATACAGGTTCGATAATACACTTCCCCACTCTTCGGAGAAGAATGTCACATAACTGATTATCTGCGGAACAACAAAAGCAAAGATGAAAGACAAAAGCAGAAAATACTTTGTAAGTTTCTCGTTCTCAGTTATCTTCTTCAGGACCGGCAGCGCCATATAAAGACCCATTATCATTGGCAGGAACCACAGATGGAAGTTGCCCTGAATGAACAGCTTTACCGCCTCTTTTGTCCCGAGACCCTCCAGATGCCACAGCAATGCGTATATAAATGACCAGAATATAAAAGCAGTCGCCATTCTGAGGATGTTGTTCCTGTACAGCTTTTTGATATTTACATCGCGGGACAGAAACAATGCCCCGCTAATCATTACAAATACGGGGACAGCCCACCTGACGGCACTGAGATATATGTTGGATATATACCAGTCTGTGGAAGAGACAGGGACGTTGTACCAGACGCGTTTAGCCGTATGGAGCATGACAACTGCAGCAGTTGCAACTATCCTAAGCAGATCCAGGCTTATATTACGCGCAGATACAGTTTTTTCATCCATTACTTAAGAAATCCGTTTATTATCTCTTCTTCCGCTTCCTGTTCAGTCAGACCTAATGTCATCAGTTTCATTATCTGTTCGCCGGCTATCTTTCCGATCGCTGCCTCGTGAACGAGCTCAGCATCCACGTTGTTGGCCTTGAGAGCCGGAACTGCAAGGACGACGCCCTGATCCATGATGAGCGAATCACACTCGGAATGTCCGTGACACGGCGCATTGCCGGAGATAGTTGCTTCAAACTCCTGATATGACCTGTCTCTTGCAACCGCACGCGAAACAACATCCGCAGATGATCCTTCACCGTTGAGATCAACATCATATTTACTGATGGCCCTCTGGTCATCGTGGGTCATGAGCCTCTCGCTTACGAGGAGCTTTGCACCTTCCTTAAGCTCAGCCTTCGTAACCCTTGTCGTGTCATCGACACCTTTTATCTGGACCATCTCCATCTCACAGGAGCTGTTCTCTTCCATATAAACTTCAGTCACGGGATTAAGTATCCTCTTACCCGTTCCCTTGCCGGATCCGTAGTGCTTCTCAACATACTTTATGTGAGCACCCTTGCCGATAAAGAATCTGTGTATGCCGTCGTGTTCCGAATCTGCAGAACCGCAGTTATCGATACCGCATCCCGCAACTATAAGGACATCAGCATCTTCGCCGATATAGAAATCGTTATACACAGCTTCGTTAACGCCTGTCTTTGATATGACAACGGGAATATGGACACTCTCGTTCTTTGTTCCGGGTTTGATCTTTATATCGATGCCGCTCTTGTCAGTCTTTGACACGATCTCGATGTTAGCCGTGGAGTTCCTTCCGACAGACTCACCGTTCTCACGGATATTGAAAGCACCTACCGGAATCTTGTGGAGGTCTGCAACCTCAGCCAGGATCATTTTCGACGTCTCGTCTAATTCTTTCATGACTTGGCACCTCCCTTCCAGATATCAGCGATATTACATGTATTCGTAACCGAATCCGTTCCCATCAGCATCGGAATGATCTCGTCCGCAGAGCCTCTTGCTGAGAGCTTGCCGCCCTTGATAAGAACGATCTCATCAGCGATCCTGAGGATCCTCTCCTGGTGGGATATGATAACTATGGAACTTCCCTCGATATTCTCCCTCATCGCATTGAACACTTCGATCAGGTTCTGGAAGCTCCACAGGTCGATACCCGCCTCCGGTTCGTCAAAAACCGACATCTCGGAGTTCTTCGCAAGAACAGTAGCTATCTCTATTCTCTTGAGCTCACCGCCTGACAGGCTCGCATTGACTTCTCTGTTGATATAATCCTTCGCACAGAGGCCGACAGCTGCAAGATACTTGCACGCATCACCCGTCGTCAGGTTCTCCGTTCTCCTCGCAAGTCTTATAAGATCAAAGACCTTGATTCCCTTGAATCTTACAGGCTGCTGGAACGCGAAACCGATCCCCATACGGGCACGGTCCGTCACAGACATATCAGTGATGTCTGTTCCGTTGAAGATTATCTTTCCTGAATCCGGCCTGATAACGCCGGCAATTATCTTGGCAAGCGTTGATTTACCGCCGCCGTTTGGTCCCGTTATGACCGTGAGCTTACCGTTAGGGATCGTAAGGCTCACATCGTCAAGGATGGCTTTATCAATGCCTTCCTCGGGCGCATTGTAAGTAATGTTCTTTAATTCGAGCATTTATATATACACTTTCTAATATAGGCTTCAATAATTATACCACATCACGCCGGTCAGGGTGCCGGGAACTCTCCGTTATCCTTGCGGTCCCTTCCGATCTCGTACACCTTGTACTGCGACCAGAGCGTCTCGAGCGACTCAAATGAGTTCTTGATGTGTTCTTTTCTGTGCATTCCCAGAGTAACGAGAAGCGCATTGATAAGTGACAGCGGCGCAGTCAGTGAATCCACAAAAGAGGCCATGGAAGATGTTGCCAGGAGCGATACATCAGCATGCTCAGTCATGGGCGTTCCGTCCCTGTCTGTTATGGCGATCGTCTTAGCACCTCTGTTGTGGGCATACGCCATGGAATTGATCGTTCTTGCCGAATATCTCGGGAAAGAAATACCGATAAGGACATCGTCCTCGGTAATAGGCATGACCTGCTCAAAAAGCTCATTCGTGCAGTTACTTCTGACGAGAACGACGTCATCAAAAAGTACCGTCATATAAAAGTGCATGAACTCGGAAAGCGTCGCAGAAGCTCTGATGCCCATGATATAGATCTTGCGTGCGTTCAGGATAGTCGTTACCGCCTTGTCAAAAGCCTCAGTATCGATATTAGTAAGTGTTGACTTAACATTCTCGATATCGGCTTTCATAACTTCATGTATGGCCGCCTTATCGTCCTCAAATCTCTCTGTATAATCAAGTCTCTGAACAGATGTGAGCTTTGACTTTAACTCTTCCTTCAGTGCCTGCTGGAAAGCGGGATAGCCTGAAAAACCTATCTCCGTCGTAAACCTTACGACAGTTGCCTCCGAGACTCCGGTGACCTGTGCCAGCTTTGCGGCAGTCATGTACTGGGCTTTGTCGTAAGATGCCATCAGATAATCAGCGATCATCTTCTGGCTCTTGCTCATGCCGGGATACATTTTCTCAATAGTCTCAAGAATCTCCATTGTCTTCCTCCGGTTTTCCGTCGCCCTTGCCCTGCGCCATAAAGCCTTCTATAGTCATCTGCTTGTCTTCACCCTCTGCAGCATTCTTGAGCGAATCCTCGAGGTCTCTTATCGTCTTATAGCTCATGAGCTCCATCGAAGGAAGCTCATCGGTCGACGATATACCGAACTCGAGAAGGAACTGCTTTGATGTCTTAAAGAGAGTTGGTCTTCCCGGAGCATCGAGATTGCCCGCCTCCTCTATCCATCCGCGGTCAAGAAGCCTCGATACGATACTGTCTGACGAAACGCCCCTTACAGCCTCGATCTGAGCCCTCGTGCAAGGCTGGTTATATGCGATTACCGCCAGCGTCTCATATGAAGCCTGAGAGAGCGGAGGCGTCATCTTCGGGCTGTACATCTGCTCCAGCACTTTCTTCATAGAAGGCTTTGTTATCATGCAGTATGCATTGTCCGCTTTACGGATCGTAATACCTGTGAGCGGGTTGCTCTCATATCCCTTGATAAGTTCTTCAAGATACTCTTCAACAGCCTTTACCGGGATACTCAGAACATCAGCTATCCTCGCTGACTGAACCGGGTCTCCCGAAACAAACAGTATTGTCTCAATCGCGGCAGGTATCTCCTGCGCCGAGAACTTGACTTTCTGTTCGCTCAGCTCTTCACCTGAGTCAAATACTTCCTGCTTCAGTCCGTCGATCATGTTATCTCTTCTCCTCTATCAGGATGCTGTCGAAAGGCTTATCCTGTTCACATTCGATCTTATTACTCCTGAGAAGTTCCAGTATCGCCAGAAAACTTACGATCCTGTCTATCTTCTCGGTTCTCTTTCCCTCAAACAGCTCCTCGAAAAGCATTTTCCCCTTCTTCCTTATTGTCTGGAAAAGACTCTTCATCCTCTCCCTTACAGAGAGCTTGTCCTTACGGAGTATGTGGGTTATCTTTGCCGAAATATCAGCGAACCTGACCTTGTTGCGGTCGCATATGTCACTTATCGCCTGCTCGAACATCTCAGACTCAAACTCCTGGGGCTCCTTGGGAGGCTCGATCCCCAGCTCCTTTGCCGTAGTGGGGAGCCTTAAAGCACAGCCGGAATAAATCTCGCGGCGCTTCTTAAGATCCTCTGCAAACAGACGGCATCTCTTGTATCTGAGAAGGCTTATAACGAGTTCCTCTCTCGGATCATCACCTTCATCACCTTCAGCCTTCGAAGCCTTGGGAAGCATCATCCTCGATTTGATATTGATGAGGGATGCACCCATTACAACAAACTCGGAAGCGATCTCCATATCGAGAGTCTTCATGCGCTCGAGATAATCAAGATACTGCCTTGTTATCTCAGCGATCGGGATATCATAGATATCGATATCATTTTTCTCGATAAGATGGTAAAGAAGGTCCATAGGACCTTCAAACTGCCTTATCTTAAAACTCGGCCTGACATGTTCTTCAACCGGCATGATCAGAGCATCCCTGCGATCAGTCCGCCAAAGAATCCCTGTATCAGTGAACAGACGAGCTGGAACGGGAACTCTATGAAACTGATTATGTAAGAGAGTACCGGTATCCTTGCAAAAGACCCTACAAGGAAAAGTACCCAGAGCACCATAGGGCTGTATCTCAGGAACTGCATGTAACCGTTTGATGATTTGACCTTGTAAGGCAGCAGTTCTTCCAGTACATGGAATCCGTCAAGAGGCGGAATGGGCAAAACGTTGAATGCCAGGAGCATCAGCGAGAAAGATACTGTATAGAGCATTACAAGATAGAGAGACAGGAACGCAATGTGATCATACCTTGCGTTCAGTCCGAGGAAGATACCTCCGAATACAGACGCGATGAGAGCAACGATGAGGTTGCCTGTAACGCCTGCAAGATGAACCATTATATTCATCAGTCTTGCGCTCTTGAACCTGTTGAGCCTTGTGGGGTTGTACATTACGGGTTTACCCCATCCAAAACCTGCAATGAGGATCAGAAGCGTACCCATCGGATCCAGATGAGCCACAGGGTTAAGAGTAAGTCTTCCCATGTGTGCAGGTGTATTGTCTCCAAGCCATACCGCTACTCTCGCATGCATGTATTCATGGAAAGAGAACGATATGGTGATCGCAAAGAGCATGCAAAGGAGATGGAGCACCATCTCCTTTCCTGTCAGTCCTGATGTAAGTAATTCTATTATCATGCCTTAGTTACCGTGAACTTGATCTTCTCGCCGTTTATTGTTACTTCCTTGGCTGTCCCGCCTTCGCCTTCCTCAAAACTTACTGCAAGGACTTCGGAAGCGATGTAATCCTTTCTCTTCGCAATGATCGCACCCAGCTTCTCATTACCGGAATAGAGAACGTTGATCCTGTCAACGACCTCGAGACCTGTTTCCTTACGGAGGTTCTGAAGCTTGCTGATCATCTCTCTTATGTGACCGTCTTCGATGAGATCATCTGTAAGTACAGTGGAGATGGAAACGATAACTCCGCGGTCAGACTGTGTTGAAAGACCTTCGGGCTGAGTTGTCTCGATGATGAAATCATCGATCGTCATCTCATATTCCTCACCGTCAACAGTGATCTTGATAGGGCCTTCGTCAAGAGCAGCCTTTGTCTCCTTACCGGGGAGAGCCGCAATAACTTCCTTTGCAGCATTAAGCTTGGAACCGAACTTTCTTCCGCATGTCCTGAGCTGAGGCTTAAATGAATAGTTAACGAGGCTGCTTGCATCCGCCAGTGTCTCGATCTCCCTGATGTTGAGCTCTTCAAGCACGATCGACTTGTACTCATCATCAAGATTCTTGTCTGCAACAACATAGATCTTTGACAGAGGCTGTCTGTTCTTGATCTTTGCTGCCTCACGGGCTGTTCTTCCAAGCTCAACGATCGTCTGGATAAGATCCATCTCTTCCTCGAGATCCTTATCGATCATTGATTCGTCGCATACAGGGAAGCTTGTCAGATGTACTGACTCGGGAGCATCTGCATCAACGCTCTTTACGATGTTCTGGTAGATAGACTCCGTTACAAACGGAACAAACGGTGCGCAGAGTCTTGTCAGAGTCTCAAGAACTGTATAGAGAGTCATGAACGCATTTGTCTTGTCAACTGTCATCTCTCCAGCCCAATATCTGTCACGGCAGCGTCTTACATACCAGTTGCTCATCTCCTCTGTAAATGCCTGAATTGCACGTGTACAACCTGTTACATCATATTCAGAAAGCTTTGTATCAACTGTCTTCACAAGGCTGTTAAGTCTTGAGAGGACCCATCTGTCCATAGCGCTGAGTGTGCTCCTGTCGAGCGTGCACTTTGTAGGATCGAAATTATCGATATCAGCATAGAGAACATAGAATGCATATGTGTTCCAGAGCTTGCTGATGAACTTGCTCTGACCTTCTCTTACCGCATCATGTGAGAATCTGTTAGGCAGATACGGCTGGCAGGAATTGTAGAAATACCATCTTGCAGCATCTGCACCCTGATTATTGAGGATATCCCACGGGTCAACCACGTTGCCCTTGTGCTTACTCATCTTGATACCGTTCTCATCCATAACGAGGCCCATAACGATAACGTTCTCGAAAGGTGCTCTGCCGAACAGAACAGTGCTGATCGCGATAAGCGAATAGAACCATCCTCTTGTCTGGTCCAGAGCCTCGGAAATGAACTGGCAGGGATAATGCTTCTCAAAGAACTCCTTATTCTCGAAAGGATAGTGGTACTGTGCGAAAGGCATTGCGCCTGAGTCAAACCAGCAGTCGATAACCTCCGGAACTCTCGTCATAACGCCGCCGCACTTGGGACACTTGATATGAACATTATCAACGTAAGGCTTGTGGAGCTCGATGTCATCCGGGCAGTCATCGCTCATCTCCTTGAGCTCAGCGATGGAACCGATGCAGTGACGCTCGCCGCAGCCGCACTCCCATACCGGCAGCGGTGTACCCCAGTAACGCTCACGTGAGATACCCCAGTCGATTACGTTCTCAAGGAAGTCACCCATACGGCCGTCCCTGATCGTCTCAGGATACCAGTTGATCATCTTATTTGACTTGAGGAGCTCTTCCCTCTTCGTGCTCATCGCAATGAACCATGTGGATCTTGCATAGTAGATCAGAGGTGTGTCACATCTCCAGCAGAACGGATAATCGTGCTCGAACTGCATCTTCTTGATGAGCTTAGCCTCCATATTGAGCTTCTTGATGATGAGGGGATCCGCATCCTTAACGAACATGCCCGCGAACTCGCCGCACTCTGCAGGAAGATGGCCCTGCTCATCAACGAACTGGATGAAAGGAACCTTGTTCTCTCTTCCGACTCTTGCGTCGTCCTCACCGAAAGCAGGTGCAATATGAACGATACCTGTACCGTCCTCAGTCGTTACGTAGTTATCAGCAACAACGAAATAAGCCTTCTGCTTTGTATCCTCGAGCATCTTCTTCGCATAATCGAAGAGAGGCTCATACTCCATACCTGTAAGGTCTGTACCCTTCATTGTCTCGATGACCTCATAGTCCTCGAAAAGGGTCGGCACAAGGATCTTAGCCATATAGTAATAAACAGTCCTGTCAGAACCATCAAGATCCTTTGTAACCTTGATCTTTGCGTACTCAGCATCAGGGCTTACACAAAGAGCTGCGTTTGAAGGAAGTGTCCATGGCGTTGTTGTCCATGCTGCGAAATATGTATCCTCGCTTCCTGCAACCCTGAATCTTACGTAAACGGAGTTCTCCTTTACCGTCTTATATCCCTGAGCAACCTCATGGCTTGAAAGAGCTGTGCCGCAGCGCGGGCAGTAAGGAACGATCTTGTGGCCCTTGTAAAGGAGTCCCTTGTCCCACATTGTCTTGAGAGCCCACCACTCTGATTCGATGTAGTTATTGTCGTATGTTACGTAAGGGTGCTCCATATCAGCCCAGAAACCGACACGGTCAGACATTTCCTCCCACTGTGTCTTATATGTCCATACGGACTCCTTACACTTCTTGATAAAGGGCTCAACACCGTAGTCCTCGATCTGGGGCTTGCCATTGATACCGAGCATCTTCTCTACTTCGAGCTCGACAGGAAGACCATGTGTATCCCATCCGGCCTTAAAAGTAACTGCCTGACCCTTCATCGAATGGTATCTCGGAATAAGATCCTTGATAACTCTTGTCTTAATGTGACCGATGTGCGGCTTGCCGTTAGCCGTCGGCGGTCCGTCATACAAAGTAAATGTAGGAGTTCCGTCGCCTTCCTTGCGCAATGACTTCTTGTAGATATCATTGGCTTTCCAGAATTCGAGAACTTCCTTCTCGCGGTCGATAAAGTTCATGTCAGTGGTAACTTTTTTGTACATAACTGTTCACCCTTTGCTTATATGCATAAATTAACGCCTTATTATAATAATTAAAAGGAAGTAAAGTCAAGGAACACATTTAGTTATGGCGGCTGGGGACAGTTTGTAGCATCCTCTGTCAGTTTTGTTGGGGTAATTGTTGGGGTAACCCCCGCCCCAACCGTTTTAGTGCGTGCGCAGTATATCCCGCAGTGTAATCCGCATTTACTGCTTGTTTTACTGCCTGAGCAGTATATCCCGCAGTGCAATCTGCATTTACTGCTTGTTTTACTGCCTACGCAGTATATCCCGCAGTGTAATCCGCATCTACTGCTTGTTTTACTGCGTGCGCAGCATATCCCGCAGTGTAATCTGCTTTTACTGCTTGTTTTACTGCCTGCGCAGCATATCCCGCAGTGTAATCTGCTTTTACTGCTTGTTTTACTGCGTGCGCAGTATATCCCGCAGTGTAATCCGCATTTACTGCTTGTTTTACTGCCTGAGCACGGCTTCCCAACACCACGCAGCATTATCCCAAAACAAATAAACAGAGGTTGCTCTTAAAAGAACAACCTCTGTTTTATTCAAATCAGATTACCTAACCCTATTACTCACCATCCGAAGGCTGAGGATCCGGTTCGGGTGCCTGAGCTGACGGGGGAGGTGCTTCCTGTGACTGAGGTGCAGGAGCATCAGGAGAAGGTGTTGCTGCCTCTGAAGAAGGCGCTGCTGCCTCTGAAGAAGGCGCTGCCTGCTGTGTCTCACCGGAAGATGTAGGAGCCGAAGCTGATCCGGATGATCCGGATGCTGCCGCAGAACCGGATGCAGGGGCACTGTCGCTCGCTACTGCTGATGCGCTTGCCGCTGCCTCTGCCGATGCGCTCGCAGCCGCCGCTGCAGACGCGCTGGCCTGGGCCGCTCGATATTGTTCTATATCGACCCCGGCAGGATATACATAGACATATACATAGAACCGGCAACTCTCACCCGGGCACGAAACAGTAATAATAGCTGTACCCTCACCCTTTACAGTAACGATACCTGATGAAGCACCAACTGTCGCAACTGAAGTGTTGTTGGAAGTAAAGTTCAGTGTAGAAGTATATCTGGGTCTTGAATCCAGCGTAAATGCTGAATCACCGACATTCTTGTAGTAATAGGATGTACCGGAGATCGACTGAGGCGAAGATACGGAACCCTGCCCTCCGTAAACGATTACATGATAACCTACGGAAGCTGTGTTGTAGATGGATGCAGCTGCGCTCTTGGGCATATTGATGCATCCGTGAGATCCGTTATTCAGATAGATGGATCCGCCATAAGATCTTCTCCAGCCGTCTGCATCGTGGAGTCCGATACCGCCGTTGAAAGGCATCCAGTAGTTAACGAATGATCTGTAGTCAGGTCCTATCAGATAGCAGTTACGTGACTTGGAACGGATCGTGAAAACGCCTGTAGGAGTTCTGTGACCTGCTCTTACACAACCGGAAACGATATCTGTAGATACAGCGATCGCACCGTTCTTATAGCACCAGAGATGCTGTGTTGTCAGGTTGATCTCAATGTAGTTGCCGCCGTAGTTACCGGATACATCACCGGGTCTTACGATATAGTAAGCAACATTATGAGTTCCTGAGATACAACGTGAAAGACGGTAATCAAGATCCTGATAAAGGTCATCAGTATCTACGAGCTCACCGGTATTGATGGCGTTCATGTTAAGTGTATCACCGCTTGTTGTTGTGAATCCGACACTCTGTCCGAATACACCGCGCTCGCTCGCCTTTCTGTTGCAGAACTTATTAAGTGCATCACCGTTTACGCCGATGGAAAGTCCGTCGCCCTTAACATAGATAAGGCTGGCAATATCACTTACAGAAAGCTTATCTATATGCTTTGAACCTGTGGAAGGATCAAATACGTATGTAAGATTAAGTGCCAGGAATGCGTTAGCATGGCTCAATGCATTCTGAAGCTTTGCGCTGTTTGTCGTAATATTAGGAACAACATCTGAAGGAGCAACAGTAAGATCAACAGAAGGCTCTCTTGCCTCGATAGCTGCACTGACCGCCTCAATGATAGGATGTGTATCGATACCGTAACCGATTACCTCGTTGACAGCAACGAACTTCTTTGAACCGCTGTCATACTTGATGTAAGCATCCTTTGCCGTACTTGAGATACCCGGGAAAGCGCTGATTGCACTGATAACGGCATCCTCCGCATAAGTATAGTAATCATCGCCTAATCCTTCAGTATCGTTAGGATCTCTGGAGATCCTGTAGAGCAGGCCGTTGAAGCTGACAACCGAAAGCCCGATACCAAGATCTGCAGCTGTATAAGTAACATTCTCGCCGTTTACCGTAACGGACAATGTGTACTGCATGATCTCATCAGAAACCTTAAGGTAAGCCTCATCCGCACTAAGACCTGATACATCGACACCTAAGATCGAGATTCCGTCCGGGAAATGAGAGAGCATATTGGCAGGAAGTGTCTCCTCATATGTCTCCTCCTCATCAAAGGACTCGTCCTCCTGTGTTATCTCAGGTTCAACAGTCTCAAGCGGGGTCTCACTTTTGTTGTAGTTACAGCCTGCAAACGCTGATAAGAGCATAATACCTGCAAGCGTGGCGCATACAATTGAATATCCCTTTTTCATCAATGTCACCTCGTCTGTAATACCTATGGTTTTCCAATTTATTTTCACATTTTACTATTCTTGTTTTTGTTAGGCAACACTACTTTGATAAAAAAACGTAAACAAAAAAGGCATTCTCTTGTCGAGAATGCCTTTTGTTAAAAGCTAGTTTACTTTAAGAATTAAAGTCCTGCCTGCTTCCTTACTTCCTCAGCAAAGTCGTCAACCTTCTTCTCGATGCCCTCACCAAGACCGAATCTTGTAAATCTTACAACGGAGATCTCTGTGCCAAGTTCCTTAGCTGTCTTCTCAACATACTGCTGAACTGTCATGGAATCGTCCTTAACGAACTCCTGATTGTAGAGGCAGTTAAGAGCGTAGAAGTTCTTGATCTGACCAGGAACGATCCTGTCAGCTATGATCTTCTCAGGCTTGCCCTCTTCAAGAGCCTTGTTTGTGATGATCTGAACTTCCTTGTCGATCTCGGACTGGGGAACTTCCTCAGTTGTAACCCATGAAGGGTTAGCTGCAGCGATCTGCATACCGATATCCTTTGCCATTGCCTTGTACTCAGGCTTGGAGATAACGGAATCGTCACCTGTAACGAGCTCGATAAGAACGCCAACCTTACCGCCTGCGTGGATGTATGTCTCAACAGAACCGTTGCCTGCTACCTCATAGATAGCAAATCTTCTGATGTTGATGTTCTCGCTGATATCTGCGATAGCTTCCTTTGTGAAAACCTCAACTGTCTTTGAAGCATCTGTATTCAGAGGCTGAGCCATAAGATCCTCAACAGAAGCGGGCTTCTTCTCAATGATGTGAGCGCATGCTGCGTTAACGAAGTTCTTGAACTTGTCTGTCTGTGCAGCGAAGTCTGTCTCAACGTTGATCTCAACGAGAGCGCCGAGCTTAGCGTTGTCTGCGATAACTGCATTAACAACACCCTCTGCAGCAATGCGGCTTGACTTCTTCTCAGCCTTAGCCATACCCTTCTCACGAAGCCATGCTTTTGCAGCCTCGATATCGCCGTCACACTCTGTCAATGCCTTCTTGCAGTCCATGATACCGCAATCTGTCAGTTCACGAAGTTCCTTAACCTGCTGTGCTGTGATAGCCATATATTATATCCTCCAATAATCTATTACTCTTCTGTCTTCTCTTCGGAAGCAGCGATCTCTTCCATTGACTCGGGCTCGATGTCAGGGATCTCCTGATCGTCACCCTCTGCTGCTGCAAGAGCATCAGCACCCTGGTTTGCCTCGATAACAGCATCAGCCATCTTGCCTGCGATAAGCTTAACTGCTCTGATAGCGTCATCGTTGCCGGGGATTACAAAATCAACCTCATCAGGATCGCAGTTTGTATCAACGATAGCAACGATCGGGATGTTAAGTCTTCTAGCCTCTGCTACTGCATTGTGCTCCTTCTTTGTATCTACAATAAAGAGTGCTGCAGGGAGCTTCTCCATACCGACGATACCGCCAAGGTTCCTGTCGAGCTTCTCCATCTCGAGCTTGAGCTTAGCAACTTCCTTCTTGGGAAGACGATCAAAATATCCATCCTGCTCCTGCTCACGAAGCTCTACAAGACGTGCTACTCTCTTCTTGATAGTAACGAAGTTTGTGAGTGTACCACCGAGCCAACGATAGTTAACATAGTACATGCCGCAACGCTCTGCCTCTTCCTTGATGGAATCCTGAGCCTGCTTCTTTGTACCTACGAAAAGGATGTCGCCCTGCTTTGCGAGCTCAACCATTGCATCGTAAGCCTCATCAACCTTCTTAACTGTCTTCTGGAGATCGATGATGTGGATCGTGTTACGCTCTGTGAAGATGTACTCCCTCATCTTAGGGTTCCAACGGCGTGTCTGGTGACCGAAATGTACACCTGCTTCGAGCAACTGCTTCATTAAAATTACTGGCATAAATATATCCTCCTGTTATTCTTCCGCATCGCGATAACCTGTTCCATAAGTATTTAAAACAGGCACAAAAAGGCACAATGCGTGATTTTTATGCTGAAATAGCATATCAAAGCATTTTTGTATTGTCAATTATGAATTAACTGAAGCGCAGAGCATCGATAGGTTTCATCTTGGATGCCTTGTGTGCAGGATAGAGTCCGAAAAGGACGCCTACACCACTCGAGAACAATACAGACACGATTATTACAGGGATCGACAGACCAAAGCTGACGTTTCCTATTATATTAATAATCTCTATTACTATCCACGAGAATATGATACCTATGATGCATCCCACGATACTCAGCGTCATTGCCTCGATCAGGAACTGAAGCCTGATGGCACTGGGCT
The DNA here is from genome assembly GCA_024688685.1 of Saccharofermentans sp. Lineage (GTDB taxonomy): Bacteria > Bacillota > Clostridia > Saccharofermentanales > Saccharofermentanaceae > Saccharofermentans. Next base: position 320,520 of record JAILDX010000004.1, read on the forward strand.
GGGCACCTATAGCCTTACGAATACCGATTTCCTTTGTTCTCTCCGTAACGGATACGAGCATAATGTTCATGATACCGATACCGCCAACGAGGAGCGAGATCCCGGCGATGCCGCCGAGCAGGAGCGACAATGTGGAAGTAACCTTATCCATTGCGTCAGAGATTTCCGACTGACTGAAGATATAGAACATGTCTTCATCGCCGTATATCTCGGTAAGATAATCGTTCAGTTCGCTCTGCGCCGCCTTTGTATCTCCGTCAACCGCAGATGCATAGAACTGGTCAACGGACAGCTTAACATTACTTACGAGTCTGATAAGACTTGTATAAGGAACATAGACAGTGTACATGCCTCCGCCCAGGAGCATTGACATCATAGACTGCTGTTCTTTGCCGCTGTCTATTACTCCTATTACCTTATAGTCACGTCCGTCAAGCTTGAGATATTCGCCTACACAGTTATCTCTTCCGAAAAACTGAATAGCCGTCTCATGGTTAAGGACAACAACGTTTGTATGGTTCTCACAGTCGGGATTCATAAGGAATCTGCCGTATTTCATCTTATATCCCTGTATCTCCGCATATGCAGCCGTAGTTCCGTAAATCTGGATGCCTGCGCCCTTCATTCGAGTTTTTGCCTCAACAGTTCCCTGAGCGGCAGGAGCCACCAGTGCAACGTGTTCAAGCTCCTCGGGAAGCGCAGAAACTTCCTTAAGAGACATCCTGTAAGTACCTTCGCCCCAATCGAACAGATTTACGCTTATAAGGTCATTGCCGATTCCGCTTATTGAGTCCGTAATGGAACTCGTAGCACCGGATACGAGCGAGACCAGAACAACAAGTGCAAATACACCGATGATGATGCCGAGCATTGTAAGGAAAGATCTGAGTTTGTTCGTCTTGATGGATTTCAGCGCCATCTTAATGGATTGGAGTATCATGCTTCAGCTCCCTCCTTTCGAGATTGTCTTGTCTCTTCTTCCGGCTTCTTCTCTTCCGGTTTCTCTGACGGAGTCGCAGCCTCGGATTCCTCAGGGGCCTTCTCCTCTTTGAGAGACTCGTCATAGACCTTGCCGTCCATGATCTTTATGCTTCTGTCAGCCTGTTTCGCGACATTCTCGTCGTGAGTGATGAGTACGATCGTATTGCCCTGCTCATGAAGGCTTCGGAAAATATCCATGATCTGCTTGCCTGTCGCCTGGTCAAGGTTGCCGGTCGGCTCGTCCGCGAGGAACAGCGAAGGCTTTGAGGCCATTGCCCTGGCTATGGCAACTCGCTGCTGCTGACCGCCGCTCATCTGATTGGGCGTATGCTTGCGTCTCGAATAAAGATCCACCATCTCGAGAGCTTCTTTGACTCGGGCCTTGCGCTCGTTCATGGAAATGCCCTGATAGATCAGCGGAAGCTCTACATTCTCTTCAGCCGTCATCGTCATGATGAGATTAAAGTTCTGAAATATAAATCCGATCTTCTTGTTGCGGATCATGGCAAGGGATTTCTCTGAATACTTCTTGATAGAAAGACCATCAAGAAAATACTCGCCCTCATCAGCCGTATCGAGACATCCTACTATATTCATGAGCGTCGATTTACCGGAACCGGACGGACCGATAATACTGACAAACTCACCCTGTCTTATATGTATACTTGCTTTATCCAAGGCCTTTACTACTTCATCACCCATGTGGTAGATCTTGGATACTTCATTGAAAACTATCACGGAATCATTCCTCCGCCATTGCTTCCATATACTGCATCAGCGGATTAGCATCAGGATCGATATAGTAAATTATATCTCCCTCGCTTAGGCCTGATGTGATCTCAACATAATCAGCATCCGAAATGCCTGTTTCAACATTCAGTTCATCATTAAGATTGCCCTGATCGTCATATCCCATGTAAACGAACATCTGGTCTCCCCTCTGCTGGATCGCATTGAGAGGAATGACAAGAACATCCTTCGCTTCATAGATGACGATCGATGCAGATGCGGTCATGCCGACTCTCATCTGATCATGCATAGGAATAGTGATATCAACCTGATACTTTGCTGTGCCGGAAGACTGGGAAGCAAGAGGAGATACTCTTGATATCGTGCCCTCGAAAACCTCATCCTCCAGAGCATCAAGAGTGATCGTTGCCTTCTGGCCTTCGGAGATCGCAAGGATATCCAGCTCATCGACAGAGATCGTGATCTTAACATTATCCATCTTTGCAATAGTCATAAGTGTATTGTCAGAGAATGAACTGCGTGAAGAACCGCCTATCTGGCCGCTGTATGCATCTGCAAGGCTTCCATAGTCGATGCCGGAAGCTTCACCATAAAGAGAACTCAGGTCATAACCGCCAAGTCCTGACAGACCGCCCATGTTCTGCATAGCCTGCGCTGCCATGAGAGAAGCGAGATAATCATCGAGATTAAAGCCCTCCGGAATGAGACGGTCAATGATGTCATCGATAGGTGACGGTGTATCTCCCGAAGGATCGGACGGATCATCGGGGTCAACCGGATCATCGGGACCTGAAGGTTCATCAGGATCAGCAGCTGCTGTCTCAGGATAAACTATGGAAAGAACGATAGAACCTGATCCGTCAGTCGCTGCCGATTCAAGTGTATAACCTTCAGGAACTGTGTTCACGTCAAATTCATAACCTGCGTTGGGTGTTAATGTAATAACAGCCTTATATACTGTCTCGGGAGCAAACTCACTGCCTGTAAAGCTGTCCTCGCCGACAAACCATTCAGCGCTGCCGCTATACTCATCAGAACCGATCTCCGATATGGGAGTCTCACCCGTAACAGGAGCATCAAGCGTGAAACCGGAAATATCGATAATTGTCGATACATCGCCTTCTCCATCCCCTTCGCCATCGCCTTCTCCATCCCCTTCGCCATCGCCGTCACCTTCTCCGTCAACAGCTTTGATATCGCCTTCGGCAATGTCCTTTATATCATCAGCACCTGTTGGGATATACGAAGAAATATCAATATCGTCAAGCAAGCCGGATGAAGAGTCGGACGATGAAGATGAAGAACCGTCTGTATAGATTATTCCATCCTCAGTTGCAACGACGAACGGATTCTCATAATAGATCATCATCAATGTTAGACGCGCTTCTATATTTGCCTGTCTTGCCTGAAGCTCTTCGATCTGGAATGAAGTCAGTTTATCCTTCGATGCATTCTTGAGGGATTCCTTAACTGAATCAAGATCACTCTGAAGCGAAACGATCGTGCTTACTACTGAAGTCTTGTCGATAGTTGCTAAGATATCTCCCCTTGACACACTGTCACCGGCTTCAACAAGCTTCTCACTTACAGAAAGCTCTGAAGGAACCTTGATCTCGATCTTGTCGGCTACCGTAAGACTTCCGGAACCGTCAACCGTCTTGGAGATGTCACCCGTTGTAACCTCAACCGATGTCGGCAAATTCATCTGGGAAGCAAGATTTTGTGCCTTCTTCCAAAGCAGATAAACACCGCCCACGAGACATAAGATTACGACGACAACAACAATAATGACCACTTTGGCCATACTTTTTTTCTTTGCGCTCATATACCCCAAACTCCTAAAATGAAATCGCCAATGATTCTAATATAAAAATGATTGCTTGTCACATTCTATTTGTGGCAAAAAAGCAGAATCAATTATCTTTGAACAGTTTTTTTACCAGCTTATCTTCAGCAGAATCCTCATGCCTTTCCATAATGGAGATAAACTTATCCTCTTCCTTAACCTCAGGCCTCTTTGTCGTATCGAAGTACTGCTCGACCGGCGGCGGCGGATCTATCGGATTCTGCGAGATTGCCGAAATCCTTCTCCATTTCCTGATAAACGATGCGATACATGCGAGTCCTATAACGATCCATGTATACGGCAGCATTGTCATGACGATACTGAAAATATCACGGTTAAATCTCAGGAAACCCGGGAAATTCAGGCTGACGTAGAACACAAGCACACTTAGGACACCAAGGATCGCAAGCGGAAGAACAAGATTCATAAGTGTCGTCTTAAAGAGAGCTATTTTCCTCTTGATATTGTCATAAGGAAGATCTCCGCACACCTCACCCGTCTGTCCGTTGATCGCGAAACCGTAATTGACATCATTATACTTATAATTCATAAACCAGACCGGCATCAGCGCATAGCTGTACTTAAGATCCGAGACTTCCGAACCTCCGCTTGTGAATCTGACCGTGTCGTACTTCTTGCACGTAATAGTCTTTACAGCATCCTCACCGTAATTGCGCATTCTCTCAGTAACAGTCGTACTGAGTTCAAGTGGCGTCTGGTCGTAACGCTCGGCAAAATAACCCGGCAGGTAACTGTCCTTATACTCCTTCATATCGGAATAATCAAAAGGCTCAATTGCACGCATGAGTCTGTCACTTATCTTCCTCGAACCGTCGAAAGGGACTCTCGCCAGATTGAAACGCACTTGTCTTTCCAGAGAGAATATAGCCTTGTTATTATTCTCAACGATCGTACCTGTTCCATAGAACTCAGCATCACACTGACAGTCGATAAGCCAGAACGGAACATACAATCCCGTCAGCTTATTGATATTCTCCTCGCTGGCAAAATCATTCGGAATATACTTGTTAGTCTTTGCCCACTTGAGAAAGAGTCCTTTTGCCTCTTCCTTCTTTACCTGGAAAGGCAGAATGTAATCAGGTCTGAACTCCTTTGTAAGCCTTCTTGCCGCAAGAGCAGGAGAACCGCAGAAGCAGCAGATGGAAGCTGATGTATTCTCATCAGTTATTACTGTAGCTCCGCATGATGAACAGACTATCTCATGTTTCTGATCATCTTCTGCCGCGTCAGGCTGATTACTGATCTTCTCGAATACCTTGAGCATATCAAAGATCTTCGGATCATAATCAGAACCGCAGAAATCACAGTGAAGAACATTGCTGTCAGCTTTGTAAAAAAGATTGCCGGAGCATCCAGGGCACTTATAAGTGTCAGCCGAATTATTCCAGTTATCCATAATAATACCCTCCCATATCCCTACAGGTGATATTATCAAAAATCAAAATGTGGCGCAATAAAAATCGGGTCAGTTCTGGAGCAGAACGAACTTATAGCAGTTCTCCGACAGGGATTCGAACGCTACGAAAACGACCTTAAAAGCATCATAGATCGCCTTGCTCTTAATGATGCTTACCGGATCCACATCCTCAGTAAAGAGTTCAAGGATAGCTTCATCATAAAACTTGCAGTACTTGGACTTGAACTTGTCAAGCAAGGTAAGATTACGGATTATAAGCGTTGAAGGAGCTCCGTCCCTGATAGAGATAATCAGGTCATGAGTCATCTGGCCTGCTCCATAAAGTGCCGTAGCACAATCAGATAAAGTCTCTCCTGATTCAGTAATATTAAAACGGACGATTGAATTAGCCAGATCCTCAAAAGCATCTGTGATCGCTTCAAGATTTCTGATTATGTCAAAAAGAGCTACAGAATCAGGATCAGACATCAGCTTGTTCTCAAGAAAATAAAAGCCGAGATCATGGAAACCATCATCGGCATTCGATTCATATGAAGAAATCCTCTTGGCGATTGTAACGCGCTCATCAATGTAATCGCAAAGCTCTACAAGAGCATCACACTGCTCGATAATAACAGACGCCAGCGCGACTGCGCAATCAAAGATAACTGTGCGGTCAGATTCTCTCATATGTGTCCCCTTTATTTATATATATTACGATTATAACATATAAACTATTCAGTCTGTAAAAAAAGACATTCAAAGGAAGTCCGAAGCTATTTGCACCCACAAACTGCACCCACTATGGTGGGTGCAAAACAGGTCGATTTCAAAACAAATTACCAGAAAACAGGCAAATTTGCACCCACGGTGGGTGCAACCCGTGGGTGCTCGCACAATGAAACCTGCTAACAAAAATCAAGAGCTTGTTGGCAGTTTTCTGTTTTGAAATAACTGGGCATAGCAAACAGACCGGAGTCAAATCCGGTCTTTGTTTTAGCATTAATGGATTTATGCTGCTTGGTAAACCT
>JAILDX010000003.1 GCA_024688685.1 Saccharofermentans sp.
CTTCAGAAGGCTATGGAAGAATACATTGAGTACTACAACAACGAGAGAATTCAGGTCAAATTGAAAGGACTGACTCCTTGTCAAGCAAGGAATCAGTCCTTATACTCAATTTAAATCGTCCAACAAAGTGGGTTCACTTCAAAATGCGGGGCGCTTCAACTCAAACTAACTTAACCGACTCAGCGGATCAGAACTTGCCAGCCTTTGCAGCCTCTTCGATGGAAACTGCTGTGGAAACTGTCATACCAACCATAGGGTTGTTGCCGGCACCGATGAGGCCCATCATCTCAACGTGAGCAGGAACTGAAGAAGAACCTGCGAACTGAGCGTCTGAGTGCATACGGCCCATTGTATCTGTCATACCATAGGAAGCAGGACCTGCTGCCATGTTGTCGGGATGGAGTGTACGGCCTGTACCACCGCCGGAAGCAACTGAGAAGTACTTCTTGCCTGCTTCAACTCTCTCCTTCTTGTATGTACCTGCAACGGGGTGCTGGAATCTTGTAGGGTTGGTGGAGTTACCTGTGATGGAAACGTCAACGTTCTCCTTCCACATGATAGCAACGCCTTCCTGAACGTCGTTTGCACCATAGCAGTTAACCTTTGCACGGGGGGATGAAGGATCCTTTGAGTAGCACTTTCTGGAAACTTCCTCTACCTCACCTGTGAAATAATTGTACTTTGTCTCAACAAAAGTAAATCCGTTAATTCTGGAGATGATCTGTGCTGCATCCTTACCAAGACCGTTGAGGATAACTCTGAGGGGCTTCTGACGAACCTTGTTAGCCTTCTCAGCGATACCGATAGCGCCCTCTGCAGCTGCGAATGACTCGTGGCCTGCGAGGAATGCGAAACACTCTGTGTCTTCCTCGAGGAGCATCTTGCCGAGGTTACCGTGTCCGAGACCAACCTTACGTCTGTCTGCAACGGAACCCGGGATGCAGAAAGCCTGGAGACCGATACCGATAGCTGCAGCAGCCTCGGAAGCCTTGCGGCAGTTCTTCTTAATAGCGATAGCAGCGCCTACTGTGTAAGCCCACTTAGCGTTCTCGAAACAGATAGGCTGAATACCCTCGATGAGGTGATAAACATCAAGACCTGCTGCTTCTGTGATCTCTTTACATTCTTCAATAGATGAGATTCCATACTCCTTAAGGCAAGCAAGGATCTGGGGCTCTCTTCTCTCATATGATTCAAATAATGCCATATTCTTTACTCCTCCTGTTCCTTACTGCTTTCTGGGGTCGATGCACTTAACTGCATCTGCAACTCTGCCGTACTTACCGCAAGCCTTCTCGTAAGCGGTGTTAGCATCGTCACCGGCCTTGATGAAGTCCATCATCTTACCGAAGTTAACGTACTTATAGCCAATGATCTCTTCGTTCTCGTCAAGAGCAACATCTGTGATGTAGCCGTCTGTGAGCTCGAGGTAACGGGGACCCTTATCGAGTGTGCCGTATGTTGTACCAACCATTGAACGTGAACCCTTACCAAGGTCCTCAAGACCTGCACCGATCTGGAGTCCGTCCTCTGAGAAAGCGCTCTGTGTTCTGCCGTAAACGATCTGCAGGAAGAGCTCTCTCATTGCTGTGTTGATAGCGTCGCAAACGAGGTCTGTGTTAAGAGCCTCGAGGATCGTAAGACCGGGAAGGATCTCTGCTGCCATAGCTGCAGAGTGTGTCATACCGGAGCAGCCGATAGTCTCGACGAGAGCTTCCTGGATAACGCCGTTCTTTACGTTGAGTGACAGCTTACAAGCGCCCTGCTGAGGTGCGCACCAGCCGATACCGTGTGTATAGCCGGAAATGTCAGTAATCTGCTTTGCCTGTACCCACTTTGCTTCTTCCGGGATCGGAGCAGCGCCATGATGTACACCCTGTGTTACAGGGCACATGTTCTTGACTTCTGTTGAGTAGATCATATTATCCTCCTAAAAAATAAAATACGGATTAGAAATCAACTAAAAAGGTATCATATCAGCGGGCATATATCAAGCAAACTGAGTGGAAAATAAAGGGCAAATGTGTGTTATTATTTTCGCATGGAATTGTATATAGCACGGCACGGAACAACTGAATGGAACAGGCAGCACAGGCTCCAGGGCAGGACTGATACGCCGCTGGATGAGCAGGGTGTGCTGATGGCAGAGACTTCGGGGAAGAATATGCAGGAGCAGGGGCTGACTTTTGACCTTGTTTACTCGAGTCCGCTCTGCAGGGCGTATGAGACGGCGAAGCTTTTGGCGCCTGGTAAAGAAGTGGTGAAGGATGAGAGGCTGACGGAGCTCCTTTTCGGGCAGTTTGAGGGGTGTGTGTCTGATGATCTGCTTACAAGTGAGACGAGTCCGTTCAGGTTTTTCAAGAGCGATCCGGTCAGGTATAACGGGCTGGCGCACATGTTTGGCGGGGAGTCGCTGGACGAGCTGGTGGAGCGCACGGCGGAATTTCTGAGGGAGATGGTCGAGCCGCATGCGGGTGAGGATATAAGGATACTTGTTTCGGGGCACGGAGCGCTCAACAGAGGGCTTCTGATGCATGTCCGCGGGATCTCGGATCTTGCCGGGTACTGGGGAATGGGTCTCCAGGTCAACTGCGGGATAATAAAGACAGACGTCAGGCTTAATGATAATAAAACCCCGGAGTACGGGACTCCGGGGAAATGTATGATCTTTTATGATGAATCGCTCGTGATAGATCCCGAAGCGATGCTCGGAAAGAAGTCTTAGATAGCTGTATATCCGCCGTCAACTGCGATGTTCTGGCCTGTTACGTAAGCAGAATTCTTTGAAGCGAGGAACAGTGCGCATGTATCGAGCTCGCCTTCCTTGCCGTAACGCTCGAGCGGTACTGCAGACTTCATATATGCCTGGAAATAATCAGAATCAAGTGTCTCAGCTGTCAGAGGTGTCCAGAAATATCCGGGGCAGATGGAGTTTACTGTGATTCCCTTGTTTGCCCACTCTGCTGCGAGAGCTCTTGTCATGTTGACAACGCCACCCTTTGCTGCGTGATAAGGAGCGCATGTAGCTGCCTTATTACCTACAAGACCGTACATTGAAGAGATGTTAATGATCCTGCCGTAACCTGCGGGGATCATTGCGACCTTTGCAACTGCTCTTGCTACTCTGAATGAACCGAAGAGGTCGATATCGATCTCGTTGTAGAACTGCTCGTCCGTAATATCAACTGCGGGAGCAACTGCGCCTGTACCTGCGTTGTTTACAAGGATGTCGATCCTGCCGAATCTGTCGTAAGCTGCCTGGACCATTGCATCAACCTTTGCAGTATCTGTGATATCGCAAGGGATTGCCATCGTCTCAACACCGAACTCAGCCTTGATTGACTCTGCAACTTCCTCGATCAGGTTTGCACGGCGCGCAACAGCTACGATGTTGCATCCCTGGCTTGCAAATGCCTTTGCCATCTGAACACCAAGGCCTGTAGAACAGCCTGTTACAATAGCAACCTGACCCTTAAGATCGAAATAATTCTTCATGGTTTCCGTACCTCCGCTTTTTTTACCTGAATCATTTTACTTTTATAAAGCATTTCAGGCAATTCGCTTTAGAACAGAAAACTCGATATCAACTTATAGTTTCTTTCATCAATTTGACGAACTCGCCAACTACGGTAGCGCTATTACGTCCGTTAGCGGCGATCAGCTTTACGATGGCAGAACCGACAATAACACCGTCCGCGTGTTCCGCCATTGCAGCTGCCTGCTCAGGTGTGGATATTCCGAAACCGATCGCGCACGGAACAGATGAAGCAGCCTTTATCGCGCCGCAGAGCTTGCCGACATCAGTCGTTATATTGCTCCTTACGCCTGTTACACCGAGCGAGGATACAACATAGATGAATCCTTCAGCTGATGACGCAATCTTACATATCCTGCCCTCCGACGTCGGAGCGATAAGGGACACGAGATCAAGCCCGTATTTGCGCGTGATGTCAACAAACTCACCCTTCTCCTCGTAAGGGATGTCCGGGAGTATGAGTCCGTCGATGCCGATTTCGGCACAGGTGGAGATAAATCTCTCCGATCCGTAAGAGAAAACGACATTTGCATATGTCATGAACACCATCGGGACCTTGACCGCGTCGTCGCCGCTCCTCAGCGTGCGGACCATGTCAAATACCTTGTCGGTAGTCGTGCCCGCAGAGAGTGCTCTGATATTTGCCTCCTGGATTACGGGGCCTTCTGCCGTGGGGTCAGAGAAAGGGATGCCGAGCTCGATAAGGTCAGCTCCTGCCTTCTCCATCGCCCTGACGATGGCCTCTGTCGTCTCGAGATCGGGATCACCGCATGTAATGAACGGAATAAACGCCTTACCGTTCTCAAAGGCCTTATGTATATTACTCATAGATCTCTTCTCCTCTGTATCTTGCGATAGCCGCACAGTCCTTGTCGCCTCTGCCCGAAATGGTGATGACAATGATCTTGTCCTTATCAAGCGTTGGCGCGTATTTGCGTGCATATGCTACTGCGTGTGCCGACTCGATCGCGGGGATTATGCCTTCCGTTCTGGAAAGGTACTCGAAAGCCTCGACAGCCTCAAAGTCAGTAACCGCCACATAATTAGCCCTGCCCGTGTCATGGAGCATTGCGTGCTCGGGGCCGATTCCCGGATAGTCAAGGCCTGCGGAAATGGAGTAAACGGGTGCGATCTGACCATATTCGTCCTGGCAGAAATATGATTTCATGCCGTGGAAGATACCGAGTTTTCCGGTATTGATCGTCGCAGCTGTCTCATATGTATCAATTCCCCTGCCTGCAGCTTCGCAGCCAATAAGCTCAACTTCCTTATCCTCGATGAAGTTGTAGAACGATCCGATCGCGTTTGATCCGCCGCCGCAGCATGCGATTACCGCGTCGGGGAGACGTCCCTCGGCGTCGAGCATCTGCTGCTTGATCTCACGGGAGATCACAGCCTGGAAATCCCTTACGATCGTTGGAAACGGATGAGGGCCCATGACGGAACCGAGGCAGTAATGTGTGTCGTCGATCCTCGATGTCCACTCGCGCATCGCCTCGGATACGGCATCTTTGAGCGTTCCCGTTCCTGACTTGACGGACACGACTGACGCGCCAAGGAGTTTCATCCTGTAAACGTTGAGAGCCTGTCTCTTTGTATCTTCCTCGCCCATGAAGACGACGCATTCCATCCCCATGAGGGCAGCTGCCGTTGCCGTCGCAACACCGTGCTGTCCTGCGCCTGTCTCCGCGATGAGCCTTGTCTTGCCCATCTTCTTTGCAAGGAGTGCCTGTCCAAGAACGTTGTTGATCTTGTGTGAACCGGTGTGGTTCAGATCCTCTCTCTTAAGATAGATCTTCGCGCCGCCGAGATCCTTTGTCATCTTCTCCGCATAGTAAAGAAGCGACGGACGTCCCGCATAGTTATTGAAAAGGTCAGTAAGCTCCCTGTTAAACTCAGGATCAGCCTTAAAATGGTTATAAGCTTCTTCCAGCTCGATAACCGCATTCATCAATGTCTCCGGAATATACTGTCCGCCGTGTATCCCGAAACGTCCCTTTGAATCTGCCATAGTCACACTCCTCTTACAGTAGTTATGAACCTGCGGATCTTCTCCGCATCCTTTTTGCCTTCTGTCTCGACTCCGGAGCTTACATCAAGACCATAAGCTCCCGTTTTTACCGCTTCTCCCGCATTCTCGGGCGACAGCCCGCCTGCGAGGAAATAATCTCTTTTTATGTCTTTAAGAAACTCCCAGTTGAAGAGTTCCCCCGTGCCTCCCCTGCCTGAATCTATCAGGACCATGTCGGCAGCCGACCTGTTAATTGTATCCGCATCTGCGCCTTTTGCAACCGGAAATGCTTTAATGACAGGCAGGCCGGTCTCTTTTTTTATCTGTTCAATATACTCATCACTCTCAGAACCGTGGAGCTGGACAATGTCTATCACCCCGCTCTTCGCGATATCTTCAACCTCTTCGATGTTCTGATCGAGAAATACGCCCACTGCCTTCACACGGGGATCGAGCAACTCTCTGAAACCGCGCGCCTTACCGGGTGTTATGTATCTCTTGCTCGGTTTCCAGAACATGAATCCGACAAGATCCGGCAGGAGCTCATTTACGCAGAGGATGTCCTTCTCCTCCATCAGTCCGCAGATCTTGATCGCCGGTGTCATGAGATACCTCTCAGTTCATTCAGGAATGCCGCCTTATCGGAAGCCCGCATAACGGACTCCCCGATAAGAACAGCATCAACCTTATTTATGAGCAGACGATCAATTTCCTCTTTTGTTTTGACTCCGCTTTCGGCAACGAAAGCAACAGACCCGGGAACATATTCCCTGAGCCTCAGGCAGTTCAGCGGATCAACCGTGAAATCCTTGAGATTCCTGTTGTTTACGCCGATGACTCTCGCGCCTTCTCCCAGAGCTATCTGAACCTCATTGTGGTCGTGTGCCTCAACGAGCGCTGACAGTCCGAGTTCGTCCGCGATGCTGATATATCTGCCTATCTCACGCGATGTGAGTATCGAACATATCAGGAGCACAGCCGACGCGCCTCTCGCCTTCGCCTCGTAGATCATGTATTCATCAACCGTGAAATCCTTGCGCAGGCACGGGATGCTGACCTCAGACGCGATCTCTTCAAGATACCTGATGTCGCCCTTGAACCACTGCGGTTCCGTAAGGACTGAGATGGCGGAAGCTCCCGCCTTCTCGTAATCCCTCGCGATATCAAGGTACGGAAAAACCTCGGCGATCACACCCTTGGAAGGTGACGCCTTCTTGCACTCGCATATGAAACTCATGCCTTCCTTCTTAAGGACCTTCTCGAAACTGAACTCACCCTTGCCGGAAGAATATGCGAGATCCATCATCGCGGAAGCGGAGATCTTCTCTTTCGATGAAGCAACTCTTACTCTCGCTGCATCAGCTATCGTGGACAGGATATCAGCCATTATCAGCCCTCGTTTGACAGCTCGACAAACTTATTGAGTCTGTCCAGAGCCTTTCCGCTGTCGATGATATCGGCAGCCATCTTAACGCCTTCTGCTATCGTGTCAGCCTTGCCTCCGACATAGATCGCAGCACCTGCATTCATAAGAACGATAGTCCTTCTTGTATCAGTGATCCTGCCGCTTAAGATATCCCTTGTGATCTGTGCGTTCTCTTCAGGAGTACCGCCGATGATATCCTCTTTCTTTCCTCTGGGAAGACCAAACTCTTCAGGCTTGATGTGATACTTCTTATATTCGCCGTTATTGAGCTCGCATACGAAAGTCTCCTCGCTTGCGGAGATCTCATCGAGCCTGTCCATGCCGTAAACGACAAGAGCTCTCTTTACACCGAGTGAACCGAGAACATGTGCAACTACCTCAACGAGATATTCATCATATACACCGAGGAGGAAGAATTCGGGCTTTGAAGGATTCGTAAGGGGACCAAGGATGTTGAATACTGTCCTGAAACCGAGTTCCTTGCGGATAGCTCCGACATACTTCATCGATGAATGATATTTCTGTGCAAAGAAGAAACAGAAACCGACTTCTTCGAGAAGCTTGATGCACTGGTCGGGTGTCAGGCTGATGTTTGCACCGAGTGCCTCAAGACAGTCAGCCGTGCCGCTCTTTGAAGATGCTGCGCGGTTGCCGTGCTTTGCTACCTTGATGCCTGATTCCGCAATAACAAATGCTGATGTGGTTGAGATATTGAAGCTGCTCGCCTTGTCTCCGCCTGTGCCGACGATCTCAAGCACTTCCATGCCGGGATGAGGTACGGGCTCAGCATGCTCTCTCATTGCCTGTGCACAGCCCGAGATCTCATCGATGGTCTCTGCCTTGGCGCTCTTTGTTGAGAGTGCTGCCAGGAAAGCGGCGTTCTGTGTAGGTGTTGTCTCACCGTTCATGATCTCGTTCATAACGGTGTATGCCTCGTCATAAGTCAGGTCTTCCTTTGCAACGATCTTTGCGATTGCTTCCTTGATCATAGTTCTGTTCTCCTTTACTTTTTTGTAGCTATATCTATAAAGTTCTTAAGCATCGTTTTGCCTTCAGGTGTCATGATTGACTCGGGATGGAATTGTACTCCGTACATATCGTATGCTTCGTGCTTCACTCCCATTATCTCCCCGTCGTCAGTCTTCGCAGTGACCTTGAGGCATTTGGGCATTGTTTCGGGATCGGCTGCGAGAGAGTGGTATCTTGCGACCTTTATCTTGTTTGACATATCCCTGTAGAGCTTGCATGTTGGATCGACCTTCGCGATGCTCTGCTTGCCGTGCATCAGCTCCTTTGCGTATGTGATCGTCGCACCGTAAGCTTCACACATTGCCTGGTGTCCGAGGCATACGCCGAGCATGGGGATCTTCGGGCCGAGCGCCCTGATCACATCTATGCAGACGCCTGCGTCAGACGGCCTTCCGGGACCGGGTGAGATGACGATTGCCTCGGGCTTCAGAGCCTCGATCTCTTCTACTGTCATTGCGTCGTTGCGGATGACTTTGATATCGGGATAGATGCCGCCGATCATCTGGTAGAGGTTGTAGGAAAAGCTGTCGTAATTATCTATTATCAGTAACATGTTTCCGCCTCCTCTATAGCTCTTACTACGGCCTTGGCCTTGTTGATGCACTCCTGATATTCCTTCTCGGGAACGGAATCGTAAACGATGCCCGCACCGCTTCTGACAAATACTTTGCCGTCCTTCTTGTATGCAAGTCTGATTGCGATGCATGTGTCAAGGTTGCCCGTGAAATCGATGTATCCGATCGCGCCGCCGTAGATGCCTCTCTTGTTGTTCTCAAGATCGTTGATAAGCTGGCATGCTCTGATCTTGGGAGCGCCGGACAGTGTGCCTGCGGGAAGGATCGAATCGACCGCGTCGAAAGCGTCAAAATCATCCCTGATCTCGCCTCTTACCGTGGAACCGATATGCATAACATGTGAGAATCTCTCAATGGAATGGAGCTTCTCTACAGTTACCGTTCCGTACTTGCTTATCTTTCCGATATCGTTACGGCCGAGATCAACGAGCATGTTGTGCTCAGCGAGTTCCTTCTCATCAGCGAGGAGATCCTTCTCGAGCTCAAGATCCTCTTTGTCGGTCTTTCCTCTCGGTCTGGTGCCTGCAAGAGGGAATGTATATAAAACACCGTCCGTAAGCTTGACAAGTGTCTCGGGAGATGCGCCTGCAACCTCAACATCCGTTCCTGAGAAATAGAACATGTAAGGTGAGGGATTAAGTGTCCTCAGCACTCTGTAAACATTGAGCAGACTTCCCTCATAATCAGCCTCGAGACGGTTGCTCAGAACTATCTGGAAGATATCGCCTTCCTTGATGTGATACTTCGCCTTCTCGACCATGCTGCAGAACTCTTCTTTTCCAAAGAGAGGTCTTATCTCTGACTTGAGCTTTCCTGCTTCCTCTTCAACCGGCTTTCCGTTCCTGATAAGGCCGGCAAGTTCAGCAAGTTCCTTCTTTGCACGCTCGTACTCATTCTCGATGTTGTCGAGCTTGATATTCGCGATAAGAACGATCTTCTGTCTCATGTTGTCAAAGGCGATGACCTTATCAAAGAGCATGAGATCGCAGTCCTTGAAATGCTCTGAATCATTTGCGTCAAGCCTTAATGAAGGCTCAGCATACTTGATGTAATCATAGGAGAAGTATCCTACGAGTCCGCCCGCGAAAGGCGGGAGATAGTCAAATCTGGGACTCCTGTAGCCGGCCATGATCTCTCTTAAGTACTTGCCGGGCTCATTTGTCTTTATGATCCTCCTGTCGATCTTCAGCTCTCCGTTAAAGCATGTGATCTCAACCTTGGGATCGAAACCGAGGAAAGTATATCTTCCCCACTTCTTGCTGTCCTCCACAGACTCGAGCATGTAAGCATGAGTCGAGTTCGCCTTGAGGATCTTAAGAACTTCAATGGGCGTCTTGATGTCTGACAAGATCTCGCATGATACGGGGCAGATCTTATAGCTGCCGTCTTTTGCGATCTCGCGGATCTTATCGATTTCCGGTCTGATAACCATCTTTGCTTTCCTCCTTTTCTAAATATTTTTGACAATAAAAAAGTCCTTGAACAGATACTTCTGTTCAAGGACGAATTAACTTATTAATCCGCGGTGCCACCTTGATTCACGATGATTCGCGCTGCTTTGCGGAGTACTACCATACCCCCGGCAACTTACGTATGCCTCACGTCACAGATACTCGGGAAATCCCTTTGACCATGCCCTCAGCGGCCCATTATGATAATCTGTGTTCCACCCTGCTCTCAGCAAATGCAGGACTCTCTGTGGGATCATGAACATCTTTACTTCCGCTTCAACGGTTTAAGAACTATTAGATTGTCAATAATGACGTAAGGATAAACCTCTTCGTTTTTGTTGTCAACAGATTTTTTACTGCTTTACAGCCTTGATGATATCATCTGCTGAAGGAAGATCCGTCTTAACCTTCTTCTCAACGCCCTCGATTGCTCCGTCAACTGCTGACTTGATCTGTGCGTTCTTATCGACAACATCTGCTGCCTGTGCTGCTGCGTCCTTGATCTTGTTTACATCAATATCCATCTGTTGATACCTCCGGTAATATGGTAATAAAAAAGGCTGAACCAAGGTAATTGGATCAGCCTTGTTATCTGGATTATATCACTAATCGTAACGCCTTTAACACCTTATCCGTGATAGAAGAAATAAAACCTTTTTTGTTAAGTGTGCGGATAAGATGAATCCGGCGTTATAATTTGTGAAAGATCACTTCCCATTGGACTCACCCCCTACTCCTTATTGGTTTTTGTTAAGGTGTTAACTTAACTGACTTAAGTATAGCATCTGCGGGAGCCCAATGTGTTAAGCAAACGTGAACTAACTATTAATAGTTTTACTTATTCATACTTTCTTGACGTAGGACATGCAGATCCAGTTTCCGTCATTCATGTGTCCCCAGATGTATCCGCCGCCGTTTGTGATCTTGTCGATCGTAAATGTCTTGTCTGTACCGGCGCGGTATTTCACTTTCGCGTCGATCGATGCGTCCTCACGGACATTGATGTCAGCTGATGTGACAGTGTACTGCTGGGTGTTGAGCTTTGTACCCCAGAGCGCCCAGGTGTTCCTGATCTGCGAGGAGATTTCATCGTAGCTCCAGGCTTTTGCAGAGTTTTCAGCACTGTTGGGGTCGTTGACCGTGAACTTTCCATCCCTTATTCCCGTTAACACGATATAATGACCGCTCTGCGTAAAGTCGCCCGGGCCCATGGCACAGATCAGGGGAACACCTGACTGCAGGAGTCTTGTCATGACCGTCTTCTCAAGAGGAACCTCGGCGCATGAAAGACCAAGGAACTGCGCACCGTTAGTTATGAGCGTCCAGTTGGTGCCGTCCTCATTTGAATATCCGTTTGTCTGCGCATATTCAGCTATATATGTGGGTGTATATGAAGCATTTCCCGTAAGGTAAAGTGAGGCCATGCTGAGGCACACGGGGCCGCATCCGCTCGTTGCGATGGTCTCGCCTGCATAATCTGCAGATCCCCATCTCTCATCAGTCTGCATAAGAAGCGGAACGTTGGCCCCGGAAGCCTCGCTTGACAAATCTATAGGCACCTGAGAGCCGGAGGGAGTGTTGGGCTGTGTGGCAATAGTGCTCTCAGATGTGCTTATTCCCGTAGTCATTATCGCGACTGTTGTCTGTCCTGTCGTTGTGGACAGGGCAGAGACATCGTCGCTGTTATCATTGCAGGCAGCAACACTTGCAAGAAGTGAAGCTGTCAGTAAAACTGTCATTATCTTCATGGATTTCATACTCTTTCATCTCCTTTTGCACTGGGCTTATGGTGTAATGATAAAAGAGCAATGTGGAGACAATGCAATCCAGATGTGTCAAAGTTGTCACTTATTCTAGTGAAAATTGAAGGATAAACCCGTCCTCGTACTCAACGTCACCTATCAGGAGAACAGATGAATCGTAATTGCGGGCAAGGAGCGAATGGTCATATGCAATGGCCGGAGCTTCTTCAACCACGGCGCCGCTCTGCACGGCGGAATTGGTAAACTCCATCTGGGTAAACTCAGCATATGTATCAACAAATCGCTGCCAAAGAGTCTCGATACGTATCGAATTCGTATAAGGGATATTGTATCGGATATATGCCGGAATACCTGTCTCGAGATCGAATACGACCTCTCCGTACTCTCCGTTAAACTCATTAGCAAAACCGATCGACCCGAACACAAAACCGTCACTTGCGCTCGCAATCCACTCTTCACGGACGCCCTCTTCCTCAATATCTGTATAGAGCTGGTTATTCCAGTATTTGATGAACTTGATCATCTCATAATATCCTGTTCTGAACTTATCGATCGTATCCCCGTCACAGTATGTGACAAGCTCGTATGCCGTGGTGTCTCTTCTAAGCATCTTATAATGACCGAGCATCTTGGTTACCTTCTGCTTGCTGGCATAGAACTCACCGTAGGGACTCAGGTTATCGGCATCGATATACTCAGGATCGTCGAAACTCTGGTTCAGCTTGTTCCTTACTAGAAGATCCGGCAGGAGAACACCGGCTGCCATAAGGAGAACGGCCACGATAAAGACAGACAGACTCTTTAATATCTTCACTCTTCGTCCTCCACTTCATCAGATATCTTCATTACGACAGATACAGTCGTGCCG
The DNA here is from genome assembly GCA_024688685.1 of Saccharofermentans sp. Lineage (GTDB taxonomy): Bacteria > Bacillota > Clostridia > Saccharofermentanales > Saccharofermentanaceae > Saccharofermentans. The sequence goes on from JAILDX010000003.1 coordinate 12,659, forward strand.
GCTCCTACTTTGCTCCGGAATTCGAGCGATGTTCCGTGGAGTCTTGCGACACGCTCACAAAGAGCAAGTCCGAGACCTGCGCCGTGCTCTGCTCTCGACCTCGACTTGTCGATCATATAGAAAGCTTCAGTGATCCTTCCAAGCTCTTCCTCAGGAATACCCCTGCCGTTATCCTTTATTGATATGCGGTACAGCTTTTCCTTGCCGGGAATGGTCTGTCCTGTAACCTCAACGAGGTTTCCGCCCGACTTGAACGCATTATCGATAAGGTTCATTACCATCGTCTTGAACAGATCATACTCGATCCTGATATAGACAGACTCACACGCAAAAGTCACCTTCACACCCTTCTTCGCCGCCGCGGGCATTACCGTCTGCTGCGTATCCTCAAAGAACTGGTATGTGTCGGTATCCTCTAGGATAAACTTATTATCCTTTATCGTTATGAGCTCCAGGAGCTTGAACGAAAGCGACTCGAGCCTTAAACCCTCGTTCAGTATGAACTTCGCCGCCTCTTTCATCTCCGCTTCGCTCAGATTGCCTGAGTATATCGTATCCGCATAACCGATAATGCTGGTCATAGGTGTCTTGAGCTCGTGCGCAAAATTGCCTACGAAATCATCCTTCTGCTTGGATGCGAGTTCCAGCTGGTCCATCGTATCCGTAACAGATTTCTTCATCAAATCAAAGCTCTCCGAAAGCTCACCCAGCTCGTCTTTGCGTCCGTTCCTGATCTTGACAGCATAGTTGCCCGCTGTCATCTCCTTACTTGCTCTCGTGAGCTTTCTGATAGGTACCGTGACAGACAAAGACAGCACGACTGCAAGGATGGCTCCGACAAGCTCCGCAATGAGGAATATCTCGCGGTAACGGCCTGACATCCGGCGCGAATTCTCGTAGATCTTGGACACATCCGACCGCGTCTCGAAAAGGTAATCGCCGATACTCGTACTCAGAATGCTCTGGACCCTCAGGTTCTCCTGGTCGTCATTCTCCTCCACCCAGTACTTGAGATTGCCCTCATCCTTGTCTATATCATCCACATCATCACTCAGGATTATGAGTATCGCGAAATTGTTCGCATCAGCAACGGCCAGATCCTGAAGCATCTCAAAATCGACATTCGCTTCTGCCTCCGCTGCCTGGAAATCCGCAAGCACCGCATACTTTGCCATCTGGTGCTTGATGAGTGCCGAATCCGTCTCAACCTTAAGCTGGGAATCGAAGGTATCGCTTACGGTTATGAAATGTACAAACGTCAGAGTGACCGTAAGGATGAGCACTATGCTGAGGAACAGTTTTGTAAAGATCTTCATGCTTTGAATCTGTAGCCGATCCTGAATACCGTCTCTATCCTGTCGCCCCAGTCAAGCTTCTTACGGAGTCTCTGGATATGGTTATCAAGCGTTCTCGTATCGCCTGTGTACCAGTCGTGCCAGACAGACTCGTAGAGATAACTCCTGTTGAGCGCAACATTCTTATTCTGTATAAGGAGAACAAGCAGATCGAACTCCTTGTTCGTAAGATCTACGGGCGCGCCGTTCTTTGCAACGGATCTTGAGTCCGTATTGACAACAACGTCATCTATCACGATCTCAGGAGATGTCTTGTTGACGCGCCTTAAGACCGACTCGACTCTCGCGACAAGCTCACCGATCTGGAACGGCTTCGACAGATAATCGTCCGCACCCATCTTGAGACCTCTGATCCTGTCCTGAACCTGGTTCATTGCCGAGATTATGATTACCGGTGTCGTCCCTTCCCTTATCGTCTCAAGCAGATTATATCCGCTGATCTCAGGAAGCATCAGATCGAGAAGAATGAGATCGAACTTTCCCGTCTCATAGAGTTCCAGACCCTTCCTGCCGTCCAGTGCGGGCTCACACATATATCCTTCACGCACAAGCGTTGTAACTATCAGATTTGAGATTGAAGTATCATCTTCGATAACGAGTATATTTATCATGCCTATTAACCTCCGGCTGATACTATGTTATCACATTCGCGCCGCAAGACGAGGAAATAGTATGCGTAACCGAAAAGCGTCTGAGCTATCCAGCCGATGGCACATGCATACGCCTCTGCCGTGACTCCGTATTCAGGGACCCACATAAACACAAGGCACGCTCTTATCGTTATCTGAAGTATCGTTGACAGCAGCGCCATATGCATCCTTGCACTTCCCCTCAGATATCCCTGATTTGCATTAACTATGCACGCAAGCAGGAACACCCATGATTTTACAGCAAGATACGAGACGCCCATGCTTATCATCAGATCCGCACCGTCAGGTGTAAGAACAGAAACGAGAGGTCTCTTGAATACCATTACTATCGTGAAGATTATCGGGAAATAGCAGAGTGCAGCGAGGAGTCCCCATTTCATCGTATCGCGGACACGCAGCGGATCCTTGTGTCCCCTGTTCTGTGCAACGCATGTCATTATCCCGCTTCCTATGCTCTGTGCGGGGATGCAGGCAAAATCATCTATCCTGCACACTGCATTGAAGGCACCGATCACAGTTACGCCGCAGGAATTGATCGTGCTCTGTATAAAGAGCTTGCCGACGGGCTGTGCGGCCTGCTGCAGGGCTGTAATAAAACCAAGACGTACTGTCTCTCCGAGCAGCGAATGGTCGAGCACAAAATCTTTTTTCTTAAGCCGGAGAAGATCGACTCTCAGGTAGATATATGCGCAGCATAAGATGACTGACAACGCCTGTGATATGAGGGTGGCCAGTCCGGCTCCCATGGATCCCATAGAAAATACGGCAACGAAGAGAAGATCCAGAAGGATATTCATTCCGCACGATACCCCCAGGAAAACGACAGGCATAAAAGTATTTCCGATGCCGCGGAGAGAATGTGCCATTATGTTGTACTGGAACGTGAACAGGAATCCGACAAACATTATCCTGAGATATGTCAGTGATTCATTTAATATTGATGACGGTGTCTTTATAAGTATAAGGATCTCGCGTGCGAGCAGGAAGCCGAGAACAAAGACGATCAGTGAGAATACTGTTCCGGCAATGACAGTTGTCGAGAACTCCCTCTTAAGGCGCCTGTAATCCTCCGCTCCAAAGAGCCTTGCAATTATGATGGATGCGCCCATTCCGATCCCCGACGCACCGAGGACCATCAGCGTCATAATGGGGTTTACCGTACTGACTGCCGCAAGCGAATCCTCGCCTAAAAACTTACCGATGATGATGGAGTCGGCCATGTTGTATGTGAGCTGAAGGTAGTTCCCGAGTATCATCGGCAGAGCATAAAGAATGATGTGAAGGAAGATGCTTCCCTTTGTCATATCACGCGATTGCGACACAAACCCCTCCTGCAATATATAACCATAAACAGACCGGGATAATTTTATCACATAAAAAGAAGGAAGAGCAGTCACCGATCAAAGGCTGCTCTTCCAGACGTTTGTGGAAAGAGAGATCACCAAAAGGCAACCTCGTTGTACATATTTTAATCTCATAGTGTCAGATAATCAATGATTATTGCCATATTTGTAATAATTAACCTGTTTCAGGTTAAAATCCTAAAAATATCGGCCTTTGAATTATTATGGCGATATGGGTAAGAAATCAGTAAATAAGCTGCCAAAGAACCGCTTAAGGAGTCTTCGTGAAGACTCGGATCTTACACAAGTCACTGTTGCACAATACCTCGGTATGTCCCAGACAGGTTATTCAAAATACGAGACCGGAGAGAATGATATTCCCACCGCCATACTTATACGTCTCGCGAAATACTACAACACGAGTATCGATTATCTTCTCTGTCAGACAAGGACCAGGACAAGATACAAATAAAGCTTTCTCTTACTCACCAAAAAGCGGTGTTGAGAAATACCTTTCCGCCGTATCAGGAAGCACAGTAACGACAGTCTTTCCCGGTCCCAGCTTTGAAGCGAGCTTGAGTGCCGCAGCAACATTCGTACCGCTTGATATTCCGCACATAAGCCCTTCTTCCTTCGCAAGTCTCTTGGACGTCTCGATCGCTTCCTTATCAGAGATTATGCAGACCTCATCGTATATATCCTGATTGAATATCTCCGGAATGATGCCGTCACCTATTCCCATCTGAAGGTGAGTACCGATCGTGCCGCCCGCAAGTATCGCCGCATTCTCCGGCTCGACTGCCCATATGGTCATATCAGGGAAATGCTCCTTGAGGACCTCACCGATGCCCGTCAGAGTTCCGCCCGTTCCGATTCCTGAACAGAAACCGTGAACAGGTCTTCCGTCCAAATCTTCAAGTATCTCAAGGACTGTAGCTTTCTTATGAGCGAGGACGTTGTTAACGTTCGCAAACTGCTGCGGAACGAAGACTTTCGGATTCTTCTCCTTCATCTTCAGGGCAGCCTTAAGACACTCGTCGATGCACTGACCTATATCGCCGTAATCGTGGATAAGTTTGACCTCTGCGCCGTAGTGACGGACGAGCTTCCTTCTCTCTTCGCTTACCGAGTCAGGCATGATGATTATCGTGCGGTAGCCTCTTACTGCACCTACAAGTGCAAGTCCTATTCCCTGGTTGCCTGAGGTCGGCTCGACGATTATCGAATCCTTATCGATAAGTCCTTCCGCTTCAGCGGCAAGTATCATGTTGTATGCTGTTCTTGTTTTGATGGAACCGCCGATATTGACAGCTTCAAACTTTACAAGTATCTCCGCCATGTCCGGCCTAATCATACGGTTAAGCCTTACAAGCGGCGTATTTCCTATTGCGTCAAGTATTGTGTTACAGATCATAGATCTCTCCGTTTTCTTATTTGCCAATAGATTATAACAGAAATGCTATAATTAGTTCATATCAATATTCGGGAGATTTTTTTATGCCGTTACTGTTCACAACAGGCGATATAAACAATATAGAGGCTGATGCCGTTTTCAGGATAGGCGATGTCGGAGAAGACGGTCTGAGACGCCTTATGACAGACTCGTTTGAAGACACCGTGAAGAACGGTTACGGATCTGTCGCATTTTTCATTCCCGGATCAGGTCTGTTTGATGCTTCCGTAAGAGAAGCCCGCAGACACCTTGATGACAATGACACTACTGTATATCTGGTCCTCCCCGGCAAAAAGGATCTCAAGCCGGACAGAGGCCTCGACAGTCACATAAAGAGCTGCACCGACATCGTTGTTTTCGGAGACGCACCGAGATTCTCCACAAGACATCACGAGAAGTCTGCCAGATCATGTTCAATGCCAATGGAATGCTGCGAGGAAGCGGCAGCGGATTCTTCCCTGGACGACAGGCTCGGTCAGATAGACGAGAGCTTCTCGGAGATGCTCCTGCGCAAAATAGATGAATCGGGCATGACTGATGTTGAGTGTTACAAGAAGGCAAACATCGACCGCAAGCTCTTTTCAAAGATAAGGAGCGATAAGGATTACAGACCGAGCAAGCCCACTGTCATCGCCTTTGCCGTCGCGCTCCACATGTCTATCGCGGATACTAAGGAGCTGCTTATGAAGGCCGGATTCGCGCTGTCGCGTTCCAACAAGTTTGACATCATCGTCGAGTATTATATCGAGAAAGGCATCTACGACGTTATAGAGATCAACGAGTCGCTGTTTGCTTTCGATCAGCCCCTCCTTGCCTGACCGGTAACCGCCTTTTATTTGTCGCTTGGCAGGCGACCACGCCCTCCATCCGTTCTCCTATAATCAGGCCATAACCTGAAGGGAGGACAAGAAGATGAAAAACTTAACAGAAATCGTATTCATCCTTGACAGAAGCGGATCAATGGCTGGACTTGAGAGCGACACGATCGGCGGATTCAACTCAATGATCGCGAAGCAGAAAAAGAAGGATGGAGATGCTCTCGTCTCGACTGTCCTTTTCGACAACACCAGTGAGGTGCTCCACGACAGAGTTCCCATAGCAGACATCAAAACGATGACAGAAGAAGATTACTGCGTCGGCGGCTGCACGGCACTTCTTGACGCTGTAGGCGGTGCGATCAGGCATATCGGAAATGTCCACAAGTATATCCGTAATGAGGATGTTCCGGAGCATACCGTTTTCGTGATCACAACAGACGGCATGGAGAATGCCAGCCGCAATTATTCATCTGACAAGGTCAAGAAAATGATCGAGAGACAAAAGGAGAAGTACGGATGGGAGTTCCTGTTCCTTGGAGCTAATATCGATGCGGTCGAGACGGCAAAGAGTATCGGTATCAGTGAAGACCGTGCGGCTCAGTACCACAACGACAGCATTGGTCACGCAGTCAATTTCGAGGCGCTCGATGAAGCAATAACCACAGTCAGATGCAATATGAAGCTGACCGGAGGCTGGAAGAAGAAGATCGAGAACGATTATAAGAGCAGGAGTTAAAGCCCGATATTCTTACGTATGCATCTCTTAAGGAAAGTCATTGAGAAGACTGTAAGGGCAGCAAGGATACCTGATGTTACAAGAAGGCATGTTTCCGAGTTAGCCCCGAGATAGTACGTAAGATAGCAGATCCCGCAGATGACAGCTGCCAGGAGGATGCCGATCCCGAGGTTAAAGAAGCAGTTGATATTGCCTCTCAGAGCAGCGGCTTCATCTGTCCAGACAGTATATGGTGAGATCGAATCGAAGGTGATGCCGACAGCAACTGCGATAACGACGCTTACCAGCGAGACGAGCAGATACAGAAGACTGTTTACAATCCCTGCACCAAGGCTGTACGCCGCGAAGATTACGGAAAGAGCCAGGGGCATGAAGGAGAAGAGTATTGCAGTTGCAGCCTTGCTGTAGATGAAGGAGTTTACAGGCACAGGGAGATATTTGAGCATATCGATATGTGCCCCTTCCCTTGTAAACGAAGTCGAAGCGATCGAATTAAGCCCTGCGGCGGTAAAGGAAAGTGCGATCACTGTTATCAGAACGATGACATGAGCATGATCCTGACCGCCGCGGTACAGGCTTATAAACCTCAATATATTGCTGTTATTGCGGCTCAATGAGAAGAAAAGAACGGAGAGGATCGGCCAGATAAGATTGGCATAAACGCAGTTGGTCCTGTAAGACAGAGTCCGCATAAGCACCTTTACTTCCCTGGAGATCAGCGACGGGATAACCTTCTTCTGTTTTCCTGAAATATCACTTCCGGCCTTCGACCTGACCTTGTTTGTTAGAGCAAGAGCCGTATAGAGGCCTTTGTCGTAAAGAAAATAAGCAAGTACTTTCATTATCAGGTATAGGATGACCGTGATCAGGGTTCCAATGCCGATGAACTCAAACTCGCTGTCTGCCATCGCCTTGACTGCAAACCTTGTAGGAAGGAACAGAATCTCGCACAGATCGTTAAATGAACTTTCACCAGCAACCAGCATATCAACATAATTCTCAACTGTAACACCGTCTTCACCGCTGAAGGAAAGAATAAATGCAATAGCAAACAAGACAAATAAGGCAGTTGAAGAATGATAGAAGATGCTTGTCCTCTTAACCTTGCGCAGAACGGCAACCAGAAGGATGCTTATTATCGAACAGTATATCAGCGGGATTACCGTAATGATCAGGATACTGACCGCAGCTGCAATCAGCGACCGATAATCAAATGCGGCCATCAATCCGTAATTCTCCGACATTGCAGCATACCAGCCGACAAACATCGTAAGGAGCACGCCGACCGTCATGAAACACTCTGTCTTGAAGGTGTGCCAGAACTTTGCGGTAAACAGTTCAAGAGGGGTTATGGGCATTGATCTCAGAAACGGAATATCACGCGAGAAATAGAACACATTAAATGTTACCGGCATCATGAATATCATGGTGAACGCCGAGATTATATTTGTAAGCGACACAAGCGCATATTCCTTCTCTCCGAAGATCATCATCAGATTCGAGAGACGATATGTGATATACCCGACCATTATGCATGACGGAACCATGATCGCAAGGAAGATGATAATGCTGAAGATGCCGTAGGCCCGTGCCTTCTTATCCTGTTCGGGACGAGCCATCTCAAATATCATGCCAAAAGCTCTGAGAAGAGTCCTTACCCTGTCCATTATGCGTCTCCGGATGTCAAAGCAATAAATATCTCTTCGAGACCTTTTCCGGAGTTCTCCTCCATCAGTTCATCAACTGTTCCGCTGTACACTATAACGCCTTTATCGATGATCATTATGCGGTCGCAAAGTTTCTCTGCAACCTCAAGAACATGTGTTGAGAATAATACAGCCTTCCCCTTTGCCACTTGCTCCTTCATGAGCTGCTTCAGTTCATACGATGCCGCCGGGTCAAGTCCTGTCATAGGTTCGTCGAGTATCCATACATCAGGCTCGTGCACGAGTGAAGAAATGATCATCACTTTCTGCCTCATGCCATGGGAATACTCGCGCATCTGTATGCCCAGCTTATCATTTATCTTGAAACGTTCAGCCAGATTCTTGATGCGGGTCCTTCTGTCCGTCGCAGGCACCTGGTAGATATCAGCTATAAAATTGATATACTCCGCGCCCGTAAGCTGGAGCATCACGTCAGGATTATCAGAAATATATGCAAACTTTCTCTTGGCCTCCAGCGGCTGCTTAACGATATCAAAGCCGCATATCGATGCCTTCCCCTCCGTCGGCTTGAGTATGCCTGTGATCATCTTTATCACAGTAGTCTTGCCTGCTCCGTTAGGTCCTGCAAAGCCTACTATCTCTCCCTCACCTATCTCGAAAGAGACATCCTTCGCGGCAACCGTGCCGCTCCCGTACTGTAGCGTCAGCCCTTCAGCTTTGATCATAAATCACAAACACCTTTATGTTATAATATTTATTATTCTCTCATAAAGGAGCAATATTATGAAGGTGTTTACAAAAACAGGTTCTGTCCTGATGACAGCAGCAATGCTCGTTTCAACTGCAGGCTGCAGTCTTCTGGGGGGAGGCAGCAGGATCGGCCCTTCAGCAATCTCAGAATTCGCAGACGGAGAAAGTTCTGAACGTTATGACGATGCTGATGATTTTATAGATCTGATTGAAGATCTCAACAGCAACGAGAACAGCATAAAGAAGATAAAGGACGGTGTTCATATCACACTTGAGGGCAAGGATCTCAAGAACTTCTTCAAGAGCAGCCGGATCGGAGGAACAGGCTACACTTCTTTTTCCTACGATAAGACAATGACTCAGGCAACCATTTACTATATCGGCGGACAGAAGAGTGACAAGAAGTGGGCATTCTCCGCACTTTCGATCGAGTTTGAAGATGAGGAGGCTGCAGAGGAGTATTTCGATGACAGCGTGGATTCCATAGAGTCCGGTGTTGAGCGTCTGGAAATGCAAATGGATTGTGATACGGATGACGGTGATGAGAACGGTATCTCTTATATCATTGTAAGTGCATCCAATTCAACTTCCGCTATATACGAAGGTATCTACAGAGACGGCAATACCGTTCTGTTTATTGTAAGCGCTGATGTCGGCGGCAAGGAAGGCTCCAAGAAGATCGATTCCTTCTGCGAGACAATGGGTCTTGTATCTCCTAAGGATGCCTGAAAGTGTTTGACAGACACGCATTGATCATACTGAAGTGGGAGATCAGGAAGATACTCTCAAGCTGGCAGAAGACTCTTGCTATTTTTCTTGTGCCTGCCGCTGTAATGGTCTTTGCGATCAATCTGTTTCCAAAGCTCTTAAATTACCTTACAACAGGTTCATTCGGCTCTCAGGATGTCATCGTAATAGATGCTCCTGAGAGTTTTATTGAATACGAAGACAAGAAAGAAGACTTCTTCAACTACACTTACATGTCAGGGGAAGATTTCGATAAGATAGCAGATTCTGACGAAGACATTTTCAGTCTCGTCAAGGGCGGTGACCTCGTAATAGCTTTTTTCTCGCTCGACGATGAACTTACCTTTGACGAGGCAGTTGAAAAGCAAGTCAGGATGCTGTATGAGGAAGGCATAGACGAAGAGAGCGCTGCCTATATGTCGATTGGCTTCAACCAGGAACAGTTTACCTCCGAAGCCAAGGCCCTGCAGTTTGAGGAAGACGTGGCAAACGGATATGTAAGCTATGTTTACGAGCGTTACGCGTCGAAGTACGACCAGTATTCCACTGCCACTTTCACGGTTGATGATTTCAACCCCATAACATACATACTCGACAACAGGAGTGTTGCCAACACATCCGCTTCACGCATAATCCCCGCCATAATGGTAATCCTCATGTACTACTGCGTTTACTCGCTTACATGCGATATGGTCGCCATGGAGAAGAACAGGGGATTTTTGAACAAGCTCATAATGACGCCTGTCTCCCCTTCCACGATCCTGTGGGGCAAGGCGCTTGCCATAAACATCCTAGTTACCGGATCGTCGGTCATCACTTTCCTTTTCCTGTTCCTGTCATCGTGGCTCAACAGGAGCAATGACGCCGGGTCACTTCTGCCCTTCGGCCTCATGCTGATGCCCGACCAGCTTATATACATGATACTTGGCGTACCATCGGCCGTGCTCGTCATGACAGGATTCTGCTTCCTGGTCGCACTTGAACTTGCAAAGTTTGAGGATACGGTCGCCAATCTCCAGCTCGTGCTGCTGATACTGCTTATCGGACTTTTTGTTCAGCTGTTTATCTTCTGGTCCCCTACCGGACTTGAATATATCATTCCCGTGCATAACGAGATCATTCTCCTGAAGGATGTACTGATGTCAGAGATATCCTTTGTTGAATTTCTCGTGATACTCGCTGTCAATACGGGTCTCGGCCTCTTCCTCATGAAGAGATGCACAAAGAAGATTACGGGAGGCAAAAAATGATTGAAGTCAAAGACGTCAAAAAGAGATATTCGTCTGCAAACATGGTCGTCAAAGGTGTTTCCTTTACGGTTAAGCCCGGAACGATCTACGGACTTCTCGGTCCTAACGGCGCAGGCAAGACAACTCTTATGCAGATAATGGCTACACTGCTCAAGCCAACTGAAGGCACGGTCACTATCTGCGGCAGGGATGCTTCAAAAGACACGCTTGATATACACAGGCTCATCGGCTTCCTCACTACTGAGGTCAAGCTCGATCCGCTCTCCACACCGAACAGGCTCTACGATTTCTTCGCGGCACTCTACGACCTTCCCGTTGAAGGTCATAACGAGCGCAAGACTGCAGCGTTTGAGAGGTTCGGCATCACCCCGTTTGCCGACAAGAGGATAGTCGAGCTCTCCACAGGTATGAAGCAGAAGATATCGATCTGCATCTCCCTCATACACGAGCCGCCGGTCATCATCTTCGACGAGCCGACGAACGGCCTGGACATCCTCACATCAAAGCAGGTTACCGATTATCTGAAGGAGCTTGCAAAGAACGGCAGGACGATCATCCTGTCCACTCACATCTTCTCTCTTGCCGAGAGTCTCTGTGACGAGATAGGCGTCCTTGTTGACGGTCAGATCGTCGCATCAGGCACGAGCCGCGAGCTCTGCGAACTTACAGGAAAGGACACATTCGAAGAGACATTCTTTGAGCTCTATACAAAGAACCACCATGAATAAGATGCGTGCATTCAGGGCAATATCGCGAAATGCGTTCAAAAACAGCGGGACAGGAGGCGCCACCGCCTCACTTCCTGCCGGCTTCGCACTTGCTCTTACCGGAGCGGTTGTTTTCGCGATCATCGCAGGAGCATGGATCTATTCGCTCAGGTGGTGGTTTATGGGTCCGAAGAAGGCTGATAACATAATCGTCATCAATGCGGCAGATACATTTGTTGATTATGCGGCATCAAAGGACTTCACGGATTACCATTTTATTTATATCGATCATCCGTACGTCTTTGATGTGGCGACATTCAATACCCTCATGGATGTTTATGATTCACACCTCACTGTCGTCTTTGACGAGTATGGCGACATACTGACGTTTTATCCCACTGATGACCTTGAATATACTGATGCCAAGAATAATTTCAAGGACAATGTCCTTGATGATTATTCGCTGTATCTTACGAGCCTTACGGGAGCGCCTGTCTCGTACAACAATCCCGTTAATCTCATGGAGGATGGCATCAGCTCGCCCGAAGGCGATTCTGAGGTGTCGGCGTTCCTTAAGACTCTGGCATTCATGCTTATACCGCTCCTCTACTTTATTGCGGCACTCTATTCGTCGATGACGAAGGGAACAAACGTTATAGCGGGAGCCAAGGAGCAGAACTCATTTGCGGCTATACTTATGACGCCCACGCCCAGGAGCATTATCGTGCTTGGAAATATCTTCGGCGTGTGGCTGTCGTCAATGATCCCGGCAATCGTAATCTCCGTCCCGCTGATATTCATAAAGATGTACAGGCCGGGCATCCTCCCGTCTCTTATCATGATGGCATTCCTGTCATTCTTTATCGCGTCGCTGGTCGTTCTCATCTCGGTAATGAGCAGCAACGTCATAACGGCACAGACGGCGTTTCTGCCGGTATTCTTTATTTTTGTAACTCTTTGCATCACCTGCATGCAGAATCCCGACGAGTATCTTGGCATCTATGAATACCTGCCTCTGTACGGACAATATCTCGGAATAGCGGTGGCTCTCACGTCAGGCACTAACTATATTGCGCTTATTGTCTCATCACTTGTCACACTGCTCCTGTCAGGCATATGTGTCTTTGTTTCCGTAAAACTCCTCGGAAGCGAGCGTTTCACCGTATCTGTCATGTCGGCAAGCGACAAGGAGATCATCAAGGCGCAGAAGGAAGTTGCAAGAAAGGCACGCAAAGTATCGCGCCTCACAACAAAAACATCGGTTTACGGATATCAGGCAACCGGAACGCTCAACGACGTCAGCTTCAGCATTAGCCAGATATTCAGGCCTCTCGCGCTGCTTTCGCTGTTCCAGCTGATCGCAATGGTCCCGCCGCTCCTTCTTACCGATGGCGAATATCTCACATCGGTAATGTATTCACTCAAGGAAGTCAACACGGTATCTGACGTTCTGGCATCGGGAGCCAACATCATCGGAGTTCTAATGAGCACGCCGGCTTTCCTGCTGTCGATGGGCTTCGGATATATCCTTATAAATGCATATTACTGCTTCAGAGTTAAAGTGATCGAGAGAACGCCACTGTCTTCGGGGCTCGGCCTGACTTTACAGAAGGTGCTGCCGCGCTATCTTAAGGGTGCGCTGACCGGCTTTGGCATGATCTTCACGGTGTTTGGCATCCTCGCAGTAACGGGACAGCTTAAGATTACGGGATTCGGTTTCGCGGTCTCCTCGCTCCCTCTCCTGTTCTCATATATCTTTATGTGGATATTCCAGGGGGCATGCGAAGAGATAATGTTCAGAGGCTACATGATGCCGCGCATCGCTGCGCGTTACGGCCTCATACCCGCGATCGCCGTGTCTTCTCTGCTGTTCTGCCTCTTCCACGGCATCAACCCGGGATTCTCTGTACTCGCATTCATCAACCTGATACTCATCTCGATCCTATATGCGCTCATCGCTTACTATACTGAAAGCATCTGGATAGTCTGCGCTGCCCACACGCTCTGGAACTTCACTCAGGGCAATATCTGCGGTCTTGAAGTATCGGGCAATACGGGCAACGTCTCGCTGTTCCACACAGAGTATGCGGCAAATGCCAACCCGCTTATCACAGGCGGCACATTCGGCCCCGAGGGCGGTCTTGCCGTGACTGCAGTGACCGTTATCGCGATCGTTGCCGTACTCGTCATTTTCCGCGGAAAGAACGCAAAAAAGAAGGGCTGATCAAGCCCTCTTCTCAACTATCTCAAGACTTACAGTAGTCTTTGTCTTAACTCCGAACATATCTATCTCCAGATATGCCTTGCGCTTGTGTCTGTCAATCTTCTTTATGAATCCTTCCATACCGATCAGCGGGCCGCCGGTCACAATGATCTTGTCACCTTCGATAATGCCCACAGACACATCGAAACATCCCCCCTCAGCATATAGCCTGTCCGCGAAATCACTCTCACCGGGCGTCAGAGGCAGATAATCACCATCCGTTGACAGTACAATATTGAAACCGCTAATATTCCTGAGCCTTGATGCAAGTTCCTCCACCCTTTCGGCGTCAGAGTCAAGAAAGACATAACCAGGAAAGAGTGCACCTTCTTCAGTGATCCACTCTTTCCCCTTCTTCTTGCTGATCATCCTTTTGGGAACAAAAGCACGCTCGAAATATGAACTGTAGTGTTCATTCAGGAGTTTTATGCAGGAATCCTCACGTGATGATGATGTCCAGATGACAAACCACATCAGGGACTGACCTCATCATAGAAAATATCGATAACCTTCGCCTCAAGGTCGTCGTAATCAACATGGAACTCCCTGAACGCATTGTAATCATCATCGATCAGTTCACCTTCAGGTGTTACAGTGCCAAGATCCTGATATTCTGCCTGCCTGGAAGAAAAATCCGAAAGCTGGTTAGCTGTCATGTCACTTACCATATAATCGGAAAGCGCCATGATAAGGTCAAACGAGAAAGAAGTATCACTCTCCATAAGCTCTGCTGCCTTTGCCATCCAGCTGTCGAGGAATATCTGCTGTCTCCGCATCCTGAAGCTGTTTGTATCGTTTGCAAGGCTCATTCTTGACCTTACAAACCTCTCCGCCTGATCGCCGTGCAGTGTGATCGTTGCACCCTCTCTGAAAGCAGGATCTACTGCAGTCATATCCTCAGGGATCGTAACGGTAACACCGCCAACCTGATCATTGAATACAGGGATTGCCGCCATAGTAAGCGAGATATAATGGTCGATCGGGATATCGTATATAAGTCCCGACACTGCATCCATCATATTGCGGCACCGCTCATTATCGTTCCTTCCGTAAGCATGTGCCAGGCAGATCTGCATCTGCTCAATACCGGTATCCGCACCTGCATTCGAGAATGTGTTTACACCTGTCATTGTATCGCGGTTGATCTGAAGGGCCTTGTATGTCTTGCTTGCATGATCTATCGCATATACATATATAACATCAGCCTGTGACTGATTGATGTTCTTGCCGTTATCGCCCATAACCTCATAATCATCGACACCGATGATCATAATTACTTCCATATCATCCTTGAGGGCATAATCCTTCCCGTTATATGTGAGCGTAGTGCGTACCTTTGAACCGGTCTCATAAGGATTGCTTCCGTCAGGATTGGGATTCTTTGCCGTTATCATCTTCGAAACAGCAAACACTGCAGCTCCAAAAGCTGCAACAGTCAGCACGATAGCGCCGATCTGAAAAATAGTCTCTCTCTGTATCTTCTTAGCCATAGAGTTATTCTACCATAAATAAGAGGTTGTCTCTGAAAAGAGACAACCCCTCATTTGATTTGCTGATTGATCAGGTTCTATCAGTTAGAAGCCTTCTTAGCGCGGATTGCGAATACTGCACCTGCAGCTACGAGAGCAACTGCAACCATGATGATGTATGTACCGGCGTGCTCACCTGTCTGAGCAGATGTTGTAGCTGATGCCTTTGCGATAGCGAAAGGTGAAAGATCAGATACTTCAAATGTCTCAATGCTTACAGCCTTTGCTACACTCTTACCAACAATCTTCCAAGCACCATTCTCATAGTGAAGGATAAGAACTGCCTCTGTATCTGTAGC
The DNA here is from genome assembly GCA_024688685.1 of Saccharofermentans sp. GTDB lineage: Bacteria > Bacillota > Clostridia > Saccharofermentanales > Saccharofermentanaceae > Saccharofermentans. The sequence goes on from JAILDX010000003.1 coordinate 28,226, forward strand.
AGAGAAGTTAATATCTACTGTTACGGGAGAGAGAGCTGCAGGAAGAGCAGCAGGAGCACCTGTTGCATCCTCATAGTGAGCATCGAAAGTCTTAACGATCTCGAACTTAGCAGCATCAAACTTGCTGTTGTTAACTGCGCTTGTGATGTCTGCAGCAGAGACAAGCTCTGTAGCCTTCTTGCCGAGAACCTTCTGGTCATCCTGATCGTCTGCGATAACGATTCTACCCTGTCCTGCGGAACCATTTGTAAGATCTGTACCATCAGCGGCTGTTGCCTTTTTAAGAAGAGCAGATACCGGGCTGGAAGTAGCAGCAAATACAGAAGCACCGAGCATTGATACTACGAGCGCCATCGTAGGCAGAGCCATCAATTTCTTGTTCATTGGTCAAATTCCCCCTAGTTTAATCTTTTTGCAATAACCAAAAATCTTTGGGTTCTGTCCCTGCGCAGACATGTGGAGAGTATTATTAACTTGTCCCCATACTGTGGCCGAATGCTATCAACAAGATCCGTCTCCGACGCTGTCGAAGAGTAAACACTGTTGATAAAACTCGTATAGACAGACTCATTATTGAAATCATTGTAATACAGAATGTGCGTTTTGTCACGAGGTATTGTTGCACATATTTGATAAATATATACATTTTTTGGCGTATAGATTACGACAAATTGTGGATTTGATGTCAGATCAACGTCGCTCAAAGCCGACTGAAGGCTTCCAAACATAGCTCCGCTGCTCATTCTGTGCCCATAAATGACAGTGACAAGGTCATCCAGTGTAGTCGTATTATAATTAGATTCAACATAAAGAGCCCCGGATCTGTCATATTCCTTCTCTGCATTATGGGACAAATAATAGCTGTCATCGACAGGACTTCTCAGTATCGGCTGGCTGATATAGGGATTTGTCATATAAAACCATCCGATAATATCAGGGTTTGCAGCCTGGAGCTGAGCAAAATCCACCGGGCAGACATATGACCATCCCTTGTGATCTTCGTCTCTTCTGTCTATAAAATCATCTGTAACATCGATCGCTGCGATCTCGGAAGGATCTATCTCGGAAGGAAGCGAAGGGTATGTAAACTGCGTGTATTCCGTACTCGGCGATGTATTCGGCGGATCAATGTATCCGTTTGCCCAGAAAAAGTAGAATATGAGTACGCCTGCCGAGATGAACATCACTGCCGACATTATTCCCCATGTTATCCTGTTCCTCATATAAACTGTCACCAGCCTTTCGCGCTATCAAGTATCATTCTTCCGTTATTCCATATACGGCTCAGGACATCGTTCCTGAATTTCTTCTCTATTATATCAGATGCTTCAATAAGGTTCGGATGTCTTGAACTGAGGTTATGGCTGTCGGAACCCAGAAGGTCTATCTCTCCTCTCTTCAGCATCTTGAAAGCCTTACCGGCCGTGCGCTCGATGAAGAATTCTGCGTTGCACTGCTTTAAGAGATTCGAATTGTCGATGATCCTTCTTACCAGTTTCTTATCCTGATAGAGATAGCGTTCAATGTGAGCGATTATTATGTTCATGCCGGAAACTTCGGACAATTCTTCGATTTCCTCGATAATGTAAGGCTGCCACGTCCTGAAAGGCATTTCTACAAGAATATAGTTGCTTTTACCTATACAGAGTCTCTCGATCGAACTGCTTCTCGATATTCCCCTGAAATAGTGGACTTCAGCTCCAACAGTGTAATCAGGCACCACAGGGAGTTCCCCAAGCCTTGATTCCAGGAGCTTTAATGCATTATCGCGCCTTGCAACAAACTCTTCAGGAGAGTTCATATCGGCATAAAAATGCGGTGTGAAACAAATCCCGGCAACACCCTGATCTGCTGACATTCTTATCATCTCGAGAGACATATCGACATTTTTGCTGCCGTCATCGATACCCGGAAGCATATGGCAGTGAACGTCGATCATACTATCTAAAGCCTTACTTCTTGGAATTAGAAGCCGCAGCGTATCCGTACTTGTACTTCTTGCCGTAACCGTAGCCGTACTTCTTTGCTCTTGAAGATGCTCCGTTATATACAAAGCCGATGATCTTTGCATTTACGAGCTGAAGCTGACGGAGTGTGTAATCAAGGTCGGATGACTGTGTGTAATCCTGTCTTACGACAACAACGATACCGTCTGTAACCTTTGAAGCAACGAGAGCATCAGAAACCTCACCTACAGGAGGGAGGTCAAGGATGACCACGTCGTAATTCTCTGCAAGATTGTCGATGAGCAGAGCGAACTGCTTTGAGCCGAGAAGCTCTGAAGGATTCGGCGGAATGTCGCCGGCCTGAACTACGTCAAAGTTCTTGATAAGTACATCCTTGTGGAGTGTGGCATTCTCGCTGTTGATTCCTGCAAGGAGATTTGAAAGACCTGTTGTCTTGGGAAGGTTGATCTTCTTGCGGAGTGTGGGAAGACGGAGGTCACACTCGACCAGCACAACCCTCTGACCACCCTCTGCGATGGAGTAAGCCATATTGATAGCCGTAAGGCTCTTTCCTTCGCCGTGAATGGAGCTTGTAACGCCTATAACTCTTGCATTTCTGTCATTACGCTTGATAGCGAACATCAGGTTTGTTCTGAGAAGATTATATGCTTCACGTCCCTCAAACTTAAGCTTGGGACCAATATAGCTCATTGATGTGTCGGCTGCTCTCTTGCTGTTGTTCTTCTTATTATTAGCCATATCACTTACCCTCGCTTCCGTCGTTATCATTTATTACGAAAGGGTTCTCGTCTCCGGAAGTCGCCGTCTTCGAAACAGAAGGCGTCGCTACGGAAGGCTTGCCCTGACCAGCTCTTGCCTTCTCGCTCGCCTTTGCATAAGACTTGCCATATCCGTAATAACCGCCTGCTGATTCTTCCGACAGATCAGGGATAGACGAGAGAATAGGTATATTCTTGTACTTCTCGAGCAGGAAATCCTCTTCTCTGATAGTGCTGTCCATGAGGGATCTCAGTATAATGACACCGCAGGCAAGAACAAAACCGATCAGCATACCGATCGCTGTGTTCTTCAGGTAATTAGGTGAATATGCCTGCTTGGGAGAAACTGCAAGGTCAACAACCTTAACAGATGAACCGTCAACTATGTCAGAGATCTTATCTGTAATTACATCAACGATCGTATTGGCAATATGTGCTGCCATATCAGGATCCTTGTCGATAACTGTGATCTTAAATACAGGAGTATCGCCTTCCGCACTGCCGGAAACCTTTCTAATGAGTTCCTCGTAAGTGTAAGGAATTTGACCTTCGCTGATAGCCTCAAGCAAAGTATTGCGGCTCGTAAGGATAACGCTGTACGTCTCAACGAGTGAGTTGGAAGCGTAAATATCGCTGCTGGAAATGTTTACCTTTGTAGAACCGATATTGACTGAATTGTTGTTTACATACAGAAGTGCCGTCGTCTGGTACAGCGGCGTAACAAAGAAGTAGGTGTACACAAAAAGCAGAATGCCGCCTACGATAGTAGCACCGACTATGACCCAGATCTTCTTCCAAAGCGCCTGCAGGAGCTTTAAGAGATCTATTTCCTCCTGTCCGTTCATAAAATCATTAGCCATTACAGATTATTCCCCCGCATAGTTTTACACACTAGCATTAAATATATCACAAAAAGCTGCGCTATATATTATATATTTTAACAATTGTGTGTCAAAAGTTTGCTTAAGGGTTATGAAAAGTGCGTGGAGAACGGATTATGCTTGGAGTGTTGAGGTGCGCAGCCGCACGCGGTCAGCTTGCCCGCCCGCCTACGACCGGTCCATCGAGACGTTCAGTATAATTCCAAACGATATATAGTTGATCAGCATCGCTGTTCCACCAAGACTTATAAACGGAAGCGGTATTCCCGTGATCGGCAGGAGACCGACGCCCATTCCGAGGTTCTCGATAAAGTGAAACGCAAACGATGTTGCAAGACCTGTAACTATGTAAGACTGTGACGGCAGCTTTGCCCTGCTTGCAACAAACATACACCTGCCGATAAAGAAAAACGCCAGCAGCACGACGGCCGTAGTACCTATAAATCCCAGGTGTTCCGATACCGCTGAATAGATAAAGTCACTCTCCTTAACCGGAACCGAGGTAAGTACGCCCGTATGGTTTCCCGTAAGACCACCCGAAGCTATCGCCGCCTTGGACTGGACGAGATTATACTCTGACTGGGGATTTGAGCCTGAGAAGATAACCGTGAGGATCCTCGCTTTCTGGTATTCCTCAAGATAGAAGAACCACAGCGTCGGTGCAACGATTACGATCGACCCTGATATCGCCAGAAGGAAATACCTGTACTTTATCCCCCACACGAAAGACATACACACAAACGAGAACATGATAACCATCGCCGTACCGAAGTCAGGCTGCAGAAGGATGAGCATCATCGGCGGACCGTATGTCGCGCCAAGGAGCAGAAGTCCTTTAAGATAGCTGATCTTCTTCTGCGTCATCTGCTCAAATATCTCGGCCGCAACCATTATGAGTCCGATCTTCATGAGCTCGGAAGGCTGGAAGTTACCGATAACAGGGAGATTGAGCCATGAATCCGCACCCCAGGTCGATTTAAGTGAATATCCGTCTATCGGGACAAGTACAAGCAGGAAAAGACCGACACCGTAGATGATCCTTCCTACAAGCTTGAGAAAATGAGTCTCAAGAATAGCGATGATCGTAGCAATGATCATTCCGGCTACTGTCGCATATATCTGCCTGTAGTAGTTTCCGGGGTAGGCTGCGTAGCCTGAAGAAAGCACGCGTTGCAGGACATAAAGACCGATAACGGCAAGAAGCAAGACCGGTACGATGAGGTAATAATCGATCTTCTTGCTGTATTCGCTGTTGCGAAGTCTAACTATTCCGGACTTACGGGTTTCCATCGTCTTTCATTTCTGATGATTCCGGCTCTTCAGTCACTGTCGGTTCTTCTTCAGCTGCAGTTTCTTCTTTAGCCACGTCCGCCTCTGAAACATCGACAGCACCTGCGGCTTCTTCCGTCACTGCCGGTGCGGCTGCTGATTTCGCGATGAGGAAACGCTCAGGGAGAGGCTTCCTTTCAATCTTCTTGTAGTGAGCGTAAGCGATATAAAGAAGACCACCTACAACAAGGAATACTGAGAGGAGCTGGGATGCTCTGATGGCTGTTCCGGTTATGTAGAGTGAATCCGTGCGGAGCCCCTCGACGAAGAAACGGATAACGCCATATCCCACGAAGTAGACGCAGGATGTCTCAAGCGCGTATTTGCTGTGCTTGCGCATATAGAGAAGTATCCAGAAAAGGATAAAATTGCCAAGTGATTCATAAATGAACGTGGGGTGAACCGCCATCGAAGGATCGAGTGTCGGGCAGTTAGAAGCAAGATAGTTTGAGATCTCAGCAGAAGTCATGCCCCACGGAAGAGTTGTCGTTGTACCAAAGGCCTCCTGGTTGAAGAAGTTGCCCCATCTGCCGATAGCCTGTCCCAGAGGGAGAAGCGGTGCAAGATAATCAAAGACAGTCTGGAAAGGGATCTTTCTGATCTTGCACATGATGATGTAGCCCAGAAGAACAGCAATAACGCCGCCGTAGATCGCAAGTCCGCCGGATCTTGTGTCAAATATCAGCTTGAGGTCATCCTTGTAATAATCCCACTTGAAGATAACGTAGTATATACGCGCTCCGACGATTGCACAGGGTATCGTGACAAACATCAGATCATAGACAAGATCGGGTGAGAAATTGTTAGCTCTTGCCTGCTTTACGGCGAGCCCGAAACAAAGCAGCATTCCGATTGCGATGATTATTCCGTACCAGTAAACATTAAAGCTCCCGACGGAGAAAGCAACGGGATTTATGTCTATCTCTATTCCCAGTCCGGGAAATGTAATCGTATCATACTCTATCATATCTTTTTACCTCGAACGACATTGTATCACAGTATCTGCGATTGTAACAATTCTCTTGCTCTTTTCTTATCTGCCTCAACGTAAGATATCAGCTCATCCTTGCCCGGGAAAGCCGTCTCGTCTCTCAGGAAGAAGAGAAGCTCAACTCTGATAAGAGCCCCATATATATCCTCGTCAAAATCGAAAATATAAGTCTCACATACATCCTCCGTCGCATTCTCAAGAGTGGGACGAAGTCCTATGTTGGTAACTCCGTAATATGTATCGTGACCCAGGATGATCCTTGACAGGTATACGCCGCGGCGCGCCCTGCACTTGCCTTCAGGAATCCTTATATTTGCAGTCGGAAATCCCATCTGTCTGCCCATCTGCTTGCCCTTAACGACCTTCCCTGTATATGAGAACGGCCTTCCGAGACAGAGTTTTGCGTATTCATCGGGATGTCCGTTATCCAGGTCCTCACGAAGCCATGTTGAAGACACTTTGCGGCCTGTCCTTGTCTTAAAATCGCGGATGATGACATCGATATTCATCGGTTTGCACAGTTCCCTGAGTTTCTCAGCGTCAGCTGAAGCTCCTTTGCCGAACCTGTAATCACTGCCGACAATGACAGCTGCCGCGCCCATCTTTATCGTCACGTAATCGACAACAAAATCATATGGACCCATGTCGCATATATCCCTGTAATCGAGGACAAGCATCTCATCAACACCAAGGGATGAAATTATTTCCTGCTGCTCGTCCGGTGTCGTGAGAACACCGTCCTCAGTCTTTGGAAGATTGGTAAAGGTCTGTACGCATGAGATCAGGTTATTTGCCGCCGCATATCTGACGAGGCTTTTGATTATGTCGATATGTCCCTCGTGAATTCCGTCGAACATGCCCAGAGCAACAGCTCTTTTGCCCACCAGAAAAGGGAGTTCGTCAATATGATATTTCCTTGTAAACTCTATCCTCATGCAAACCCCCTGTCCACCATGATGATATTCTTATCGTCCTTGTAGATGACCGCTATCAGCCTGCCCCCGGACTTCGCGCAGCAAAGCGCTCCGGTCCCGGCATCAAAGCCTTTTATCCTTGAGGCCTGAACCTTGACGCCGTTCGAGATAAGTCTGGCCATATTCTCATCCAGCTCGACCGAAGGCATGCCTGACAATGTCAGCATCGGGTCGATAAAACTGTCTTCAGTAATGGCATCCGGCAATACTGAATCCTTTATGTCGAAAGGTCCAGCCATCGTTCTTCTCAGTTCTTCCGCATATGCACCAAAACCCGAGAGTTCTCCGGCATCAGTGCATATCGTCCTGATATACGTGCCCTTTGAGCAATGGACCTCAAACTCGACTGCCAGCATATCGCCTTCTTCTTCAGTCTTTGTTATCTCAAGTGAGTACACCTTTATCCTGTTTGGCTTAAGTTCAAACTCAACGCCTTCCCTTGCCAGTTCATATGCCTTGCGGCCGTTTATCTTCTTTGCTGAATACTTTGGCGGTGTCTGGAGTTCTCTTGAAGCGATCTCCTTCAGCGCTTCCGTAACCTTGCAGATATCACCGGTACCGCATTTCTTCACAGGAGTTATCTCACCTGTCTTGTCACCGGTATCGGATGCCGCACCAAATACCGCCCGGCACACATATTTCTTGTCGTAATCGTCCGTATAGCGCATAAACTTCAGCGCATCACCTGTAAACACGGGCAAAAGACCGGTCGCGAAAGGGTCCAGCGTACCGCTGTGACCGACTTTCTTGATACCGGTTGTCCTTCTTACGATCTTATCTGCATCAAAGGAAGTCATTCCCTGCGGCTTGTCGAGAAGGATGATCCCGCCTGTCATTTGAGGATCTCCGAGGCTCTCGCAATAACCTGCTCGGCTATGTCATCGATCGTCTCATTTACGATATCCGACTTTGTGAATCCGGATGACCTGATGTGTCCGCCACCGCCGAAAGACTTGGCAAAAGTGGCACAGTCAAAGTATGATTTGGATCTCAGGTTGCACCTGATGCTGTCTTTCTTCAGATGTTCTCTTATAACGACTGAGAGCTCGACACCGTCAATATCTCTCAGGATCGAGGGGATCTCATCTATCGCACTGACGGTCGCATTGAATCTCTCGAAATCGGCAAGTCTTACCCTTGCGACAGCCATCTTCCCGCTGCAATAGAACTCAACCTTGCCGCGGATATATGTAACAAGGTCAAAATCTGTCCTCTTCTTACGGTCGTACAGGTTATAGCAGACATCGCTTATATTTCCGCCGGCGTCAAAGAGCAGTCCGGAAGCTTCAAGCGTCTCCGGTCTTGTATTCGTATAAGTAAACCTGCCCGTATCTGTAACGATTCCTGCAAGGAAGCAGTTCGCACTCCTCGGAGTAAGCAGATCCTTTCCTGTCATGCGTTCCAGCTCCTGAACGGCATAAAAGCATATCTCGCTGGCAGATGATGCATCACCGTCGATCCAGACGTTGTCTCCATCGGCCTCCACAGTCACATGGTGGTCGATGATGAGCTTGTTCTCGGCTCTGTCAAAAAACTCACCGCAGACACCCATTCTGGAACCGACGCTGCAGTCAACGCCAAATGCGGTATATTCACCGGGGTCGCTGTACGGGAAACCGTCCCTGCCCGGGTATATGAGCAGATCTTCAACCTTAAGGAACTCCATTATATCGAGAAGCTCCTCAGGCATGGCAACATATGCCTTTACGCCCATTTTTCTGAGTACATCAGCCATTCCGCAGCCTGCACCTATGCAGTCTCCGTCAACACTCCTGTGGATAAACATAACAAAAGGTTTACCTGAAGAAGCGGCTTTCAGTATGTTTTCCGCCATTCTTGAGGCGTTTGCAAGATATTTACTCTTCATCTTTCCTGCGGTTCTTCGCTTCCTGTCTTATCTCTTCATCACGGGCCAGTGCACGGTTTATGGCGTCATCGAGCTTCTCCGCCTCATCAAGCGTATTATCCGGCTTGAAGTGGAGTTCGGGAGCGACTCTCAGGTTGATCTGTTTTACCATCTCGCAACGTATGAAGCCCTTTGCGTGCTCGATCGCACGCATGGCTTCCTGCTTTGTCTTATCGTCGCCGAAAACTGAAATGAACACCGTGCAATGGGTCAGGTCAGAGCTCATCTTTGCGGCTGTAACCGTAGTCATGAACGGGATCCTCGGATCACCCAGCCTGTTCTGTATGATATCTGACAAGACCTTCTGCATCTGGTCTCCGACTATTTCCGCGCGGTTGTGTCTCATGTCCTTGCCACCTCTTGGATCTCGAAGGACTCGATGATGTCACCGATCTTGATATCGTTGAACTTCTCGATGGACAGACCGCACTCGTAGCCTGCATTTACTTCCTTAACGGCATCCTTCATTCTCTGGAGTGAACCGAGGTGACCTGTGTAAACGACTACATCGTCTCTTACGACACGGACACCGCAGTTCCTTACGATCTTACCGTCGAGGACATAACATCCTCCGATAGTACCGACACCGGATACCTTGAAGAGTTCTCTGATCTCCACGTGGCCGAGTACGACCTCGACCTCCGTAGGAGCAAGCATACCCTTCATAGCGTTCTCAACATCTTCGATAGCGTTATAGATGACGCTGTAGAGTCTGATATCAACATTAGCTTCCTTTGCCTTGTCCAGGATCATCTGGTTAGGTCTTACGTTGAAGCCGATGATGATTGCGTTGGAGATATCTGCAAGAGAGATATCCGACTCGTTGATCGCACCGACTGCGTCGTGAATAACCTTGATCTTGACCTCGTCGTTGGAGAGCTTCTCCATTGACTGCTTAACAGCCTCAACTGAACCCTGAACGTCAGCCTTGATGATAAGATTGAGATCCTTGACATCGCCTGCTGCCATCTGTGCTGCGAGAGTATCGAGGCTCATCTTGGATGACTTCCTGATGTGCTCTTCTCTCTGCTTGATCTTACGCTTCTCAACGAGTGATCTTGCCATCTTATCGTCTGTTACGGCGTAAAGCATCTCACCTGCCTCCGGTACCTCCGGGAGACCGAGGATCTCTACAGGGATGGAAGGACCTGCCTTCTTGATAGCATTGCCCTTGTCATCGTACATAGCTCTGACGTTGCCGATCATGGCGCCGCAGACTACGGAATCGCCCTGACGGAGCGTACCTCTCTGAACGAGGATTGTTGCAACAGGACCTCTGTTCTTGTCGAGCTGAGCCTCGATAACGGCACCCTTTGCCTGTCTTGTAGGATCTGCCTTGAGCTCCATGACGTCAGCCGTAAGGAGAACCATGTCGAGCAGGTCATCAATACCTGTTCCCTGCTTAGCGGAAATAGGAACCATGATCGTTGTGCCGCCCCATTCCTCAGGGATGAGCTCGTAATTGGACAGCTCCTGCTTGACCTTATCAGGGTTAGCGCCCGGCTTATCCATCTTGTTGATGGCAACGATGATCTCTGTGCCTGCTGCCTTCGCGTGGTTGATAGCCTCGACTGTCTGGGGCATAACGCCGTCGTCTGCTGCTACAACGAGGATCGCGATATCAGTAAACTGCGCACCTCTTGCACGCATCGTGGTGAAAGCTTCGTGACCCGGCGTATCGAGGAATGTGATCTGCCTTCCCTTTGTCCTTACCGTGTAAGCACCGATATGCTGTGTGATACCGCCGGCCTCGCCTGCTACAACAGATGCGGATCTGATCTTATCGAGGAGCGATGTCTTACCATGGTCAACGTGACCCATGACAACAACGACAGGCGGCCTGGGCTTCAGACCTTCCTCATTATCCTCACCCTCATCGAAAAGGACCTCTTCCTCATTGACCTCAGTGATCGGTGAAGCCGAGATGCCGAATGCGTCGGCGAGCATAAATGCCGTATCGAAATCAAGCTCCTGGTTGATATTAGCCATAACGCCGAGCTTCATGAGCTCCATGATTACATCGGAAGACTTCTTGCCGATACCCTCGGCGAACTCCTTGACCGTAATGAACGGAGGAAGCTGAATCTCTGTTATAACAGAAGTCTGTACATCCTCCTGATAGGAAGAGGACTTCTTTTTCTTCTTTCTGTATGAATACTCGTCGTCGTAGTCACCGTCCATTCTGCCGGTGTAACGTCCGCCGTTATTGTTGTTCTTGCGCTTATCGCCCTTTCCGCCTTCTCTTCTGTCGTCGTTATTATTACGCTTCTTCTCCTGAGCGGCACGGTCAGCAAAGTTAGCTCTGCTCTTCTTTACCTCTTCAATAGGCTCATCGCCCTTTGCCTTTGCAGGTCTTCTGGACATCGGCCTTGAAGGTGAATCCTCATCATCCTTATCTTTCGAGAAAGAGGGTCCGCCGCCCGGTCTCTGGGGTCTTCCCTGGCCGCCGCCGTAATTTCCTCCGCCGTATCCGCCATGTCCGGGTCTTCCGCCGTAAGGTCTTCTGTCCCTGCCGTTATCCTTGGGAACATAAGTAGTCTTGACCACCTTCTCCGGCGGAGCGATAACTGCAGAAGAGAGCTTGGGCTTCGCGGGCTCAGCAGGCTTTACAGGTTCAGCAGCCTTTGCAGGTTCCTCCTTGGCAGTCTCTGCCTTCGGAGCCTCCTCTGCTGGCTTCTCCGCAGGCTTCTCTTCCTTTACCGGAGCCTTCTCTTCTTTTACAGGCTCCTTGTCAGCCTTCTCAGCCTTCTCAGTCTTTGTTGTCTTCTTTGCAGGCTTCTCTTCCTTTGTATCCTTAGCCTCTTTTGCATCAGCCTTGGAAGAAGTCTTCTTCTCTGTATCTTCAGCAGGCTTCTTTGTTGTCTTCTTTGCAGCAGTCTCAGCCTTCTTCTCTGCCGTCTTCCCGGCTGTCTCCTTCTTTGCCGCAGTCTTCTTTGCGGGTTCCTTTGCTGCCTTCTCAGTCTTGGGAGCTTCTTCGGCAGGCTTCTCTTCCTTAGCGGGAGCAGCCTTTACCTCTGCAGCAGCCTCCTCAGCGGGCTTTGTATCCTGCTCGCTCCTCTTATGGACTCTTCCTATCTTCAGTTTCTTCTGGCCTGATATTCCGCCAACTATCATTCCGTCTTTCTTTGCACTATCTGCCATCAGTTATCAGTCCTCCTCATCTACGTAATCGGTCAGTTTCTTATCGAGTGCGGCTGCAAAGCCTTTATCCGTTATTGCGATCACTCCCCGCGGGGGTTCCCCGAGTGCGTGTCCCAATTCTTCCATGGTAGAGAACCTGTACATAGGTATCTCGTACTCTACCGCATCCAGTATCTTCGACACTGTGTTCCCGGAAGTATCTTTTGAGATTATCAGGAGTGCCGCATTCCCCTTGTACATGGCTCCAACCACGCTGTCCTTGCCTGCGCAGGTCTTGCCGGCTCTCTTGATCAAACCGATAAACTTTAAGATATCTTCCTTACTTGTCATCAGCCTCTGCCGCCTGTTTTAATATCTCTTCAGCGAGCACCGCCAGTTCTTCGGAAGTTACCTGGTGCCTGAGCCCTTTGGCAAGTCTGCCTGATTTCCTGAGCTCCGCCTTGATGCACTCCTCGTTCCTGCAGAGATATGAGCCTCTTCCGGCCATCCTTCCGGAGGGATCGTAAACGATCTCGCCTTCGGGTGTAAGAACAACCCTGAGAAGGTCTTTCTTATCTCTCTTTGTCCTGCAGACTACGCAGGTGCGCTGCGGTTTCTTCTTGACTGGTGCCGGCATTGATATCAGTTCTCCTCGATCTTATTGCCCTCTGCATCATAAGCAACGAACTGATCGATAATTCTCTTTGAAGACTCATCACTGTCTTCTGATTCCTTCTTGATATCGATCTTGTAGCCTGTGAGCTTAGCTGCAAGGCGGACGTTCTGACCGGATCTGCCGATCGCAAGGGTAAACTGATCATCAGGCACAACAACGATTGCCTTCTTCTCTTCCCTGCCGTCCTCACCGACTGCTACTTCCATCTCAACCCTGTTAACCTTTGCAGGCTGCAGTGACTCGATGATGAAAGCACCGGGCTCGGGATTGAACTCAATGATATCGATCTTCTCACCGTTAAGTGCGTTCATGACGCTCTGTACACGCTGTCCTCTGGGGCCTACGAAAGAACCCTTTGCATCGATGTCAGGCTTGCGGGATGCAACTGCAACCTTTGACCTTGAACCGTGCTCTCTTGCAACAGCAACGATCTCAACCTCACCTGTCTTAAGCTCGGGAACTTCCATCTCAAAGAGCTTTCTTACGAGCTCAGGGGATGTTCTCGAAAGGATGATGGTAGGTCTTCCGTTCTGCTCCTCAACATCCAGGATAAGGAACTTAAGCTGCTTACCCGGATCGTACTTCTCATTCTTGATCTGACCGTTCCTCTTGAGACAAGCCTCGCCCTTGCCGATATCGACATAAACGCCGCTGTTGTCCTTTCTCAGAACAGTACCTTTGATGATCTCGCCCATTCTGTCCTTGTAGACCTTCTTGATCTTCTCGCTCTCAACGTCTCTGAGCTTCTGGGAGATAGAGCTCTTTGCAGCGCCTGCAGCGAGTCTTCCGAGATCGTCAACCTCAATAGTCAGGTCGAGCTTATCGCCAATAGCAAGATTGGGATCCATTGCCTGAGCATCCGCAAGAGAGATCTCCTTGTTGTCGTCGTAAACTTCCTCAACGACCTCAACAAGCTGGTAGATACCGATCTCGCCTGTCTCTCTGTCGATCTCTGCAGAAACATTCGTGATCTCCTGCTTGTTCTGGCCGCCGAACTCACGCTTGTAAGCAGCAACTATACCGTCTTCGATCGCCTTGAAGATCTCTTCTTCATCAATGTCACGCTCCTTGGCGAGATCCCTGATAACCTCAACGAGATTTATCATCTCCTCCTCGGGCTCTTTTCTTCTTGCCATTTTTATATCCTCCTCTTATTAATCAACTTTAAATAATCAAAAATCCAAATGCCTTACGGCCTTCGCTATATCCTTGAGCTGCACCTCTATGCCGTTCTCAAAGATGATCCTGTCTCCATCGGTCTTATATCCCGAAGTGAAGTTCCTGACGCCGTCCGTCTCCTTGTAAAGGGTCACATCGAGCATCTCGCCTTCATACCTTACATAATCGCTTATATCCGTCAGCGGCCTTGTCAGACCCGGCGACGATACCTCGAAATAGTCCTCATCAGACTCAACCCGGGCATCTATAAGCGGTTCGACTTCATTATGAAATCGCTCGCAGTCATCAAGCGTAACACCGCCCTTCTTGTCGATGAAGAGTCTTAAGAAGATCTTCTGACCTTCTTTCTTGTACTCGCAATCCACAAGATCAAGTCCCTGGCTGACCGCTATAGGGAGGGCAACGTCAAACGCCTGCTGCGCAGTCTTTGAACGCTTTGCCAAAATTACCTCCTTAGAAATAAAAAAACGGACAACCAAGGCCCGTTTACTCCAAAAAGTAAATCTATAACGCAACTATTCTAGCACAATTTATATATATAGACAACCTGAATTATTTTTGTGGTAATTGCACAATTCGTTATTCATTTTATATAGGTTTTCTAGTACAATATTTATATCCAAATTATTCCGTTGGAATTACTCGGAGAAGGAGATTTTAAATTATGATCAAGATCATTTCAGGTGAGAAGGGTACAGGAAAAACAGCGCGCTTGGTAGACGATATAAACCAGGTTGCAAGCACAGACAGCAACGTAGTTTGTATCGAGAAGGGCAACAGACTCGACCAGCTCCTGAAGTACAGTGTACGTCTCATCAACATTTCGGAATACCCTGTAAAAGGCTATTCCCAGCTCCTGGCGTTCATCGGCGGCATCTGCTCAAAGGATTATGATCTTACACACATCTATATCGACGCGATCAAGAAGGTTTCCGGAAGTGATAACATGGACGAGCTCTCAGCTTTTCTTGCTGACCTTGAAGCATTCCTTGGCGACAGCCCGATTACAGTAACGATCAACCTTACAGCAAACGTTGACACATTGCCGGATGCTATAAGGAAGTATATCTGATAACTTTTGATATCTGCTTTTCATTTAAGAACCGGTCCGGATAAGTCCAGGACCGGTTTTTTATTCAGTATCTCTCTGCGAAGGACTCAACCAGCTCGCTGCCCTTATATCTCAGCTTAAGCGAGAAAAACGAAGATATCTCCTTATAGAGACAGTCAAACATCAGCTTATCCCCTTCCCAGAGGGGCAGACCGTAAATATCAGCCTGCGGCACCCATAAAAGCTCGCCTTCGGGGCATGAACCCGGAGTAACGTCGCGTTCTCCGACATAAGATGCCGTAAAGATGTGCATATACTCGTTATCATATTTATCAGACAGGAACGTCGCGATGCCGCGGTATCTGAAATCCCCAAGTTCATTGCGGGTAATGCCCGTCTCCTCAAAGATCTCGCGAAGGATGCATTCTTCAGGGGTCTCCCCTTCCTCGAAATGGCCTCCGACACCCAGATACTTCCCGCCATTAAAACTGTCCCCCTCATTCTTGTGAATGAAGAGGACCTTATCACCGCTGTTTATATAACAAAGAGTAGTAAGTTCAGGCATTTACCGGTAATACTTCTTCCCCCGGCATAGCAAGGATATCGCCTTCCAGAGCAAGAGACATCTCTATCTCAGCATTGACGCGCTCGATCAGATAATCGGAGACATCGATCTTGAATGTCTCACAGATGGCGCACCACTTGTCAGCAACACAGACGATAAAGCTCTCTCTGTGACGGGGTGGAATGATCGTAAGCGGGAACATGTGCTTAGCAATAATATCCTGCTCCTTATCACTGATATCAAAATCCCTTACTGCATTGCGCATAGCCTTGCCGGGATGAGTGAATCCGTGGATCCTTCTGCCGGGAACTGAAGGGTCATGCCAGTCGTAGAGGAAGTAGTCGTGAAGGAGCGCGCCTCTTACGAGACTGTCCCTGTCGATCTTTATCTTAAACTTTCTCTCGAGAGCATGTGCGATAAGGAGGCTGTGTTTTGCAACAGAGAGACAATGGCTGAAAACAGTAGTAGTCCCATGCTGAATCTCTTCCTTCATGGGATTGATCTTATCGGAGAATATAACGTCTCCGCCGCGTGTGATCAGTTCTTTTGCGAGGCGGTACTCAGATACCTTGACCTCGCCTTGTTTATTTGCGGCCATTTTTCCTCCTTAAAATGTAGTCATCTTGAATATAGTCTTGTTTATGCAAAAATTCAACCGAAAACAGACAACAAAAGCACTGTAAATTGTGGCAATTTCTTTATATAATTAGCCTCATGGCTACAAACAGCAGAGCGGAAAGAGGTACAAAAGATCTGACAAAAGGCAGTGAGATAAAGGCTGTCCTTCTGTTTGCCATACCTCTTTTTATGAGCAATATACTCCAGCAGGCATACAACCTGACTGATATTACGATCATCGGAAACTCCCTGGGGGACGATGCCCTGACCGCGATCGGAACGGTTTCGATCATCTATGACATGTTCATGTCCCTCACGTTCGGAATGAGCAACGGGTTCGCGATCGTCGTGTCGAAGTATTTCGGGATGAACAGCAAGGACAAGCTGAAGCAGATCGTGGCAAACACCGTGATACTGGCTGTTATATGGGGCGTGCTGATGACCGTCATCGGAACGCTTTCCCTGAGACCGATCATGAGGCTGCTGGGTACGCCGGAGAGCGTTTTCGAGGCGGGGTATTCGTATGCGATCATAATGCTCGGATTTATCATTTTCTCGTTCACGTACAATATCCTTTCAGCACTGCTCAGGGCTATCGGCAACTCGGCCGCGCCCTTCTACTTCCTGATGATCTCAGTTGCGAGCAATATCGCGCTCGATGTTATTTTTGTCCCGGTACTCGGATGGGGTCTGAGGGGAGCTGCGATTGCGACGATCATTGCACAGTCATTCGCAGCGCTTGTAAGTTTTATCTACATTTGGTTCAGGGTTCCAATACTGCATTTTGGCAAGGAAGACATTAAGCCGGACAAGACGATGATGATCGAGCTTTTTTCTGCGGGCATCTCTTTCGCGATGATGTATGCGGTAGTTAACGTCGGTTCGATCATCCTCCAGAGCGCAATCAACTCGCTCGGCAAGACGACGATCGCCGCTCACACGACGGCGCGCAAGATCTCGTCACTTACGTTTATGGTGGTCGGCACGCTCGCCAACTCGATGGCTACATTCACAGGCCAGAACCACGGTGCAGGCAGATATGACAGGATCAGGACGGCGCTGAAGAAGGTGCTGCTGATCGATTTCGGACTCGCCACGGGAATCATCATTATCATTTATGCCTTTGGCGGACTCTTCATCAAGCTGATCTCGGGTTCGGACAATCCGGAGCTTATCGACACCGCATTCTACTATCTGAAGTTCGACACTCCGTTTCTCTATGTCCTCGCGATCCTTCTGGTCGTAAGGTGCACGCTTCAGGGAATGGGTTCAAAAATCACGCCAATTGTCGCAAGCTTTATGGAGTTGCTGCTCAAGGCAGTAACTGCCGGATTCCTTGTAAAAGCTCTTGGTTATACAGGCATCGCCCTCTGCGAACCTCTTATCTGGACTGTATGCGCGGTCTATATACTGATTGTATTCTTTATGAATAAAGACATCAAAAACCTTAGGTTTAAAAAGAATACTTCTTCCTTATCCTGAGATCCCACCAGATCTTTATGGTGTCGAAGAACATCCCTATGATCGCTCCGAGGCTGATCCTTGAGAACGAACCTTCCCTTGTATAATGGACCTCTACCGGCATCTCGGTGATCTTCGCCTTCTTTGAGTTTGCAAGCGCCAGCTGCTCGATATCGAATGCGTAGCTGTTGATCTGCTGAACCTTTCCTATGGCCCTGATGAGATCGCCTTTATAAAGCTTGATGCCTGTCTGTGTGTCCTTGCATTTCAGGCCGAACAGTATCTTGAGCATTATGTAGTATCCCAAAGAGACAAACTTGCGGAGCGCCGGATAATGAACCTGTGACTCCTGGTGCATCTTTGAACCGATAACGACATCGCAGCCCTCGTTCATCTTGCTTATAAAGCCCGGAAGGAGCGAAGCGGGGAGTTCAAGATCGGCATCGATAAAGCCGACGATATCGCCGGTGCTGCATTCTATACCATGAAGGATCGCAGCGCCCTTGCCGCGGTTCTTCTCATAGCCGCAGTCACGGACACCGTCGATAAACGACTCCGCTCTTTTTATCTCTTCCCATGTGTTATCCTTACTGCCGTCATTTACGGCAAGTATCTCATAGCTGACCCCGGTCTCCTTCAGAGTCTCCGAGATCACGGAAAGATTGTCGTAGATGTGCTCACCCTCGTTGTAGCAGGGAACTATTATGCTAACCATATCAGAAGCGCATTCCACCTCCGCCGGAATGGCCGCCGCCTCCGCCGCCTCCGCCGCCGGAGAATCCTCCTCCGCCGCCACCGCCGGAGAAACCGCCTCCGCCTCCGCCGCCTGAGGAATCAGAATCATATGTAACGATGACCTTCTGTCTAAGGAACGTCTCACTCTTCTCAAGATCACCCTTACCCTCGAGGTACTGCTGATACTTGGGTGCAGGATCGAGTTTTCCCTTGCGGAGTACCAGGGCACTTATAAGCAGTGATATCAGTGCAGGCACAAAGATACTGATGAGCGCTGTCATTCCGAAGTTCCGGTACGAATAATTGCCGAGTCTGCCGAATATTCCTTCGACGCTTTCCGCATACTTCTTATTCTGAAGATCTTCCCTGAAGCTGTACAAGATGCTGACGCACGTATCGTTGCTTACGGAATAGTAAGCGGATCCGTTTGAGAAGATCCTGATATAGCGCTCGCCGGGCTCATCTATCGTAAGATCTATGAGGATCAGGAAACCTGAATTATCCTTGAGCGTGTGATCGACACACTTTGCCTTGTAATAATCTGCCGCAAACCTGTTGCAGTCGTCGTCACTGTTGCTGTATTTGTAGGAACTCTTCAGATCGTGATTCTTGTCATTCGTCGTGACGACAACGACATTCAGGTTCTTTGCCTTTGAAAGCGTTGTTGCAGCCGCCTTGATGTCCTTCAGTTCGGAAGTTGTGAACAGATCCATATTGTCATCTATAACAACCTTCTTTGAAGGCGGAATGGCCATAAAGATGTATCCTGCAATGCAGAGGATGCACATGATAATAAGTGCCGTGAGCATTCCCGAAGACAGGAGAGAGAACTCACCCCACATCGAGCGCTTAACTTTCTTGGAGAAGTCTGTTGTCTTTGTTTTGCTGCTCATCCTGCCACCTCACTTAAATACATGCCGAGGCCGCATCTTGTTACAGTCGCCAGAACGATGAGTATGATCATGAAGAAAATGATTTTCTTAATAAGGCTTACGGGCCTTACTCCGGCAACCTCACCGGTCTGACCGTTCATCGCGAAATAGTAATTCTTTCCAAGATACTTATACTGAAGGAACCACACTGGAAGGAGCGCATAGTGAGCTGTCATGCTCGTAAGCACGCTCTTGTCCTCCTTGACCTTAACGGAATCATACTTTTTGTTGAGCTCTTTGAACTTTACGCCTGAATAATCCCTTACTCTCTTTATCGCACGGTCCTTGAGAGCATTAACATCCTGATCGTACTTGTCAGCAAAAAAACCGGGCAGGTACTTGTAGTCATACGGGATAAGCCCCTTATAATCAAAAGGCTCGATCGCCTCCATCAGCTTGTCGTCGATCCTCGTCTCACCGTCGAACGGTATCTTGCGCCACTTGAGGCGGCCGAAGTTCCTGACAGAATAGAAACGTTGAGTCGTCGTTGTCTTGTTGCCTGAATGAACGGAAGAATCCGAACGACACTCGGACGTTACATCGAGATCGTAGTCCGCATCGAAGAGCCAGAATGGAACATAAAGACCAGTAAGCTTCTCCATGTTCTCCTTGCAGACGAACTTGATGGGAGTCCATCTTCCGCCCTTGCACCAGTTGAGAAAAGCATTCTCTGCCTGTTCCCTGGAATACTTGAACGGGATTATATATCTCGGCTTGAAGCCGCTTGTAAGCCTGTCGCCGATAAGTGCAGGAGATCCGCAGAACGGACAGAACGTCGCACTTGTATTCAAAGAAGTTACGATGGTACCCGCGCAGCTCTTGCATGTGAACTGCATATTGTCTTCCGCATCATCTTTAAAGAGATTTTCCGGATCATCATCTTCCAAAACCTTTGCCGGCTCAGCCTCCTGAGGAGCTTCCGCACCGTCAGGCTCAAACTTCATCGTGTCTTCAGTCTTCTTAACAGGCTCCGCAGTCAGTTCTTCAACGACCGACTCGAAACTCGCGGGATCAAATGAGCCGCCGCAGAATGCGCACTCCAGCTTCCCGGAAGAAGGTTCAAAGACAAGGTTAGCCGCACAGTTAGGACACTTTATCGTATCTGCCATAAACAAACCCTTCCCTTTTTATTCCGTTGATCATTCGGGGAAATTGTATCACTATTCTTCTTATTTTAATAGCAAAAAAGCAGAGGGGGCTATTTTGCCCCCTTTGCACCTTTACACTTATCAGCTAACGCACATCCTGCGCAACCGCATCCGCATGACGACTTGCCTTTCTTCTTATCCCTGACCATCGTGAAGACCGCAAGAGCCAGGAGTCCTGTGACGATCAGGATAACAAGTATGTTGCCCCAGTTTGCGGCAAGCCAGCTAATCATTGTCAGCCCTCCTTTATGGCGCCCGTGTATTTCTTCGCAGGTCTAAAGAGAAGGTAGCACATTCCCGCGAGAACTACAACAGCAGCGATCAGCCCGATAACATTTACATTGCCGGAGAACAGAAGCCCAAACTGATAGACGATAAGTGAAACGGCGTATGCAAAGCCACACTGATATGCTATTGCAAACCATGTCCATTTCGCATTGTTCATCTCTCTTCTGATAGCACCGATCGCTGCAAAGCAGGGCGCACACAGGAGGTTGAATATAAGGAACGAATACCCTGCAAGGGGAGTAAGTCCTTCAAAGTCAAGAACACCAAATACACCTACGACTTCTTCCTTTGCAACAAGTCCCATGACTGTAGCAACCGTAGCCTTGATGTTCGCGAAACCGATAGGGGCAAAGATCCACTTCACTGCGTTGCCGATGATGCCCAGTACAGATGCATCAAGATCCATATCGGGATCGAAACCGAATCCGTCACCGGTATTTCCAAACACCGTGCCCAACCAGATCAATACTGATGAGATAAGGATGATCGTTCCGGCCTTCTTGATGAATGACCAGCCTCTCTCCCACATTGAGCGCAGGAGGTTGCCGATCGTCGGCATATGGTAAGCAGGGAGCTCCATAACGAACGGAGCAGGATCACCTGAAAAGACCTTTGTCTTCTTGAGCATAATGCCTGAGATTATAACGGCCGCAATTCCGATGAAGTATGCGGAGGGGCCTACCCACCATGAGTTGTGAAAGAGAGCTGCTGCAATAAGGGCAATGATTGGCAGCTTCGCTCCGCATGGAATAAACGTTGTTGTCATGATCGTCATACGACGGTCGCGCTGATTCTCGATAGTCCTCGAAGCCATGACACCCGGAACGCCACAGCCTGATGCTACGAGCATAGGGATAAATGACTTACCGGAAAGGCCGAACCTTCTGAAGATCCTGTCGAGCACGAAAGCAATACGCGACATATATCCGCATGCCTCAAGGAATGCGAGGAGCAGGAACAGCACGAGCATCTGGGGAACAAATCCCAGAACTGCGCCGACACCGCCAACGATACCGTCAACGACAAGTCCTGTTACGAATTCATTTGCGTTTGCCTTCTCAAGGAGCATCGAAACAAGATCCGGAATACTCGGCACAAATACCGCGCCTTCCGCCTCATCCATTCCGGGAGCAGTAAACTCACCGTCTTCAAGTGCGCCTGACTCAACGAGAGGCGCCTCAATATCATAACCCTTCTCGATAAGATCATCAGCAAAGAAACCATAATCTTCTTCAAACGCGCCGAAATCAGCCTCATCAAAATCCTCAGCGAGATTCGCTGCGCCAATGACATCCTTGTCCTCAGCTGCAGCATCTATAACAGCCTTCACCTCATCGGTAAAAACCACTTCAGATGCCCATTTATCAACATCCTCGTCGTGCTGCGACTGACCGATTCCCAAAAGATACCAGCCGTCACCGAAAAGGTTATCGTTGACCCAGTCAGTACACCATGCGCCGACTGTCGTGATGGCAAGGAAATAAACAAGTGTCATGACGGCTCCGAAGATCGGCAGCGCCAGGATCCTGTTAGTTACGATTTTATCAATCTTATCTGAAGTCGAAACGGATGCCTTTGACTTCTTCTTGTAGCAGCTCTTAATGATCGATGCGATATAGACATATCTCTCATTTGTGATGATCGATTCTGAATCGTCATCAAGTTCTTTTTCAGCTGCTGCAATATCCTTCTCGATATGCTCCAGCTTCTCTTTTGAGATGCCGAGTTTCTCGATTATCTTTTCATCTCTTTCGAAGATCTTGATCGCATACCATCTCTGCTTGTCCAGTTCCATATCGTGGATCGCTGCTTCTTCGATGTGTGCAAGTGCATGCTCGACCGGACCGGAGAAGGTGTGAGGCGGAACAGTTTTTGTTCCCTCTGCTGCCTTGACAGCTTCCTCAGCAGCCTCCATTATTCCCGTGCCCTTGAGCGCCGAGATCGAAACCGCTTTGCATCCCATGCTCTTCGACAGCATTTCGAGGTCGATCTTATCCCCGTTCTTCTCGATGAGGTCCATCATGTTGACCGCCATGACGACAGGAATTCCGAGTTCTGTAAGTTGTGTTGTGAGATAAAGATTACGCTCCAGGTTTGTGCCGTCAACGATGTTCAGGATGACGTCAGGATTCTCGTCGATCAGATAGTTACGTGCGACGACCTCCTCAAGCGTATAAGGCGACAGCGAGTAGATTCCCGGAAGGTCCGTGATTGTCACGTTGTCGTGCTTCTTAAGTTTTCCTTCCTTCTTCTCAACTGTAACGCCGGGCCAGTTTCCCACGAACTGGTTTGATCCCGTGAGTGCATTGAAAAGAGTGGTCTTTCCGCAGTTCGGGTTACCTGCAAGTGCGATCTTAATGTTCATTGTAGTTGTATTTCCTTTCGTATAATTCGTTTTTTACTGCATCTGCAATTCTCCTCGAGAGTGACGCTTACGCGGCGGACTTCCGCAGAAGCATCAACGTATCTTCCGGTTTTTGCAAACTGCAAGCAGCTTCGAGGACTGTAGCCGCCTTCCTCGAGAGTGACGCTTACGCGGCGGACTTCCGCAGAAGCGTCAACGTATCTTCCGGTTTTTGCAAACTGCAAGCAGCTTCGAGGACTGAAGCCGCCTTCCTCGAGAGTGACGCTTACGCGGCGGACTTCCGCAGAAGCGTCAGCGTATCTTCCGGTTTTTGCAAACTGCAAGTAGCTTCGAGGACTGAAGCCGCGTAAGCATCACTCGACTTCGACCATCTCTGCATCAGCCTTGCGGAGAGATAACTCGTACCCTCTTACTGTTACCTCGACCGGATCGCCAAGCGGAGCGACCTTGCGGACATAGATCTCAACACCTTTTGTAATTCCCATGTCCATGATCCTTCTTTTTACGGCTCCCTCACCGTGGAGCTTCACGACCTTAACGGTCTGCTTTACCTTTGCATCCTTCAGTGTCTTCATAACTTCCTCCTCTTAGACCATTATCTTCATTGCCATATCTCTGTTGAGCGCTATACGCGACTCCTTGACCTTCAGTATCACGTTGCCGTCGTTCACGCTTACAAGCGTGACAAGACCCCCCGGTACGATCCCGAGGTTCTCAAGATGCAACCTGACTTCCTGATTTCCTCCAACCTTGCGGACGATAACCTCTTCACCGCATTCTGCAACTGTAATGGGCATCATAATTTCCTCCAAACTCTGCTAGTTAGCATCGGCTAATTAGCAACCGCTAACAATATATACTTGTGTTTTGGAAAATGCAAGTGGAAATGTTGGAAAGATAAAACGTATCCGAACACAGCCTGGGGAATCAGGCTATACAATTTTCCATCTAAAATCCGACCTGAGTCGGATTTTTTACAGAAAAATGGCTATTTGAGCCTAAAATCCACCTGTTTTCGCAAAAAAATCCGACCTGAGTCGGATTTTTCAACGAAAAACAATCCTCATTTCGAGAGGCTTCCGCGGCGGACTTCCGCAGAAGCGTCAACGTACTGAAGAAGGACGATACCTTCCCGGCGGACTTACCGCAGACACGCTAACGCATATCTACGATCCGCAGATTCATAACAGCGTGTCGAGGACAGAAGCCGTGAAGGTATCTCGTACTTCTCTTCGAGGACTGAAGCCGCAGAAGCCTTGAGCAACTCAATAAGTAAACCCGCGGTTCGGCTCCCTGAACTCCTTGCACCTCTTAAGGAATGACGCCATCGATGCCTCCTCGTAAGCAGGCGTCGTCTCTGCCGCGCCGAGTATCTCCAGCATAATGCGCGTAAACAAAGGATTCACGATAAACAGAGGTCCAAGCAGATAAGTCATGAACAGGTTCTTATAGCGGAACCCCTCTTCCTTTATCGACGGGTTGAGTCCGTCGCCGCGCTCAGCCTTGAACAGAGGCTTGTACGAATCATTATATCCGCTGCCCTCCATAAAAAAGCACTGCGTAAACTGACTCTTAAATCCGACAACGTCAGTCTTCCCGTCTTCGCTGTACTGGCCGATCCAGAGTGAATTATAGCGGTGCATCATATTCCTGACAGCGTAGGTCGGGAGTATGCCGAGACCTTTTATCTCACTGCCGTCATCGCACCTGATAAACTGGCCGAACATCTCCGATGCGTTGCCGGTCATGAGGAAGAACTGTCCGTTCTCTATAGCGCTGCGGATATCCCCGGTGTACGGCTTCAGGCTGTTTATGACCAGCTCCTGCCCCTTCTCTGTAGTGGTACCGATATAGACTAGTTTTATATCCTCCGAAAGGAACTTCGGCGCCGAGTGCAGGTCAGTTGTAACGACCTCGATATCGGGCGAACATCTTCTCAGATACTCGATGTTCTGAAGGTCCGCATAAAGATTACATATCTCCGGAAAAAGTATTTCTATCTTCATCTTACAGACCCTCATCAATCGCACGTTTCTTAATTATCTGTCTGCACTCGTCAACGAGATCGAAAGCGTCGATGCCGCAAAAGATGTAGACAGTATCATTACTCTTCAGATCGAACTTGCGGGCAGCTTCGTGCTCGTCAAGTTCGAGGAATATCTTCTCCTTGGGAATGCCCGCATAGAGCAGTCTCATATAGAAGTCCGGGGCTCTCGGGCCCGTGCAGATCAGCTGGTCCATAAGCGGATCGTTCATCATCTCAAAGTCGCAGTCGTAAAGCCAGCAAGTATTCTCCGACCAGTGTCTCTCATCCTTGTAGCAGCTGATGAGAAGGAACATCTTCTTGTGTCCGGGCAGATGCCTTACATAGTCAGTCGCCCTCGTTACCGCCAGCGCATTCTTATCCTTCGCCAGCTGCGTAACGACCGAAACAGATCCTGCCTTCTGGACATTAAATCTCGTATCCGGGATCCTGACGCTCTCCATGACAGTCGCGAGCTTCTCGCGCCCGATCCCGAGCTCACGCATCAGCGCCACTACGAGACATGTGTTATAGATATTGAATATACTGTCGTTCGAAATATGGTAGACTCCGTCTTCCCCATGATCCTTTATCTTTATCGTTCCCTTCTCGAAATCGATATCGTGACCCTCATAGTCATACTCCGGGGACTTGAAATCACACATTGAGCAGTGCGCCTTTCCGATGTGATGATATCTTCTGTAATCGTATTCGAGATGGCTTCCGCAGATTGGGCAGATCCTCATGTCGTTCAGCAGATTCTCGCACTCAACAACGTCTGTATCCAGCTTGTCGATTCCGTAATAAACACGCGGATTGTCAATGGCGATGCGTCCCGAGATCAGATCGTCGCCGTTCAGGATGAGCTTTGTCTCCTTCGGAATATTCTTATCAAGTATGCCCGCAATATAATCGGGATGACCGTTACGCATGATCGAATCTCTGAAAAGATTCGTAACGCACATATACTTCGGAATGAGATACGGGAAGATCCTCGGAGCGGAACGCTCGTCGATCTCGAGCACAGCCGTGTCGTACTTTGATTTGCCCGTAAGCGTTGATGCCTGCAGAAGGCACGTCGACAGGCCTGTTGCGATATTTGAACCGTAGCGGTTGCAGAGAACCTTTATTCCTGCTGCCTCCATAGCGTCGCAGATCATATTGGCGCATGTCGTCTTTCCGTTCGTGCCCGTTACTGCGATTATCGTCTTTGGCTTTTCTATCCTTGCAAAGAAATCGGGGCAGATCTTTATCGCAAGACTCCCCGGAAAATCAGTTGCATTATGTCCTGTTATCTTCAGCACCGGGATGGAAAGCTTTGCCAGCCACAGTGCGGTTATGAAACGTAAACCCATGTGATACCTCCACTCTCTAATAATACACCAATGTTTACTAAAAAATGCCAAAAGTATATAATGCCAGTTATGGATAATAATGTTGAACCGAACAAAAGAATTGAAGAGATAGACAAGGAGATAGCTGAGTTATTCTCCGAGCGTCTTGATATGTGCCGCAAGGCTGATGAAGGTCTTTCCACCAGTGAGATAGCCCTTAAGTGCCGCAAGTATGAGCGCGAAGTTCTGGGGTCGTCCGGTGATTTCGACAGGGTCCTTCTGGCAACGATGTTCAATCTTTCCCACTCTTACAGGCTCACCGGTTACGGGAGCAGGGATTCCGCGCTTGTGGATGAGATCAGACGTGCTATCGGGCAGACGCCAAAGACATTCCCTACGACCGCTCTTGTTGCGTGTCAGGGCGTAGAAGGGGCGTATTCCCAGATTGCGGCGGATAAGCTTTTCGCGGGAGCGGATATCAGGTTCTATAAGAGTTTCGAGGGCGTATTCAAGGCTGTTGAGGAAGGCACGGCTCAATATGGAGTGCTTCCGATTGAGAACAGTACATACGGTTCGGTCATCGCAGTTTACGACCTGATGAGGGTACATAAGTTTCATATCGTCAGGAGCATCCGTCTGAAGATCAACCACAGGCTGATGGCAAAGAACGGAACGGCGCTTGAGGATGTTAAGGAAGTCTACTCGCACGAGCAGGCATTGGGCCAGTGCAGCAGTTTCCTTAAGGTAAATCCGCAGATTAAGATAACTGTTGTCGCGAATACGGCGATGGCTGCACAGATGGTTGCAGATTCAGACAGGAATGACGTTGCGGCAATCTCATCACCTGACTGCGCAGTGCTTTACGGCCTGACGATAATCAAAGACGACATAATGAACTCCGACCATAACTATACGAGATTCATCTGTATTTCGAAGGAGATGCAGATCTTCCCCGGCGCATCAAAGATCTCAATGATGATGGCTCTGGGACATACTCCCGGTTCGCTGTCGGACACGCTCGTAAAGTTCTCGTCGCTCGGGCTCAACCTGACGAAGATAGAGTCGCGCCCCATTGCAGGACGTGATTTCGAGTTCATGTTCTATCTGGATATCGACTGTTCGATCTATTCGGAAGATGTGCTCACGCTTATCGGGCACCTTGATTCAGAGCCGACTGATTTTACTTTCCTTGGAAGTTATCTGGAAGTATAAATTACTTTTATCACGATCTCGAGAGCTATAGCAATAAGGATAATTCCGCCAAGTACCGGGGCCTTCCCTTTAAGGACAGCTTCAAGCCTGGCGCCAAGCTTCAGGCCGGATATGCAGATCACAAGAGTAACGGCAGCAATAATAAATGCGCTCTGCAGAGTCTCGGTAATGCTGTACTCCGCTATTGCAAGTCCGACTGAAAGCGCATCGATCGATGTAGCCACACCCTGCACCATCAGCATGCCAAAAGTCAGATGCACATTCTTACCCGACTCTTCGGAGCCTTTACTTCTCACGCCTTCGATTATCATCTTCACACCGAGGAAAACAAGTAGCGCTGCGGCCACCCACGGGACTATCTTCTGAAGGATCTCAAAACGCTGCTCCGCAAAATGAACGAGGATCCATCCGGCAAACGGCATAACGCCCTGAAACAGACTAAATGTACCGGCGATCAGGAAAACTCTGCTCCATCGCATGTCGGGCTCGCCGAGTCCGTCACTCACCGAGACAGAAAACGCATCCACCGCCAGTCCCACGCCCAGAAGGACGCTGTTAATTATCAGCACCAATAAACTCATTCAATCAGTATACTACAACACTATCTGTAAGACTATCAGAAACACCGCCGCAACGCAGACGGCAAAGTCGAACCACCTTCCGAAACGCCCCTTCATCCACTGCATCAGCGGGTGGATCCATTTCACGAACACAACACACATAACGCCGAATATCAGACTGGAAAACAGCGATATGCGCCCGTCAAAAAAGTTGAACTTCCAGTCGGCATAACTCCACAGCCGCCTGTGCCATACCGCCTCAGTCAGATAAGCTGCTGCAAGCTCAAAAACAGTCGTTCCTACCGTGCCTGTCAGGCCGATAAAAAGAGCGTTCTGTTCCTTCTTGTAAACGAACGGAAGCACAAGTGCAAAGAGCCCGTAGATCGGCAGGATCGGCACGGCCAGAACACCGCGCTCCATAAACTCGCCAAAGACCACGGATGTGAGGATCGTCTCATACGCCCAGCCGGTAAAACCGCAGATGATGAAGTCAGCCAGCAGAACAGTTATCATAGCAGTCCAAGGCTCTGCATATAGCTGATGTAGGAATCGGACCAGTTACGCCATCCGTCGGGAAGCCATGTTGCAAACCGCTCGAAAACGTCGTCCGATGTGGACTCCTTTATTATCTCGATGATCGTATCGTTGTCCTCCTCGGAAAAATCGCGTCCGCGCGCATTCTTAGTCAGCGTATCAACGATCCCGACACCATATGTATCGATGAGGAATGTCACGAAACGGAATCCGTAGTGATACTCCGGCTGCTCCCCGCTTCTTCCGCCGACGTTTGCCTCCCGGAAGAATCCCTCAGGATCATTGACGATAACGGAATCATCAAACGAACTGTTGAAATTACCGCTGTCAACATACTGGATCATGGTCCAGTTGCTCTCCCCCCGCGCTCTCGTGAAATGGTCCTGCGAATAGCACGCCAGACCTTCCTCCAGTATCTTGCCGAGTATGGGGCTCTGACGCGTTCTCAGTATATGCGTCAGCTCGTGATAAACGATACCGTGATCCTGAACAGACGGAACGAGGTCGGTATCGAAAAGCATTACCACATTGGGCAGTGACCACTCAATGCGGCCGTCCTGGTAGTCCTTGCTTATGATGATGTCTATCTTGCTGCAGTCTTCGTTCACCCTTCCAAGATGAGCAAAGCCATAGTCAGTCTTCCACGACACAGGATCCGCATACTCCCTGAAATCAAATGACATCCCGTAGAACGATTCAAGATCGTCCATTATGCTTTCGATCTGAACCGCAATATCTCCATGTATCTCAGCGCCTCGCTCAAAATACAGAATATAGTTATCGCCCTCATAATATGTGCTCTGATCGATGGGAATGATGTCGTCAGGATTGCCGCTCAGCTCGATCCCCGGCGTCAGTTCAGCAGTTGTTTCCTCAGTGGTTTCCTCTGTTGATTCAGAGGTGGTTTCTGCAGTCTCCGCAGGGTCTGTTTCGAGATCGGAAGTCGTCTCGTTACCGGTATCCTGACATGCAGAAGTCAGGAGCATGGCCGTACACAGAAGCAGAGCAGTTACCTTTCTATTCATTTCAATATCCTCCCTCAATTGATATCTGTCACCTATTTATATATACTATCATTTAGCATTCAGGAAAAGAGGATAGAAAAGTGCCCCATTCATCAGGCGGAGGATCACACGGCGGCGGAGGCCACGGTGGCGGATTCGGAGGAGGCGGACGCGGCGGTTCTGCTTCCAGGACTTCAAAAACAAGTTTCCCCGGCGCACGCAAGTATGTTTACTACCGCAGCAGAACGCCGGTCTTAATCTATGCAAATTACGATTACACAAAATCCGGCAATACAGCAGCATGCTACCTTGCGGCCGGATATTTTGCCGTGGCCGCAATTACTATGGTGTTTGTGGCTGTTGTAATGCTCTTTGGTCCGTTCAAGGTCAGAACAAATTACGATACCACTATCGTAATAGAAGACAACGCTGACCTCATTAGTAAATCAGAAGAGAAAGAGCTGAAAAAAGCCCTTAAGGATTTCCTTGACAGAACAGGAATTGCACCGGCTGTCGTTACCGTTAACAACGAGGACTGGCAGGATGACTACAAGAACCTCGAGAAGTATTCCTACGATCTTTATCTCGATATGTTCAAAGACGAGAAACACTGGCTGATCGTGTATTCAGAACCGGTCGAGCCTGATTTTTTCAACGACTGGTACTGGGAAGGTATGCAGGGCGACAGAACTGACAGCGTCCTGACAGAAAGCAAGACATCAATATTCAACAAATCACTTCAGAAGAAGCTTACGGCACGCACAAAATACACTGTCGGCGAAGCGCTTACTGAATCATTTAGTGACTTTAACAAAGTCGTTATGAAAAAAGAAAACAATGCGCTCAAGGCGGTCGCCTTTTTCATGATTACAGTACTCTTCGGCGGTGTCTCGGGATTCTTAATTTTCCTTGGCATCAGGCTGAAAAAGCAAAGCAGATCAGCATTCGAATGCAAGGAAGAAGTTATCCGTCAGAGAAAGTGCAATTACTGCGGCGGCGTTTATGTCATAGGACACCACAACAACTGCCCGCACTGTCAGGCACAGATACCATACGAGGATACTCCGGCAGGTTTTACCCCAGAGCCACATCAAGAGCCATCATCAGTGTGAAGCCTACCGCAAACATGATGACTCCAATGTTTGAGTGCTCTCCCTCCGACATCTCGGGGATCAGCTCCTCTACAACGACATAGATCATCGCGCCCGCCGCAAAGCTCAGCAGATAAGGCATCGCCGGAATGAAGAAGCCCGCCGCGACAATGGTCAGTGCGGCGCCAACAGGTTCGACCGCGCCTGACAAAACTCCGTCAAGGAAAGCCCTTCCCTTACTTCTTCCATTGGCACAGAGCGGCATCGAAATGATAGCTCCCTCAGGGAAGTTCTGGATCGCTATACCGAGGGCGAGTGCCATCGCTCCGCCTGCAGTTATTGTCGTACTGCCTGAGATCATTCCCGCATAAACGACGCCTACCGCCATTCCTTCGGGAATGTTATGAAGAGTTACCGCGAGTACCATCATCGTTGATTTCGTGAGTTTTGCGTGAGGGCCTTCAGCCTTCTCCGCGTTCATGTGAAGATGCGGAATGACCGAATCAAGGAATAATAGAAAAAGGATACCTATCCAGAAGCCTATGCATGCGGGAAGGAAACTGAGTTTCCCCATGGATTCAGACTGATCCATTGCGGGAATGATAAGACTCCATATCGAAGCTGCCACCATTACACCGCCGGCAAAACCTGTCAGGGCTCTCCGGACCATGACTCCCAGATCCTTTTTCATGAGGAATACCATGGCAGCTCCAAGGGCTGTCCCGGCAAAAGGTATCAGTAATCCGGAAAGAACGTCTGCATTCATAAGCTCACTCCTTTTTTGCAATTATAGCACCTTTTTCAATTATAGTTAGCAATAACTAACTCTATGGTATATAATTAAACAAAACAATACCCCGTACTATCATAAAACCAGCCTTGCAAGCCTCATATTCAATAAACTGTATGAGGTATTGTTTTTTTTATTTTACCTCATTGAATTGGTTGGGATTTTTCTTCTGCTGAAACCTGAGCCAGTACCCTGCGATCATGGACGACAGCATGGTTGTCAGGATGAGGACTGTAAAGAACTCTGCGCTTATGATGTCATACGCATAGGCAACCGTTGCCAGCACGATTCCCGGACCGCCTCTCGCATTCATCGTTACCGCAAAGTTCATCCTTGTTCCCATCGACAGTTTTGACGGCAGCAGCAGAAGCCATGTTCCGATAAACTCCAGCCCGAAAGCAATACCGAAGAAAAGCAGGAATCTCACGACGGAGAAACCGTGTATAACATTGAGCTGTATTCCTACGAGGGCGAAATAGATTGGTATAAAGAACGAGAACGCAAAATGACCGAGATACTCCATCCTCTTTTTCGGAACTTCCCCTGTTCCGAATATGGCCTTAACAAGATATCCGACAACAAACGCGGAATACATGATGTTGATCCCGGCCAGATAAAGTGAACCGCAGGTCATCAGCAGCAGGACACAGCAAAGTGTGTAGAAAGTACCCGGCTTCCACGAGTTTTTAACCTCTCTGATATGTTTTGAAATAAGTGCAATGATGACAAATACACCAATCGTTGCACCGACAGTAATGAGCATCGAGGAAAGCCTTATCTCTCCTGCTTTTGCAGTGCTCGTAGCGACGTTCAGGAGAATCCATAACAGGAGGTCCTGGAAAGTTGATACGGTGAGGACAGTATTCGAGAACTTCGTGTTCATTATCCCCATATCAAAGAATATCTTCGATATAACGGGTATGGATGTGATGGCAACGCCTATCGCAAATACAAGCCTGTAGGCGAAGACATTATTGATGCTTCCGATAAACGAATTCTCAAACATCCCGAAGAACGGAATACTCGCCAGCATCGGTATGACCGTCGCACCCGTAAAGACAAGACCGATCACCTTTGCATTTGACTTATCAGCCTTGATGTCAGTGTTATAACCCGACAGGAACATAAGGAAAATGAGGCCTAACTGATAAAAGATATTAAGGACCTTTCCTTCCTGGGGATATGACAGGAAGATCCCGCTCATCACGTTCGGAAAGAATAAATAAAGGCAGCTGCCGCCAAAGAGCATACCGCCTAATATCTCGCCCACTACACGCGGACCTTTGATCTTCTCAAGAAGAGTACCGAATACCCATGCACTGAAAAGAAGCAATGACAGTGCAATAAGCGTGATTATTATCTCATTCTCCGAAAGCGTCTCAAGCTTCAATCCCGCCGCCTCCAAAAAGGATCATTCCTTAACCTTGGGATGGATCATAAGAGGAAGTTTATAAGCCGCCTCGAAACCGTTCTCCTTAAGGAGTCCGATTACCCTGTCGCCAAGATCCGTGCGGTGCTTCAGCACGAACTTAACATCTGACATGGATCCTGCATTAGCCTTGATGTCATTTGTAACATATTCACCGACGATCTTTAGTATCTTCTTACGGTTCTCACCATCATCTGATCCGGGGTTAACCACATCATTCGCAAGGATCGCTCCGTCAATACTTACAAATACAGTCTTGCCTTCCGCATCAGGTCCGAGATTGACAGGTTCGAGCCTGTTCAGCAGGACCATAAATACACCCTCGGGAAGGTTGTTCTTCTTTGGTGCGGGCTGAGTCTGCGCCTTCTGTGCCTGAGCTGCAGCAGCCTTGTTGGCATTCTCGCGCTCGATATAATTGTTCGCAGCCTCATTGCCTCTCTGCATCGCTTCCTTCAAATTGTCAAAAAATCCCATATTCCAAACCTCCGTGTTGTATTGCTCAGAGAGCCTTTATTATTATACATCTTCAGAAAAAACAAGCACTCCGTCTTTGATCACGATCGTCCCGAATACCTGCTTCTTAGGGTTTTCATATTCACTTCTGCGCACAGCGATAACATCCGCCGCACATCCCATTATCCGGTAATCATAGTCCCCGCGTTCATTGAGCATATAACACTGCTGATTGTGAACATCATAAACGGCAATAAACTCATTAATGATCCCGCTTCCCGCTGACACATTGGAGCAGTAATCAGGATAACCGTCCTTATTGACATCAAATTCAAAGGATGGCTCTATGACAATTCCCATGAGGTGAATATTCTCATAGATATATGCTGCAAGCGGCTGATATACAGTAGCCCCTGTTGTCTCTTCAGCGGGATCGGACTCGTCGTCAATCGTTTCCACAACTTTATCTATCTCGTCCGCTATGCCCGGGATCTGAGCCTCACTGAAGGCGATCCTGTAGCACATACTGCAGTAATACTTCCCGTCTGCACCGGGATGAACTGACGTATCGAAGAGGAAAAGCTCCGTCTCATCTTCGGTCTTCCCGCACATCGCGCATTTTTTCTTTGTCTCACAAGCCGCAAAAGAGAAAACAAGTATTAATGCACACAATAAAACCGCAAACTTCCTGACCATAAGAATACCCCCTCCCATCATCACCCGTTATTATATCATGGAAAAGGGCTGCCACTTCCAAATGACAGCCCTTTATTGTTTTGATTGATATCACAATCCCTTATTTCTCTTCTATAGAATCCACCTGTCGTTCACACCGTTTATTCTTCATTCAGATATAAACCGGATCATCCCTTCGCAAGGGACAGAAGCAAAATGCTTCTATAAAAGATCGCATCACATAGACGAAATCGCCAATATCAGTGCGGTACCGAATGATATCAGCATTGCTATAACAAGGATTACAGCAATTACCTTAACGCCTCTGCTCTGACTGCTACGTGCCATATATACTCATTCCCTTCAGATATTAAGATCATCTGTCGCCACCGAAAACATCAGGCTTATCAGTGCTGTCAGACTCTTCCGAAACCGTTCCGGCATCTTCATAGTCCGCACTGTCACCGATCGTGAAATCGATCGTCATCTCTTTCCCGTCTCTCTCGATAACGAACGCTATCGTGTCACCGACATTATGCGAGTCACGTATAACAATAATATCATCAGATGAACTTATTGCAACACCATCGACGGAAATGATCTTATCACCTATCCTGAGTCCTGCCCGGTCACCCGGACCTCCTGCAACATATTCGCTTACATAAACACCCGGGATGGCACCGTAATACGAATTCTCCGTGATCGTTGCCAGAGTAACTCCGAGATATGGCCTGTTTACAACAGCTCCATAGTTGATCAGTGATTCAATGATCGGCTTAACATCATCGATGGGGATCGCGAAACCGAGTCCCTCCGACTCATTGATGACCATCTTGGCATTGACGATACCCACCACTTCACCAAACGAATTGATAAGAGCACCGCCGCTGTTGCCGTTATTGATGGCAGCATCTGTCTGAAGAACGTTGAGTCGGTAGCCTTCGTGGTTGATCTGCCTGTTGAGAGCTGATACAACACCTACCGTGACAGTTCCGTCCAGAGTTCCGAGCGCATTTCCGATGGCAACAACGAGTTCACCCGTGTGCAGTTCAGAAGAGCTTCCGAGAATGACCGGAGTGTATGTCCTGTCGTCCTTCAGCCTGATAACTGCACAATCCGTCTGAACATCCTTTCCGATAACATCACAACTGATGAGTTCATCAGAACCGGGAACAGAAGCATAGAGCTCGTATCCGTTCTCAACTACCGAACTGACAACATGTGCATTAGTTACGGCATAACCCGTATCAGTAATGATGAAGCCTGATCCGGAACTCAGTGTCTTGGTAACACCATTGACAGTTCCCTTAATGTAAAGAGAAACAGTAGAAGGACTGCACAGATCAACGATCTCCGTAACCTTAAGCGCTGCCTTGTCATCTGAAGATGCACGCGTCGCTTCTTCAAGAGAGAACCATGGATCAGGAAGGTTGTCAGTAACATGATGGTTCATATCCTGAGCTGTATCCTGTTCCTTATCCTTTCCGGAATCATCAAGGTAACTCATTAATCCGGTCCTGCCGGTATTGAGCTTGTAGATATATACGGTCTGGATAGCAGAAAAGATGATGCTACCTGCAAGAAACACTCCAAGCATGATCACAAAGATCCTGCTTCTCTTATATGCTCTCTCAAACCGCTTGTCGTCATTCTCTGACATTTAAACGCACCTTCCTTCAATGGTATCTATGGTAATGATAAGGCTAATCACCAATTATTTTTAGGCAAAATATGATCAATAATTACGGCAAAATTAAAGCAAGACGCCGTCACCTTTGATCATTATCTTCCCCTTATCCTCAAACAGCGAAGTTCCTCCGGTCAGGTCGGTAATACGCTTTGTTACTGTCTCGGTATTGCAGCTGTCAGCTGCTATCAGGAACTCAACATCCTGAAGATATGACGTATCCTTTATTTCACACGGGAGGTTTTTGAGTTCATAAAGAACTTTGTCCGACATCTGGTATGAGACTTTTATACCTGTCAGACTGCCTTCCGTCATGGAGACAGGCCTTCCGTCAGACAGAGCCAGCTTGGCACTCTCTGTATATGCTCTGACGAGACCTCCCTTTCCGAGAAGGATCCCTCCGAAATACCTCGTGACACAGCACGCCACATTGGTAAGTCCAGCATGCTCTATTATCGAGAGCACGGGCAGTGCCGCTGTTCCCTGCGGTTCGCCGTCATCGCTGTATTTCTGCATATTCATCTCCCCTGACACCTTCCATACATAAACCGTATGCCTTGCATCAGGATAAAGCGCTCTCTGCGCCGAAACAAAAGCTGTTGCCTCGTCCTGACTGCTGACAGGGACAGCTTTTCCGATGAAAACGGACTGCTTTATCTCAATTCGGGAATTGCCTTCACGGGTGAGAGTGATGATGCCGGACAAATCAGGAAAGCTCCTTATACTTCTGGAATCCCATCATCAGAAGTGATTTATCCTGGCTGTATGTGATCATATCGAGGGCCTCCTCAACAGGGAAGAAACCGCATTCCTCAACTCCGGCCTCGTTATTCGGCCTCGTCTCTTCAGACTCTGAAGACATTACAAACCACGAAATGTTGTTATGGACCGGCTTGGTCCTCGTGATCGAATAGAACTCATAGTTCGTCTTTCCCGCAGGCGCAAGGATCTTTGAAACCACGCCTGTCTCAACCTCGATACGGGATACTGCAGAAGCCTTTACACTGGCGCCCCGAGCCACAACACCCTTCGGGAAACTCCATTCATGCTTGTCATTGCGGATAAGAAGCACCTTATCCCCTGTAAAAACAAGTCCTCCTGCACAATTACGGATAATCATATACTGTATCCCTCCATATTTGAATTGTATCACAGTTGAATAAATAATGGGTTGATAATACAATAAGGAAGATACAAAAAACGGAGGCGTTTTATGCTTGATATAAAGTTATTAAGGAATGATCCTGATCTCGTCAGAGAGAACATCAGAAAAAAGTTCCAGGACGACAAGCTCCCTTTGGTAGATGAGGTTATCGCACTCGATAAGGAGTTTCGCGAATCAAAGACAAGAGCGGAGTATCTGAGATCACAGAGGAACAAGATCAGTAAGCAGATCGGTTTCTTCATGGCACAGGGAAAGAAAGATGAGGCAGAAGCTGCAAAGGCTGAGGTAAAGGCCATGCAGGATGAGCTGGAGATGCTGTCTGGCAAGGAGACCGAGCTTTCAGAGAAGATCCGCAAGATCATGCTCATCATACCTAACATCATCGATCCTTCAGTACCGATCGGTAAGGATGATTCTGAGAATGTGGAGATAGAGAGGTTCGGTGAGCCTGTAGTTCCCGATTTCGAGATCCCTTATCATGTTGATATCATGGAGAAGGTTAACGGCATAGACCTTGATTCCGCAAGAAAGACAAGCGGCAACGGTTTCTATTACCTCAAGGGCGACATCGCAAGACTTCATTCCGCGTGCCTTAACTATGCGCGCGATTTCATGATCGACCGCGGATTTACTTATTACATCCCGCCTTACATGATCCGTTCGGGCGTTGTTGACGGCGTAATGAGTTTCGCGGAGATGGAGAACATGATGTACAAGATCGAGGGTGAGGACCTTTATCTTATCGGCACATCCGAGCACTCCATGATCGGTAAGTTCATCGATTCACAGCTTGATGAGTCAGAGCTTCCCCAGACGCTTACGAGCTATTCGCCCTGCTTCCGTAAGGAAGTAGGCGCTCACGGCATTGAGGAGCGCGGTGTTTACAGGATCCACCAGTTCGAGAAGCAGGAGATGATCGTCGTCTGCAAGCCCGAGGATTCCAAGAAGTGGTACGACATTCTCTGGAAGAATACTGTTGATTACTTCAGATCACTTGATATCCCCGTAAGGACTCTCGAGTGCTGCTCAGGTGACCTTGCAGACCTTAAGGTCAAGAGCTGTGACGTAGAGGCATGGTCCCCCAGACAGCAGAAGTATTTCGAGGTCGGTTCATGTTCCAATCTCGGTGATGCGCAGGCACGCCGCCTTGGCATCAGGATCAAGGGCGAGAACGGCAATTATCTGGCTCACACTCTCAATAATACATGTGTAGCTCCGCCGAGAATGCTCATCGCCTTCCTCGAGAACAATCTCAACGAGGATGGAAGCATCAGGATTCCCGAGCCGCTGAGAATGTACATGGGTGGCAAGTCAGTCATCGAAGTTCCGGCAAAGTAAGATCAGTAAATAATGAAGCCGCCCAGAACGGGCGGCTTTATTTATTATTGCTTACCGCAAACAAAAAGAGCCGTCATACGGCGGCTCTCTTATCTACGTCTAATTCACTTAAAAATTAAGCTCTCTCAACCTTACCTGAACGCAGGCAACGTGTGCATACATGCATTGTCTTAGGGGTGCCGTCAACAACAACCTTAACCTTCTGGACATTTGCCTTCTGCTGTGTAAGTGCACGACGTGAAATCTGTGAACGTGTAATTCTGATCTTTCTGCCAAAGAACATATCCTTCTGGCAAATCTCACACTTAGCCATGGTAACACCTCCTATTAGTCTTAAAGCGCTAGAAAATAATACCACACAGGTATAAATGATGCAACACCTTTTTAATCGGTTTCGAAAAACCTTCTGACAGTTATGATCCTGTCGTAAAAACTGTTGCCCGATGCAAACTCTCTCAGCCTTACAGTAGTCCTTGCCGGAGAGATCATAAAGAAGGTCCCCGTATCGGTACAGATGGCCATTTCGACTATCCTGCGGTCAGTCGGGTCGGCGTTGACGCCCCTCAGGAACACAAAATCGCCAGGCTGGATATTCTCTCTGATAAGGTTTCCGTTAACGGCGTCATATTCCATCGTGATCTCTTCGCCCAGCTTTGCCTGCTCGTTCATGGTCCTCGGCATTTCAAGGCCGTTGACCTCCGAACAGACGTAGGCAATGCCGTTTACCGACGCACCCTGCATCGTAAGGCCGTCCTCGAGATACATTGAATTTACGAATGTCAGCACCGACGAAACAAAATAACGGCTCGAAACAAGGTCCGTCTTCGATCTCGTCCCCAGCTCGATAACGCCGGAAGAACCAACCCATCCGATATCCCCTCCGGGAAGTGTCACCTGATAAACGCCGTCTCTCTTTACATTCCCATAAAGAACCGTATTCATCATCGCCCTTGTTATAAGTGTTCCGTTGCTCGCATGGGTCATGATATTCTTATACGGATTCGAAATGATCAGCTTATACTGGTAAAGATCCGGTTCTACGGAATCCATATCGGAAATGAAGGATCCGTCCTCAATATAGCCCGTGATCCCGTCCATTGTCTCTATCCTGTAGAACCCATTGATGACATTGTCAGACAGCAGTTTTACCACCTCGTTATAGAGAACCTGCGTTACCCTGTTCGACTCAACATCAGGCGATGCGTACACGCTGACCGAAGTCTTATTTATTACGCGGTAATCGGGATCCGTGTATATATAATTAACTTCCTTCTGAACAAAGAGCTCGATATTTGTACCCTTGAAGAGGCTGGGAAGTATTCTCGGAAGCACAAAGAATATGCTCGCAAGTGCAACGATCAGTACAGCTACGGCAATGCCGAAACCAATAAACATGTTGCGTCTTGACGACTTTAATGTCGCCTTCTTCGGATTGAGTCCCCACTTGTCGGAAAGCTCATCCGAGACGCTTGCAGAAAGATCGGGCTTGTCATTGATACCCTCAATAAACGGCAGATCTACAGGCGTCTCGACATGTCTTACACCGGGATCAGGAATATTGTCACCGATCACCTGCTTCTGCTCGCTGCCGCCGGAGAAACGTCCGAATATGGATCTGTTATATTTTTCCTTGTTTCCGCTCTTTTTCATAGATATCAGTTTTCAGATAACATATAGCAGCATGCCACGGCATATCCGCCATCGTGACTGATGCTGACCGACCGGCTGAAGATACCCATCTCTTCTGCCAGTTCACAGGCCTTTCCGTGAAGGACCAGTTCGGGAGCTCCCTTCTCATTTGTTACGATCTCGATATCGGCAAGTGCTATGCCCTCTGCCATGATCCCTGTCCCGAGAGCTTTGGATACGGCCTCCTTGGCAGCAAATCTCCCCGCATAGCTCTCTATCTTACGGGCAGGCGCAAGTGCTTCACAATATGAGATCTCATTAGTGGTAAAGCATTTCTTCACAAAAGCATCCGACTTTCCGATGCTCTTCTCTATCCTTGAGATGTCAACGATATCGATGCCGCTTCTGACCTTCATTTACGATCGCTGCCCTTGTCGTGCTTTATAATGCCGGCTCTCTGGATCTTGCCTGAGATCCTTGAATCACTCTCTTCAATAAGGTTCTGTATCGGGAAACTCGTCACGATCACGGTCGCAAGACCCATTGCCTGTCTTGATTCCAGAAGGGCGTTGAGACGTGTTCCTGTCATTCCGGTCATCGTCATATTGGCAACATAGTCATCGACTACCAGAAGATCGACATCTCTTATATCGTCTATCGTGTCCCTGTCCATCATCATGAACTCATCGAGCTTCGTGTAATAAACGCTCTTCCCGAGGTTGATCGCCAGCTTCAGGACATATACGGAAAGGAATGTCTTTCCCGTCTGGGTACCGTCAAAGAGCACCCACAGAGGCTTTGCCGACAAATCCTCATTCCCGAGAACAAGATCCAGCATCTTCCTTCTCAGAATCTTTCTGTGGTCTTTATTCCCGAAATAGTCATCGCTGTAATTATCAGTCCTTATACTGCTGTAGTCTCTCATACCCGAGATGCGGTAGCATTCCTCGAGGTCATCATTCCTGCACGGGCAGACCTGTCTCAGTCCGTTCTTATTCTTAAAGAATCCGGTATCGTTGCATCTTGTGCAGATGATCTTCTCTTCATCAAAATCAGAAGGGATATCATATCTTCCGAGACATCTTTCCCTCTTCTCCTTAAGCTGCCTGAGAAGCGATTCATTATGGCGCTCCTCTACCTCATTGCCGTCAAGGACCGCGATAAAACCCGCCGTTCTGGCTGCAACGATCTCCTTATCTATCTTCTCGAGCTCAGGGTACTGTTTATAAGTCTCCTCGACCTTCCTGTCCCTTATAAGCTCTCTCTCATCCTTTGTATTGGAGTTGGATGCCATTATCAGATCATTGATATTAATCATCGTTTCCTCCGAATATATCCAAGATATCATCTACAGAAGAATCGTCATCATCACCGCCAAATGCAGGCCTGTCCTCTTCCTTTGTCGTGGACTCAGGCTTAACTCCGCCGTCATCATCGCTGCCAGAAACGAGTCCCGCCTCTGCACCGGTAACGGCTCCTGAATATCTGCCCTTGCGCTTAGTGGCTTTGCGCTTATTTTCCTTGTGATTCTCTTCTTCGTATTTTGCTGCATCATCAACTGTCCTGATCCCTGCGGATAGCCATACAGTCAATGTGTCTTCAACATGCTTCATCTGGATGTTACCCCTGAACTCGTTGCACTTGTAGGCATACTCTATCAGTTCTGCCGGAGCATCAAGCTCGGTAACCCATCTTTCTATCCTCTCGATATCAAGGTTGTTCATCCTGCGTCTCGTAAGCTTGCCCATAAGCTCAGTAACGCGCCTGATATCCTTCTGTTCCTGTTTGTATTCAGCAATAGCCTCAGACGAATTGATACCCGAATCGTACCATTTCTTCGCCAGCTGCTTCATAAGATCTATGGACTTTACGCACTTACGGTCAAGTCCTTCCTGAAATAACGTGTATACGACTGTCGTCTCGAAATGGTATTCAAATAAGCACTTGTCGATTAGCTTATAGAAAGTAAAAGGCATCTTTCCCTGGAAGAATGTATTCTGGATACTCTCAGCCAGATCATTGCGGTTCTTCACATCTTCAGGAAGATCCACGGTATCAGCAGCCATATATGCACGTTCGAGGCGTATATAATCATCTACTTCCTTTGCAATGATATCTGTCTGGTGGAAGCTGTTGCCGTTCCTTACCAGAAGATCCTTTGATACAAGATCGGCCAGAGCCTTCTCCGTATCAGCCTTTGACAAAATGGAAGCATCAAAGATATTCTTCAGGTCAAAACTCTTATCGTGATAAAAGGTATTGATCCAAAGATAAGTATAAATCGCATCGGCAGAAAGCTCCCCGGCATATCTGATAACAAATATGTCGGGGAGCGCCGTCTGCGATACTATCAGCTTACGATCGCCGGTCTGCACTTATACGTCAGACCTCGATGTTAGCTGCCTTGCGCTTGTAGCTGTTCAATCTCTCGATCGCGTCGCCCTTTGTCTTCTCAAACATAGCATCAACGATCTCTGCATCGTACTTCTTGTAGAGAGAGTTGTATCTTACCTCTGCCTTAAGGAAATCGACGAACAGATCAAGGTTAGGTTCCTTGGAATCGAGTGAGAAAGGATTCTTTCCTTCTGCAGCAAGAGCAGGATTGAACTTGTAGAGGTGCCAGTAACCGCACTCAACTGCAGCCTTCTCTCTTGCCTGTGCACCCTTGAGACCGCCCTTGATACCATGGTTGATACAAGGTGCATAGCAGATAACGAGTGAAGGTCCCTGATATGCCTCAGCCTCTGTGAAAGCCTTGATCAGCTGGTTCTTGTCAGATCCCATAGCAACCTGAGCAACGTATACGTAACCGTAGCTCATAGCCATCATACCGAGATCCTTCTTCTTGATGTTCTTACCGCCTGCTGCGAACTGAGCAACTGCGGAATGAGGTGTAGACTTGGAAGCCTGTCCGCCTGTGTTGGAGTAAACCTCTGTATCAAGAACGAGAACGTTAACATCCTCACCGGAAGCGAGAACGTGATCGAGTCCGCCGTAACCGATGTCATAAGCCCATCCGTCACCACCGATGATCCACTGTGATCTCTTAATGAAGAAGTCCTCATAATCAAGAGCCTTCTTAGCTGAATCAGATCCCTCTGCCTTAAGTTCAGCAGCGAGCTTCTCAGCGCTCTCACGTGTATTCTCAGATGAGTTGAATCCATCGAGCCAAGCCTGTGCAGCTTCCTTGAGTGATGCAGAAGCTGTGGAAGCTACTGTCTCCTCAACGAGCATCTTAGCTCTTGATCTGAGCTGCTTGTAACCGAGATACATACCAAGACCGTGCTCAGCGTTATCCTCGAACAGGGAGTTAGCCCATGCAGGACCGAATCCTCTGTAGTTTGTTGTATAAGGCATTGAAGGTGCAGAACCGCCCCAGATTGAAGAACATCCTGTAGCATTGGAGATCTGCATTCTGTCGCCGAAGAGCTGTGTGAGGAGCTTAGCATAAGGTGTCTCGCCGCAGCCTGCGCATGCGCCGGAGAATTCGAGCAACGGCTGCTCGAACTGTGAACCCTTAACTGTAGCCTTAGCCATCGGGTTATCCTTGTGTGACAGAGCAACACAGTAATCCCAGTTCTCAGCTTCCTTGAGGTTGTCTCCGAGAGGAGCCATCGTGATAGCCTTCTCCTTAGCGATACATGACTCTACACAAACACCGCAGGAGAGACAGTCCATAGCAGAAACCTGGATCCTGAACTTCATGTTGTCGTAAGGCTTCATGCCATCCTTTGTCTCGAAAGGAGCATTTGCAGCCTCTTCCTCTGTGAGGAGGAACGGACGGATAGCTGCGTGAGGGCAGACGATGGAGCACTGGTTACACTGGATACACTTTGAAGCATCCCATACAGGGATATCTACTGCTGTACCACGCTTCTCGTAAGCTGCTGTGCCCTGAGGGAAAGTACCGTCTTCCATACCCTTGAAGGTGGATACGGGGAGTGAGTTACCTTCCTGTCTGTTCATTACGTTAACGACCTTCTCGATGAACTCAGGAACCTGCTTCTTCTCAACAGGCTGATCCTCAGCTGTCTTCCATGAATCAGGTACATCAACAGCAACAACTGCGTCAACACCTGCATCGATAGCTGCATAGTTCATGTTAACAACATCTTCACCCTTCTTGCCGTAAGACTTGAGAGCTGCCTTCTTCATATAGTCAACAGCCTGCTCAACAGGAAGGATACCGGAGAGCTTGAAGAATGCGGACTGACAGATAGTGTTGATCCTTCCGCCGAGACCGATCTCCTTAGCCTTTGCAACAGCATCCAATGTATAGAACTTGATGTTGTTGTTAGCGATGTAACGCTTCATTGAACCGGGGAGCTTCTCCTCGAGTTCGTCTCTTGTCCACTGAGTATTGAGAAGGAACGTGCCGCCCGGCTTCAGTGATGAGAGCATATCATACTGGTAAACATAAGACTGGTTGTGGCATGCAACGAAGTCAGCCTTATTGATGAGGTATGTTGAACGGATAGGTGTTGTACCGAATCTCAGGTCAGAGATCGTGATACCACCGGACTTCTTTGAGTCATATGAGAAATATGCCTGAGCATACATATCTGTGTGGTCACCGATGATCTTGATGGAGTTCTTGTTAGCACCAACTGTACCGTCTGCGCCGAGACCCCAGAATCTGGCCTGAACAACGCCTTCGCCTGCAACTTCGATTGACTCTGAGCAATCGAGTGAGAGGAATGTAACGTCGTCATCGATACCGATCGTGAATCTTTCCTTAGGCTGATCCTTCTTAAGTTCCTTATAAACAGCGAGTACGCACTCAGGTGTTGTATCCTTTGAACCCATACCATAACGGCCGCCGATGAGCTTGGGAGCATTCTTGCCGACATAAGCTGCAGCAACG
Organism: Saccharofermentans sp.; assembly: GCA_024688685.1. Classification (GTDB taxonomy): domain Bacteria; phylum Bacillota; class Clostridia; order Saccharofermentanales; family Saccharofermentanaceae; genus Saccharofermentans. Next base: position 72,958 of record JAILDX010000003.1, read on the forward strand.
TCAAGGAAGAGAGGCTCTGCATAAGAACCGGGTTCCTTTGTTCTGTCAAGAACTGCGATAGCCTTAACTGTTGAAGGGATTGCCTCGAGGAGCTTCTCAGCTGAGAAAGGACGATAGAGGTGAACCTTAACGAGACCAACCTTCTCACCGTGAGCGTTGAGAAAGTCGATAACTTCTTCAGCTGTCTCGCAGACAGAACCCATAGCGATGATTACGCGGTCAGCATCAGCTGCACCATAGTAATTGAAAAGCTTGTAGTCTGTGCCACGGATCTCGTTGATCTTATCCATGTAGTACTGAACCTGATCAGGTACTGCAAGATAGAAGGGGTTGGAAGCTTCTCTGCCCTGGAAGTAGATATCAGGGTTCTGAGCTGTACCACGGAGTGTCGGGTGGTTAGGAGAAAGCGCTCTCTTACGGAAAGCCTTAACTGCCTCGTAGTCAACCAATGATCCGAGTGTATCGTAGTCGATAACCTCGATCTTCTGGATCTCGTGTGATGTACGGAAACCATCGAAGAAGTGGAGGAAAGGAACTCTTGTCTTGATTGATGAGAGGTGAGCAACAGCTGCAAGGTC
>JAILDX010000019.1 GCA_024688685.1 Saccharofermentans sp.
AATGGTTAAGTATGCGGCAGAAGCGGAAATGCCGGTGGTCGTTGCATTCCGCAGCCCGCGAACGAAAGGAACGAACGATACAGTCAAAAAAGCAACAAAAAAGGGCTTTAAGGTATTTGTGGTTGATTGTGATTAAGACAATCTCAATTAAAGCGATGTGACTTATTTGTCGCATCGTTTTTGTTATATTCAAGCCAGAGGTGATAAACCATGAAAAAGTATATTACAGAAAGAAAGTGGGATAAGCTCTACGATAAAGCCACCAGCGGTTTTGCTGAAAAGACTCTGAAAAATGGCGATGAGGTATATACAAAAGAGGGCTTTGATAACTATAGAAAAGCTGTTATGGACTTCCCCGATGATTATCAGATTATTGGAGTCCGTTATCAGTTGAGTGTACTTAAAGACAGGATGCGTGACTATAAGCTGCGCCATCTTAAGCTCGGCAAAGTGAAGAATCTTGATAAAAAGAAATTCAATGAATTCAAGATCGTTAATATTTCTTGGGATGTGCACTGGCAGATGGATCTTTATCTAGCTGTAATCATCCGTGATTATCTGAGGTTCTTTAACAAGCATACACCGGCAATCGGAAACTGCGTGGTTGAGGATATGCATGCGTTAACGTTTGGTCCTGAAGAGGAACGTGAACGTTTAAATGGTGTTTATTCTGAAGAATGGCACACTTTGGTAAATTCTGTGGCTGACGAGTTCGATGAACTGGCCAAGTTTTGCAAGGGTGATTACGATGACATGGAGTATCAGGAACTTGAAAAGAGCAGAACAGCATTAAAGAAGAAGGCTTTCTCTGATCTGGCTTTCATCTTTGACGATCTCAGCTGGTAGGATCAGAGAACCTAGGGAGTGTATAACATGTCTAAGAAATTGAAAGAATTAAGCTATGGAATTCAGGGCTGGTTAAGTAATTACAAATTATGGCATTTCCTGTGCAGACCATTCAGGAGAATAAAAGGTAAATATCGTAATTATAAATTGCGACATTTGTGTATTGGTAAAGTGAAGCAGCTGAAAAAAACAGGCTATGGCCTTATTTCCAATCACCCTTTTCAGGATGGTAATAAACGAATTGGTGCATTAGTCTTGTTAACGCTCCTAGAATTAAATGGATATGAGATTAGAGCGACAAATAAGGAGTATGCGGACGTTATTTATAGTGTAGCAGCCGGTTGTATCTATTACGATGAACTTCTGGACTGGGTCCTAAATCATACGAGGTGAACAGTATTTGTTTTAGGAGGTATCGGACATGCAATAGCGATCTTTAATTCAAGGAGGACTACAATGCATGAGAATTCGAACTTATGACGGGATCATTTATCGTTACAGGCGTGATCCCGTGCCGTACTGCGGCGTCTATCGCCTCAGGAAACCGATACTGCCGTACAACAAGCGCGCCCGGGTCTTGAACTCCATTCAGGAAGAGGAGTATCGGCCGTTCAAAGATCCTGTATACAAAAAAGTGATAAGTCGATATGGCGGATGTATTTACTGCTATAGATTGCAGGTCTATGGCAAGCGACATACGGACAGATCCTGGAAGACGAGCTATAAGTGCAGGAAACAGTGGATGAAGCATCAGCGCGGATAGTCGATTTCCCGGTAGACTTTTCAACTTTTTTACTACTGAAAACGCTACTATCTGCCAGATAGTAGCGTTTATAGTAGTGATTATGCTGATTCTGCTACTGAATGGTCAACTGAGACTGTCTCTGATATCCATGAGAATCTTGCCAAGTCTGTTCAGGCCGGGCTTATTCTTGGCACGGCAGCTGTCACAGGTGCAGCAACCCCAGATATTGTCATGGTGCTTGTTGCCTTCAATGAGGGTTGCATCACCGGTGGCGAGGAGCTTCTCCCTCAACTCGGGAACGGCGAACTTGGCCGTGAGGATATCCTTCATGATGCTGGCGCTGATGTCATTCCAGTTCTCCGGGAGGTTGGGTTCTTTCCTGCCCATGCGCTTGGCTGCGACCGGATTCGTGACCTCGGTGTACTTGATCCTGTCCTCATCCGTAGCGCACTTCTGGGCCTGGAAAGCGGCCTCGGCGTTGTGGTAGGTCAGCTCGTTGTAGACGAAGTCACACTTGTAGAAGTTGGACAGGAAGTGATTCTTGCCCTTGAACTCAGCGATGATGTTATTCTCACTCATGATAATTCCTCCTCGTTGCAGTCTTCATTATCTGTGAATCTCTCAAGCTCTGTTCTGTACATCATCAGCTGAACAGCCTCTTCGGCGGTGATGTATTCCATCCTCTCGCATGCCTTGATGCACAGCTGCTTGGTCTCGGTATCGCAGTTCTTGTCTGCCAGGATCAGAGCGAGCTTCGCGATCTTGACGATGATCGGATCTTCGATGTAATTCCTGTCCGGCTTCCTTGCCGTGCGGAGTGTTGTTACTTTTCCCTTATTCATGTTACACCTCCTTGTATGTCTGATTCCGATGTTGTTTACACTTATAAGATAGCAGGAAAGATGTACCAGAAAAAGACCATGTTGGAGGACGGATGGATGGGACGGTTATAGTGCATGCGTACGGATAGACTTTGAGTAATCGTTAATATGTATTGTGGAAGGGAGAGATTGCATGAACGGTGATGAGGTATTTACCGGGTTGGACGGACTCGATAGGGTGCTCGGCGGATACAGGCCTAGAACGCTTAATGTGATCGCGGGCAGGCCCGGGATGGGGAAGACCGCGCTGGCGCTTGATATCGCGAGGAATGTTGCGGAGAGTTACGGAGAGCCGGTGCTGTATTTCTCCCTCAGGTTGTCGAGGGCGAGGCTGCTCGAGAGGCTGATCAAAGCTTCTTTCGATGAGAATAAGTTCCCGTTGGCGTGCGAGAGCGTAGAGTCGATGCTGCGGGATATTGCAGGGCTCAAGATATA
>JAILDX010000007.1 GCA_024688685.1 Saccharofermentans sp.
ACTCTACGCTCTCGCACGCCAACGGGAACTTATTCTCATCGAAAGAAGCTTTGATCAGCCTCTCGAGCAGCCTCGCCCTCGACAACCTCAGGGAGAAATACAGCACCGGCTCTCCGTAACTCTTCGCAACATTCCTCGCGATATCAAGCGCCAGCGCGGTCTTCCCCATCCCGGGCCTGCCCGCGATCACATTAAGCGTTCTCGGCCTGTATCCGCCGAGCGCTTTATCAAGTCCGTACAACCCGGTAAAAACCTCATCACCGTTCATACGATTTCTCCCTTCCACAATACATATTATCGATTACTCAAAGTCTATCCGCACGCATGCACTATAACCGTCCCATCCATCCGTCCTCTAACATGGTCGTTTTCTGGTACATCTTTCCTGCTATCTTATAGGTGTAAACAACATCGGAAATCAGACATACAAGGAGGTGTAGCATGAATAAGGGAAAAGTAACAACACTCCGCATGGCAAGGAAGCCGGACAGGAATTACATCGAAGATCCGACCATCGTCAAGATCGCTAAGCTCGCTCTGATCCTGGCAGACAAGGACTGCGATACCGAGACCAAGCAGCTGTGCATCAAGGCATGCGAGAGGATGGAATACATCACCGCCGAAGAGGCTGTTCAGCTGATGATGTACAGAACCGAGCTTGAGAGATTCACAGATCATGAAGACTGCAACGAGGAGGAATTATCATGAGTGAGAATAATAACAATAATGAAAACATTACCAATCTCCACGATCTGATCAACAGCATCAAGGAGATCAGCGCTATCGTCGTCGTTGATGATGCAAGAACTATCACGGATGAGGAAATCGCAGAGATCCGCAAGGGACTAGAACTGGATAATAAGATCTCAGAAGGTGAAAATGTAATCTCTGAATTCAAGGGAAAGTAGCTAAAACTGTAAGAAGATCTGCATCAGTGTTAGGATCCTCAGCTATTTCTCTACGCACCTCCACATCCTCATCTAAAACACTGGTTACTGCCATATTAGAATCCTCCTTTCTCCAAAATCAACAAATGATTTTTAAGTACTAGTTAAATCCATAATTGCTTCTATTACTTTTTCTGTATTACTGATAATATCCGACTCAAAATCAATGCTCACGTCAATAGTCTTATGATCTACAGTGCGGGTGCCTCCTCTGGATATCAGGAGTATTCCGTTTTCGAGATCTTTGCAGATGAGCGTGATTATTCGGACTGTTTCCGGATATGGGTTCTCCCCGTCTCCGCAGTATGTCTCGTTTGAAAGGCAGATCGTATACTTAGGACAGTAATCCTCATCAGGTATGTTCTCGCCTTCTGTATCATATTCAGACACATCCGGATCATATAGCTCATCGTCCGGGTCAAGATGGTCAATACCGGCTGTTTTTATCCAAGCAGAATCGTAAATATTCAATGCCTGAATTACTCCGGCGTTGATCAAATGATCATATAAATCTCTGCGGCCGCTTCTGGTAACATTATCTGGCATATGAGATTTCCTCCACAGGAACAAAACTTGATATAAAACTCGTACTCTATATCACGATTTCTTCAAGAATAATGCCGGTCTGACTCCGGTTTCCGGTCCGAAATAGAAATCTGCGCCTATTAGATCGAGTTCTCCCTTTGAGGAAATGCCTGTCCAATTACCGGCACACGCTTTTGAGGTATCTCTAAGCAGCCAGGTGCAGTACCCGTCAATTACAACAAGCCCGTCAAAATCATCCTCGTTTCTTCTAGCCCAAGCAGTCGGCTGAGCTCTGCGCTCTTCTTGATTCGGAAGATATGTTTCAACTTCTTCTTTACTCAGAAGGAACACTTTGTCGATAAGCTTCGTTCCTTCCTCAGAGACTATCTCCTGCGGCAAGATCTTATCCTTTTCTTCTGTTGTAAAGAACGAGTCAAGAAAGTAATTGTTTAACCAGTGGCGAATGTCACAGGTCTCCCATACAGGATTATCAATCTCATTCTCTTCGTATGCATATCTCATGGATTCAATGACATTCTCACAAAGTAATAAAGCACCCTCTTCTGTCTCATTAAGTACAATCCAAGAAAGTTCTTCTAATGTGTCGATGTCGCTGAAATATTTT
>JAILDX010000022.1 GCA_024688685.1 Saccharofermentans sp.
AGGAGTGCTCCGCTGAGCACTCCTGTTGACTTGTATCGTTTCATCTGTTAGAACTATAGCATAGTTGGCAGGAAACAATTACCTGCATCAACATAAATACTGTAAGAAGATCTTATTTTACAGAAAGCTTTTCACACACTCCCGTCATCTCAGTAATATCATCCGTACCACGTCTCATCAGCAGCCAGAGTATGTCCTGATGGAAATTGGATACAGCACTGATATCAGCACCTTCATTCAGCAGCATGGTGGCAATCTCAGTTCCGCCATCGTCGTCATTACGTGTGTCCGCACACATAAGGATCGGAGTAAAGCCGCAATCATTTGCCTGGTTAACATCGGCACCATTATCTATCAAAAACTCTACTACCTCGGGGCTGCGGTATCTTACAGCATAGATAAGAGGCGTGTTCCCGCAGTAATGATCGGAATTTGCATATATATCGTGCCATCCTCCCTCTTGAAACACATGATTTTCCTCATCTCCGCAGCTGGTTACACCGGCATTAATATCTGCACCATATTCAAGAAGAAGTTCCATCATTTTTATATCATCATCGTCATCATCATACCCGAAATGATTACTGCTGCTCTCATATCTTGTATCATTATTGACATCAACAAAATCTTCATGACTTGCAACGCAAATAAGAAGTGTCAGACCGTATTTATCCCTGATATCAGGATCTGCTCCATTCTTCAGGATCTGCTCAGCCTGCGCATAGTCATTGGCCATTACAGCTCTGGGCAGATTTGTTCTCTTATCTATGGCACTTGCGATGACTGCATATATCACTATGCCTACTGCAATAACTATAGGTATAGTTGCGATACTTCCAAGGATCCTCAGCGCAATTACGTACCAAGGGGCCTTAACCTTTACCCCATCTTTGTTTTTCTTCTTTTTGAAGACCATTATCAGTCCGGATGCAACAAAACAGACTATAGCAGTAAAAGCAGATATCCCGAGGATGACCAGGACAACCGCCAAAAATGCCATAAACATACCCATGAATGCCATAAACTATCCCTCCGTTTTTCCACCATTAAAGTGATTATACATATAAACATCTTCAGGTGGTAGTCTGATATCCCTGTTGCAGATAAACATCTGCTTTTGCGTCGAAAAACTGTAACAAATCAGCCTAAATACTGCAAGTTCCAGAAAATCGAAAAAGAGCACCCCTTTCGAGATGCTCCAGCCAGTCTATCACCAATCAAAACTCTTTACAGATTACCTTAAAGCACGGGAGTTGTTCCGCTCAATAGGTCTGAACGCCAGCTCTCCGCCGAGTATTCTGCGAAGCGCTGTAATTCTCGCCAATTCCCCTGGTGTTAATGATTTCCTCAAAGCGATCAGATCGATCATGCCGTCATTCCGAACAAGAGAACGCTTTTTTGCAAGCTCTTCAAGATATAACGCTGCTTCGTTATTACCGCCGTTGATTTCCATAAGTTCATCAAGATTAAGTTCATTGTTTTCCATAATAAAACTCCTTTCATTCTCCAAAACCTGTGTGCAAGTGTTTTGTTTGATAGTTTTATTGTAGATTCAGTCAAAACAAAAACCAATCGTTAATCAAAGTAATATCTGTTGGATAAGCAACATATTATTCACTGCGTGTTGATTTCTCTTTATCTATTTTTCCTTTTTTCTGATTTCTCCCCTGCCCTATTCCTTCGGGGATCGGATTCTCGTAAAGGATTATGTACTTATCGTTATGGAGTGCATTCCTGATATCGTCCTCCAGGCTGAAGTACTCATCTATCTCTTCATTGCGGACATCAGGCTTGAACTTGCGCCTCCTGAGTTTTCCGAATCTGTGGTAGTTGTATTCCTTCCAGAGGATGAGCTCCAGTATTTCGATGAGGGCGGCTATAAAGAGGATTACAAAGAAGTCCTCGGTCTGATGGATCGTTGAATAATTGTAAAGCCAGAATTCGCTTATGGGGTGACCAGTAAGGTCGCACCAGATACCATAGATCATGAATGCCCAGTAGATAAGCATATAAATCCACGCGATGGCTGTGAGGATGATCTCGATCACGCGTTTGATCTTCTTCTGTTTCGCCTTGTCCTCGATATGTTCCGTGGAGTTTGAATTGACAATGGGAGACTCAAGCGTACCGTCAACAAGAGGCGAGGTTACATCCTGATCTTCCGGATTGGATGCGAACGCCTGAACAAGTCTGCTTAACTTGATATCATCATACGAAACATATATCTTGTCATGCTCGGGTTTTACGTCAGGATTCACCGTCTTCTTGGGCGCTGCAGTAACTGTAATTCCGCGGTCAGGCGATTTCCATGTAGCGAGCTTTTTCTTCGGAAGGACCGCCTTCAGGAGCGATGCCAGCGTGATAAAGACGTTAACATACCAGTAGATCAGCGGATACCATATGACCGACCATGTGCTCTTCAGGATATTCTTGTCGTAGTGCGATTCGAGCCATATTGCGACCGCAAACTGGAAGAGACACACGAAGGAAAGGAACTGACTCTTCCATAGGTATTCAAGGAATACATGGTTGCTCTGGAACTCCATGATAAGAAGGATCAGCGTCAGGATCAGCCAGCACACGGACCAGAAAAAAGAACATATCTGTTCCAGATAAACAGGTACCATACGGCGTTTGTTCCACGCCTTGAAAATGTCCCAGTGGCGGAAGATGACCTCCAGACCTCCTTCTGCCCAGCGTTTGCGCTGACGCCAGAGTCCCTTTACAGTCTCAGGCACCAGCATCCAGCAGAGAGCGCGCGGCTCATAACGCACATCCCAGAAGTTTTTCTCGAGTTTCCATGTGACGGCGATATCCTCCGTCATCATATCCCTGTCCCAGAAGCCGCATTCCATCAACGCTTTCTTGCGGTATGCAACACATACTCCCGAAACAGTCATGACCTTCCCCAGAACACGCTGTGTACGCTTGATGAGGGAAATGATACTCGCATATTCACAGAGCTGTATCTTCCCCAGGAGCGACCCTCTGTTGCGCACACGGGGATTGCCGGTAACGGCTCCGACACGCTCACCATTATTCTCGTTCACGAAATGGGACACCAGATACCTCAGGGCATTCTTATCCAGGTAGGAGTCCGCATCAACTCCAACAAGGATCTCGCCTTTTGAAGCGATCAATCCGAGATAAAGAGCATTTGCCTTTCCGCAGTTCGGTTTAAGATCGATAACTCTGACCTTATCATACATCTGCACGATGTTGCGCAGTACCTCACCCGTATCGTCAGAACTACCGTCATTGATAAGTATCAGTTCATAATCAGGATAATTAAGCTGAGTCATCTCCCTTACAACGTTATAAAGGATATCACTCTCATTATGTGCGGGCATCAGTATAGATACAAAAGGAGTCTCCTTCATCGGGAGAGCTCCTTTACGTTCATTTGTCCTGTAAAAAATGATGGAACCGAGGACCCACAACATTGCCATCATTGCGGGATACCAGTAAACGAACTGAACAATTCCATCGAATAATAAAGAGCGAAGAAAATCAAGCATATCTGTTATGGATCACCCATGAATTCCTGCAAGTCTATGCCTGTTTTCTCTTGCTGCGCAGCTCCTGCATGTGCATTCACCGGGAACAATCAACAGACCGCAGTCAGGACAGAAACCTGCCGGGATACAGCTCTTGTTCTTATGCTGATAAACAGCGTTTGTGTTGTAATCATCAGGTCTTCTATAAAGAGATGCAAGAAGTGATGCAGTCTTATATGCCTTCGTCTTGATAGAGCACGCCCTGATAAACCAGAACGGTGCTATCGATGCAAAAGGTATAACACAGTACCAGTATCTGAAATTGGCAAAGATAGTACCTGATGCAATATCTCCGGGGTTCAGTGAGAGAACGATCACAGCCGCAAGTGCGAGTTCTGCAATAAATGCAATGACAAGCTTAAGCTTGGTAATACGTAACCAGCGGGGAATTCGCTTCAATTCTGTCTGCAAAAGAGTCTGCATCTGTGAATCATATTTAGCTATTCTCATAATGAACCTCCTTCGGATTGTTATACCCAAATGGTATGCCAATCCCCGGGAAGCGTATATCAATTTACAGATGTTTTTTACAAATACCAGACCAATTGTGAAGTAAATGTGAAGGACGACGTTCGTTTTTGAATAAATCGTTAACGAAATACTAATCCAATATTAACAATCTATAAACATCACATTTCTCTCGTTCATATCTCATAGAAGTTAAAAATAAATGCTCCGTTTCTCATAAACTTGTAAGTCGTAAATTGATCATCGTAATACTGAAGAGCCTGACCTCTCGTTAGGTCACTGGCACTTCCGACACAGATGATGATATTGCCGCCTTCAACTTCCATAGTCGACCATTTCCTCGGATCCTCTGATCCGGAATCATCGGACAGACTCAGCCCTCCGCCTGCATTTACAACAAGAACATCATTTCCGTCCTTATCCGGGAAAAGATCATTTGAATAACCACTACTGTGATCGTGACCAAGGATAAGGAGATCAATATCTCCCGTTGACTCAAGAAGCCTTAACCCCTGGTTCTCGGAATTAACACCGAACTCAAGCTCATCCGAATCATTTCCCAATGCTGCATGGTACGAAACAATAATAAACTCGCACCCTTCAGCCTTCATCTGAGGAATGTAGCGATTTGCCTCGTAAGAGATCTGATAACCATCATTATCAGGATAAGCGAAGACCATACCTGGATAATTCGCTGCGACATCCCATCTTGATATATCAGTATTCTCCAGACCAAGAATTCCGATCCTGTGTTCGTGACCATTGACAACAACTGTCTTGATCAGATAAGGGGTTAATATATTCTCGCCTGCCTGATGTCCGTCAGTTGATCCGTCATAATACACATTTGCAGCAAGGACACTGACACCGTTATCTTCAAGGTCATTATAGATACCACTCATTACAGGCCACGGATAATTAAACTCATGATTACCAAGAACAAAAGCATCGTATCAGATCTCTTTAAGGCAGACCGCCATAGGTAAATCTTCAACAGAATCTCCGGAAGCAGAATCGAGGAGCGGCAGCTGTGATATCATCGAACCCTGAAAGCTGTCACCATTATCGATGAGGACCACATTCTCTTCCCCATACTCTTCTCTTAACGCCTTAGCAAAGCTTGCAACACACAGCATATTGTGCGGCATGGAACTGCCGGACAGAACATCAGTCTCCCAGCATTTACCATGCATATCGGAAGTCGATAACACTGCAACATCCGTATACTCAGAAACAGCTTCTCAGGATCCTTCCGCCGAAACAGATGTTTCCGGCTGCGTATCAGTACATGCAGCCATCATCATAAGAGAGCAAGCAAGAACAACAGATATTTTTTTTCATAGTAAAATCACTCCATCAGTATGGGTATAAGATCAAAAGGTTCGACCTTACCGGCCTTCTCAACCTTCGCAGCGATCACATCGATCTGCTTATTTACAGAGTCAGTTATACCTGCGGTATCGTCCGTATAATTCTCAAGTCTTCCGCCAATATACTTTCCGTCCTTAATTCCGAGGAACAGACGGATTTTATCAGGATCAAGGCTGCCATAAGCAGAATACAGGCCAATAGTATCAGCAATAAGCTCATCCCTGATCTCATCGATGTTATCAGGATAGAGCCTGCGGCATATGAAATGAGTAAGCTCGTGATTGCGTCTTATCTTATCAGAATACAAAAGCCACTCCTCTTCGCTGTGGCCGGCCAGAGATGCATCAATATGGCTGTACGGTCCGACCGAAAGAACAACAAGATTATCTATGTAATTTGACTTTACCTGTGTAAATCTCCTGAACTCTTCACCGCGCTCTTCCTCAGGGAAAGATGCAAGATGCGAATTGATCCTATTCCAATTAAATACGGTGATCATCGCAGCACCCTGCGTTGCGGGGATCTCTGCCAGAGGACCGTTCTTCGCCGCGAAAAAGTCTCTCATCGCAACCTCAAAATCGTGTCTCTTCCACAGTGTTACTGCCTTAACCGGACCTGCAGGCGTATCAACCACCTCAAGAACGTCACGCTCATCGCCCTCGAAATGATCAAGGGAGTCCGTTCCGGGATCAGCACCCTTAAGGACAACAGCCTTATATGTATCGATATCAACTTTATCCGGATCAAGATAAAGCAGCCCATATTCTTCTGCGAGCTGCCTAATAACACATAACGGATCTTTATTACTCATGATTTATACCTTTACGCCGTTATATTTTGCGTAATACTCTTTATACTTTCTCTCGCTTGCCTTATCCTTACGTTGCTTGAAATCGTGCATATATGTCGCAGAATCTGTACGGTTGACATCCTTGAATCTGTATGCGATAGCAGCGATGTTAAGACTGTGTTCAGCAATTCTTACGCAACTGTATAGTATGTCATTAAATACGAAACCTTGCTCGGTAGTACAAACACCCTGCGCAAGTCTGTCAACGTGATTGGACTTGAACTGGTCGCACATCTCGCTGATAACGATACGGAGCGGTCCGACATCTTCCGCACCTGATGCATTCCCTGAGAGATAGCACTCCAACGCTTTTGTATAGATCTCTGTAACAGCCGGTATTATCCTGTTGATCTCTGCCTGTGCTTCAGGCGAGAACTTAATATTCTTTGTATGGAGCTCCTCTGAAGAATCGGACAGATAATTAGCGTGATCTGCAATACGCTCAACTTCACCTATCGTCTGCAGTATGCGCGAAGATCTGTTCTTATCTTCAACTGAAAGATGCTGCGTTGACGTAAGCTTCATCAGATATGCACCGAGATAGTCCTCATATCCGTCAACCTTCTCCTCATTCTTCTTGATAAACTCGTAATCATCATCATTATAGCCGTTAAGGAGCATCGCCATGGATTTATCGAGTCCAATCTTTGCCTTATTGATCATCTTATACATGGAGTTACGGCACTCTGCAACAGCGATTGCAGGCGTAAGCATAAGACGTTCATCAAGCTTGAACTCCTGCTCCTCGTCTGATTCCTTCACGATAAGGTGAGCAAGCTTGACCAGGAGCTTGCTGAACGGGAAAAGAAGGATTGTGTTAGCTATATTGAATACCGTATGTACAGCAGCTATCTCGACGATGCCTATTGTCTTATCCATAAACGCAAAATCAAATACTGCGTTAAGAACATAGATAACGATGAGCCAGACTGCAGCACCAATTAGCTTGATAGCAACATGGATGACCGTAACACGCTTAGCATCCCTGCTTACGCCGATTGAAGAAAGGACTGCAGTAGCACATGTACCGATATTCGCACCAAGGATAAGAGGAATGGCAACCGCATATGTCAGCTTGCCGGTCATTGACAAAGACTGCAGGATACCGATGGAAGCTGCAGAGCTCTGGATAACACCTGTTACTACCATACCTGCCAGAACACCGAGGAACGGGTTGTTAAATGCGGTCAGGATGTTGGTAAACTCATCCATCTCCTTAAGAGGCTCCATAGAGCCTGCCATCATCGTCATACCTTCCATCAGGACCGCGAAACCGAGGAGCATCGTACCTATATCCTTTTGCCTCTGCTTCTTCCCTGCCATCAGCATCAGGACACCGATCAGAGCAAGTATGAGAGAGAAACATGACGGCTTGAGCAGCTGCATGAAGAAATTATCCCCGCTGTCGATACCTGCAAGTGAAAGGATCCACGCTGTAAGAGTAGTTCCAATATCAGATCCGAATATAACACCGACAGTCTGCGACAACTCCATGATGCCGGAGTTAACGAAACCTACCAGCATGACAGTCATCGCAGACGAGGACTGAATTGCAATGGTAATAACCGTTCCTATCGCAAGTCCCTTAAAAGGATTATCTGTTGCCTTCTTGAGGAGTTTCTCAAGCTTGCCGCCTGCGGTCTTCTTGAGAGATTCAGACAAGACGTGCATTCCATAAAGAAAGAATGCCAGTCCGCCAAATAAAGTAACAAAAGAAAAAACGTCCATATATAATCTGTTTTAACTACTATAAGTTCCGAATTGCCACGAACATATTTTACCGCCAAATGCGGCAGTTGTAAATCGGCATATTTAGATAGATGTATATCTATGTTTAATTGATAGACGAGAATCTATATTTTACAGATTGCCTGAGATTACGGTATGCAACGGCATTATCCATATGGTTTTCCCCGTCCGTTTTCTCAATCTGACAGACATCATTGAACAGAGAAGAATAATCGCAGTCTTCAACTGTTCCGCCAAATGCGATCACCTTTTTCCCGTGTTTCTTTGCAATCTCTGCAATCTTTGAAGGTCCCTTTCCCATCATCGTCTGCCTGTCTATCTTTCCTTCTCCGGTTATGACAATATCAGATCTCTCTATTTTATCTTCCAGACCACTCATCTCAATGATCGTATCAGCACCTGACCTGATATCAGCGCCAAGGAATGTCCTGAAAGCAAACCCGAGTCCTCCTGCCGCCCCGTTTCCGGGAAGATCGGAATCAGTGCCGGGGATGCTAACAGATACTAAAGCAGCAAATCTCTTCATCCATTCATCCATCAAAGCGACTTCTTCAGGAGATGCTCCCTTCTGAGGTGCAAATACCGCACTTGCGCCGTTTGGACCATAAAGAGGATTATTAACATCTGACAAAACCTTGAAACTGCACTTTTTCAGTTCAGGCATAGCACACTGCATCTCTATTCTTTCAACTGAACCGAGATCAGCATCCCTGCCTCCGCTGTCTGTAAACCTGTATCCAAGAGCTTTGAGCATACCGATGCCACAGTCATTCGTGGCACTGCCGCCCAGGCCAATATAAAACTCTCTTATCCCTCTCGATAAAGCATCTGATATCAGTTCACCGACTCCGTATGTAGTCGCATGAATGATATCATTCTCTTCATCACCTATAAGAGTAATTCCTGCCGCAGATGCAATCTCTATAACAGCTATATCATCAAATATAAGATAACGTGCTTCAACTTTCTTTCCTGAAGGTCCCGTAACATTTTTTGTAATATATTCACCGCCGACGGCTGAATACACAGCATCAACAGTCCCTTCTCCTCCGTCTGCGAGAGGACATACCGATACATCAGCTTCAGGCATACATTCTCTTACGCCTTCAGCCGCAGCATTACCGGCTTCAAGTGATGTGAGACTTCCTTTAAAGGAATCCATAGCTGCAACGATCTTCATAGAGACATTTTAACTTGTATTAGCAGTTTAGTTCAATTAAAATCTCGATATGCAGAGATCAAGCCCAAAAGGAATAATTCTTTTACTTCTGACAGCCCTTATATGGGGAGTTTCTTTTGTGGCGCAAAGCGTCGGTTCCGAATCACTTGAACCATTTGCATATAACGGCATAAGGACGATGATGGGAAGTGTTGTACTCGCACTTGTGATAGTGATAACCGAACTGTCACGGAAACACACGTTGAAGCAGATGGTCAGCCGCAGGCTTCTGATCCAAGGAACTGTAATGGGTGCAGTATTCGCCGTTGCAAGCAATCTCCAGCAGTTCGCATTTGCCGATTCCTCTGCTGGGAAGATAGCGTTTATCACTGCTCTCTACATCTTCTTTGTCCCGATCATCAGCCTGTTCCTCGGGAAAAAGATACACCCCGCTATCTGGATCTGTGTTTTCGTCGCGCTGATGGGGTTATATCTCCTGTCTGTAAAAGACGGTGATTTCTCAAGCATAAACAAAGGCGATGTATTTGCTCTTTTATGTGCATTTTTCTTCGCAATACATATCCTTCTTATTGACAGGTTCACAGCCGGGTCAGAAGGAATAAAACTCTCCTGCATTCAGTTCGGAGTTGCAGGGATCATCACTCTTATACTGATGCTGATATTTGAGCACCCGACGATATCTGCGGTTCAGCAGGCAGCTGTTCCTCTGCTGTACTCAGGCATAATGAGCTGCGGTGTTGCATATACTTTCCAGATCATCGGTCAGAAGTATACAAATCCTGTTATGGCCTCTCTCCTGATGTGTCTGGAGTCCGTTTTCGCGGTGCTGGCTGCCGCCATCCTGATAAAAGAGATCCCTTCATTAAGAGAAGGGATAGGATGTGCTGTTATATTTGTAGCGATAATAGCGTCTCAGATCATTGAGTCGTTACATAAAACCCCTTCAGACAGCAGTTGTTGAGCAAGCCTTCAGCACCCAGCATTTCTGCCGTTGCTTCAAGTGACATATCCTGCCACTCTCCGTTCACTCTGATAAACGACTCACCTTCATGAGATGCAGTTATCACTGATACACCCCATTCAACATCTTCCATGCCGAAGCTCTCAATCGCAGCATCTCCGTCAAATGTTGCAGCTATAGTGTAGTCTTCAACATCAAGGGTCTCAGGAAGAGATAAAACATGAAATCCCATATGTTCAAATGTTCCGCTCACTGTTGATAAGATCTCTCCAAACTCCCCGTCAAGGATCTCAACAGTTACGGTCTCATTATCAGAAGCCGTATAAACGCCGATTGCCGCAAGTGTTCCCGGATGGTGAAAGACACTGGCCACCGACGTGGACTCACCGGTACTTACCGAGTCAAAAAAACCGCAGTCATAGCTTGCAGCATCACTGTAGGCGTCAGTTATCTCAAAAGAAACAACTTCATCCAGAGGGCTTTCATATGATATCCAGTAGAGACTGATCCCTCCCATAGAGTTCTGAGCGAGCCATGCTCCATTTGATGAGGGCGGATATGTAAAATAATCAGCGGGAAAATTGTCATCCCAACCGACTAACACAACTGCGTGATCCTGTTCAAAATCAGGATCGACATCGGGATTATCGTTCAGGGTTATATAGTTATCAAAATACCCTTTAGTCGATGAATTGTCAGGAACTCCTGCATAAACCGCGCCATGTTCACGGATACTCTGCTTGATCGTTTCCATGTCATCAGGATCAAGACTGTCAGCATTTGAAAGAAAATATCCTTCCAAACCGTCAGCCGCGGCAAATACTACCTGATATCCGTTTCCTCCGGCATTAAGTCTCGACACTCCCTGCGCAAGGAAAAAGCCCTCTTCCTTGTCGCGGCCATATACTTCGGAAACTATTGAGATCGGATCGATAAAGATGTCCTCTCCGGTTGTTATCTTGTAATTTGATTCAAGGCTTGTCGAACACGCATTCGCCCAGCATGTACCTCCGACCTGCGCTTTGATCCTTGTCCCATATCCTTCATCAAAGAGCGAGAAATATCCGTCTCCCTCAGGAATATAATCATGCTCGAGATATTGAGGAAGGGTTGTCTCAGTAGTTTCTAAGGACTCAGAAGTCTCGGAAGATACACCAGTAACAGCCGTCGGCTCTTCAACGGAAGAACAGCCGGCGAGGACCAGAGCGGTGCATATCAGCAGAGCTAATGCTTTCTTCACTTAAGCTCTTCCAGCCTCTTCTCAATGCTTTTGATGACTATCTTCAAAGCTTTGATCCTGGCATATTTCTTATCATTTGATTCGAGCACATGCCACGGGGCGAATGCCGTATTTGTCTTTGCCATCATCTCATCTACTGCATCTTCGTAGAGATCCCATTTCTCGCGGTTGCGCCAGTCCTCATCAGTGATCTTCCACTGCTTCTCGGGAGTATTCTGACGGTCTGTAAATCTCTCAAGCTGGGTATCCTTGTCTATCTGAACCCAGAACTTGATGATGACCGCACCCCAGTCGCATAGTTCTTTCTCAAACTCGTTGATCTCGTTATAAGCTCTCTGCCAGTCATTCTCAGAGCAGAATCCTTCAAGTCTCTCAACCATGACACGTCCATACCATGTCCTGTCAAAGATCGCGATATGTCCGTCTTTGGGCAGTCTCGTCCAGAATCTCCAGAGATAATGTCTTGCCTTCTCTGCAGGCTCGGGACTTGCGATAGGATGAACCTCATACCCGCGTGGATCAAGAGCCGCCGCGATACGTTTTATATTACCGCCCTTGCCTGCAGCATCCCATCCTTCATACGCAATGATGACAGGTATCTTTTTGTGATAGATCTCATTATGAAGCTGCTTTAATCTGTCCTGCAGTTCATCGAGCTCCTTCTGGTACTCTTCATCAGTCATCGTCTTGTCGAGAGGTATGTCAGCGAGCTTCGGCATCTTCTTCATTGCAAAAGTATTCTGCAGTATCGGAGCCTCCCTTTTAGCCTCAGCATTCTTCAGAGCCGTATCGATACTTGCGACAAGTATCTCCGTCATCTGAAGTTCAGCCCACTTCTTACTTGACGAATCAACAAAATACCAAGGTGCAACAAACTGATTCGTTGCTTCAATATACTCATCGAAAACATCAAGGCACTTCTTGTAGTGCTTATTCTGCCATCTATCTGAGTCAGACACACGCCAGCTCGTAACATCTGAACTCTCGAGTTCATCAAGGCGCTTTTTCTGTGTCTTCTCATCAATGTGGAAGAACAGCTTTACAACAAGATATCCATTGTCGTTAAGCTGTCTCTCAAATCTCTTTATGCCTGTCAGATATTCCTTGTATTTCTTCTTTGTGATGTCACCCTGCAGGAGTGAATTCGTTACGGACTCCATCCATGAACCGTCGTAGAATGAGAACTGCCCTTCCTTGGGGATCTTTACGAAATATCTGTACAGAAAAGGCTTTCTCAGGTCCTCAGAAGTCGGCTCGGTAAGTGTCTCGCACTTAAAGAATCTCGGATCCATATTCTTGATGACACGGCCGAGAACGCTTCCTTTGCCTGCAGCTCCCCATCCATCCATGATCACAAGAACAGGCAGTTTATGTTCCTTAACGAGCATCTGTCTCTTTGCAAGTTCGCTTCTTGCGATCTCAAGTCTCTGTGATATCGTCTCATCATCCGGACGCTTCTCTTTAACCCATTCTTTAAGCATATGACTGCCTCCTTCTTAAAATATCTGAGATAAGGATCTTCAGAATCCAAGATCCTCAAGATTACCGATAGGATCGAAAGGCTGGTTCTCTTCAGCCGGCTTCTCTTCCGTCTGACTGCTCTCTGCCGGATCTCCTCCCTCACCTGATCCATCCGAATCATCAGCAGATTCCGAATAATCCATATACGGATAAAATGTTACCGTCTCACCACAGTAAACGCATCTTCCGAGCATCGGAGTCTTGTTTGATTCCTGGATCGGCTTCCCGCACTTTGGGCATTCGATAATACTACGGCTGTAAACGTTCGCCTTGCGTCTCATGATAATATCGTCTATCTTGCTGTAAAGAGCTTCGCTGCTGATACCGTTCTCCTGCATGAGCTCCCACATCGCACAGACGATCATATCAAGTCTCGCAATGGAAGTATTAAGCTCGTCCACCCTGCGCTTGCTCTCGTTCATCTTCTCGACCGCGCGGGCATTCTCGAGATTCATCTTCGTGATTTCTTTTGCATAATCGTTTCCGTGATACATATCTACACCCCATTTCATCAGATATCTTTATTATACACGTTACGTCATATTCCTCGTATTGCATATAATTAATAAAAAAAACGGCCACTCTTTGGAGCAACCGTCTCTTGTTCTTATGCTGAAAACTCTTTACTGAGCCTGTACCGCAGTCATTGCAACAGTGTTGACTATGTCATCCACAGAGCATCCGCGGGAAAGATCGTTACATGGTTTTGCAAGTCCCTGGAGAACCGCGAAGCAGTCCGCACCTGCAATTCTCTGAGTGATCTTATAGCCGATGTTTCCTGCCTGAAGGTCCGGGAAGATAAGTACATTTGCTCTTCCTTCAACAGGTGAACCCTTTGCTTTGGATGCTGCGATCTCAGGAACAAGTGCAGCGTCGAGCTGAAGTTCGCCGTCGAGGATGAGGCTGGGCGCGATCTGATGTGCGATCTCTGTTGCCTGCTGAACCTTTGTTACAAGTTCATGCTTTGCGGAACCCTTTGTCGAGAACGAAAGAAGTGCAACTCTCGGTTCTTCGATATCACAGAGTGCTCTTGCTGTATCTGCCGCCGAAACAGCAATATGAGCAAGCTCCTCAGCAGTAGGATTAGGCATTACAACGCAGTCTGCATATACAAGCAGTCCGTTCTCGCCAAGTGACTTATTGGGACAGTCCATCAGGAAGCTTGACGATACAACCTTCATTCCCGGCTTAGTCTTAATGATCTGGAGCGCAGGTCTGAGCATGTCTCCCGTCGTATGAACCGCACCCGATACAAGACCGTCAGCATCACCCAGTTTGACCATCATGATGCCGTAATACATCGGATCCTTAACAAGGTTCTTCGCATCCTCTTCCGTAACTCCCTTTGACTTGCGGAGCTCGTACAGCTCCTTAGCGTATTCTTCAGCCTTAGCGCTTGTCTCAGGGTTGATTATCTCAATGCCTTCAGCGTCTATCTTCGCAGGATCACCAAGGAGAACAGGAACAGCAAGTCCTTCCTCCCTGATTATCTTGGCTGCCGCGATCGTTCTTGATTCCTCGCCTTCAGGAAGAACGATCTTCTTGATATCTTTCTTTGCCTTAATCTTGATCGTCTCTATCAAACTCATATCATTTACCTCACAGATCCAGTCCTTCGAAACCGTCCCACACAGGCTTCCCGGTATACGTCAACGCCTTCGCTTTTCCATTCAGGACCTTGAGGACAGAGAGTGCAAGTGCTTCCTGTTCCATTTCGCCGGGGTATACTGTGATGGGTGCGATCCAGCCGCAGTGTTTCTCGATCATTTCCTTAACATCGTCGAATCTCATAAGACCGCCCGTAAGGAGTATACCGTCGACTTTTCCGCAGAGTACGGCACTCATTTCGCCGATCATCTTGCACACCTGGTAGACCATTGTATTCCAGACGAGAGTTGCCTTCCTGTCGCCTTTCTCAACAAGGTCATGGACGATGTCCGCATTTGATGTTCCGAACAGACTTACAAAACCGCCTGATCTTGAGCACATAGTACGGACATCATCAGTCGAATGCTCATCAATATAATCCAGAAGGAAAGGAACGGGAATGCTGCCGATCCTCGTGGGAGAATAAGCACCGTCACCGTCTGCACCCATATTGCCGTCGATCATCTTTCCGTGCTCGTGAGCGCTTACCGTTATACCGCCGTCGATATGAGCAACAACGAAATTGCAGTCTTCATAGTTCTTTCCCATTGATTCAGCATGGAACTCGGCAACAGCCTTCTGGTTGAGCACGTGAGAGTGAGACACTCTGTAGATGCCCTTGATACCTGTAAGACGCGCAAGCTCACAGAACTCGTCAACGTTTGTGGGATTAAGTGTATAAGCAGGCTTGCCATATTCACAAGCGAACTTCCACGCAAGCATGACACCGAGCTTTGCAGGATGCTCTGAGCCGCCTACAGCAGCCTCTGTATCGTCATAAAGCTTCTGGTCGATGACTGTTACTCCGCCGGGCTGCGTCTGTGCAGATCCGCCTCTTCCGACAAATACGTCTATGCTCTCGGGAGAAACATTCTCTTCCTTCAGCATATTGAGAATAACGTTATATCTGAAATCCATCTGCAGATTAACGTGGGGGTATTTTAAGAGTTCCTCCGCCTCGTGAAAAAGGCTCTTCTCAAACAATGATCTGTCATCTTCAAAGAGACTTACCTTTGTTGAGGTCGAACCGGGATTAATGATTAAAAGTCTGTACATATTATCTCCGTTTATGCAGTTACTATCTTACTTGCGTCGCCAAGATTATGTCTGTCTGTAGCTTCCTGTCTCATCTTGTACTTCAGGATCTTGCCTGCCGCATTCATCGGGAAGCCGTCAACGAAATCAACATACCTCGGGATCTTGTGCTTAGCCATGTGTGTTCTTACATAATCCTTGATCTCTTCTTCGGAAGATGTCTCGCCGGGCTGAAGTACAACTGCGGCAAGGATCTCTTCACCATAGTCAGCATCAGGAACACCGATAACCTGAACGTCCTTGATCTTGGGATGTGTATAAAGGAAGTCCTCGATCTCCTTGGGGTAGATGTTCTCACCGCCTCTGATGATCATGTCCTTGATACGTCCGGTGATCTTGTAGTAGCCGTCCTCAGGTCTCCTCAGAGCGAGGTCTCCGGAATGGAGCCAGCCCTCTTCATCAATTGCAGCCGCTGTGGCCTCAGGCATCTTGTAGTAGCCCTTCATGATGTTATATCCGCGTGCGCAGAACTCGCCGGGAACACCGTCAGGACACTCCTCACCTGTCTCGGGATCTACGATCTTTGTCTCGACACCGAAAATGGAAGGTCCGACTGTATTGACACGCTGCTCGATAGTATCTGTTGTCTTACTCATTGTTGTAGCAGGTGATGCTTCTGTCTGACCGTATGTGATAACGATCTCAGGCATATGCATCTTCTCGATAACCTCTTCCATTGTCTTGATAGGACAAGGTGAACCTGCCATGATACCTGTTCTCATGTGTGAGAAATCAGTTGAAGCAAAGTTCTCGTGACCGAGCATTGCGATAAACATCGTAGGAACGCCGTGGAAGCATGTGATCTTCTCCTGGTTGATGCAGTGGAGTCCTTTTCGAGGGGAGAATGCCGTGATAGGAGACATCGTAACACCGTGTGTAACAGATGCCGTCATGGCAAGCACCATACCGAAACAGTGGAACATCGGAACCTGGATCATCATACGGTCAAATGTGCTGAGATCCATGCAGTCGCCGATAGCCTTACCGTTATTTACAACGTTGTAGTGTGTAAGCATAACGCCTTTGGGGAACCCCGTAGTACCTGATGTGTACTGCATATTGCACACGTCGTGCTTGTCGATCGTTCTTCTGATCTTCTCTACCTCGCTGTAGTGAACTGTCTCAGCAAGAGCCGGAAGGTCATCCCAGTGGAAGCATCCGGGAACTCTTGATTCACACGTAATGACGTTCTTCAGAACAGGGAGTCTTGCCGCTTCGAGCTTGCCGGGCTCGGAAGTTGCGAGTTCAGGACAGATCTCGTTGAGGATCTGGAGATAATCGCAGTCCTTGTACTTGTCGATCATGACAAGAGTGCATGTGTCTGACTGTCTGAGCAGGTATTCGATCTCGTGGATCTTGTATGCTGTGTTGACCGTGACGAGCACGCAGCCGATCTTTGTTGCAGCCCAGAATGTGAGATACCACTGAGGTACGTTTGTTGCCCAGATGGCGATGTGATCACCCTTCTTACAGCCCATTGCGAGAAATGCCCTTGCGAGGTTGTCAACATCATCCCTGAACTCAGGATATGTCCTTGTATAATCGAGCTCCGTATATCTGAAAGCGTACTGGTTCGGGAACAGTTCGCAGATCTTATCGAGAACATCCGGGAATGTCAGATCGATCAGAGTCTCCTTAGGCCAGGGATAGTAACCTGTACCGCGGCTGTCCATCTGAAGCTCTGTCTTCTTCTTGGGCTTATAAGTCTCCATATAGCTTGCGAACTGAGGAACAACGATATTTGCGTCCAGCATGTCGCGTGACCATCTGTAGACCCACTCAAGCGTTACAAAGCCCTGATAATTAATGGAATCAAGAGCAGCGAAACACTCTTTGATAGGCATATCACCTGAACCCATCATCTTGTAAACGACCTTGCCGTCCTGCATGACGCTGTCCTTAACATGAGTGTACTTGATGAGCTCTCCAAGGTTCGCAACTGTCTCCTCCGGGCTTTCATTCATGAATCTGTAAGGATGGTGCATATCCCAGAGGGCTGCCACCTTGCGGCTGCCGATCTCTTCGATGACCTTCTTGAGCCTCTTTGTATCGCAGTAAACACCGTTTGTCTCGAGAAGCAGCGTTACGTTATACTCCTCTGCGATCGGTACCAATTTCTTCATGATTCCGATAACGATATTATCGTCAACGTCCTTCAAAGGCATCGGTTCCCTGTCTCCAAGGACTCGGATGTATGATGCTCCGACCTTGTTAGCCAGCTTGGCATAAGCGGTAACCTCTTCGATAGCCTGTGTCTCGTTTGCATTGTCATTAACTACTGCACCTGAAGAAAGGCAGGAAATTTCAAGCTTTAGCTTCTTTAGCTTTGCAACTGTTGAATCAATATTCTCATCTCTGAAAGGCGGAGCCTTGACAGAGAAAATGTCCTTACCGAGGCCTCTGATCTCGATTCCGTCGAAACCGAAATCCTTCGCCATCGAGTAAATGTCCTGCCAGGAAAAATCCGGGCATGCAAGTGTCGAAAAGCTTGTTTTCATAGGTATCATCCCACTTTCTAAAAAATCCTATGAATTGTATCAGATATGTATAAAAGGGTGAACATGCCTTTTCAAATTAATTACATTATGCAAAAAAAAGTTATCGTTATTTGCGACAACACCGGAATTGTGTTTATATATCAGTATGCATAAGGAAAAAGTCTTTAAGATACTGTTTTTTATCTTATTTGCGGCAGTCTGGGTACTGCTGTTCTTAAGATGCAGGTTCGGATTCCCCTCCGACGAGGCTTTATACCTTCTTGTTCCCTACAGATTCATTAACGGCGATATTCCCATCCTTCACGAATGGCATCCGACCCAGATATCCGGCATGTGGATCCATCCTCTGGTTTATTTGTTCCTGAAGATAAACGGGGGCACTGCCGGCATCTTTCTTGCTTTCAGATACATATACACTGCATTCTGGGGTGTCTTTGCGCTTTTCATATACTACAGGCTAAGGAAGATTTCTTATACCGGTGCAATGGCTGCAACACTTTCACTGCTGATCTATGCCCCCTACGGCGAGATGGCTCTCTACTACAACACCATCGGAATAATGACACTGATGTCAGCTCTTGTGATACTTGTAACGGCTGAAAGACTGAAGACTGTTCAGTATATAGCTGCGGGGTTCCTTCTCGCTGTTGCCGTCACATGCTGTCCTTATCTTCTCATTCTCTATATTGATCTCTGGATCATCTATACAGTCAGAAAAGAACTCAGGTCATTCGCATTGATTACCGCAGGCGCGGCAGGCGCATTCGTTCTGTTCGTCATCTACTATGTCTCTAAGTCATCTTTCTCCAATGTATTGAGTTCTATTAAGTATCTGACGGAGGACCGCGAGCATCAGATAGGATTCGGGACAAAGATACTTACTTACTTCGGGAGCCTTCTGTTTCCTTCATTTGCAGCATTTTTCATAATGGTCATATTTGCCGTAACCATCATGTTCATTAAATATCTGAAAACTGAGAAGGCAAAGATGACAGGCTTTATTATCACCGTTGTTCTTGTCGCCGTCATGCAGATCGATTTTATCTTCGAACTGAACTATATCAACTGCTTTATGTTCGCCCCGCTTCTGCTCGGTCTTTATACATTCATCTTCTCAGACAGTGAGATCATCAAAAAACTGTTTATCTTCATCTGGGTTCCGGGGCTTATTTATTCTTTCTGCTTAAATCTCTCGTCTAATCTCGGAGTATCTGCCGTAACTTCAGCCGCTTCGCTGATGACTGCTGTATCATTTGTAATGGCAGGTATATTTATCAAGGATAATGCAGACATGAAAAAAGCCCTTGCAGCGTCTCTCGCAGTCCTGTCAGTCTTCCAGGTCGGGCTGCAGCTCCATATCAGGATGAATACCGTTTTCGATAAGACAAGCATCAGCAATATGACCGAGACCGTTGAAAATGGTGCCGTCAAAGGCATAAGGACGACACAGGGAAGGATCAGATATTACCTGATAATGCTGAAGGATATCGATCCTCTTTTGGAAAGTGACACAGATAAAGTATTGATACTCTCCCCCGAATCCTGGCTTTATCTTGACGCAGAGAAGGATATCGGCTCATATACATGCTGGTCGCCGTTCATAGATGAGTATACTGTGGAACTTCTTAAGGAATACTATGATCTGTATCCCGATATGATGCCCGATAAGGTATATGTGGAATCTTATTATACGGATCTTGTGCCGCTCATGGAAGAACTTGGTTACGACAGGAGCGAGCCTACATTCCTTGAAGGATATGTGCTCACCCGCAGAAACGCTTCATAAACCTGTCACTGTCTATCGTATACAGTCTGTCTCCCAGATTGTCTGAGGCTTCTATAACCATGCGTTCATAGGTGCACTGCAGAGGCGATACCTCATTCTCGTTACCCGTGTTCATCCTGTTTGCACAGCCACAGGAATTAGTACATCTCTTTACAAGATCACATTCAAGACATGTCGCCGGTATGTGCGACTTTGCAGCTATCCGGGTAGCCGCATCACTATCCACCCCATCGAAAACATTCCCGAGATAATAATCCTTATCACCTATAAACGAAGTACAGGGATAAAGGTCACCCGCAGGCGTAACAGGCATCTGTCTCACGCCGAGATGGCACTTCTCCGCAGGGTTATGTCCCTTGATGTTCTCCAGCATCTTCGAGTGGAGCGGTCCGAAAGACAGTCTGTCATCTTTCTCAAAAAGACTGACGAGATATTCCGAAGTCTTCTCCAGTTCAACCTTAAGCAGATCGAGATCGCTGTCACTCCACGAAACATTCTTTCCATAAGCAAGATTTGCCGTGATGCGCATAAAGCCAAGCTCATGAAGATACTTTACCGACTCCGCATAGTACGGGATCGCTTCCGGAGCAAAAGTCATCATCGCAACCGAATTGGGGATGAGCTTAAGGAGCATCCTTGCCTTCTTCTCAACGACCGCCGATGTCGGACTCTTGTTCTTGTCCGCATATCTTCTGCAGACATCCTGAGCCTTCCCGTCGAAAGACAGTCCTATCACCATCTCAGCCTCACGTGCCCGTTTAAGGAAAGCTTCATCAAGAAGCGTTCCGTTGGTGGTCATCTTGCAGTCAAATCTTTTGCCTGTCTCCGCCGACTTCTCTTTGCAGTAGTCCAGGGCCTTATAGATAAGGTCTTTTTTGAGAAGCGGCTCACCGCCGAAAAAACAAAGGCCTGCACGTGTGCCTTTTGAAAAAGCAAGATCGCAGGCTTTGTATAGGACCTCTTCAGTCATGTCCCTCGGACATTTCTCACGGAGACAGTATGTGCAGCAGAGGTTGCAGTTCTCTGTAAGGTGAAGCGTCAGGTTCATTCGATATCAGATTCAGCAATGTCGCCATCGAGAACAACGGGCTCATCCGTCGCATCTGTTCCGTCCGGATCACACACTGCCACATCTCCGGCAAGAGCAACTTCTTCAGTTGTCTCACATGTTGTTTCACCGTCAACCCTTATGATATCTGTGCATCCTGTTACTGCCGTGGTCATCATTACAGCCGCAAGGCCTACTGCATATAAAGGCTTTCTGTAATTCTTTGATGGTATGATCTTCATTTTCCAAACCCTCCTTCACAGGTCATTCTGCTATTAATACAATCCTGATAAGCAAAATGTTGCAGTTAATTCAGAATCCCCGTAACTCTTCCGTCCTGATCAACAGTATAGTCGTGAGCCTGAACCGGAGCCTGACAGTGCGGGCAGTTCATATGATGACCTACGATATATATACCGCCGCAGTAATTGCACGCTTCCTGTTTGATGACTTCCTCATCGCATTTGATAGCCTGTTTAAGGTACTTGTCATCCTTTGGCTTATGGAAGACCATAAAGAAGCAATGAACACCTAAGAATGCAAATACGCCCAGGAATACAGGGATCATCGCCCAGTTGATGTATACCTTCATTACAACGGGAATAATGCTCTCAAAGCTGTCGCGCAGCGCTTCTGCCGGCTGTTCATTTAACAGGTTCTTCTGAAGGACGGTGTTGAATGATGATGTAGTCCTGGTCGTAAGCACCTTGTCTGTGTCATCACCCTGCATTCCTTCCCAGAACCAGTCAACATAATCACCTGACGGATCATCCGGCTGGGAATACACGATAAGCCAGTGTTTCTCATCATCGAAATGATTAACATAAAGGTCATAGGCATAGTTCTCAAGATTTGTATAATTTGTTTTCCATGCCTCATTGCTGACCGTTATTATTGCCGGTGCGATACCGGTCTTATCACGAAACTCCTCAAGAGTCTCCTCAAGTCTTGCCGTATTCCCCAAGATATCCAGTCTGTCTTCGATAACGATACTGTCATCGTAATCGACCTTGACCTTAGTGGGGATATTGATCATCGATTTCCCAATCCCAAGGATAAAAACCAGAAAAAAGGGAATGTAGAAAAGGATCAGAAGATACCTAAGGGGGCTCCTCTGCTGCCTTACATCATAGTCGGCATAGACGATGACCGGTTGGTTGTTCTTGTAGTATACATATCTCGAAGCACCGGGAAAGTAAGAATGGCTTACTCTGTGTCCTGCTCCGGATCCATGACCGCCATGTGAGCCGCCATGTGAACCTCCTCCGTGTGATCCGCCGCCTGATGAATGTGGCATCGAAGCTCCCCCCTAAGTTGTTCTGTTATTTGTTATCTCTTGATCAATGAGCTACTGCCAGTCCTGCGATATCTACAGCTTCTGTAGATGTAAGCTCACAGTTACCGTTAAGATCCTCATAGATGTAAACCATCTCATAGTTTGTTACAGGATTCTCAACAACAGGTGTGATCGCACAGAGAATAGCATAATTAGTACCGGATACTACCTGAGTACCGATAACGGCAACAGGCTCATATGAAGCACCGAGCAGATTGCCTGTAACAGCATTCATGAGTCCTTCGATATCATCAGTGATCGCGGGAGAATCAGTATATGACCATCCGCCTACAGCCTCACCGTCTGTGTATCCGGGAAGAGCGAGATCAGCGATGTTCAGGATCTCTGCATTGCCTGCTGTATCCTCGTATACGTAAACGAGCTTATAAGTAGGCTTTGCGTCAGGTGTAACAACTGTTGCCTTGCAGAGGAAGCAGTAGTTTTTTCCTGAAACTACCTGTGATGCCAGCAGAATACAAGGCTCATAGTTGACTCCTGCGAGTGATTCCATTGCCTTGTCGAAAGCTGCCTGTTCTTCAGTAATAGCCTTGTTCTCAACCTGCCAGCCGCCAAGGGATACATCCTGTGTTACTCCTGCATCTACAGAAACAGAAGTCTCAGAGGGTTCCGATGTACATGCTGTTGCAAAACCTGCAGCCATTGTTGCTGTCAGACCAAGTGCAAAGATTTTTTTTGTAATTGTCTTCATTTTTTGTTCCTCCTAAATATGGTTTGTGGTTTGAAACCATTCTATACCGTTAATACAATTCGGCTGTATCAAATGTTGCACGCCTTTTTGCTTTCTTTTCCATTTTCTTCTCCAGTTTCTCATCCTTCTTCTTCTGCTCAACAAGTCTGTAATCTCCATATCCCGTAAGCTTTAAGATCTCATCGTAGTGCGGCTTATACTCCCTGCTCATGACGAGTCTCGCAAGCTTTCTGTTCTCGTCGCTTATCTCAAGGAATCCGCGCTTGAACAGGCCTGCCTCACGGAGATACATGCCGTCGAGCTTTGTCCTGATCTCAGGCCTTCTGAAGAACTTTTTGCGGTAAACAAACGCACCGTCATCGTTACAGATAAGCCAGAGTTTTGAACGGAGCTTAACTATTACGGAAGGTCCGACACGACCGTAAAGAGAATAAACCGGGATCGCCAGCTTGCTGTCCTTAAACTCTGCAGGGACTTTCCTGTCAACGAGAGGTATTACCTCTTTGCTCCTGAATATCCTGCGCTTTACCGGAGCCACATATATAGCCTTAAAATATGTGATGATCCTGTTAGCCCACCAGAATACATATATCGAGAACAGTATGAGTAGTGCGTAGAAAACATAGAATACGTAAGGATAGTTCTCGGCAATAAACAGGACGACTGTTATGAACATACCTCTCACAACCCTGTAAATCGCGGAG
This sequence comes from Saccharofermentans sp., assembly GCA_024688685.1. Classification (GTDB taxonomy): domain Bacteria; phylum Bacillota; class Clostridia; order Saccharofermentanales; family Saccharofermentanaceae; genus Saccharofermentans. Next base: position 23,721 of record JAILDX010000022.1, read on the forward strand.
ACCGTTGCAGAAAGTCCGGTGGACAGTGCAACGATCGCGCTGACCGCATAGTTGAAATACCTTACAAAGAAATATACAGCCAGCATGAAGATGATCTTAAAGAACTCTCCGATAACGGCAAGGACTCCGCCTGCAGCCACAGCCGTAACCTGAGAAGAGCCGAAACCTGCCGCACTTACCTTGAATCCGCCTGTATGCTCCATTATCGTTATAAACTCAAAAGCAAAGATCATGAAAGGTCCGACATATTTGGTGTTGATCTTCTCCATCTCTTCTCCGATAACGGGAGTAAGCATCGTAAGAGCGACCCATATGAAAGACAGGATCCTTACCGCCCAAAGATCACAAAGGCCAAAAGACAACTTGGGAAGCAGATCGACACCGACTTCCTTCAGGATCGAAAGAGCTGATGCCAAACCCATAATGTAAGACGGGCTTATGGAAGTACCAAAAGCCCATTCTGCAGCCTGATCAAATGTTGATCCGAAAGAGCCGCCATAAGCAACAGCGTCGCCCGAAGCCGCAAAGCCAATGCAGGAGCAGCACATAACGATCGAGAAAATCAGAGCAAACAGGACATAAAACCTGATAAGCCGTTTGTTATCGTAATACAAATCCTTCATTTCCTTATCCCTCCATTACACGATGCAATTATAACAGAAAGAGTGATAAAATAAAAAACATATTATTAACGGAGTGTAGTACATGGAACTTAAAGAATTGCTTCAGTACAACGATATAGTCATTCAGTGCCACGATAATCCCGATGCGGATGCATTAGCTTCTGGCTTTGCTCTCTATTGGTATTTCAAGAGACAGGGCAAGGAACCCCGCTTCATCTACCGCGGAAGGAACAGGATCAGGAAAAGCAATCTATGCATTATGGTCGATTCTCTTGGTATCCCTGTAACATATGAGCCTGATTTCGAGGATTTCCCGGAGCTTCTCATCAACTGCGACTGCCAGTATGGACAGCGTAATGTTACAGAGACGAAGGCAAAAACTATTGCAGTCATAGATCACCATCAGGTAACAGGCCCACTGCCCAAGCTGTGCGAGGTCAGGAGCGGTGTCGGTTCATGTGCGACTGTAGTCTGGGATCTCATCAGAAATGAAGGTATCGACGTCAACGAGGATAAGTTCCTGGCTACAGCTCTTTATTATGGTCTTTTTACGGATACAAACCGCCTTTCCGAGGTATCACACCCGCTCGACCGCGATATGGTGGATACTCTTATAATAAACAGGAGCCTTATCACAGAGATGAGCAACTCCAACATCTCTCTTGAGGAACTGAAGATCACCGGCAAGGCCATCCTCGATTACGAGTACCACGAAGACAACAGGTATCTCATAATCAGAGCTGAACCCTGTGATCCGAACATCCTTGGTGTCATAAGTGATTTTGCGATGGAGACTGCTGAGGTTGACGTCTGTATGGCATATTACGAGAGTGCAAACGAGATCAAGTTCTCCGCCAGGTCCTGCGTAAAGGAAGTCCACGCTGACGAACTGGCGGCATTTCTCGCTGACGGGATCGGCGGCGGAGGAGGTCATCTCTACAAGGCAGGCGGAACTATCAGGCCTGAACTTATAGAGGGCAGCACAGCAGGTATCCTCGAGCAGCGCATGGCTGAGTATTACAAGAAGTATGAGACACTCTACGCAAAGGATACGCTGCTCGATACTTCGGATATGAAGTTCTACACGAAGCTTTCGCAGAGGCTCGGAACAGTTCATCTTACCGATATCTTCCCTGCAGGTTCGCAGGTTGAGATCAGAACCCTTGAGGGAGACGTGAATGTTTCGATCACCGATGATACATATCTCATGATCGGTATTGAGGGTGAGGTCTATCCCATTTCGGGAGCGAAGCTCGCAAACAGCTATGATTTTACAGGTTTCGTATTTTCTAAGGCTTTTGAGTACGAGCCTTCAGTCAAAAATATCTCAACAGGAGAGATCAAGCCCGTAATGCCGTACGCAAAGACTGTCATCAGTCCTCCGGGCAACGCCAGGATCTATGCAAAGCCTCTTGATCACGCTATCAAGCTGTTTACTGCATGGGATGACGAGAAGTATTATTCCGGCAACATTGGCGATTATATCGCAGTAAGAGAAGACGACCCCCATGATATCTACATCATAAAGGGCCGTCTGTTCGATCAGCTTTATAAGGAGATCTGATCCTTACAATCCGTAATGAGATCTCATTTCATCTGACATCTGCTCACCCATGAGCAGCCTGTCTGCCTTGTCCATAAGGTCCTGAAGAGTATAGTGCCTGTAATAGCCTATGCTGTGTTCAGTTGAAACGATGTATGAGTGCGTGAAGAATATGTCAGTTGCCGGTGAGTGACCAAAACAGTTGTTTATGTTTACCAGTTCAAGCCATGAGTCCATATCGACCATACAAAGCATTCCGTCAAGCTGAACATAGAGCAGCCTCTTCTCTTCGTCGATCTCAAAATCTGCAGTTCCTCTGTATCCAATGAAATATGATAAGTTCGAGCTTCCTATAAAATTGCCTGTAGCAACATCATACCTGTTGAAAAGGCCGTCGTCATAGTAGACCATAAGGATCTCGCTGTTCTCATCCGGCTTGTAGAAACGGTAGCCAAGCGGAATATGACCGTTGCACGATATTGTCTTGTCAACAATACCTTCTTTGTCGATTAAGACGATATTGTTGCTGTCTGTAACGGCAATTATCTCGCCTGTCGAATTGCCGACGGCTTTCACTGTTCCATCCCAGCTGCCGCTGTAGCGGACTCTCGATATTTCTTCAGTATCAACGTCGATTATAAACTCACCCTCCTCTGTCGAAACGTATATGATCCCTGCCTCCGGAATATAGCTTGGTGCCATATAAGGATTCATACGATCGATCGGCAGGTCGTATTCCTTTGACTTATGCTTGTTGGTATCGTAAGTCACAAGATAGTATCTTCCGCCGCCGTATGCTAAGAAAGAGATCACTCCGTCATCGAAATCGAATGGGTCATTACTGGAGAAGCAATGGTCGGACAACTCCTTCTTCGACACACTTCCGTCTTCAATGTCAACATCATAGATGATGACACCGTCGAGGCTGTTATAGAGAACATACAGCGATTCATCCTTTCTTCCGACGATCTTAAAAGAATAGAACAGATCATCACTGCTGCCGATCTCCGCATTTGCAACGATCTCAGTACTTTCAGGATCTACGATAAGGATATGCGGCTGACCGCCGTCATCCTGATTTACAAGAGCAAACACTCTGTCATCAACATAAGTGCTTCCGCCTGCACTCTCGAGCACCAGGTCCTCATCAAGATTGGTCCATTCATCATCCGCTACATGTGTATCATAGTAGATAATGTCTGAGCTGAAAGCACTGTTTACATAAACACCGGAGTTAACAACAGCTCTTCTCAGATTGTCTGTAAACTCATCATAGTACGAGAATGATCCGTTGCCTGAGGACAGCGGGAAAAGGAGTCCGCCTCCTGTAGTAATGATTAATGGCCATCCGTCGCCGTCTCTGTCACTTGCGTCAACAACAGAGGAATCAAGTGTACCTCCGTGAACGATACTGCCTGTGTTTACATCATAGATAGCGACCTTTTCCGCACGGTAATACAGAATGTTATTCTGCGAGGGAAGTCTCATGAATCCGCTGTTGATAGTTATGGCGTTGCTTTCAAAGTCATTGCTCCATATCTCACTGAAAGAAGAAGCATTGAGACATTTAACGGTCAGAGTCTCCTTGTGGAGAATAGTATTCGCTCCGACGGAAAACGAACTCACCTCGTCATCAGAATCAACCGCAAGAATGATCTTATTATCATCGGCCCAGCCGATATCTTGGATCATATCAGTCGTCGGGCGGGCTGTATTAACTCTTCCGGACGCAAGATCGATCACGGAGAAAGTGTACTGATCTATACCGACATACGAAGTGACAACAGCCTTAGTCTTGTCCGGAGATAAAACGAACTCACTGTAAGTAATGATCTCAGAATTGTAATCATTGCCCAGTTCAATAGTTCCCGATATCTTTCCGTCGGCAATACCGATCTTTACTATCGTATTCTGATGTGTGGGCATGAGAATAGTTGCATCATCCGGGATCATTATCTGATTATTCTTAAATGATTGGCCGTCGAGTGTTCTTGTCCAGTTCTTAGAACCGTCTTCTGCTTCGTACGAGAAGATCTTATCAGAAGTCCAGATTACAAACGTCTCATCGTTTATGAAATGCATTCCTCTGATATCCTGGATATTCAGGGAGAATACCTGCTGCTTTGTCGCGGTATCCCATCCGCAGACGGAACCGAAACCGTCATGTGCGACCAGATAGTTACCCTCCTCAGAAACCATCATATCAGTTACAGAACTGCCCATCCTGTAAGTCCATACGGATTCGATATTTGAACCGGCAAGGCTCTGATAAGCGAGGCTTGCCCTGTGGATCGCCCTCACCGCTTCTGCCGTAACCGGCCTCTCATCATTCTCATCTGCAGGCAGTGAAGCAAGCGCAAGGAGCAGCGCATCTATCCTCTGCTCATTGTCCATCAGCTTGTCAGACTCGTTTGCCAGATATCTCGACTGGCTCACGAGTGAATCAAGATAAAGCTTATTGATCTTCATCCTGCTGAACGTCATATATCCGCCAAACGCGAGAGCTGCCGCTATGACCAGCGAGAAAACAACCGCCAGCCTTCTCATCCTGTAGGCACGCTGCCTTCTTACCAGCTCATCATATGAACAGCCTATAAGAGCAGACGCAAGTCTGGGGAGTTCCTCTTTCTTTGCTTTCTTAAAAGGCATCCTGTAGTCACAGGAGAGCGGTTCGATCGGAACGTTTACCGTGTAAGGCATACCTATCTCATTGGTAATGGTCCTCTCTTCGGTCAGGAGTTCTTCAGGGATAACATCCTGAGGTTCTCCTTCAGCAAGAACAGTGAGAACCTGTTTTTTTGTGTGGTTCTTAAGAAAGAACTGTATCTCTCTCTTAACCCACATTGACTGCTTTGTGTTCGGAGAGCAGATAACGATGAGGTATTCAGCCTTCTCAAGAGCATTGGATATCGTATCCGTCAGATCACTCGTGATAGGGAGTTCGTCCTTGTCTCTGAATATCCTCTCGATTTTCTTCCTTCCGGTCTTCTTCTTTATTTTTGCCGGAATCACAAAATGCTCGAGACTGCGCTGAACGTGCTCTGCAACCTTCGAATCCAGCGGAGCGTGCTTATATGAGATAAAGGCATTATAAAAATCAATCATAAGTCCCCTCCTGTTCTATAGGGATATTATACACAAGTTTTATATGATAAAATAATGAAAACCCGCTTCAAGGAGAATAAAAATGGACTTATCAAAAGTACTTATCGACAGTATGACCTCTATTGATTCGCTCAGCGCTTTAACGAGCAGATCAAAAGCAACACCCACACAGGTAAAGAATACGATCATGTCAGCTGTTCCTGGTCTTCTCGGTGCCATGGAAGCAAACACAGCTACTGAAGAAGGTGCAAGAGATCTTCTCGGAGCACTTTCGCAGCACACCAATTCGGGTTCAATGAGATCACAGCTCGCAGGAGCAGATCTTGTTGACGGAGATAAGATCCTTTCAAAGATACTTGGTGAATACAAGACAGATTTCCTAACACAGGTCTCAACTTATGCAGGCGCTGATTTTAACCAGACAAGAACTATCCTTTCCTGCATCGCTCCGGCAATGCTTTCATCTGTTGCCGCTGCAAACAATGTATATAACGAACCCGGTGCAAGGTCCGGTGTCGATGCAAGCTATCCCGGCGGAACGACAAGGAGTGAAGCTGCTGTTCCTTACGGAACAAATTACCAGACAGTATCTCCTGCCGCACAGGCACAGGCTGAGTCTGCAGTCTCACAGCTTAAGAGCATTGTGGGTGATGTCCTTCTTGACGAGGACGACAAACAGATTCTGGAAGGTCTTAAAGGTAAGTCCCTCCTTGAGAATCTCAAGAATATAATTCTCTGATCAGGTTCCTGAACTCTCTCTTGTGACGGTATAGGTAATGCTGTACCCTTCTGTAGTCATGCGTGTCTGATGCTTAACACGTATGCCGCCGCCTATCAGTTCATGGTTTGCAAACGGGTCATCGAATATATCGGAGAATGATGAGAGTATCATATTGTATGTAGCCCTGTTATTCTTATCTGCTGTGATCATAGTGATGAGACCGATCGCAATAAGATCTCTTTCCTGAGCTGTATATGTATCGTCATACTTTACAAGAGTCTTATATGTGAATCCTGTAACGGTTCCATTCTCATCAGTCAGATAACTGAAGCCTTCCATATTGAAGAGCTTATTATCGTCATAGTAAGTCCTGTCTATCTTTCTTCCGCCATTCTCGATCGACCGGAGATATTTAACAGACAGTACTTCGTAGTTCTCCTCGAACTGCTGAGCCGTGATGTTGCCGGTATTCGGAACAAGCGTGAAATAATCAACTGCAACGGGCATCTGGAAAACAAGAGCTAAAGCTATAACAAAAAGGACGCTCCAGCAGATCCTGATACCTGTAAGATGATGTGCATAGACCTTGTTGCCACGTTCCCAGAGCAGTTTCTTTTTATTTCTGATAAGCAGGATGGAGATAATGCCTGTCACGAGCGTTACAGGAGGTATAAGCAGGCCAAGACCGGTAACAAGAAGTATGGATGTTCTTACCAGAGCTCCGGCAAATCCCAGACTCTTGTCGTTGTCTTTTGAAATGCCGATCCTCAAGAGGAGCTTGCCTACTGTAGCATTGCATATAAAAGACATCAGGAAATCATAAAGAAAAAACACTCCGGTATAGATGCACTGAGCTATAAGATAATTCGTGAAGGTGATTTCTTTTATACCAAGGAAATAACAGATCGGCAGACAAAGCGTTGCCACTATGAACAGATCAAATGCCCTGGCAAAGAAACGTCTTGCCGGCTTGAGCGTTATCTTCTCTTTCTTTGAGACCTTTTCTTTGTTACCTTTATCAGCCATCGAAATACCTCCGAGTATCATCTGATGGTTAGATGATAACATAAAAAGACAGCTGATAATGCAAAAAAACCTGCTAACAAAAATCAAGAGCTTGTTGGCAGTTTTCTGTTTTGAAATAACTGGGCATAGCAAACAGACCGGAGTCAAATCCGGTCTTTGTTTTAGCATTAATGGATTTATGCTGCTTGGTAAACCTCCATCA
>JAILDX010000023.1 GCA_024688685.1 Saccharofermentans sp.
AGCGAAATCTTCAGTCTCTTTTCTTTTTTCAGGCAGTGTAAACAGGCAGGTCGGGTCTGCCTTTTGTTTCATTCAATTGTCAGCTGTGCTATGCTACGCGGTAGAAGAATCCAAATAGTGCTTCTCCAATAACAAATCTTACTCTCGTACGGTTGGGCCTTATAGGAATAAGATTGTGGGATCTTCCGGGTTCTGGTAAAGTCGCGATCCGGGTTAACGCAATAGTCTTCGGGTGTGACGGCAATTTCAGCTATGGCTGACGAAAGCAGCCTCTTTACGTGTTTGGGTTTCATGCAGTACCTCCTTGAAATCAGGTTTTCCTAATTCCAAGGGCCTCTTTGAATCTTCGATATAAAGATTCAAAGAGGCCGCACACTTATGTGTGCGTGTCAACCCTTTAGAAAAAAATACTAAAAAAAGACCCCCATACCTTTGAGGTATGAGGATCTTTGAAAAGGATGTCTTAACTAAATGACATTGCTCCCCTGGGAGCGCTTATTCTTTTTGGTTTTGCTTATATATTAAGCCTTCTTCCAGTTGTTCTTAATGAACGCTGTAACCTCAGCCTGTGTTGTCTCAGGATGAGCTCCACCCATAAGTGCCCAGTATGCAGGAATGTATCCGAGAATATCGTTAAGGCTCAATCCCTGACTCTTCGCGAGCTTAAGGCCTGCCATGATCTGGTTCTTTACGTCATTTGTGATCTTGCCGCCGGAAACGCCCTCGAGCTGATCAACGTTAAGCTCAGCACCATTCGCACCAAACATTGAATCAAATACATTCTTTACTTCATTATCCATATTATTTCTCCCTTCTTATTCGCCTTGCATCGGCTTGTGTTTTAGGATTTATCCTATGCTCATTATAAGACACTTGTCAGAAAAAGCAATTAACGGTAAGTGAACAAAATATGATTAAAGTTATTGAAAATGTTAACTGTTGTAAAAAGCAAAAAGTATATATATAATTACTACCGCAATAACAGATCGGGGTGTAGCGCAGCTGGTAGCGCATCTGCTTTGGGAGCAGAGGGTCGCACGTTCGAATCGTGTCACTCCGACCATATTATATTAATAAATACCTTTCCTGCTGAAGTCCTGCGGAAAGGTATTTTTTATGATTTAATTTACTTACTTTTTAGTTGCACTTAATTCAACTGTTATTCAAGGTTTTTTAATATTTGCTGTGTACAATAGAAGCATAAGGAAGGCATTCCAAATCATAAACCACCAAACCCTCCAGACCCGGATCATTTGATCCGGGTCAACCTATGTCAGGCGATGTCAGCCGATGTCATATCCCGCAAAAACCAGCGCAGATAATGCAGCATCAAAGTCCTTCTCTTTTACGAAAATATAATCAGTGTTATACGTAGACACGGCAAATATACCGATGTTGTTATCGGCAAGTGCCGCAGATATCTTTGCAAGTATACCGATAAGAGAGAAATCAAGCACCCCCTCTATCCGGAAACCGCGCCATCCGTCTTCCCTTTCTGTGGTCTTCGACGGAGCTTGTTTTACAGGACAGACAACGGAGATCTCATCTTTTGTCTTCCCGACAAATACAAAGTCCCCGCTGAGATCGACTGATGCGACATCATCTACCTTGCATACAGTAAAAACGTCATCAAGGATAATGAGCTTCATATGTTTATTTTAACCACTGGATATAACCTGTCTTATCAAGTGAGTTGTAACCTGCGTTCTCATAGAACCTCATCGTTGAAGGTTCCTTTGAACCGGTCATCAGCATGATCTTATAACAGTTATTCGCAACCGCTATCTCCTTAGCATAGTCAAGGCACTTCCTTGCATAACCGCGGCCGCGGTGCTTCTCCTTGGTAACAACATTCTCGATCAGCGCATAAGGACGCACATTGCGCGTAAGATTCGGAATAACGATACATCCGCATGCCGAAACGATCTCGCCATCCACTTCCATTACTATAAGGTGATGATTAGGATCGTTCACGATCGTATCCCATGTCTTCATAAGATGTTCATCTTTTTCAGGTATATTAACTTCGTGCAGGTCCAGATACAGTTCCAGCATCGCATCAAGATCTTCAAATCTAACTTCACGGATCATATGTATCACCTCGGCTTTCTGGTTTATGGTTATATTTTACAATAATAATGGATGTTGTTGAATCAGTTTGTTGGCTGGTTGCACCCACCGCTTACACCCACCGTGGGTGCAAAAATGCCTGTTTTTTGGTAATTCACTTAAAAATCAACCGGTTTTGCACCCACCATAGTGGGTGCAGACTGTGGGTGCATTCTACGGGTACAAAAGCCCGCCGCACCGCCTCCCGCACATTCATCCCCAAAAACTATTGACAACAAACAACGGCTGTGTATAATTTGTATTACAAGAACTAATACAAAGCGTACAGAAACTTTGGAAAGGCGGCAGATTATGGATAAAAAGAAAATCATAAAGTACGCAGTAATCACATACACAATCGCATGGGCACTGCAGATAGCGGGCTCCATCTACATGCTGAACAATCCGGACATGACAGGCCAGTATGTTTTCAAGGGCAGCCTTGCAGTCTGCATGTTCGCTCCGCTCCTGGCAACACTGATCGTAAACAAAAACCTCAGGGGCATGGGCTGGAAGCCGCAGATCAGGAAAAACTTCAAGTGGCTTATCTTTGCAGCATATGCAATAGCTCCCGTTACACTGATCGGCGGTGCGCTGTTCTACATCATCTTCCCCAGCCTGTTTGACGCAAACGGTTCATACATGATCGCACAGAACGCTGAGTCTGGTGTCGATCTGGAGAAAATGATCAGGGAGTCAGGCCTTACGATGCAGTCATTCATGATCATTCAGCTTGTTCCGTCTCTGATCATCGCACCGTTCTTAAACATCATCACAGCAATCGGTGAAGAGATCGGCTGGAGAGGTTTTCTCTATCCGGAGCTGAACAAGAGCCTCAGCAGAGCAAAGACATGGATCATCGGCGGCGTGTTCTGGGCAGTTTTCCACTTCCCTGCAATGCTGTTAGGCGGGTACGAATACGGTTTCGATTATATCGGAAGCCCCTGGTTCGGACTGATCGTGTTCACATTGTTCTGCATTACGGCAGGTATTATCGAAGAGATAGTTTATGATAAAACAAAGAGCATCTGGTATGCAGCTCTGCTCCACGGATCGATCAATGCATTCCTGACGATACCGCCCGTTTTCCTGAATGCAAATGAGCAGGCTATGATAGATAAATATGCTGTTTTCGGACCATTCGGAACAGGACTTATCACAGGTCTCCCGATGTTGATCCTGGCAATTATCATGGGCATCGCAGTACTGCGTAAAGATACGGGCAGAAACAAGGAGGTAACAGTATGATCATAAGGATAGATGAATACTCTGATGTACCTATCTACATGCAGATACGAAATCAGATAGTAATGGGCATCAGCAGCGGCGAACTCAAGCCGGGAGAGCAGCTCCCTACTGTAAGAGCTCTCGCTCTCGAAATAGGTATCAACACCATGACGGTCAGCAAGACATACCAGCTGCTGAAACAGGAAGGCTACATAATGACTGACCGCAAGAACGGCGCCCGCGTACGCGAGAACATAACGCAGAGCGGAGTAATAAGCGATGAGAACAAGACTCAGCTGCGCCGCATCGTGTCAGAAGCAAGATTGTCAGGTGTCTCAAAGGACATGCTGAAGAAACTCATAGATGAGTTTTATTGAGAAATATGGAGGTTGTTACCATGCCATGGATAATTAGTTTAGTAATGTTCGTTTGCGTCGTTCCTACGGCGGTCCTGCTTTTCGCAATGGGATTCCCGAAGGAACCCGGAAAGAAGAAGCTGATCTTCGGTGTCCGCGACAATCCGAAGTTCCATGAAGGCGACGCTGCAAAGAAGGTTAAGGATATCGTTTCGTCATGCCGCAAGAGCGCGCTGATTATCACGATAATAGTCTGCCTGATCAGTGTCATCCTGCTGATCCTCCCCGTATCAGGAGGCACGATGCTCGCCTGGATGCTGCTCGTTTTCGTGATGTTTGTGATCGCTGTTCCGTTTGGAAAGGGCAACACCGAGCTGAAGAACCTGAAGAAGGAACTTGGCATAACAAAGTCGGGTGTAGTTTATACGGATCTGACAAACACAAATACAGTTCACGCACTGAAGCTTCCGTGGATCATCCTCCCCAATGCGATCGCACTGGCAGGAACAGTCTTTGCAATACTGGCTGATCTCGGCATGATCAGGATCGTTGATAATATCGCGATCGGAAAGAACGGACTCACAGCATTAAGCCTTTCATTCTGCTCACTGGCAGTAATGTTCGTCCCGCTTGCAATGATGATGGACAACACGAGAAATATGGTCATCTCGAGGGACAGCAGCATTAACGCTAACTACAACAGAGCGAAGAAGAAGACATGGGCAGACCTGATGATCGCAATGTCATGGGTAAACGCACTTTTCCTCATCTCGTATTCGATCCTTTGCATGTTCGTAAACAACGAGGCTGTGATCGTCGGAGGGATACTTGTTTACACGGTACTTCTGATGTTGATCGCTGTTATCGGATTTGTTAACCAGAAGTCCATTGAGAAGAGATATGAGCGTGACACAGAACTCGAGCTTCAGGACGATGATGACAACTGGATCCTCGGTATGTTCTACTACAATCCGAACGACACACGTCTCAATGTAGAGAAGAGATTCGGATTTGGTTCAACGATCAACATCGCACATCCGGCAGGCAAAGTGATCATGGCACTGACAGTTCTGCTCCTGATCGGAACAATAGGATATTTGGTCTATCTTGTCGCGACCGGACAACTGGATAAGGTTCAGATGAACGCGCTAAACTGATCAAAAAAACCTGCTAACAAAAATCAAGAGCTTGTTGGCAGTTTTCTGTTTTGAAATAACTGGGCATAGCAAACAGACCGGAGTCAAATCCGGTCTTTGTTTTAGCATTAATGGATTTATGCTGCTTGGTAAACCTCCATCA
>JAILDX010000024.1 GCA_024688685.1 Saccharofermentans sp.
TTGAGTCCGCAAACAGTTCACAGCACACAACATACCATGGGAAATTGACCGCAATGATCAATATCGTTACAGCCTTGACCCCCTTTGTGCCGAAAACGCTCCTCAGCCATATCCAGATATCGATCCCGTATCTTACCGACAGGATGACAGGTAACTGATAGATCATCAGCATGAATATTGCTGCTAGAAAAGCTCCGATAAGGAGTTGCTTAAATCCGACAAGTGTAGCCAGGTATGAACCCTGTGTATAACTCCATGTTGCGATACAATATCCCGACAGAACAAGAAGTGCGTCAACAAAACCGTACTTACGCTCTTTGGGGAGCACAGGAAGCGTACCGCAATAGACTTCGTTCTCGATCTCCTTGTTGATGTTCTTTGTTTTGTTCAATGTCATACTTACAGCCAGAACCCCCATATGATCCCCGCCAGGGATATGGCTGTAATGATGGCCGCGATAATGTAGTCTGTCTTAGTCATCCGGTGGATCTTATTCTCTTTTTCCACTCGAAGCATCTCCTCGATTCTGGAGTTAAGTTCATTGTCGGTATCCATATGTCCCCTTGGTTTATTAATTATTGATGAACGATTCTGTTATAACACGCTATTAGATAATGTTCAATAGTGAATTATGTGTAGAACACCGTATGATCAGACAGTAATGGTACTGAGTGTCAATGCAGATCAACATGAAAGATACTCCCCAAATGGTGAATCGTTCAACTAATACTGATCGCGCTTGACCATTGACCAACCTTATTCATCAGATCGTTCATCACTGGCACCGTTTTGTAGAGCAAAATGATGAATTCTGTTACGTGAGACTCTTGTTCGCTGTCAGTCCCTTTGTTTGCAATCCTCTGGATTGTATTACCACGCTAACAGGCATGCTTAATAATTTGATCTGCCAATTGTACATAGGAATTCATCGTCGTCTTCCAGCCTCACCACGCATAATCCGAGTTGGTCTTGGTCGGAGTGCACCACATAGTTATTGTATTCTAAAGTATCGTATTCTGATCCCTCGTCAGTAGTGACATTATAAAAAACAACATTAAGAAGACAACGAGTGATCTTTCCGTCATCAATGAATTGCTCGGAATATGTGACCATAATACTGCCATATGACTCAATGCTTCCGTCGATCACATCGAAGAATTCTTTCCACTCATCTTCCAGATCACAGGAATCACGGATATCATCTGAAAACATGTTGATCAGACTATCTATATCCTCTTCCTTAAGATGATCAAAGAATATATCAGCATTCTTAAACTCTTGATGTCGAAGCTCTGAGTATTGGGTGAAATGGCATCCGCTCACGTTGATCGTTAATATCAGAATCATTACTATGCATATGAATTTGTTTTTCATCTTTAACTATGACAACTCCCGTGGCGTAATGATTATAAAAGAACATCACATACTTAAATGCTGAATATCATGTTTGATATTATATATCTTTTTCCTGGATCAAGCCATTTCAGTCCCTGTGATACTATCAAAAGCCTGTTGTCTTTCCTTTGCGCTTTATATGACGTTTATCACCGTTAGCTGTGTTTTCGTATGCTTTGCTATGGGTAAACACTGCGTTTGCAGGCATATTTTTTGAAAACTCCAATCTTTGAAGCCGAGAAAGAGGTAGAAGAAGGAGTAGCACCAGTTTCGTTGGGCGCAGCGCGGAAGAAATTAGATAAAGAGTACTATGGCAAAGTATGATGTTCTGTTATATTCAAAGGCTTATCGTGATATAGAAGAGATATATCCGGATTCGCATCAGGAGCGTTTGACCGGGAGATATGCCGGGAGAGGATATAGACAGATGATCATTGATAACTATATTGCCATCTTCAAAATTGATGAAGAACAAAGAAAGGTATTTGTAGTTTCGGTTCAATACGGCGCCCGCAACATATGATTTTCGGTGAAATATGATCAAGATCAGAAGGATAACGCCTGGCGACAGCAGGCTTGAAATAAGCAATATCTACGAGCAGAGTTGGAAATCTGCTTATAAGGGAATCGTTCCGCAAGAATACCTTGATTCAATACCGCAAGGAAGATGGGCTTCTAAGGTAAATAATCCTTTATGGACAACACTGGTATGCGAATTGGATGGGAAACTGATCGGAACATCAAGCGTTAGCAGATCAAGATTTGAAGAGTACTACGGAGAAGGAGAGATCATATCCATCTATTTTCTACCGGAGTATATGCACAAAGGATATGGGAAGCAACTTTTAGCAACAGCAGTAAATGAATTGTCTGAGTACGATGATATCTTCTTATGGGTATTGGAAGATAACACTAATGCACGAAGGTTCTATGAAGCTCAGGGTTTTACAGCAACAGAAGATTACCTGGAGAACGATATCGGCGGAAAGACATTGAGAGAAGTGAGGTATAGATTATCACGCAACCGTTCGAATGTAGACAAATACTAAATATATCGATGTTTGCAGGTATATACACAGAATGTGAAGTTACCCCCATAAGTTGGACAATGATGTTACAATTTACGGGGGTACTTTTATGCTTATTACAAAAGAAACTAAGCTAAAGATCGTGAAAATGCACCTTGAAGAAGGGGTGACATCTGTTGTTGCGGGCATCGGTTTAACGATCGCGGGACTGATGGTTATATTTTAAAAAACAGGCTGCGGATCATCCGCAGCCTGCCTTCTTGTTGATCATTTTACGATTTTATCAGCAGTGGATTGAGGACCTGTCTGTCTCGCAGACATAACCCCATGATGTGTAATAGTTGCCATTCCAGAATCCGCTGGAGTTAGGATTAACGTGCTCGCCGCCGCTTACATTTGCAAGCTCATCTGCTGAGAGCGAAAGGATCTCATCTTTGTTGCTGTTGAAAAAATCCATTCTTTCTTCTCTGCTCTTTCCCTTAATTGATTCGATCAAATTCTTATCCATTATCTGCACCTCCGTTTTTTGGATTACACTTTATTTTAACACAAGTGAGCCCCAAAAAGTATTACCTTCCTGTAAATGTTCCGGATACCTGCCCGTATGCAAGGATGTTTCCGCTGTTGCCGTCAGCGTCAGTATCAGATTCCAGGATGATGTCAGGGAAGTTGGGTGACTTGCTGTCAACGCGTCCCTTCAGATTCTCGAGCGGAGCTCCAAGTGCGATTACATAAATATCATATGTGTGCACAGAACCTGTGGGCGGATACGGACCAACATAACCGTCAGATGCCCAGCCGAGAGGCAGTTCCGTCGATGTCACGGCGTCAGCCATCCAGTGCATCCAGAAAGACGCATCCCTGTCCACCATATAGATGACATAAAGCGCAGCTCCGTCAACGGGCTCCCAGGTCAGTGAAGGGGACTCGTTCCCGCCGTCTTCCGTATTTGATATCACGTCGCTCCACACGCCGTCCTCAAGCTCGTATGAGGTCAGTTCAAACTTGTTAAATCCGCTGAGGAGATCTGCGTAGTCCACTACGCGCGATTCAGTTGTTTCCTCTGTTGCTTCGGTCGCTTCCACTGTCGTTGCTACGCTTTCGGAAGGCGCCGTAGCATCCTCCACCTTCTCGAAACATCCAACACAACACATCAGTACAGACATACACAATATCCCTGCCGCTATCTTCTTTCTCATGATCCCAATTCCCTTTCGATAATATACAAGAATTATACACCCTCGCCTGCGTGATATAATGAGCAAGGTATGCGTCACATTTTTCTTTTCGATCTTGATCAGACATTACTTGATTTCCATGCGTCTGAGAAAAAAGCTCTGGGGATCGTGCTGAGGGCGAACGGCCTCTCGTTCTCGGATGAGATATATCTGGCCTTTAAAGCGTACAACAAAGCCTTATGGCTGGAATTGGAAAAGGGGACTATAACAAGAACAGAGCTTTTCACGAAGAGATTTAATGATGTATTCTCGCGGTGCGAAGGTGATTCTTCACATCTTGATCCCCTGACAGTTAATGATGATTTCATACGGACGATGTCAGTGAACGGTGTCCTGATCGACGGCGCTCTTGAGTTTGTCAGGAAGTTGAAAGAAGAGATAACTGATGCCGCGATCTATATAGCATCCAACGGAGCAACTATAAACGCCAAAGGAAGGATCGCATCTACCGGGCTTGACCGGTATATTGACGGTTTGTTCATCAGTGAGGATATGGGGGTAACAAAACCGGACCCGGCCTTTTTCGATATGTGTCTTGAACAGATAGGGGAGCCAAAGAGTTCGTGCATCATGGTCGGCGATTCCCTTTCTTCAGATATGCTCGGTGCCAGGAACGCATCGCTTGATTCCGTGTGGTTTATGCCGTCCGGGAATATTGAAGAAGCGATGCGGGAATACGACATTAACTATTGCGTGTCTTCTTACGACGAATTGTACTTCGTTCTCAAAAAGTGGTCTGAAGCCGGCGGTTGACGTGATCTGTTATATGCGGAAGGACAGGAAGAACCCCGTGTGAAAAAGTATATTGATTGAATTAATACTTCTCAAAAGGTAGAATTAACACAATGAACTGCAGGGGGGATACCAGTAAATGACTGATCTTAACGGCCGTAATAAGATAATAATCAGAGCGAGCATAACAGGCATTGCAGCCAATCTTCTGCTTGCGGCATTTAAGGCTATAGTCGGGCTTACTGCCAATTCGATAGCGATCGTCATGGATGCGGTCAATAATGTGTCTGATGCAGCGAGTTCCGTCATTACGATCGTTGGCGCAAAGCTGGCGGGGAAGGAACCTGACCGAAAGCATCCGTTCGGATACGGCAGGATAGAATACCTGAGCTCGATGATCATTTCGGTCATTGTCCTTTATGCGGGAATCACTGCTTTTGTTGAGTCGGTAAAGAAGATAATCGAGCCAGAGGTGCCTGATTACAGCACTGTCTCGCTCGTTATAATCGGTGTTGCCGTAATCGTAAAGATCATCCTTGGACTGTATGTTAAGAAGACCGGAAAGAAGGTCAATTCGGATTCGCTCATCAATTCCGGCAATGACGCACTGCTTGACTCGGTTATTTCTGTTTCGACGCTTGCAGCCGCTGCTGTATATCTGATATTTAAGGTGTCGCTTGAAGCATGGCTTGGTGCGGTCATAGCAGTGGTGATAATAAAGGCGGGTTTCTCAATGCTGAGAGAGACCCTTTCGAAGATCCTCGGGGAGAGGGTGGATATGGATCTGGCAAGGGATATCAAGGCGACCATTTCCGCTTTTCCTGAAGTGAACGGCGTTTATGATCTTGTTATGCATAATTATGGCCCCAACTCCTACAACGGATCAGTTCATATCGAAGTCCCCGACACTCTGTCAGCGGACGATCTGGACAAGCTCCTGAGGAAGATACAGGTAAAGGTGAATAACGAACACGATGTTATACTTACAGCCATCGGAGTTTACTCGTATAATACCAGGGATCCTTTTGCAGTTGAGTCGCGGGAGAAAGTATCAGGTATAATAAAGGACGTAGAAAACGTGATACAGATGCACGGCTTCTATATTGATAAAGAAGAGAAGACCATCCGTTTCGATATAGTTGTAAGCTTTGATGCAAAGGACAGGAGCGAGGTTTACCGCGAGACCGTTGAGAAGGTTCAGAAAGAGTTCCCCGGGTACACGCTTCAGGTAGCGGTGGATACGGATTTCAGCGAGGAAACCGGTAAGGAGTAATCTATGAAGAGAGCAGTTGCAGTTTCAGTTTTAATAGCAGTTTCTGCTGCGTCATTTGCAGGCTGCGGCGAGTCCCCGTACGGTTCGGAAAACGCGGAGGCAGCAATCAGACGGTATATGCAGGACCTGGATGAGAAGGATAAAGAAGACGGCATGAAATGTTTCCCTGAAGGATTGGATATTCGACTCGGTCCGATGTGGAGTCCTGACGATGACCCTGCATATGTTGTCTCTCAATATGACTGGGATCTTGATACGCTGGACATTGGCGATTATGAGTACGAATCTGAGATCCGTTACGAGGTGAAATACGGACGCAATTTTGAGAACGTAAGGTATTGCTTAGTATCCTGCAACTATACCTATGAAGGCAGGGAAGGATGCTACACCCTGATATTTGTAACGTGCAAATATATTGACAGGTATTATGTCATCGAAGTTGTCGAAGATGGTGAGGCTGCGTGTGCTCCTGTTGACGACGGCGGTTACGGAAGCTTTACGATGGAGGATACTGCAAGCTATGACGGACTTTATGTTGCCTCTATCGAGCCATCGGCGCGTGAGAATCCAATGGTCAAGATATGGATCACAAATCAGGAGACAGGTGAGAGTTCATTTATTGAACCGTTCAGAGGTTCTGATTTCTGGGGAATATGCTGGGAGAAAGACAGCTACAGACTCTGGCTCCAGTCCGGTGATCTCGGTGTTATCTGCTACAACCGGATCAATGGCGAATGGGCTGTGGATCACGAGGCAGTAAGGCCTGATTATATCGTCAGCAAATACGATTGACCTCAGAGGGAATAAGGTATGGTTCATTTTGGTTTTTCTTATGTGGGGCTTCTGTTCCTGATAATGCTCTTTGTGCCGAATATCATTTGGGCGAAGAACAAACCTGAAGATTACTACAGGTATGTTAAGAACGAGAATAAGTTCCTGTTGTTTCTGGAGAGATGCGGTGAGGTTCTCGTGAGCTGTCTCGCGCTGATCTTTTCAGATCTTAATGTAAGGTTCGAATCGATCTGGAGCCTCTGGCTTCTTGTGGCGTTCCTGTTCATGGTCCTGTATGAGCTTTACTGGATCAGATATTTCAGAAGTGCAAAGACAATGAAGGACATGTATTCAAGTTTTGCAGGGTTCCCGGTTGCCGGTGCATCTCTGCCGTGTCTTGCGTTCTTCTGCCTCGGAATATACGGGATTAACATCTTCCTTACCGTGGCATCTCTGATCCTGTCAGTCGGCCATATCGGAATACATCTGATGCACCGCAGGGAGGTTGCCGCACCCAAAAAGAAAAAGGTCATCTTTACCGTTATCAAGGTTATCATTGCGGTCCCTGTCGTGTTCCTTCTCAGCGTAACTGTTGTGTCGATCGCGATGCGCAATTACAACTGGTTCTCATGCTGCACGGATACTTCAAAGGGCGTGTGTGAATCAACATACATTCCGATAGGTGGGCAGGAGCAGTATGTACTCATCCGCGGAAAGGACAAGACTAATCCTGTAATTCTTTACCTTCACGGCGGACCGGCAGGTCCGGATACGTGCATTTCCAATTCATTTATGGACGGTCTTCTTAATGATTACACTGTTGTCGCATGGAATCAGAGAGGCTGCGGCAGGACATACTTCAGGAACATAAAGACTGATCCGGACAACCGCACTGTTACTTTTGAGAGAGCACTCGAAGATGTCGACGAGCTGGTCGATTATCTTTGCGGCAGATTCGGTCAGGAAAAAATCATCCTTGTTGGTCATTCGTACGGGACTATGCTCGGTGCGAATTACATACGGATGCACCCGGAGAAGATACGGGCATTTGTTGGAATAGGACAGTTCGTTGATGAAGGCCGTTCTGACGAGATGTCATATGAGGAGGCCATGGCAAATGCAAGGGCGCAGGGTGCTGATACTTCTTCGCTGGAGGCAACATATGCTGCTTGTCAGGAAAGTGAAGATCTCCTGACAAAGATAAACATCCGCGGCGCGATGGCTCCGTATCTGCCTTCAGGTATTGAAGCCAATACGATCCTGATGTCGATGTTCTCGCCCTACACCGGTTACGACGATCTCATGTGGACTCTTAAGCAGGCGGATCTCAATGAATATGTGAATCTCAATAAGCCTCTGTTTGATCTCGTCTATACCGTGAATCTCTACGATAACGGTCTTGAATACGAAGTCCCGACATTCTTCATATCCGGCGCATGTGATTACGTCTGCAACCACTATCTCGCCGAACAGTTCTGTGAGGACATATCATCACCCGTTAAGGAATACCGCGAAATAGCAAACGCCGGACATTCACCGCACTACTCTCATCCGGAAGTTTTTACTGAATTGTTCAGAGAGATGATGAACTCGGTACAGCCATGAACCTGATAAAGATAGACGACATAAATGCTCCCGAACTTGATATATTTGCGCGCGTTACTGAGCCGCAGTTAAGGGGATACTATGAGTCTGAGCCCGGACTGTTTCTTGCAGAGACGGGCAGCGTCATAATCAGTGCTCTTGATGCGGGTTATGAACCGTTGTCGATGCTGGTGGAGACGGGCAGGCTTGAGATCGAGGCGATGCCTGTTTTTGATGCGATCGAGAGGAACTGCGGCAAAGAGAAGAGAGATTCTCTTCCGGTCTATATCGCAGAGCAGAAAGTGATGGTCAACATGACCGGATATCATCTTGTGCGCGGCCTCTGGATGGCCTTCAGAAGGAAGCCGGAACTGTCGATAGAAGAATTGTGCCGCGGCAGCCGGAGGATTGCGGTCCTGATGGATATAGTAAATCCCGCGAATGTAGGTGCGATAATCAGATCAGCGGCGGCGCTGGGAATGGATGGTGTACTTCTGTCGCATGTTTCGGTGGATCCGCTTACAAGGCGTGCCGCTCGCGTAAGCATGGGCACTGTTTTCCAGATACCGTGGGCGAAAGCATCAAGGGAAGAGTCGGAGGGAACATCATTGATCGATGCGCTTCATTCATACGGATTTAAGACTGTCGCGATGGCGCTGACGGAGGATTCGACAAGCGTTGACAGCGACGAGATACGTGCAAATGACAAGCTTGCCGTAATGCTTGGCACGGAAGGATTCGGCCTGCCCAAGGAGGTTATCGCTGCAAGTGATTACCGCGTAATGATCCCGATGCATCACGGTGTTGATTCGCTGAATGTGGCCGCTGCAAGTGCAATCAGCTTCTGGGAGCTGATGAAATAAAAATTTAATCAACAGCTCATTTAAAATGTGTTGCTTAAGTATCAGATTCAGCTGAATCTGATCATTGCTTTATTCTTCCATATCTGACATTATGTAGTGATAAAGATTTGGAGGATAGAACAATGAAAAATAAATTGGTTTCTATATTAGTAATAGTTTCAGCGATCTCGCTGTGTACGGTAGGTTTCTGCATCAGTCCCGTTAAGAAGAGTAACAGCGGACCTGAATATGAACTGAATGAATACTGGTCAAAGGATTCAGGCGTTTCCAAGGAAATCAGGGATTATGTAGCCATGGTTACTGACGAGAGCAACCCTGATACATTCATTCCGGTTGAAGACAGAATAGCTGTATTCGATATGGATGGAACACTGACATGTGAGACATACTATACATATTACGATACGATGATGTTCATCGAGTATTGTCTGATCGATCATCCGGAGCGTGTTTCGGACGATCTGAAGCAGGTGGCAGCGGATATCGAGCCGGGGTACAAGGCTGATGAGAGCCTGGCACGCAATTTCGCGAAAGCATATGCAGGCATGACTGTTGAGGAGTTCAGCGATTATGCGGTTGAGTTCGGTCAGCGTAAGACATCGAGCTTCAATAATATGCGCTACATTGACGGATTCTATCTGCCGATGGTTGAACTGGTAGAGTACTTGTACGATAATGACTTTACGATATATGTTATCAGCGGAACAGAGCGTACAACGACACGTGCGATAATCGCTAATTCGCCGATAAAGGATTACGTTACACCTGACCACGTTATCGGAACTGATTTCGAGGTGAAGGTAAGAGGCTATGAGGATGTAAGTTCGAATATGGATTTCAAGTATGCGGATGGTGATGATCTTGTTCTTACAGGCGGATTCATTCAGAAGGATCTCAATGCAAACAAGTCGATCTACATTGAGCGTGAGATCGGCCAGCGCCCCGTACTTGCTTTCGGAAACAGCGGAAGTGATACGAGCATGATGAACTATACGATCGACTCACGTAATCAGTACCCGGCACGCGCCTTTATGATCATCGCTGACGACGACGTAAGGGAGTGGGGCAACCCTGATGACTGGACAACAAAGTCGGAAGAGTATTCGGCGATGGGATATACCCCCGTATCTATGAGGAACGATTTCGCGATGATCTATCCCGAGACCGTTACTAAGGCGGCACAGCAGTATCAGCCGATAGTTCTGGACGAGGCGGCATAATGGAATCAGCGAGGCGGGAGGATGCGCAGGAGATACTGGACCTGTACAGTTTGGTCATCGACGTGGTAAACGCATCCACCGTGCGTCTGGGATGGAACATAGAGATCTATCCGGACAGGAGTTTTATAGACGAAGCGATCGCTGCAGGCGAGATGTGCATCCTTCGCAAAGACGAACGGATCGCAGCGGCAGCAGTCGTTAACCACAAGGTGAACCCGGAATACGATGAGATCGACTGGGAGATAAAAGACCCACCGTCCAAGATTGCAACCATACACGCACTGGCTGTCGCCCCTGACATGAGGGGCGGCAGCCTTAGTTATGCTATGCTGGCGGATATCGAGAGGTACTGCCGTGACTGCGGCGACCTCGCTGTCCATCTGGATGTTATTGATACGAATATCCCCGCATATAAACTTTATACGCGCAATGGCTACACTGAGGTCGACTGTATAAAGATGTATTACGAGGTGGTCGGAACGCGCGAGTTCTGGATGCTCGAGAAGGTGCTTTGACCGTCTGTTTCTATTTCTCTGGTTTTTTGGTATAATCTGTCATTATTCCATTATGTACATGGATAGGGGGAGATTAAGAATGAAAAGATTTGTAAAGAAGGCAGTTGTCCTTATCGTTTCTGCAGCGCTTTTGGGTTCGGTATCGGCTTGTACCGGCCGCGACAGAGACGTAGTTAAGAGGGTAGCTGAAGTAGAGAACAGAGAGCCCGTGAAGCATGTCGATCTGCTCGATGATGATTCACTGATGGAGCGTTATTTCAATGCAGTTGAAGATTTTGATCGCGTTCAGTACGAGCAGATCGTGTTTACTTCAGACTATGACATCGGTCCGCATGAGTACCGTTTCAGAGGAGTTGTTTATCTTACTCAGGACGAGGCTGACAGACTTCAGAATGCTTACGAATGGGAAGAGATTACGGATCCCGAGTTCGAGTTTGACCTCGTTGACATCAGCGGCGCAGGCGATGCGCCCTGGTACAGATGCCGGCAGTTTGAGAAAGATAACTACAGCATGATAGTTCCGTATTATACGTATTTTAACGGCGAGAATCTGGTGTTTGATATTCATCAGACTTAAAGAGTGTTCTTACGTACGTTTCAGCGGCCCGGATTATGATCGGGTCGTTTTTATTGGAATCGTCAGTTCAACATGCATCCTATCATCTTTACACTTTCAGCCGCCAAAGTGGTATCATAACTTCGATTGAAAAATGCGCGTGTTTCGTGCGATGGTGGGTATTATGAATAAAAAGAAAAACAGTAAACTCCCGCTGATCATCACCTTAAGTGTTGTCGGCGCTGCAGTTGTTGGCACAGGTATTTTCGCGATAGTGAAGCTATCTGGTAAAAAGAATGACCGCTTGATAGAGTATCCGGATGTGCAGAAGTATTTTGAGGAGAGGGCAGAGATAATCTCTGTTACGCCAGTCAAAGATTCTAAGAATACATTGTCAGAGAAATCGGTTGTCGCAGAAATGATAGAGCGAGGCTTTGACAAGTATCCGATTACTTCTAGATATTCATTTGACGGTACTTTTGGTGATCAGCTAAATGCTTCTAATGATTCTTCAGATAAGCACCCGATATATGAGACTTATTATGTTACTTCCCAAAACGATATTTGGGTTATTTCTGTAATTGATGGTAAGTATTCTGCTGCACCATCTTCATATAATCTGTTACATGAGACAAGCGTCCCTGTTATGGTATCTGAAACAGAAGAAATCGCAAGCTATGACAGTACCACTAACAGTATTTATTTATCCATTCCGCACGAAGATGCATTGGATGTCAGGATAGTGGAAAGAATAGATGCAAGTACGATTGAATCATTGGATCTGGAGGAATGAAGTAGATGTCTTTTTATAAAATTATGCCAAAACTGATCGTTGGTTTGATGTTATCTGTTTTTGCTATCAACAACATATCTCCTTTGATCAGTTTTGCAGATGAAGCACAAACTGAATTATTTGATGGTGGAGGTGCATCCACGAACGACAGCAGAGTGGTTGTATCGATGGGAGATTCCTATTCATCAGGTGAAGGCACGGATCCTATGTATGGAAGACGTGATCCTGCAGATCCGAATTTCATGGATTGGCTTGCTCACAGATCTTTAAACTCATGGTCAGGCCAGCTGGTTCTTCCCGAAGTAGGTGAACTGCGTGCATATAAGTATCCGCAGTGCATTGATCCACAATGGTATTTCGTGGCTGCATCCGGAGCTACAACATATGATATAGAAGGGAAACAGAAGAAGTCTTACATCAGATCTGACGGAACTCTTGTTAAGGATATTGAATTGCCGGCTCAGATCGATGCTCTTGATATCGTAAGAGACCGTGATATTGTACCTGAATACATTACACTGACTCTTGGCGGTAATGATCTTGGGTTTGAAAAAATAGTGACAGAAGCAGCAATGCATGTGACGTTTACTAATCCTGCCAGTCTGGCTGATATGCTTAATGATGCTACGGTAAAGCTCGACATAGGGGATGGTGATTCTCCGAGTCTCAGAGAAAGGCTGAAGTCTACATACGAGAAATTAAATGAGAGATCTACTATTGACGGGGTTCATCCTTGTATTTTGGTTGCTGGTTATCCACATCTTTTTAACGAAGATGTTTATAATGTAGCTTCAACCTGGGGGGATGACTTCAGTGCCTGTTGCATTTTTGATTTGGAAGAAGCGGGAATGATAAATGAACGCATTGATTATTTTGATAACGCTATCGAAAGTATTGTTAATGAATTACGTGAGTCGCATAAGGGAATAAATATCGAGTATATTGAAATAAGGGATGCTTTTTCCGGTCATGAGGTTAATACAGCAGATGCATGGATCAATCCGGTTGTTATTTCTCATGATCAGGATCTGATTCATAAAATCGTTACAACAAAAGAGATCAATCAAGATCTGAGCACTGCGGATAATTCAGAATTCCATATTCCGATAAGCGCATACTCAGTACATCCCAATTTTAAAGGGACGACATATGGATACAGACAATGCTTTCAGGAGAGAATTGACTATTTGGAAGGCCTTAGCACAACTCCGGCCGTGGATTATTCGCAAATGGATTTTCGAATCGGTTCTACGGTAACTATGGGTAATTATGAAGGCGAAGATATTGAATGGATCGTATTAGACAATAATGAGAATGGTGTATTTCTGGTAACGAAATATGCTGTTGAGGCGAGCTTGTTAGACACTCGAAATGAGCATACGGGTAGTATTACATGGGAGAACTGCACCACCCGTAACTGGCTCAACGAAGTTTTCTATGACAGTGTATTCACTCCAGAAGAGAAAGAGATCATACAGGTTACGCATGTAGTAACTCCTGATAATCCGGCCTTCGGGACTCCGGGAGGAAATGATACTGACGATCGCTTGTTCTTGTTAAGTGATGAAGAGGCTAACCAATATTTTGCAACCCAGGATCTGAGACGTGCTTTGCCTTCTGAACGTGCTGTTAACAATGGCGTAATCATTGACGATAACGGCAGTTATTGCAACTGGTGGCTCAGGACTCCCGGCAGTACAGATGGCGTTAGTAATGCTTTCGTAGACGGTTACGGTACTGTGATCGAGGTTGGTAACTGTGCCACCACAGAGACTTATGGTATAAGGCCTGCTATGTGGTTAAGTGCGGATGTTAGTGCTTCTGCAAACGCTCATCAGTACGTTTCATCCGTACAAACAGGCGATACGATAACCTTTGGAGAATACCGTCAGGATGCTGATGGAACAGTCAGACCCGTAGAATGGATAGTGCTTGATATAAAAGATGGAAAAGCGCTTCTTATAAGCAAGTATGTACTTGATAATATTCAATACAGCAATGACTCCAACCCGACCGTTTGGGATCTCTGTTATCTGCGCTCCTGGTTGAATAATCAGTTCATATATTCTGCTTTTTCAGGCGAAGAGCGATCTGTGATCGTTGATACGATTCTGAAAAATGACGATTCTCCTGGAGAGGTCATTGACGGTAACGACACGAATGATAAGGTATTTGTTCTCTCGTTAAGCGAATGTGAGCATTATTTTAATATGTCAAATGACGATCTGCATTATTATGGCAATGATGTATGTTCATGTGAACCAACAGAATATGCTCTCTCTTCCGGATTGTCTTTAAACACTTCCGGATGCTGTCAATGGTGGACTCGCACCTCCGGCCGCAGTAACAACAACGTTATGTATGTTGATGGAGATGGAAACATTTCGATCATCGGTGATGCTGTTGGCCGTATCCGCCGTGGAGTCAGACCTGCTATGTGGATCGATCTTGCAGGTTTGGAAAATGTGAGTTCAGCAGATGAACAACCCGTTGAAGCAACTGCAACCTGGACACGTGACGGAGACTATGTAATCTTTGGCCGTTATGAGCAGGACAGGAATGACGATAACGGACTTGAACCGATAGAGTGGGAAATACTTGATGAACAAGACGGGAAAATGCTCCTCATAAGCAGATATGTTTTGGATGTCCATAAATTTCAGTCTGAAGGTTCCGGATATGTATCTGTTTCCTGGGAAAACTGTGATCTGCGAAGATGGCTTAATGATGATTTCCTGAATACGGCGTTTAATACCAGTGAACAGAAGTTGATACTTCTGACAACTCTTTCTAATCCCGTTGTGACGGGGCGTCCTGAACCACTTGAAAGTAATGATACACAGGATAAGGTCTTCTGTTTAAGTGTTGATGAGGTTTTGCAGTATTATGATTTCGATAACTGGCATGAGGATAGCCGTGGAAGTATACAGTATGAATGGGGTTACAGTCATCAGTTGATCACCGCCCCTACTGATAATGTATTGCATGCCGGAGATCATGTATTAAGCGCTGAAGATATTGTAGGTACAAACTACAGTTCGGACGTTATTGGTCAGATAGGCTGCTGGTGGTGGCTGCGTACGGTTAGCGCCGAGCCCTTATATGTGTGTGATGTAACTTATCAAGGCGGTGCCGGATGGTCACAAAGGAATCATGAAGGTAATCAGAAAGGTGTCAGACCTGTTATTTGGATCAGCACATCTGATTGATTTTTCCAATTGGCTGGGATATGACGTAAAACGACCACCGCAGGTGGTGGGGCGCGGTGGTCATTTCGCAAATAAATTTAACCCCAAACCCCCATTTTAAGGCAAAAAATAACTTCAATTTCACAAATTATAGTTTTTATTGTCATTCATTGCTTATAAAATAGAAGAATAAGATGAAATAATCCCTCATTCTATAAGGAGGAGTCGTTATGAATAAAAAGTATTTGATGAGCCTGACAGCAATCACTCTCAGTATTGCTCTCGTTTTAGGCGCCATTGACCTGCCATACTTGTCTGACTGTCTCGATCTGGGACCGGTTAAGGTTTCAGCTGATTCGACAGTGGTCGAGGTTGACAAATGGAGCGACCTGGCAGATGCTATCGCCAACGCTGCTAACAATGATACTATCCGCATTACGGATAATATCGTGATCGGCGGTGATGAAGGTCCTATCGACATCAACCTGGCAAATAAGAGCATCACTCTTGATCTCAATGCTTATACAATCGACAGGTGTCTTATCGATCCTGTTGATGACGGTTACATCTTCAAGATAATCAGTGGAAGTTTTACAGTAACAGGTAACTCAGGCGGATCGATTTCCGGCGGTTATAATAAAGGTAATGGTGGCGGCATTATCGTTGAAAGCGGCGCCACGTTTACGCTTGACAGCGGAATAATCAAATCCTGCTACTCAAGAGGATCAGGCGGTGCCATTTATTCCACCGGAACAGTTAATATCGCAGGTGGATTCGTAATGCTCAACTCTGCAAGATATTACGGCGGCGGTATCTGCGCTGAAGGCGGAACAGTCAACCTTACAGCAGGTGGCGTTATGCACAACACTTCCGGAGTTGAGGGCTGTGGCATCTACCTTGAATCAGATGCAGAAATAACAGTAGCATACGATTCAGTAATCGACGTCACTGATAATCACTTAACCAGTTCAGAGGTCAATATAAACAATCTGTATCTGATCCCCGGCAAGAAAATTAATGTGATAACTGCTCCTCATGCAGGAACTGAGATAGGTATCACAACGATGGGCGTTCCTGTATGGGGTTCTCCCATCACGATCGCAACAGGCGCTGCATCAGACAGCTCATCATTCTTTAAGAGCGACATAGGATATGATATCGAATGGAATGAGGGTAACAACACTTTGGAATTGACCGATAACGAGGTCGGCACATGGGATGAGATCCAGACCGCATTTAATTATACGGGATTCACTGAAGCCTATGTAGTAAGACTTGGCAATAACATCACTGCAGGATCTGATGATTCTGTTCTTGCTGTTTCGCACGACGTTATCCTCGATCTCAACGGATATACGCTCGACAGAGGCCTGGGTTCCGGTTCAGCTGTTGCAGACGGTTCTGTTATCACTGTTAACAGTGGTACCCTTACCATCAGGGACAGCAGTGCGAACCGCACTGGAAAGATAACCGGAGGAAATTCAACCAGATACGGCGGCGGTGTCCTTGTTAATAATGGCGCAGGGCTCATTTTTGAGAGCGGAACGATCTCAGGCAACAACGCAGATTACGGCGGCGGTGTCGGAATGCAGTTCTTCTCAAGCTTTGTTCAGAGAGAAGGCGTGATCACGCTTAATACGGCTTCCTCCATTGGCGGCGGCGTCTTTGTTGATTCAGACTCAGCATATACGATCGCTTCAGGCGCGATGGTTACAGGAAATACAAGAGGAATAAATGATTCAAACGTTTTCCTGATGGGCGAAAGTAAGATCAATATCGTTTCATCTGATTTTACGGGAGCTGCTATCGGAGTCAGCGCTTCAAATGAGGGATACGAGATCACTAACGGTTTCAGCAGCGTTTATCAGGCAGTCAATTTCCGCGATGTATTTACTGCAGACGACGGCAGATGTCTGTCGCTCAACGCGAACCATGAGGTTTACTATAACGAGCACACAGGCATGACGGAACCCACATGGGAATGGAGCGGTTATTCTTCAGCAAGAGTTGCTTATGTATGTGCCGTTTGCGGCGAGGAGACAGATCATGCTGATGCGGCGATAACAGGTCCGTCCTACGACGAGGCAACTGATAAGGTCGTCTTTACTGCTACGGCAACGCTGGACGGCAACGTTCTTACTGACAAGAAGGCAACTGATCCCCAGCCTGAGCTTATGTCGCAGACGGGACCTTACGTTAACGTTCTGACCGGCAGATATACTCCCGGAACGATCGCTCACTATGAGCTGACTGTTGAGGGTAACACATACTATTTCGCTATCGACGGTGACCACTCCGGAGAGCTTCTTGATGATGTTTCGCTGTCTTATCTGACATTTGACGGCGCAGTGGTTACAGGCTATTGCGGTCCCGACAGGAATTCGGTCTATATCCCTTCCACAACGGCTGACGGTGATGCATTATCCGTTTTGGGAAGCAGCGATGCTTTCTTCGGTGCATCTGAAGTTGAAGGTCCTGTCGAGATCATCGACCGCGGCAATATCGCAACTGTCAATACAGCCGCTTTTGCAGGTATAGACGATCTCACCCTCTCACTCTACAGAACAGCTCCTATAACGATAAACGGATCATTCACCGGCAATAGCGTTATCATCAAGTGTTACCATGATTCAGGACTGCCTGAGGGACTTAACGAGACAGGTAATTACACTGTTCAGTATCTCGATCAGCACACGTATGAGGTTGAGGATACAACATGGGCAGACGATTATTCAAGCGCAGTACTGACACTTGAGTGCACAGAATGTCATGAGACACAGACAGTCGCCGCAAATGAGATCACCAAAACACTTAATAATGACGGGATCACTTTTACCATAACGGCGAGTGGAGTTAATTCCCTGGATGGAAGAACATATACGGCTGAACTTGCTGATGTCCCTTCATATCAGATCACACTGGTACATAAGATAGATACAGAGACCGAATACCGGTTCCGCGTTCCGAGATCACGCGTAAACGGTCAGTACACAGATCAGGCAAAGTTCAAATTCTCTTCGCTCGATCTTTCACAGCTGGAAGTTCCCGCATATTCTGAGTTCAGCGGATGGACTAACGGTTCGACAACATACGACCATAACTACACTGTTACCGTTACAAGCGACAATACATCGTTTACTGTTGTATGGCGCACGATCTGGGCAGAAGTAGCAGAGGCCCTTACCCCTGAGATCATACCTTCTCCCACACCTGACCCTGATCCTGAGCAGGATCCCGATCCGGAGACAACACCTACGCCCACACCTGCACCGGTCATGGAAGTAAACATCAAGCTGTACAGCAACCTGATACCTTCAGATGGCGACAGATATCTGACAATACCCGAGAACGTAAAGGCTACTATCGATATGAATGGTTATACGATCGACCGCGGCCTTACTTCTCCTACACTTAATGGTTATGTATTCAGAGTTGACGGACTGCTCATCATAAAGAACGGTACTGTTAAGGGCGGCAACAACACCGGCAACGGCGGTGGTTTCTATGTAACGGGCAAACTCGTAACAATGGAAGACACCATGATAAGGGATAACCATGCAAAGAACGGTGCCGGTATCTTCTTTGAACAGGGTGCGGATGAAAACCATAAGGTAGTCGGCATCATGTACTGCGGTAATATTGAGTACAACAGTGCCGATGAGAGAGGCGGCGGCGTTTATGTATCGCCTTTCGCATCATTCACTGTTACTACGATACCGGGTGATGTTAATACGGAAATGCCTCAGAGGCGTACACTGCGCGGCGGCGGAGGCGAAGGCGGCGGTCCTTATGCGATCATCGAGAATAACAATGCCGGTGTTGAGGGCGGCGGTGTCTACATCGATAACAACTCTAATCTGGGCATAAACGGTGCCCCTCAGATCGTCAACAACACAGGCGCAAATAATCAGTATAACAACGTCAATCCTCCGGCAAATGCAAGCGCCGAACAGATTGCCGGCATGCTCAGCTGGGGTGCCTTTCTGTCCGGAGAAGCATTCGTCGGATTCAGTATGAAGTCAACGATGGTCTATGCACTTGTCGTTTTTATATCTCTCGCTTTTGTAGCCATTGTTGTCATTGGGTATGTTATGTTGAAAGACAGGGGCAATAAAAATCCCGGTGATGATCAGCGCAAGCAGAAGTTGTGTGAACATCCGGACGGACATCATCCGGGTGTCTGGGACTGGAACGATGATTATACACGTGTTCAGGCAGTACTTATATGTCCGCTCTGCAGCAACCCTATAGACCGTGACTCTGCAAACGGCTCAATTGATCTGGTAACTCATGTGGATCCTGATACCAACGTCACGACATATACGGCTTCGACCACTGACGAGCGGGGCAATCTTTATACCGACACAAAAGAAGTTGACCCTTACATCATTACTCTGGTGAATGGTGATAACCCGTCTCAGACACAGACGGTTCTTCTGTCACATTTGAAAGACCAGCCTGCATCTTACACTTTCAGAAATGATGTCTTTGTTCCCGTAGATCCTCATAATACTCCTGATAAGTGGGTCGAAGAGGATGACACGACTGCCCACCAGTTTGGCGAGACTATTTCGATCAACAGAGACAGAACATTTAAGCTGAAGTATACCACAGGATTTGTACTCAGTTACTATCCCGGCGCTGATGATGTTGTAGGTCCGGGTCCCGGCTTCGGAACAGCCGAAGACGGCGAGAGCTTCAAGCTGTCGGAATGCTATCCCGAGTACTTCTACAGGCCCGGATATGTCTTTGATATCTGGAGTGTTTCGCCCGTAATGCAGATCCCTACCGAATATAATGTTCTCAAGCCCGGAGAGAAGATCGAGAAGGTTCATTGTGACTGGACCGCGACCGCCCTCTGGAAAACAGAGTGGAGTGTTCTGAACGAAGCTTTCGCGAACGCTTATGAGCCTTGCGAGATCACAAGGTCACGTACTCTTACAGCTATGCCGGAAGACGTTAATCTGATAATGCCGGCCAACAGATTTGCAACTCTGAATCTGGCGGCCCCCGAAGCACCGAATAACGCCATGCTGGACAGAAATCTCTACGAATCAGAGAACTATGTCGTTAATGGCAATGCGTTGACAGTTCTCGGAACGCTCACACTTATTAACGGTGGTATCTACGGCGGCAAGAATCTTGGCAACGGCGGCGGTATATTCGTAGCAAACGGCGGAACTCTGGCACTGAGTAACTTCACTGTTTCGGCGAACAGCTGCTCAGCCGGTCACGGCGGCGGTATTTACGTCAGCAGCGGAAGCAATGTTTCCGTCTCCGGCTATCTGTACATTATGAGCAACAAGTGCGGTAACGATTACGAGAACGTTTACCTCGCAACAGACACAAAGCTGGGCATCACAGGAGATCTTTCGGCAACAACAAGGATCGGTATCACGATGCAGACACCCGGTGTTTTCACATCAGGGCTTTCAACGCACGGTAATGCTCAGAACTTTGTCTCAGACGATCCTAACTACGTTGTAAGGATCAATGACGACGGCGAGGCATATCTGGCATGCAAGGTTGAGTTTTTCGCAAGCCAGTCTTCACTTGAGCCTGCAGATGTGTCATATGTAATGCCCGGGACTGAGATAATCCTTCCCGACTGCACTTATCAGGCTCCTGAAGATACGAAGTTCGGTTACTGGCTCGTAAAGATCGGCGATGAAGCATCTGTCGTGAAGGCTAAGGGCGATCCCATCACCGTCACAGCAAACACAAAGATAGTTGCGATCTGGGAAGCTGTTACACCTGAGTTTATGGATGGACATGCATTGCAGCTCAACGGTCAGATCGGACTGCAGTTCTTCGTTGAACTGCCTTCCGGCAAGACAAGAAGTGATTACACGGACTGCTACGTCACATTCGAAGGAAACAAGATCGACAGTACGGTACAATACCCGCTGCCCGAGGATGTATCCAACAAGACGACAACAGCTTCGTACATGGTCCAGATCGACCTCAGCTCGATCCAGATGGCAGAAGAGATCACTCCTACGCTCCATTACACGGAGGACGGTGTCGAGAAGACTGTCACCGGAGATTCATGTTCGATCGAGAACTACATCACGAGCTATGTAGGCAGCCACAACTCCGATCCCGGAACAGACGAGCTCAAACTTGTCAAAGCGATCGCTGACTACGGCCACTACACACAGATATACATGGCAGTACAGAACAACTGGACCATCGGTGAAGATTACGCAGCGATGAATACATATTATACGGATTCAAAGGACTTTGAACTTGATGCTATCCGTACCGAAGCACAAAAATGCGAGATTACCAGAGGAACAAGTGACGAGATTACAAATGTTACCTATAGCTTGATCCTTGGCAGTCAGATCGGAATTATTGTATATTTGACACCTGCGGAAGGTGTAACTATCAATGAGGTGCTCGTTGACGGAAAGACTGTTGCTACGAGGAAATACAATGACAATTATTATGTAGTTATCTCTAATATTCTGGCAACACAGCTTACTGCATCCCACACAGTGGAATACAACGGTGCAGTAACAACAGTGTCGCCAATGTCGTATGTTTATGATATGCTTAATTCGCAAACGGTAAATGAAGCAGGTAATTACATGGTGTGCGCGTTGTACAATTACGCACAGTTGTGCCATTCGGAGGGTAATTAATTATGGAAGTATACGAGCCACTTGAGATCAAGGTTGTAGTCTTTGATGGGGAAGACGTTATAACGGATAGTTGCGTTCCGTTTCATTGTGATATTAATACTGAACCCAAATAAACAGTAAAGGCTGTCACAACGAGTGACAGCCTTTATTTATGCATGTTATGCGGCTTGCTCTGCAATCGCCTGCGCCCTCGCGAGAGCGTCGTCAATATGCGGGCAGAAGTTCTCTTCTCCGAGTTTCTTATCAAATCCTGCCTTCTGGATAACCTTCATCGGCTGTTCATTAACGTGTGACATAACGAGCTGTACACCGCGCGCCTTGCAGTCATCAAAGAGGATCTCCAGATTGCGCATTGCTGTAGCATCGATCGTGCTGACACTTCTCATACGCAAAACGAGAACGCGTGTGCCTTCCTTGGGCGATATCTGAAGTATCTTTCCGGCTGTTGCAAAGAACATAGGTCCGTTGATCTCATAGACGATCGTATTCTTAGGCAGTACGCGGAGGTCGATGCTGTCTGGGTCATTCTCGGGATCAAAGTCCTTCCAGCCCTCGACCTGCGTAACTTCGCTCATCCTGTGCATGAAGAGCACTGCTGCGAGGAGCACGCCGACCTCGATCGCAACAACAAGATCGAAGATGACCGTAAGTGCAAATGTAATCACGAGGACCATGATGTCGCTCTTCGGCGATATCTTAAGGAGCTTAACGAACCTGCGCCAGCCGCTCATGTTGTAGGCTACCTGGAAGAGGATCGCAGCGATGCAGGGCATAGGAATCAGTTTCGCGAAAGGCATGAGGAATACCACTACCAGAAGAAGTGTGACGGAGTGGACCATGCCGGCGATGGGTGTGCGTCCGCCGTTCTTGATGTTGGCTGCTGTTCTTGCGATCGCGCCTGTAGCGGGAATGCCGCCGAAACATGCAGATGCGATGTTGCCGACGCCCTGTGCGACGAGTTCCATGTTGGGTTTGTGTTTCGAGCCGATCATACTGTCAGCAACGACTGCGGAGAGAAGTGATTCAACGCCTGCCAGGAACGCAATGGTGATGGCATTCGTGAGCTGTCCGCGGATATTTGCGAAGGAGAACATCGAAGCATTGATGCTGAGGGCGGGGAGGCCTGCCTGAATGTTCTCGAAAGACTTGCCGATCGTGTTTACATCGAGATGAAATATCTCAACGATAGCGGCTGTTACGATAACCGCAATGAAAGACCCCGGGATCTTCTTGAAGATCATGGGCCAGACGATGAGTATTACAAGAGCAAGCGCGCCGATCATGACAGCCTGCCAGTTGATCGTTGTGATATTGACGAAGAGTGCCTCGAGCTTCTCCGCTGTCTCGATCGGCTTCTCACCGTTCTGGTATGTGATACCCGTAAAGTCCTTGATCTGACCGATGAAGAGTGTTACCGCGATACCTGCCGTAAAACCTGTCGTGATAGGGTCGGGGATATATTTGAGGAGGCTTCCGAACCTGCAGAAACCCATTACTATCAGTATGATGCCCGCCATGATCGTTGCGACGACAAGACCTTCCATGCCGTCCTTCATGACGATGCCGGCGACGATGGTCGCAAAGGCTGCCGTAGGGCCTGCGATCTGGACTCTGCTTCCGCCGAGGAACGAGACGATGAAACCGGCGATGATAGCGGTATATATACCTGCTTCAGGACCT
Organism: Saccharofermentans sp.; assembly: GCA_024688685.1. Taxonomy (GTDB): domain Bacteria; phylum Bacillota; class Clostridia; order Saccharofermentanales; family Saccharofermentanaceae; genus Saccharofermentans. The sequence goes on from JAILDX010000024.1 coordinate 23,484, forward strand.
ACGCCTGATGCGATCGCGAGCGCGATGGAAAGGGGAAGTGCGATGATGGCAACTATGATTCCGGCAACTATATCCTTAACGAGCTGGGAACCGTTGTAGTTCTTCATTACAGAGAAGAGCTTGGGCTTAATTTCTTTCATAACATAACTCCGTGATTTGATTAACCACAGCATTATAAGAATAGAGTTATGTATAAGCAAGCGTTTTTATGTTGTCATATCAACCATTTTCAGGTTCTTTACCTTGCGCATACCTATCAGTGTGATGATAGTCGAGAAGAGTGCGGCAAGGGCAGCCGCTATGATCCATGCTTCCCATTGTATCGATCTGAGGAAGTGGATGCTGTCAGATTCCATCAGCAGGATAACGCGCCCTGAAAGAAGCGAACCCATGCCCCATCCAAGCAGAATGCCTATAATTGTTGATACGACGAGTTCAAGCAAAACGTATCTCTTGACCTCTCCAACCGTGAAGCCGTTGATCCTCATAATGGTGAGTTCGCGCTTTTTCTGATTGATATACATATTTACGAGGTTGAGCAGTATGAAGAATGCCATCATGGCTGCAATAGCGATGAACAGTGCGGACAAGGCATCAAGTACGCCCGTATAGCCCTTATACATGGCCTTGAGTTCGTCCACGGTCGTAAGTTCAGAGGCCCCGTGCACATCCATAAGTGCATCTGATAGTGCCTTGCCGTCAGCACCGTTGAGTTTAATGAGGAAAGCATTATTTGACGGTTCTTCACCGAATGCTGCCTTATAGGTCTCCCTCGACATTATCATATGTCTGCCGACATAGTTGTTGAATATACCTGCCACTTTGATCTTATATGCGTCCATAGCATTGTCAAACAGGGTCAGTTCATCCCCCGGGTTAAGCTCATATCTCTCTGAAGTCATCCTGTGGATCCAAAGTCCGTCGCTGTTATCTGTTATGACTTCATTTGAGTTGAGGTCACGGCGGATAAAGTAGTATCCCAGTTCATCAAGATCGGCACAGACCAGTTCCATGCTGTCCAGCTTTTTGCCGACCCGGATAGTCTGTTCATTATCAAAAAACTCCAGATATGAAGCCCCTGCATTATCCAGGATCTCCTTCATCTGTGAGCCTGCGTCGGGATTCATTTCAGGATCGTATATTATTTTCTGATCGTAGAGTTCGATTTCAATAAACTGTCCGTCCAATGCTTTAAGCACACTGTATCTCATGGTCATTCCTGCAACGAGCATTGCGCAGCAGCCTGCTATGCTAGCGATCGTAACAGCAACTCTCTTCTTGTCAGACAGCATGTTGAGGATGATGAGCCTTCCATAAAGAGACCCTGTCTTCTTGCTCTTTGAGAAGAGCTTATGAACCTGGGGAACAGTTTCCTGCATGAGTTTGATAGCAGTTGACCTGATAAGGTTGGAGCAGGCGATCCATACAGTCAGACCTGACAGCACGAGACCGGAAACGATGACGAGTATTGTGATCCCGGGAACGATCACAGGTTTGCCCGGACCATAAACATAATATCTTCCGTATATATAGAGAATGAGCCTCTGGAGTCCGAAATATCCGACGAGGAATCCGAGAATACATCCAAGAACAGTCCCCGTAGATCCATACAAAAGATATTTGAAGAATATCTCACGGTTATAAAGACCAAGAGCCTTTGTTGCTCCGACAAGACGGCGCTGCTCATCTATTATCCTGCCGCATGTCGCGAAAACCACCATTGCCGCAACAAGCAGAAATACAAGCGCGAAGGTTACAGCCATACCCTGAACATTATTCTTATTGTTGTTAATGGCATTGAAACTGGGATTAGCCCATACATCAAGGATTACCCAGTGACAGTCCTTAAGTGCAGCAAGATCCGCTTTTGCACTGTCAAGCCTGGAAACACCATCGCTGTATTCAGCCATGCCGCTCTCATATGAAGCTTCACCTTCTTCAAGCCTTGTACGGCCGTCTTCAAGCTCTGCTACGCCTTCATCATATCTTCTTCTGCCGTCTTCCAGTTCGGCAACCCCGTTGTTGTATTCTGCAAGACCTGACTCGTACTGAGCCTGACCTCTCTGATAATCTGCGAGAGCGGCATTGTATCTTGCGAGTCCGTTCTGATAGTCGCGCTTTCCTGCATTGTACCGGGCAAGCCCCGACTCGTATTCAGCCTTTCTGGAATTGTATTCAGCAACGCCGTTGATATATGTTGTATGGCCGCTGTCCCAGTCTCTCATCGAAGATGCGAGAGACTCATACTGAGTGTTATAAGTCTGATATTCGGCTGTTATCCTGTCAACGATCTCACGGACTACAGTACTTCCGTCGGCAACTATCAGAACGATGCCTGTCGTTATCTCGTACGCAGTCCTGAGGTCATCCTCGGGGATGCCGAGGGAAGAGATAAGACGGAAGATATTGTCTCCCATCGACTGCTTGAAATCGATCATTATACCTGAAGTTATGTGAAACTCCGTTGCCGTTGCACTGCTGCTGTCAACATCGATATTGTACGAACTCTCACTCCAGTCAAAATCATCTGCATATGAGCCGATAATGTTGTGAATAGCATTGTAAAGAGAGGTCCTGATTGAATCCTTTTGACTCTCGATCTCCTGATATGATGAGACAAGCGCTGCCCTGCCTTCCGTTATCTGGGCTTCAGCTGCATCAAGCTGTCTTTTTGCGTCATTGAGCTGGGTTTCTGCCTGATCAAGACGTCTTCTGGCCTGTTCGAGCTGCCTTCTTGAAGCTGCAAGCTGACTCTCTCCGTCATCCAGCTGTCTTCTGCCTTCTTCAAGCTCTGTCTGAGCTTCGGCCAGCTGCTGTTCATTGTCTTCGAGCATCTGCCTGGCAGTGTCAAGTTCAGCCTCTCCGTCGATGATCCTCTGCCTGTTCCGGTCGAGCTCATCCCTGGCATCCGAAAGCTGTCTTTCCGCATCATCCAGATCTGCCTGACCGGAACTGATGCCTTCCTCATAACGGTCCCTGATGGAATCGTGTCTTAATATCTCACGTTCGGCTGCAACAGGCTGCAGTCTTTCCATGGTGGCTGTAACTATGTCGCCGTATCCGTCAAGATACCGGTTCAGTCCCTCCGTATCGTTTACGGAGATCAGGGCCTTTACATAACAGTTATCAAGCTCGTCTGCATCAAATGCACCGGGGTGAACGATGATATCACGTTTTCCCGGAAGGATATCATAAGTGCAGCCATGTTCAGGACAATAGATGAGGCCCGTGACCGTAAACTCAGTTCCGTTAAGATACTTTATCCTGTTGTTGTTCGGATCGGCAAGTCTGATCGTATCCCCGAGTTTTACTCCGAGTGTATCGAAAGCATATGTCTCAAGCAGGCATTCGTTTGCTGCCTCAGGAAGTCTTCCTTCGATCAGCAACGGCGTGTTTATCCTCTCTGTCAGGGACTCGATTCCGGTTTTGAGTGTTGTCTGACCGAAACTGGCTATTCCGCTTGTCTCATAAACACCTTCAACATCTCTGACACCCTCGACAGACCGCAGAGCATTAAGATCATCTTCCGTGAGCAGCAGTGTGGAGAATATCTCGATATCCCTGAAATGCGTATCATCATAAAAGCTGTTAGCTTTATTCATTATTCCTGCAGCCGCATAGTTCAGACCAAGGTATGTCATAACGGCAAGTATCGAGATAATCGCGATCGAAACAAACGACACTGACTTCTTCTTTATATTGCGCAATGCATCCTTAAACAGCGTCTTCTTCACGTCCAGACACACTCCTTTGTATCCTGTTCTTCGCTGCAAAACATGCTATTTTTCCTTTGGAGGTCTCTCACCGAATTCAATCGATTCTCCGCTGTCAGAACTGTACGTAAAAAAGTAGATACCGACGAACTCATCACCGCGCTGATCACCGTAAACCCCCGTAATGAAAAGCTCCCCTCCATCGTCGTTTACGTTGTACATCCTGTACTGGAAACAGAGCAGCGACTTGCCGTTAAAATGACCTGTGTATGTTCTGTAGTGATTGTCAGGGGATGAAAGATCAGTAAATCTTGCAAGTTCTGAACTGCTGACATGATCGATATTGCACTGATCGAGGAAATCTTCAAGATCCTCTTTGCTCAGATCATTGTTTTCCATAACATCTTCAGCCATTATGCTCCAGAGATAATCAGTATCATTCTCAACGATTGCTCTCGGAACATTCTCACGGTCAAAGGTCAACATGTTATAATTGCTGTCGTAGATCTTCGAAGCGATAAACATGACCGCAACACAGATCCAGGGAATAACGAGCATTGCTATGCCGATCCAGAGACCGACCTTACGAGTCTTTTTGTCCTTTTTCTTAGCTGAAGCGGATCTTACGAGTGAAACGATTATTAATACAATGGCGACCAGTGTAAGAAAGATCGCTATACCGACAAAGATCAGAATAAAAACTACGTTAAGAAGTAATATTGACATATTTTAAATATATCAGAAAATCGTGTTCTTTTCTATTTTGAGAACAAACTGTGAACAGGTAGCAATTTTGGAATACCCGTGCTATAGTACAGTTGTGCGAAGGATATAGAGCGTGTCAGACGGTTATATAGCGCGTCAGACCCCGAGATTTCGTACAGACAGGTGGATAGCCGAGGGCGAGGGCCAATAGCGTATATATTGCGTATAGCGTATAGATCACCGGAAGGGGAGAGAGCTACCGCGTTGTGGCTCTTTTTCTTTGTCAGGAGATATGCAGAACAATGATTATCAAAGATTTCTTTTTTCTGGGTTTTTATCCGCAGTATCTGATCCAGGGGATCATTGTCGGATTTATCTGCGCTGTTTATACATTCTTCAGGCTCCGTGCGGTCATAAGGACCGCAGGACGCGATCCCCAAACTGTTAAGTCACGCGTGTAAAACTGTTGGGCAATGCAGATTAGCCCAACAAAAGACCGCCCCGCTTACCGCGAGACGGCCCTGCAAATGATCAAATCAGATTATCCGTTATCCGTTGTTTGATGAAGGCAGATAAGGAATAAGACTCTCAGCGAGGTTGCTGATAGGCATTGTCTGCAGCCAGATACGGCCGGGACCGGTTATCTTTGTGAGGAAGAGACCTTCGCCGCCGAAGAAGATGTTCTTAACGCCCTTGACCATCTCGACTTCCATCGTAACTGACTCATCCATCATTGCGAGTGCACCAGTGTTGATATACTTGATTTCTCCTGCCTGGAGCTCATAAGGAACAACGTCACCGTCAATCTCGATGAACGCCGTGCCCTGACCGGAAAGCTTCTGCATGATGAAGCCTTCGCCGCCGAAGAGCGAAGCGCTGATCTTCTTCTTGTAAGCGGTGGAGAGTTCGATGCCTGACGTGCATGCAAGGAAGCCGGACTTCTGAACTACCATGTTGTAGCCCTGATTGATCTCGATAGGGATGATCTTGCCGGGGAACTTTGCTGCGAAAGCGATCTCCCTGTCAGGCTGCTGAGCTGTATAGATATTCAGGAACAGAGATTCGCCTGTAAAGAGTCTTCCAAGAGCTTTGCCTACGGAGCCGCCTTTTGTCTGCATCTCGATGCCGGGTGTCATCCAGGCCATTGCGCCGCTCTCAGTGATCATTGATTCACCCTGCTGGATTCCGCAGACTACAACAGGGAAAGGTGTACATTTGATCTCGTACTGCATAGATTACCTCCGAAATAATTAGTAACATACCGTAATTTTAACATAACGTATGTGATAAAATGTGGCTATGGTGCGTATTTTTGTTAAAGATAGTTTGAACGGTAAAGAGGAGTATACTCCGGGCTCTGAGGATGCTCATTACTTAAGTCAGGTCTTGAGGATGAGGGAAGGCGAGGAGCTTGATATCGTTGATGCCGGGGGAGCGGTTTACAGAGCTTATATTTCCGGTTTCGGCAAGCATTCGGTTACCGTTACGGTCGCGGGCAGACAGGAGGGGACGAATGAGCCTCCCGTCAAGGTCACGCTCTACCAGTCTGTTTCCAAAGGCGAGAGGATGGATCTTACCATTCAGAAGGCTGTGGAACTCGGCGTTACCAGGATCGTTCCGGTAATGTCCGAGAGATGTATCGTCAGGTTCGACGGCAAGAAAGACAGATCGGACAGATGGCAGAAGATCGCGCTTGAGGCTGCACGCCAGTCGGGCCGTGACATCGTTCCCGTGGTGACTGTTCCAAAACCGTTTGCTGATGCTGTCAGCGAGGCGGATGAACGGCTGAAGATAATCCCGTGGGAAGAGGCGTCAGGGCTTACTCTCAAGGGTGTTGTTTCGGGCAAGAAACCTCGCAGCATAGCGGTGTTTATAGGCCCTGAAGGAGGGTTTACTCCTGCAGAGGCTGACATGGCCCGCGCTAACGATATTACGCCCGTCACACTTGGCAGAAGGATACTGAGGACAGAGACGGCGGGGCCTGCGGTTCTTGCCATGCTCCTCTATGAAATGGAATTGTAGGGTATGGATTTTAAGGCATTTATATTTGATATGGACGGGGTCATCTTTGACTCCGAGAGAGCCGTGATCGACTGCTGGAAAGTGATCGCTCCGCAGTATGGGATCACTGATATCGAGACGCACTGCATAGCGGCGACGGGACTCAACGAACAGGCCACACGCAGGATATTTAAGGAACAGTACGGCGAAGATATGCCGTACGATGAGATGCGCGCGAAGAGAAAGGCTCTTTTCATAGAGAGATTCGATCAGGGCCTGGTGGCTGTAAAACAGGGTACGGAAGATCTTCTCAGCTTTCTGAAGACTAACAGTTATAAGGTCGCGCTGGCATCCTCGACCTCGGAGGGAACGGTGAGGAGAGAGCTTGCAGCGGCAGGTCTTATTGAGTATTTCGATGTAATAATCGGTGGGGATAAGGTGACGCACAGCAAGCCTGATCCGGAGATATTCCTGATGGCTATGGAGCAGCTTGGAGTAAGGCCGGAAGAGGCTGCAGTGATCGAGGATTCCTATAACGGCGTGAGGGCGGCGAATGCTTCCGGAGCCTATACGATAATGGTGCCGGATCTCCTGCCTCCGACTGATGAGATGAGGGAGAAGGCGGATATCATCAGGGACTCGCTTTCGGATGTTCTGGAGTGGATAAAAGAGAATGAGTGAGAATATTGCTGATACACTGAAATGCCCGCACTGCGCGGCAAATCTGATATTTGACGGTCAGAGCGGCAAGTCCGTCTGTAAGTTCTGCGGAAGTGAGTTCGATCCCAATGTGCTGAGGCTGAGCTTTGCTTTCGAGAAGAAGGATGATGAGGCTGAACTTGACGGGGACACGGGAAAACAGGAGATAATCTGCAATTCCTGCGGTGCGACGGTCATTACCGATGAGAATACGTCGGCCACTTTCTGCTGCTACTGCGGTTCACCTGCGCTGGCGGGGAGAAGGCTCAGAAAAGAGTTCAAGCCGGATTACATCATTCCGTTCAAGCTTACAAGGGAAGATGCCGAGGCAAAGTTCATGGAGTGGGGAAAGACGAATAAGTACATTCCGTCCGATTTCATGGATGCGGAGAACATCAAGAAACTCACTCCGCTTTATGTTCCTTTCTGGCTCGTTGATTCAAAGTGCGAAGCAAACTTTTACGGCATCGGCTTTATCTACGACAAGAATACCAAGTCTACCTTTAATCTCGAGCGTAATCTGCAGTTTTTCCTTAAGCGCGTGCCTTTTGTGGGCTCAAGGAAGATGAACAGACAGCTTATGGAGGCGGTTGAACCTTTCGACTACAGTGAAATGGTCCCGTACAACGATGCGTATCTCCCCGGATACTACGCCGAGAGATACAATCTCACACCGAACGACATGGCGCAGAACGTTATCTGGCGAATGGAATCGTATGCAAGACAGAGCGATGACGCACTGAACTTCAACTATGACATGGTAAATCTCAATGACGGATATATAGATGTTGATGAATGTAAATACAGCTATGTGCTGCTGCCGATATGGTTTCTCAACTACAAGAAGGACGGCATGTATTATGGCTTCGCGATCAACGGTCAGACGGGTGAGGCATGCGGCAAACTCCCGTACAGCCGCTTTAAGCGTGCTGTCGCAATGGTTCTGTGCATCCTTAAGTGTCTCGTGCTGCCGGCGTCGGTCATCACTTTCATTCTTGTAGTTTCCTTCAGCGGAATGTTCTTCCCGAAATCAATGACCGAATACAGGACATTTTACTATCTGACGCTGGGACTTCTGTCGCTAACGGTAATGACTGCGCCCGCATTCCTGTATCTGTTTATCAAGAAGTTCCGCAGGATCCGTCAGGAGACGACCAATCCGATAGATAAAGTTCCTGATCTGTCGCAGTATTACGATACATCGCGCAAAGCGGTCATAGAACACCGTGATGATCTTGCCACGCTCTACAATCTGTCAGAAGACGAGAAGAGTGAGATCAGACGCCACAAGATGTACGACTGGGTGGACAAGCACTTCTGACACAGTGATGTAACTTGTAGGAATCGGCCTTTTGCTCTATAATACTAATTTGCATAAATAAAAATTATATTATAGGGAGATTTCTATGAGATATGCAGCGCAGAAGGGAACAAGAGATATACTTCCCGCTGAGATCTACAAATGGCACAAGGCAGAGCGGGTATTTGCCGATGTATGCCACGATTTTGGATATGAAGAGATAAGGATCCCGACGTTCGAACAGACAGATCTGTTCCAGCGCGGCGTGGGTGATACGACCGACGTCGTTACGAAGGAGATGTACACCTTCAACGACAAGGGCGGCAGGAGCATTACGCTTAGACCTGAGGGTACAGCGGGCGTAGTCAGAAGTTACATCGAGAACGGTATGGCATCTTTGCCGAGTCCTGTCAGGATGTTCTACAGCATCACAGCCTTCAGATATGAGAAGATGCAGAAGGGCAGAATGCGTGAGTTCCACCAGTTCGGCCTTGAAGCTTTCGGAAGCGAAGGTCCCGCTATCGATGCAGAGATAATCAGTGTTGTTGATGTTTTCTTCAAGAAGATCGGCCTTAAGAATATCAAGCTCTGCATCAACTCCATCGGATGCCCTGCATGCCGTAACAAGTATAATGAGATGCTCAAGGATTACTTCAGGCCACACGTAAGCACAATGTGTGAGGACTGCCGGGCAAGGATTGAGAAGAATCCCCTGAGGATGATCGACTGTAAGATCGACGGCGGCAAGGAAGTCGTTCAGAATGCTCCCAGACTCATTGATTATCTGTGTGAGGACTGCAAGGCTCATTTTGAGACACTAAAGAATAAGCTTGATGCAGTAGGCATTAAGTACGAGATAGATCCCAACATCGTAAGAGGTCTTGATTACTATACGAGAACCGTTTTTGAATTTGTCTCCGAGAATGTCGGTACGCAGGGTACTATCTGCGGAGGCGGAAGGTACGACGGACTCGTTGAGAACTGTGGCGGTGCTCCCACGCCGGGTATCGGTTTCGCGATGGGTGTCGAGAGACTCCTTCTCGAGGCTGAGGCACAGGGAATAGAGTTTGAGAAGAATGACAGCGTGAAGATCTATCTGGCAGGCATGAGCGATGCGGCTAATGAGAAGATCGCAAAGATCTGCTATGAGCTGAGAATTAACGGCATCGGCTGCGAGACTGATCTCATGAACAGGTCTTTCAAGGCGCAGATGAAGTATGCAGGCAAGTCAGGGATCCCGTATCTTGCAGTTATCGGCGACGATGAGCTCGCATCCGGCAAGGTCAACATCAAGAAGATGGATGACGGATCCCAGACTGAGGTCGAACTCGATAAGATAATAGATTTTTTGAAGAGGTGATATAGATGGCAGAGACAATCAATGGTATGAAGCGTACATGCATGTGTACGGAGCTCGGAGAGCAGGATGCAGGAAAGAAAGTTACACTTATGGGCTGGTGCCACAAGTGCCGTGATCTGGGCGGACTTACTTTCATCACATTAAGAGACAGGACAGGCGAGATCCAGCTCGTTATCACTCCCGAGAATACCGAGGAGATAAGAACAAAGGCTGCAGACGTTCGCTCTGAGGATGTTCTTGCGGTTAACGGAACAGTACAGCTCAGATCCGCACCTAACGACAAGATGAAGACAGGTAAGATCGAGATCGCTGTAGATGAGCTCCGTATCCTTTCCGAGTCAGAGACTCCTCCGTTCTATATCGAGGAAGATGACAATGCGAATGAGCAGCTGAGGCTTAAGTACAGATATCTCGACCTGAGAAGACCCAACATGCAGAGGAATCTCATGACACGTCACAAGATCGCGAAGAGCGCCCGTGACTATTTCGATGAGAAGGGCTTTATCGAGATAGAGACTCCGATGCTCGGCAAGAGCACACCTGAGGGTGCAAGAGACTATCTCGTTCCTTCACGTGTTAAGCAGGGCTCATTCTTCGCGCTTCCCCAGTCACCTCAGATCTACAAGCAGCTCCTTATGCTCGCAGGTTACGACCGCTACATGCAGATCGCAAAGTGCTTCAGAGACGAGGACCTGAGAGCCGACAGACAGCCGGAGTTCACACAGATCGACCTTGAGATGAGCTTTGTCGACTGCGATGATGTAATGAATGTTACGGAGGGATTTGTTGCAAAGGTTTTCAAGGATGTACTGAACATCGAGATCGAGCAGCCCATCCGCCGCATCACATGGCAGGAGGCAATGGACAATTACGGTTCCGACAAGCCCGATCTGAGATTCGATATGAAGCTGAAGGACATCACTGATGCCGTTAAGGATATCGACTTTGTTGTTTTCAAGAGTGCAGTAGAGGCCGGCGGAACAGTAAGATGCGTTACAGTCCCCGGCGGTGCTTCATTCTCACGTAAGGAGATCGATGCGCTCGGTGAGGTCTGCAAGACATACAAGGCAAAGGGAATGGCATGGCTCGTCGCAGGCGGCGAACAGCCGAGAGGATCTTTCCTTAAGTTCCTGAAGCCTGAAGATATAGTGAATATCAAGGCGGCTGCAGGTGCGGGAGATGATGATCTCATCTGCATCGTAGCTGATAAGAACAGCGTTGTATGGGCTGCACTCGGTGCGCTCAGGATCGCTGCAGCAGAGAAACTCGGACTCATTAAGAAGGACGATTTCAAGCTCTGCTGGGTAACAGAGTTCCCCATGTTCGAATACTCTGAAGAAGAGGGCAGATACATGGCTATGCACCATCCTTTCACTATGCCTATGGACGAAGATCTCGACTTCCTTGAATCAGATCAGGGAAGGGTAAGATCAAAGGCTTACGATATCGTTCTGAATGGCTGTGAGCTCGGCGGAGGTTCCATAAGGATCCACGACCACGACCTTCAGATGAGAATATTCAAGCTGCTCGGATTTACAGAAGAGTCAGCTGAAGAACAGTTTGGCTTCCTTCTCAGCGCATTTAAGTACGGTGTACCTCCTCACGGCGGTCTCGCTATCGGACTTGACCGTATGGTAATGCTCATGGGCGGATGCCAGTCTATCAGAGACGTTATTGCATTCCCGAAGGTTCAGAACTCTTCTGACCTCATGACGGAAGCTCCGTCTCCCGTAGCAGACAAGCAACTTGAAGAACTTGGAATTAAGGTAAGTATTGAAAATGAGTGATAATCACGACAACGAATTTGAGAACAATTTCGAGAGTAAGTTTGAGAAAGAGACTATCGAAGACGTAAACGATCTCCCTTCGGAGGAAGTTCCTGTAGAAGAGGTGCCTGTTGAAGAGGAGCCTGTTGAAGTTCTTGACTCAGAGGACCTTCCTGAGGAGATACCTGATGAAGAGTATCCCGAGGAGATCATGCCTGAAGAATCGTCGTATGAGAGTTTCGGTGAGCCGGATGAAGGCCTGGTCGAAGCTGAAGAGGCAGAATCAGCTGTTCCGGAAGTGGAATATGCAGAGGACAATGACGAAGCTGCGAAGCCGAAGAGAGTCAAGTACAAGAAGCAGACAAAGAAGACTGTCGCCGAAGAGATACTGGACTGGCTCAAGACTATCTGTATCGGCATCATCGCCGGTGTTTTCCTTGTCATTTTCGTAATTCAGAGAGATGACGTTTACGGCAGATCCATGATGCCCACTTTAAGCTCAGGAGACGTTGTCTTTACGCAGAAGATCGCGACATATTTCAAGTCGTACGAACGCGGTGACATTGTTGTTCTGGACGGCAAGGGAATGGTCGGCTATGACAAGGATGAGTACCTGATCAAGAGAATAATCGGTCTTCCCGGTGAGACGGTAAGGATCGCTGACGGCAACGTTTACATCAAGCCGAAGGATTCAAATGAATTCTTCCTTCTGGAAGAGAGCTATCTGGCTCCCGGAACACAGACGACAGTAAGATCTTACGGTATCGAGCACGGCTACGATGAAGTCAAGCTCGGAGAAGATGAATACTACTGCATGGGTGACAACCGCCCCGAGAGCAACGACTCAAGAACACTCGGTGTCTTCACGGCAAAGAGGATCAAGGGCGTCGCTGTGATCAGACTCTTCCCGTTCAATGCAATAAAGCTTTTGTAACCTGGAGAAGTAATGGAAAGACACGAACTGATACGTAATTTCTGCATAATCGCGCATATCGATCACGGCAAGTCAACTCTTGCCGACCGTCTTATCGAACACACGGGAGTCCTCGCAAAACGCGAAATGACATCCCAGATACTCGACAACATGGACATCGAGAGGGAGCGCGGCATCACTATAAAATCGCAGGCTGTAAGGATGAACTATAAGGCGTCCGACGGCAATACATATGTAATGAACCTGATCGATACTCCCGGCCATGTCGACTTTAACTATGAGGTATCAAGATCACTGGCCGCATGCGACGGCGCCATTCTCGTAGTCGACGCTGCACAGGGTGTTGAGGCGCAGACTCTCGCGAATGTTTATCTTGCAGTTGATGCCGATCTGGAAGTCCTTCCCGTCATCAACAAGATAGACCTTCCGTCGGCACGCCCCGAAGAGATCCGCAAGGAGATCGAAGACGACATCGGGATCGATGCTTCGTATGCTCCCTGTATTTCTGCAAAGAACGACATCAATATCGACGAGGTCCTGGAGGGTATAGTCAAGTATCTTCCCGCTCCTTCAGGCGATACAGACAAGCCTCTGCGCGCGCTGGTATTCGACTCCAAGTATGATCCGTACAAGGGTGTTATCGTGTCCTGCCGTGTTGCTGAAGGCCAGGTCAAGATGGGTGACAGGATCAAGATGATGCACACAGGTGCTGAGTTTACGATCACTGAACTCGGCGCATTCTTCCCGGGCGGTTATACACCTCTCGATCAGCTCCTCGCAGGCGAGGTTGGATATATCTGCGCCTCGATCAAGAATGTCCGCGATACAGCTCCGGGCGATACGATCACTCTGGCTGACGATCCTGCAACGGAGCCTCTTATCGGTTACAAGGGAATACAGCAGATGGTCTTCTGCGGGCTTTATCCCGTTGACGGCGCACGTTACGGAGACCTCCGCGACGCACTCGAGAAGCTCAGACTGAATGACGCGGCACTTTCATTTGAGGCGGAGACATCCGCTGCTCTGGGCTTCGGTTTCAGATGCGGTTTCCTTGGCCTTCTGCACTATGAAGTAATCCAGGAAAGACTGGAGAGAGAGTTCAATCTCGACCTTATCTCTACAGCCCCTTCCGTTGTTTATAAGGTTTACAAGACTGACGGCACATGCATCGAGTGCGATAACCCGACTAATATGCCGGATGTATCTGAGATAGACTACATGGAGGAACCGATGGTCAAGGCGACGATAATGCTGCCTAAGGATTACGTCGGCAACATCATGGAACTCTGCCAGGACAGAAGAGGCGAATATGTCGATATGAAATATCTCGACGAGACGCGTGTAATGCTCCATTACCGCATGCCTCTGAACGAGATAATATACGACTTCTACGATGCTCTCAAATCGCGCACGAAGGGCTATGCTTCCCTCGATTACGAGCCTGCAGGATATGACCGCAGCAAACTCGTTAAGCTTGATATCCTGCTCAACGGCGACGTCGTCGACGCACTGTCATTTATCGTGCATACAGATAAGGCTTATGCGCGCGGCAGAAGGATGTGCGAGAAGCTCAAGGAGAACATTCCGAGACAACAGTTCGAGGTTCCCGTTCAGGCTGCGATCGGAGGCAAGATAATCGCCCGCGAGACGATCAGAGCATACCGCAAGGACGTTACCGCGAAGTGTTACGGCGGTGATATCTCACGTAAGAAGAAACTCCTTGAGAAGCAGAAAGAGGGTAAGAAGAGAATGCGTCAGGTAGGTTCTGTTTCGGTACCGCAGGAAGCGTTCATGAGCGTTTTGAAGCTCGATGAGGACTGATGATCTATGGAGATACTTTTTAATCTGTTTCTGCTTGTATTCTGTTTCGCGGTCCTGATCAAGGGCGCGGATTTTTTGGTGGACGCAGCATCTTATATCGCTGCATTCCTCGGCGTTCCGTCGCTCATAATCGGACTCACCATCGTTGCATTCGGAACGAGCTGTCCTGAGGCGGGCGTATCAGTCGTATCGTCAATTGCAGGCAACAATTCGCTGTCCATTTCCAACGTCGTCGGATCAAACGTTTTCAACCTTCTGGTCGTCGTCGGACTGTCCGCCGTGATCGGAACGATTGCAGCTCCAAAAGACCTGCTCAAACTGGACTTTCCCATCTGTCTTTTCTTCAGCGGCCTCCTCGTCGTAAGCTGCTGGGATCTGAAGTTCACAAGGCTCGAAGGCATCATCTATGTCGCATGCATCGTCCTGTACTGCGCATTCCTCGTGATCCGCTCCCGTAAGGGCAGGACCGCAGACAATGATGATGAGATCGCAGAGCCCTCGAAACCGAGAACGGGAAAGGGTGCTCTCCTCCGCGTCTTCGTGATAATCGCAGCCATTGCCGCCATCTATCTGAGCTCCCGGGGAATCGTCTACTCATGCACCTTCTTCGCTAAACTATTTGGCATATCCGACACCGTCATCGGCCTCACGATCGTTGCGCTCGGCACATCGCTTCCCGAACTCGTAACATCTCTCGTCGCATACAAAAAAGGCGAGAACTCCATCGCCCTCGGCAACATCATCGGATCGAACATTTTCAACATTCTGTTTGTCCTCGGTCTTGCCGGAACGATCTCGCCCCTCGATCTCGTGCACGAGAACGTAACCGACGCGATCATCTGCCTCGGCGTTACGGTAATGAGCTTTGTCTTTGCGCTTACGGGCAAAAAAGTCAACCGCCCCGAAGGCGCCGTTATGCTCTTTGTCTATGCGGCGTATATGGTCTTTGTTTTCCTGAGAGAGTTTAATATTATCGCTATTTGATGTATAATCTCTTTTGCCAAACGCGGACGTGGTGAAATTGGCAGACACGCCAGATTTAGGTTCTGGTGCCTCAGGTGTGCAGGTTCAAGTCCTGTCGTCCGCACCAAGGTTCACAAAACCTCTCCTTGCTTCAGTCCTCGGAAGCTAATGCAACTGTTTGCAAACGGTCAGATATGCTGACGCTTCCTGCGGAAGTCCGCAAGGAGAGGTTTTGTTCACTTACAGGGAGTTGACGCATGCGTCTGCGGTAAGTCCGCTCACAAGGATGTATCCGGGTAACAGGAGGTTCTGCGGTAAGTCTGCTGGAATGGTAAAGATTATCTGTATACCATAAACCATACTTAGAAAGTGTTCTATTCATCTTCTGATACCAGAGTGTTCATCCCGGATTTCAGTCGATACAGAGATGCAAATTGCGATCCGTTACCATTCCTTATGAGATTTGGAAATAGAGGTCTGGGTGAATGGGTTGGAGATAAGATAAGTGTATCTGATTTCAGACCTGATAAGTATAGTTTTATGGAGAAGATAACGATAGAATATTAGATAGTTATGTAACAAGCGTTTTTCAGGAGATATAGATATGCCTTTAGTTGAGATAAATATAATAAAGGGTAAGAGTTCCGCGTATAAGAAAACCCTGATGGAGGGTATTCACAGGGGTGGCTTATGATCGACTATGAAACTATAGCAAGAACTAATCACAAGCGCGGAATGAATTGTGCTTCCGCAGTTTACGATGCTCTTGGAATGAATAATCCCAACCAGACCACACCGCCGCGCCCGAGAGATGATGGCGGCAAATGCGGAGCGGTTCTAGCAGCAGAACAGACCATCCGCGAGATGGGTGGCACAGAAGAAGACGTTGCCGAATTTGACAAAAGATTTACCGACAAATATCAGTATCTTAAGTGCGGCGAACTCCGTGGTTTTCTGAGTGGCAAGTGCAACGATTATGTCGGCGATGCAGCTGCCATTGTCGCGAATCTGGAAATAATGAAAACCTGACGATATGGGGGGGTAGATGATGAGCACGTTGTTCCGGATACGCAGATCTTCGTTGAGTTGTGCGCGATGCCGGACAAGATACCGTTTTATGAGAAGTTCGGTTTCGCGGCGAATGAGGCTCAGAGGCTGCGGATAATGTATCATGTGTGATGAGGTAGGAAATAATGGGTTATATTCTTGATCTGCGCAAAGAGATTGGGCGACGTCCGATAATAATGGCCGGCGCAGGAGTGATACTTGTAAATTACAGTAATGAGGTGCTGCTTCAAAAGCGTGCAGATAACGGCTTATGGGGATTGCCGGCCGGCTCGATGGAGCTTGGTGAAAGCTTTGAAGAATGTGCCAGACGTGAGTTTCATGAAGAGACTGGTCTTACTGCAGGCAAGATGGAAATCTTTACTACTGAATCCGGTAAGGAAACACATTATTATTATCCAAATGGTGATGAAGTGTACGTTGCAGCGGTGATGTATATTTGCAGGGAATGGCATGGCAATATGGAGGTTCAAGAAGAAGAGGTGGTTGAACAGCACTTTTTCAGCTTGGACAGTTTGCCTCCTGAGGATGAGCTCGATCCGGGAAATATACCGACTTTGCGTTCATTGATTAAGACTATA
This sequence comes from Saccharofermentans sp., assembly GCA_024688685.1. Classification (GTDB taxonomy): domain Bacteria; phylum Bacillota; class Clostridia; order Saccharofermentanales; family Saccharofermentanaceae; genus Saccharofermentans. The sequence continues at coordinate 40,392 of JAILDX010000024.1, forward strand.
AAAGAAACCATATGAGGAAAAGGATCAACAGACATGATAAGACAGTTAACAAAACAGGATATTCCTGAATGCGTGGATGTTATACGATCCAGCTTTTTGACGGTCGGGAAAGAGTTTAATATAACGCCGGAGAATGCGCCGGCTTTTACGGCTTATGCGACGGACGAAGCGAAGGTTAACTTCTGGATGGATGAACAGCACAGGCCGATGTATGGCTTTTTCGAGAACGGGAGGATGATTGGGTACTACAATCTTGCGTTACCTACGGATAAAGAATGCGAATTAGGAAGTCTATGCGTTTTGCCGGAATACAGGCACAGTGGCGTCGGTGAGGCTTTGCTGAATGATTCGTTAGCGCGTGCCAAAGAGCTCGGCTTCTCGAGAATGAACCTCAGCATCGTCGAGGAAAATACCGTCCTCCGCAGGTGGTATGAAGATCACGGTTTTACGCATGTCGGAACGAAGAAGTTTGATTTCTTTCCGTTTACGTGCGGGTATCTGGAGAAAAGACTTTAAGCTTTCTGACAGTATATCTGAGTTTTTGTGACAAGAAGAAAATGCTGCCTTAAGAGAAGAATTGGAATATTACAAAAAGCGAAAGACAAGCGGCAGACAGAAGCACAATGCTAAATGGATGGCTGCCTATAACGACTTTGTTATCTGTTATGAGAATGGTTTGCCAATTTTGGAGATAGCGAAGAGGAATAACATCAGCAAACGTACAGTTTACAGATATAAGGAATACTATGATTCAATTTCAAAAAATAATGATTGAGAATGTTGGAGAGAAAATGAATGGCCGGACGAATCGACATCTCACAACTGAAAAGTCCTCCAGATAAAACTGAGTTTTTAGTAGCAAGGTATTTCGCAGCTCTTGGCAAGGATGTATTGTTCATTCCTCCAAGTGCTATTCCGGGTCAGCATAGGCCTGATATTTTTATGGATGGTGTTGAATGGGAAATTAAATGCCCGGAAGGGAATAGTAAAAGAACTATAGAAAACAATATGCGTAAAGCTTTATTACAGTCGCGTAATGTAATTTTTGATCTAAGGCATATGCGTTTGTCGGAAAAAGAAGGACTATCTAAGTTGGAAAAAGAATTCAAATTAAACTCTCAACCTAGAAAACTGTATAATATTCGCAAAAACGGAGAACTGATTGCTTATCTAGGTCGGCATTGACATTTTAGAGGAACGTGTTATCTTATACTCAAGATAAGGTCCGACCCACTGCTGGATAGCGGAGGGCCCAGGACCTTTTTCTTATGGATTCGTTCAGGTATAAAAGATTTTCAAGAGTTAAAGAGGCATAATATGAAAAAATGGTACGACGAGGAATATGAATTCACTGTTGAGGTGACAGGCTTTCTGCATGGTGATCACACAGAGAAGTATTGCCGTAACGGGGAAGAGATAGGCGACACATATACCTGTACTTACGGTTGTCCGGTCAATAAGGACGGGTATGGTATCTGTTCAAAGACAATGATGATGCTTTATCCTCTGATGGAAGCTGTAAGGAGCGGCGGTAATCTGGAGAATCTCGGCGGCGACGGCAAATACACAAAGACCGTTGTATGTCCTGACGGTTGCGTGATCTTTAAGCTCACCGCAAAACCTCTGGGCAACGAGAACTTTCATAAAGGCGGTTTCTGGGAATACCCGGATCAGACACAGCAATGAGATTTAATAAACTAATACCGGAATTGAGTGTCACGGATATCGACGTATCAAAACAGTTTTATACCGATGTGCTGGGCTTCAGCGTTGAGTATACGCGCGAAGAAGACAAGTTTGTTTTTCTTTCCCGCGGGGAAGCTCAGATAATGATCGAACAGATAAACGGCCACTGGGAGACCGGAAAACTGGAATATCCTTTTGGCAGAGGGATCAACTTTCAGATCGAGATTGATAATCTTGATGATCTCGTTTCGAGGGCCAAGAGTAAGGGGATAACGCCGTTCAAAGACACCTTTGTCAGCAGGTATAAAAGTGATGGCATAACTTATGCCGAGAAGGAAGTTCTGATACAGGATCCGGACGGATATCTTCTGCGTTTTTCAGAGACACAGCAGGAGCAATAAAATGTCGATAGGATTAAAGAAAAACCTGGTTGTTCTGGAGCCGCATCAGGCCGAGTGGGATGTTGAGGGTGCTGCAACTTGCAGGAAGATAAGAGAGCTTCTCGGTGATGATGTTGTGGATGTTCAGCATGTCGGAAGCACATCTATTAGATGGATCAGCGCGAAACCGATCATCGATATTGCCGTGGCTGTCAGATCTTTCCAGGACATCATGCAGCACAATGACGAACTCGCAGCTAACGGGATCGTCTACCACAGACAGGATATTCCCGGTCAGCAGCTCTACCGCTGCGGCGATCTCGCGAATGATATCGTTACCCACTTTATCCATGTGGTCATTTACAATTCGGAGGCATGGCATAACTACATCAATTTCAGAGACTATCTGAATGCGAATCCGGAAGACGCGCGCTCTTATGAACAGCTCAAGATCGAACTGTGCTCTAAGTATCCCGACGACAGGATCTCATATGTAGACGGCAAAAAAGAGCTCGTTGATGAATTGCTCGCCAAAGCAAAAAGGTGGAAAGAAAATGAATGCACGTGAATACCTTGAAATACTTCATGTAGCCGAGAGACTTAAAGACACTCCACGCCACTGCACGACCTCGAAAGGGAGGACGGAGAGTGTCGCGGAGCACAGCTGGAGAGTATCGCTTATGGCCTCGCTTCTGAGACATGAATTTCCTGATCTTGATACAGATAAGGTGGTTAACATGTGCCTCATTCACGATCTCGGTGAATGCTTTACCGGTGATATACCGACCTTCATTAAGACTGATTCCGACCGTGATGTGGAAGACTCCTTATTAGAACAGTGGGTCAGGTCGCTTCCGACCGAAATCTCCTCTGATCTTCTTGCTCTATACAAGGAAATGGATGCACAGGAGACAACAGAAGCAAAGGTGTACAAGGCACTGGATAAACTTGAAGCATTGATCCAGCACAACGAATCTCCTATAAGCACGTGGTCAGATAACGAGTACGAATTAAATAAGACGTACGCCTTCGATACAGTTGCGTTCTCAGAGTGGCTTACAGAATTGAGAAAAGAAATTCTTAAAGATACACTTAATAAAATAGACCAGGAACACCTGTAAACTAGAAGACATAATTTCTGAGCATCTTTTGAGCCTAGCGACGTGCGAAGAAACTATGTCTTCTAGCCTAGCGACGTGCGAGAGAATTAGTGAGTTAGAGCATTTCCTTCCAGTTAGCGGGCTCGATAATCTTAAGTGTGCCTGCGTCAACAGCCTGCTGAATATAATCCTTGAGGGATAACTTCTGAATATGCTCCCAATTCGGCTTTCTTGACTCCATATACTCTGCAAATGTTCCGTCGAAATCGGTGTCTGTTGTTGTCTCCCACTCATCTTCGGGCTTAAAACGTGTTGCTAATGTGATATGCATAATCAAATCTCCTTATTACTGTTTAGGCTTTGCGAGCCGTCTTTATAAAATTAGTTTAGCACCGTTTTTACATTTTTTTCATTGCTCTTCTGATTTTTCGAAAGCACCACCCGCTTACTGTACCCGGGGTGCACAGAACGGGTGCAAAAATGCACCTGCGCACGCAGTCGCTTCGCTCTATTATGTACTGTAATAGAATGCATCAAAGTGCTGGCTGCCTTTTCTTTCCTCCCTGTGCCTGTGTTGGAGGTGGCAGCAGAATTGTTTTATCACAGAAAGAAAATATATTCTATTTGGATATGCCTAAAACTGCGATAAACTTGTTAATGAGAACTAATAAAAGGAGCCTATATGTACCAACCTGATAACAGCGAAGAAATATACCTGTCGGACACATGCGATGTCTACTATCCGGCTGATAAAAATGTGGTGCTGGTTCACTGGAAGAAATACTGTGAACTGGATGAATACAGGACGCCTCTCGAGCATGCGCTGCGTGTGATCAGAGAGCACGAGGGGTGTGATTATGTTGCGGATACGAGAGACGGTTTCGAGGACAATCCGCTTGATACCAAATGGGTGGCGGAGTATTTCATGCCTAAGGCAAAAGAATACGGATGCAGTGTAATATATTTCATCATCGGCGAGGATAATCCGCTTAAAGATGAACTCGAGGGGCAGGAGAAGGATTCGTCGTCGCTTCTGGAGTTCAGATACATTTATGGAATAAACGATATTACGTGAAAGGAAACAACATGATAATCCGTAAATACGAAGACAAAGACATCGATCAGATGATCGCCATATGGAATGAAATAGTCGAGGAAGGGATCGCATTTCCGCAGGAAGAATTTCTTGATGCAAAGAGTGGAAAAGATTTCTTCGGTTCCCAGACTTATACGGGCGTTGCGGAGAATGACGGAGAGATCGTCGGTCTGTACATTCTTCATCCGAACAATGTCGGCAGATGCGGACATATCTGTAACGCAAGTTACGCGGTCAGTTCAAAGGTAAGAGGACAGCATATCGGCGAGGAACTTGTTAAAGACTGTCTCGAGAAAGCAGCTGCAAACGGGTTCAGAGTCCTGCAGTTTAACGCTGTTGTCGAGAGCAATGTTCACGCCAGACATCTTTATGAACGGCTTGGTTTCGTTCAGCTGGGAACGATACCGGGCGGATTCCGGATGAAGGACGGTCACTACGAGAATATATGTCCTTATTATCGTGTTGTGATATAGTAATCCTAATAAATCACAAAGGAATGAGGATAAATGGAGAATGCATATAAAATAGCAGCTGTTATATTGGTCATGGCGATGCTCACGGCCACGGCTGCGTCCTGTAAGGGCGGTGATGGTCAGCCGTCGGGGGACCAGGCTACGGAGCTGACGATACCTGTTTCGCTGAATTCTGAGACGTCGGATGAGACGGCACCGTCTGAACCGCTTCCGTCTGTGCCGTCGCCGACACCCATTCCGGCTGATGCGGATTATGTGAGGATGCTGAGCGATGTTACCGTTGACATGATGAACTGCGATTACTGGATCGCGACGGGTGTTGCGAACGGTATTGATATGGATGAGATCCTGATGGATGCAGACCAGATCGCGGCTTTCAATGAAGCAAACGTTACAACTTTTGAGCGCGGGGACGGAACCGGGATGTTCTCACTTAGAGATATTGATGGCACTGTCAGCGGTGACGATATGAGATTTTTGCTGGAAGCAAACAGGGGACAGATACCTGAGAATCCGTCTGATTATTATCTGAACGGTTCGCCAACGACAGCTTCTTACTGGCAGGCGCTGGCCGCGCTCGATAATCTTGATTCGGTCGGGGATGAGGTTCCTGTCAGATATGCATACACGGTCAAGAGCGCGACGCTGAGACTGTTCCCTACGGAGGACAGGGTTTTCGAGGGCAGTGATGATCAGTATTTTGATTACCTGCTGTTTTCCGAGTGCATGCCTTACAGGCCGGCAGTCATTCTGCTTGAGAGCACGGACGGGAACTATTATTATGCTGTCTTTGACAGTTATGCCGCATGGGTTCGAAAGGATGTTATCGCATTCTGCCATGACCGTGACGAGTGGGTCGCCAGGCAGAATATGGAACAGTATCTGACAGTTACAGAGCGTGAGATAAGACTTGGAAACGATCCCTACAGTCCTGCTACGAGCAACCTTGTTCTTCCGATGGGAACAAAGATGGAATTAGTTCCTGTCAGCGAAGCGCCCTCTTTCATCGGACAGAGATCGACTTATGGCGATTATGTGGTCAAGGTTCCGACACGCGGATCTGACGGGTATATTGCTGATGAGTATGTGCTGATACCGTTTTCGGACGATGTGACTGTAGGCGTGATTCCGCTTACTCCGGCGAACGTTGTGCGTCAGGCATTTAAGCTCCTGGGCGACAGGTACGGCTGGGGAGGCGACTTGCAGGCGAATGACTGTACGGGTATCTCGAGAGAGATATACAGCACATTCGGTGTTCAGCTTCCGAGAACGAGACAGAGCCTGGTCACAGGTGTGCATAAAGTCAGTCTGACCGATATGAACGAGGCCGAGAGACTCGATGCGATCGGACAGCTTGCTCCCGGAAGTCTCGTAGCTATGTCAGGTCACATGACGATCTATATCGGAAACGTGAACGGCAGACCTTATGTTATCAGTTCTGTCGGCGGCCTGAGCGAACCGGCGCCCGGTTCAACGGACCGTATAACGATGAACAGTGTCGTTCTGAGCAGCATGTATGTCCGTCTGCGCAGTCAGAAGACATGGCTGGAGTCGATGTCGACAGCGGTGGAGTTCAGACCTGAGTAAAGCCTGATAACAAAAACAAAAGGAGGTTGTTCTGCAAAGATATGAAAAAGCTATCTACAGATTACAAAGGCCGGTGCGGCAAGTGCCACGCCATGATAGGCGAGAATGACATGTTCTGCCGCTATTGCGGGACACCTAAGGGTAAGGGACTATTCCTGCCTTATGAGAATGTAATGGAGTGCGTGTACGGTCCGCCGACGACAACGACGCACACTTGCAGAGAGTGTGGTCACAGTTGGAAGGTTCACGGACTGTGTGAAGACAGAGCCAGGTTCTGCCCAAAGTGCGGCGGCGGTCTTGATACTGAATCTGTGTGTGAATTATGATCAATTAAAGGAGTTTATAAAATGGCGCATTATACTTATTTCCCCAAGGGAGTTTGTTCAAGACAGATCGATTATGACCTTGAAGACGGCAAGATCCATAATCTTGTGTTTATCGGAGGATGCAACGGCAATCTGAAGGCGATCGGAAGACTGCTCGAAGGTGCTGATGCCAGGCAGGCTGCTGATACTCTGCGCGGAAACGACTGCGGCGGCAGAGGAACATCATGCGCTGATCAGCTCGCAAGAGCTCTCGATGAGGCGGTCGGAGAATAAAATCTGACAGATCACGGCCAGTTGCCGCAGTCATTGAAGCAGTAAAAAGATAATACGCTTGCTGTCTGTGGCAGAAATAACTGATAATCGTGTATAATAAGCGATATGGATAGTATTATTTCAGTTGAAGCCGGTAAGCATTTCGCGAGACGCGAACACTTTATTGATCTCGTGAAGGGTATTCTGATCCTGTGTGTCTTTTTCGGGCACGCATTAGGAGGATGGAACTATCTGGAATGGGATTATATGGTCCCGCCGGATTCGCTGAACTTTAATCTGTGGATGGTCATGAGGACGATCATCAATTCGACTGTTCCCGTGTTTATTTTCTTCGCGGGATTCCTTACGACAGGTAACAAGTATGGTTTCGGTACAAAGATCCCTATGGGCAGGTGTATGAGATTCCTGACGAGGTTTGTTGTCTGGTCGGTCATCTATTCGCTGCTGGAGATCTTTGTGTACCACAACGATATAACGGTGAAGAGTGTCATCCTTGGCATGAACGGCATTCAGCTTTATTATCTGCTGGTCATGCTTCAGCTCACTGTTCTGACACCATTGTTCTTCAGAGCGAAGAATAAGAAACTGGTGTTCGTTATCTGTTTCGTCATCAACATTGCGAACAACCTTATCCATGTGGTTTACTATTTTATCAAGAAGTCAGAGATGAATAACGACATGATCCTCTGCTCGTGCTTCATCTGTTTTTATATGCTCGGCGTCTATCTGCGTAATGTGAATCCTGACCTGTTCTCGAAGGTTAAGCCGCGGCTGACCGGACCGGTGTATATTGTCTCGCTGATGTTCTATATGACGTCTTCGTATTCGCTCCTTCTGTTCACAAGAAGTCCGCTGTGTGCGACGAGCTTTGTTACGGTTGCGTCCATCGGCTATTCACTGGGATCGATCATACTCGTTATGAAGATCTGGTGGAGAGTGAGGGAGGTTGATTTCACGAAGAATCCGGTCACGAGATTTCTCTGCTGGATCGGCACCAACTCGCTCGATTTTTTTCTGGTTCACTGGGTATTTGAAGATTATATAAAGGTCTGGTTTATCAATCATGTACCTGCGAAGTATATGCACCTGTCTAATATTCCGATCATCGGTCTGACGATCCTGCTGTCATCACTCTATACGCTGGCTGTAATACAGGTCCGCAAAATGATCAAATCGGCAAAGACAAAAAGTGCAGTTGCCTGACAACGCAATAATTATTAAAACATAAACAAGGGAGGACATCATCATGCAGGTAACAAACGACATTATTTACGTTGGCGTTAACGACCACAAGATCGATCTTTTTGAGGGACAGTATATCGTTCCGAACGGTATGGCATACAACTCATATGTAATCAAGGACGAGAAAATCGCCATCATGGATACGGTTGACAAAAACTTTACCCACGAGTGGCTTGACAATCTGGAGAAGGCGCTTGACGGCAGGAAGCCTGATTACCTTGTTGTTCAGCATATGGAGCCCGACCACTCTGCGAATATCGCTAACTTTGTGAAGGCATATCCCGATGCTAAGATCGTATCGTCAGCGAAATCATTCACGATGATGCAGAACTTTTTCGGGACTGCTTTTGAGGACAGACAGGTCGTTGTTGCCGAGGGTTCCACACTTGAGCTCGGAAAGCATACTCTGAACTTTATCGCGGCACCGATGGTGCACTGGCCGGAAGTCATCATGACTTACGATTCGACTGATAAGGTGCTGTTCTCGGCGGACGGTTTCGGAAAGTTTGGTGCGCTCGATGTTGAGGAAGACTGGGCGTGCGAGGCGAGAAGATATTACATCGGCATCGTCGGCAAGTATGGCGCGCAGGTGCAGTCAGTCCTGAAGAAGGCGGCTAACCTCGACATTCAGATCATCTGTCCGCTCCACGGTCCCGTGCTCTCGGAGGATCTCGGATACTACATCGGTCTGTATCAGACCTGGTCCACATATCAGCAGGAGACTGAAGGTATCGTGATCGCATATACGTCCGTCTATGGAAATACAAAGAAGGCTGTCGATAAGCTGGCAGACCTCCTGAGGAGCAAGGGCTGCCCCAAGGTCGTAGTTAACGATCTGGCGCGCTGCGACATGGCAGAGGCTGTGGAGGACGCATTCCGCTACGGCAAGATCATCCTCGCTACGACAACGTACAACGCGGAGATATTCCCGTTCATGCGCGAGTTCATCCATCACCTGACGGAGAGGAACTTCGCCAACCACAAGATCGGTCTCATCGAGAACGGATCATGGGCACCCCTCGCAGCGAAAATCATGAAGACCATGCTCGAGGGATGCAAGAACTGCACCTTCGCTGAGAACACCGTACACATCAAGTCCGCTCTTAATGAAGAGAGCAGCGCACAGCTCGAAGCACTTGCAGAAGAGTTCTGCAGCGAGTACCGGGCAAGACAGTCTGACACGGCTGACAAGAACGACCTGCGTGCTCTGTTTAACATCGGCTATGGTCTGTATGTCATTACATCCAACGACGGCAAGAAGGACAACGGACTTATCGTTAACACCGTCACACAGGTTACGAATACTCCCAACCGCATCGCAGTCACGATCAACAAGGAGAACTATTCGCACCACGTTATCCAGCAGACAGGAAAGATGAACGTTAACTGCCTTTCCGTTGATGCGCCGTTCTCCGTCTTTGAGAACTTCGGCTTCAGGAGCGGCAGGATCGCTGACAAGTTTGACGGCATCGAGGAGATGCGTTCCGACAACGGACTGAGGTTCCTCCCCCAGTACATCAACGCGTTCTTCTCACTGAAAGTTGAGGATTATGTTGATCTCGATACACACGGCATGTTCATCTGCTCGATAACTGAATCGCGCGTCATCACCAAGAAGGAAACGATGACATATACGTACTATCAGAACAACGTCAAGCCGAAGCCGGAGACTGAAGGCAAGAAGGGTTACGTCTGCAAGATCTGCGGTTATGTATATGAAGGCGATGAGCTCCCTGAGGATATCGTCTGTCCGCTCTGCAAGCACGGCGCTGCCGACTTTGAACCGATAGGCTGACATAACGTCATAATATGAGATATGACTGTCTGATAATTGATGATGAGAAAGTACTCGCAGATAATACCTGCGAGTACTTTAACATGTTTGATATTAAAACGAAGACCGTTTACAGTATGGATGAGGCGCTGCAGTTCTTCACGGAGAACACCGCTTCGCTTATCCTGCTGGACATCAACCTCGGCGACGGAAGCGGCTTTGATCTCTGCAAACACATCAGGCAGACATTAAACACGCCGATCCTTTTCATCTCCGCACGCAACACTGATGATGACAAGATCATCGCACTCAATATCGGCGGAGACGACTACATCGAGAAACCATATTCACTCGGCGTTCTCCTCGCGAAAGTGAGAGTCGTCCTCAAACGATACAAGACGGAAGACGGTAATGACACTTCTGCTGAAGAGACTTACGATGACGGACGTCTTAAGGTCGATATGGTAAACAAGACAATAGAGGTCAACGGTAAGATCAAGAAAGTCACCAGCCTTGAGTTCACTCTTCTCGCATATCTCATTGCAAACAGGAACAGACTTGTCACCAAGACGGAATTATTCGATAACGTATGGAAGGATAAGTTCACATCGGACGGCACCCTGAACGTCCATATCCGCAAAATAAGAGAGGCAGTCGAGGAGGATCCGGCTGCACCTATACTCATTCAGACGGTATGGAAAGAAGGTTACAAATTCTGCACTGATATCCGGAAATCTGACAGCGCTGAACAAGGTGACGCCAAATGAGAAAGTACATCTTTCCCATCCTTGTCGTCGTAACCTTTATCGTTGAGGGCGCGCTCTGCGGTATGTTCTACAGCAAGATGGTATTTTCCAACAACGATACTGTCCAGATCAACACATGCCTTAAGAGCGTGGAGACAAGCTACGGCAACGATCAGCTGTATGACAAGACTCTTGATTACGTAGTCCTTGATAACAACGGCAAGGTCGTATTCCGCACAAAAGAAGGACTTTCTGAATCGGTAAACGAAGCTGTAACCAACAACGACACGATACTCGATATCAATCTGAAAGGCGAGTTGGGAAAGATAATATTTCATAACAGAACAGCTGATAACATCAGATACTACAGGACGAGGATAGTCATATCGCTGGTGTGCTGTTCCGCGGTGCAGATGATACTCATTTTTGCATTTTATATCTACCTGAGAAAGACGGTTACCAAGCCGTTCGAGGACCTGAATGATTTCGCGGTGAGAGTGGCGGGAGGCAATCTTGATGTGCCGCTGAAAATGGATAAGGGGAACGTTTTCGGGAGCTTTTCCGAGGCGTTCGATCTGATGAGAACTGAGCTCAAAAAAGCGCGTGTGGCGGAGAAAAAAGCCAATGACGACAAAAAGGAAATGGTCGCAAAACTGTCGCACGATATAAAGACACCGGTGGCGTCAATCAAGTCAACTTCGGAGATAGGTTATGAGCTTGCGAAGGATGAGAAATCGCAGGAGTATTTCAATCTTATAAATACAAAAACAGACCAGATAAAAGTGCTGGTCGATAACCTTTTTGAGTCGAGCGTCAATGACGCGACTGAGATAAAGGTCAGTCCGTCGGAGTACAATTCGACCGTCATAAAGGAGCTGGTTAAGAAGTCCGATTACCTGAACAGGGCGGAGGACTTTGTGATGCCGTCGTGCATGGTCTATATCGACAAGCTGAGGATGCAGCAGTCGCTCGATAATATTTTTATGAACTCATATAAGTACGCGGATACGAAGATAACCGTAACTGCAGATGAAGGTGAAGATAAGGATTACCTGATCTTAACTATAAGGGATTACGGCGATGGCGTGCCGGAGAGCGAGCTGCCGCTGCTGAAGGAGAAATACAACCGCGGCAGCAACTGCAAGGATAAGGACGGCGCGGGGCTAGGCCTTTACTTAACTGATTATTTTATAACCAATATGAACGGCAGGATGAGACTGGAAAATGCTGAACCGGGTTTTGCAGTAATTTTATACGTGAGAAGTATTTAAGATAAATTTAAGAGTTCCTTAAAGGCACTTAAGATATAAATCCGTATCATAAGGCCATTAAGGAGGTAAAAGACCTATGGCAAACATCATTACGACTAAGAAATTATGCAAGACTTTTTCAAACGGCGGCGTTCAGCAGCATGTGCTCCGCAACATCGATCTCGAGATCAGAGAGGGTGACTTCACGGTAATCATGGGTGCGTCCGGTGCCGGTAAATCGACGCTCCTCTATGCACTTTCCGGAATGGACAAGCCGTCACTCGGCGAGATCCTTTTCGATGGGGAAGAGATCACAAAGATGACGACAGACCAGCTCGCGCTGTTCAGAAGAAAGAACTGCGGTTTCGTTTTCCAGCAGACATATCTCGTAGATTCGATGAGTATCATGGACAACGTTCTCTCCGCGGGACTTCTCGTAAACAATGATAAGAAGGAAGTAGTAGCCAAAGCAAAGAAAGTATTGACATCTGTTGATATAAATGAAGAGCTCTGGAATAAGTTTCCTTCACAGGTGTCCGGCGGTGAGGCTCAGAGAGCAGGCATCGCAAGAGCACTTGTCAACACTCCGAGGATGGTCTTCGCAGATGAGCCTACAGGCGCACTGAACTCCAAGACAGGTAAGGACGTCCTGGATGCTCTCACAAAGTTCAATGAGAACGGTCAGTCGATCGTCATGGTCACACACGACATCACAAGCGCAAGAAGGGGCAGCCGCATCCTCTATGTGAAAGACGGCGAGATCGCAGGCGAGCTGAACCTCGGCAAGTATGTTTCGGGAGACAGGGAACGTCATATGATGCTCCGTGATTTCCTCGGCGGAATGGGGTGGTGACATGAATAAGATATTACTTCTTACAGGTGCTCACTGGCGTAAAAACAAGGGCACTTCTATAGGCCTCGTCCTTCTGATGATCCTCGCGTCGATGATGATCTGCATCTCGCTCCTTCTCTTTACCGACGCATATCCTACAGCTTCAAGAGAGTCTGACCGTCTTAACAGCGGCGACGGATGCTGCAGGCTGACCGGCGATATCGATGCCATTGACGACGCGTTTATCAATGATGTATTTGGCAACGATTCGGATGACGTTTACTACTACCGGACTCTATATAACATGGGTTCAGTTCCGTTTGGAACAGGATCTCTCATAATCAGCTGCCAGTTCGGCGGCGCTGACATGTGGGAAAGACCTATTGGAAGAACAGAGATCGTTACTGAGGACACATCAATAACATCAGATTACATCTATCTTCCTTATCAGTTCTACACGAGCGGCGGGTTCAATACAGGCGATACTTTTGATTTTGAATATCATGGAACAAAGCTCTCACTTAAGGTCAGGGGCTTCCTGACGACCGGATACTTCGGATGCAACAATTCCGGCGTTTTCGAGTTCGTCGTTGATGATGATACTCTTAGCAGACTCAGGGATCTTTCCGGTGCAGATGCAACTGCTGTCGTCGTGATCTACGACCTTAAGGACGGCGTGCGTCCTGGCAAGTTCATGATCAAGGCAAGCAACAGGATCGCTGAGGTTAACAGCAGCGTTGTCGTTGACGGTTATTCACTGAGAGATGATGCCATTATGAACCGTACATTTATGTCACTCATTATTGCGGTCTCGATCATGGTCGTCACTGTCGTTATCCTGACTGTCATCCTCCTCATGCTCACCAATTCGATCACAAATTACACACGTGAGAACATGAAGACTCTGGGCGCCCTCAAGGCGATCGGCTACACGAGTTCAGACATAAAGAGATCGATCCTCGCACTGTTCGTTATTCTCTCCGTGATTGGCTCCGCTCTGGGCGTTGCGGCTGCTTATTCGCTGATACCTCTGTTCGCCAGGTTCGCGGTAGGCCAGATGGGCATTCCCTACACACCTTCGTTCAGTATCATCTCAGTCTGCTGCGCAGTATTTGCGGTCCTTTTCTTCACAGTCATCGTGACTCTGATCTCCATCCGCAAGATACGCAATATCGAGCCCATCGTTGCACTCCGCGACGGCATCGAAAGCCACAACTTCAGGAAGAACCACTTCCGCCTCGATAAGGGCAGCAGAGGCCTCAACCGGAGCCTCGCGCTGAAGACGATGATGTTTAACAAAAAGCAGAACATAATCACTTTCTTCGTAACCGGCCTGGTCATCTTCCTCTGCGTCGTCAGCCTTCTGATGTACGAGAACTTCGACCGCGACCCGAAACTCGAAGTCCTGACATGGGATATCTGCGGCGGCATGCTTACCACTGATGATGAGACTGCGGATGAGATAATGTCCTTTTTGTCAGACCGCTCTGATGCAGCGAATGAGCGTTCCTTCCGCACCGCAGGTATCTACTACAAGGACGAGGATTCCCTCAATGCTTATGTATATGAGGATCTGTCCAAGATCAACAATCAGCATGTGTGCTACAAGGGCAGGATGCCTCAGTATGACAACGAGATCGCTATCGGCGGCAGGTTCGCAAAAGCCTACGGATACAAGGTCGGCGAAGAAATCGAAATGAACTGCGGCGGCAAGTCATTCTCATACCTCATCACGGGCCTCCTCCAGATAACAAACAACGGCGGCAACATCGTCTTCATGACCGGCGAAGCATCCGAGCACATCATTTCGTGGGACGGCGTTCCGGTACAGATCGCATTCGACTGCGCTGACTCCGCAGCATCCGACGTGATCATCGAAGCCCTCCAGTCCGAGTTCGGCGACTCACTCTACTCAACGACAAACTTCTACGAAGCGATCGAGGGCTCCCTCGTCACCTTCCGCAGCCTCTCGAAACTGATGCTCATCATGGTATGCTCCATCTCCGCCGCTGTGATCCTGCTCGTCCTCTTCCTCCTCATCAAAGCGCTCATCTACAACAAGCGCAGAGATTACGGAATCTACAAGGCACTGGGCTACACATCCCGCGATCTGATCCTGCAGACAGCGATAAGCTTCATGCCCTCGATCATCCTCGCGAGCATAGTGTTCTCCGTCGTATCCTACTTCGCTGCTAACCCGTACATGAACATCGCAATGGGTTCATTCGGAATCATCGAAGCTGACTTTGATATACCTGTAGTTGGTGTTGTCATTATCGGTTGCTGTACTGTGGTACTGTCGTTCCTGTTCGCTGTTTTTGAAGCACGTAAGATCAGGAAGATCGAGGCATACGATATGCTGGTTGGGGAGTGAGGTTATTTAGTTTAGTTGTTTTGTGCGCGCGCCGGCTCGAGTTGCCGGCGCGTTGTCTATAAAACTGTCTGACTAATTTTAAAAGTCAGACAAAAAGTCAGACAAATTGATCCCAACTCAGCCCGCCCCATCCAAACTCCCCTTGACATATTATTGAACGTGTTCAATAATTATAACCATGAAAAAGGAAGACAAACTTAACATCACCAAAACAAAACTGATAGACGCGACCTACAAGCTCGTCAACGAGTGCGAAGATCCCACCGAAGTTACCTCGCGCGCCATCGCGAATGAGGCGGGCGTGAAGCTGTCGATGATCAATTACTGTTTCGGGGCGCGGGAGGCGCTGCTGCTTGAGGCGGCGAGGAGAGACGAGCAGGAGTATTTCACAAAGTTCAATTTCGAGAAGATACTGAAGTCGAAGAAGAGGCCGAAGGAGAAAATCAGGCAGATGCATTACGTGGTCGCGGACTACCTGATCAACAGCTACAAGTTCACGAAGGCGGTGACGGGTTATGTGCTGCTGAACCGCGATCTGACGCAGGGGCTGAACAGCCTGAAACTGGTGGAGGAACACTTTATACTCAACAGCATTAAAAAAGAAGACTGGGAACTGAAGCTCATCAGCTATCAGCTGTCGTCGATGACGCAGCTCGTCATTTACAGGCTGGACGACATGAGCGATTTTCTGGGCAGGGATATACAAAAGCACATTCGCGAAGTGATCGATCTGCAGCTTGATCTGATGCTGCCGGGGAAGTGAATATGATCGTCAGTTTCAGGAACATAACAAACGATCAATTGCAAAACTGCGGCGGTAAGTGCGCGTCGCTCGTGAAGCTTACGAAGGCAGGACTTCCGGTGCCAAACGGATACGTTCTGCTTAAAGGCAGCGACATAAATGATGTCGATACAATAAACTGGATATCAAACAAAACTTACGCAGTGAGAAGTTCCGCGCTGAATGAAGACGGTGAGCAGGCCTCATTTGCGGGCGCGTACGAGACAATTACCGACGTCAAAAGAGAAGACATAAAACACGCAGTAAAACAAGTAATAAACTCAGCCAACACGGATCGCGTGAAGAAATACGCAGTCACACAAGATGTAGACCTGAAAGGCATCGCTGTCGTCATCCAGGAGTTCGTAAGACCGGAGTTCGCGGGCGTTGTTTTCACCGCGGATGCGATCACGGGCTCAGCAGCAAAAATGACCGGCAACTATGTGAAGGGCGAGGGCGAGCTGCTCGTGTCAGGCGCAGCAAACGCGGAGACGTTCACTTATAACGCAATTAAATACAACTACGACGGCAGCGACGAGTTCAGAAAATATGCAAAGACTCTCTACAAATACTGCTGCAAGATCAGGAATCTCTGGGGCCGTCCGATGGACATCGAATGGGCAGTGTCGCAAGGCAAGGTTTACATACTTCAGGCGCGTCCTATAACGACTGTCAGCAGGGGAAATGAGGACACTTACGAGCTGAACGGGACGTGCGCGGGAGAGTACATAATGACGAGAACAAACGTCGGCGAGATCTTCGGAAAACCGCTGTCGCCGGTGACGTTCAGTATCATGCAGAAGATCGCTGTCGCGCTCGGAATGCCGTATTTCGTTGACAACGTCTGCGGCCAGGCATACCTCAACATCAGCGTCGTGACGTCAGTCCTCGTGGCGCTCGGAATGAGCGAGGAGAAGGCGTTCAATACGATCGGGGACATCACCGGCAAGATCCCAGACGGAGTTAAAGTGCCGATCTTCCCGGTAAACAAAAACGCATTTATCCGGAACCTTTTGCACCTCATCAGGCCGAAGAAAAAAGCGAAGGGCAAGGGACTCGATTACGCTGCCACGATCGAAGCGAAACTGCAATCCATAACCACTTCAGAAGACCTCCGCACCTTCTGGGATCTCGAAATGCTTCCCTTCATACTCACATCTCTCTCAGAGATAATGAAGGGTGCGAACATCGCATCAATTTTCTCCGCACGCGGCAAGATAGAGAAGGTCTGCGGCAGTGCGCTTACTGATCGTCTTCTCTCAGGCAGTACGGGAATTCTTGACAGCATGAAGCCGCTGCTTAAACTCGAGGACCTGATCGACGGAAAGATAAACGAAGATGAGTACATAAAAGAGTGTGGACATCGTCATGCGAACGAGATGGAACTGCTGGAACCGTATCCGTATGAGATACCTGATTTCCTGAGCAGACGTATCGAAGATCACAAGAAATCCGGTGTGAGTGTACATAGGATGAAGGAGAGGTCGGAGAAGAGTTTCGAGGATGCTCTGAAAGAATTTGATGAGAAGTATCCGTCGAAGAAGAATTGGATCCGCAAGAGTCTGGATAATTACGCAAAGGCAAATCAATCACGAGAAAGTGTGAGGGGCAGAGGCGTCAAGATCTTCTGCGCGCTGCGCAAATACCTGCTCAAGGCGGGCGAACTGGAGGGTGTCGGTGATGGCATTTTTATGCTTTACATAGATGAGGTGCTGGAGCTTCTGAATGGTAACGCGGAAATCAGGAATAAGGTCGCAGTTCGTCAGAAGACTTACGACAGATATCTGCAGTACCCTCAGTTCCCGAACATTTTGCTTGGCAGATTTGATCCGGATAATTGGGCAGCAGACAGTAACAGGAGGAATGATTTTTACTCCGTGTACAGCACTGCGAACACATCACAGGCCGACGAACAGATCAAAGGCTTCCCAGGCGCGATCGGAACGGTGCAGGGAAGAGTACGAGTCATAACCGACATAAACGACGCGGACAGTCTGCAGGATGGCGAGATACTCGTGACAAATGCGACCAACATCGGATGGACGATGTATTTCCCGAGAGCGGCGGCGATAATTACAGATATCGGTGCACCGCTGTCTCATGCGGCTATCGTCGCGAGAGAGTTCGGGATCCCTGCGGTAGTCGGGTGCGGGAACGCGACTACGGTACTCAGGACGGGTGATGCAGTCATAGTTGACGGCGCGGCAGGTACGGTACAAAAAGTCGGAAATATGTAATTTTATATATAAAAATGAAAAATATTACTGTATAATCAAATGTGACTATAATACTTCGGAGGTAGGTTTATGACTTTTGAACAGTTGATGGATTATGCCATTGAGAATGAATGTTCCGATGTACATATTACCGTTGGTACAAATCTCGCAGTAAGAAGATATGGTGTTCTTCATATTCTTGATGAGCGCCCGACAGCAGAAGAATCCATTGCAATGATATACACGATCCTTTCACCAAAAGAGATCGAGCGTGTTGAAGCAGGCGAAGACCTCGACGTCGGTGTTATGATCGATAACGAAGTTCGTATCAGAGCTAACATATATCATCAGCGTAACAATCTCGCATGCAGCATCCGTTTGCTCATGGCTCAGATCCCTGATTTCGATGAGCTTGGACTTCCCGGCGTTATCAAGACACTTGCAGACGCTCCTAACGGACTCGTTCTCGTTACAGGTCCTACGGGTTCAGGTAAGACAACTACAATGGCTGCAGTTGTTGACTACATCAACAAGACAGCTCCCAAGCACGTTATTACAATTGAGGATCCTATCGAGTACATCTACGCTCACAACCAGGCTATGATCCATCAGCGTGAACTTTACCGTGATACTCCTTCATTCGCAGATGCACTTCATTCTTCACTCCGTGAGGACCCTGATATCATCCTCGTTGGTGAGATGAGAGATTTCGAGACTATTTCTGCTGCTATCACAGCTGCTGAGACAGGACACCTCGTGCTTTCAACACTCCACACACAGAGCGCTGCACAGACGGTCGACCGTATCATCGACGCAAGCCCTGTTGAGCTCCAGTCAGCGATCCGTTCACAGTTCGCAGGATGTGTAAGAGGCGTTATCAGTCAGCAGCTCCTGCCTACAATGGATGGTAACGGACGTTGCCTCGCATACGAGATCATGGTAGGTACTAACGCTGTTAAGAACCTTATCAATGAAGAGAAGACAAACATGATCCCCGGCACGATCCAGTCAGGACACAAGGAAGGCATGAATACTCTTAACGAGTGTCTCGTCGGACTTTACCGTGAAGGTAAGATCAGCAAGAAGACAGCAGTTAATGCATCCTATGATGTATCCGAGCTCGATAAGCTCCTTGGCAACACTTCCACATCATATTTCTAATGCCAAACTGACATCTGATTATCACACGGCCGCTCTTTACAAAGGGGCGGCCGTTTTGTATCATCTTACTTATGTTGAAATACCTTATGACATTTCTGATCTCGATGGTGCCTCTTATTGAGTTAAGGGGTGCGCTTCCGTTTGGTCTGATCGTCGGCATTCCGCCGCTCATCGCATACGCGATCTGCATCATCGGCAATATGTTCCCCGTTCCCATCATCTTTTTCTTTGCGAGAAGGGTTCTCGAGTGGGGTGCTGACAAGAAGTTTATCGGAAAGTTCTTTACATTCTGTATCAAGAAGGGACATAAGGGAGGAGAGAAGCTCCAGGCAAAAGCGGGCAAAGGCGGGCTCTTCATTGCACTGATGCTCTTTGTCGGAATACCGCTTCCCGGAACAGGCGCATGGACAGGTACTCTTGCAGCCAGCTTCCTCGATATGGATTTCAAGACGAGCGTAACCGCAGTCATGCTCGGCGTTCTGCTCGCAGGAATAATAATGGGCGTGCTCAGCATGTGCGGAATCAGTCTGTTCTCTGAGTCACAGTTCATCAGGGATCTCGCTGCGTCGGTAAGCTGAGCTGCATTGTTAATACCCGGTTTGACAAACCGGGACACGTACTGTATTATCGGGTTGTTATCAAGAAATCAAGGAGGAACACCAATGAAGATGATCATCTGCTAAGTTTTCAATACTGCCTGCGGATAGTCTCTTATTGTTGTTCTGATATATAGATATACATAAATATTGATATATATGAATATATGCCGCGGCCGCACGTCGCGGCTTTGATTTTTCCGCAGGTACAATAAGGAGGAATCGATCATATGGCTTTAATCAATATCAAAGATCTTACATTCGGATACGACGGTTCAGAGAAGAACGTCTTCGAGAACATCAACGTCGGAATAGACACGACCTGGCGTCTCGGACTGGCTGGACGCAACGGCCGCGGCAAGACTACTTTTTTCAAGCTGCTCCGCGGCGAACTTCAGTACAGCGGAACTATAACCGGCGTCCCTGATACGATAATGTTCCCGTCGGACGACATGCCGGAAGCCGATGACTGGAAGATCCGTAAAGAACTCAATCTTATGGGCGCGGATCCCGACATTATGTACCGCCCTCTCGACACATTGTCAGGAGGGGAGAGAACGAAACTGATGCTCGCTAACCTTTTCGCTGCCGACGGTCTCTACCCGCTGATCGACGAGCCGACAAACCACCTCGACAGAGCGGGGCGTGAGAAAGTCGCCGAATATCTGTCGTCAAAGGAAGGCTTCATCCTGATCTCCCACGACCGTGAGTTCATGGACCGTTCAACTGACCACACTCTCGTAATAACAAAAACGGGGATCGAGCTGACTGCGAACACATTCTCTGTCTGGTGGGACAACAATGAGAAGAGGATGGAGAGCGAGAATGCGCGCAATGAACAACTCAAAAAAGAGATGGGTGCCATCGACGAAGCAATGAAAAAGAACGCTAAGTGGGCATCGAAAGCCGAGAGCGTAAAGAACCGCGCGAATGCTCCTCATAAGATTGCCGAGGATCATTTCAGACGGGCGTATGAAGCGGAGAAGTCGCGCAAGCTCATGTCGCTTGCTTCCAATCTTCAGAACCGCAACGAGAAAAAACTCGAAGAGAAGAAAGGATTGCTGCGCGACATAGAGAAGACGGAAGAACTCAAGTTAACCGGTTCCACGCATCATAACAAAACGCCTGTTATCCTGAAGGATGTATGCTTATTCAGATACGGCGATCAAATATCGACGGGCATCAATCTTACTGTTGAACAAGGCAGTATAATATCTCTTCAGGGACCGAACGGCTGCGGCAAGAGCACGCTGATCAAGTACCTGCTGGATCCTTCTAATGAAGCTGAAGGCATAACCGCGGACGGCGATATCTACATCGCACCGGGGCTCACGATCTCATACGTCGGTCAGGACACATCATCGCTCCGCGGAACTATCTATGAAACTGCCATAGACCGCGGTATCGACAAGACTCTGCTTTCAACGATCCTGGTCAAGATGGGATTCACCAAAGAAATGCTCGCGAGAGACACGAACGACCTCTCACTCGGTCAGAAAAAGTCGGTCATGATAGCTATGTCCCTTTGCGAACAGGCCGATCTTTACCTCTGGGACGAGCCGTTGAACTACATCGACGTTTACATGCGCAAAGAGATCGAAAGGCTTGTAAAACAAAGCAGTGTAACAATGTTATTTGTTGAACACGACAGGAAATTTGCCGAGTCGGTGGCTGATTATGAACTGGTGATGGGGTGAGTTGCTCGAGTAGAAATTGTTGTTTAGTTTGCGTCGGGCCGCGCCCGTATAATTGTGTAAATTCAAAATAAAAGAGCCAAGTGACTTAACCTAGTATAATTTGTTTGTCCAGAACAATTAAGGAGGTTAAGAAAATGGCTCAATTGAATATTACTTTAAGCCAAGAGGAAATTCTACTGTTAATGTCACAAGATCGTGAGGGTGCTTTCAAGAAACTTCTACAGGAAAGCCTGA
>JAILDX010000025.1 GCA_024688685.1 Saccharofermentans sp.
ACACTTACTGTTGCTGTTACAGTTCCCTTGCTGATCGCAAATGTATCTGTTGCAGTTATTTCATTGTAAAGCTCAGTAGCAGGAACAGTTACTCTCACAACATAATCACCGGGAGTTGTAGGCGCTGTCGTTGTATATGTAGTGTCTGCTGCGCCATTTACCTTGTACTCGTAAACAGCTCTCTCTGCTCCGTCTGAATCAGTCGTAAGCGTCGGAGTATAAGATTCACCATAAACTGTATCAGGAACGCTTACGGTTGCATCGACAGTTCCCTTGCCGATCGTAAATGTATCCGTTGCGGATACTTCATTATAAGAGTCCGTCTCAGGAACCGTAACTCTCACGATATAAACACCGGGGAGTGTGGGCGCTGTAGTCGTAAACGTGCTGTCTGCTGCGCCATTTACTTTGTACTCGTAAACAGCTCTTTCTGCTCCGTCAGACTCAGTCGTGAGCGTCGGAGTATATGATTCGCCATAAACTGTATCAGGAACGCTGACAGTTGCATCAACAGTATTCTTGCTGATAGTAAAGTTATCTGTCGCAAAAGTTCCGAGATATTCAGCGGTCTCAGGAACTGTATACCTTGCCGTATAATCTCCGGCAGCTGTAGGCTGTGTGGTTGTATAAGTCCTGTCGTCCGCACCCTGTACCTTGTACTCAATAACAGCTGAAGCTGCACCGTCAGAAGTCGTCGAGGTCGTAGGTGTATACGTCTCGCCAACATGCAAATCGGGAACTGAGATCGTTGCTGTTGCATCTCTCTTTAAGATGCTGAAATCTTCCGAAGCGTTGATCTCATCGTATGTACTCGTCTGAGGTATCGAAACCAGAACAGTATAGTTGCCTGCCGCCGTCGGCTGAGCTGCAGACACAGGCTGTCCTTCTTCATCGTTATACCTGTAGGTATATGCAGGTTCACCATCGGACTCAGTATCGATATCGATATTATATTCATCACCGACATAAAGCGGCTGAGGCACCGTAATGGTCGCCGAACCGGTATATCTCTTGATCTCAAACTCTACGTTTGTTCCCGCACCGTTGTATAGGTCTGTAGCTTCGACATAAACGGCGCAGATATATGAGCCTGCAGTTGTCGGCTTGTCCCCGAGGGGAGTATCACTGTCGGCAGAATAGTACTTTATAGAGACCTGACCGTCTGAGTTTGTATTGATCGTTACATCGAAATCCTGTTCGACAAAGATCTCGTCAGGAAGTGTAACTTCAAGTTCAGGATCTACCTGTGGAGGATAAAGAGTGAACCCGAAAGTGGATTCCTGATTGAAAATATCCACCGCTCTGATCACGTACTCTGTTCCCTCGCCTTCCGTGCTTGTGAAAGTCAGTTCCTGATATCCCTCTTCGAAATCATCCTGATCATATGCCAGAGTACCGTTGATGTAGATCTCCTTGAGCGTATCGTCCCAGACAGAGAACTCGACCTGATCCGCATTGACCTTTCCGCCATCGTCAAGTGATGCCTCCTGGCCGTCAACAAAATCAAGATTGATCACAGGCTCATCCTCATCGAAAGTGATATCCGCGATCTCAGGACAGATCTCAGAAATTGAGAAATAATCCGTCGTCTCATTGGTTGATTGTCTTCTGAAAGCGAGCATTGTATCCGTGTTGATCGCCTCTCCGTCAAAGACATCACTGCTGTACAGTTCGATCTGACTCTCGAAAGCGCCGCCGTCATAATCCGGGCAGGAGATCTCAAAACCGGGTGCAGCAGAAACGAGAAGAACGTCGTTTACAAAACTGCCGTTAACTACATTATCAAATTGTACATACTGGTCTTCAGTATCCGGGAAAAGCGCCGCCTCTATATACAGGAAGCTGATGTTGAAGTAATGATACAGAGATGTAGAACCTGCAAATTCTCCATCAGTGGGAACCTGAATACGTATAATATACATTCCCGGATCTTCAGGCTTTGTTGTTGAGAAAACAGGTTCATCTTCCATTTCCATGTCATCTTCCGCATACTCTACATATGGCGTACCTGTATAATCATCCGGATTGACTACGATATAAGGTTCAAAATCGTAATCCACACCGTAATAGAAAGCGTTCATTGAATTATCAGCAGGAAAATCAAAATAAGACGATGTCGCCGTAAGAAGCAGATCTGCAACGGTGGTATCCACATCTCCTTCTATCATCTCTGAAAACTCATTATACTTAAGCAGGAAAGATCCGCCGCCTGATGTGACAGTCGCGTCAGGTTCTGTAGCAATGACCGTGCCCTCAAAGTCCTCCTCACCCTTTACGAATGAGTTTGAGAATCTGTACACAGAAGATTCGTTGTTGCGCAGATATGTGGTGTCAGTGATATCCACGTTATCAGCGGCAATAACACCATAGTTATAGAATACTACCCTGCTACTGTCACCCACATAATCAGCACTGATAAAATCGTCCATTATGAAAGTTCCGTACACGTTAATTCCGCCGGCAGGAGCCGCAGTAAGACCTGTACAGTCAAATACATAACCAGCGCCGATAGTAACGCTGGTATACTCGTTATACAGCACAAGCTCTGATTCCATATCTGCATTGATCTGACAGTCACCACTGGTATTTATACTGAGTTTTGTTATACTGCTGACTTCCTTCTCTGCATCATCCTCTGTCGCAGGGTAGTCACAAGTGATCTTGTATCCGCCTGAATCGCCTTCATCTATAGTGAAGTTTACGGAATCAGTACCGGCGCCTGTAAAATCCAAAGTGACATCACTTCCTGATACTGTTATCACTCCGTATGTACTTCTGTCCGCAGCATTTGTGTCTGAATTATACAGACTAAGACCGACATGCATTGTAAGCGAAACGCTCAACACGATGCTGATTATCTTTTTTGCTGATAAATCCGAACCTTTCATGATCCTTCCCTCTCTTTATGAGTTAACCTGCTCTGCTGAAGGTATAGTCTCCGCTTTCTCTGACGAAGATCTGTCCTCCGCCGTTATAAACTGTGCCGTCACCACTTACAGTCCATGATCCCGAGTCGAGGTTGTAGCTTTCTGCACTGTCCAGAGGAAGTACCAGATCTGCCGGGATGATCCTGTCCCTGAGCCACTCAGCCTTAAGGATGAACTCAATGGTGCTTGAATTGCCTGCAATATCTTCTGCTTCTATAGTGAACTTCCTTGTTCCGTTCCCCGGAGTCAGCGTCAGTACGCTTCCTGCTGACGCAAGATCGATCACATCACCGTTCACCTTGAGCGAAATAAGATTGTCGTCTTTAACTGCAACAAGAAGGCTGTCAGAGAATAATGAAGAGCCGTCAGTAATACTGCTGCCCGTTGAATCGCTGAACGCGGGAACAACCTTATCGATCAGGGGTCTCTTCTCGACAGCGACTGCAGCTGTAAGAGCGCCGTCTTCATTTCGCTTGAGATAGACGATCTTGAGATCATCAGAATAAGTTACGCTCGCACCGTAAGTACCGTTAAATGCTGTTGAGATAGAGTATCCTTCCGGAGCCTTGATCTCAACGTCGCTTGTATAGTAATCGTTGTTGCCCATCGTTCCCGAAAGATCATAAGCATTCTCAGGTGCAGGGAGATAAACGATCTTATAATCAGCGAGGCCTACAGTCTGCTCATATCTAGCAGTCTCAGGGATCGTAACTCTTATCATGTAGCTGCCGTAAGATGTAGGCTGTGTTGTCGAATATGTTGTATCTGGAGCATTTTTCTCCTTGTACTCGATAACCGCACTGCTCAGACCGTCTGATTCAGTAGCGATGACAGGAGTATATGTGGTTCCTGCGAACGGATCAGCAACAGTTACCGCAGCAGCTGCAGGTCTGAGCTTCACCTCGAAAGTATTTGTACAAGAAGTACCAAGATATGCCGCCGTCTCAGGAATCGTCGCCCTTACCATGTACATACCTCTTGAGGTCGGCGCCGAAGTCGTATAACTGCTGTCAGGAGAGTTGACCGGCTTATACTCGATCACTGCACTTCCTGCTCCGTCGGAATCAGTGCTGAGCGAAGGACTGCATGCGTCACCTGCCCATGTATCACGAACGGAGATAGTAGCATTAGGTGTTCTCTTTGAGATCGTGAATGTGTCCGAGCATTCTGTCTCTTCGTATGTATCAGTCTCTGAAATGACAGCCATTGCCGTATAACTTCCTGCATCCACAGGCTTAACAGGTGAGAACTCCTGCTCGTCCTCTACATTGGAATTGTTGGCGAGATAATAAACGGAAACCGTACCGTCTGAATTGGTAGTAACCGAAGGCTCATATGAATCGCCCACAAAACTGTCGGGAACCGTAATGGTGGCATCAGGCGTATACTTTGAGATCGTGAACTCATATGTGTACTCTGCTCCATAATACTCATCTGTCTCAGGTACGGAAACTTTTGCAGTATAAGTTCCCGCACTTGCCGGCTTCGTACTTGTGAACGTCAGAAGCGTATCATTGCTGTTACGATAAGTTACGGCAGCAGTACCGTTGGAATCATTGGTTACAGTAGGATTATAGGTCTGACCGACATATGTATTTGGAACTGTCAGACTAAGATTCGGAGTTCTCTTGATGATCCTGAATGACTTATATGTCGTGCACTCATAATATGTATCGGATTCAGCGATATGCAGTAAGCAGAGATAACTTCCGGGTTCGGTAGGTTTCTCACTTCTCTCAGGCATCCCTTCAAGATCGTTGTACCTGTATGTAATAGTCTGTGCACCGTCAGAAATAGTAGTAACCTGAGGCGTAAAATCTTCACCCACATATACGGTGGCAGGAACTGTGAGAGTAGCATTCCCGGAAGAAGGCCATTTCCAGATCTCATAGCTAACAGTTCTTGTAGCTCCGTTGAAGTTGTCTGTTTCCGCTGTAGTTACTGTCACGCGGTAATTGCCTGCTGATGTCGGCTTACCGTCAAGCTGAGCGCCCCTGCTGGTGTAGTAATCGTAGCTTACCGCTCCGTCTGAATTAGTTGTAACACTGACCTGATAGTCTTCCCCGACACGTATACTGGAAGGAAGCGTAACGGTTAATTCCGGGTCCACCTGGCTGGTTGCAGCATTTGCTCTCTTCCCTGCAATCGCCCATCCTGCCTGCATAGTCATCGCTATGCAGAGGATGAGACTTATTACTCTCTTAAACGAAATCTCTATGGTTCTCATATGTTATCCCTCGTTATCCCATTCAATCTCTGTATCACGCTCGATCGGAGTATTGAAATTGAAATCCCAGTCTCCTGATGCAGCGGGCATCAATACAGGAACAGTTGCCCTATCACCCTTCTCAACCGTCTGAGTTCCAAAAACCGTATTTCCATACATGAAGCTTACGTTGTAAGGGCCCTCAAGGATCCTTGTGATCTCAGGACTTGTGATGGACAGTTCCTTACCGGAATTAACGATATCCCTGAGCTCCACGAGCACTTCATCAGGGAGCGTATTGTAATCGATATCCTGAGGCTCGTCGTACAGATAATCCGTCGTTGTGCCATCCTCATAGATGATGACTTCCTTACCCTTGCCTACCGGAACCTCAATCTCCGAAACCGTTCCGTCCTTATATACCAGATGCGTTGCAACCACGCCCTCGAAAACACATACTCTCGTGTACTTGACTCCGTCTATCTCATAGATAAATGTGTAGAATACCGTACCTCTTACAGACATCGTTGAGTTCGGTGTATTGATCTCGTAGCTTGAATCAGCTGAAAGCTTGTTGCGGATATCACTTGTAATACCGCCAGCCATGATTTCAATGTTAGTCTTGCTGTTCTGATCCGAGCCGGTAGCATTAAGCCTGATCTTCGTATGCTCATCGAAATAGATGAACTTATCATCATCTGCCTGGATCGTAAGCGTACCTGTATCGAGTGCAACAATATCGCCGTTCTCGAGAACCATGTTGGCATAAGGTGTAATATCTCCCCTGCCCTCTCTCGTAACGGAACCTGCGCCCTGGAACTCAAGGAGCTTCAGCAGACGGTAACTCTCATCCTTCTTAAGCACGATAAACAGAACAATTGCAACTGCAATAAGTACTACCGCAACGCCACCTATAATGGCAATCAACTTCTTATTCATAACAAACCTCACCCGTGGTCATATTCTTAGCTATTTTAAATTATAACAAAGAATTATTAATTTGTCTTTTCAGATATTTTTGACTTTTTTGGTTTGTGGGCAGATCTGTCCCTGTTTTGAGAACCGTCCCCAAATGTGTTATTATCAGTGTGATTTTTGTTTTTGGGGAGGGTATTATGGCTATTTGTCCTAATTGTGGCGCTTCTAACGAAGGCAACGGAAAGTTTTGTATGTATTGCGGCGGCGCGCTTCCTGAGGCAGCTCCGGCACCCGCACCTCAGCCTGCAGCACAGCCGGCACCTCAGCCCCAGCCTGTGGCACAGCCGGTCGCTCAGCCGGTCGCTCAGCCGCAGCCGGTAGCTCAGCCACAGCCGGTAATCCAGCAGCCTCAGGCAATGCCTGTCGCTCAGCCTGTAGTTATCAACAACTACGGAGCACAGCAGGAGAAGAACGACGGATGTGCAGTTGCAGGTTTTGTTATCTCACTGGTTTCGATCCTGTGCTGCGGATTTACGTCATTAATCAGCTTGATCCTTTCGATCATCGGTATCGTAAAGTCTGGCAAGCCCGGTAAGAAAGGCAGAGGTCTTGCAGTTGCAGGTCTCATCATTTCGATCGTCCTTATCGTATGCAACCTCGGTTGGATAATCTGGTCGGTACTCGTCGGCGGTCTTACATGGAATGAGATGCTCCATGAGGCCGGTTTCGAGGACTTCGATGATTTCATGGAGTCTGTTAACGCAGAGACCAGAAGAAATAACTACGACGACGATGAAGATACTGATGAGAGCGAGATCGACACAGGCTGGGTAAACATCACCATGACTGAGGATGACGACGAGCTCGTCTCCACTATCTACTACACAGACGGTATACCTGATGATTTCGTAGTTTACGGTGACACAACATTCGGCGAGATCGCAGCAGCAATCCGCGACAACAACCAGATCACAGACCGCATCAGCGGTCAGGTCAATCAGTTCGACATCGAGATGTTCAGAAGAGTTGCTTCCATGTATCTCCTCAGCGAGGACGAATACGAGAGAATGGGAGTTGGAGACAGCAGACAGACCTGCCTTACGACTTTCGCATATCTCGCAACTCTCGCTTTTGAGTTCTCGAACGACAATTTCATGCCCGATTATGTGGTTTATGAGAACATGTCAACCGAGTACGAATTCCACGGCAAGATCGACGAGCACAACATCGGCAACTGCATAGTCGTTTTCACTGCAGCTGACGGCAGCAGCGTTTACCTCGACGGCATCATGTGCGGTGACAACATCGTCTGGGAATTTGATTTCAACGATCCCACAACATTCTCCATCGGTCACGATGCTGATTCACTCACAGACTATCCCGCAGCAGGTTTCCCCGATGCGGCAAACTACATGGCTTCACTGATCGATCCGGAACTTTAATCGAGGTTATTTGAATGAAACTTGTCAATCTTACATGTCCCAACTGCAGCGGCGCAATGAAGAAGGAAGGCGAGAACATCGTCTGCCAGTCTTGTGGTGCCGTTTTTGCGATCGATTACGACGATGCTGATGTCGAGCACGAGAAACTCCAGACCGAGGACGAGCGCGCGAAACGCGAATTCGAACACGAGAAAGAACTCCTCGAGATCAGGCACAGACAGGAGGAAGAGGCCCGCATCGCAGCCGAGAAGCGCGAGAGCAAACGTGCCGTCAAGGCCAAGATCGGCCGTTCTATCAGCGCCAAGATCTCCGGCCTCATCGGCCTCCTCATCGTTGTCGGTTTTTTCTACGGATCCTACAAACTTTGCGTCCGCTGGGGCGTCGTCCCTCCGATGAAGGAGATCATCGCTTCAGCTACCGCAAATAACGCGCCGAACTACAACGTGCCCGTTGAAGCAATAACTGACGAAGTCCTTGAGAACATGATCTCTGCAGGCCGGTCAACGAAGCTCAGCACCCGTTCGAACAGGAACATCAAGGACTATGCAAATGGCGAATGGATCGAATACACCCTGTCAGAGGTCGAGCTCGACAGCGCATATTTTATCGCCAATGCGTCAGAAGGACACAACAGGGTCGTAATTATTTTCAAGCTTACCAATTCATCTTCAACCGGCGACAAGATCACTTATGATGCGGTTTTCTTCGACGAGCTGAAGATATCGGGAACTGACGGATCGCTTGTCTGCAATTACATTCCCGAGAATATTTCGCGCAGCAAAGCGGCATGGCACAACGACTCCTACGAGGACCGCGACCAGTGCTACCGCGAGAACGTTCTCGCGTTCGGCGGAACGGTTACGGAGCTTGGGATTTAAGTAATTTTCAGTTGAAAAAGCAACGCCGGCAAATGCCGGCGTTATTTATTTTTTTTGGTTCTGTTTGTTTTTTATTCCGCCATAGTGCAGTGAACTGTGTACTGAGCGAGCGACTCTTCAACGCTGGCTATTTTCAGGAGCACCTTATCCCCCGCCTTTATCTCATCGGCACCGTCGCCCTCGGCATAGATAACGACCATGTAGCTGAAATCAGGAGCTGCGCCGTTAAAGATAACTCCGTAAACGTTATCGTTGTTTGCCGTAACCTGGACGGTCTTTCCGACTACATCTTCCCCGCCCTTATATGCGGCACAAACATCGAGCGGCGCCGGATAATCAGCTTTATCACCGCAGCCCGTCATCGTTGCGATCATGCAGAAAAGTGTCGAAATAATAAGCAAAGTTGATAATGCTTTCCTCATACTGGTCCCCCCCGTAATGTTTGATACCTCTAATTATGGAGTTTGCAACGTGGATAGTCAACTGTTGTCGTTCGGATATAAAGTGAATACGGCGTAAAGTTCTGTTACACAAAAATGCGTCTGAAATCAATTTTTGTGTAACAGCTTGTGTAACGAATAGCAGAATAATTCACGCCGCTCAGAAAACTCTCTCGTTCGCGTGCGAGTAAAACACAGTCCTCGGACTAAACCCAAGAATACGCTTCCAGTCTTTTTTCAAAACTAAGTACTCGTCAGTCCATGATTCATAAGCGGACAGGTGCTCATACGGCTCCATATCCCCGACTAAACAGACGCCGTTATCCAGGACGACCGAGACGCTGTCCGGACTGTGACCGGGCGTTGAGATGATCTCCCCATCGATCCCCAGTTCCGCCAGAAATCGTCGGCTGTTCTCAAACGTCAAAACAGTAGCGCATCTCTCATCAATCGGCTTGTATCCAAGCCTCGGCTCTCTCGCAAAAATCCCGTCCGCGAAATGGACACTCCCACTCTGCGACTCCATCAGGAGCAGCTTCACACCCTGCTCCATCAGCTCGCTGACAAGCCCGATGTGATCAGGATGATAGTGCGTCGCAAGCACATAATTAATATCCTTCACGGTTATCTCCTGCGCCTTTATCGCCTTGTAAAACATCGGCATCGTGCCGACGTAATCCGTGTCGACAAGAACACTCCCCTCACCGCCCCGGATGAGGAATGTGTTGGTGTTGCCGTATTTGAGTTTCGCGATTGTTGTGGCGGACATTCAGTTCTCCTCAGAGTCTATTATTTGTCCTTGATTTTAGCATAATACAATGCCGCTATAGATCTGGATAGAATAGGTTTCTAAATACGCTTATATCGAGCATTAAAATAAACATTTGTTCTCAGAGTCATTTTTTGATATACTTATCACAGAGACAGACACACATAGAACACATATGGAACACACATACATCGCCATCGATCTTAAATCATTCTATGCCAGCGTCGAGTGCGTGGAGAGGGGACTCGACCCGCTTGCCGCGGATCTTGTCGTGGCCGATCCGAGCAGGACGGAGAAGACGATCTGCCTTGCTGTTTCGCCGTCGCTGAAGAGTTACGGGATTCCCGGAAGGGCAAGGCTTTTCGAGGTCGTGCAGAGGGTGCGGCAGGTCAACGACGAGCGCAGGTATAAGAACGAGGCGCCGATCGATTATATCGTAGCACCGCCGCAGATGGCAAAGTATATGGCAGTCAGCGCGAAGATCTACGGAATCTATCTGAAGTATGTGGCGCCGGAGGACATTTTCGCGTACTCGGTGGATGAGGTATTCATTGACGCGACACCGTATATGAATGTGTACAAGCAGACGGCGCACGATTTCGCGCGGATGCTGATTCAGGATGTGCTCATGACGACGGGCATCACTGCTACGGCCGGGATCGGGCCGAACATGTACCTGTGCAAGGTCGCAATGGACATCGTCGCAAAACATATCCCCGCCGACTCAGACGGAGTCCGCATCGCCGAACTCACAGAGCAGGACTACAAGAAGGAGCTCTGGTCACACGAACCGGTAACCGACTTCTGGCGTGTTGGAAGAGGTACCGCTGAACGTCTCGAGAAGCTCGGCATCTACACGATGGGTGATATCGCACGCACTTCACTCAGACGAAGCGGAATAGGGCAGCTTTACAAGATACTTGGCAAGAACGCCGAGCTCCTGATCGACCATGCGTGGGGCATCGAGCCGACGACTATTGCCGATGTCAAATCGTACCGGCCTGAAGGCAGCAGCCTGTCGACGGGGCAGGTACTTCAGCACCCTACCGACTACGAGACAGCTAAGCTCATCACATGGGAAATGGCCGATATCCTGTCGCTCGACCTCGTCGAGAAAGGCATTGTTACCAACCAGATCGTACTTACGATCAGCTACGACCGAGAGAGTCTGTCTGCGGGCAATTACGAAGGTGAGATCACGACTGACTACTACGGGCGCGAGGTTCCCAAACACGCCCACGGCACTATAAATCTGGCAAAACACACCTCTTCCACCCGACTCATAACGGAAGCAACGATGGAGCTGTTTGAAAGCATCGTTGACAAGTCACTATTTGTTCGCCGCATCGGAATAGCAGCTTGTGACGTTATTCGGGAGGATGCGATACCGCAGAGCGAGAGCTATGAGCAGATGAGCATTTTTGATCTGACGGAAGGCGCTGAAGGCACAGATAAAAATGACACCGGCGAACAGCTTGCTAAGGAACGTGCGCTTCAGGAAGCGATGCTCGAGATCAAGCACAAGTTCGGGAAGAACGCAGTAATAAAGGCAAAGAACCTCAAAAAGGGCGGCACGGCAATCGACCGCAATAATCAGATCGGAGGGCACAAGGCATGAGAGATTACAGTGACATGGTCAACCTTACCCGCCCGCAATATGCAGATCTTCCGCCTATGCCGATCCATGACAGAGCTGCACAGTTCTCACCGTTTGCGGCACTTGTCGGTTACGATGATGCAGTTGCCGAGACAGCACGGCTCACGGACAGCAAACGCGAGATATCAGAAGAAGAAACGGTTCTTCTCAACGCTTCACTTGTTAAGCTTTCCGAATGCATAAATCAGCATCCATTGATAACCATCGATTATTTTATTCCTGATCAATCAAAAGAGGGAGGAAGTTATTCGCAAAAGACCGGAAACATCAGAAAATACGACCAGTTTGCGGGTATTCTTGAGTTTGCTGATGGCGAATATGTTTCCGTATCAAATATATATAATTTGCATATTCCGTAGTTATTTGCCTGTTGCTTCATAGCTTACATCGATGAGGCTGAATATTTTATCCTGTTCAACAGTACCATCAAGAAGCACTGTAATCCAGTGCTGTTTATTCATGTGATACGCAGGCATTATCCCTTCTTCATGCACCAGCATATCGTGCAGAACAGGATCTTTTATCTTGAGATTTATAGCCGGAGTTACCGTTTCTCCATCCAATCCCAAACGGTCACGGCGTACAAACATTACCAAAGCAAACCATTTACGATTATCTATATGTCTGAACACGGCACTGTCATCGTTATCCCACGGATGATCAGGCGCAACTCCGTACTGCATTCTGATGTACTCTTCGACATATTCACACTTCATACTGCTCTGAACCCTCTCTCATCTTCATTCACCGGAAGACTCCTGCATGACATATTCTCTATCCGGACATATAGACCGCGTTCAATATCAATTATAACCTTATCTATACTTTCCTCTTCGCCTTGAATCTCCATGGTCACGCTTCCATCCCACTCATTATGAACCCAGCCCGTGCATCCGTAACGGTCAGCTGCATGGCGTGCTCTGTATCTGAACCCAACGCCCTGAACCTGGCCCTGAAAGTTGATGTGCTTACGTATCTTCATTTTTATCTAGTACCGCCAATGCGCCGTAATGAAGTACTTCAAAGCTCTCAGGAGCAATATTATTCAGCAGTTCGCGGTGTTCTTCATCCCAACGCGCAATCTCTTCTTCAGTCAATGAGGCGCCTACTCCGCGGCAGGCAAACATACGTCCGTGCCACGAATCGCGTGTAAACGGAACCTTGATATCGTACTCTTCATGCTCCGATAAAGTAAAATAATCATAAACGACATCTGGTATCACGATCGGATGTCTGATCTCCCCCGCGCCTGACCAGCCCGGATTGTACTTGAGCACCTGTCTCTCGCTCTCGCCCGCTATCCGGTCCTCGTACGGGAGCCATGCCATATAAAGTATCAGCAGCTTTCCGCCATTCCTCAGCATTCGTGCGAGATTCGGCATCACTCTCCCGTGATCGAAATACCAGAAACACTGACACGCAGTGATCACATCAAAACTCTCATCCGGGAAATCAAGTTCCTCCGCCGGAACGGCCAGATAATCGATCTTCATCCCGCTTTCCTCTGATAACCTCTCAGCCTGTCCGATCTGCTCCGGCGAAATATCAGTTCCCGTCCAGTTCGCACCATATTTATACATATTGCGCGGAAGTACGCCCGTACCTGTTCCCAGGTCGAGCACATTCTGCCCGTTTACGCACAGACCACGATCTGTTATTTTCCTGTAAAACTCTTCGGGATAGATGTCCCTGTACTTCGCGTACTCCTCTGATGTGCGTCCCCAGTCGAAACCTTTCCCCGAGTCTATCCTTGAATCTTTGATCTCCATATCTATCTCCTTTATCTATGTCCCTATTGTAGAACATGAACATGATTTTGGGGCGGTTTTATTCTGTTTTTTCCGGCCGATTTGAAGTATTTTTTAATTTAACAATGTTACAAACGCTTTAGGTAAAGGGTTTGTACCGTGTTGCAGTTTTTTGGGCATTCTGTGCTAGATTTTTGGGCCGCGCCCGTATAATTGTGTAAATTCAAAATAAAAGAGCCAAGTGACTTAACCTTGTATAATTTGTTTGTCCAGAACAATTAAGGAGGTTAAGAAAATGGCTCAATTGAATATTACTTTAAGCCAAGAGGAAATTCTACTGTTAATGTCACAAGATCGTGAGGGTGCTTTCAAGAAACTTCTACAGGAAAGCCTGA
>JAILDX010000027.1 GCA_024688685.1 Saccharofermentans sp.
GCTGAACTACTGCGCCGTACCATTGGTGGAAACTACAGGGCTCGAACCTGTGACCCTCTGCTTGTAAGGCAGATGCTCTCCCAGCTGAGCTAAGCTTCCGTTAGCCACACCTTTATTCAAAGCGCGAATGAATTATAAAAAATAATCTCGACGTTGTCAACAATGTTTTTCAAAAAACTGCAGAAGTCTTATTTTCGCGAATAATAAAGATAGATATATCCTTCACCATCGCCCTCTACAGTAACGATATAGACAATATTCTTGGTCGAATTCTGTTCGAGAGGCACTCCCAGCATCCAGATATATGAGTCACTGCGCGGATTGGGCTTGATCGTTACTTTATTCAGGACCTCAGCCTCATACTGCTTATACTGTTCATAGTCAAACATCTGACCCTGCCCGCCATATATCGATGAAATGCTGACAATATATTTGTCTGACCTGCCATCCTTGATCTTGATCTTTGCTTCATATCCGGCACGCATGTAGAGAAAACCTGCTTTATTCATCTTAACGAGTTCAAGATTTTCATCCTCGTTGATATCAAAATAATTAGTTCTTGCAAGCAAAGCGCTGTTCCTGTCGTAGATAAACCCTCCGATCAGAACTATAACCAGTATTATTGAGACAACGATCAGGATAATGTCTTTTTTATTGTTCATATCACTTCACCCCGTATAAGATCTTTCCGTTATCATAGGTTATTTGAGCTGCTTCATCAATAGTAACGCCCTTTATCTCAGCAAGCTTTGCGCATACATAAGCAACATGGCAGGGCTCATTGATGAGGCCCCTGTTGGGTTCCGGAGTAAGATAAGGACTGTCAGTCTCGATGACGATCCTGTCCCAGGGCGTGTTCCGGGCGACTTCCGGGGTCTTCTTATTATTCTTAAAAGTGAGCGGACCGTCGAATCCGATGTAGAAACCCATCTTTATAAGCTCCTGTGAAGCTTCTAACGAGCATGAACAGCAATGACATACTCCGGGAAGGCTCCTGAGCTTTCCGGCCTTATAAAAGCTTCTCAGGATATCCAGGCAGTCACCCGTGGCATCCCTCTCGTGAAGGATAAAAGGGACATCATATTCGTAAGCGAGCTCCAGTTGCTTCCCGAAAACCTCTCTCTGAACACTTCTCTCGGACAGGTCATAGTAATAATCCAGACCGATCTCTCCCAGCGCCATGATCTTTTGCGTCTTTCCGGCCTCCAGGGCACTTCTCAGGTACGCTTCGGTATCCGGGGTGTAATCTTTCGCTTCATGCGGATGAACGCCTACAGAGGCATACAGGGCGATCCCTTCGCAGCCGTCATATTTATTTGCCATATCGACCGCGGCTCTGGAAGTCTCCTCTGAATCTGCAGGAATAAGCACACTGGTAACACCGGAAGCCCTGCATCTTCTCAGGATATCTTCAACGGTGCTGCAATCAGTGTATTTCCTATCATAGATATGCGCGTGAGTATCAAAGAACTCTGCGCTTCCGCTGTAATAGACCGTCTCTCTCACTTTATCTTATGAAGGATCAGACCCGGATTATGAAATATCAGAACCGGGCTTGACCGAATCATCGAACTCGACTACGCGGTAACCGTCGCCGTACTTGACCGAGAGGATCATTCCGTTGCTCTCAAGACCCATCATCTTTCTGGGCTCCAGGTTAACGATCATTGCCAGTGTCTTGCCAATAAGATCTTCCGGCTTGTAGTACTTGGCAATGCCCGAGAGCACCTGTCTCTCGCCGAAACCGTCATCGACCTTGAACTTCAGGAGCTTGTCAGACTTTTCGACCTTCTCACATGAAAGGACCTTAACAGCTCTGAGATCCAGCGCGGCGAAATTATCAAACTTCGTAAGAGGCTTCAAAGGCTCCAGATCCTTGCCCTTCTCTTCTTCTGCAGGGAAAAGCTTATTGAGTTCCTCGATCTCCTTATCGATGTCGATCCTCGGGAAGAGAACCTCGCCCTTCTTAACTGTTACATCAGCAGCAAGAGCGTGTCTTGCCTTTGTTGACTCCCATGTGGTGTTGGAGCTGTCAGCACCGATCTGCTCATAGATCTTGGGTGATG
>JAILDX010000005.1 GCA_024688685.1 Saccharofermentans sp.
GGATGCATCGGTCAAGACATCTACGGTAAACGGATATACGACGATCACCGGCACGCTCAAAGAAGGAACTTACGCTGACAACACCATAATATATGTCAGCGTCGGAGGTCACTGGTATGAGGCGTATCCGTTCCATGAGAACGGAAAGGAACGCTTCCAGCTTTACCTGGAAGAGATCCCCAAAGGCACTGAGATCAGGGTTGTCGGAAGTTTTTGAGGACAACTGCTTGCGATCGCAATGGAATCGCAGCAGCATTTTTCTGAAAGGACGGTGAACGGTATGACTGATATATCTGCAATAAGCAACATGACCCGTGAAGAATTGGATGTAGAGTTGGCCAAGGGCGTTAAGTCTGCCGAGACCGGCAAATGCCTTACCCCAGAAGAACTCGATACTGAGCTTCAAAACAGGTTTGGAATTTGAATCTTACAAAAAAGCGCAAAAAAAAAAGACAGCACAACCGCAATTGGTCGTGCTGTCTTTATAAATTTAGATATGTATTATTCTTCTTCGCTTTCTTCGGTTTCATTGTCCTTCTTGAAGTATTCATCTCTTGGACAATCTGACATCAGTACTTCTATGCAGTCAGCAAAAGCCGGGCCTTTCAATAGTTCTTCTTCACTCTTATCTTTGATTGTTTCTTTTTTCTCAGCTATTCTTTCAGGCACATCTGCCAGTCTGAATGTTTCCCAATGATAGCTGAAACCGATTATATACTTTTCATTGTAAGCATCAGAAACAGCATCTTTAGAACCGAAGAGTTCATAAGTCTCATCATCTTCTTTGTCGGTGGTTGATACCCACATAGCCAATCTGACAGAACTGTCAAAATAGTTTCTGAGTTCACCGAATTTCATTTCACCGGAATTGTAATCAGGCATCTTGTTTTCGACAGACTCTTTGGGGCTGTCTGACAAATAAATATCTACTGAAGTATCAGCAAGAGCCTCATCTTCATTCTGATGGGGATTCCGATCACCTAATTTGATGTTGATGACATATTTATCATCGTAAGGGTTTTCATTGTGAAATTCATAAAAACCATGTACCTCTCGACCGCCGTATGCCTTGCATTCATTTGCATCAACATCATACAAGTATATTTTGATAAAAACTCTTCCAAGATAGTTTTTGAACTCACTAAGTTTTGCTTTTCCTGATTCCATACACAGGTTCTCCTGTTAACTGTTATTTCAATATATTTGCTTTGGTGAAGATCATCACCTGTTTTCGTTTCTCTTTTTGGCTAATTCTGCTTCTTCTTTCAAACGCAATTCTTCATCAATCTTAATGTGTTCATCTATCGGATAATCGGACAACATGACTTCTATGCAGTCAGCAAAAGCCGGGCCTTTCAATAGTTCTTCTTCACTTACATCTTTGTTTGTTTCTTTTTTTCTGGCTATTTTTTCAGGCACGTCAGCCAAGCTGAACGTTTCAAAGTATTTCCTGAAATAGATTACATACTTTTCATTGTAAGTATCGGGAGCAACTGCTTTAGAACCAAAGATTTTATATGCACCATTTGATTCTTTATTTATGATCGGTTCCCACAATATCAGCCTGACAGAACTGTCAAGATAGTTCTTAAGCTCACAGAATTTCAATTCACGTGCATTGTAATCAGGCACCTTGTTTTCAACTGACTCTTTGGGACTGCTCGACAGATAGATATCAATTGAAGATTCATCAAAAGCAATAACAGGATCTTTATCTGGATCCTTGTCACTCAATTTGATATTGATGACATATTTATCTTTGTAAGAGTCCGGGAAAGTTTCCGTTCGCTCGAAAACCCGGCTTTCATTTGTATCAGCATCATAAAGGCATATTTTGTGGCCGATCGCCTCAACATAGTTGCTCAACTCACCAAATGTCAATTTTCCTGATTCCATACACTTTACCTCCTGTAAACTGTTAACTCATTTATATTGCTAAAACAGACCATCTGTCAATGGTCCGAGGGTTTGATGCCAAAGAAGGCTTCATCCATCTTCTTGTAGTATTCGGCTTTGGGGCAGTCCGACAACAGAACATACATGCAGTCGGCCACTACTGTGTCTCCATAGAAAATATTATCAAGCACATCATCGTTTTCTTCATATCCTTCAGCGCATACTTCAGGCACATCAGCCTTGTGGAACCCTTCCATGCCTTTCGAGAAGACGATTACATACAGATCATTGAAAATGTCGTGAAGAATATCTTTGGAACCTATAGGTGCAGATTCTCTGTCTTCAACCCTGTCGCTGGGAATTAACTCCAAAAACAATCTGACGGAACTGTCAAAATAGTTCATGAGTTCACCGAAAGTTATTTCACCTGAATCGTAATCAGGCATATTGTTTTCGACCGTTTCTTTGGGGTATTCTGACAGATAGATGTCTGCTGAAGAGTTTCTGACGTCATTCCATGAAATGCGATTGAGTGGCTTTTCACTCAATTTGATATTGATGACATATTTATCGTTGTAAGTTTCCGGGATCATTTCTGTTTCCTCGAAAACCCGGCATTCATTTGTATCAACATCAAACAGGCGTCTTCTGAAGCCGAATGTGCCGAGATAGTTCCTTAACTTACCGAATGTTAGTTTTCCTGATTCCATATATGGATCCTCCTTTAAAGTGTTTATATTTTGTTTGAACGGACCATCTGTAAATGGCCCTTGGTTTATGTAAAAAGGGTGCCTCGATCTGAGGCACCCTTGGCTGATCAGCAAGCAAAACCGATCCTTGTCTTGGCCTTGTTTTCGGGCACAAAGTCAGGGATGTCGCACGCATCGATGGTGGTGAGCTCTTCTGCTGTCAGCTCATCGATGGGCAGGGTGATCATACGGTTTGCCTGGTTCATTTCAGCTTCCTCAAGAAGCTTTCTGACATAACGGCCGTTGCCGTAGTCGTCATGGACTCTGGCGGCGTCAAAGTTCTTGCGGAGCTTGTCCATGGCCGCATCGGTCAGGGTCAGCTGCTTCTTGGAGACCATGAGTTCAGTGATCTTGCACAGCTCCTCGGTGTTGTAGTCTTCGAAATGCACGTTAAATGCAATTCTGGACTTCATACCGGGATTGCGGTCGAGGAACTCCTTCATGGGCTCGGGATAGCCGGCGAATATGACAACAGTGTCTTCGCGATGGTTTTCCATCTCCTGGACAATGGTGTTGATCGCCTCATCGCCGTAGCTGCCGTTGAAGTGATCGCAGAGGGAGTATGCCTCGTCAATGAAGAGAACACCGCCCTGCGCTTCGCTGAACTTTTTCTTGACCTTGATAGCTGTACCGCCTACGTGATCACTTACGAGATCAGCTCTGCCGGCTTCAACGAATTTACCTGTAGGCAGGATCTTTTCGTCGTTCAGGATCTCGGCACAAAGCCTTGCAACCGTGGTCTTGGCTGTTCCGGGATTGCCCGTGAAGACCATATGCATAGCGCCTCTTGTCCTTGGGACTCCAAGATCCATGCAGCGCTTATCCACCTTGTATTTGGATATAGCCTTGTTAAGAATGCTCTTGGCAGATTCGAGACCGATCATGGCATCGAGTTCTTCTTTGGCTTTGCCGGTCTCTCTGGTCTCCTGCAGGCCGTCATGGAGGCTGCTTATGTCATCCTTGGTGATCAGATAGAGCTCGTCGCCGGGGATGGCATCAGAAGTGCTGTAAGCTGTCAGCAGTCTTGAAGACTGATTGAGCAATGCACGGTCGATCAGATTGCGGACGTATCTTCCGTTGCCGAAGTCCTTGATCATCCTCATTCTGTCAAAGATAAGCTCAGCTGCCTTTACGGCGGGCTCAGTTGCTGTCAGATTGCGCTCGCTGAGCATGAGGTTGAAGATAGCTGTCAGCTCTTCAGTGGAATAATCAGGGAAATCGACCCAGTGAGGAACACGGCTCTTAAGGCCTTCGTTGAGGTCAAGGAATGAGAGCATGCTGTCGTTGTAACCTGCGAGGATAACGATAACGCTGTCTCTGTGGTTTTCCATTTCCTGGATCAATGTTGCTACCGCTATGGGATTTACCAGCGAATATGCTTCGTCAATGAACAGCACTCCGCCTTTGGCAGCCAAGAAAGCGTCGCGGATCGCGTCAACACAGAAGGGACCGTTAAGATCCATGCCGCCGCGCTCAACGAATACGCCGCTCTTAAGGACACCTTTTTCCTTGGCGATACCCGCAAACAGCTGGGCAACTGTTGTCTTGGCAGTACCAGGGTTTCCTGCGAAGATCATATGGGAAGAGATGGACTGATAGTTCCTGCCCATGTGCTTTTTGCGTTCCTTCTCGACGATGTCGGAAGCGATTATGTTGTAGATCTGCTTTTTGACTATGTCGAGACCGATCAGCTTGTTCAGCTTCTCGAGAGATGTTTCGGTATCACCGTCTCTGGCGGATACATACTCTTTTGAAGGGTCAAACCCATAGGCACCGTTCAGTGACTTGTTGATGCACCAGGGACCGAACCTTTCAAAGGCTTCCAGCACATCAGTCTGAGTGAACTGGTCATCCTTGTACTGCTTGAAAAACTCCTGCGCATATTTCGCATTTGAACGGTACTCGGACTCCTTGATCAGAGACTTAAGGTAAGAGACTGCGGCTTTCCTGCTGCCGGTGCCTTCATCCAGGGTCACCGTGACGGCACTCTTGGTTATTTCAGGCAGCAGGTAAAATGAGTAGCCCGTGTCGTTCTTATTGTATGTGAAGATGAACA
Organism: Saccharofermentans sp.; assembly: GCA_024688685.1. Lineage (GTDB taxonomy): Bacteria > Bacillota > Clostridia > Saccharofermentanales > Saccharofermentanaceae > Saccharofermentans. The sequence goes on from JAILDX010000005.1 coordinate 4,702, forward strand.
GGCAGTGGTTGCAGTGCTTCCTGAAAAGCTTTGTAATGTATTCGCAGGCAAGCTGATAGCTTGTGGAAGAATGACCAAACCTTGCAGACAGATCGAATACTACAGTACCGCCGTAGTTGTTCTCGATCAGGCTTTCAACATGATAGTCCTTCTCGAAATAAGGGGGCTTTGCCTCGCTGATGAACACGATACGTCTGCTGCTTAAGCGGTTGGCTCTGTAAAGGTTGCAGACAAGTGTTTCGACCAGTCTGTTTTCCGCCTGACGGCTGTTGCCGGTTATTATGTAGTGAGCCATATTTGTGTTCTGCACAGTTTCAAGCTTATGGACATTGATATTGGACAGCTCGTTTCTGAAACTGTCATCGTAGATATCCAGATCGCCCAGATTCAGGGGAGCAATGCTCTCTTCCATATCGAAATTGAGCTTTCTTTCGTCTTCGTCTCTGTAGTAATAGAGCCACAGGTGCGAAGAATCGACTATATGCGAATAGCCCTGATAGTAGTCATGTCTTTTGCCCTCAAGGAAGTTGTCCAGATACTGGGACATTGTGATCTCTTCCGGATCTGATTTGCCCAGCTCTATGCAGAAGTTTGCAGAAAGAAGATCACAGATGGTACCGAAAACATACTGGTATGTATACTTCTGTTCATCGAAAGCGAACGATGCATATGCCGTCTCGCCTTCGACGGTGTAGATGAAAAATGCCATGTCTGTGAAAGTGTTTTTCTGGACCAGGACGTTGACAGCGGCAACAGGACTGTCATAGCAGTAATCCTGAAGCCTGACCTTTGTGTTTGCCTTGATCTTTTCTGCGTTTGTTTTTAATGTGAAATCGTAGTATCTCATAGTTTTTACCTCAATATGATTTTGTTTTAACCGAAAAGCCCCGTTCCTCTCAGGAACGGGTGCTTCGGTATTTGCCTGCAGTACTAATATGAGTCGTACCTGCCCGTTTTTCAGGACAGGATCACTCAAAACTTATCAGTTCCGGTCTGTATGCAAGATCTACTGCCATAGGGGAACTGATGGTTTGATGATAGACATGGAGAGTGACATTGTACTTGATCTTGTGTTTCCCGGGTCCAGCCTCAGGATTAACAAGATAGATAAGAATATCAGTCTTGTAACGCTCCGGATCGAGCTCATCATCGTCCAGGTCCGGATTGCTTTCAGCTGTTATCTGGGACACAACAACCACTGCAACATCGATCTGAGCTGCAAGGTTCTTGAGAGAATGGAGTATTTTGGTATAGTTCTTTTTCTTATCTTTTATCAACTCAAGGCTGTCGATAATGATCACATCCAGACCACCGGACACCTTCATCTGACAAGCTTCATTTATGATGTCTTCGACCGTATCGATCGACCATACCATGGAAATGTTGTTTGTGATGCATGAAGTTGCTGAACAGGACAGAATGTCAATATCCTGCTCACTTACCATACCGGCTCTGATACTTGTATAGGGAATGCCTGAGATCTTGGCAAGCATTTTCTGAGACATCTTATCAAGGTCATTCTGGATGGAGAACATCAGGGTCTTATGACCTGCTGCTCCAAGCCCGCAGGCAATATCAGTAACAAGGTCTGTCTTGCCGCTGGAGGGGCGGCCCTTGATGATATAGAGGTTCTCTCTCTCAAGGCCGCCGTACAGTGCAATATCAAGATCCTTGATGCCTGTGGGCATTTCATTGCCAAGCCCCTTGAAAATGGGGCTTGCTCTCTTAATTGTGTTAACAATGTCATTCATTGCTTCATTGCAGTTAATGCTCTTCATAATTTGTACCTCCTTTTTATGCAGCAGCATTGTTGTTTGTGGACTTTCCAAATTCCTTGCAGATGAGTTCAATGACATCAGAAAGGAAGTCTGAAGAATGAGATTTCATGGCAAACTCATGCATAGTGATGTAGATATCACCAAGGTTGCCAAACTCATCTTCTCTTGTGGGAAATAAAGGGGCAATGCAATTAGCAAGCTGCCCCATCATTTCAAAGAAATGAACAGTGACTTCTTCATTGAAGGGGTCATGCGTGTATGCAAGATACAGGTCATTGATGTTGCTGAAGGGTTCAAGATTTAAATTTCTGAAATTTGTCATAGGGACTATCTCCTTTTCAAAATATGTATTTTTCGAGCTTATGCTCACTAAATTTAATAAGAGTAAATTCCATCAATACCGAAAAGCGCCTGTATCATTGCGATACGGGCGCTCTCGGCATGATAAAACATATTAATATTGTGCTGAAATTGTCATCAGATCATATTCATGATCTTCAGATAAGTATCTAAAGCATTTTTCATCTGCTTTTCAAAGTCATCAGCATTTTTGACTTTGACGGGATTCATCGTCAGGACTTGCTTTCTGCAATTGTCCTTGCCTTTCTTAAACAGCGTACCGGGAATCCCAGCGTTAGCTTTCAGGATCGGTTCAAACTCTTTACAGCGCTGTTTAGATTCAGCCATGCCGTATGTCAGAAGCAAAGCTTTGAATTTTCCGCCTGCACAATCCCTGTCACGGATCTCGAGATAAGGGCAATTTGTGTTTTTGTCAACGGATTTCGGCTTGATGATAAGCGCTTCATATTTGTAGCTTGTCTTGACCACATAAGTGGTACAGTCAGGTGCGATCACAGGCATGATCCTATTGATGAAAAAGCCCTTCCAAGTCAGCATTTCGATCTCACGGTCATCGATCTTTGAAGGCAGGGAAGACGTCTGAAGCGCGTCGTAGATATCCATTACTCTATGAGCATACATGGAAATGACAAGGTTGTCAGAGTCCAGATATTTAGCCCAAAAGCCAGCTATAGCTTTGAGTTCGATAATGGTCCATCCTGCGTTCATTACGCGCTGTCTTTCTTCAGGATCTATAAGATCAGTCTTGTAGAACAACTTGTAGTTTTCAGCAGCCGCGTACTTTTTGCTTGAGTCGATATCGCTGTTATATTCTTCAAGCTGGTTGCTGTGTTCTTTTGATGTTGTTTTATCTTCAATGAAGATGTTGAATACGGAGCCGTCGATCAACATGACCTCCGCAACGATATCAATATGATTCCATTGAGGATCAAGCGTGACTTTTTCTATCGTGAAGTCACGTTTTCCCGTCAGGAATGAAATGAGATCGACAGCAGCGTCGTGAGCTGCCTTTTCTTCTTTGTTCTGGTTGCGGTTATTTGCATTGGATAAAATCCAAAGCAAAAATGCATCCTGAGACAGTTCTTTCTTTGCAAACTCGAATAAATTAATCATAATTCTTTCCTCCTTGTTTAGTTATCGGATTTATTATTTTGCGTATCTCTATTGGTTACGACGCGGTCGACAAGACCGTATTCGCAAGCTTCTTCAGCCGTCTTCCAGTTGTCGCGCTCGCAGTCGGCGCAGACCTCGTCAACGGACTTTCCGCAGTTAGCGGCTAAGATGTTGTTGATCTTTGCCTTGGTGCGGAGTATGTGTTCGGCCGCGATGCTTATGTCAGTGGCCTGACCGCTTGTACCGCCCAACGGCTGATGGATCATGACTTCAGCGTTGGGCAATGCACAGCGCTTGCCCTTGGTGCCGCCGGACAGCAGGAACGCGCCCATGCTTGCAGCCATGCCGACGCATATGGTCGAGACATCGCACTTGATGTACTGCATGGTGTCATAGATGGCCATGCCGGCCGTGACGGAGCCGCCCGGGCTGTTTATATACAGATATATGTCCTTATCCGGATCTTCGGATTCCAGATATAACAGCTGCGCGATCACCGTGCTCGCCATAGCGTCATCGACCTCTCCGCAAAGGAAGACGATGCGTTCTTTAAGCATTCTGGAGTAGATATCATAGGCCCTCTCTCCGTGGGCACTCTTTTCGATAATCGTTGGTACTAACATTGTTTTTTCCCTCCTGTTTAGTAATATATGGCCCGGCATTGAAGCCGGGCCTTTCAGTGTTTCTATCAGAAACATTAATAGAACTCTTTGCTGAGAGCATAAGTGACATCATTAAGGAAGTCATTTGTAATATGTGTAATGGCATAATTCCACATAAATCTATATAGCTCAGACATACTGCCATAAAGGTCATTGCCTCTTGAGAATCTGGGGGCAAGGGTATAAGCCAGTTCTGCCAGGCCATTCTTGAAGGTTGTTACACAACCTTCTGAGTCAGGGTACTTCTTGAATACCCTATACATTGTGTTGATGTTGAATCTTTTGTCGTAATTGGTAATTCTATACATAGTGCCACCTCCTGTGGTTTAGGCTGCCGTACCGGCAGCGGGGTTATCAAATTCTTTGCAGATGAGTTCAAGGACTTCAGCAAGGAAATCTTTAGCCAGAGGGCCATTGGCAAAATCATGCATTGCAATGTAGATTTCACCAAGATTGCCATAGAGGTCCTCCCTTCCGGGGAACTCAGGGGCAATGCAATTTGCCAACTGACCTACAGCTTCAAAGAAGGGGTCTCTAACCTCTTCGTTGAGAGGGTCATGTCTGTATGCAAAATACAGATCATTGATGTTGTTGAATTCTTCCATGTTGATTGAAGCAAACTTTTTCATAGTGTTTTTCTCCTTTTCGGGTAGTATTGTTTTTGAGATTATTCTCGTGAAATCATATTAAGAAATAATATCCAAATAACGGCAAAGCACCTGTTTTACTGCAATACAGGCGCTTAACCGCAATATTAGATATTAATAAAACTGCTGTTGTTTTACGCAGCGTAACCGCTGCCGTAACCCCAACCCTCAAGGCCGGATCTGAGCTTTTTCAGGGCGTACACCTGGATCGTTCGGACTCTCTCGCCGGTTATGCCGAGGGCAGCACCGATTTCAGACAGCGTCTTGATATCAGAACCGAAGAGCCCGAATCTTTTTGTAATGACATACTTTTCCCTGTCGGTGAGAAAGGTGTTTACGGCCCTGAGCACCGTGTTGTCGCGGTCCAGGTTTTCAAATCTTTCCTCCAATGTGATCTCGTCATCGGGGATCACATCACACAGTTCAAGATCTTCGCCGATACTTTGCTGAAGGCTGGTTACTTTATTCTGCGATGACATATAGAAAACAACGTCGGCTTCGCTCATTCCGAATTCTGCGGCTATGACGGATGCATCCGGCTCGAAACCGTTTTCGTTCTGATACTCATTGATGAACTTTTTGATCTTGGCGAGCTTTTCATGTGCGTGGTTGGGGATCCTGATGGTACCTCCATGATCCTCTATATACCTCTGCATGGACCTCATTATCCAATGGACGGCATAGGTGCTGAATTTGTAGCCGAGCGTATAGTCATACTTTTCGACGGCTTTGATTAGCCCTATGCATCCTTCGCTTACAAGGTCATCGAATTCGATTCCGCTGTAGTGGTAGTTGCGTGCAATAGATCTGACAAGATTAATGTTACGCTCGACGATCTCATTGCGTGTTGCGATGTCTTTGGTCTCGCTGTATTTTTTGAAAAGGTTCTGCTCTTCCATATGTTTGACCTCCTGTTTATGTCTTATGGCTTTGCATATAAAAGTCCCCGTGGTCTTAACAACCCCGGGGGCTTAACGGGCTCGTTTAAGGGCCGTTTTTACATGTATCTGTAGGTTGAATGATCGCTGCTCTTCAGATAATCCAGTTCCGAGATACCGGGATCATCCAAGACTTTAAGTGTCTCGAAGAAGTCTTCGACCACGTCGAGATTTGCGAGATCGTCTCTGTCGATCCAGCTGATCTCGCCTTCGGAAGAAGACGTGATCTCACCTTCGAATTTGTCGGTCTTATAGAGAAGGACGATATAACGTCCTTCGTCCTTGCCGTTGTCTATGGGGAAGCTTTTGATCCCTGCGAGGCGGGGTTGTTTAATGTTGAGCCCCGTCTCTTCCTTCATCTCGCGTATCACCGCATGAGCGGCGGATTCGCCCGGCTCGACATGTCCGCCGGGGAATGTAAAGCAGCGCCACGAATCCTTTATGCGGTTTTGGAGGAGGACTTTGTGCCCGTCCTCCACAAGGCATAGTACAGTCAGTTCTGTGTTTTCGGTTCTGCCCATGGCGTTAACCTCCTTTCATGGGTTTATTTGTTGTCAGGGCTTTGCACGTTAAATGCTAAAGCCGATCTTGTTTGTAGCTGTGCCGCCGAGGGGTACGAATTTGAAATCGCACGCTTCGAGAAGGCACAGCTTGTCTTTGGTGAGCTCAGCACCGGTCTTGGCGCTTTCGGCGATTATGCGGTTAGACTGGCGCATTATCGCCTGTTCGAGCACGTTACGCACATACCTTCCGTTGCCGAAGTTTTCGACTCGTGAAGCATGCTCGAAAATGCTCTTGCAGCATGCCAGAGCATCGTCTGATATGGTGTACTGACGCGCTTCGCACATGAGCTTTAAGATGTCTGTAAGCTCGTCAGGCGAATAATCGGGAAAGTCCAGGTGGAAAGCTATGCGGCTGCGTAAACCCTCGTTCTGTGAGAGGAAATCGCGCATCTTGTCCGGATAACCGGCGAAGATAACGATCACGCTGTCGCGGTAGTTTTCCATGAGCTGCGTAATGGTATTGATGGCTTCGGCACCATAGCCGTCGTATCCGTCGATCAACGAATACGCTTCGTCTATAAACAGGACACCTCCGGCCGCGGCCTGGAATTTTTCCTCGACCGCTTTGGCCGTCCAGCCGACGTATCTGCCGATAATGTCCTGCCTTCCGCACTCGACGAACTGTCCGGTAGTGATAATGTCTTCTTCTTTCAGGATGCCGGTGACCATGCGTGCCACAGTGGTCTTGGCAGTACCGGGCGTTCCGGTGAACAGCATGTGCATTGAGGAGAACTCGGTGTTGAGTCCCATACGTTCGCGGGCGCGCTTGACTTTGCCTGCTGCGATGATCTGGTCGATGACGGTCTTGATGCCGTCAAGACCGACCAGTTTGTGCAATGCTTCATAAGGCGTGGAAGTAAAATCGTCAGCCTTGACCTTATACGTTTTCTGAGTCTTGTAGGCTTTGTAAACGTATGTCTTAAGGTTGTTTTCGTGCCACGCGTTATAGGCTGCATAGATCTCCGATACGGTGTATCTGTCCTGTTCAGGCAGGTAATCGAAGATCTCGTCGCTTTTGGCAAACTCAAACTCGGTCTTATCCACAAGCTCTGCCAGATACTTTTTAGCCTGCTGAAGATTGCCGGTACCTTCCGTGATGCGGATGATGTCGGCCTTGCCGGTCAAATCGTTAATGGCTTCGCCGTTTCTGACGGAATTGCCGAGGAGCTCGATGAAGATGAACAGCGTATCCTTTTTCTGCTCGCCGAGGATTTCACCGGTCAGCTTGATGATCTCGTGAAAAGGGCAAGCAAAAGGACCCGCCGAGTCATTGCGGTCGTTGAGTTCCATGACGACGATACCGCCTTCACAGGCTTTCATATGCTGTTTAAAGCAATCGATATCGTTGTAGATGTTGTTGAACTTGAAGTTACGGACCAGGGTCTGTCTTCCTGACAGCAGCCTTCCGTTGCTGTACAGCGCACTTACAAGCAGGTCCTTGATGTCCATTGCGGCGTCCCAGTTGTTCGCGCTGATAAGGTAATGAACGGGGTGGCCGTAGTACTGCTTGGCATTATCCTTGGAATAGATCCTGTCGAGTTCTTCGTTAAGTGATCTTGAGGCCAGGATCTGCTTAGCCCTGCGGCTGCAGTCGGACTTGCTCATTTTGACCGAAGAATACATGATCTCGTTGGTATCAAAAGGAAGATCGTCGTCGCTGAAGGTGCTGCAGTAATCGAGTTTTAACATGCTCATCAACCAGCGGTTGTCTTTGATTTCCTTTTTGAAATCGTCGGTCATGATCTCGGAGTGTTCCTTGATCGAGCAGTCTTTGAAAACGGACCTTATCTTGCACTCTATGTCACCAAGGTTGACATGTCCTGCATTTGCGGCAACCAAAAGAACGATGGTATCGTAGCAGCGGTTGGTAATGCATATAAGATAATCGTTGTTTGCTTGGTATTCGCTCATGAAATAGTCGTTTAATGCAGAAAGCTGGTCGTCATCGTATTTACGATCAAACTCTGTAAGTAACGGCATGTCCTCGATATTCTTGATTGCCGGGCCGTTGCCGGAGTTCTTGTGACCGGGCTTTTCTTCCAATGTGTAACGGTAGTAGATCATACGCTTTCCTCCTCGTTATCATTTGTGTCTTTGTGTGTTATGACGCGGTCGATCAGACCGTACTCACATGCCTCTTCGGCTGTTTTCCAGTTGTCGCGCTCGCAGTCGGCGCTGACCTCGTCAACGGTCTTGCCGCAGTTGGCGGCTAAGATGCTGTTGATCCTGGTCTTGGTGCGCAGGATGTGTTCAGCTGCAATGCTGATGTCCGTAGCCTGTCCGCCGGTGCTGCCCAAAGGCTGGTGGATCATTACCTCGGCATTGGGTAATGCGCAGCGCTTGCCTTTGGTGCCTCCTGACAAAAGGAATGCACCCATGCTTGCAGCCATGCCGACGCATATGGTCGAGACATCGCACTTGATGTACTGCATGGTGTCATAGATGGCCATTCCTGACGTTACGGAACCGCCGGGGCTGTTAATGTACAGATAGATGTCCTTGTCCGGATCCTCTGATTCCAGATAAAGCAGCTGAGCGATTACCGTGCTCGCCATTGCGTCGTTTACTTCGCCGCAAAGGAAGACGATGCGTTCTTTAAGCATTCTTGAGTAGATGTCATAGGCTCTTTCTCATATCCACATTAAACACACAGTATTTGGTCAGTATGTTCAACAGCGTATGTTTGGCAAAGAACGTCGTCGTAAAGTCCCTCAGGTCGGTCAGCAGGGTATTCTCCTGATCCGTCC
>JAILDX010000018.1 GCA_024688685.1 Saccharofermentans sp.
TTTCTTATAATCCGCATGGTATCAATTTCGGGAAGCTTACCGGGAATAGATACATACGTAATGCCTTTGTCTAATTCAAAAAATATCAAGAGTCCGTTACTTGCCATGTTATAATACCTTGATAGAGGGGAGCCCATTTTATCGGTTTAATATACAGTTTAAAAGCCTAAACAGGAGGAGCACCCTGCTATTTATTATGATTATCAGAACTGATGCCTCAAAATGCATACATATTCTTCAGGGCTACTCGTTCTTTAGCAATGGGATGGATGACTTTTGGTATTATTCCGACGTTGTTTTTAAGACCGGCAGATCATATGCATTGGTTAGCGAATATCAGCAGGGATGTATGTATCTATCATATCTTTTGGGAGGACAGATAGAGATCGAAGACGGATTAGAAATATATCTGGATGATAACAGGGTCACTCAAGAGACACTAAAAGACATCAGCTGGAATCTTGAGCCAAGCTATGAATCATATAAGAATCTTATCGTGAGGAAATCCATAGAGAAAGCTTTGAAAAGCGGATATGTGGAAGAATCGTTTGAACAGTTGGCTGAAAGCTTTTGTCTTACTCCCGAACGTTATGATCGTAAGTTAAGGCAGCTTAGCGGTGAGAGATGGAGTGCATCAGCTGCGGTCGGATATGCTTCAGGGAAAAAGGTGTTCTATGCCCCATATAATGCCAGCAATTTCTATTCTTCTAATGCCAGACTGGAGCATATGATAAGCTATTTAACGTCTCATGATTGTATGGTGCTTCTTCCTGTTGGTTCTGATATGTATTTGAAGGATCATGTGGATCAGTGCATATATATTGAACAACAGACCGCCTGGTGGAAATCAAAACAATGATGATAGGCAAATTAATCCTGAATGTCGGAGATGTCTTTGACATGGATTTAGTATTGTTTCAGTAAAACTATAGTAAGATAGCTGTCTAGAGGAAATGGAAAACCCCGAAACCTTTATGGTATCGGGGTTTTCAGCTTGGAGCCGATTGCGAGACTCGAACTCGCGACCTGCTGATTACAAAGGTTTTAATAGGCGTCTTATAAGTTTTTATAAGTTCCCTCAAACCCTTTAAAATAGAGGCCTTTCAGGAATTATCTTCTTATAGGAACGATTAGTTTTTTATATGTTTTTTCTTAAATGTTCGACAATTGTTCGACAAAATGTTCGACAGGTTTCAAGGATAAAAAACTCATGCTCCAGCTTTCCTATATAGATTTCTAAGATTGCTTATAGCCCTCAGTTTTTATTTGCGGCAGCGTACTCATATTTATTGACAATACCGGTGGCTAACATTATAATTGAGAATCGTTCTCATATTCGCACAAAGCAGATCTGTAATTATTCTCTGCGCTAAGACAGATAAATGGAATTCCTGCTTTGAATATGAAGGAGGAAACGGCAGTGTTGTGTTCGGTATTATCGAAGCATAAAAAGATCATGGCAGGCATCATGGGAATACTGATGCTTTTCATAGTGCTGTTTTCCGCATTTTACATCATCGCTGAAGCTGATCATGACTGTGACGGAGAAGACTGTCCGGTATGTACATGCATTCAGCAATGCGTTAATACGCTTCATCAGACAGATGACGGAATGCCCCGTCAGGCCGCTGTCATAGTGTCTGTTGTTTTACTATCAGTTTCCGTGGTCATTCCGGTTCTTGTGATCCCGCTGGAAACTCCTGTCTCAAGCAAAGTCAGACTAAACGATTGATAACCTCCGGCAGGGGAGAATTGCACGCTTTTTAAGGTGTATTCTGCTCCTTTGCATTCACATGTTAATTATGATTTTCGGAGGTTTTATTGTGAGAAAAACTTTATCTTTTATTATTGCTGCCGTTATGGCAGTCAGCTGCCTTTGCGCATGCAGTCCGGCAGCAAATGAGGCCGGCAACGGCAAGATCCAGATTGTAACAACTATCTTTCCGGAGTATGACTGGGTAATGAATGTCCTTGGAGATAATCCGGCAGAGGCGGAAGTCACCATGCTGCTCGACAACGGTGTAGATCTTCACAGTTATCAGCCTACGGCTGCTGATATCCTTAAGATCTCTACCTGCGATATGTTCATTTATGTCGGAGGTGAATCAGATGAATGGGTTGAAGATGCCCTTCAGGAAGCCACAAACAAGGATATGGTCGTAATCAATCTGCTTGATGTACTCGGTGATTCTGTCAAGGAAGAAGAAGTCGTTGAGGGCATGCAGGAAGAAGACGAACACGATCATGAAGAGGAAGAGGGCGAGACAGAATATGATGAACATGTCTGGTTATCGCTTCGCAATGCTGCAATCCTTGTTCAGAATATTTCCGATTCAGTTCAGAGCATCGATCCCGCCAACGCTGAGACTTACAGAAACAATACAGCATCATATGTTGAAAAACTGAATTCTCTCGATGAAGAGTATAGTGCAGCAGTTGATAATGCATCCTGCAAAACTCTTCTGTTCGGAGACCGTTTCCCGTTCCGCTATCTGACTGATGATTACGGACTCGATTACTATGCTGCATTTGTAGGCTGCTCGGCTGAGACAGAAGCAAGCTTTGAGACCATTACTTTCCTCTCTCAGAAAGTAGATGAACTTGGACTTCATGCAGTTATGACGATCGAGGGGACAGATCACAGGATCGCTGATACCATTGTCCAGAATACGCAGACAAAAGACCAGCAGATCCTTACTCTGGATTCCATGCAGTCAACAACATCAAGGGATGTTCAGAACGGCATCACGTACCTTTCGATCATGGAAGGCAATCTGTCAGTTTTAACTGATGCGTTGAATTAACAGGAGGGCTTATGGCTTTGATCACCATTCAGGATCTGTCGCTCGGCTATGATTCGCACATTATCGCAGAGGGTCTTGATCTTACCGTAAACACGGGGGACTATCTCTGCATCGTGGGAGAAAACGGCTCAGGCAAGACCACACTTATGAAAACCCTGCTCAGTCTTCAGGAACCGGCCGGCGGTCAGATCCTGATCGGTGACGGCCTCAAAAGAAATGAGATCGGATATCTTCCGCAGCAGACTGTTGTGCAGAAAGACTTTCCAGCATCCGTAAAGGAGATCGTGATCTCCGGCTGTCAGGGCCGGTGCGGATTGCGTCCTTTCTACAGCAAACAGGAAAAACAGCTGGCCATGACCAATATGGAGCGCATGGGCATACTGCCACTTAAAGACCGCTGTTACCGTGAACTATCAGGCGGACAGCAGCAGCGCGTGCTTCTTGCAAGGGCGCTTTGCGCCACAGGGAAAGTGCTGCTTCTTGACGAGCCTGTGGCGGGACTTGATCCCAAAGTCACAACGGAAATGTATGAACTGATAGAAAACCTGAACAGGGAGGGCATTACCATCATCATGATCTCGCATGATATCGCGGCTGCAATAAGGTATGCAAGCCACATCCTGCATATCGGGTCATCTGTTTTTTACGGCAAAAAAAAAGAGTATCTGGAGAGTGATGCCGGCAAGTTCTTTTTGCTGCAGCAGAACGGAGGTAAGGAATCATGATAGACAAACTTGGAATGTATCTTCAGTATCCTTTTGTACGTTACGCGCTGATCGTTGGAGTGCTGATCGCTCTGTGCTCCTCGCTCCTCGGTGTAACGCTTGTTCTTAAGAGGTTCTCATATATAGGTGACGGACTGTCTCATGTGGCGTTTGGTGCCATGGCGGTGGCCGCTGTTCTTAACCTGACTAATGAGATGATGCTGATACTCCCGGTCACAGTCATAAGCGCAGTCCTGCTCCTGCGAACGGGCCAGAATACAAAGATCAAAGGTGATGCGGCGATAGCGATGATATCCGTGGCGGCGCTGGCTTTCGGATACCTTCTGATGAATATATTCTCAACATCTTCAAATCTGTCCGGAGATGTATGCAGCACCCTTTTCGGATCGACTTCCATCCTGACTCTTACGCAGAAAGAGGTATGGCTTTGCACGGTGTTGTCCGTTGTTGTGGTGGTCATCTTCGTACTCTTCTATAACAAGATATTCGCTGTAACTTTTGACGAGGATTTCTCCAAGGCAACAGGAACGAATTCGGATGGTTATAATCTGTTGATAGCAGTCGTTATTGCCGTCATTATCGTCCTTGCAATGAATCTTGTAGGATCGCTGCTGATATCTGCTCTGGTCATTTTCCCGGCGCTGTCCGCAATGCGTATCTTCAGGAATTTTAAGATGGTAACGGTCTGCTCGGCGGTGCTGTCCGTGATATGTGCCTTAGCGGGAATGATAATCTCCATTCTGGCAGGAACCCCTGTAGGCTCAACGATCGTGGCCGTGGATGCGGCTGCATTTGCAGCGTGTCATATGGCGGGCATGATAAAGGGAGGTGTGCGGAAATGAGAAAACTGATCTCTTTGATATTATGCTGTGCAGTTATACTCACGATGCTGGGTTGTGAAGACAACAGTGCGTCAGGAAGGCCGGGGAACCAGCCGGCAGGCGTAAATGATGTGCTTGAATCGGGAATGGCATCTGAGGACAATATAACATCAGTTGCGGACAGTCGGACTTCTGCTCCGGAGACGACAGGCGGGTCTGAATCGTCGCAGGACAGTACAGGCGGTATAGATGTTGATCTCACTGTTATGTCCAGTACGGTCGTTTATTCTGAAGTTTACAGCATGATGATCTCGCCGGAGTCATACATCGGAAAGACCGTGAAAATGAAAGGTGCATTTGTCGTATATCACGATGCGCTCACTGATAAGTATTATTATGCCTGTATCATTTCTGATGCGACTGCATGCTGCTCTCAAGGCATAGAGTTTATTCTGACTGATGACTACACATATCCTGATGATTACCCGCAGGAGGGCGGAGAGATCTGTGTTGCCGGAGTGTTTGATACTTATCAGGAAAACGGAAGGTATTACTGCACTTTGAGAGATGCAAGGATCGTCTGATCCGGTGACAGCGCGCCTCAAATTACAGAGGATTAACACTTTCCTAATTGTTCAGATAATATGGAAAAAAGAAATTGTGACACTGACAAAAGTTAGGTGTTGACAAACTGTTGACAAATCATGAATAATAGACTGATTTCGTGTGCTGTCAAGAGGGATAAGAAAACCCCGAAACCTTATGGTATCGGGGTTTTCAGCTTGGAGCCGATTGTGGGACTCGAACCCACGACCTGCTGATTACAAATCAGCTGCTCTACCAACTGAGCTAAGTCGGCTTGCGAAATGCAAAAAGAATTATAACTAATACCTAAATCGTTGTCAATAATCTTTTTTTAATGCGGTATAATATAGTCATAATCAGTTGGGAGGGGACTAATGCCTGTCGTAACGATCTCCAGACAGAACGGAAGCCTTGGTGATGAACTCGCCCTTTATCTTGCAGGCAAGATGGGCACGAGGGTTGTAACAAGGACCGAGCTCGTTTCTAAAGTGTTCTGCGGCATGGGTGACGACGTGCTGGGCAGGCTTACTGAGAGTCCCAAGTTTTTCCTGAACAAACCCGATGGTTCTGACAGATCATATAAGGATATGCTTGCTGAGGAGATAAGAAGGATTTCTGTCAGTGAACATAACATTGTCTTCGTCGGAATGGGAGCATCCATCGTTCTGGCTGATACAGATGCCATTAAGGTGCGTGTCGTCTCAAGTGACAGTGTCAGGGCACAGAGAGTGGCTAAGCTTGATAATATCACCATTGATGATGCTGATACGGCGTTGACGCTTGCTGACAGGAAGCATAAGCGTTTCGTGAGCACGCTCTATGATGTGGACCTTACGGACCTGTCCCTTTATGATATTGTACTCAATTCCGATCATCTGTCCGTTGAGGAGATGGCAGATTCCATCCTGGCGCTGGCTGCGAAGCGGGAGCTCAGGTCGAGGATCAGGCAGGAGACGGTAGGGAACATGTCCCAGGATCATCAGACGGAAGTCCCCGTGTTTAAGAACGAGAGTGAGGCGGAGTTTGCACGCATCCTCGATATGTACAAGATAGAGTGGCTCTATGAGCCTAAGACATTCCCGATTGAGTGGGATGCGGAGGGCAATGTTACGATGGCCTTTTCGCCGGATTTTTATCTGCCGAAGTTTAATCTGTATCTTGAGCTGACGACGATGGATCAGAAGTATGTGACGAAGAAGAATAAGAAGATGAGGAAGGTTCAGGAGCTGTATCCCGGGACGAACATCAGGATAGTGTATAAGAAGGATTTCGCAGAGCTCATTGAGAGGCTCAGGCAGTTTGGATGACATAAGGTAAAGCGGTATGGATTTTCAGAGCGACAACTTCAAAAGGATCCTTTTTGACGAGGAAACAATTCAGAACAGGGTAAAAGAGATCGGAAAACAGATCACTGAAGAGTATAAGGACGACCCGCCGGTTGTGGTTGGCGTTATCAAGGGTGCGCTGTTCTTTTTCTCCGACCTTACGAGGCAGATCGACCTGCCGATCGATCTTGATATGATCGGTTTCGGGAATATTCCTGATACGACTAAGAATACGGGTATCGTACGCATTACGAAGGATATCGATATCGACATTACAGGGCGCCGCGTCATAATCGTTGAGGACGTTATCAGAACAGGCCTGACGACGGCATATCTCATATCAAATCTGGAGAACAAGAAGCCTAAGGATATAAGCGTTGCCACCATGCTCTTCAATCCGTCCAGGCAGCTCATTCCCGTGCCTGTAAAGTATTATGGTTTTGAGATCAGCGACGGATGGCTGATAGGGTATGGAATGGACGTTCACGAGAAGGGACGCAATATCCCGTATATAGCAGAGCTTAAGAACAAGCCGTAAAGCTTATCCGAACAACTCCAGAAGCTCAGGGAAACTGCTGATATTCTTATATGCGCCCTCAACGGACCCAAAACCGTACTCGCAAAACACCATGCGGATTCCCGCGTAATTGCTGGCTTCAAAATCGCCTGTCGTATCGCCGATGTAAAACGTATCACCGGCATCGAGTCCGTTCTTTGCCATCAGTGTCAGTATGGTATCACCCTTGCCTGTTCCGGTGTCGCCGTAGCAAAGAGTATCTTCAAACAGATCAGCAGTTCTGCTCTTGCCCGTAAACAGCTCGATATAGCCGCACTGGCAGTTGCTGACGATAAAGAGCCTGTGATTCCTGGAAAGCTCTTTAAGAGTTGCGGGAACGCCTTCTGCGATGATGCTGTCGGATTCATCGTACGTCAGTGCGCCAAGTGTCTCATCTTCAGCGGCAATGCATCTGTCCGTGAACTCATCAAGAAGCGCCTGATCTGTTACGGCAGGGAAGATATTGCGGAAGATCACATCCATAGTCTTGCCGAACTCCTTCTTGAGTCGGTCAGCCGTAATACCGGATGAATCTACCCCTGTACCTGCTATCGCTGCCTTCCACGCATCAGCGATAACTCTTGTGGTATCCCACATTGTTCCGTCAATATCAAATATAAGATTCATGCTGAGCATTTTACCATAGTCGCCAGTGCTATAATAGTGCGTATGAAAGAAGATAAAAGATTTTTTACTTTAAGCGAAGAAAACCCTTATAAAGCCGTCGTAAAACTGGGCGTTCCGCTCATTTGCGGCATGTTTGTCATGGTCCTCTATAATTACGTTGACACTTATTTCATAGGCCTTATGGACGATGAGTTTCAGCTGGCGGCCGTCAATTTTGCATATCCCGTCATGATGATCACCGTGGCTATCTCCAATATGGTCGGAACGGGCGCAGCTTCGCTTATCGCAAGAAGCCTCGGGGCAGGGAAGAAGGAGCTCGCTGATCACACGGTTACGGCAGGCATCGTTCTGACGATTATCAACAGCCTCGTTGTTACCGGAGTCGGGCTTGTTTTCCTTGATAAGATCGTTGCTCTTCTGGGGGCCGGAGTTAACACGTTTACACCCACAAAAGAGTATGTAGGCATCATACTGACCGGCACCGTATTCACGATGGGTAACTACACACTGGGGCAGCTCCTCAGAAGTGAGGGATCCGTGAAGTTCTCGATCATAGGAATGATGGCGGGTACCGTTGTAAACCTCGTTCTCGATCCGATATTCATATTCACGCTCAAGATGGCTATAAGAGGTGCTGCGATAGCGACGATCCTGGGTAATGGCGTCGGTGCGCTCATCTCTGTTTCGCTCTATGTGAGCGGAAAGACGATCCTCAGACCGTCCTCGAAATACATCCGCCCCACATCCGGGATCCTCAAGGAGATCTTCTGGGTAGGCGTTCCTGCTTCACTCGAGACGCTGCTGATGCTACGCTCTTTGTGTCGAAAGGAGGTCTTTGAATGGATCAAGTAAAGATCGGAGCATTCATGAAACAGCTCCGTAAAGAAAAAGGCCTGACACAGGCCCAGGCAGCAAAGAAGTTCGGCACGACAGACAGAACAGTATCCAGATGGGAGACGGGAGTGAACATGCCTGATATTTCCTTATTGGTTGAAATATCTGAACTCTACGGCGTTGACGTGCGTGAACTGATCGACGGAGAACGCAGGAGGGAAGATATGGACAGCGAAGTCAAGGAAGTTGCTGAGGCAATGGCTGAGTATGCAGGTGAAGAAAAGAGCACGATGCTCAAATGGATGCGCGGAATAAGCATCGTCGGGGTAGTGGTCAGCTTTCTGCTGATGATATGGCAGGTTTCGGCTTTGTCTCTGACAAATGAGAATGGAGCATCCGGCGGAACTCTTATGTACAAAGGTGTCGGATTTATCGGAATCCTGGCCCTGTTCGTGATCATGGTCATAATGGCACTCTATACAAACGGGCTGCTCGCCAGGATCGCGTCCAATAAGAGGTTTACTAAGTCTGTTAAGGTAGTGGTGATCGTTATTTCCATTCTGGCGGCCTACGAGATGATCAAGTGTGCATTAATTTTCGGAAGCATATTGTTCGTCGAATCGCTGCCGTCAAATGATGTCGTTCTGGACACTTATAACAAGTCAGAGATCGTTGATCAGTATCGGGGAGATATTGACTCGTCTCTGTTTTTGTTTCTTGATGATATTTCTATGGCTGAATCATCTTCGTTTGAAGGAAAGCTCCATACGGGGTTGTTTGATACCGACGGTTACATTCGTCTGGTATGCAGGTACAGATTGGATGAGTACTTGGCAGAGAAAGAAAGGCTTGGATCAACCAGTTGCACTCTTACATATGAAGGCGTTTCGAGCACAAAGAGTGTATTCCTCGATGAATCGTCTTACAGACTCCCTGCATATGTCGCAGTTGACGGATACGATTATTCCTACGAATATGCGCTTTGCGACGACGATCTGTGCGAGATAACGTATATGTATCTGGGATATGTTGACAGCGGGCTTATTGATGTTCTGGGAGATGACCTGAAGATCGATAAGAGTGTTTATGCTGATACCGGTGATAATACGCTGGAGCGGTTCAGCATTTATGCTTATTACTTTGGTGACGGCGCGGCTGAGTACGGGGATTAAGGTTAGAATGAGCTACTGGAGGGCAATGTCGCTGATTTTGTCTCTATGTCGCTTCAGACAGCGACATATTTAGAGACATCGCTCTTGAGGGTGAAGTAACATGGATTGAGTAAAAAAGAAGCTGCCCCGGTTTGGACAGCTTCTCTTAATTTAAGCTTCAGATGATAACGATCAGATCTCGTTAAATCCTTCTCTTGCTGCATAAGATGTATGCAGGAGCTCGTGTGCCTTGTGGCTGTTAGGCTCGCCAAGGAACTTCTCATAGAGTTCAACAATCTGAGGGTTATTGTGGGACTGACGGAGTGTCTGTCTCTCATCCTCTGAGTACAGAGCCTGAGCTCTCTTCTCCTTGTATGTATCCATGATGTCATCAGACTCGTTAGGGAGGAAGCACTCTCTGACGTAAGGCTGACCGCCACCGTTGATACATCCGCCGGGACAACCCATGATCTCGATGAACTGATACTTGGACTTGCCTTCGCGGATCTCATCAAGGAGAACCTTTGCAGACTTCATACCGGAAGCAATAGCAACATTAACAGTTGTTCCGTTGATGTCGATAGATGCCTCTCTGATACCTGCATCATGGCCACGTACTGCCTTGAACTCGATAGGCTCGGATTCCTTGCCTGTGAGCTTGAAGTAAACAGTTCTGAGGGCTGCTTCCATAACACCGCCTGTTACACCGAAGATAACGCCGGCACCTGTGTAGTCGCCCATGATATCCTGATCCCAATCCTCATCAGGGAGTCTGTCGAAAAGGATACCGCCTCTCTTGATCATACGTGCGAGCTCTCTTGTAGTGATAACAGCATCTACATCAGGGATACCGTTAACCTTCTCCTGCTCACGCTCCTTCTCAAACTTCTTAGCTGTACAAGGCATAACGGATACAACGAAGATATCCTTAGGGTCAATGCCGTTCTGTTCAGCCCAGTAAGACTTGATGATAGCACCCTGCATCTGGTGAGGTGACTTACATGAGGACAGGTGAGGGAGGAGATCTCCGTAGTTGTACTCAGCGTAGTTGATCCATCCAGGTGAGCATGATGTGATCATAGGAAGTGTTCCGCCGTTTGTGAGTCTTCCGAGAAGCTCTGTGCCTTCTTCCATGATCGTAAGGTCAGCACCGAAGTTTACATCGTAAACTCTTGTGAAACCAAGTCTTCTCATAGCAGCAACCATCTTACCTGTTACAGGTGTACCGATGGGGAAGCCGAACTCTTCACCGAGAGCTGCTCTTACAGCAGGAGCTGCCTGAGCGATAACTGTCTTGCCGGCTGCGAAAGCCGCATCGATCTTGTCAATCTCGGAGTGCTCCATAAGAGCGCCTGTATGACAAACGTTAACGCACTGACCGCACTGGATACAAGGTGAATCTGCAAATGATCTGTTCTCAGCAGGTGATACGAAAGTATTGAAACCTCTGTTCTCGAATCCGAGGATTCCAAGACCATGAGCGTTCTTACATCTCTCGATACATCTTCCGCAGAGGATACACTTTGATGTATCTCTTACGAGACCGGGAGCTACTGTATCAAGATGTGTCTCAGAGTGAACACCCTGGAAAGCGCCTTCTCTTGCACCAGTTACATAAGCAACGTGGAGAAGTTCACACTTGCCGTTCTTGTCGCACTGCTGGCAGTTCATGTTGTGGTTGGACAGCAAGAGCTCAACGCTGTGTCTTCTTGCTGCTGTAGCTGCAGGTGAAGAGATCTTGATCTCCATGCCCTCTGCTACGGGATATACGCAGGCAGCTACGAGGCCTCTTGCTCCTGTTGCCTCAACGAGACATACACGGCAGGAACCTCTGTTGCATTCGCCATGGTTGAAAGCGCAAAGTGAAGGGATCTCGTATCCGCACTTCTTAGCAGCCTCGAGGATAGTAAGTCCTTCCTCAACCTGATAGGAGATGCCTTCTATTTTAATATTAATCATCGCCATAGTAGTTACCTCCTTACTCTTTTACGATTGCCTTAGGCTTACAGTTGCTCATACACAGACCGCACTTAACGCACTTGTCAGGATCGATTGCAAATGAAGCGAGCTTGTGACCTTCTGCGATATAATCTGTTCTCTCGATACAGCTTGCAGGGCAGTTCCTTGCGCACATGCCGCAGCCGATACACTTATCCTTGTCGATCTTGTACTGCATAAGGCTCTTGCAGACGTGTGCGGGACACTTCTTGTCTACGATGTGAGCGATATACTCGTCACGGAAGTGCTTGAGTGTGGAGTTAACAGGGTTGGATGCTGTCTGACCGAGAGCACAGAGTGAGTTTGTCTTGATAGTCTTGGAAAGCTCTTCCAGTGCATCAAGATCTTCCATTGTGCCCTTGCCCTCTGTGATCTTTGTGAGAACTTCGAGGATTCTCTTTGTGCCGATACGGCAGGGTGAACACTTACCGCATGACTCATCACATATAAACTCCATATAGAACTTGGCAACGTCAACCATACAGTTGTCTTCGTCCATAACGATAGCTCCGCCGGAACCCATCATGGAACCCTTCTGAACGAGGTTATCGAAATCGATAGGCTCATCGAGGAACTCCTCTGTCAGACATCCGCCTGAAGGACCACCTGTCTGGATAGCCTTGAACTTCTTGCCGTTCGGGATTCCGCCGCCGATGTCGTAAATGAGCTCACGGAGTGTTGTACCCATAGGGATCTCTACGAGACCAACGTTGTTAACCTTACCGCCGAGAGCGAAAACCTTAGTACCCTTGGACTTCTCTGTACCAACTGATGCGAACTCAGCTGCGCCTTCGCGGAGAATATAGGGAACACAAGCCAGTGTCTCAACGTTGTTAACGCAGGTAGGCTTCTCCCACAGACCTTTGATAGCAGGGAACGGAGGACGGGGTCTCGGCATACCGCGCTTACCCTCGATAGAGTTAAGGAGAGCTGTCTCCTCACCGCAAACGAAAGCTCCTGCGCCAAGTCTGATGTGACAATCGAAGTCGAAACCGGAACCGAGGATATTCTTACCAAGGAGACCCATCTCTCTAGCCTGAGCGATAGCGATCTTCAGACGGTTAACTGCGATAGGATACTCAGCACGAACATAGAAGTAACCCTCAGATGCGCCAAAAGCGTAACCTGCGATCATCATACCCTCGATAACACCGAGAGGGTTGCCCTCGAGGATGGAACGATCCATGAATGCACCCGGGTCACCTTCGTCACCGTTACATACAACGTACTTCTGATCAGCGTCAACGTTAAGAGCGAACTGCCACTTTCTTCCTGTAGGGAATCCGCCGCCGCCACGGCCACGGAGACCGGAAGCGAGAACTTCGTCGATAACTTCCTGCTGAGTCATGGACAGAGCCTTCTTCAAGCCCTGGAATGCACCCATACCGAGTGCTTCATTGATATCTTCAGGATTGATGACACCACAACCGTGAAGAGCAACACGGCGCTGCTTCTTATAGAAGTTGATGTCTTCCTGCTTTGTCTTCTTCTCCTGTGAAGCGGGATCAACATAGAGGAGTCTCTCTACGATCTGGCCGCCTGCGATATCAGTATCAACGATCTCTTCAACATCGTCGATTGATACCATACGGTAGAGTGTGTCCTCAGGATAGATCTTAACGAAAGGTCCCTGTGAGCAGAAACCGAAACATCCAACCTGATTAACTGTTGCCTTGTCGGAAAGACCCTTGGCAGCGAGAACTTCCTCGAACTTAGCCATGATCTCCTTTGAGTTGGAAGACAGACATCCTGTACCGCCGCAAAGAACGATATGACGCTTGTCGTCCATGCCCTTGAGCTTGTCTTCAAGACACTTGGTACATGTTGAGGAGCACTGATCCAATTCAGCTACTGATGTGATCTTTGTCATACGGCAGCCTCCTTCCTGTAAGAATCGATGATGCCTGCTACCTGTCCAACCTCAACCTTAGGGTAAACCTTACCGTTGATGCTTACAGCGGGTGCGATACCGCAGGCACCGATGCAGCGGAGTGCATCGAGAGTGAAGAGGCCGTCTTCACTTGTCTGTCCGGGCTTGATGTTAAGAAGCTCAGAGAACTTGTCGATTACCTGCTGGGCGCCCTTAACGTAGCATGCCGTTCCGAGACAACATCCGATTACAAACTTGCCCTTAGGCTCAAGGGAGAAGAATGAATAGAATGTAACAACACCGTAAATCTCTGCTACTGAGATTCCGGTCTTCTTTGATACCAGCTCCTGAACTTCAAGCGGGATGTAACCGTATTCGTTCTGGATATCGCTGAGTATCATCATGAGAGGAGTCTTCTCATCTGTGTATCTGTCACAGATCTCCTCGATCTTCGCTGCTGCAGCAGCATTCAGCTTAGCCATAAATGACCTCCTTGCTAGTTATATTCATGAATACCTCCTGAAAATATGTTGTTGCGGACCAATGGCAAAACATGGTCCTGAAAATGTGCCATAAGGTATTCTAACATAAGAGCAATTATTTTTGAATTAAAAAAGCGAGGAGTTGACGATTTATTTTCTGTCGGTTATAATGGCAAAGCAATTTTCGTGACGAGAGGGGGGATAAAGAGATGTCTGAGATCAGAGTTAAGGAGAATGAGAGCCTTGACAGCGCACTCCGCAGATTCAAGCGTTCATGTGCAAGATCAGGTGTTCTCGCAGAAGTTCGTAAGAGAGAACATTATGAGAAGCCTTCAGTTCGTCGCAAGAAGAAGTCAGAGGCTGCTCGTAAGAGAAAGCACTAATAAATAAGGTGATTTCGAAGCCGTCCTTTGAGGGCGGCTTTGTTATATTGAGGTGAGATATGTCAAAGGTCGGTGTTCTCGGTACAGGTACCTGGGGTATGGCGCTGGCGCGCCTTCTGTCTGTTTATGGAAAACATGAGGTCATCTGCTGGTCGGCTCTTCCACAGGAGATAGACTATTTCGTGGCGACTAAGCGTCATCCGAACCTTCCCGGTGTACCGATACCTGATGAGATAGAGTTCACAAAGTCAATAGATAAGGCAATCGTGGGGATGAATGTTGTCCTTTTCGCTGTGCCTTCAGTATTTGTAAGATCCACGGCAAACAAGGCTGCTCCGTTCCTCGGGGATGGTCAGGTCGTTGCCGATTGTGCGAAGGGTATAGAGGAAGGAACCATGATGTTCCTCACCCAGGTCATTGAAGATGAGGTTTCCAAGGTCTGCCCGGGCAAGAAGATACGGCTTGTCGCTCTTTCCGGCCCTTCCCATGCCGAGGAGGTGGCAGTGGATATCCCGACGAGTATCGTTTCGGCATCGAAGGATATCGAGGCGGCGAGGACCGTCCAGGATATATTTATGACAGGATGCCTCAGAGTCTATACAAACAGTGATATTACGGGCGTTGAGATGTGCGGATCGCTGAAAAATATCATAGCTCTGGCTGTCGGCTGCTCGAAGGGGATGGGCTACGGAGACAATACCACGGCGGCACTGATAACAAGGGGAATGGCTGAGATCTCGGCTCTCGGAGTTGCTCTGGGGTGCGATCATCAGACGTTTACGGGACTTGCGGGGATCGGCGACCTTATCGTTACCGCGACCAGTGTTCACAGCCGTAACAACCGCTGCGGAATGATGGTCGGAAAGGGCATTCCCGTCAAGAAGGCTATAGAGAAAGTCGGAATGGTCGTTGAAGGCATAAACTGTCTGCCTGCGGCGATGGAACTGTCAGAGAGATTCGGCATCGAACTGCCCATAATCTCAGCGGTCGACAAGGTTGTCAATCACGGCGCAAAGCCTGCGGATATGGTCGATTACCTGATGGGAAGAGACAAGACTCACGAGTTCGGGAGCAACTGATCCTTCAATTCATTTGTTAGCTGAATATGTTTGTCGCGCCAGTTCCTGATGATGGCGTCTGCTTCTTCGTTGTCTTTTGCCCTGATGGTTATCTTCAGGACCACGTCCGTACCGCCGGCGGAAGTGTTCTTCTCGACGCAGATATCGCGGTTTGATTCAAGTTCTTTTGAGAGTTCGGCGGCTATCGTATCAAGTGATCCGATGAGCTTGTTGTTAAGCGTTCCGCGGAGGTCCTTCAGTACGGCTCTGCCGCCGTCTGTCAGGTCGAGAACATCAGTAGTTCCAAGGGTATCCGTCTTTCCGGGCTCGGAGCTATGCCTTGTCATGAGGTTGCCTGCGATCAGCTCCTCATATGCCTGAGCGAAATCAAAAAACTCAACATACAGGGACTTCATACAGCCGTCCATGAGCATATGATAGGAGACCCCCGGCACTATATCGGTCAGGTAAAGTATGATTATCTTGGTCTCTGCAATCGAATTTGATGACTTATCGCTCATATCGTGAGAATTATACTTCAAATTATGTCAAATTTGAACTTTAAGAAAAGCAGTCGGGATGTTATACTCTTGAATGTTTATTAAATAGCTAAGGAGAGTATGTATGATTACACTCGATTATTCCAATGTACTTCCTTTTATCGGCGGCCAGGAGGCTGTTGACAGGATGGAACCCCAGGTTAAGGCAGCTCACGATATGCTTCACAAGAAGAACGGCCCAGGAAATGACTTCCTTGGCTGGCTTGATCTTCCCAATGCATACGACAAAGAGGAGTTTGCAAGGATCAGGAAGGCTGCAGCTAAGATCAGAAGAGATACAGACGTTCTCGTCGTAATCGGTATCGGCGGTTCTTATCTCGGTGCAAGAGCAGTTATCGAGCTCTTGAACCATTCTTTCGCAAACCTGCTCACAAAGAAGGACAGGAAGGCTCCCCAGATCATCTTCTGCGGTAATTCAATTTCCGCTACATATTTCGCTGAGATGATGGATGTGCTCGAGGGCAAGAACGTTTCCCTCAATATCATTTCAAAGTCCGGTACAACAACAGAGCCTGCTATCGCTTTCAGGATCCTGAAGGCTTACATGGAGAACAAGTACGGCAAGAAAGAGGCTAAGAACCGAATTTATGCCACAACAGATAAGGCAAGAGGCGCTCTCAAGGGTCTTGCTGACAAGGAAGGCTATGAGTCTTTCGTAGTACCTGATGATGTCGGAGGAAGATTCTCCGTTCTCACTGCTGTAGGACTTCTTCCTATCGCAGTTGCAGGCATTGATATCAGAGAACTCATGAAGGGTGCAAAGGATGCTGCAAAGGCTTACAAGAAGATGCCTTTGTCAGAGAATCCCTGCTACCAGTATGCTGCAGTACGTAACTGCCTGCTCAGAACAGGTTACACAACAGAGGTTATGGTTAATTACGAGCCTTCATTCCACTATATGACAGAGTGGTGGAAGCAGCTTTACGGCGAGTCCGAGGGTAAGGACGGCAGGGGAATCTTCCCGGCAGGCGTTGATAACACAACAGATCTGCACTCCATGGGTCAGTTCATCCAGGATGGCGCAAGGATCATGTTCGAGACAGTTGTCTCAATCGACAATCCCCGTGCTTCCTACGAGATCCCCAACGATCCCAAGAACCTTGACGGTCTCAACTTCCTGTCCGGCATGGATATGAACGAAGTCAACAAGAAGGCTATGCAGGGAACAGTACTTGCTCACGTTGACGGTAAGGTCCCGAACCTCGCTATCCACATGGCTGAGCAGAATGCTTACAACCTCGGTGAACTCATCTACTTCTTCGAGAAGGCTTGCGGCATCTCCGGTTACATACTTGCTGTTAATCCTTTCAACCAGCCCGGTGTTGAGGCTTACAAGAAGAATATGTTTGCTCTTCTCGGAAAGCCCGGTTACGAGGATCAGAAGGCTGCTTTGGAAGCAAGACTTAAATAATCTTAAGGCAATTCGTTAATTTACAGGGTCGCTCCGGTATCGGGGCGGCCTTTCTTTTTTTTTATAAAATTACAAAATAGTGTCTTTTTGTCACATATTTTCGTGAAAATGACTGATTTAGGCAAATTTGCGGTATAATCTATAGCTGGGTAGGTATGCCCTGGCGTTAGCCTACCAAAAAATGAAAGGAGCAAGAGAAATAGAGAATCAGACTGAGCCAAAGCCCGCTGTCAAAAGACGTAAGAAGACGGCGGCAGATTATGCGATAGAGTTTGCGGTAAAGATCGCCATAACGGTGGGTGTTATTGTAATACTTCTTGTCTTCGTCATCGGGATCCATGTTAATCACAGCAATTCGTCCTATCCAATGATCAAGGACGGCGACCTGGTGATCACATACAAGATCGGTGAAGTGGAGAATGGAGAAGAAATCGCATATAAATCAGAGGATCAGATCAGATTCGGAAGGGTAGTAGCTAAAGCAGGAGATGTAATAGACATTACTGATTCCTATGTTACCGTAAACGGCTACGGCGTCACGGAGGATGTTGTTTACCCGACATCGTCAGATGGCGCGGCAATCGAGTTCCCCTATACCGTTCCTGCAGATTCTATATTTGTCATGAACGATTTCAGAAACGATATGAACGACAGCAGGTCGTTTGGCGGCGTAGCGCTTACGGATGTGGAAGGTAAAGTCATATTCCTTCTCCGCAGGCGGGGCATATAAACAAGTTTTCCAAAGTTTTTCAAAATATAAGGAGGAAACGGAAAATGAAAACCAGTGTTTTCAAAAGGTTATCAGCGGTGCTGGTAACAGCTGCTGTGGCAACAGCAGTAGTGCTGCCTATATGTGCAGCAGAGAAGACCTACGATGGTCTTTCAGCAGATACACCTTGTAAGACTTTTACGTTTGACAAGTATCTGATCCTGGACAAGGACTACAATGTTCCTGATGCAACATTCAATTTTGTACTGGCTGCAAGCACAACACATGAATCTGAGGGAACGAAGGAAGGTATTGTCACAGGAGTAAAATTCGGTGGAGATGCAATCTCCTCAACAAATCAGATTCATGTTGATTTTAGTCACACAGATACTACTTACACAAATGCAGATCTGCCGAGTGATTATAACGTTACTCTGACAGCTGATCAGAAGTGTGTAAAGAAATCAGCAACAATCGATTTCTCTGGAGTTGCTTTTACAGAACCCGGTATCTATGAATACACACTGACTGAGGACATATCCGGAACAGGAAGTTCAAGTGTTGATAATATGACACGTTATCTTTACGTTTTGGTTGAAGACAATTCAACAGCGACAGAAGATCACCTGAAGCTTGCAGGCTACTTCCTTTCTACTGCAGGACTGGATGCTTCTGCAAAGTCTGATGGATTCAGAAACAGATATCCTTCATTTACTCTTACATTCGGTAAAGAGGTAACAGGTAATCAGGGTTCAAAAGACAAGTATTTCAAGTTTACTCTTAAAACAACAACTAACATCCCTGATACAGATGTTTTTGCTGTTGATATGACAAATGCGACAAAAAATCCTACAAAAACCCAGGCAACAGTTTATGAGGAATCAGTAATGGCTGATGCAAATAATGTTATTACGATTACAGGTGCTCAGCTTAAGGCAGGTAAGGATTTCTATCTGCAGGATGGTGACTATATCACGATCCTTGGTCTTCCTGAGAATCTTGCTTATGAGGTTACTGAAGTTTCAGAGGATGATTATACAGCCGCAGATGGAATTTCTGTTGCAAACTCATCTCTCGATTACGATGGTACTGCAGGATATGATGAACTTACTGATAATCCGAGCGGAACAATATCAGCCAATGTCTACACAGGTTTCACAAACAACAAGGAAGGTGTAATCCCTACAGGTATCATCATGTCTGCTCTTCCTGTGATCATTGTCGGTATCGTTGTAGCCGGTGGTGTTGTCTTCTTCGCAGTTAGGAACGCTAAGCGTAAGGCTGAAGAAGCTTCTGAGGCTGACGAAGAATAATTTCAGACATTGAAGAAGTTCTGGAAAGTAATGAATGACATCTACGAGAAGGTTATGCTCGGGGTGTTCATCGCGGCACTGCTTGTCGTGATATATGCCATGTATGATACGTGGTATGTTTTCGATCAGGCAGGTGATGATTCGTATCTCCAGTTCAGACCGGACCGTGTCAATGCGGATACTCTCCCGGATTATCCCATTACAGAGGATATGGTCGCATGGTTGACTTTGTACGATACGACTATCGATTATCCCGTTATGCAGGGTAAGACTAACGATGAGTATCTCAACAAAAACCCGTACGGCGATTATTCACTGTCCGGAAGCATATTCCTTGACAGCAGGAACTCATCAGACTTTTCAGACACGTATTCCATAATATACGGACACCATATGGAGTACGGAAAGATGTTTGGTGCTCTTGATGATTACTTAGACAGTGATTACCTGGCTTCCCACAGCAGAGGTGAACTCCTCGTGGGAAGGGACGGTAATACAAGGTACGAATTGAAGATCTTCTATGCCACGACAGCAGATGCCAGTGATGAGAAGGTTTTTGATACGGACAAGAGCGAGGAATTAGTCGAGTTCCTCGAAGCACAGGGTTTTGACGTTAACGACAGGATAATCTGTCTGTCAACCTGTGCAGGTGACGTCTCGTCGACGAGAACGGTCGTTTTCGCTTATATTTTGGAAAATGAATGATGAAAGGAGGACAGCCTTATGAGTTGTAAGTCATTGCTCAAAGCTATAACTGCGGCAGTTTCATTATGTGCTGTCCTCCTTTTCATTGTTTTCCCGGTTGAAGCGGAGTTTATGTACACACCGATAACGGTGGAGATACCTATTTCGCTTGAGAGAGCAGGTATAGCGAATGAGGACGATTATGAGATCGAGATCGAATCTAATACAAAGGGTTCTCCCATGCCTGATCAGGACAGTATCACTTTCCTGTCGGGAACGAGAGTCTTTACTTTTGAGATCAACGAGCCCGGAACTTATGAGTACAGGATCTATGAGCGTGCAGGTTCGAGTAGCAAGATTATTTATGACTCCACACTTTATACTGTCACAATGTTCGTTACTCAGGACGAGAACGGGATACTGGAGTCAAAGGTCATCCTGTCAAATGGCAGTCTGTTCAAGCCGTCTGCGGTCTGTTTCGTAAACAAGGCATCGGGTTCAGGCTCAGGATCAGTTGTTGCAACAGGAGAAAATGTAAGCACGTTTGTTATGCTCGCAATAGTCGCGTTTGCGATATCAGGATCAATCTTAGCGATTGTTTTGGTACGCAGAAAGGAGGATACGTATGAGTAAAAAGATACGTGTATTCCTTTGTGCGTTTTTAACTGCAGCAAATATCATTACGATGTTTGCACCGCAGGTTAGTGTTATTGCGGAAGAATTTGAAGAGACAGAAGCTATCGTTGCTGAAGAAACTGGAGTGCGGTGCTTTTTGTATAGTGGTTTTTCCATTCATCTGCATTAAATTGTTGTTTAACCCGGTTATTTAAATACTTCCCGTCTTTCTTCCCATTGTGACACGACTTGTATTTTTTCATGGTTTCAGGATAAAGGCCGTTCTGTTTCATTATCTTTCGAACCATGTATTCGCTCAGGTAATAGCCTTCCTGTTCCAGTCTGCGCTTAACAGCCCTATAACCACAGTTGCGTCTGTTCTCTTCAAAGATCCGCTCAATTATCTTAACGTACTTCAATTCTGCGAATCGCCGCCTTGAACGACCTTCTTCCTGCTTCCCCACTTGTAGTAATTCGGCGCATGCAACCCTAATACTCTGCACATCTTTTCCACGCTGAATTCGTTACGATGTTCCTTTATTGCTTCGTATTTCATGCGCGGGGTCGCATAAAGATGTGCAGGGATTTTTTTAGTATTTCGGTATCCTCTTGTGATTCTTTCAATTGTTTTTGCAGTGATTTGATCTCTGCTTCCTTTTCTATCAGCTGACGTTCCAGTTGTTTGTTCTGTGCTCTCAGTTCGGCATCAGGAACCGGTCGTTTGTGAATCCAAAAACAGTTTTGTACTGCGTTATCACGAGAATCGAAGTGTCAACGATCCGTATGATCATTCACGATACTGACGGTTCTGCTTTTGTCGCTATAAGTGATGTTTCGGAGATAGTTGGAAATCACATCAAAAAGAAGAAGGAAGTCAGGCCAAAGAAAGAACCGGCAGCAGTATCTGCCACCGGTCCTGCTAAAGGTAACGTAAGAGTTTCTGTAAGAGAGCCCCAGCGCAATCCCGCATCACATCAGGAACATCATAATAGCTGAACTGAAAGCTGCATAAACTGCGGCCATCCAGAAAGCCCATGAACCAAAGAATGACTTTGCTGTAAGCTCGCCTTTCTTAACGGGCTGGAGCATTGCAATCTCTTCGTCTGTAACGGGACGGCTGATGGGAAGGATATCTTTTTCCTCATCGATGTCCTTGTTTCTCTTCAAAAGGAAGAAGACACAGATAATACCGAGAACTGCAAGCGATATGTCGCAGGCATTGTCAAATATAGTGGCAGCCTTCTCAGACAGGCCTTCTGATATTAAACCCTGAATGACTGAGATCGAATTATTTGCAATGTGCATGAGGCATGCAGGTATTATCGAATGAGACTTGAGAGTTACATAAGCAAGCAGGAGGCCAAGGATGAATGCGTTAAAAAGCTGTGAGATATTGCCGTGCATTATACCGAACATCAGTGCTGATGCGATGATGCCGAATCTCCAGCTGATATGCGAACATGTGGGAAGAACTGCGCCTCTGCAGAGAATCTCTTCCGTAATGGGACCGAGGACAGCAACATAAGCGATGGAGATCACGCTTACAAGAATGTTGTCTGATAAGATACCGCTGCTGATCATGTTTCCGACCGCTTCAGAAGATGAACCGAAAATGAACGACAAACCCTTCATGATAAGTGAATCAAGGGAAGAGATGCCGACGATCCCGATCATGGCGAGAACTACATCAAGTGCTCCGATAGCGGGCTTCCTGATAAGCTCTCTGAGTCTGCATGTCTTTGAAAACTTAAGGACAATGACCGCAGTTATCGTGTTTATGAATATCATCGAGATACCCGTCATCGGCAGATTGTATTCAAAGATGGCTGTCATCATGTTTTCCATCAGATTCGCCTTGTCGCTAGTGTCGATAGATCCTCTTGCAACGAGGATAACGACTAGCAGTACCTGAAGTGCCGAAACAATAACACTTGCGCCCAGCATCTGGATAGCGATCGCAAGTGCACCCCAGTTATACCTGTTGTAGATCTTTGACTTGATCTTGTTCCTTTGTCTTACATTGATAGTGTTTTCCATGGTAATCCTCCCATTATCTTTACGAGCTCATTTTAACCTTTTCTCTGCCTCGTGTCCGAAAAAGTCGTAAAACGCATATTTCCTGTCGTGAATCACATCTTTGCTAAAGAACACGAAATGTTGTAAAATTAAGTTTTAGTAATGAGCGGACGGGAGGACATTCAATGAATTCAGACGTTGAAGAGATGTCAGATTCACTTGTAAGGATATTTGAGAATGTATTGCTTACAGAAGAGAAGTCCCTGTCGAGAGGTTACTTTTCCGATCTCTCGCTTGCCGAGATGCACACTTTAACAGCTATAGGGCCATACGAAGCCAAGAATATGAGCCAGACGGCA
Organism: Saccharofermentans sp.; assembly: GCA_024688685.1. Classification (GTDB taxonomy): domain Bacteria; phylum Bacillota; class Clostridia; order Saccharofermentanales; family Saccharofermentanaceae; genus Saccharofermentans. Next base: position 22,887 of record JAILDX010000018.1, read on the forward strand.
CAGCTGCTTGGCATCACGACCGGTACTCTTACGGTATCGATCGACCGTCTTGTCAGAAAGGGATACGTCGACAGAAGACGTGACGACCGTGACAAGAGAATAGTAAGGATAAGTCTTACAAGAGAGGGCAAACTTGCCTGCAGGATGCATAGCAAGTTCCACAGGGTGCTTGCCAAGAGGATCCTTGAACCGTATGGCACAGACGACCGCGACAGACTGCTGACTCTGGTCAAGGCGATCGACAAGCACGTGGAAGGACTTCTTCAGAGATATGAAGGAACAGAAGAAGAGAACTCCATCAGGAAAACAGCAAGACAGATAGTAATAGAGACTGACGATAAGATCAAAAAAAAGGAGACAGAAGACAATGGATGACCCTTCGGGCCCCCGAGAACGTAACAATGACGATATGCTGAAGAGAAAGGATATGATCTTCGACGATATCGTCAGGGAACTGACACAGACACTGAATATGTCACCAACCGATATCACGGTCGACCTTAGCTTAAGGAATGATCTGATACTTGATTCACTTCAGCTTTACGAGCTGGTAATCGATATGGAAGAGGCTTATAACATAAGACTTCCTGACGAGCTTTTGGATGAGATAGACACAATTCAGGATGTAGTTGACCTGGTCTATAAACTTACGGAATGAGCAGACAGTATATATTCATCATCAGCGGAAGGGCTGATACCAAATCACTGAGGACACTGGAGACGGCATTGGCCGCGATCCCCGCTGATATCCGCACGCATTTCGAGTTCAGATATACTGAGTACCCGGGACACGCCGGTGATATCGCACGTGAAGTCAGTGATAAGTTCGGTTCGCGCGTTACGGTGGTATCGTGCGGCGGCGATGGTACGATAAACGAGGTGTGCAACTCCCTTGCGTTTACGAGCACTCCGCTGATCTGCCTTCCGTTTGGAACAGGCAATGACCTTTCCAAGACAATATACGGAGTGAAGACCCCCGATCTTAAGGCGAGCCTTGAGACTCTTGATCTGTTCAAGGCGAAGAGCATTGACCTGATACGGGTTGACTCTTTCGATGCGATGGGCAGCCATCTTCCGATGTGGTCAAGGTACTGCGTAAACGTTGCCTCGATCGGCCTCGATACAAAGGTCCAGGCGAGAGCAAAGTCGATGGTACTTGCAAAACCGAAGTCACAATACGTGCGCAAGACGGCGTATATAAAATCTGCTTTTGCTTCTATAACTAAGGACCGCGCTTCGAACTTCAGCTATAAACTGGAGCTCGATACGGGCGAGACTTATGAGAGTGAATCATCCGTCAACACTCTGATCAGCATATGCAACGGAAAGTTCTATGGTGACGGTTTCTGCCCAGCGCCTAATGCGAAGCTTGATGACGGTATCGCGAATGTCTGTGCCGTTGACGATGTCAAGTTCGGCAGAGCGCTTAATCTGATAATGCGTTACCGTTTCGGAAAGCATGAAGGGAAACAGGGAATACATTTATTTAAAACAACGAGCGGGATCATAACGAGCACGGATCCGTCATATCAGCTCCAGGGCAATTATGACGGGGAGGATTTTTACGGACACAGGATCCGTTTCGAGGTCTGTCCGGACGCGCTCGTGATGTGTTTCCCTCCGGTAAAGGAAGAACAATGAGCAAGCTTTTAGATAAGAAACTAACAATAGTAATCGGAGCATATGGCTCCGGCAAATCTGAGATATCCGTTAACCTTGCGATGAAGATGCGTCAGGATGAACCGTCGCAGAAGATACTGCTGGCTGATATGGATATAGTTAATCCTTACTACCGCTCGGCAGACGCGGCACGCATTCTTGCTGACAACGATATAAGGCTGATAAGTCCTTCATATGCAGGCACAAACGTTGATGCGCCAGTACTTGGCGGCGAGATGTATGTTGTCTTTGATGATGACTCATATAAGGGCGTCTTTGACATTGGCGGTGAAGACATGGGCGCAGTAGTGCTCGGTTCGCTCAAGTCAAGACTTGCGGGTATCGATTACTCTCTTCTGATGGCGGTAAATATCAACCGCCCGTTCACGTCATCTCCTGAACAGATCGCACAGATGAGCGTCGAACTGTCAGAGGCTGCAGGACTTAGGATCGACGGCTATATCAATAATACAAATCTTCTTGAGATGACAACTGCTGCAAATGTCAGGGAAGGCGAGGACATGATCCTTGAGGCGTCTGCCGTTACGGGAATACCGCTGGTGATGACGACGATGGCTTCTGATGTTTACGATGAAGCGGTTAAAGAGGGCATTGAGTTCCACGCTCCTGAAGTGGTCAAACTTACGAAGACTATATTTTATAATTATTAAGTGCAGGCAGCACAACATAATGAACAAAAAGAATCAGGATTATTGAACGGATTTTTGATAAATGTTATAATGTCTCTCAGCGAGTCAAATCGTAAATATATTTCAGGAGGGATATGAAATGGGTTTAATTTCATTACTTGGTAATGTTATCAACACAGTCAGGGATTCTGCTGTTTCTGAGGTTCAGGATCAGTACATTGAAGTGTTTAAGTGTGATTCACTTGGACAGGATGTATTGGTAAGAAAGGGTGCTCAGAGGATCGTTAAGGGTAATAACAAGGGTAATACCGAGGTAATTTCTGACGGATCAGTCATCCTCGTACCCGAGGGCACAGCGCTTTTGCTTGTTGATAACGGTGAGGTTATCGATTTTACAACAAAGGCTGGCCGCTATCAGTGGGATTCTTCATCTTCACCTTCAGTTCTTGCAGATTCTCATCTCCTTGAGAATGCAAAGAAAGTTGTTAAGGATACATGGGAGAGGATGAGAGCCGGTGGTGAGCTCACAAAGCAGCAGAGAGTTTATTTCGTTAACCTGCTCGAGATCAGGGACCAGAACTTCGGTACACCTAAGCCGATTCCCTATGCAGATCCTGAGTACAGGAACATCTACATCAGCATGAACGGTAAGTTCTCCTTCAGAATCGAAGATCCTGTTGCGTTCTTCAAGAAGGTTTCTTCCAACATCGCCGGTGAGTACAAGGTAATCGACCTTATGGGTAAGCCTGCAGATATGCTCCAGCCCAGAGTTGAGTTCCTTGATCATCTTACAGAAGTTGTTAACCGCTGCGGTGGTACAGACAAGATCATGTTTGCTAACCTCCCTACGGAGAAGACAAGACTTAGAAACTACATGCGTGAAGCTCTTGACGAGGATTGGCTCCAGGCAAGAGGTATCGTAGTAGACGAAGTTGCTATCGCTGTTATCACACCTGATGACAAGTCCCGTGAGAGAATCGAGCAGGTCGATCAGTCCAAGATGTTTGGTGCAGACCCCAATGCTTTGGCAGCTGCAGCAGTTCTTGGCCAGACAGAGGCTCTCAATACAGCAGCAGGCAACTCAGCTGGTGCTGCTACAGGTCTCATGGGTATGGGTCTTGTTGGCGGTATCGGCCAGATGGGCGCTACAAACGCAGCATTCAACTATATGGGTCAGCAGCAGCAGATGCAGGCTCAGCAGGGTGCTGCAGGCATGGCAGCAGGTGCAGCTGTAGGCGCAGCAGTAGCAGGCGCAGCAGGCGGATGGACATGTCCTCAGTGCGGTAAGGCCGGTAACACAGCTAACTTCTGCGGCAACTGTGGTACAAAGAAGCCTGAGCCCGCAGCAGCTTGGACATGCCCTCAGTGCGGTAAGTCCGACAACACAGCTAACTTCTGCGGCAACTGTGGCACAAAGAAGCCCGAGGCAGCAGGTCCCTGGACATGCCCTCAGTGCGGTAAGTCAGATAACACAGCTAACTTCTGCGGCAACTGCGGCACAAAGAAGCCTGAGTAATCGACTGTTACCAGAGAATAAAAACCTAAAGACCGCCTCAAAAGGGCGGTCTTTTTATGCTATGATTTACTAAATGCGGAGGTTAGTAATGCAGTACAGAAATGGTTATTCGATGCTGGGTTACGGATGTATGCGATTTACATCCAGGAACGGAAACATCGATTATGAGAAGACAAAGTCTGAGATAAAGCGCGCCTATGAGCTGGGTGTGAACTATTTCGATACCGCATATATCTATCCCGGAAGTGAAGAGGTTCTCGGAAGGATTCTCGAAGAACTTGAGATCCGCGATAAGATCATACTGACGACGAAGCTTCCGCAGTATCTTGTCAGGAACCGCGCGGCGCTCGACAAATATCTTGATGAGGAACTGAAGCGGCTACGTACAGACTATCTCGATAATTATCTTATGCACCATATGACGGACATAGCCCAGTGGGAGAAACTCGTAAGTCTTGGTGTTACCGACTGGCTGGATGAGCAGAAGAAAGCGGGAAAAATCAGGCATGTCGGTTTCTCGTTTCACGGCAATACTGATATGTTCATTAAGATACTTAACGCGTATGACTGGGACCTTTGCCTGATCCAGTATAACTATCTTGATGAGAATTCGCAGGCTGGGCGCAAGGGCGTTGAAGCAGTGGCGGAGAAGGGCATACCGTTGTTTATAATGGAGCCTCTCCGTGGCGGTAAACTCGTTAATCTTCTGCCGGATAAGGCAAAGAAGGAGATAGCGGAGGATAAGCACGGATGGAGCGCTGCCGAGTGGGCGTTCAGGTGGCTCTGGAACCAGAAGGAGATCACATGCGTTCTGTCGGGAATGAACTCCATCGAGATGCTGGAGGAGAACTGCCGAATCGCGTCTGAGGCTGAGATTGACGGTTTCGGTGACGAAGAATTTGCGATGATCGACAGGATAAAAGGCTATATCAATGAGACGATGAAGGTTACGTGCACGGGCTGCAAGTACTGCATGCCGTGTCCGAAGGGCGTTGATATTCCGGCAGTATTCTCATGTTATAACCACATGTATTCAGAGAATAAGGCGACAGGTCGCAAGGAGTTTTTCCAGACAATAGCATTAAGACGCGAGCCTGCAATGCCGTCACAGTGCGTGAAGTGCGGGAAATGCGAGTCGCACTGTCCTCAGGTGATCGCTATACGGGATGAACTGGTCAGGGCACAGAAAGAACTGATGCCATGGTATTCAAGGATATGGTACAGAATCGCGAGACGTGTTATGGTTGGCTGATATGTAATTCCTTTGTAACAGCATATAGTGTATAATGAACCTTTGAAAGAAACTATTCTCTATTCAGTTGGAGTTTTTATAAATGGCAAAGAATAAAAAGAGTAAGATATCGTGCGATATGCCTGAGATCAAGAAGACCACCATTGGCGGTCAGGCTTTGATCGAAGGTGTTATGATGGTTGGTCCCAAGCGAACATGTATCGCTGTAAGGAAGGGCGACGGAACGATCCATGTTGAAGAGATCCCCCAGACTGAGAAGGTAACGTACTTTGAGACAGTTCCTTTTATCAGGGGCTGCATCAGATTCTACAAGATGCTCGTTACAGGTACGGGTGCGCTGATGAAGTCAGCCGACATCTCTGAGGAGGGAAAACCTGAGGAGAAGTCTGAGGACGGTGAAGAGGAGAAGAAGTCACTGCTCGACAGGTATTTCGAGAAGCACTACAATCTCATGATCACACTCTCTGCTATTGTGGGTATCATCCTGAGTGTGGGTATCTTCCTGCTGCTCCCGAAGGTCATCGTTGATATTGTTTCGAGATATATCGTTGATGAGGTTTATAACACGGTAAAGGTGTCCGTTATCCTGAATCTTATTGAGGGATTCCTGAGGATGATGTTCTTCTTTATCTATCTGATCTTTGCGTCCAAACTGCAGGATGTCAAGCGTGTCTGGCAGTATCACGGCGCTGAGCACAAGACGATCGCCTGCTATGAGGCAGGCATGCCGCTGACTCCCGAGAACGTTATGAAGTTCCCGAGATTCCACCCCAGGTGCGGAACGGCATTTATGTTCATAGTTATGGCGATATCGATACTCATCTATACGTTGGCAGGTATCGTTATAGGCGAGCAGAGTATGTGGATCAATGTGCTGATGAGGATTATCCTCGTGCCGATCATCTGCGGTATCTCATTTGAGTTCCTGCGTTTCGTCGGCCGTCATGATAAGAATCCCTTCTGCAGATTTCTGTCCAAACCCGGTCTGTGGCTCCAGAACTTCACTACAGAAGAGCCTGATGCCAAGATCTGCGAGGTTGCCATCGCTTCAATGATGGCCGTTATTCCTGAAGACAAAGAAGACGATGTGTGGTAAAGACGGCCACCCGGATTACCCTGACGCATACAGGGACGGGGTTCAGGATTTCTATTATGAGACTTATAAAGTAGCAGAGGGCGTTCTTATTCCGCGCCCTGACACGGAGCTGCTGGTTGAGGCGGCTCTTGCTGTCTGCGGAGCTCTTAAGACTCCTATGGGTGATGTTGCGGGGATCGTTCCTTCTGTCCTGACCTCGAAAATGATGATCGCCGATCTCTGCACAGGAACGGGATGCGTGGGAATATCAGTATCCAATGCGTTGGTGCGTGCGGGGCGCGATGTTAAGTGTGTTCTTGTTGATGTGAGTGATGAGGCTCTCAGTTGTGCGGCGTCTAATCTTGAGGTTGCCCTTGGGGATGTGTCTGTTATTAAGGGTGACGTTCTTGGAGATGCTGATGAGCTGGCAGGATGCATAGGGTCCGGGCTGTCTCTGATCACGTCCAATCCACCTTATATAACTGACGATGAGATGGAGGAGCTTCCGTTAAGCGTCAGATATGAACCGGAACTCGCACTGCGCGGCGGGGAAGACGGACTTGTTTTCTATCACAGATTGTGTAAAATTGCGCAAAACGCTCTTGAAGACAGCGGCTGGCTCCTGGTTGAGCATGGATATCTTCAGCAGGAAGCTGTGATGAGTATTTTTCGTAATAACGGTTTCTGTAATATTATGGGTCTTAAGGACTTCGGCGGAAATCCGCGAGTTGTTCTTGGTATGTGGAGGAACTGATATGGCCGGAAAGTTCTTTTTGTATCAGTATGAAGTGGGCGATATTGTTACCTTCAAGAAACCGCATCCCTGTGGGAACTGTGACTGGCGTGTCATTGCCGTCGGTGGTGAGATCAAGGTAAAGTGTGCCGGGTGCGAACGAATCCAGGTACTGAAGAGAGACAAGATAGAGAAGGCGACAAAGTCGGTAAGGAAAGCAGATGATCAAGAGTAAGAGTCGAGATAAGCGCTTTTATAAGAGACTTGGCATGACGATACTGGGAGTTCTGTTCCTCGGTGTTGCAGTCGGGTTTATGAATTACTCCAATTTTGGAATGGATCCTTTCCAGACATTTGCTCACGGAGTTGCTCTGCATGTTCCGCTTCAGTTTGGTACGACGTATCTGATAATCAGTGCTGTTGAGCTCGCTGTTATCTTCTTTGTAGATAAGAGCAAAATAGGCCTCGGAACCATGATAAATCTATTCCTTCTCGGATATGTTGTCGATTACAGTACGATCTATATCGGGAAGCTTTTTGATATGCTCGGAGGCGGGCTCGTCTGGCATATTGTAAGTCTCGTTATAGGAGTTGTTCTGCTGTGCTTCTGCTCAGCGTTTTATTTCACTGCAGATATGGGTGTGTCAACGCATGACGCAGTGTCGCTGATCCTTTCCGAGAAACAGAATAAGATCCCTTTTGCTTGGCTCAGAGTAATAAATGATATTGTCTGTGTCGTTGTCGGTGCGCTTCTCGGTCAGATGTTCGGGATCGGAACGGTTGTATCCGCGTTTTTCACCGGACCTCTGGTTTCGTTCTTCAGAAAGAATTGCGCGGAGCCGTTTCTGGAGCGGTGAGGGTTGGTTGTGGTTGTTGGTTGTTGGTTGTTAAGAATCGTTATGTGTCCCTTTTTACAATTTGGCAGTCCTGTTTGAAGCAGATGTGTCCCCTATGTTTGAGAAAGCTCCTGACTGACGCAGATATGCCTTCCGTCGATATCCTCGAAAACAAACTGCCTGTTTACACTGCTGTTCACAGCATCTTCAGCTGATCCCAGATCCTCAACGATCTTTACGCCGTTGCCCTTGATCTCATTGTAAAAAAGAAGGGGCTCGGAAACGTACAGATACATATCGTAACTGACATCCGCGATCTTTCTTAACGGTTCCATCATTCCCTTTGCGAGGACAAGTACTACATTATCTCTTGTCAGCTTTATGTGCGGCATTGACTCGTCGTCGAGATGGACCGCCCTAAACCCGAGATTGTTCTCGTAATAAAGCGCTGTCTTTATCGGATCGCTGCAGACGAAAACAGCGGCGTTGCTGTTCAGCAGGTGGAGAGAGCCGGTCTGTTCTTCTGAGGACTCATTGTTTTCGCCGGCATCAGGAGTGATGTTATTCTCCTGAGATTGAGAACTGTCACTGTTTTGAGAACCGTCCCTAAATCCAAGGAGAGGCTTCAAAAAGGCGTTCTCGTGGTCAGTAAGGGAGTTTAGCATATCCGACCTTGCCATGATGTCTTCGTGTGTCATGTTCTCAGGGATCTCACGCAGAGACTCAATCTTCTCACAGTATTCGGCAAGGCTTACGAACCTCACATAAAGAGGCATGATCTCATCGCACGAAGAGGGGAGATCCCTGCTGCCGTGAAGGAACATCATGCCGTATTCCACCGCCTCGGCAGGGAGGCCGGACATCAGTCGGTTCAGGAAAAGGAGCTCATCCATAGCCTTCTCATCACAGTCTCCGACCTTCAGAATCTCTTCCATCATATCGAAAACGACGTTCATGTCGTGGGGCGGGTATTCTTTGTTTATCATTGTTACACTCCCTTTAGCTGTTATCTTTCACGCGCTTAATTATATCGGATTTGAAGGACAGGCCGCAAGGTGTATAATGACTTTCGCGGAGGAAATCAAAGTATGGCAGGCAGCAAGAAGACGAATGCGATGAGGATGCTCGACTCAGCGGGCATTGATTACAGTGTGCTCGAGTACGAGTTTGATGAGAACGACCTGGACGGACACCATGTCGCCGAATATCTGAACCTTCCATACGAGGAAGTTTTCAAGACGATCGTCGCGAAAGGCGATGACGGATATGTTGTATTCTGCCTCTCCGTTGACGATGAACTTGATCTGAAGAAGGCGGCAAAGCTGGCGAAGTCGAAGAGGGTGGAGCTGATCCACGTTAAGGAGCTGCTGCCGCTGACAGGTTACATCAGGGGCGGGTGTTCTCCGATAGGAATGAAGAAAAAGTTTCCCACCTATATTGATGAGATGATAGAGTTGGTCGATGATGTTTCGGTGTCGGGAGGCGTAAGAGGAATGCAGATCCGTCTTAAGGCTTCCGACCTCGTTGAATACACACAGGCTGTTGTCGGAGATATAACAGGCTAATGTGCTATAATTATTTTTAAATATAAATCAGGAGTTTAATGGTATGCCAATGATAGACCCAAAATCATTTACTATTGATAATATCGAGAAGGGATCGAGGCTGTTCTTTATCGGCATCGGCGGAATCTCGATGTTTGGGCTGGCGCAGCTGGCCGGTGATTACGGTTTCGTTGTAGGCGGTTCTGACAATCATCCCAATGAGAGAACAGAAGAGCTTGCTTCCAGAGGAATCGAGATTTTCAACTGTCAGGACGCGAGGAATATCGATCAGTTCAGTCCCGATTATGTTATCAGGACTGCCGCTGTAAAGGATAACAACGCTGAAGTCATCAGATGCAGGGAGAAGGGCATACAGATCTTTGACAGGTCTGAATTCCTGGGGGCGATGACGAGGAGTCATAAGAGCGTCATCAATATTTCGGGAACGCACGGAAAGACAACGACAACTTCCATGACAACACTGATGCTCATGGAGGCAGGTATCAGACCTACAGTTCATATCGGTGCACCTGTTCCTTCTTTGGACAACAAGACGGTCATTCTCGGTGAAGGAAGGGATCTCCTCGTATCAGAAGCGTGTGAGTTCAACAGGTCGTTTTATGAGTTTACTTCCACAACTGCTGCAATTACGAATATCGACCACGATCATATCGATATCTATCCGAAGCTGCAGGATGTTATCGAGGCGTTCAGCGTGTTTATCGGGAAGACGAAGGACAGCGGCAATATCGTCGTTACAAAGGGCGATAAGAACATCGTAAAATCCGTTGAGCTGGCAAGGGAAGAGTTTGCAAAGGAAGGCCGCACTTTCCCTCGAGTCGTTACGTGTGGAAGAGCGGAGAATGAAGATGCTGATTTTGCTGCGAAGAATATCGTGTTTACGGAAGGTCATCCTTCGTTTGATCTTTATATCTACGGTGAGAAGGCAGGACATATATCTCTCTGCATTCCGGGAAGCCATAATATAGATAACTGTCTTATCGCGGCAGCGTGTGCATATCTTAACGGAGCTGATGCGGATTCTGTCTGCAGAGCTTTGGACGGGTTCACTGGTGCTGATGGAAGATACACGATAAAGGGGCAGTACAAGGGCTGCGATGTTGTCGTTGATTACGCACATCATCCCGCTGCTGCCAGGGCAACTATCGAAGCTGCATCGAATATGCCTCACGGTGATATCCTTGTTGTGTTCCAGCCTCTTACTTACTATCGCGTGAAGGTTCTGTTTGAGGATTATGTAAACACACTTCTGCCGTGCAAGAAAGTATTGTTCGGAGAGGTCTATTCCGACAGGGAAGATACCGACTATGGTGTTTCCAGCAAGGACATTTCAGACGAGATAAACAGACGCGGAGGAGATGCTGAATTCTACAGCAACAAGATGGATATCATTCCGAGAATAGATGCGCTTGTTAAGCCGGGCGATATCATCCTTATTCTTGGACCTGAAGATATCAGAGAACTCGGCGATATTATCTGCTCAAAGGGATAAGTGATGAAGTCTCAGCACAGACAGGATCCGAAGGGCAAAAATACCTGTACACCAAGAGGCAAGTTTAAGAAGCTTCCTCCTGCGGCGTATATATGGGGTGTTATAACTCTTCTGTGTGTTATCCTGCTGGCTGTTCTGTACAGTAATACTTCAAAGGGTGCATCCGACAGTAATCCGCTCCTGCTGATATACAACAGGACAGGAAAGACGTTCTATATTTCTGAACCGGCTTTTGCCAACAGTATCCATGCAGCAGGATTTGATTATCTGATCACCGGCGAGACTAAGAATGAGATCCCTGAAGATATAACGGGAAGACATGTAGTCATCATGGGTGTAGGCAATGACTCTTTTACACTTATGCGTGACATCAATGAGAATACTTTGGGAACTGCTAATAAGGGCGGTAATAACATCCTCGGATATATACTCGTCGATCCGAAGTATCCCGGCAATCTTTCGGTGGAGAAATATGATTACAATCATCCCTCGTGTGAGGTTGCGATGTTCGGTTTCGGGAAGAGTGCGTCTTCCACGAGCAGCATGAGTGATGTCAGACGCCTTTTCGAGAGGATGAGTGGTGTGGATACGGTATATGGTCCGTATGCTTCGAGGGGATGGCTGCCGTCATCGAGGATCTATTCATCTGCGGATCAGAAGAGATATCTGTCTTTGTATGATCACCTGACTTATTCGATGCTGCTTAATCTGAGCGAGTATCAGAGTGAGCTTGCAGGTTATCTGGCAACTACATACGGTCAGACGATAGACTACGGAAGGATCAATACGTGGGTCATCCTGACTACTGCGGGAATACTGTTCAGCATTGCGTCGCTGTTTATGTTTCTGTTTTTTATCCCGGTTCCGGAGAGAAGGGGAATATCATTTGAGAAGGTTGGCGATGACGGAATGGCAGCGATCGTCAATATGGGTCTGGCCATATGGTTCGGAGTTCTCATAATTGCAGGGTACATGATCCCTTATACGCAGAAATACGTTATCTATATAATTGAGTTTGCTCCGCTTTTCATGATGCTTGTTATGGTATTGATGAGATCCGGATTCATTCTGACAAACAAGATCGTTTACACGCCGTCCAAGGCAGGCTTTGTCCGTACGCTGGCGGCAGCGGCAGGAGTTATCTCCGTATTTGTTTATTGCTATCTGCTTAGCACGGGCGGAACAAGTCTGGGAACGAGAAGAGACTTTGTATGGATCACCGCCGTGATTGATTTCCTGATCGTTACCGCACTTGGATTTATCGATAAGAAGAGCCGTGCGGGCGGAGAGAACGGGTGCTCGTATTTTGGCAATATTTTCTATATGATAGAACTTCTGATACCTGCGGGCGCTGCTGTGGCCACCAGTTTCTTCGACCTTGGAGAGCTCAATCCTGCTGTTTTGTGCCTGCTTACAGTAGTATTCCCGTTTATCTGCTCCAACGCAGTTAAGCGCATATCTGACCATGTATATCTGGCGGGGCTCACGCACGCAGTCGTATTTGCTCTGCTCATTATGTGATTTCTGCTTGACTTTATAGGACTTGATGAGTATTATATTCGGGTGACCGCATGCGCCGGGCTCTTAAACGCGCGCTTTTTAGAGATAAAAAGCCACTGCCTTGGACATAAGCAGCGAGACTGGAAGAACAGGAGGACACTTATATGTACGCAGTTATCAAGACAGGCGGCAAGCAGTACAAGGTTGCTGTAGGCGACGAGATCTTCGTTGAGAAGCTTGCAGGTGAAGCAGGTGAGACAGTTACTTTCGATGAAGTACTTGCAGTCGGTGGTGACGACGGTATCACAGCAGGTTCAGACGTTAAGGCGACTGTAACAGGTGAGATCGTTAAGCAGGGCAAGAACAAGAAGATTACTGTCCTGAAGTACAAGGCTAAGAAGGGCTATCGTCGTAAGAATGGCCACAGACAGCCTTATACAAGAGTTCGTATCTCAGCGATCGGCTAATGATCACTGTAATAGTTGACAGAAAGTCCGAAGACAGATCCATAAGAGGCATATACGTCTCGGGACATTCGGGATACGGAGAGGCCGGAAGCGACATAGTCTGTGCGGGAATATCCGCTTTATGCTATACAGCAGCTAACGCACTGGAAGACATTTGCGGATATGACAGTGAACAGACGACAGTCATCAGGGAATCAGATGAAGATGATGTATTCTTCAGGATAATGGTTCCGGAGACCGGATCAGAAGAGGCAAAGCGGAATGCTCAGGTTATCATGAGGACCGCGGAACTCGGAATGATGTCCGTAGCACAATCGGTCAACGACGAACAGAACAGATTTGTAGAGATAGTTCATTCGAATTGACACTAATGGAGGTGTAAAAATGCTTAAGTTGAATTTACAGCTCTTCGCTCACAAGAAAGGTATGGGTTCCACCAAGAATGGTCGTGACTCAGAATCCAAGAGACTCGGAGCTAAGAAGGGTGACGGTCAGAGCGTTATCGCAGGCAATATCCTTGTAAGACAGCGCGGAACAAAGATCCATCCCGGTACAAACGTTGGAATCGGATCTGACGATACACTCTTTGCTCTTATCGACGGTACAGTTAAGTACGAGCGCAAGGGTAAGGACAAGAAGCAGGTTAGCGTTTATCCCGTAGCCTGATCATTTGTAAAACAAGATGTTTCTGCAGTCTGTCGTATTATGCGGCAGACTGCATTTTTTAGGAGCCTAATATGTTTATCGACCACGCAAAGATACATGTAAAAGCAGGTGACGGCGGACCCGGAATGGTGTCCTTCCACACAGAGAAGTTCGTGACAAACGGCGGTCCCGACGGAGGAGACGGCGGTAAGGGCGGCGATGTTGTTTTCGTAGCTGTTTCGCGTTTGTCCAATCTGTCTCCGTTCCGCTTCAAGCACAAGTTTGTGGCCGAGGATGGCGCGAAAGGCATGAACCGCAAGATGTACGGAAAGGGAGGAGCCGACCTCGAGATCGCTGTTCCCGTAGGTACAATAATCAAAGATGTTGAGACTGACCGCATCCTTGCAGACATGACCGAAGACGGTCAGCGCGTTGTCATTGCCCGCGGCGGTAAAGGCGGACTCGGCAATATGCATTACGCAAATGCCGTAAGACAGGCTCCCCAGTTCGCACGTGCCGGAATACCCGGGGAAGAACTGGATCTTTATATTGAGCTGAAGCTGATCGCTGATGTCGGACTTGTAGGTTATCCTAACGCAGGTAAATCCACACTGCTTTCAGTGCTTACTAACGCAAAACCCAAGATTGCAGATTATCCCTTTACAACGCTGGAACCCGTTCTCGGTGTTGTTCAGAGTTATGATACATCATATGTTATCGCCGATATTCCCGGAATAATCGAGGATGCTCACGAGGGTGCGGGGCTGGGACATGATTTCCTGCGCCATATAGAGAGAACTCGTCTGCTCGTCCATGTTGTGGATGTTTCGGCGAAGGACGGGCGTGATCCGTACGACGATTTTGTTTCGATCAATAAGGAGCTCAGGGAGTTCAATGCAGAGCTTGCATCCCGGCCCCAGATCGTCGTGGCAAATAAGTGCGACGACGCTACTGATGAGGAGGTCGAGATGTTCGTATCCTCCGTTCGCGAAGAAGGCTATGAGGACGTGTTTGTAATTAGTGCGGCCGCACGCCTCGGACTCAAGGAGCTGACAGACAAGATCACCGAAATGGTTACGAAGCTGCCTCCGGTAGTCATCCACGATGTCGCAGGGGAGGACGAGATCGTCTATAAGTACGAGGAAGAGCGCAAGTTTGATATCGTCGTAAGTGACGGAGTATATGAGGTCACCGGCAAGTGGATCGATGTCGTTCTGAACTCTACTAACTTCGACAGCACGGATTCTATGGCTTACTTCCAGAGAACACTGATATCGTCAGGCGTTATTGATGCGCTCAAGGCAAAGGGCATCAAAGAGGGAGATACTGTTAAGATCGGCGAGCTTGAGTTTGATTATTTTGAGTAGGCTTTAATTGGTTTACACAAACTTTTGGGATTTTTGACACGCAAATTGTGAAAACTTTGTGTAACAAGGCTGATTCTATGGTGTTTACGCATGTTTTACACATTTCCTGCTATAATAATGTGTAAGAATTGTGTAAAGGGGATGGCCTTATGTATATTTCGAGAGAGTACGCAGTACTCAAGCGGAACTATTTAGTCAAACAGATCGAACCACTTCCCTCGGGTCACATTGTGATAGAGAGGAATAAGTACAAGCAGTTGTACATTTCTTCCTATCCAGGCAAGAAGGAAATGGTGCATAAGAGATTTACGCTTTCCAAACAGGAAACAAAGGATATACTTTCGCTTATAGAGAGAAGGGAGTCGCTGGAAAAAGAACTCCAGAGTATCGAATTGTTTCTTCAGTCGAAGATGCCGGATATTGCTCCCAAACCTTATCCGTTTCTTGATCGTGAGTTCTATGCGCTGCTTGAGCCGCATAAGGACAGCAATCCTGTGCCAAAAAACCAATATGCACCGGAATTCGAGGGGACTAGATTCAGGTCAAAGTCGGAATTAAGCATTGCACAGCTCTTGTCGGGCATTGGGTTGAAGTATATATATGAGCCGGAGTATGCACTTACCGATAAACTGTCGATCTATCCTGATTTTGTTGTTGATGTTCCGGAAATAGACAGGTGTTTTGTTATTGAGCATTTCGGAATGATGAGCGATGGTTCATATCAGAGTGATGCTGAGTGGAAGATGCACAAATATCTGGACAATGGATTTCTTCCCGGCCGGGACATCCTGTTTACATACGAGGCAAACCAGTTCCCTCTTGATATTGATGTTGTACGTCAGCAGATAAATGCCTTAATTTTGGCTAATTCTCAAGTAACGATATGATATAATAACCATTGTTATTTTTTACGAAAAGGGTTTGGAATTATGGAAAAGTATTCAGTTATCTCAGAGTCAGAGGTCCGCGACGCACTTACCGTAGTACAGAGGATCAATTCCTATTACTATGAGAAGATGGTTGGCCAGAAGGATCTTGGCACATCACTTCTCATGACACTCATGGTCAACGGTCATATCCTGATCGAGTCAGTTCCCGGTCTTGCTAAGACAACTGCTGCAAAGACGATGACGGAAGCTTGTGGGGGAAAGTTCTCACGTATCCAGTGTACGCCTGACCTTCTTCCGAGTGATATCATCGGTACCCAGATACTCAATTATTCAACAGGAAACTTTGAGACGAAGCTTGGACCTGTCCACGCAAACTTTGTTCTTCTGGACGAGATCAACAGATCTTCAGCTAAGACACAGAGTGCCATGCTCGAAGTTATGCAGGAGCATCAGACGACAATCGGCGGCATGATGTATCCAACACCTGATATCTTCATGGTAATCGCTACACAGAATCCTATCGAGCAGGAAGGCACATACCTCCTGTCTGAGGCGCAGCTCGACAGATTCTTTATGAAGACTATCATTGATTACCCTTCTGTAACCGAAGAACTCGAGATCATGAACAGGATCGAGAAGGATGTCTTCACACAGAGCAGGAGCGTTGTATCACTTGGTGATATCAAGTACGTTCAGAATCTCGTTAAGAGAGTTTACCTCGATCAGTCCATCAAGGATTACATCGTAAGGATCATTGATGCGACGAGACATGCGGATAAGTTTATTTCGAAGGATCTTGCACAGTACATTACACTCGGATCTTCCATCAGAGGCTCTATCTGTCTTATGGAGATCAGTAAGGCTGTTGCACTCCTGTCTGGCAGGGACTACGTCACACCTGACGACGTTAAGGCTTTCGCTAAGGGTGTTCTGAGACACAGAATTACGCTGAACTTTGCAGCAGTTGCTGACGGCGTAAACGAGGATCAGATCATTGACGCGATCATGGGAGCAGTTCCTACACCATGAGATCTGAATCTGACTACATAACTCGCATCAAGGCGAATGTCAGCATTTACGCTACCAAGAGAACGAGTAATGTTTTAGACGGTACTTACCCGTCTGTCTTTCATGGCCGCAGTCTGAACTTTGAAGACCTCAGGGAGTATGTTCCGGGAGACAACATCAGGGACATAGACTGGAAGGCTTCAGGAAGAGCGGGACAGATTCTTGTAAAGCGATATATCGCTGATAAGAAGCACAGCATCATGCTCGTTCTTGATACAGGTTCGAAGATGGCGGGAGACTCTGCCGAGTTTGTCCAGAAGAGAGAGATAGCGCTGAGAACAGCGGGCACTATCGGTTATATTGCGTATAAGAATGGCGATACGGTAGGTTCTCTTTACAATAAGGACGGATTCATTAAGCTCAATCCTTTCAGAACGGGTATTCCCAATCTCGAGAGGATACTTGCTGAGTATGACAGAGACCTGGAATCAAAGCAGAAAAACAGTATCGAGAAGTCTCTCGATTTCATCATCAATAACTTCAAGAAGAGAATGATCATCTTCGCTATCACTGATATGAGCGGTATCAACGAAGTGAGCGAGGCATGTCTCAAGAGACTTAAGACGAGACATGATGTTCTCTTTATTAATATCAGCGATCTGGGCCTTACCGGTAATCAGGTCTTTGATATTGACGGCAACGGATATGTTCCCAATTTCATCAGCCGCAACAAGAAACTTGCCGAGATCGAGAAGGCAAAGAGGGAAGAGATACTGACCTCGAACGCAAGGAAACTCTTAAAGTTCGGTGTTTCAAGCGTGAACGTGGACAATGAGGAAGAGATTGTAGGGAAGATTATAGAATTACTGGAAAGTCACAGATATGCAAACGTCCGTTAAGTTACAGGAGATGATGAGCTACTCACTTGTGATCGCTATTATCGCAGCGGTCCTTGTCGTCGTGCCTGTAGTAATCTTTATAGTGATAAAACTGACCAAATTCAAGCCGAAGAAGCGTGAGAAGAAAGTTGTCTCCAAACCCAGGAAGAAATACGATCCCGCTGTGCTGAAGCAGATGTATCTCGATAAGATAAGAGAGATCGAAGCACAGTTTGCAAGCGGTGTCATCGATATGCGTAGAGCTCACATTCTCCTGAGCCAGTGCGTAAGAGAGTACTGCGAGGAAGCATCCTCTGTACCCGCTAACTCGCTTACTCTGAGAGAGATCGAGAAGCTCAATAAGCCGACTTTGTACAATCTAATCAAAGAGTTCTATGAGCCGGAGTTTGCATATGATTCTGACAAGGATATCAAGGCTTCGTTTATGCGTGCTGCGGAGGTGGTAAGAACATGGAACTGACTTATCCCGTAGTACTCTATATCGGTGCCGGAGTAGCGGCTGTCAGCCTTATACTCATTCTTTTTTTTATGAAGGGAAAGAAGTATTCAGGTGGTGCCAGAAGTGCAAATAACGAATACATCAAAAAGCTCCCTCAGTACAAGTTCCTTATGTTCGAGTACTATTTCCTGAAGGTCATTGCAATCGTCGGAATACTCGGGATGATCATGTCAACGACGGTACTTGTTGCTAAGCCTATCAAGGTATCTTCAAATACAAAGGAGATACACAACAGGGATATCATTATCGGCTTTGACGTATCAACATCCCTCGACAGTGTCAGCTGCGAAATGTGTGAACAGCTTCAGGACATGGTCAAGGGCCTCAAGGGTGAGAGATTCGGTATCGTTATCTTTAACGGCCAGGCAGTCCTTCTCGTTCCGCTTACTGATGATTACAACTATGTCGTCTCGGAGCTCGATCATCTGAAGAGATCTATCGAAGCCGGTCAGAATATTTACTATTACGATGACCTTGATGAACTCTCTGCATACAGATTCGCAGGAACATCAAGCGACCGCGGAAGCTCGCTTATCGGTGACGGACTTGCTTCATGTCTCTACAGTTTCCCTGATTTCAAAGAGAATCCTGACAGGGCGAGACTTATAATCCTCGTAACTGATAACGATGTCATGGGTGATCAGATCTGTTCCGTTCCCCAGGCATGTGAGCTCTGTGCATATAAGGGTGTAAAGGTTTTCGGTATCGCCCCTTATTTTGTTGCGGAAGAGAATGAGTTCAAGCGCAGTCTTGAGAGCACCGGCGGCCAGTATTACAACACTCGTAAGAGAGATGCCATTGAGAGCATCATCGAGGATGTTAAGGATACGGATGTTTCGGTTACATATAAGACAAGCACGACTGTGGAAGATATTCCCGAGATGTTCATAATCGCTCTGCTCGTAAGCACTGCATTATTCTCTGTTGCTATCTGGAGGTTACGTATATGACGATCAATCCTCTTATACCGATCCCCATTATGCTGATAATTGTTGCGCTCGTCATTGTGATGAAGCGCAAAGGTGCGTGGAACTTTATCCGCCAGATAATCATTGCGTTACTACTTTTCCTGATCAATCTCAGGATCATGATCCCTACTGGTGAAGTTCCTGTTCTTACGAATGATATCGATATCCTTTTCGTTGTCGATAATACTATCAGTATGCTCGCTGAGGACCATAACGGAGACGGCAGGAGAATGGACGGAGCAAGGCAGGATATCAGCAAGATCATGGATGAGTTCTCAGGTTCGAGATTTGCTGTCATTTCCTTCAACGATACAGCTAATGTCCTCGTTCCTTACACGACTGAGAAAGAGAATGTCATGCAGGCTGTAAACTCTCTTGAAGGCCGCAGTATGACATATGCAAAGGGTTCTTCGATCAATGTCGTATACAACACGCTCAGAGACTATCTTGAAGGATCCGTCAAGTACGACGATGATGAGGAAGACGATGAGAGGATACACCTTCTGTTCTTCATCAGTGACGGCGAAATGAATACCGGAGACAAGATTAAGAGTTTCGACAGACTGGCAGAATACATTGACGGCGGTGCTGTCCTCGGTTACGGAACAAAGAGGGGCGGAGAGATGCACGTTAAGCTCTATTCCGCTTCAAATGAGACACAGCTCCTGACATACAGCTCAAACGGAAGAACGGAGACTGCCATATCCAAGATCGATGAGAAAACGCTTCAGAAACTTGCCGAAGACATGGAGATAGATTATTATCATGTTGTAAGCGGCGAGACCATTTGGGATGTGATTGACGATCTTCAGGCGAAGATCACGAGCGGAGAGATGAGCGAGAAAGGCGAGACGGGAGCAGGGTACGCCGAGACATATTATTACTTTGCGGCTGTGCTCTTTGTGTTCCTTATCTACGATCTCATCTATTATGGAATAAAGATGGGAAGGGGACAGTAATATGAGACTTAAGATACTTGTCGCGATCTATATTGTTGTCGTGCTTGTTGCAGGCAAGATACTGCTTAACTATTTCTACAACGAGAGTGTCATTTCATCCTATGAGGATGGCGACTATTCGGTAAACGATGATCTTCTTACGACGCTGAATATATTTGAACCTTATGTGGCTCATTATAACAACGGAAACATACTGTACAGGATCGGTCAGTATGATGCAGCTCTCGATGAGTATCAGAAAGCTATCGATTCGAATATCCCGCTGTATTCAGAGTGCCCCGTAAGGATCAACATGGCGCTTTCAGTTATTGCGCAGCTCGATAAGAATTATAAGGTTCCTGAGAATATCGAGAAATCTCTGGAACTCCTTTATCAGGCTCGTGATCTGCTTCTTGAAGATGACTGTGCCAATGAGAAGGGCAAGGGCCACAGCAGGAAAGCGGAAAGACTTAAGAGAGACATTGAGGCTGCAATCGAGGAACTTGAGCAGATCCAGGAACAACAGCAGCAGCAACAGCAGCAACAGCAGCAGCAACAACAACAGCAACAGCAGCAACAGCAGCCGGGCGGTGACCAGGATCAGCAGCAACAGCAGATGCAGCAGATGGACAGACAGACCCAGCAGCAGATGCAGCAGATGGATCAGCAGTCGAGAATGGACAGGCAGTCCGATATGGATCAGTACACCAGCCAGTCATCTAATGCGAGGTATGAGAATATCTGGTAAACAGTTGCAGTTAATTTAATGTGGCTTGATCTCGTTATTTATATTATAATTATTTCAAAAAACAGGATCGAGATACATTAACATGATGCTCACAAACAAGACATGGAATGTATCGGATAATGGCTCTTTGGGTCAGTCCGATACATTGATTGATGTTCTTCTAAAAAACAGAGGAATAACCGAAGAAGGCGAAGTGAAGGATTTTATTACAGAGAATCCTACTTTATGGCATGACCCTTTTCTGTACAAGGACATGGATAAGGCAGTCAGTCTTATCAGCAGTGCGATCTCAAATAAGGAACACATTCTGGTATATGGCGACTATGACTGCGACGGAGTCACTGCCACGGCAATAATCGTGCGTTATTTAAAAGCTCATGGTGCGACAGTTGATTATATCGTTCCGCACAGGGCTGAGCACGGATACGGACTTACGGACAACATCATTGATAAGGTGTTTGAGTTTGAGCCGGATCTTCTCATCACTGTTGACTGCGGAATTACCAACTTTGATACTATCAGCATGATCAGGGAGAAGGGGATCAAGGTCATCGTAACCGATCACCATAACGTTAAGGACGAGATGATCCCTGACGCTGACTGTGTCATTTGTGCCAAGAGACCGGATAACACATATCCTTTCATCGATCTCTGCGGTGCAGGCGTTGCTCTTAAGCTTGTTGAAGCAATGGGCAGGGCAAGCGAGTTCAAGCTTAACAGGGATCTGTGGAGACAGTCTATCGAGATGGCGGGCATTGCAACCATAGCTGACCTTGTGTCTGTTGTGAATGAGAACAGAACGATAATAAAGAAAGCTCTTGAGAGCATGAATACAGGAAAGCCAGCGAACCCCGGAGTAAGAGTCATGAACTCTCTTCTGGCGGATGAGGGAAGGCCTGTTGATGAGACGTATATTTCGTTCAATTTTGTCCCGAGAGTAAATGCTGCAGGAAGGCTCTACGATTCTTCGGAGGCGCTTAGGCTCTTCCTTGAGGACGATGAGAAGGCTGCAACTGAAGCTGCTAATGAGCTGACAAGAGAGAACGATGAGCGTAAGGCGATCGAGTCAGCTGTCTTTGAGGAAGCAGTTAAGCAGATCGAGGATCCTAACCGCCCGGAGGAATGGAGTCTTACCAATACTGTTGGCCCCATCGTTGTGTACGGGAGGAACTGGCATCAAGGTGTTCTTGGCATTGTTGCCGGTAAGCTGTCGCAGTATTTCAGAAGATCTGCGATCGTATTTACGAATGATTCGATTGAGACTGACTGCGTGAAGGGATCAGGAAGAGCATATGGCGATTTTGATCTTTTCAATGTTCTTAATGATGTGTCTGACAGCATCGTTAATTTCGGAGGACATAAGAAGGCTGCCGGCGTAGTTGTCCGCAAGGATAAGATGGGCGAGTTCATGCGCAGTCTTGAAGCACGTTCCAAGGAGCTTGCCGGTGGAGAAGACGGAGCCGGTTATGAACCTGAAGATGTTCTTGATGTTGACTGTGAGCTCCCGTTTGAGACGGTGACATTCGATACTTTCAGAACTGTCTGCAGGCTGAAGCCGTTCGGTATATCCAACTCCAAGCCGGTATTTGTTACCAGAGGACTTATAATCTCCGATCTTTATACAATGTCAGACGGAGCACATCTGAGAGTTGATCTGATCTCAGGGGACAGTAATGATGCGAATAATAAGCAGACCGCTCTTTCCGCTGTAGGATTTGGCATGGGACAGTTTGCTTCATGTTTTACGGTCGGAGATAAGGTTGATATAGCTTACACTATGAATGAGTATACATACAGGGGTAACACAACTCTGAGTCTTCATCTCGAGGATATCAAGCCTGTTGTAAAGGGCTTCCTGTGGGAACAGTTCAATACTGCGGAGAAGCTCTACAGGAGCGGACTTGCTGTTGATCAGATACGCAAGATGAACAGGGCATCCGATCAGGACGGTTTCGTTCCCGGGGAGAAGGATTTTGCAAATGTTTACAGCACGGTCAAGGATTGCTGCGGCAACAAGAGTTCTACGGCAGATTGCGTTCTGCTGGCAAAAATGGTAAATATTAGTTGCAGAGCGAACGTGACACCGTTCTCTCTTAAGAGATGCCTTGAGGTGTTCTCCGAAGCGGGTCTTGTAAAGCTCGGGACGGGTGACGGAGGAAGAGTGTGTTTCACAGTGCTTCCTGTGCAGGGTAAGGTAAAGCTTGGCAGTACAGATACTTATAAGAGGCTTACTGGAAATGGCTGAAGAGAATGAGAACAATGCTGTAAGTGAGGAATTAAGATACCTTGCGGATATGAACGATGTCCCCGAGATACCAGAGTATATCTCTGAGCGATTTGATGAGATCATGAATCAGTTTACTGATTACCTGAAGAACTCCAACGCAAGTGAAGAAGAGATAGCAAAGGAACAAAAGCTCTTAACGGACGCATATATCTTTGCGTATAAAGCTCACCGTAACCAGAAGCGTAAGACAGGAGAGATGTACATCATCCATCCGCTTGCTGTTGTACGTATCCTCGCTGAACTCGAGGTTGACGCTGAGACTCTTGCAGGTGCTATGCTCCACGATACGATAGAAGATACGGCAGCTGATTATGAACTTCTTGAGAGCATCTTCGGTCATTCAGTTGCAAATATGGTCAACGGAGTAACAAAGATCAATTCCAGTCTGGAACTCGTGAATTATAATTCCAAGGAAGAACTGCAGGCAACAAATGTGCGCAAGATGGTAATGGCGATGACCGATGATATCAGAGTCATCTTCATTAAGCTTGCAGACCGTCTCCACAACATGAGAACGATGAAGCACATGACTCCTGAGAAGCAGATAGAGAAGGCACGTGAGACACTTGATATCTACGTTCCTTTCGCAGGCAGATTCGGTATCTATAAGATCAAGTGGGAACTTGAGGACCTTTGTCTGAGATACATTGATCCCGATGCTTATTATGAGCTGGTCGGACTCGTTAACGGAAAGCGTTCCGAGCGTGAAGCTTTCATGGAGAAAGTTGTTACAGAGCTCAATAACAAACTTAAGGAATATCACATTAAGAACTACGAGATAGAAGGCAGACCAAAGCACTTTTACAGCATCTACAAGAAGATGAAAGATAAGGGCAAGACGATCGATGAGATCTATGACATGTTCGCATGCAGGATCATTGTTGACGAAGTTACTGACTGCTATACGGTCCTTGGTATCGTTCATGAGATGTACAATCACATCCCCGGAAGATTTAAGGACTATATCGCGATGCCGAAGGAGAATAAATACCAGTCAATACACACGACTGTAATAGGCCCCAGCGGAATACCTTTCGAGGTCCAGATCAGGACTTATGCGATGCACAAGATAGCGGAATACGGTATCGCCGCTCACTGGCACTATAAGGAGTCCGGTGACTCCCATGAGTTCCAGGCTGACAGGTATGATGAGAAGATTTCTGAGGTAAGACAGATCCTTGATTCACAGTCTGAGCTTGCTGATCCGACTGCATTCATGGAATACCTGAAGACAAATATCGCGCCTGAGGAAGTTTTTGTTTATACGCCCAAGGGTGAGGTCATAAGACTTCCCATCGGGTCATGTCCTATTGATTTCGCGTATCACATTCACAGCGGTGTTGGCAACCACATGCATGGAGCAAAGGTCAACGGAAGGATCGTTCCGCTGTCTTACACACTTAAGAATGCGGATCAGGTTGAGATCCTGACGAGCGCGAAGATCAAAGGCCCTTCCAGAGACTGGATCAATATCGCAAGAACAACAACTGCGAAGAACAAGATCAATGCTTACTTTAAGAAGGAAGCAAGGGCTGAGAATATCGCTGCCGGCATGGAGAAGCTGGAGCGCGAGATAGAGCGTAACGGCTTTAAGCCTGAAGATCTCATAGTTGAGAGCAGGCTTGAACCCATTCTGAAGCGCAATACTTTTGCGAGTGTCGATGATCTCTATGCATCCATCGGATATGGTGCAACGAGTGTCATCAAGGTTTTTGGAAAGCTCAGAGATGATTATCTGAGATCTATATCGCCTGAAGAGAGACAGAAACTCGGCTACAGGATCGCAATCGACGGTCAGGTTGTTTACAGACCGGAAGAGATGCCGATCGAGCTCGGAAAGTTCGACCAGGGTCCCAAGAGCAAGAAGACCAAGGAGTTCTCTGAACAGCGGTTTGATAAGGACGACATAAAGGTCAGGATACCCCGCAAGAAGAATACAGAGTCTGTTGTTATCGTTGATGGGCTTGAGAATGTCGCTACGCATTATGCTAAGTGCTGCCATCCTGTTTTCGGCGATGATATCGTCGGATATATCACGCAGAACAAGGGCGTCGGAATACATAAATCCAGCTGTACCAATATGCTTAATTACATTAAGTACAAGGACAGGTCTCCTAAAGATCTTGAGAGGTTCAGAAGGATCGTGGACTGCCACTGGCTATCAAATGCAAGGAATTCGGTCTTTGACATTGCGATAGCCATCACGGGCAGTGACAGACCTGATCTGCTCTTTGATATCCTTGACAGCATCAGGGAAGAGAAGGCGAGCATCGTTAAGGTCAATTCGCTCGTTGACGATGATTTTATCGGTCACATCAATATAACGCTGACCATTACGAACAAAGCCCAGTTTGACAGGATCGTAGGAAGGATCCGTGCAGTAAGGGATGTTCTGACAGTGGAGAGGAAATAAGTTAGTATATGCAGGCAAGACAGAAGTTTTTCATCGGTTTACAGGACGTCGGTACGGGCAACCATATCACGAATAAGGCTCTGATCGAAGCGTTGTCGAATGCGGCTAACGTTCACGGCCTCATGGTCGGACAGAGTACAGGGGAGAAAGATATCAGTCACCTGACATGGATCGTTCTTAACTGGAAGCTTGTTGTTTACAAAAGACCGGGTGCTTGCGAGACTATCGAGGTTGCCACATGGGGGCAGTCGTACAAGGGCATTCAGGCAGGCCGTGATTATGATGTCTTTGATTCGAACGGAGAGCTGATCGCCAAGGCCACATCCAACTGGGTCGCGATGAATCCGGAGACGGGAAGGCCGATAAAGCTTCATCCCGATCAGATCGAAGGATACAAGATGGAGAACGGTCATCTCAATTTTGAAGGGTTTACTTTTGCCCGCCAGGCGCCTGATCTTCCGTTTGTCTGCGATAAGGAGCTGACGGTTATCAAGTCGATGATAGATATGAACGGACATGTGCATAATTCGTCTTATCTGGATCTGGCCGAGGAGGTCCTTCCTGACGGTGTGGACCGAAAGCTTTTCGATGATATCGAGATATGTTATCGTAAGGAGATCAAGCCCAAGGAGACTGTAAGGCTTGAATATATAAGTGACGGAATAACACATTGTGTTATCATAAAGGATATATCAGATGATTCAGTTCATTCAGTGATAATAATGAAGTGACGGAGGTACATAATGAAGAATATACCGCTGTATGAGGTAACACACATTACAAACCTTAGAGATATTATCAAGACACGTGTCAGGGAGTTTCCGGGCAATCCTGTCTTCCTCCATAAAGAAGTAAAGGGCGGACCCTATGTTCCGGTGTCAACGGAACAGTACGACCATGATATCGACTCTCTTGGAACAGCTCTATTTACAAGGGTGAAGAAGGGTTCAAGAGTTGCGATACTTGCTGAGACAAGATACGAATGGTATGTCTCTTATCTTGCAGCAACGAACGGTATCGGCTGCGTTGTTCCTATCGATAAGGAACTCCATCCCGAGGAGATCACAAACTGTCTCGAAAGGGCGGTTACCGATGTCCTGATCTTCTCGAAGACAAAGCTCGATGCGATCAACGAAGTATACGGCAAGATCCCTTCGATCAAGTATTATATCTGCATGGATGACATCGATGATGACAGATTTCTGTCATTCCATAAGCTGCTCAAGGAAGGCGAAGAGCTTATGTCTTCCGGCAACCGTGATTATCTTGATACGCCGATCGATCCCGATGAGATGACGATACTCCTGTTTACATCAGGAACGACAGCTAAGTCAAAGGCAGTTATGCTCTGCCAGAAGAATATTTGTAAGAACCTCGAGGCCATGTTCTCGATGCTCTATATCTACCGTGATGACGTATTCTTCTCGGTACTGCCGCTGCACCATACATATGAGTGTACATGCGGATTCTTAGGTCAGGTTTACCGCGGTTCTACAGTTGCCATCTGTGAAGGTCTGAGGTACATAACATCCAACATCAAGGAAGCAAAACCTACATGCGTTCTTATGGTTCCTGTAATGCTCGAGATGTTCTACAAGGCTATCATGAAGAAGGTAAATGAAGATCCCAAAAAGGCAAAGAAACTCCAGACAGGCATCAAGCTGTCGAGGTTCCTTTTGAAGCTCGGAATCGACAAGAGGAAAAAGTTCTTTAAGGATATTCATGATGTTTTCGGAGGAAGGATGAGACTTATCATTCTCGGCGGTGCACCTGTTAATCCCGAGATGCTCCAGTTCTTCCAGGATATCGGATTTATCTGCGTTCAGGGTTATGGACTTACGGAGTGTGCTCCTATCCTCGCTCTTAACAGAGATGTTGATTTCAAGAACCATGCGGCAGGTCTGCCTTTGCCGGGTTGTGATGTAAAGATACTTAATCCTGATGAGGACGGTATCGGTGAGTTTATTGCCAAGGGCGACAACGTATTCCTCGGATATTACAATGATCCCGAGGCAACGGCACAGGCTCTTGATAAGGATGGTTATTACCACACAGGTGACCTGGGTTATATCGACAAGGACGGTTTCTGTATCATTACGGGACGTAAGAAGAACGTTATCATCGCAAAGAACGGTAAGAACGTATTCCCTGAGGAGATAGAGTACCAGCTTTCATTGTCTCCTTATGTCGCAGAGAGCGTTGTTTCCGGTGTTGATGATGAAGCAAAGAACGATATCATTATCGTTGCAACTATCTTCCCTGATATGGAGCAGGTAGAGGCCAAGCTCGGAAAGGGAGCATCTGACGACAAGATCGAAGCATTGCTCAAGGAAGTTGCAGCATCTGTCAATGATCAGCTGCCGAATTACAAGAAGATAAAGAAAGTTGTATTGCGCAAGACTGAGTTTGAGAAGAATACTTCAAAGAAGATCAAGCGTTATTGATCCTCGGATCGGAGAGCTTTTATGAAAGATGGTTATATCAGAGTTGGCGCGGCAACGCCGGATGTGCTCGTTGGAGATATCGATCATAATGTGCAGAGCATATTTGATCTTGTAGGGAAAGCGGAGAAAGAAGGCATATCACTTCTCGTATTTCCGGAACTGTCGATAACAGGCTATACTTGTCAGGATATGTTCCTGCATAAGTCTTTTACTGATATGGCTTTTGACCGTCTGAAGCAGCTCGCTTCGTGGACAGAGAAATATGAGATCTGTTTCGTTGTCGGACTCCCTGTAGTTAAGGGCAGCAAGCTTTATAACTGTGCGGCAGTCGTCTGCGGGGGAGAGATCCTCGGACTTGTTCCCAAGAGCATAATCCCCAATTATTCAGAGTTCTATGAGCTCAGGCAGTTTACGCCTTTTGATGAGTATGAGGAGTGCAGCGAATACGAAGGCATCCCGTTCGGCAAGATGATCTTCGAGCATTCTGCATACACTGATATTAGGTTTGCTGTTGAGATCTGCGAGGAACTGTGGGTTCCTGATAATCCGTCCATTGATTACTGCAGATCAGGTGCGACTATTATCCTTAATCCGTCAGCTTCGGATGAGATAATCGGAAAGGCATCATACCGGAGGAGACTTGTATCAATGGCTTCCGCAAAGCAGCTTTGTGCCTATGTTTACAGCGACTGCGGTTTCGGTGAGTCGACACAGGATCTTGTTTTTGCAGGTCACGATATCATCTCTGAGAACGGTACTATTCAGAATGAGCGCAAGAGCTATGAGCCGGGCATTGTTTTCGCTGATGTGGATATCGATAGGATCATTTTCGAGCGCAAGAGAATGAATACTTATGTAAGTCTTTCAGAGCCTGATTACTGGACGGTTCAGTTTGATCTTGAACTGCCTGATATCAAGAGGCCTGTCCGCAAGATATCTGCTACTCCGTTTGTTCCGGAGAACAAGGGTGATCTTGATCTGAGATGTGAAGAGATACTCGGAATGCAGGCTGCAGGTCTTGCTACAAGACTTAAGGCAATAAAGTGTGAGAGGGCAGTGATCGGATTGTCCGGCGGTCTTGATTCAACGCTGGCACTTATCGTAACTGTTCATGCTTTTGATATGCTCGGTATAAGCAGAGACAAGATCTTTGCGGCGACGATGCCCTGTTTCGGCACAACATCGAGAACGAAGAATAATTCTATAGAACTCGCTAATTCGTATGGGGTTCCCGTCAAAGAGATCAATATCGCAAAGAGCGTGATGCAGCATTTCGAGGATATCGGACAGTCTTCTGACAATCACGATGTCACATATGAGAACTCGCAGGCACGGGAAAGAACACAGGTGCTGATGGACATTGCAAATCAGATCGGCGGTATAGTTGTCGGTACAGGTGATCTGTCAGAGCTTGCTCTGGGATGGGCAACATATAACGGCGATCACATGTCAATGTATGGCGTGAACGGATCGATCCCCAAGACTCTCGTCAGATATCTCGTTAAATATGAATCAGAGAGGGTAAAGGATACGGATCCAAAGCTGTCAGATGTTCTGATGGATATCTTCAATACTCCGGTATCTCCTGAACTCCTGCCGCCTGATGAGAGCGGAAATATCGCACAGAAGACTGAGGATCTGGTAGGTCCTTATGAGCTCCACGATTTCTTCATCTACTATTTTGTAAGATTCGCATTTGCACCGTCGAAGATCTACCATCTTGCGTCAGTTGCATTTGAAGGAAAGTACAGTAATCAGGTGATATTTGACTGGCTCTGTGTGTTTATCAGGAGATTCTTCACACAGCAGTTTAAGAGATCATGTCTTCCTGACGGACCGAAAGTGGGTACTGTATCGCTTTCCCCCAGGGGAGATCTCAGAATGTCTTCAGATACAAGCTACCAGGCATGGATGGATGATCTGAAGCAGGTCTGGAATGAGGCATACGGCAAATAGTCGTTTGTCTTTTTTCTTCTTTGTTATATAATAGTTTAGTATGCCAATCGGGGATAGTTAGTAGATTGATATCCCGAGTGTTTATCAATGTATGACAATCGGAGTATGAATCTAGTGACTACCTCCTTGGCAAATAATATATTCAAGGAGTTTTTGAAATGGAAAAGATTTTCAAGACTGAGGTTGCCGGCAGACCTCTCGTTGTAGAGACCGGCAAGATCGCACAGTTTGCAAACGGTTCCGTTCTCATCAGATATGGTGAGACAGTCGTTCTGTCAACTGTAACAGCATCAGCACAGCCTAAGGAAGGAATCGACTTCTTCCCGCTGTCAGTAGATTACGAGGAGAAGCTCTACGCTGTAGGCAAGATCCCCGGCGGTTTCCTTAAGAGAGAGGGAAGACCCGGTGAGAAGGCTATCCTTACATCACGTGTTATCGACAGACCTATCAGGCCTTTGTTCCCTAAGGATCTGCGTAACGATGTAGTTGTATCGAATACGGTTATGGCAGTTGATCCTGACTGTCTCCCTGAGATCACAGCTATGGTTGGTACTTCAATCGCTATCGCTATCTCCGATATCCCGTGGAAGGGACCTGTCGGTGGCGTAGTACTTGGCCTCATCGATGGCAAGACTATCATCAACCCCACACTTGAGCAGCGTGAGCAGTCACAGATGTATGTAACTCTTGCAGGTACAGAGAAGAAGATCTGCATGGTTGAGGCTGGCGCTAACGAAGTACCTGATGATGTAATGCTCAATGCTATTGCAGAGGGACACGAAGTTATCAAGGAGATCGTTAAGTTCATCAATTCGATCGTTGCAGAGATCGGCAAGCCTAAGTTCGAGTACCAGTCTGCGGATGTTCCCGAGGATGTTTTCGCAGCTGTTAAGGAGTATGGCTGGGACAAGATGAGAACAGCAGTTCTCGCTGAGGATAAGAACATCAGAGATGCAAATGTTGCAGCACTCACAGAAGAGATCGCAGCAATGCTCGAGGAGAAGGAAGAGGGGCTTTCTTCATGGACAGCAGATGCTGTTTACAAGCTTGAGAAGAAGGTCGTTAGAGATTATCTGTTCAGAGAGCATGTAAGAGTTGACGGACGTGCTCTTGACGAGATCAGACCTCTGTCTTGCGACGTTGGAGTACTCCCCAGAGTTCACGGTTCATCATTCTTCCAGAGAGGTCAGACACAGGTAATGAACATCTGTACTCTCGCTCCTCTCGCTGAAGCTCAGAAGCTTGAAGGTCTTGATGAGCAGACAACTAAGAGATATATCCATCACTACAATTTCCCCGGCTATTCAGTAGGTGAGGCTAAGGCTTCCAGAAGCCCGGGACGTCGTGAGATCGGTCACGGAGCTCTTGCTGAGAGATCACTGATCCCTGTTCTTCCTTCAGAGGAGGAGTTCCCTTACGCTATCAGAACTGTATCCGAGATCACAATGAGTAACGGTTCCACATCACAGGGTTCTGTATGTGCTTCCACACTCTCTCTTATGGATGCAGGTGTACCGATCAAGAGACCTGTTGCAGGTATCTCTTCCGGACTTATCGTTAACGAAGAGAACGAGGATGACTTCCTCGTATTCATGGATATCCAGGGCATCGAGGACTTCTTCGGTGATATGGACTTCAAGGTAGCAGGTACAACAGAAGGTATTACATCCATTCAGGTTGATATCAAGGTAGAAGGTCTTTCACTTGACATCATCAAGGCTGCTTTTGAGATGACACACAAGGGCCGTCTCAAGATCATCAACGAGGTCATCCTGCCCTGTATCCCTGCACCCCGTGCAGAGCTCAACAAGTACGCTCCCCGCATCATCTCAATGCAGATCCCTGTTGACAAGATCCGTGAGGTTATCGGTTCCGGCGGAAAGGTTATCAACAAGATCATTGCTGATACAGGTGCAGACATTAACATCAATGATGACGGTAAGCTCTATATCTCCACACCTGATCTTGAGGCTGCTGATAAGGCACAGAAGATCATCAACGGCATCATCTCAGATCCTGAGGTAGGTGAAGAGTTCGATGGTGTTGTAACACGTCTTATGGATTTCGGTGCGTTCGTGGAGTTCCTGCCCGGTAAGGAAGGACTTGTACACATCAGTAAGCTCGCATGGAACCGTGTTGATAAGGTAGAGGATGTTGTTCACGAGGGTGACAAGGTTCGTGTTAAGCTCATCGAGATCGATTCTCAGGGCCGTCTGAATCTCTCTATCAGAGATACACTTCCTAAGCCTGAGGGTTATGTTGAGGAAGAACCCAGAAAGCGCGAGGGACGTCCTAACCGTGAGCGTCGCGGCGGATTCAATCCTAATCGCCACAATGACGGTGGTGATGAAGGTGAGAGAAAGGGCAGAAGAAGAGAGTTCTGATGCTCACCCCGTTTGCTCGCTGAGTCCTCGTCGGGTCCGCTCGTGTGAGGATATGTGAACACTTGAGGGAATACCTCGGCGAACCCGTCTGCGGAAGACCGCTCACCAACGTGATTCGCACATACAGTGATAAATGATTACAGGGGCTGTCTCAGTTTTGAGGCAGCTCCTGTTTATTATTCACGCACTCCAGATGAAGCTGGGTCGATCCCCGCTTCTTTTTTTATCTCAGTCTTGTGAAAGGCGGTTCTTTGCAACTCTGATTCCGGAGTGCCCGATCCTGGGACAGGCAGCGGGTTAAACTTAAACGTTGATGGCGTGGAGGTTCCTGTATTCACGGGGAGTGGAACCCGTAATCTCGCGGAATGCCTTGTTAAACCTGGTTGTTGACTGGAATCCCGCCATAAAGGCACATTCTGTTATCGACAGCTTCTCGTTGAGCAGAAGGTTAATGACATTGCGGACGCGTATTCCTGACAGATATTCCGGAAAAGATACTCCCATATACTCGTTGAAGAGCTTTGAAAAATAATAAGAAGACAGACCGACAGTTCCGGCAACCTGAGCCTGGGATATATCCTCGGTGGAATGCTCGTTAATGTAATTGCAAGCCGCCCGGATATAGTCCCAGGATTTGTCGGAGAAACGCTCACTGCCGATCAGTTCTCTGTGCTCTTCCATAACATGCTCGCCGATGAGCAGAAGAGTGTTGTAGACGTGAAGCTTGCACTTTGTCTCGCTAAAGTGCCATTTATTGTTATATAACTCCTTTATGCTGAGGATATGTTCTTTGATCTTACTGTTCAGTTCAGGTTCTTCCCTGCATGATATCAGATGGTATCTGCTAAGGAATCTTGATGCTGACGCGAGGTCGGAGTTGCTCTCGATAAGAGCAGATGTAAACTGGATAAACATTGACCCTCTGTCAGGTATATTAAGGATCTCATGAAGCTCTCTGGGCCATATAAGTACTATATCTCCGGCTTCGGGAGAATATACCGTATCACCGATCCTGAAACTGCATCCGTCTTCGAGGATGATCATGAACTCAGCCGCATTGTGCCAGTGTGAGGGAAAGCTCGATGAGGGATCTTCAAAGACTGTGATACCGTTAACTTCGGTATATTTGATGATTTCTTTATCCATAATCATACAATAACAAAAAATGGTCAAAATACAATAATAAAGTGCTGTTTTGTATTTGTAATGAGGGTTATCTTTTCTTCAATATGGAAAACATCAGATCAAAGGTTACGGATTTTACGACCGGCAGACCCGTGTCGCACATAATGGGTTTCTTCTGGCCTCTTCTCATGACCAGTATGCTTCAGCAGGTTTACAACTTTGTTGATATGTATATCGTCGGAAGGGGTCTTGGAGACCATGCTTTCGCGTCTGTAGGGAACATGGGGTCTCTGTTCTTCCTTATTGTCGGATTCTCTCTGGGTCTTGCCAATGGTTTCGGGGTGCTGATCGCGCAGAGCTTTGGCGGAAAGCGTACAGAGGAACTCAGACACAGGATTGCGGCAACGATTCAGCTGACGGTTGTAATGTCGGTAGTCCTTACGATACTCAGCGAACTCTTTCTTCCGGTTGCACTTCGCCTCATCAAAACGGACGAGGTGCTGATGGCAGATTGCCTCAAATACGGCTATGTGATCTTTGGAGGCCTTTCAGCGTCAATATGCTATAACATCAGTTCCTGTATTCTCAGGGCGCTTGGAGACAGCAAAACGCCGCTTAAAGCGATAATAATCTCTTCTGTCTCCAACCTGATACTTGATTATCTGTTTATCTTCGTTTTCGAGACAGGTGTTGAGGGCGCGGCTATAGCGACTCTGATATCACAGGTGATCTCTACAGTCGTATGCGTATTAAGGCTCCGCCGGATCGATATGATAAAACTTAAGAGGTCTGATTTTGTAAACGACAGGAAAGTGTTTATCGAGCTGTTCAGAAACGGCCTTCCGATGGCGTTCATGAACTCTATAACAGCGATCGGGTGCATGGTGGTTCAGCACTTCATAAACAGATACGGAGTGGATTATACAACGGCATATTCAGCTTGCTGCAAATATCTCAATCTCTTCATGAATCCCGCTGCTACGGCAGGCAACGCAATGAGTGCCTTTACAAGCCAGAACTATGGTGCCCGCAGATATGACAGGATCAAGGAAGGACTCCGCATATGCTTGACGATTTCTTTCGTGACGTACATCCTGCTGGGTTCACTTATGTTTTTCTTCCCGGAGACGCTTATCAGGTTCTTCATAGACGGTGAGGAGTCGGTAAGACTTGCCTGCGAGTTTATGCCTGTATGCGGCATTTCCATAATCGCTGTGGACTTCCTTTTCGTTGTGCGAAACGGTGTGCAGGGAATGGGAGACCCCGTGCTGCCGATGTGGTCCGGCGTGCTCGAAATGGTCCTCAGGATAGTTGCCATCTCTCTGCTTATCGGCACGATCGGATTCAAGGCTGCTGCCATCGCTGAGATTTGTGCATGGACCGGCGCACTGCTTCTGAATATCTACGCTCTGCAGAGAAAACTCAAGCTTTCAGTCAAGCACAGGCATTCGGTTATCTATTAATTTCTCTAATACTTTATTCATATTTTGTTTCTAAAACAAATACCCAACTGTGATAAAATATATTTGTATTTGTACCTCATTTGGGGAGGAAAAGAACATGAGTGATAACGAATTGAATAAAAAAGCTCTCGAACAGGCAACCGGCGGAGAAGGCCTTTACACAGACAAGTACTGCGGATGGATCCGTCCTTACTGATGATGATCTGATCTTAGCTTTTGAGCGGCAGAGATCTGCTGCTCATTTGGCTGTTTATTAGGCACATAAATCCATGAACGGTAAGAATCGGAAAAGAATAGCTGTCCTGATAGGACACCCGGAAGAATACTCACATACATTATTCCTTAAGGGTTTTCTTGATGGTGCGTTTAAACTCGACTACGATGTCGTGGTCTTTGCTATGTATATCAAGTATCAGAATACTCAGGCAAGGGCTTATGGTGATTCATCCATCTTTAAGATGATCTCTTACGACAAGTTCGATTGTATCGTAGTCCTTGCTGACACGATCCAGACAAAGGGCGTAGCAGAACAGATCGAGAAGGACCTTCATGAGAAGTACAAAGGCAAGGTAATATTTGTCGATCAGGACAGCGAATACTTCCCGTCTATTCACATAGATAATTATGCTCCGGAGAAAGCCGTCATCGATCATCTTATCGAGAAGCACGGTATGCATGATATTGCCTTTCTTACAGGAAAGTCATGGCATCCGCATTCTATTATCAGACTTGATGCGTATAAAAAATCCTTGGAAGAGCACGGGATAGAGTTTAATGAGAACAGAGTCTTCTATGGTGACTTCTGGTACACGAGCGGTGAGAGCCTTGCTGACAGTATGATCAAGAGCGGTGATAAGCTCCCCGAGGCACTTGCCTGTGCGAACGATTGTATGGCACTGGGTTTTGCCAAGACCATGACAGAGAACGGTTATTCTATCCCTGATGATATTGCTGTTGTAGGATGTGACTCCAATGATGAAGGAAAACACTCTCCGGTTCCTCTTACTTCAATACCCATAGCTTCAGAAGAACTGGGAATGAACTCAGTTCTGATGGCCGATTCTCTTGTTAACGGAACTGAACTCAATAAGATCTCCCGGACTCCTGACCTGTTTATCGGTGGTACTTGCGGATGCGGCTGTGACAGTGCAAAGCCGACATATTTCAGGCGAGACTCGTGGGATACTGAATTATCTCTTGGAACTATCTTTTCGCCTTTTAATACGATGGATGAGGATCTGATCGAGCAGACTTCATTTGCAGGCCTGATCGGTGCGATACTCAGTTCTATCCATCTGGTCCGCGGATTTGACAGTTTTAATATGTGTCTTAATCCTTCGCTGGGTGAGGCGAATGTCATACTTGAGGACAAGATCATGCACGTTATCAAGTGCGGTGGTATGCATGAGAATAACGACAAGATACTGACAGATAAGTATTTTGACAAGGATATTATGCTCCCGGAACTCTATGAATACCGTGAGAAGCCTTCAGTTTACTACTTTTTGCCGCTCTATTTTGATGAGAGCATTTTTGGCTATACTGCGGTCAGATTTGACAATGCTCCCAAGGTCATTTCGCAAGAGTACCGCGCATGGCTTAAGAGTATCTGCAAAGGAATAGAGTGCTTCAAGAGAAGTGATGCCCTCATCAGCAGTTCCAAGATAGCGCGTAAGGGAATAACGACTGACAGCATGACAGGCCTTTTGAATTATAAGGGTTTTATTGAGCAGGCGGATACATTCCTTCACCTTATGAACAATAACGGCGGTCATGTCGGAGTTCTTGCAATAGATATCAAGAATCTGTCTCACATCAACCATCATTACGGGCGTCAGGAAGGCGACAGGGCAATAGTAAATGTTGCCAATGCGCTTGAGACATTATTCTTTTCGCGTAACTGTATGTGTCTGAGAACAGGTAATGATGAGCTTATAGCACTCCGGATAACAAGAGAAGCAGGTGACCGCGAGATCCTTGAAGAGAAGGAGAAACTTCAGAAGCTTATCGAAAAGAATAACGAATCAACAGAGTATTCGATAGACCTGTATTTCGGTATCGAGAGCGGAATTCCCAGGACATCGGAGGATCTGGAACGTCTTGTCAATGTTGCGATCAGCCGCAAGAACAATAACAAGATCGATACTATGAAGCTGACACACGGTTCTCTTACGGAAGAAGAATTGAAAGAAGCGCAGATCGTTAAACAGATCCTTGACGATAACAAGATCTCTTATCATTTCCAGCCAATAGTTGATGCAAGGACCGGAAAGATATACTCTTATGAGGCTTTGATGAGGGCGGAGGTTATTCCGTATATGCCGCCGCCGGTAATTCTCAGATATGCCGAGTTCTTTGACAGGCTTTACGATGTTGAGAGGCTGACTTTCAATAACGTCATAAGTGTTATGGAATCTCATAAAGCCATCCTTTCAGACGGAAGGAAGGTCTTTATCAATTCTATTCCCGGATACATGCTATATGATGAGGATATCAAGCGCCTTGAGCAGTATGTTGCTGCAATGCCCGGTTCTGTTGTCGTGGAGCTCACGGAGCAGTCAGAGATATCAGATGATAAGCTTGAGCATATGAAGCTGACTTATGAGAGGATTGGAATAGAGACAGCGGTTGACGATTACGGCACAGGATATTCGAATGTATCGAACCTTCTCAGGTATACTCCTGATTATGTGAAGATCGACCGTGCTCTTCTGTCAGGCATTCAGGACAGCCCCCAGAAACAGCATTTCGTGAAGGATATTATCGAGTTCTCACATCAGAACGGTATCCTTGCCCTTGCTGAAGGCGTTGAGACGAGTGATGAGCTCAAAACAGTTCTGATGCTCGGTGTAGATCTTGTTCAGGGTTATTATCTTGCGATGCCCGGCAAGGATATGGTGCAGTCAATCAGCTCGCTCGTTGTTGATGAGATAAAGAAGTACGCGAAGCTCAGAGACTCAACTCAAACGCACTGATTCCCTCGCACAGTCGCTGCGCTCCAAAGATGCTCAGGAATCATGCATTCTCGCTTCTAGTGTTATATTGAGCATCCTTGTGAGCGGACTTACCGCAGACGCATGCGATGTAGGAACGAGTAGTATAAGAACAGCAAAAACTGACCAAGAAAAAATCCCTATCCGTCTGTCCATAACGCATGCGTCGAGGACTGAAGCGAACAAGGATGATCCCGATATTTGGTGCGGATGGCGGGACTTGAACCCGCACGATCTTGCGATCACTAGCACCTGAAGCTAGCGCGTCTGCCAATTCCACCACATCCGCAAGCTTAGCTATTTTATAATAAAAAACCGAAGTTGACAACTGTCTCGTGATATATCGCTGTTTTTTTATGTAAAGTGTTTGACAATCTTTTTTGTTATTAGTGTTATACTTGCCTTTGTGTTAAGAGAACAATAAAGGAAAGTTGCGTTATGAATACCTATGTGATCCTTAAGGATCTTGCGATCATCATTCTTGCGGCAAAGTTTATGTCGCTGGTATCACGGAAGTGCAAAGCTCCCGGTGTTGTTGGTGAGATAATTGCAGGTCTTCTTATCGGACCTTGTGTTCTGAATCTTGTGGCTCCCGGAGAGTTCATCAATAAGATGGCTGAGGTCGGAGTTGTTCTCATCATGTTTTCGGCAGGACTCGAGACTAATCTCAAGGAACTGAAGAAATCTGGCCTTAAGGCGCTGCTTATTGCGTGCGCGGGCGTTTTAGTTCCGCTTGTCGGAGGCACGGTTCTTTATATGGCAATTAACGGATTTGCACCGTGGGGTTCTGATGAGTTCTTTCAGGGACTGTTTATCGGAAGCATAATGACGGCAACATCCGTTGGTATAACGGTTGAGACACTGAAGGAGCTGGGTTTCCTCAAAGGACATGTCGGGCAGACGATCGTAAGCGCTGCGATCATAGACGATGTCATCGGCATTATCGTTCTTACGCTTGTTTTAGGACTCAAGGATCCTGAGAACAGCATCGGAATGGTGCTGATCAAGACAGTCGTATTCCTCGCACTCTCCGTCGTTCTCGGATATATAATTTACCGCGTTGTAAAAGCGATCGATGACCGTCATCCTCATACAAGAAGGATCCCGATCCTCGGACTCGGACTTTGCTTTATCCTGGCGTATGTTGCTGAGAGGTATTTCGGAATAGCTGATATTACGGGCGCTTATATCGCGGGCATTGTCCTCTGTAACATAAGAGATGCGAATTACATTGACAGGAAGGTCAGTATTAACAGCTATATGATCTTTGCCCCGATCTTCTTTGTCGGTATCGGACTGAAGACTGACCTGAGCCAGTTCAATACGGATATGATACTGTTTTCAACAGGATTTGTCCTTGTGGCCCTCCTCTCGAAAGTGGTGGGATGCGGACTTGTTTCGAGATGTCTGAAGTTCAAGTGGGAGGAAGCCCTCAAGATCGGCGTCGGTATGATGACGAGGGGAGAGGTTGCCCTCATTATTACAAACAAGGGATTAAGTCTCGGCATTATCGATTCGTCGTATTTTACGGCTGTAATCCTGCTGATCATTATATCGAGCATCGCAGTGCCTATTCTTCTTAAGGTGCTGTATTCAAAATATCCAGACCCCGCAGTGGAATAATAGGAGGATTCCGGTATGAAAGTTAAACTCATTTCTATTGTTATGGTGATAAGCCTGATCTTTGGTGTTTCGGCATGCGGGAATAATACCGCTGAAGTTGAGAACACAGCAACGGAAGAAAAGATCCTCGGGCAGGAGGTTGAAGAGGGATTTAAGTACACTCTCTATATCGGCCTTAACGATAAGGATACTTTTGAACAGGTAATGAGCACTGAAGATGCTTTGGAGGAGGCGAATCTGATCGTTGCGGAATATGCAGGCGGATATACCCAGATGATCGCCAGAGGCGGATGGACAAATGATGACGGGACAATGGGTCACGAGAACACTCTTGTTTACATCATATATGACGTCGAGGAAGAGTCGCTTAAGGCTATGCTTGATGAGCTTATTAATAAGTTCAATCAGAGCTCGATCCTCGTAGAAAAGAACAGTATATCGCATATTTATTATTCCGGTAATGAAAGTGCGTGATGAGCACCGGATATTACGATGAACTGAACGAGAAAGCAAAAACGCTGGTTAAGAAGTGGGAGAAGTTCGACTTCAGCAGCCTGGAGCAGTGGCAGAGCAATCTTGAATGGGCAACTTTTTTGAGAGCTGCGGAAAGCTATGAGTCTGATTCTCTCTGTTTGATCTATTCTATTGTTGAGCAGCGGATGTGCGCCTATGCAGGGAGGATTGCCGTAATCAAAGGCCTTGATGATCCGCAGCTTGTCTTTGCGTCAAAAACTGCATCCTACGTTGAGATCTGCGAGCCGGGATACAGTAAAAACGGTCAATATGCGATTGTACAGGTGTATACGAATGATTTCGTCGGAGCACTGATAATTGATGTTGTTAACTCAAAATATACCGGGATCAGGTACCCTGAGTTTGAGTTTTGTACCATTACTCCCGTGGATGGGGATGAAGTATTATTTACCAATCTTGAAGGCAGTAAGAAAAGCAGTGTTAATGAGCGAGTGCGCCTGTCAATGTTAAACTGGCATTCGATCGACAGTGCTGCAGTGGATTTTATTCCGGCGTTTGAATAATAAACCCTTAAATGAGCAACCCCTATTATTATAGTCCCGTTGCGAAAAAACGGCGCATTAATTTGTGCACAAATTAAGCTCATATAAGTGTCTGATTTTGATTAGTGCATTCCCCTTGTTAATGCTGAAAAGGGGACTATAATCGTGGTTGAACAAAGGAACGAAGATCATAGATCAGACCTCCGCTCTAATGCTCGGATAACAACAGTTAAAGGAGATGATAATTATGTTGATGTCCGGATTATTTGGAGAAGATTTGTTCGACGAGTTTTTGGGTTTTCCTTCACATGAGTTAGCTAATATCGATAAGCGTCTCTATGGGAAGAATGCGCGCAATCTGATGAAGACTGACGTTCATGAGAATGACACGGATTATGAGATGGAAATGGATCTTCCGGGATTTAAGAAGGATCAGATCAGTGTTAAGCTCGAGAACGGTTACATGACCATCAGTGCAAGCAAGGATCATGATACCGAGAAGAAGGACCATCATGGCAGGATCATCCGTCAGGAGAGATACAGCGGTGCGATGCAGCGCAGTTTCTATGTCGGTGATCTTGTGAAGACCGAGGATGTTAAAGCGAAGTTTGAGGACGGCGTTCTGAGACTCAGCATACCGAAGAAGGAACTGCAGGCACTTCCTGCAAACAATACGATTGCCATAGAAGGATGAAGGCAATAGGAACAATTACATAAATAACGGAAGGAGTTGTCACTTCAGGGGGTTACTGAGTGACAGCTCCTTTTGTGTTGGTGCTTTAACCGCAAATCAAATGTTATAATAACAAAATGAATATGGATAAACAGACAACCTGGCATTTAGAAGAATACGGTGAAGAGGGAAATGTCACCTTCTATGGTGTGAACATTTTCGATTACGAATGGAAGGACACCGGGAAAAGCGTTCAGGTAAAAGATCCGTTATACAAACAGACATTCACGTTTCCTGTTTACATAGTTACTATTGACGGTATTGATGTGAAGTTCGCGGCAGGCGAGTTCAGCCCGTATGTCTGGGGTTTTTACATTCCAAGATGAGACTATGAATACCGCGATATTCTATTGAGGAATCAGAAATAATGGAATCATTAAAATCAAGGAAGAATGACAACACATATACTATGTACAAGGACAGGATCGTTGTGCAGTCCGGTGCCGGGACAAAGGAATTAACGTTGCCTTCAGGTGACTATGTTTGTTTCCATTCGATCTACTATATTCAAGACAAACTGTTTGCGATCCTTATCACCGGCGGCAGCTATGACATGCGGCTCGAAATCGATGAGGACACACTCGACTTTACAGGCTCGCCGATACCGACATACTGACGGAGGGGATTATGGTAATACTGATAACAGGTTCATCTCATACAGGTAAAACCCTTATGGCGCAGAAGCTGCTGGAGAAATACAAGTATCCGTATCTCTCGATCGATCACTTGAAAATGGGGCTGATCCGCAGCGGTAATACGGATCTTACACCTGAAGATGATGATCAGCTCACGAATTATTTGTGGCCGATAGTCTGGGAAATGATAAAGACGGTGATTGAGAATGAACAGAACCTGATCGTTGAAGGATGCTATGTGCCTGCTGACTGGTGTCGTGATTTTGATGATCGCTATTTATCGAGCATTCAGTTTATTTGTCTTGCAATGACAGAGAGTTATATTGATCGGCATTTTGAGACGATCATTGGAAAAGAATCAGTTATTGAATCAAGAATGAACGCTGCTGACTGCACGGCTGAAGAACTCAAACAGTGCAACAGATGGTTTATCGATGCGTTTGGCGGTGCAGGGGAAAATGTAGTTCTGATAGAAGCTGATTTTGAGCAGGTAATAGAGACGGTTAGCTCTGTAATTGTCTGACTTTTCAAATTAGTCAGACAGTTTTTCAGACATAAGCTATAATAAACTTAAGCTTCTCGAAAGGAACATCCAAATATGAGCGATAACAAATCCCTGTACTCAATAATCTCTTCATCTTTAGTTAACGGTGAGCTTCCCGTTGATTTCAGCCTTCCGGCAATACAAAACGGCAAAGAGCCTAAGTGGGCTGACGGCGCACAGGATGGCGTACTCGTTTCCCATTGGGGGAGGAATGATTCTATTTCCGATGAAGACCAGGATCTTATGCAACGCGCAGTGGCAGCAGCCTCAGAAGGTAATTTTGATCTTGCGGATGAGCTTTTTGGTGAGCTCGGAAAACATGTGAGAGCGATTAATATTTACAGCAAACTGCAAAAATACGTTGTTTTGAACATCAGGAGTCTTGATGAAGAGATGATCTTTAGGTATGCCGCCAGAGCAATCTCAGAATCTGCCGACAGGGAGACGGTAAAGTTTGGTCTTTGTTTGCTTCAACTGAACGATGAGGATAACGATCCTGATGTAAAAGACGTCATCAGAACACTTGCGCTCTGTGATGAATTTACTCTGTTTGTAATCTTTATGATCAGGGACTGGCCTGAGGGCAATGACGAGGTGTTCCGGCTTGCTCAGAAGGTTCATGGATGGGGCAGGATACATGCTGTTATCTGGCTGGATGCTGATAGTGAGGAGATCAAAAGATGGCTGCTCCTGGAAGGTGTTCATAACAGTATTATGTATGCTTATTCAGCCGGCGAATGCTGGGCAAAATCAGATGCGATAAGCGTGCTCAGGAAAGGACCGACAAGGGAAGAGTTTACAGGAATAAGAGATATAATCGACGGACTGTGCGATGAGGGACCTTGTAAAGGTCTTTCGGAGATCGAAGGCAAGGAAGAGATCATCCTTCTTTTCCTGAAGGCGGCAAGGGATTTCGATCTCGATTACCGGGACTACATGGTCATAAACTTTATAAAGGATTTCTTTGAAGACGAAGAGCATCCCAATCCGGACATCGTATTTATCTGCAACCGGATGCTGTCTTCTGATGAGTGCAGGGCGGCCGTAAAGGAAGGCGTGTTAGCGGGCCATTTTATCTCGTTTGCGCCGGCACTTGGGATCAATTATCAGGACGAGATCTTAAATAAAATGAGAGATTCCTTCCTGGAGAACTATTCTATTGGCAAATATCTGATACACAATCCTGAATACAGGGATGCAGCTGTTGATCTCTACAGGGAGAAACTTCCTTTGGAAGATCTTAAGAATGCTGAATGGCGGAGTCCGGACAGAATGGCCTGTGAGACTGCGCTAAGCTATGTTGTCGGAGAATTATATAATTATCCTTATGTCGGTCTTGATCTTATTGAGACGGCCCTTCAGACGGACAGTATGTGGGCAAAAGTCAATGCCCTCAACGTTCTGGGTATATGGGCAAATAAAGAAGGCAAGCCGCTCTCGGAAATACTTCCGGAGACCAATGCCCTTATATTAAAACTCTCAGAGACAGAACTTGTTGATGCCGTAAAAAAGAAGATGATAGGGACTGTCCGGATCAACAGCGATCAGTCGTGACCCTTGCTGAACGGACCTTTGTATCCAAATGAGATGGCCTTCTCAGGGCATTTCCTGATGCATTCTCCGCACTGGATGCACTCACCGTCGCAGACCTTCTTAACATCCATCTTGCAGCATTTGACGCAGGCATTGCAGTTTGTGCATTTCTTCATGTCCACTTTGACACCAAAAAAAGATACAGGATTAAAGAATGAATAGATAGCGCCAAGCGGGCAGATGAACCTGCAGAAAGTTCTGTAGCAGAAAACGCAGAGAATGAGGAAAACTGCAAGGAGAGAGAGCTTCCAGTAAAACAGAAATCCTATGGAACTCTGAAGCTGCTCATTCCCGATAACGAGCGGTATTCCGCCTTCGAGCGTGCCTGCGGGACAGATGAACTTGCAGAACCCGGGCATCAGCCAGATGAGCGGTATCGCAACGGCAAAAACGGCAAGTATCACATACTTGAGCTTTGAGAGGATTCCCGTAATCTTGTTCTTCTTTATCTTCGGCGTAGGGATAAGGTAAAGGAGCTCCTGGATCAGTCCGAACGGACAAAGGAATCCGCAAATGAACCTCCCGAAGAGCAGTCCGAAGAGGAGTAATGTCCCCAGCACATAGTAGGGGAACTTGTATTTCGATGAGAGGAGTGCGGACTGAAGACTTCCGAGCGGACAAGCGCCCACGGCTCCCGGACATGAGTAACAGTTAAGTCCGGGAACGCATACGCCTTTTGTCTCACCCTTGTAGATGGATGAGTCGATAAATCCCTTGAAATTGCAGTTGTAGAGGACAGCCGCGATAAGCTGCGTGTATCTTCTGAAAGAAATCTTCGGGAAGCCCTTCTTCATACCAGGATCACCCGATGCCGATGCACTCGTAGCAGATCATTCGTGCCTTATTAAACACATCCGAGAAGTCTCCCGAAACGATCCCGACCACGATCAGTGCAGCCGCAGCCACAAAGAGAACGATCGCTACTGCTGTCCTGACCTTGCCGTTCATTCTGCGAGGCATTCCTTAATAGCGGTCATA
The DNA here is from genome assembly GCA_024688685.1 of Saccharofermentans sp. Lineage (GTDB taxonomy): Bacteria > Bacillota > Clostridia > Saccharofermentanales > Saccharofermentanaceae > Saccharofermentans. Next base: position 67,781 of record JAILDX010000018.1, read on the forward strand.
TATACTTCGTAAGGATCGGGGGAGGGAGCTCCGAGGAACAGTCTTCTGACAACGCCGTTCTTGATGATGACTGTGTACGGGATACCATCAGTAGGATACTTATTAAGAACCGCACCATCGGGATCATAACCGATGTTAAATGTGTATCCGTTCTCGTTTGCGAAAGCATCTACCATCGCCTTTGTCTCGCACTGATTGATCGCGACGAAAGTGAATCCTGTAGGATTCTCGTTTGTGATCATCTCGAAGTCAGGCATCTCGCCGCGGCAGGGAGGACACCATGTTGCCCAGAAATTGATCATTACGACTTCGTCGTTGTGATCTGAAAGAGTAAATGTATCTCCGTTAGTGAGCTCGACGGTGAAGTCAGGCGCTGTATCGCCAACCATCAATTCTCTGTAATACTCTGGCTCTGCTTCCTCAGTTGTTGTCTTTGTGTCATCGTCCTTTGATCTGTCGCTGGACTTATTGCCGGATGAACCTGATGCGCATCCTGACAGTGATAAAAGTGTGCAGAGCACAAGCGCTGCTGCAATAGTTCTGATCTTCATAATTAATCTAATCTCCCTTTTCTCAAAAGTGTACTAATTATATCATTATGGCAAAATGAGTAAAATGATATAATGTCTGTCAGGGGGATACAAAAATGAGACTTGGAAAATCACTGTTAGGTTCTATTTTCAACAAAAAGAAGCAAAAGCCCAGCCCGCTGAAGACTGTAGGTGCTGTAGTTGCAACAGCTTTTATAATAAAGACACTGTTTGATAAGTCGGGAGGCGGAAAGGGTTTCGATCTGTTTGAGCCGGATGAGCCTGAGAAGAAGCTTAATTACGAGCCGCCGAAGCCTTCCGGAAAGACGGTCGAGGTTGCTCGTGTCAACGTTGTCCGTGAGGATGAGGACTATATCAACACAACACTTGGAAAGCTTGCCCTCTGCTGGTATATAGCTAATATCGATAATGATGTTACTCCGGAGGAGCGGGTTGAGCTTAACAGGCTTGCTGATGAAGTCAGAAGGGACGATAAGATTCCGCAGAGGTATAAGAACAGCATCACGGATATATTTGCGCCCGGGATCAAGTTCAATACTGTTACCAATTATCTTGACCATGCTGATCCGGTAGTTCTCATCGATCTCGTAAGTGAGGCTGACAGGATCGCAGCGATCAACGGCGTGTCAGACAGAGAGAAGTATGCTGTCGGTGCTTTTAAGCATTTTGTCGAGCAGAAGACCGGCCATAAGTTTGATGCGGATAAGGTCAGACACATCGATCTCATCTGTTCTTCATGCGGTGCCGTAATGACGGTTAACGAGAAGGCTTCAAAAGCTGTATGCGATTACTGCGGAACCGTTAAGGTCATTTTCCCTGATTAATGAGAAAGCCCCGCAGGAAGATCACGTTTTACTCCGAGATCGCATATTTTGCTGCGCTGTTATACGGCTTTATGCTCGATTTTAATACCCTGTGGGTGAAATATCTTCCGGAAGGGGATTATTTTGTGAGACTCGGTTACTTTTTCGCAGGAATGCTTCTTTGTGCTACGGGGGTATCGTTTGTGTTCCACACTTACATCTCTCCTGAGGTCTATGAGCTATTTGTAAAGGAAATATCTGCAAAGTTCGGGATAAAGATCGAGAGAGTCAAGATCATTTACGACTGTTCAAGCTGTGTGCTGGCGATAGTACTGTCTTTTCTGCTCTTTGGTTTCGGTGAGTTTGTCGGAATCAGGACGGGAACTCTTTTGTGCGCGGCGCTCAACGTGTTCCTTATAGGCGGCATAAGCACACTGCTCGAGAAGGTGTTCGTTTTTAAGGATGCGTTCCCGCTCCGGAGATGGTTTGAGGGAAACGAGCCAAAATAGCGACTTTGTATTATAATAAGCATATTATGTTTTTGAGGTACCTGATTTATGGCAACGTCTAAACGATTTACAGTAGCAACATGGCAGATGATGGAACAGCTCCTCGAGGTCGATAATCTCGATGAAGCTCTTTCCGGAAGTCTTGATATCATAGTCAACAATCTTAAGAGCGAAGCGGGCATTATCTGGCTTCTCGATAAGAAGACAGACAGGCTCCATCCTGTATGCAATATCGGCTCTGCAGATATTTCCAACGTAAGTATCGAGAATGGTATCGGTGTAGAGGGTAAGGTTACAAAAACCGGCGAGTCTACGATGATCGCTGATGCGGCTAATGACCCTTCCTTTGAGGGAACTACTCTTGATGACTATGGCGTTGTGACAAAGACAATGATCTGCGTTCCCCTTAATGTAGTCCGTGAAGTCATCGGTTGCGTTCAGATCATCAATAAGACAGACGGATCACTTTACGATGAGGAGGAACTTGAGCTCTGCGAGCATATGGCGGCACTTGCTGCCATGACTATCGATGAGAAAGGTCTTATCGTTGATTCAGGTGAAGAGAAGGAAGTCCTCATCAAGCTGGAGAATGTTACAAAGCAGTTCGTAACAGGCGACACAGTTCTCCAGGTCCTTAAGGGAATCAATCTCGACATATACAAGAATGAGTTCGTTGTTATCCTTGGTGAGTCCGGCTGCGGTAAATCGACCATGATGAACATTATCGGAGGCATGGACTTCCTTACGGGCGGCAAGCTCTTTGTTGAGGGAAAGGATTTCTCGCATCCGACGGATCTTGAGCTTACGAAGTACAGACGTGAGTATATCGGTTTCGTATTCCAGGCATATAATCTCATGCCAAACCTTACAGCGGTTGAGAATGTTCAGTTTATTGCCGAGCTTGTTGATAACCCGATGTCATCAAAGGATGCCATTGCAAAGGTTGGTCTTACTGACAGGGCGAACAATTATCCGGGCCAGATGTCCGGTGGACAGCAGCAGCGTGTTTCGATAGCGCGTGCACTTGTAAAGAATCCAAAGCTGATCTTGGCGGACGAGCCTACAGCTGCTCTCGATTATACGACGAGTATCGAAGTCCTTAACGTAATCGAAGACATCGTTAAGAATCAGGGAACGACGGTCCTGATGGTCACGCATAACGGCGAGATCGCCAAGATGGCTGACCGTGTCGTTAAAGTCAGAAACGGAAAGATAGCAAGTATCAAGCGCAACTTAAGTCCGCTTCATGCTTCAGAGCTTGTCTGGTAATGAAGATAACGCAGGTAAAGGATGCTTACAGGAACATAACAAGGCAGTTTGTATCTTTTCTTTCTGTCGTTATTATTGCGCTCCTTGCAGTTACCATATTTCTGGGAATACTGTTCTCATCCCGTGCGATCGCAAAGAACGGAAATGATTTCTATGATCAGACCAATTTCCGCGATATTGAGATAATCTCGACTTATATGTTCACCGAAGATGATCTGACAGCTCTCCGCAATATAGAGGGCGTTTATGACGTAGAAGGCATCTATAACATGAGCGGTGTCATCAAGAAATCAAAGGGTGATACGGAAGTAAATATCCTGTCCCTGTCAGAGAGGATCAACAGACCTATCCTTCTCGAAGGAAATCTGCCTGCAGCAGAGAACGAATGCTGTATAGAGAAATCCATTAAGGATTCAGAGAATCTTAAGATCGGCGATACTATTGTCCTGTGCGACAAGAATCACAAGAAGCTGGAATATGTGAAGTGTGAGGAGTTCGTCATCACGGGTGTAGTCTATCACGCCGATCTCGCATGCAATCCCAAGTTTGTACCTGATAACCGATACATTATAGTACCGCCTTCAGTATTTGACACTGAAGCGCTTGAGAACTGCTATATGAGAGCTCTGATCACTTTTAATGCCACACGCGGGGTGTTCAGGTTCGGTGACGATTACAATGAGGCGATCAAGGATACTCTGGCACGTATAAATACAATGGCAGATGAGAGAGCAGCTCATCGTTATGAAGAGATCTACGGAAAGTACGATGACAAGATCACAGACGGGCAGTCACAGCTTGATGATGCGAGAAGGCAGCTTGATGATTCACGGTCCACGCTTGACAGCGGCAGAGAGGAACTTGAATCAGGTGAGAGCCAGCTTGTTGAGGCGGAAGCAACAATAGCGAGCGGTGAGAGTCAGCTGGCAGCGGCAGAAGAGACGCTTGCAAGCGGAAGAAGCCAGATAGCTCAGGGTCAGGAACAGCTTGACAGCGCAGGGCGTCAGCTTAAAGATGCTCTCAGGCGTCTTAATGACGGTGAAGCCCAGATGAGAGATGCTCAGCAGCAGGTTGAACGCGGACAGCAGATGCTTAGTGAAGCTGAGACAATGATCGCAGACGGAAGAGCACAGCTTAACAATAGAGGTGCAGCTATAACTAATGCAAAAGATAACATAAGAACATCACTTCATGATGCACTCTACAGTGCTTTGGGTGATGTAGTCGATCAGCTTAACTGGAGTGGTGACGGAGAACTGCCGGATGCTGATGATCCTAATGCGGATGCAACGCATTTCGCGATAACGGATGGAATCGTTATCGATCTAAGTAAATCCATGGGTGACAACATTTATGCGCTCGTAGCATCCCTCGGTTTATCGGAGGATGATCTCAGGGCTGCATTCCAGGCGGCAACTCAGATCTATGAGGAACTGTCGGATGGAACGTCATGGTTTGACAGGGTCGTTGAATATGCGATCGAGCAGTACCGTCAGTACGATTCTGTATATGAAGATTTCGCTAATACAGCAAGGTCATGGAACAGTTATCACTCGATGTATCTCGAAGGTAAAGAGCTCTACGAGAATGCTCTTACCGAGTATAATACAAAGCTTGCCCAGTATAATGAGGCGAGAGCTTTGCTCGATAAGGGATGGCAGCAGTATTATGAAGGTCTCGCAAGATATAACTCGGGAAGAAGACGTATCGATGATGCCCGCAGGACGCTTGAATCAGGCGCGTCACAGCTGGCAGACGGACGCAATCAGCTCGATGAGGCTATGGCTGCTTATGAGAGCGGACAGGCGGCACTTGAGAGCGGCAGAGCTGCGCTTGAAAGCGGTGAGAGCCAGTATGCGGAAGGCGAGGCTGAGTACGCTCACGGCGTTGAACAGCTGGAAGAGGCAAAGGAGAAGCTTGAGAAGCTCGATCAGTGCAGATGGGTTGTCCTGAGCGTCTTCGAGAATATGTCATACAACGTCATTCTGAGCAGCCAGCAGAACCTGAAGGATATAGCGATGACATTCTCGGGAGTATTTCTCTTTGTTGCGGCTCTCGTTATCTTCTCAACACTCGGAAGGATCATTGATGAGCAGAGAAGGATGGTCGGTGCCACAAAAGCTCTCGGACTGTTCAACAGGGAAGTATTTGCGAAATATCTGGCGTTCGGTCTGTCGGGTACTCTGGTAGGAACGGGACTTGGTGTCGTCTCGGCATATTACGTTATCCAGTGGATCATCCTGAAAGGCTACGGCAATAGCTTTGTTTATGGCGGAGGACCGTTCATGTTCGTATGGCCGATCACGATAATCGTAATAGTTGTTTCGGCATTGCTGGCGACTGTAACTGTCCTCTTCGCATGCTACAGTCTTCTCAGATCGACGGCTATCGATCTTATGGCTGACAAGGCTCCTTCGATCAAGCACAGGATCAAAGAGGGAGGAAGCAGGAACGGAAAGCCGAAGCACCTTTACAGCAAGCTTATCGTGTTCAATATGCTGACTGACAAGAAACGTGTTATCGCGACAATCATAAGCGTAACAGGATGCTGTGCGCTCCTCGTGGGCGGATTTACTATCCAGTATGCAATTCAGAACTCTATCTCCGGACAGTTCGATAAGTATGAGGTTTACGATCAGAGAGTGTTCTATGATACGGACCGCTCAGAGACTGTGGTGGAGGATATGAAGGCTGTCTTTAATGAGAGCGGCGCAAGCTATTTTGAGATAAGAGACAAGTATCTTGGCGTAAGGATTGGCGACAGATTCTTTACGGCAGAGATCATGTCCGGAAATCTCAAGGAGATTGAGCCTTTCTTCCGCCTGAGAGATGCGCGCAGTGGTGACGAACTGCCTCTTGATACGAAGGGAATCTGGGTCCACAAGAAGGTGGCTGAGACATATGATGTGCACGCAGGAGATGACATAACCATCTATAACAGTCAGATGAAGCCTTTCCATATAACTGTTGCAGGTGTCTATGACAATCACATTGGCCGTTATATGTTCATGACTGAGGAGACTTATAAGGAGACGTTTGAGACAGAGTCGGTCAATAACGCATTCCTCGTAAAGCTCAACGGAGCTGATGCGAAGACAGTTGAGAGCAGTGTTTCTGCGGTTAAAGGATTTGCAAAGATCTCAGATATCGCGCAGCTTCGCGAGTCATATAAGAAGATGTCTTCGGTCCTTGATTCTGTCTCGCTGATCTGTATCGTCATGTCGGCTATGATGGCGTATTTCATACTCCTTAATCTCGTCAGTATGTTCCTCAATCAGAAGAAGCGCGAGCTTACGATCATGCGTGTAAACGGCTTCACGCTGGGTCAGGTAATCAACTATGTGGCAAAGGAATTCGTGATCACGACATCCATAGGGATCGTGCTCGGACTTATGAGCGGATCACTTCTCGGACTGAGAGTCATCAAGCTTCTCGAAAGTGATCAGATCCAGTTCGACAGATCCATACAGTGGAACGGCTGGATATTCTCCGTGCTAATCACGCTCGTATTCGTTACGGCTATATGTATACCGGCGTTCAGGAAGATTAAGTATCTGCAGCTTACGGATATCAACTCGTGAGAATGCACATATTCCCGAGCACAGTCGCGATGCTCCAAAGATGCTCGGGAATAGTGCATTCTCACTTCAGGTTGCTCGGGAATAGTGCATTCTCGCTGAAAACATGTTTATGAATTATCCTTGTGAGCGGACTTACCGCAGACGCATGTGATGTAGGAATGATTAGTGTAATAATAGCAAAAACTGGCCAAGAAAAAATCCCTGCCATTTTGTCCATAACGCATGCGTCGAGGACTGAATCGAACAAGGATAATTCTCGAATTTGGTGCGGCTGGTGGGACTTGAACCCACACGACTTTGGGTCGGCAGATTTTGAGTCTGCTGCGTCTGCCATTCCGCCACAGCCGCTTGTGCTTAAAGATTATAAGAAATACCCATGCTTTTGTCAAATAGAGTGTAATAAGTGAGCATATCAATAACATTCTAATTTCCGGTGAGCTTGATGAGACTTCTGCCTTTTTTTTTCGATAAAAGTTCAGGTCGCCGTAAAATGAGATAGTAATCTTGCAAGGGATGAATGTGTGGTGCGAAATAACACTTGAAAACAATTTTTAATTACATTAGCCTTCTTTACAGGACGTCCAAATCCTGACTGAAAGAAGGCTTTTGAATGAATAGAGAACAGTTTCATAAGAGTATTGCGGAAAGCACAGGGAATGAGAGTAATATATGCCAGATCTATGCCATCGTGAATGGTGAGACTGTCTATGAAGATAACTGGCACGGATATAAGACTGAAGATGCCGTGAATGTTAATTCGGTGACCAAAGGAGTGATGGCCCTGCTTGCGGGAGTCGCTCTGGATAAAGGCATGATAAAGAGCATGGATCAGAAGGTTTTGGATTTCTTTCCTGACTACACAGTTAAACGAGGTGAGAAAACCATTTATGATGTAACTATAAAGCATCTGCTTACGATGACAGCTCCATACAAGTACAGATCAGAACCGTGGACAAAGGTGTGCACTTCCGATGACTGGACTATTGCAGTGCTGGATTTTCTAGGTGGACGTAAAGGAATTACGGGAGAGTTTAAGTATGCTACGCTCGGTATTCAGATACTGGCAGGTGTGATAGAGAATTCTGCCGGTATGAGATGCATCGATTTCGCAAATAAGAATCTGTTTAGGCCGTTAGGTCTTCCGGAACGTATAAGTCATGGTGACAGTTCTAAAGAGGACCAGTTCGATTTCTATATGAATAAGAACCCTCGGAAATACGAGTGGTATTCAGACCCTCAGGGGGCAGTAACTGCAGGTTGGGGGATATGCATGTCAGCCCGTGACATGGCCGTTATAGGGACGATGGTATTGAATGACGGACAATATGAGGGAAGAAGGATAATCTCTGAAGATTATATAAATGACATGACTGCACCACATCTTAAACTTGGAGAGAGATTCGGAAACATGAACTACGGGTATCTCTGGTACAGACCTTTCGATGACAGAGAGGTGTATGCGGCGATAGGTGACAGCGGCAATATAATCTATGTCAACAAGGAGAAGAATGTCTCTGTCGGTATAACCGGAACGTTTAAGCCGAGAATCTTTGACAGGGTGGAGTTTATTGAGAAGAGGGTATTGCCGGTCATTGTCAAGTAATATCAGCCAGCAAGAATAGTCAGCTCTCTCTGCAGATCTGTCGCTGCCTCTTCCAGGGTGGCTTCGTCATATATATACCTGTCACTGATCGATTTGAAGATGTCCTGGAATTCAGCGTTCTCGAGCATGGGGTTGATGAGGTTCATGTGGGCGATGTTGTCTGTTATGAACTCGCCGGCCTGATATTCGATGCCGGTAAGCTGGCCGCTCTCAAAGAGTGCCTGGCGTGCGGATGCGCTTACCGGAACGCCTTTCTCTGTGCCCTGCAGAAGTGCATAATCAGGATCGTTAAGAAGGAAGTCAACCAGTCTGCCGCATGCCTCGGGATCTCTGCAGTCTGCGCTGATCGCATACATCGTGGCAGGTTTGATATACCATTCGCTCTGGTCGTCAGCGGCAATCCTCAGGTAGCTGCCGATGGCTATATCCATTCCTTCGTCGATCGCGGGCTGGCAGTATCTTATGGAGTCGCTGGCCCAGCAGGCAGTGCCGGCAACCAGACCGTCTTCCAGGTCGCTGACGCTGAAATTGTACAAAGGTTTGATGACTCTCCTGTCGGTAAGCTGCTTGTAGAAATCAAGGATCAAGGTGACGTCTTCCGTGGTTCCGATGTATTTTCCGTTCTCGTTAAAGAGAGTTCTTCCTGTTGTCTGTTCGAACCATGCGTTCAGCAGCAGGAACAGGTGCTTGTTGACCATTCCGAGCACATAGATATCGTCGGAACTCATCTTATCCGCCGCAGTAAACAGGTCATCCCATGTCTGCGGTATCGCGAGTCCGTACTCTTCAAACATGTCGGCGTTGTAGAACAGGCAGACAGTATTGTAGGCGATAGGGAGCGCATTAAGATGTCCGTTCCTCGTTCCTGTAGCCAGATCCTCCTGAGAGAATGATGACAGGTTGATAGTATTAGAGAGGAGATTCAAATCGTAATAGCCCGTTCCGTCTGCAGAATACTCGGAAAGCCACGAATAGTTGATCTGCATTACATCGCAGTTGTTGTGGGAGGCCATCTGCATGAGATATCTTCTCTCATAGCCGTTCCAGATACCATAAGAGTGATCGACGATGATGTCGGGGTTTTTCTCCTGGAATAACGAAAGCCCATCCAGAGTATACTCGTGTCTGGGGTCATTGCCCCACCAGGACATCGAAATGACAGAAGACTGTTCCTGGGAACTGATCCTGACGGAGGACAGCCCGGAAGAGCATGACGAGACGGCAACGGTAATCAACAGCAGAGATGTGATTGTCTTCAGGATTCTCTTCATAAGATCACCTCATATAAATGTCGGTTTGGATTTGCCGTTGCGCTTGGAAATATAAAGCGCAACATCGGTCTTCTGATACAGGTCGTCAAACTTGTATTCACCGGGTCCCGTGACAAGAATGCCGCTCGAGACAGTCAGATTGTACTTTTTGCTCTCATCCTTGAACTCGGAAGCGAACTTGTCGTAAAGAGACATGGTCAGATCGTGGATAGTCTTCTCGGAAGTCTTGAGGTCTGTATCATGGAATGATCTGTAAACCGCAAACTCATCGCCGCCTATTCGGCCTATCAGGTAGCCTTCCTCAGCGAAAACTTCTCTGAGAAGATCACCCATTCGCTTGATGACTTCGTCTCCGAACTTATGTCCCGCCATGTCGTTAACTTCCTTGAAGTTATCAAGGTCGAAAATAAGGAAGGCGATTGCCTGTTTGCCGTTATATGATTCAAGGTCGCTCTCTGTAAGGTTCCTGAAAGTTGTTTTGTTCAACAGCCCTGTCATCTGATCGTTCCTTGCCTTGTAATCGAGATCGTCAACAACGCCCTTGACCGAATTGTTGAGCCTTGTGGTGATCAGGAGCATAGTAAGTACGACGAGGACTGTTATCAGCGAAACGGCAATGACGAGGTTCCTTGTAGCTTCTACCTGATCAGCCATGATCGCTGATGTCGGTATAGAGCAGACGACATTCCATCCGTTGGACAGACTGTTCGATGTAATGAGATACTCATTGTTGATCGCCGTAATACCTGCGTGATCTCCTATAATGTCTGAGATGGCAGGATCCATCTGTGCTGACTGTTCTTCATCTCTGGATGAATAAATAACGTAGTTATCGATTGTTACCAGTCTGACACTCATGTCGGACAGTTCGCTTGGAACAGCAAGCACATTCTCCAGTTCAGAGATGTAGAAGGATACTACACAGATTGCGTTGGGATTAAGCCTCTTGGCATAGTAGATACGGTTGGTATTTCCCTGGACATTGATCAGCCATGCATCCTGCTTAAGGTTGTCTGACGGAATAGCAGAGGAGAAATAAGTATAGATACTGCCATCCTTGAATATCTGGTTTGTGACCTGGGATATCCAGCCGGTGGTGTTATCGTTGGCGTAAACAATGCCGAAATCACAGAAGCTGTTCATCATGCCAAGGTCAACGATCCTGTTCTGGATCGCTGTCTCATACTGGATCTTATCATAATCGCTTAATGAAGGATCTGTAGCATCGTACGCATAATAGTCCTTATCTGAAAACAGCAGAGCAGTAACCTGCTGTACATTGTTGAGGTAGTTGTTGACATTCAGTTCCATCTGATGTGCGTCTGCCGCAACAAAGTAAGAGATCTTATCCTCGGTGGAGCGCTTCAGGGAGAGGAGCAGAACGACGGAGATAATAAACGACAGAAAGATGATGCCGCCTGCAACGACTAATGAATAGATGATCTGTGTCGAGTATAAGCTTTTGGTTTTCATGTCTCTCTCCGTATTTGATATTATATCATTGTAAGGGCGAACCATAAAGATATAATACGGAAGGAAAACATCGATGGAGGCATATACTATGAAGAGAATACTGGCAGCAGTTCTTGCATCATCATTACTGTTGATGACAGCTTGCAACGAGGCAAAGGAGACGGAGGTTACAACTGAGGAAACAACAGTTTCGGAAACGACTTCAGAAGAAACATCTGAAGAAACGCAGATTACTTTTACAGACGGGCAGCAACGCAACTCTGGAAGTGTGGGAAGATCCTGAAAGCGGAGAGAAGTATCCCATGTCTCCGAACTATCCTGCAGGGGAAGATGTGGTGATCACTTTTAAGAGTGATGTTGAACTGAATGCTCTTACTGTCGCGAAATACATTCCTGAGAACGTAGACCCCATGCTCGCCGATCACGCACTGGCGCTTGCAGGCAACTCTGAATACTCTGAGTTCATCAGCCTTTCGAGAGAGGCGAGTCTGACTCATGAGGGTGATATGTATACTTTCAGCATTCCGGGCGAATTCATAGAGGACGGTTATGAATACAAGATCGGTATCGAGACGCATCCCGCTGTGATCGCTGTATTCCATATTTGTCTGGTTGCATGGAAAACCTGCCGATACGACCGTAAGTACGCAGGCCCCAATAAAAACTGCACTTGTAACATCTCTCTTATTCATTCTGATATAATGATAGCATGGTGAAAGATAACAAAACAAGATACTATATTCTGTGCTCGATAGCGACGGCACTGACGGTTCTCTGTCTGATCCTTGTGCCGTTTTTTGCTTTCGCAACGGTAGCAAGTACATTAAGCAACGGGAATGGTTCTGTCACTCCGGGAAGTATGGTTACGATGATGATCCTGAGCGGCGGAGGTTTTGTTATCTCGCTGGTCCTTGCGATAATCGCGATAGTGACTGATAAACGCAAGGCGTGGGGTGTCGTGTGCATTGTTGTTGACAGCCTTCTCGTTATTGTGGGCGCGATCCTTATGGCAATACTCATGAGTTCGGCTGTAATGGCGACCAAGGGTATGCGTGAATACTTAGGTTCCCAGTATGAAGTGGAGATAACGAACTCTATTCCTGATGATATCAGGACATGCATGGAGAAACACGATTTCGATGTGGCAGAGATGACTGATGATTATGACAGCCCTATCATCACTCTCGAGCTGCATATATACGTATCACGCAACGCGTCAAAGGAGAAGATTGATGATGCAACATTGTTCCTGAAGGAACTACGCGAGCTGTGTGATAACTATGGCGGATCAGTTCGCGTTTATCCCTGTTCTTTTGATCCGGATGATGAGGATAGTTTTGTTTATCCTTATACTTATCACCTCGACAGCAGATCCATTGAAAAGAACTTTGATATGAACCGCACTATAAACAATGCGCTTGATTTTATGGACCCGGAGCATGGACATGTGCCACAGGAACTCGAAGAAGGCGATATGCTGGTTGTTATTTATTGAGCAAGGAGGGTTTTATGACAGACATAAATGAGATATACAAAAGCGTTCTTGAAGCTGACAGAGCCGCAGTGGTCATCTGTGACCTTGAACACACCATCATCTATATGAATCCGGCAGCGATCGACCGTTACTCGAAGTGGGGCGGAAAGGCCCTTATGGGGAAGAGTCTGATGAACTGTCATACTGAAAGATCACGAGAGATGATACAAAAGGTTGTCGACTGGTTCAGGGCTTCAAAGGACAACAATCTTGTTTATACATTCTTCAATGAGAAAGAGAACAAAGATGTTTATATGGTTGCTCTCAGAAATGATGATGGAGAACTGATCGGGTATTATGAGAAACATGAGTACCGCAACCGCGAGACCATGAAGATGTACGATCTGTCAAATGTATAATCAAAGTAGCAGAAAAGCAACTGATGATTTATGTTAGTGGCAGCCTCTGTTTAGTACACTGATATCGGAGGTGATAACAATGATCTTTTCAGAAAAACTTCAGATATTGAGAAAGAATAAGGGTTTTACGCAGGAGGTGCTTGCGGAAAAGTTAGGGGTCTCGAGACAGGCTGTTGCGAAATGGGAGTCAGGGCAGATATATCCTGATATCTCAAATCTTATTCAGATAAGTGAACTGATGAATGTCAGTGTTGATTATCTTGTCAAAGACAGGAACTGCACAGTGAATATCAAGGAGTCAACAGCTACTGATCTTGATGAGCTGATAGCATTCAGACTTGAGGCCAACGTGAATACTTATGCTGCCTTTATGAATGAGACAGATTCCACTCGTCCGGCTTCTCATGATTTCAGATATGAGAACGGCGGGTATATGTACCACGATACCTATGTCGGAGGTGAGGAGTTTGCAGGTGAAGAAGCGGTCTGGAAAGAAGGTGTCCCTGTCTATGCCATGAATTATTTGGGAAGAGTGCTTGCAGACGGATTTAGCGGAAACTTCCTGAAAGAAGCTCTCAGAGCAGCCGATACAAAAATGCCGTACAGAGGTCCGGAGCTTTATCAGGCCGGTGAATACACATACAGATGCAATGTTACCGGTGATTTCACATGGTTTCAGGGATATGAGGAGATATATCAGAACGATATCAAAGTGTACGAGTGTGTATTCCACGGCGGATTGCTGAAGTGAGAGGCAACGCTGAGTTGTCTGGTATAATAACAATATGATCTTTACGGGAATAACACGGACATTCTCCACGGAGAACGAGCAGCAGTATGAGACGATCGGTGCGTTCTGGACTGAGATGGAACGCAGATATGATTGTTCGTGTCTGCACGGTCTGGGTTATAACTGGACTCCTGATACTATCGAGTATGTGATAGGTCTTACGGAAGGTGCTGCTGAAGGTTCTGACTGTACTGTAATACTTCCTGATGAAGGCTGGAATGAAGTCAGAGGCAGGACAGATGATCTTGGCAGCATTTATGCTGATATCTATAAGGACGGAGCACTCTCGTACGAGATAGAGTCTTTTGATGCTGACGGCAACTGCCGGATACTCTACACGAGAAATCCGGAGGGTTATAAGAAGATCGTAAGGTCATCTGAGAATGACCTCGCTGAGGTATTGAAGCTTCAGTATCTCGCATATCAGAGTGAGGCGGCTCTTTTCGGGACGGATGACATACCTCCGCTTAAGCAGACGATAGAAGAAGTTGAAGAAGAGTTCCGCAACGGCACTATACTCAAGATGGTCACGGCAGATGGAAGTATTATCGGTTCTGTAAGGGCGCATGTGAAGGACGGTACTGCTTATATTGGTAAGCTTATGGTTCATCCCGATTACAGAGGACGTGGCCTCGGAAGCACGCTGCTGACTGAGATAGAGAGATACTGTAAGGTTTCAAGATATGAATTGTTTACGAGTACCAGGAGTAGTGACAATATAAGACTGTATCAGAAGGCGGGATATGAGATCTTCGACGAGAGAGCAGTTAACGATGAACTGGTGTTTGTTTATATGGAAAAGAGGAGTGTTTCATGAAATTGATTGATAAGAGATGGATAACGTTATTTGTTTTGGCCTTATGTCTTATGGGTCTGACTGCATGCCAGGAGAGCAGCACAAAAGTGACTGAAGATGAGGACGAAGATGAGACCGAGATCACGGAGGTCGAAGAGGACAATGAGGTCGATCGTGATTATCAGGCTGTTGATGATTTCCTGATGTCTAATCTCGAGAGACTTGAGAGTTCTGTTTTTACTCAGATAGAGTCTGAAGAGTTCCCGGGATGCGGACCGGATATTATGTTCGTGGTGGTCAACAGCGTAAACAGGGAAGCTGAGTTTGTGCGCAGCCGTGATGATACGATCGCATTTGTTCCACAGACAATTGATGATGATGATCTCTGCTGGGTTCCTGAAGATTGTGATGCGATTTTCTATGTGTACTCTGAGACACCCAAGAAGCATATGACGTACGATAACGGGACTAACGGATATTCAACTGCAACGATGGTTATGGTGATCTTCCCGAAGGAAGAGACCTACTGGGGACCGGTTGAGGCGTATCTGGAGAATGCACCGAGAGCAGTTTCGGGTCAGGGCGTAGGGATTGATACTTATGCTTCGTTTGAATACATGGAAGGTATTTTTTATGCTTCCGAGAAGTGCGGGATATCTGCAGACACGATCATCTCAATAAATGCAGCACACAGTAGTTTCAATATAGGTCCGGACCTGTTAGGAGACGGAGCAACCTGGATGGATCTGGCAGGTATGACACTTGAGAATACGCAGGGAGATACGCTCAAGCTTTATATGGATGAACAGTCGCATGTCAGAGGTATGTTTACTTCTGCGAATGAGAACGTAAATGATATGGATGTGCTGATCCTTTTCGGGAACGGTTCGGCGGCTCCTGATGATGAGATCAGTATGGGAAGGATATACGAGACCACGGGGCATACAGTTTAGGAGGTAATATATGAAGAAGGCAGTATCGTTAGTATTAGTTTTTGTATTTGTCATGACGCTGTTTGGATGCACCGCACCTGAGCCTTTGCCCGAGGGATACGATGAGTTTTGCAGGAGCGCTTTTGAAGAGAAGATATTGGATCCTGATGATGCTCTCGCGTGGTCGATCGCGAATAATGTTGTTGTAATCAATGGTAATGAGTGCGTGTCGGGAGGAGGGCTGATGTCATCATTCTACGGCCTGACAAAGAACGGTGAACCGGCGTCTTTATTGTGTGCAATGTATTATGGTACGAGTACGCCGAGTGAGAACTCTGAATATCCAAAGCTCTTCTTCATTTATGTTGTGTATGACGGGAACAGTTATCATATGAAGGACAGGGAATGCAGGACCGGGGAGCTTGACCGTGAGACCGATTTTGCACATCTCCTTCATCTTACAGGAAAGTTCGAGAATACCAGAAAGTATTCAAACTACGAGTATTATGTTCTGACGGACGAGGCTTCAGCAACATGGGAAGACATCAGAGCAGGTATGATCAGCTCTCAGTCTGAAGACTTTATTGATTATGAGGTGCTGTTTGAAAATCTTACTTGAAAACGGTTTTTATTCATATTATTCTTCAGTTAAGGACATAAAGGAGGATAGGACTATGTGGTTCAAGGATAAGAAAAACAAGGACAAGAAGCAGGAACTTCCCGTCAGTGAAGGCGAGCTCAAGCTTGATAATCTGGATGACGTTGCGGGAGGTCTCAATATCCCTCAGGAGTCAAAGGAAGAAATACTCCGCAGAAGCGGCTTCATGGATACGCCTCTTTTCTGATATAGTTTATACATGCGCAAGTTTCTTTGTCTGTTCCTGAGTATTGTTCTGATGTTCGGGATTGCCGGATGTCAGAGTGATGAGTCTGCTCCGCCGGATGATGATGAGCAGGAGCAGGATGAGTTTGGAATAGGCATCGCATACCATATCGGCGGTACGGATGATACTGTTGAGTTCTGGTCGATCGCGGGCTCTGAAGACAAGGTCGGCGAATGCGGAACTAATGTGGTCGTTACTGATTTCGATGCGGCAAGATATTCGGGGATGACTTATTGTGAGGCATTCATTGATTTTTACCGTGGTGCTCTTGCAGACAGGAACGGCGAGTTTACATCTGTATCCTTTATTATTGATGAGTCTGCTGACTGGAATGAGATCCGGCCGAATGCAGAAGAACTGAGAAATGAACTGTTCCCGGGAACAGAGTTCAGTTTTGTCACGGAACCTTTTGACAGGTTTACCGAATTTATAAGAGATTCCCACCAGAGATATTATGAGGACGGAACCACGCCTCCTGCAGGGGTTACGGATCCTGCTGAGTCATTTCCTGAGACTGATTCGGATGGTAATTATATTATTCGCAGCCAGGATGATTTTGATAAGCTGGTTAATGTATCAACCGGAGAGGGATTATCCTTTTTAAGCATTTCAGAAGATATGGATCTGCTGATCACACGAAGTGATGCAAGATTCTGTATAATCTGCCACGGTCATGCTCTGGCGCTGAGGGGCAATATTGAATACCCGGTTCAGATAAGGGTTGAAGGCGCATCGGAGGTAGATCTTCAGGGTCTTGTTATCTCTGAGTTCAGGAGGCTTGATCTCAGAGAGAATGCAGAATACTTAGTAGTAACAGGAACTCCTGCAGATCAGATAACTCTTCCGGATGGTCTTAATGATCTTCGTTCAGGGGAGGAGCGTAACCGTTTCGCTCAGTACGACGGATATGAGTTTTCTGATGACAGCGGTGAGCTGAGGATTATCTCGCAAGGACCTGAAGAATCGTATGATGAGGTGCATGAGACAGATCTTGCCGTTATCAATGCAATCCTGACGACCGGAGATTATTCATCGATATGGTCCGGAGGAGCTTACTGTATCAGGACTGATGTAGATATCGATATCGGCAACACAGTGCTGCCGAATACGGATTACGCACACATTATACTTGATCATGGCGCACATCTCAGGATGACGGGAACAATGACGATTACCGGCGGAAGATTCGAGTTTGAAGTCTGTGAATATGATCAGCTGGATCTGACAGGACTTACTATCGTAAAGAGACATCCGTCGCCTGATATGATAAAGATAAGGTTCAATCCCGGCGTTGGTATAAACCGCAGCAGCGTTACTCTTGCGGGAGCATCGAATGGTTCGATCAACTATTCGTATGGCTCCGAGAGCATTGATATCTCTGTGTGGTAAAGATGGGCATAACATCAGATAAGTACATGTATTTTGATATCCTTTATTCACTGGCATCTGCAGACGGCCGCGGTGAAGCGTTGTTCGGCGACAGCATTGAACTCGAAGGTTCTTTTGTCTCAAGATCACTGTTAGGTGATAACTATCCGAGTTACTATATCGAGTTTCCTTTATTGGGCAAGCCCTGCTTTGATATCCTTACAGTTTACGATAAGGTCAGACCGGGATCGCGTTTTGAAGAAGGTGCCGGCTATGGCTATCAGGAAATGTTTGACTGGTTCTCTGGTCTTCCTGAAGGCCATGGAGCCAGCTGCGCTCTCGAAATGGATACGGGCTCGGGGGAGACAGAACGTGCCGGCGTATATCTCCAGCAGAGGGGCAGGAGAGACCTTGTAGCGCCTTTTCTCGAGTCAGTAAATGAGAGCAGCCGCATCGGATCTTATCTGAGAGTTTTGGAAGACCTTCCGGATGGCATGCCGGCTTCATATGTCGGTCTTTTCCCGGGAAGAGAAGGAACGCCACTCCGAATTGGCGGATATATGGACAGCCGTTTTGTGAGGAAAGCTTCTGATGATATATCCAGACTTGAGGATGCTTTCAGACGTGTGGGATTCAGGCATTATGACCGCAGCATGCTTGATATGTGCAGAAGTTTTCTTTCTGTCAGTCCTTCCGCTGATTTTCAGTTTGATATCTATCCTGATGGCAGCCTTGGAGATGTATTTGGTCTGTCACTGTCATTTAACGAAGTGCTTCCCGGTAAGTCTGCTGAATGCATGAACAATGGTTTCGGCAAAGAGATCATGACGATGATTCAGGATTGGGGACTTTCAGACGACAGATGGAAGATGATCGCGGGAGCGCCGATGGGGAAGAGTATAACCATAAAAGAAACGGATGGCAGAGAAGTTCATCTCGGGTTTGCCATCCGTCTTAATTATGCAAAGATCAAGTTCAAAGCAGGTATGCCTGTCTCTTCGAAGTTCTATCTCATACTGCAGGCTGCTGAACTGAATAAATGATCAGAGATCAATAGAAAAGCATGCTCTCGTCAACCTCGATCGTCCTTAAGCACAAAGGACACTCTACTGTCTTCGGGATCTTGTTAAAACCGATATCTTCACCGCAGTAAGGGCAGTGCATGCCGTGCTTATATGATGTGCTGCCGCCGCCAAACCAGCTGCCGCCTGAGATGTCATTAAGCTGTTCGGGTGTAAGCTCAACGCCGTATTTGTCAAGCTTTGATAAAACCTCTTCCTTTGAAGGGATATTGCTCATATCGATCCTGTTATCTGAGTTATCTGCCATAATAAATCTCCTTTCCGTGCTGATCTATGCCAGCACATTTAATTATACCATTCTTATACTGTTTGATATAATAAGACCCAGAGAATAACCTGCGGAGGTAATCATGTCTTCAATCAAACAGGAAGCAGACAAATGTCTCAAATGTAAAAATGCACGCTGTGCGGCTCATTGCCCTGTATCTACTCCGATACCTCAGGTTATGGAACTGTTCCTGAACGGAGAGATAAAGAAGTCCGGCGAGATACTGTTTATGAACAATCCGCTTTCGGCTGTAACATCAGTTATCTGCCCTCATGAGAAGAATTGTACCGGTCACTGCGTATTAGGCATCAAGGGGGCGCCTGTTGAGTTCTACCGTGTTGAGGAATATATTTCGAGATTCTATCTTGAGACAATGGAGATACCCCCGATTGAGAAGAACGGGATCAAGGTCGCCGTGGCGGGTGCAGGTCCTGCAGGCATTACCATGTCGCTCCTGCTTTTGCTGAAGGGATATGATGTTACTCTCTTTGAGGCGCTTGATAATGTCGGTGGTGTATTAAGATACGGTATTCCGCCGTTCCGTCTTCCCAGAGATCTTCTGGATATATACAAGGATATAATGCTTCGTATGGGGGTGCATTTCAGACCTAATACGAGAATCGGGGCAAATATCATGATCAATGACCTGTTCCCGGACGGCTATAAGGCGGTGTTTGTCTCGACAGGAACCGGAAGGCCTAACAAGCTTGGGCTTCTTGGTGAGACGCTCGGGCACGTCCATTTCGCTGTCGATTATCTTAAATCCCCGGAATCGTTCGATCTTGGATTCAGAGTTGCCATAATAGGCGCGGGCAATGTTGCCATCGATGCTGCCCGCACGGCATTAAGACGTGCACATTCACATGTTACGATCCTCCATTTTATGGGCGAGGAAGAGATGACCGCCAACCATGAGGAAGTCGAGATGGCTGAGATCGATGGTGTCGAGTTTATCCATTATGCTCAGGCTGTCAGGATACTTGAGGATTCGGTCAGGTGCGTGCGCGTCAACAAAATAGTTAGTGAAGACGGCAGCGTTTCATTTGAAGAGGATTATACCGAGACTTTTGATGTCCCTGCGGATTCAGTAATAATCGCAATCGGTCAGGGACCGGGAGCCGACATAGGATCCTCCGGCGTAAAGCTCACGCAGAAGGGCCTTTTCGAGGTTAACGAGAACGGAGAGACAGATATCCCCGGAGTATTTGCCGCAGGCGATATAGTCTCGGGCCCCAAGACCGTTGTAGAAGCCGTGGCATTTACAAAGAAGGTCTTCAATAAGATGGAAGAATACTTAAAGGAGACAACGGGTTGAATTAATTACAAACATATAATAGAATGACATCAAGAGCAGACAATGGCGCCTGTAACGCGTTATTGTCTGCTCTTTTTTTATTGCGATACGGGAGGAAACACATATGGCAGCTTTTGACAGGGTACTATCCGGAATTCCGCAGATGGATGAGAACTTTGATAATATCAGAATGGGAGACAATGTCGTATGGCGTGTAGATGATCTTGAGCAGTTCAAACTCTTCATGAAGCCGTATGTGAAACAGGCAATATCTGACGGGCGCAATCTGATCTACTTCAGGTTTGCGACACACGAGCCGCTTCTCGAGGAACAGGAAGGCCTGAAGATAATCAACGTTGAGCTCAATCACAGATTTGAGAACTTTACTGTCGAGATTCATGAGCATATAAGGCGGGAAGGTAAGGATGCTTTTTACGTCTTTGACTGTCTGTCGGAGCTTCAGACGGCGTGGGCAACTGACCTTATGATGGGTAACTTTTTCCAGGTTACCTGTCCGTATCTTTTTATCCTCGATACCGTTGCGTTTTTCCCTCTGATCAGAGGAAAGCATTCTTTCCAGGCGATAGCAAAGATAAGAGATACAACACAGCTCTTCCTCGATGTTTATGCTGATAAGGACAACGTTTACGTAAGACCTGACAAGGTGTGGAACAGGTATTCCGAGACGATGTTCCTGCCTCATCTCTATGCGCCTGCGACGGGCGAGTTCAAACCGATCCTTGACGGCGTTATGGCAAGCCACTTCTATCAGGTGCTCGGGAACAATACATCTGCGCCCGACAGAGGAAACATGGACAGCTGGGACCGCTTCTTCAATATGGCCGAAACAATGACCGAGAACGGTATGGATGTCACGGAACAGTGCTCCCGAATGTGCAACATAATGATGTCGCGTGATGAGCGCATGCGTAAGATGATAAAGAGCAATTTTAAACCGCAGGACTACCTTTCCGTGAGAAAGAGGATGATCGGCACAGGCATGATCGGCGGCAAGGCATGCGGAATGCTGCTCGCCCGCAAGATAATCGAGAACAGATGCCCGGACATCTTCAGCAAGCTTGAACCGCATGACTCTTTCTATATCGGGTCAGATGTTTTCTACACATACATCGTCGAAAACCATTTCTGGGATCTCCGCATCAGGCAGAGGAGCAGTGAGGAATACTTCTCCGTAGCTGAGGAGTTCGCACAGAGGCTCCTGACCGGAAAGTTCTCCCGCGAAATGGAGGAGCAGCTCGTAAAACTGCTGGAATACTACGGCCAGGATCCGGTAATCGTCAGATCGAGCTCGATTCTTGAGGACGGGTTCGGAAACGCCTTTGCAGGCAAGTACGAGTCTGTATTCTGTTCCAATTCGGGCGATATGGATCAGCGCCTTGAGGAACTGGAGAATGCGATACGTACGGTATACGCAAGTACGATGAGCAAATCCGCACTCGATTACAGGAGCCGCAGGGGTCTTCAGGAAAGAGATGAGCAGATGGCGCTTCTCGTCCAGAGAGTTTCGGGATCGTACTATGGAGAGTACTATATGCCCTGTGTTGCCGGTGTCGGTTATTCATACAGCCCGTACCGGTTTATGGAGGACCTTGATCCGACTGCGGGAATGCTCCGTCTTGTAATGGGCCTTGGAACGTCAGCTGTTGACAGGACGGAAGGCTCATATCCGAGACTCGTAAGTCTTGATAAACCTAAGGCTACAACAGCAAGGAATTCATCCGAGAAGCACTGCTATTCACAGAGGAGACTGGAACTGATGAACCGCTCTGCAAGAAAGCTTGAACAGGTTGATCCGGAGACTGTTAAGCCTTTCCTGCCTGTGTTTATGAGAAGACTGCTGTTTGAGCACGATCTTGATACGGAGAGGATCTACCGTGAGCGTGGTCAGGACATGAATATCGAGTTTGTTTCGTGTCAGGGTATTGTCGAGAAGGAAGAACTCATGAAACAGATGAGAGAACTTCTTAATTCGATACAGAGTGAGTACGAATATCCTGTAGATACGGAGTTTACGATCAATCTTTCAGAGAACGGGGACTATGTAATAAACCTTCTGCAGTGCAGACCGCTTCAGGTATATCAGGATTCTGAAGAGATGGAGATGCCTGAAGACGTGAAGGCGGACAAGGTATTATTTGAATGCAGAGGCTCTTCAATGGGTCTTTCCCGTTATGAAAAGATCGATCTGATTGTCTCTGTCGATCCTGTCAATTACTACAATATGCCTTACAAGGATAAGCACAAGGCTGGAAAGGCTGTCGGCGCGGTCAACTGGAAGATGAGGGGAAAGGGAAAGAAGATGATGCTCCTTACTCCGGGAAGGATCGGAACTTCATCTCCCGAGCTCGGTGTGCCTGCGCTGTTCTCCGACATTAGTGAATATGAGGCGATTTGTGAGATATCGGACTCGCGTGCAGGATATAATCCCGAACTGTCCTACGGAAGTCATTTTTTCCAGGATCTGGTTGAGGCCGGAATACTTTATAACGCAATATTTGAGAATGAAAAGACAATAGCATTTAATCCTGAACTCCTTGATGGTTTGGAAAACAAGCTTTGTGACTTCTGTCCCGAATGCGAAGATCTGAAAGATATTGTGCGTGTTTATGATGTTTCTGATATGGATGTCAGGCTGTTCAATGATATGAAGAGTGAGAGAATCTTATGCTTTACTGCGGTTAAATGAAATTTATGCTCCTAATGTGATATGATAATTAATATCAAATATTTAGGAGATTTTCTTTATGGAGAGAAAGAAGTACGCAGTTTTAGACCATCCGATCATCGGATATTTCCTGCTTGCCATATTTGGCTATATCATGAGCTCGATAGGTACAATAGGAGATACGATCATCGGATTTCTTATACCGGGATATTTGACTTATACCGAGGTGAATGGCAGACAGATCCCTTCCGGCGCAGGAGTATGTGTAGCGGTTGTAACTGTCGGAGCAGTCATTATTTTCTATGTATGGTTCAAGCCATATTTCAAGGGAATGCTCAAGAAAAAGGCACTCCTTACAGGACTTCTTATGCTTCTGCCGTTCCTTTTGTTCCACTATGCAGGATCAGTTGTCAGTTGGTTTGAATGGGGCACTACGACGGCATGGGGCGTTGTTATTGCTTTCTTGAGGGCTTTTGCTCCGGGATTCGGCGAAGAGATAACATACCGTGGTCTTGGCGTTGCAAATTATATGAGAACGATCAAGGATGAGAAAGGGATTTATGTGATATTCTTCCTTTCTTCCGCAGTTTTCGGTGCGGTCCATCTGGCTAATTCCTTCAGCGGAGCTCCTTTGGGCGTATCGGTTATTCAGGCAGTTTATGCGATGGGTGTAGGTATGGCATTGTGTGCAGTATATCTGCGTACCGGCAACCTTCTGCCGACGATCATCGGTCACCTTACCGTTGACTTTATGGAGTTTATAAGAAATGATCTCAGCGCTTCAGGCGGAGTCATGCAGGGAATGGGTATTGGTGACTGGATTACGATTGCAGCCGGTGCGTTTGCTGCAGGATGGGGAATATTCCTTATCCGTAAGAAGTATCATTCGGATATTATGGCTCTGTGGGCTGAAAAGTGGAGTCAGTGATCCTGAGGCTTCTGCGGCTTCAGTCCTCGAAGAGAAGTCCGCCGCAAAAGCCTCACTCGCACGACAGTTGTTGATGGGTTTGACAGGGGTGTCTCATTTTTGAGATGCCCTTGTTTTTTGTGTGTCCGCGCAAAATGGCATCTTCATCCGCGCAATGCGCGGAAATGAGCGCTCGTTTGCGCGGACAGTATACTTTAGCTACCAAGATGCCGTTTTTCAATTATCCGGTAGCAGGCGCTGGCCAAGCACTACTTTACTAAGTAAGCTATCAGCCTACCCATGCAAACTAGTCACTTTCAAGACAACAACTTTTACATTGGATATATTTTGGATACAAAAAACTGATAATATATCGTTAAGGGAGGAGAAGCCTTAATGGATTGTCACATTTTGATGGTTGAAGATTCTGATCAGATCAGGGAAGCTGTTTACGATTTCTTTGTAAGCGAGAGCGGCGGCCATTTTAAGATCGATATGGCTGAGGACGGGAATAAGGGGCTGTCTCTGGCTTTAACAAGAGATTATGATCTGGTTATCCTGGACATTATGCTTCCGGGTGCTTCAGGATTCGATATATGCAAAACAATCAGAAAGAAGGAAAGCAGTCCCATTATCTTTCTGACTGCACTCGGAACTGAGGAGAACATCCTGAAGGGATATGCTCTCGGCGGTGATGAGTATGTGACGAAACCATTTTCGCTCAAGGTTCTGTATGCCAAGTGTCTCGCACTTCTTAACAGAACAATGAGCAATGAGAAGAGACCGCGCGAATGCTGCGGGAACATTGAGATCGATACTATATGCATGACTGTTTATTCCGACGGCAGGGAGATCGAACTGGCTCCGAAGGAATACTTTCTCCTCAAGACGCTGGTGGATAACCAGGGACGTGTATTATCGCGCAATTATCTTCTGGACTCGGTATGGGGCGCTGATTATGACGGGCTCGACAGAGTGGTTGATAATCACATAAAGAAACTCAGAAAGAGTCTTGGAGAGAGCGGGAAACAGATCAAGACTGTTTTCGGGACTGGATATAAGATGGTCGGTGATTAACAGATGAAGAAGCCGTCGTTTTTAAAAAAGTGTTTGATATATGTGATCATTTTGCTGCTGACGGCAGGTATCTGTGCGACGGTGCTCGTATGGGTCCGTAAGAATAATTATGAAGAAGAGAAGACTGCTGAGTTCAAGTCTGCAAGTGAATTATTATCCAGAAACATTGATGAGATGATCAAGTACAGATACGGCTTTGTAAAGGAAGCTGAGTTCAATGCGGAAATGAACTACATTCTTGCGCAGTTCTACAATGATTATCACGTTGCTTCCAAGCTGTATGTAAACGGTAAAGAGGCAGCGCGATCATCGGATAATGCTTTCGCGTTATTTCCTTCGGGAACAAGGGTTAGTGTATATCAGATAAAGGATATATCTCTTCTCAAGGATTTTGATGATTACAGCGAGATGATGTACTACGATGTTGATATAGAAGGTGATGTAGAGGTTCGTATCGGAATGAGCTGGATGTATGTGAGCAATACTTATAACGAGTTCATTCCTGTTCATCTCAAGGTCATGGAAATAAAAAGTGACGATAATACGACTGAACTTATTGATTTTTATGAGATGGACTCAGCGTCGGAACGCACGTTTGTGCTCCGCAAGCAGGATGAAGATAATCCTTTGGATCTTAAGTACATAATCCGAATGGGTGATGTGGGGATATCGGAGAATTTTAATCTGGAGACTGTGAAGAGCCTTGATCTCAATGCGGTCGCGAAGGAGATATCGCGAAATGATAATGCGGCAAACTACAACACAGTCCTGATTTCCTCCAAGTACCAACCTCCTGAGTACGCACAGTCTCACATGACTGAGATAATCGTATCCTATGTTGCAGCAGTTGTGATCTCTATTGTTCTGGCTTTCGGTATGGCATATATGAGATATACAAAAGAGAGATCGATCTATGATATGGTCGAATACAGACGCAAGACAACTAATGCCATGGCTCATGATCTTAAGACTCCGCTTGCTGCAATATCAGCATACTCAGAGAATCTTGAACGCAATCTCAACAATGAGAAACGTGAGTATTACTCGAAGAAGATAATCGAGAACGTTAACATCATGAATAAGATGATCGAAGAGATACTTCAGTTCTCAAAGAGTGAGGAAGTAAAGAAGGATCCGGCAGCCAAAGAAAGTGTTGATCTCAAAGATCTTATCGAGGAGACATGCAATGAGGTTAAGCCGTTATTTGATGACAGAAGAGTCATCCTGCGTGTTGACCCGATGCCGGAGACGGTTATCAATACTGACAGAGCGCTGCTGAAACAGGCACTTCTTAATCTTCTGACAAACTGTGCAAGGTATTCCACACCAGTAACAGAGACAACGGTAAGTATGAATAAGGGAAAGGTTACGATAACAAACTATACGGATTCAGTGATAGAGGATGTGAACAAGCTCAAAGAGCCATTTGTTAAGGGAAAGAACTCGAGAGGAGAGAAAGAGGGAACCGGACTTGGCCTGTCGATCGCTGACAATAATCTGTCGATGATAGGGCGTAAGCTTGAACTGAGTTTCGAGAACGGCAAGTTTACCGCACGGTTCTGAATATTTGGAGGTTTATAGATGAAAAAAAGTGTAGCTGCAGTGCTTGCAGTCTGTATGACGATTTCCGTTATGGCAGGGTGCAGTAAAGAAAATGAAGAGTTTGTACCTGAAGTGATATCGGAGGATACTCTCTGGTACAACACGACACTTACTGAGATCGGAAAGGAATATGCCGAAGGGAAGAGTGATTACAGAGTTGCCCAGTATCTTGGAGAGTTCCAGGGTAAGTATGCTTATTCAATTGAGGATACAGTTGATGACTCCCCATTCGCGAAAGTGGTCCTTTATGACGAGAACGGTAATGTCACCGATGAAGCCGCAGCAACAGGCGGACATTTCTACTATGCGATGATAGTCGGTGATGAGATCCGTGTAAGAAACTACAACGGAAACATGGTTGCAAACTTTGATACAGGGATAATAGAGTATGTCGATGATACTGATTATTCGTCAAACTGGAGAACGTATCTGCACAGTGATCTGATAGACGGATACAGGTTTGACAGTTATTTAAGTTTTTTTCTGAACGGTACCGCCGTCAATACATGCATTATTGAAGTGTATCAGGGAGAAGAGATGATTTCTGAGTTCAATATGAATGATTTCTTCCCGACAGTTGATTTCACACAGGTAAGCCATGTTCTGAGAACGGAAGACGGCAGATACATACTCCTCAGTCTTGATCCCGATAACTTTGCCTGTTATGAACTTGATATTGCAGGTGGCAGCGCAGCAGATGTTACATCAGAGTTCAGCTGGTTGAAGCCGTTAAGATATTCAAGGTTCAAGTACACTTCTTCAGGATTATTTGCCATTGATACTTCGAATATATATAAGATCGATACATCTGCAAAGGAATATACAAAGTACTTAACTACACTTAACTGTGATATCCCGATGTTTGACCAGTTCCTTGAGATATATGATGTAACTGACGACAGAATAACCCTCTGCTCTGCAAGAGGGATGTATAACAACGATGTTGCGGTTAAGCAGATATATACTCTTGTCAAATCAAATAAGAATCCACATGCGGGGAAGACTGTCCTGAAGGCAGCATCTCTCAGCGAAGACTTTTTCGCCGGGTTTGATGAGTGTGTCGCAAGGTTTAACAGTTCTCAGAATGATTATTTTATGACGATCGATGACAGGTATTTCAGGTATAATTTCTATCCTGATGCCGGCGGCAATGACATAGAAGAGATAATTGGTAATTTCAGTGATGCGGATACGGCTCTTGGCAATAAACTGTCAGTCGATCTGAAAGCCGGCGACGGGCCGGACATCCTCTTTAATGGAGGAGATCATCTGGAGTTTAATAATGATGATTGTCTGATAGATCTTAATGCGTATCTGGACGGATCTGACGGAATAAACAGGGATGAGTATTTTGATAACGTTTTCAGGGTGGCAGAGACTGACGGAAAGCTCTATCAGATACCGCTGTCCTTTTCCATGAATCTGATAATGACAACGAGCAGCAGTATCAGGGACGGTCAGAAGGGATTTACCTATGAAGAATACAGACAGTTCGTCCGTGAAGACATGAACGGCAGAGATGTCATAATGACAGGCGTGTGGGAAGATGCACACTTCAGAACATCGTTTATGGACAATGTTCTTGGCGATGTCATGGAAAGCCTCATTGTTGACGGTAATGTTAACTTTGATAAAGATGAGTTCAGAGAGCTTGCCGAATATGCAGCTAATGACCTGCAAAGATCGAACGATATGGAGATCAGCAGGATTGCCAACTATGTTTACTCATTTAGTATCAGTTACTATCTCAACTACATTTCTTATGCCGGATGGGATCCTGCAGATGTTAAGGTTCTTGGTATACCGGGTGTTGAGGAACGCGGACCCGGTGCGATCCTTAGTACAACTGCTGCCATAACGCAAAGCTGCAGAAGTGTTGAAGGCTGTTACAGTTTCCTGAGTTTCCTTCTTTCAGCAGAAGGGCAGAAGACGATGATGAACGGGGCGATAGCCAAGAATATCGATGGAATGAACCTTATTCGCAAGGACTCGTTTGATGAGTACTGTTCAGTACAGGTCGATAACTATAATGCAGTCTGCGACAGATATGCATCACAATATCCCGGCAGTTCCGCTGCATCACTCAGCGGGATGGGGCTGCCATGCATTAAGGCAGATCAGGATGATATAGACAGATACAGGTCAATATGTGAGGGACTGTCTCACCTCGTATTATCAGATTCTCAGATATTACAGATCGTGGATGAAGAGATAGAACCATATTTTGAAGGCAATAAATCACTTGATGACTGCATTCAGGTAATCAACAGCAGGGTGCAGATAGTTTTGGATGAGAGGAAATGACATGAGCAAAAAGGTAATGGCATTCATTCTGGCAGTGACATTGTCTCTGCAGGTTGCAGCGTGCAATGATGAAGACACAAATGTTTCTGAGACTGATCTGTCTGATTATATGACTGTACCATGCGGCAATCCGGACTGGGAGACAGCATGCTATACATCGTGTATGGTTACGATCCCACGTGATACAGCATGGATATTTCCGTTTATGAAAGGTGATAATGTATGCATTATTGCAGGAAATATAGAGGATAACGGTGAGAACGAAAGCCATGAGAAGTATACCGGATATGTCTATAGTTTTGACGGCGAAATGATCGATACTTTTGATGTGGAATATGATACCGCCAGACCGTATTATCCGAGAATGTTTATGGAACTGGACAGTGAACACTTTATTGGCACAGGAGCAAGTTCTGATTATGTCATATATGATTATGATGGCAATGTCGTCAGGAAGGCTGATTCGGCTAACGATTTGATTCTTGACAGGGTGATGTGTAAGACAAATGATGGCTTCGCTGTTCTTGTTATTGGAGGGTTTGAATCTGTGACATCCCTTCGTTTATATAATTCAGACTGTGAGATTACTGATGAGATGGTGATAGACTGGTATTGTCCTGACGGACAGATATTTGAACAGAACGGAAACATCTATTTCCGCGGAAGTTCAAATGATTTTCCGTATGGGCTTTATAAAATTGATCCCGCAACAGATACGGTATCAGAACAGATGACTGCAAATGAGATCCCGATGGAATACAGTGATTATCGTACCGGATACTCCGGCAGCTGCTTTGAAAGCAAAGGAAAGATGATCGAGGTTGATGCTGAAAACGGTACAGTTCAGTCGCTTGCGCTTACCAAGAATATCCTGCTGATGCCTCCCGTGACAGGCGAATATGATGAACGGGGACTTCAGGCTCTTGATAAGACTCATTTCTTTAATGCCTGTTGTAATAACGATATCAAAAGGACTGATATTGTGCTCGTATCAAAGAATGATGATTATGACGTCGCTAACAGGACTCATATCGTAGTATCCGGTCCCGGGGTGTCATCTGATGCAATACTGAACGCGGCTGTTTACGAATATAATATGTCGCAGGAAGAGTTTTATGTTGAGCTTGATGATCTTGTCGGGAAGTATGGTCTTAATACACCTGTTGATATGAAAACAACGAAACTCCAGCTTATGGCTCAGTACATGAATGGCAATGCTCCTGATATCTTCTATGGCGATTTCTTTGATTATCTTTACCTTGGCGAGATAGGGATCGCTGCTGATATGAGAGAATATCTTGATACTGCGGGTGTTGACATGAATACTGTTACCCCTAATATCTACGATCTTATGACCGGTGATAACGGAGAGATATATCAGGTGTTTACCGGATACAGATTAAACGGGTTCTGGACAAATGATGAGTCTTACGGCAGCGATGTCAGCTTGGCTGAACTTATTGCTTCAGGCGGAGTCCAGCGGAGATTTGGCAGCAGCTATTCGAACGATCTCCTTTTCGATTTCCTGTGTATGGACCTTAAGGGGCTGTACAGGAGCGGGTTACTGAATCAGGAGACGGTAGGCAGTGCTGTCAGTATAGCTGTCAGTGAAGGGCTTCAGCCTATTACAGATTCTTCGGAATATCAGTTTCCTGATGCAGCCGAGGTGGGAAGAGGTGAAGCATCTTTTTATTCATCGCCTATATCAAGTGCGGAGCTTTATGACGGTATGTCGAAAGAGTTCTCGGGGACTCCGATCTTTACTGGTTATCCTTCAGCCGGCGGTTCGATCCATGTCGTTAACCCTGTAGGGCTTCTGGCTATGTCCTCAACAACTGAGTATCCCCAGGCTTGCTGCGACTTTATAGCTCAGCTTCTTTCAAAAAAGTGTGAAGAGAGAGCTCTTTATGTAAACTGTTTCCCGGTCAATGATGAGATGCTCCATGAGTATCTGGAATATGTTTCGAATCCTGATGATATCCCGGATGATAAGAAGGTTATCTACAGTAACGTACTGATAAGAGACTGCGGACCTGATGATTTTATTCCTTTGTCCGAAGGCCTTGATGAGGCTCTTCTCAGCGCTATTGAAGAAGCGGATCATGTTCAGGTGTATGACTGGGGACTTTGGAGCATGATAAATGAAGAACTCGATTCTTATTATCTGCAGAACAAGCCTGCTGAAGATGTCACAAATTCGCTTCTGTCGCGTATTACTGTATATGCGGAAGAAAATTACGGATAATCTTTTTGATTTGTGACAACTTTGACACAACTGTTGTCTATACTAGTGTTGATGGAAAACGTAAAAAGGACAGAACTGACTGCTTCTGAGCGGAGGAAAAAGAAGCTGGATCACATAGGCCGCAGGGTTAAGGAATGGGGAGTCTCAACCGGATTCCTTCTTCCGTCCCTTGCCGGTGTTTTGCTGTTTTTCTTCGTGCCGTTTGCGCTTCTGGTAAAGATGTCTTTCCAGAAGTCGGCAACAAATACGAGCTTTGTCGGTTTTGAGAATTACACCAAAGTTGTAGGGAACGACGCATTTATACTTGCGTCTAAGAATACTCTGATAATCTCTGCTATTGCGGTCCCTCTCGGAGTCCTTCTGTCACTTGTTCTGGCGCTGATGCTCAATGCAAAGCTTCCTGCAAGAAGTGTATTCAGAAGTCTTCTTCTGACTCCGATGATGGTCCCCGTAGCTTCAATAGTCCTCATGTGGCAGGTATTCTTCAGCTACAACGGTATTCTTAACGGCTGGCTGATGGAATGGTTCGGTATGGAAAGAACTGACTGGTTTAAGGACAGTTCAGGTCAGCTGATCATTATATTTCTTTTCCTGTGGAAGAACCTCGGACTGAATATAATACTGTTCCTTTCCGCTCTTAATAATATCCCTCAGGATGTTATCGAATCGTCTGTAATGGACGGTGCGGGGGCTGTCAGGAGATTCTTCTCCATAAGACTTTACTATCTCGGACCGACCGTCTTTTTTGTGGCTATCATGTCACTTATCAATTCGTTTAAGATCTTCCGCGAGCAGTATCTCCTTACAGGTGATTACCCTTATGAGAAGCTCTATACATTACAGCATTTTATGAACAATAAGTTCACGCATCTCGATTATTCGCAGCTCTCTACGGGGGCTGTAGTTATGTGCGTGGTAATGATAATCATAGTCGGCATTCTTTTCTTTGCGGAATCAAAGCTCGACTCGGGGACGGAGGAATAACATGGACGAGAATATCCGCCGCCAGAGAAGGCTTGCCGCAACGAAAGCGAGACGTAACGTTTACAAGGTGACTCCCGAGGCTGAGTCATATTTCTCATCACTTTCTCCTGATGAGAGGATAAAGTTTGTTTCGGCTGCAAGATCACGCAGTGCAAAGCAGCTCAGGCGCCGCGAGGCCAAAAGACGTGTTTTTACTGTTCTCGGCGTGATCGCGATCTCAGTTGCCGCAGCACTTGCGCTGATCCCTATCGTACTGACATTCCTCAACTCATTTATGTCGTCGAACGAGATCTCTGCAAACTACGGGATCATCTTTCAGAGCCTTCCCGGCGGAAATCAGGGATCTGCTGAGTTCCTCGCGAGAAGACCGCAGCTCCAGCTCATACCTCAGCAGGTCAGCGTTGATCAGTACAAGAGTCTGCTTTTCATGACCCCTGCTTATCTGTTCAAGTACTGGAACTCCATACTGCTGACAGTGCCGATCGTTGCAGGTCAGCTCGTTGTTGCATGCCTCGCATCGTACAGCTTCGCAAGGTACAGACGAAAGAGAAGGGAAGTTCTGTTCTTCTCTTACATCATACTCATGCTGATGCCTTTCCAGGTCACGCTCGTGCCTAACTATCTCATGAGCGACAAGATCGGCATACTGAACACACCTTGGGCGGTAATACTGCCTGGTATCTTCTCGACATTTGCCATATACCTCCTCACGAAATACATGCGCCAGATCCCGTCGGCATACATCGAAGCCGCTAAGATCGACGGAGCGGGTGAGTGGCAGATATTTACGAAGATAGTCCTGCCCAACTGCAGGAACGCCATTTTTGCGATGGCAATTCTTTTGTTTATCGATTACTGGAATATGGTCGAGCAGCCCCTTATCCTGCTTTCTGATGAGGAGATGAGGCCGCTGTCGGTATTCCTTGCGCAGGTAAATATGGATGAGATAGGAATGGCTTTCGCAGCATGTGCGCTGTATATGATCCCTCCGCTTCTGATATTCTTAAGGGGTGAGGATTATCTTGTGGAAGGCATTTCGAGATCGGGAATAAAGTAACAGGGAGATATAAAGATGAGTGACAAGGTAAAGAATCGCAAGTGGGTAACAAAGGCCATATTATTCTTTGTGGCGGGGCTTCTGGTCCTGACGTTCTTCTCGAACACGATAATGAACCTGATGATACCCAAGGTAATCGGAAAGAGAGCAGGACGCGGGAATCTGTCCTATACGAACAACTCGACAGCTCCGGTTGAGCCTGTAACGAGCTACCGTGTTAAGGGTATTGAGGGAAGGACTATAGATCAGGTCATTGTGACTGACTACGATTACGTAGAAGAGGGCGATGTTCTGATGACTCTTGATCCGGTTACTGATCAGAGCGATCTTGACGAGCTTCGCACGCAGCTGACCTCGCTCCAGAGAGAAGAGAATTATGCTCAGAGAACGCCTTCTTCCACGGATTATTCTTCACTCAGATCAGGCGTAACTTCTGCGCAGGTATCTTTGGATGAAGCACGTGCAGAGTTATCTGCGGCACGCAATAAGACTGATACGATCAATGCTGCAAATAATATCATCAATCAGAACAGACCCCGTACTGTATCTCTCGGTGCGGAAGTTGAGTCCGCTTCAAATACTATAGAGAACATAAACAGCCAGATCGATACTCTTCAGAGCGAGATCAATACGAGACAGTCGCAGATAGATACACTTATAAATCTCGGTATTCCGACACCTACGCCTACAACTGTTCCGGGTTTGCCGGATGATACATGTGACGATCAGGACGAAGGAGAGGGAGGAGATCCCGTTACTCCGCCTGCACCTAATCCTTCTACAGTAAGGATCGGTGAGCTCCGTGCTGAGATAGCACAGAGGGAGACACAGATATCAGAACTTCAGTCACAGCTCGGATCAGCACAGTCAAGACTTGGTGATCTGTCATCAGAGCTTGCAGACTGCAATGCGGCTATAGAAGCAGCACAGGCTGCGATCACAGAAGCGGAACAGCTTCCTTCTGTTTCGTCTGCAAACTCAACCGTAGAATCGGCGCAGGCAGGACTTAACTCTGCAAGACAGGCGCTGAGGGATGCGCAGACTAACGACGGGATTGCTGCTGACAGGGCAAGGGATGCTTCATCTGACCGTGCGGCGCAGATAGCAAAGCTTCAGGATCAGATCGCAGAAAAAGAAGCTAATTATGCGATGAACGAGGTTGTTGCACCCGCTTCAGGCTCTGTTTACGCCGTTGCTGTAGGAGACGGTGACGAGCTTACAAAAGACAAGGTCATGCTCGTGATAATCCCTGAAGATACGGCATATACAGTTACATTCAAATTCCCGGCGGCTTCAATAACAGGCCTTACGACCGGAATGGAACTCCCGTCTGATAATTACTGGCTTGAATCGTGTAAGATCATCTCGATCAAACCTGATCCTGAGTCACCGAGAGAGAGCAGGATGGTAAAGTGTTCTCTGGAGGCTGATTATATCCTTCCCGGTGAATCTATTACCGTTGTTGCAAACAGATCTAATAATGATTACGACCATGTCATTCCTTCAAGTGCGGTCAATGAAGACAACGCAGGTAAGTTCGTATATTTGATCGTTGAAGAGAGGTCACCTTTTGGAAACAGGTACAGCGTCAAGAGGATCGATGTAACGGTTGAAGCTACGGATGGTTCATTATCTGCCATCTCAGGCAATGGTCTTGATGACGGCATGTTTGTCATCAGGAGTGAGGAAGCTCTTGAAGACGGTCAGAGAGTAAGACTTGAGGATTATACGGGTAACTGATATGGAAAAGATAAAGAAACGTGTCGTTGCGTTTGCCACATCCGTTCCTGTGGTCCTGCTTGCCGTAAGCCTCATTATGGTGGCTGTAAGCGTGATATGTTCAGTCAGCCTTGTAAGGTCAAGAACAGAACGTAATTCGGCCTCAGTATGGAGTCAGGGAAGTGATACGTCATATCGTCATATTGCTGTCTATGCGAGAGGCGGAAGAAACGGCGGAGAAGATGCTCCCGCAGGATATATAGAGTATGGTCAGTCTTTGTCCAGAACAGATGTCTATAATATCCGCAAATCCCTCCAGGGAACAGTTGATAATGCAAACGGTGTAAGACGCAGTTCAGCTGACAGGATCGAAGAGCCTGAGGGATGGGCGGAATGCTACTGCTCTTTTGTAAACGCTCCTATGAACTGTAAGCACCAGGGATCTGAGATCAGCTGTGATGCAGATGTCTATGCAGTGAGCGGCAACTGGAGAGCTTTTCATCCGATGGAGTTTATGGCCGGCGGTTTTCTTCCTGTTCAGCCTGTTGACAGGTATCAGATCGTACTCAATGAAGCGCTGGCGTGGAAGTTCTTCAGTTCATACGATGTCCTGGGTGAGAAGATCAATCTCTGGGACAAGGATTTTACGGTCATTGGTGTCGTTAAGGAACATGACGATCTTTCATTCAGGGCATATGTGTATTTTGACTGCCTTGAAGAATACTGCAGTAAGATCGGAGAAGGTTTCGCTCCGGCAGTTCTCTGCTATGAGGCGATGATGCCTGAACAGGTAAAGGGTGCTTCAATACTTGATGTCCGCAATTCCATTCCCGGATATGATATATCGGATCCTGATTTCTATCTGGTCAGCATGACAGACAGATACTCAATAAAGAACGTGATAAAGCATATGCTTCCTCCGGGAGAGATGAGTGCGTTTGTGGGTCAGTTTGAACTTCCGTTCTGGGAGGTTTCGGCACAGAAGACGATCACATTGATCTTTGTATGGATGGTGGTCTTTGCAGTATCTCTGCTTGTTGCCATACTGCAGGCCGGATGGTTCCTTTTCAGGAATAAAAAGTAAGTCGCATTCTGTATTTACAACCCCCTTTAAGATTTTTATAATTTAACTTGAGTATGTTGATTGGGGGGTGTTTTCTTTGGCTGAGAAATACGATCTTATCGTGATCGGTGCGGGTAATTCCGGTCTGATGGCCGCCTGCAGAGCTTCGCGAATGGGACTTAAGACACTTGTTATCGAGCGGCACAATATGCCCGGCGGTGCGGCGAGCAGCTTTGTAAGAGGAAGATTTGAGTTTGAAGCTTCACTTCATGAAGTTCCTTCTTTTGGAGAAGGCAATGAACTCAAGCGCATTTTCGATGAGCTTGGGATAAAGACCGATATGGTCCAGACAAGGGATTCTTACAGGTACATCGTCAACGAGAATGGAAAGACAACTCTTGATGTTACCGTTCCTCACGGCAGGGAGAAGGTAATGGAGTTTATTGACAGGGAATGCCCCGGAGACCACGAGGCCATGGAGAAGTTCTTTATGGCTTGTAAGGATATGGAGAACGGTCTTAATTATTTTGGCAATTCACGAGGCAATCCTGATCCCGCTGTTATGGAGCGCGACCATAAGAATTTCATGAAGATAATGGCAATGTCTTCAGGAGAGTTCTTCCGCTCTATCGGAATGAGTCAGAAGCTCATCGACATCCTTGCAGCATACTGGCCTTATCAGGGCGTTGATATCGAGAGAGTTGATGCCAGCAGATATATCATGATGCTCAGCGGATATTTCCTTGACGGTGCGTATGTTCCGAGACTCAGATCACATCAGCTGTCATTAGCTATTGCTGAGAGAGCGGCAGAGCTCGGATGCAGATTCCTTTATGATACGGAAGTCACGGGAATACTTACAAAGAAGGGTGCGGTAAGCGGCGTTAAGGTTGCTGACGGAAGAGTGTTCGAAGCGACGGCAATTGCGTCTTCCGCTTTCCCTGAAGTAGTTTATTCCAAGCTCATCGACAATAAGGATCTTGTCCCGAAGTTCGAACTCAAAAAAGCGAATGCGAGACATTACGGATTCAGAGCGTTCTCGGTATATCTCGGACTTGATGCGTCCCCTGAGGAGCTGGGCATTAAGGACTATACTATCTTCATCACCAATTCTCTGGATACAAGAAAGCTCTATGACGAATGCGAATATATCATTGATGATATTCCTTTGCTTGATGTATGCTGTCTTAACATGGCAGTTCCCGAATGCTCTCCCGAAGGAACGACGGAGATAGTGCTTACGCTGTCTTATACAGAAGATGCGTGGGCGGATGTCACGGAGAAGAATTATGTTGAGACGAAGCGTAAGGTCGCGAATGATATGATCGACCGTTTCGAGAAAGTGCTGGGGATCAGGATCAGGGATCACATTGAGGAGATTGAGATCGCAAGCCCCGTTACGTTTGCGAGATATATGTATACGCCGCAGGGAACGATCTACGGATACCTTTCGGATACGTGGGACGGAATGTCGTCGAGGACTATTTCGAACGGCACAGAGCCGACTGTTCCCGGTCTGTTCTTTGTGGGAGGACATGCTAATTCGTTGTCCGGATACTTCCCGACATACACTTCAGGCAACAGGACCGGATTCCCGATCTTAGGATATGTAATGGGAGGTGGCAACTGATGGATAACAAAGAATATCTGAGCACCGGTTCTGTTGAGGATTTTAAGAACCTTATTCCCAAACGCCGTGCGGTAATCGAGAAGGCAAGCGATAAGCTTCCGGAATATGAGTTTAATGCAAATATTGTTGCTGCACAGCTTCATCCTAAGGTCCAGCATGTCGTTGTAACTGAGATCAAAGAACTTAAGGATGCAAAGTGCTATACGCTGGCACCTGATAAGGAGAAGGGAACGGACAGACTTGCGTATTTCAGGGCAGGCCAGTATATAAGTCTCAGTCTTAAGATAGGCGATTCAGTCCTGACAAGACCTTATTCGCTCTGTTCATCTCCTTCTGAAGCTCTGAACGGCATTTACAGGATCGTGGTCAAGTCAATGAAGGACGGTTTTGCGTCTGAATATATAAACAGCAATTTTGCAGTAGGTACAAAGATCGATATCTCGGCTCCTTCAGGATTCTTCTATTATGAGCCGATAAGAGATGTTAAAAGTGTTGTGGGTATAGCAGGCGGCAGCGGGATCGCACCGTTTATGTCGTTTGCTTCTGCAATCGCGGACGGAACAGAGGACTTCGATCTGACGCTCCTTTACGGAAGCAGAACAGAGGCTGATATCATCTTCAAGGATGAGCTCGATAAGATATGTGAGAGCTGCGACAGGGTCAGGGTTATTTATGTCCTGTCAGATGAAGAGAAATCAGGATATGAACACGGTTTTATCACTTCGGATCTGATCGCAAGATATGGTACTCTTATCTTTTCTGTATTTGTCTGCGGATCTGCGGCAATGTATGATTACATCCTCGGTGAGACAGCAAAACTTGGTCTGGCGAAGCGCCTGGTAAGACTTGATGCTTATGGCGAGTACAAGCTCGGGAAGAAGGATGAAGCCTTCGTTAATGAGTTTAAGGATAAGCTATTTGATCTTACCGTTGTCACAAATGACGGACAGACAAGAACAGTTCCTGCAAGGGCAGACGAGTCCATTCTCGTTGCGCTTGAGCGCGCAGGAATAAAGGCACCGTCAAAGTGCAGGAGCGGTGAGTGCGGTTTCTGCAGATCGAAACTCGCATCAGGCGACGTTTATCTGCCTGAAGCAACAGAGAAGAGACGTGCATACGACAGGGAGACAGGTTACATTCATCCTTGCTGTGCGTTCCCGAGATCTGATATCAGGATCCTTATCAACTGCGCAGAACCAAAGGTTGAAAGACACGTTAAGGACATGAAGAAAAAGAACATCAGGATGGGATTCATTATGTCGATGATAATGTCTCTTGCGATGGGTCTTCTGTCTTCGTTCCTTGTTATCAAGTTCAATCCCGATATGGTGAAGAGTACACCTGTTCCGATGATGTATATATCAAATACGGTTATGTCGCTGATCATGGGATTGATAGTATATAAGCTCATACCGCTCGGAAAGCTCGGCGCAGGACTGGCCGCAAGGGCAGGCGCAAAACCGCCGGCTATGAAGTTTACACTTCTTAATTCGATACCTATGGCTGTTGGCAATACTATTATCATCAGTTTGTTCCTGAGCCTTTTTGGTGTCGTGATGGCCAGAATGAAGATGCCTGCGGATATATTGCAGACAGTTCCGCCTTTTGCTGTTATGTGGCTCGGAACCTGGGCTAAGCTTCTTTTGCCGACATTATTAGCAAGTTACCTGCTGGCAGTGCTGCTGTCGCCTACGGTATCTTCCATTGTAGGCCTCACGGATGCGGGTGCAGAAGTCGGGAAAGCATCATCCGGAAAGTGAGATTAGTAAGTGCCGCTGATAACAATTGACAACATCAGTATGAACTTCGGAGAGAGAGATGTCCTGAACGGCATCTCTTTCCGTGTTGAAGAAGGAGACCGCATTGCCTTTGTCGGAGACAACGGTTCAGGGAAATCCACGCTGTTTAAGATAATCAGCGGGAAATATGAACCGTCGTCGGGTAAGGTGATCTTCCACGGAAATACTATCGCGGGATTCCTGTCTCAGAACATGGAGGAACAGGATCTTTCGTCATCATCGCTCAAGCCTGCTGCAATGCTGGAACTTGAGGCCGACATAGCCGCGATGGAGGCGGAGATAGCTGCGGCTGATGATCCGGAACGTCACGAACTGATGGCATCATATGCTGACCTGATCGCTGAGTATGAAGCGATGGGCGGCTATGATTATGAGCACAGATTAAATGATGCTTTAGGCGGTCTGGGATTATCGGGGATAAGTTCAAGGACTGATCTTATGTCGCTCTCGGGAGGCGAGAAGATGCGCGTTTGTCTTGCGCGTCTCATAGTCGAGCATCCCGATGTTATCCTGCTTGATGAGCCGACGAACCATCTCGATTTTGAAGCGGTTATCTGGCTCGAGAGTTTTCTTAAGTCTTATGGCGGTGCAGTCTTTGTCATTACACACGACAGACATTTTATCGATTCGGTTGCAAACAGAGTGATCGAACTCAACGGCGGCAGGATAACACAGTACCGCGGCAACTACACATCGTACAAGAAACAGAAAGAAGCGTCGCTCAAGAACCTTGAAGCAGAGATCGCGAACCTTGAAGAAGAATATGATCATCAGCTGGAGGTCAAGCAGACGATGCTCTCGCACCGCAACATAAGCGGTTACCATCAGCGTGAGAAGATGGTGGACAAGCTGGAGGCGATACTGGATGAGAAACGCAGCCAGCGTCCGTCCGAGTTCGCCAAAATGAACTTCAAAGCGGTGCCTGCAGAACGTACGGGAAGATCTGACAGACTCATACTTAAGTGCGAAGAAGTGTGCAAGCAGTTTGACGATAGTGATACCCCTCTGTTTACTAACGTTTCCTTTGAATTGAAGGCCGATGAAAAGGTCTTCTTCTGCGGCCCGAACGGCTGCGGAAAAACGACATTGCTTCACATGCTCACGGGTGATGATTACGGTACGTCGGGGACGATTCTTTTATCGTCCGGTCTCAAATGCGGGATCATGGGTCAGTTTGTCCCGTTTGATGATGAGGAGATGAACCTTTTCGATGAGCTTGTGTCTGACAGTGATCTGACCGTGACTGAGGCAAGGAGCCTGCTCGCGCGATTCGGTTTCAGGGGAGACGATGTCTTTAAGCAGATAAAGGTTCTGTCAGGCGGTGAGAGGTCGCGTCTTTACCTTTGCAAGCTCCTGAATGAGAATCCTGATCTGCTTATCCTTGATGAGCCTACGAATCACCTCGACATCAATTCGAGAGAGATACTCGAGGATTCGCTCACATTCTACGACGGAGCGATCGTGTGCGTAAGCCATGACAGATATTTTATCGAGAAATGTGCTGACAGGATACTCGGTTTCAAGAACGGCAAAGCGGCTGTTTACGATAAGTATGAATACTATCTGCGTGACTATGAGAAAAAGGAAGATCCGGTCGTCGTTGAAGATAAAACTGTTAATGCACCGCGTGACAATGGCGGAGTGAACCCGGCAAAAGCGCGCAAGGAACAGGCCAGGAAACGTGCAAGGATGCGCGAGCTTGAGGACCTCATATCTGAACTTGAGAACAGACAGTCAGAACTTGAGAAAATGTTTACCGAAGGTGCAGGCGAGGACGAATACAAGGAGTATGGCGATAACGCGGCGAAGCTTAAGGACTACTACGACGAGTTCTTTGAACTTGGCGAGGAACTGGGCTGATTTATCATAAATGGCAAATAAAAATGCATTAACTAAGTTTGTTATTGCATCCCATAACGAATATAATGACAGTATATCAGCCGACCGGAGGTGTCTGCCATGGGAATGACGATCACACAGAAGATACTTGCGGCTCATACGGGACTTGATTCTGTTGCAGCCGGAGATCTGATAGAAGCATCACTCGATGTGGTTCTCGGTAACGATGTCACGCTTCCTCCCGCGGTGAAGGTATTTGGCGATGTCGGAACCGGCAAAGTGTTTGACAAGACAAAGATCTGCCTTATACAGGATCATTTCACACCAAACAAGGATATAAAATCTGCAGAGCTTGCCAGGTGCATGCGCTGCTTTGCCAGGGAACAGGACATCAGTCATTACTATGAGCTGGGAAGACCTGAGATGGGAATAGAGCACGTTATCTTACCCGATAACGGTATCGTGTTCCCCGGAGACCTTGTTATCGGTGCTGATTCGCATACATGTACTTATGGCGCAGCAGGCGCTTTCTCAACAGGCGTTGGTTCAACTGATCTTGCCTGTGCCATGGCGAGAGGAAAGACATGGTTCAAGGTTCCCGAAGCTATAAAGGTTGTTCTCAAAGGTAAGAAGGGAAAGGATATCACGGGAAAGGATATCATCCTTCATCTCATCGGAATGATCGGAGTTGACGGGGCGCTTTACAAGTCTCTTGAGTTTACAGGAGACGGAGTGAAGGATCTCACGATGTGCGACAGGCTCACGATATGCAATATGGCTATTGAATGCGGCGCTAAGAACGGTCTGTTCCCGGTCGATGAGATAACGTATGATTATATTTCCCGTACTAACCCGGAGCGTTATCAGGCTGATGATTATACTGCTTTTGAAGCTGATGACGATGCTGAGTATTCTCAGACGATAGAGATAGATCTTTCTGAAGTTCCGTTCACTGTCGCTCTTCCTCATCTGCCTTCCAATACGCGCGATGCATCTTCCGTAAAGGACATGAAGATAGATCAGGTCGTAGTAGGTTCGTGCACGAACGGAAGGATCGATGATATACGTAAGGCGGCAGAAGTCCTTAAGGGACGGCATGTCCATCCCGATGTGAGATGCATCATCATTCCGGGGTCGCAGAAGGTTTACAGAACCGCTCTTGATGAAGGACTGCTTGCCATTTTTGATGATGCCGGCTGTGTTATATCAACACCGACTTGCGGCCCGTGTCTTGGAGGCCATATGGGTGTTCTTGCAAAGGGTGAGAGATGTGTTTCGACCACCAACCGCAACTTTGTCGGAAGGATGGGAGATGTCGGCTCGGAGGTTATCCTTGCGGGAGTCCCCGTGGCATGTGCTTCCGCCGTGCTGGGACGCGTAGGCACGCCTGATGAACTGGGGGAGGTGTGACATGAAGGTTAAGGGTAATGTATTCAAATACGGTGATAATGTTGATACTGATGTCATCATCCCTGCGCGCCATCTGACGTCCGCTGATCCGGATCATCTGAAGCAGCACTGCATGGAGGATATCGATCCCGGTTTTGTTAACCGTGTGAGCGCCGGAGACATTATGGTAGCCGGTAAGAACTTCGGATGCGGTTCATCAAGAGAGCATGCGCCTGTAGCGATCAAGGCAAGCGGAATCTCTCTTGTTATAGCAGCAGATTTTGCCCGCATTTTCTACCGCAACAGCATCAATACGGGACTGCCGATAATGGAGTGTCCCGAGGCATCAGGGAAGATAGAGGCGGGAGATGTGATAGAAGCCGATTTCGAAACAGGTATCATCACAAACATCACCAAGGGAGAGGCGTATCAGGCTAAGGCATTTCCCGAATTCATTTCGAGGATCATAGAGGCCGGAGGCCTTGTTGAATATACAAAGAAGGAGCTTGGTCTATGAGTGAGCGGAATTATAAGATTGCTGTTATCAGAGGGGACGGGATCGGGCCCGAGATTGTCGATTCAGCTCTTAAGGTGCTCGATAAAGCCGAGTCTCTTTCCGGTTTTACCACAGAACGCTCATATGTGCTCGCGGGCGGCTCTGCGATAGATAGCTGTGGTATCCCGCTGGCATATGGAGCACTCGAGACATGTCAGTCTTCAGATGCGGTCCTGCTCGGTGCGGTAGGCGGCCCTAAGTGGGATAATGTCGATCCGTCGATACGTCCAGAGAAGGCTCTTCTTGCACTCCGCAAAGGGCTTGGTCTTTATGCTAATCTGAGACCTGCGATCATGTATAAGGAACTTGCGTCAGCATCTCCTCTTAAGAATTCGGGCGACATAGATATCATGATCGTAAGGGAACTTACAGGCGGTATCTACTTTGGTGAGAATGGTGCATTTGACAGCACTGAGGTCATGGCTGACGGAACAGTTAAGGGAAGAGTTGCTTATGATACCGAGGCGTATTCGGAGGGTGAGATCACGAGGATAGTGAGACAGGCTTTCGAGTTCGCGATGGGGAGAAGAAAGAAACTGACGCTCGTTGATAAGGCAAACGTTCTCAGAACATCACGTCTCTGGAGAGAGATAACAATGTCTTTATCGGCAGAGTACCCGGAGGTTGCGCTTGATTTTCTCTATGTTGATAATTGCTCAATGCAGCTCATTGGACGCCCTTCGTCTTTCGATGTAATAGTAACGAGCAATATGTTCGGCGATATACTTTCGGATGAGGCGGGAATGATAACCGGATCGATCGGAATGCTTCCGTCAGCATCTCTCGGCAAGCCCGGAACACCCGGCCTGTTTGAGCCGATACACGGTTCCGCGCCTGATATAGCAGGAACAGGAAAGGCGAATCCTCTTGCGACTATCCTTTCCGTCGCAATGATGCTCCGATGGTCTCTGGGAGAGGTTGAAGCGGCTGATATGATTGAGAATGCTGTAAAGGACGTTATCAGTGCAGGATACCGTACTCCGGATATCGCAAACGGAGAAAATGGAGAGATATCAGTTAATACTGCAGAAATGACAGATGCTGTGGTAGAATATCTCTGCAATGATTTACACTGATGGTTTAAAAGAGGGTTTTAAGAGTTCAACAGAGATGGATGCCATCGTTTTGAACGATATCAGGAGCACCTACAGGAAAGGTGCTGTTTTTCCTTCTGCCGTTGTTTATATTATTTGCAGTGTGGTATGGTATGGTGCGTTTTTTTCGTCCCGTGCATCGAGGATATCTTCAGGTATCCGGGTAAGTATCGGTATTGTAACAGGTCTTTGTGCTCTTTTTATTCTGGTTATGTTTATCAGTTCGCTCGTACTGATGTCCAGACTGAAGCAAGGCAAGTTCACATGGACGACAGGTGAGATAACCGGGTACGAACTCCTGAATGAGTTTAGGGGATTTCACAAATACGCAGTGATCGACGGGAAGTATTACTGCAGTACATGGGGAAATCCTCGTTATCCTCAGGGAACGGAAGTTTATTTTATGTCTTTTGGCAGCAAAAGCAGCTGGAAGCAGAATCTTGTTATAAAGAGGTAGTTTATGAAGAGACCATTTATCACAAAAGCACAGGCAGAAGAGATCATCAAAGACAATCCGACACCTTTTCACATCTACGATGAGAAGGGTATCAGAGAGAATGCAAGA
The DNA here is from genome assembly GCA_024688685.1 of Saccharofermentans sp. Lineage (GTDB taxonomy): Bacteria > Bacillota > Clostridia > Saccharofermentanales > Saccharofermentanaceae > Saccharofermentans. The sequence continues at coordinate 112,664 of JAILDX010000018.1, forward strand.
GCACTTAAGGCTGCATTCTCGTGGAATAAGGGATATAAGGAGTATTTTGCTGTTAAGGCTACACCTAATCCAACTATCCTGAAGATCTTACATGAGGAAGGATGCGGACTTGACTGTTCTTCGCTTGCTGAGCTTATACTCGCAGAGAGATGCGGTGTTACCGGAAACGATATAATGTTTTCTTCCAACGATACTCCCGCTGAAGAGTTCATTAAGTGCGCAAGCCTTGGCGGAACGATCAATCTTGACGATATAACCCATATCGATTTCTGTCTCAAAGCTCTTGGCGGTAAGCTTCCTTCAAGAATGAGCTGCAGATTTAATCCCGGCGGACTGTTTACGCTCGGTGCCGGCGGCGAAGGTTTTCAGGTAATGGATAAGCCCGGTGATGCAAAGTACGGCATGACCGAGGAACAGATAATCGAGGCATATAAGAGGCTTTCTTCGCTTGGCGTTAAGGAACTCGGTATCCACGCTTTCCTCGCAAGCAATACGGTTACGAATGATTACTATCCTGCTCTTGCTGCGATCCTGTTTAAGCTCGCTCTCAAGATAAGGGAAGAGGCCGGTGTTACACTGTCTTTCATAAATCTTTCAGGCGGTGTCGGAATAGCATACAGACCTGATCAGACACCTAACGATATTGCAGTTATCGGTGAGGGCGTACGCAAGGCTTACGAAGAGATCCTCGTTCCTGCCGGAATGGGTGATGTTGCGATCTATACGGAGCTCGGAAGATTTATGCTCGCGCCTTACGGTCATCTTGTTACAAAGGCTACCCATGTTAAGCATATCTATAAGGAGTACATCGGTTGTGATGCCTGTGCAGCTAACCTGATGCGTCCTGCTATGTACGGTGCTTATCATCACATCACGGTTCTCGGGAAAGAGGATGCACCCTGTGATCACGTTTATGATATTACAGGTGCGCTCTGCGAGAATAACGATAAGTTTGCGATAGACCGTGAGCTCCCTGAGATCAATATCGGCGATATCCTTGTAATACACGATACGGGTGCGCACGGTTTTGCAATGGGCTATAACTATAATGGTCGTCTCTGGTCTGCTGAATTGCTGCTCAGGGAAGACGGGTCCGTTGTTAAGATCAGACGTGCACAGACGATAGATGATTATCTTGCAACTCTGAACGGATACTGGGATACCATTTGAATCTGATCAGATGTAAAGAATAAACTTCTTTTTGTAGTTTGAGATGTTTTTGTCATTAGTCATGAGGATCATGTTTTCAGCTTTTGCTTGACAGATCAGCATCCTGTCAAAAGGATCCCCGTGAATGCTTTGACCGAGTTCTGACAATCCCGCAATATGCGAAGGCTTGACAGACAGCTTGTTATAACCTGCCTTTGAACAATAATCGAGAAAGTCAGTAGAATCGATTGGCATCTTATCAGGATACTTGTCATGCTTGATTTGTATCTCCCATGGCGAAATGATGCTGATGAATATATCATTGTCAGGGTCGTTTATCATCTCACGTGCTTTCTTAGTCAGTTTTTTACTGTCGGTCAGTGACCATAGAATGACATGAGTATCAAGTAAGATCTTCATCTGATTCCTCTCCAAATCCAATATCCCATTCATCGAAATCATCAGGGACATCAAACAGCCCCTTCGCCACGCCGATGCGGTTATTGCTTACGATTGCCTTCATTCTCTCCTTGTATGAAATGTATTCATCGAACGGAATGATCACTGCGATCGGGTTATTGTTCTTCATGACGAGATAATCACATTTGTTATCTTTGATATCTCTGAATATCCTGCCCGTCTTGCCCTGACTAAACTCAGAGACGGAGACTATCTTATCTGCTATTGATTGCTGGTTCATGGCTGATTACCTCCTTTGAGACATTATAGCACATTTTAGTTAAAATATTAACTAAAATTGGAACTTGTTTGTTCTTGTTTCGCATATATTGTAAAATGGAGGTGTTCATTCAAAACCTGAGGCGTTACCCGCTATTTTTGACTTATGACACGAATACAAAAACTAAGGATCCTTCGCAAATCTCTTGCCGCTGTGCTCATATGCATAGTTGGGTTGTTAGCGGCTTGCGGAGAACAGACTGTTGAGATAACTGAGACGACGAATGAGCTCGGCTATCGTCAGATAACGCAGTCGGAAGCGATGGAGATCATGGAGAACAGAGATGATTATATTCTCCTTGATGTCCGTACGGAAGAAGAATTCAACGAAGTGCATATTCCCGGTGCAATATGTATTCCTTATGAAGATATTGGCACTGATGAGATACCGCAGCTGCCTGATAAAGATCAGATAATCCTTGTTTATTGCAGAAGCGGGAGAAGAAGCAAGATAGCTTCTGAGAACCTGGCAGCACAGGGGTATACGAATGTGTTGGAGTTCGGCGGTATCATTGACTGGTTAGGTGATAAAGTTTATCCGTTACAGGTTTCAAATTAATAACGCCCGGCATAATTGCCGGACGTTATGTTTAATGATCTTTATTGATCTTTATTGATCAGTAAGACCTAATTTCAGCCCTTCTCAAGTGCCAGTGTTTTTGTTGTGATGTCACAAACTGAAGAAGGTCCGTAGTACTGGATAGCACCGGGATATGTGAAGCATGTCTCAACAGCCCATGTCTCACGGTTAGCCTCGAAGAACTTGAAAGGCTTGCCGTCGAGCTCAACGAGAGCCTTACGGATAACCGGCTTATCTGCACCGTTACGACGCTCGATGTTCATCATCTTTGTGATAGGCATGCCGCCTGCGATCCACTCCTCAGCGGGCTTGCTGATGTTGGATACCTTTGAAAGATAACCTGTGTAACCGTAGCTGATGAGCATGAATGCGTTGTATCCGAGTGAGTAGCAGTAGTCAGCATCGAAGTTTGAAGGGAATGCGCAGCGACCCTCATAACCGAAGAAGTGGTGGAGAGGTGAGAACTTGCCCTTGTATGTGCCTGCTGCCTTTCTCTTGGCCAGCTCATTCTTAACGAGCTCGGAGAAGAGCTTCTCGGACTCGATGAGAGATACCTGAACATTGCCGTGAGGATCACGCTCGAGGAAGAGCTGCTGCTGGATTCCAACAGGGAGGAGATCAAATACTGCGAAAGCAGAAGGTGTAAGACCTGCCTTGATGAAATCGTACTTTGCCTGCCATGAAGGGAGTGCATTGAACTCCTCTGTCTTTGCGCCTGCGAGGAGCTCGTTGATCTCAGCGATGAGTGCGGAGAACTCAGGAACGAACTCAACGATACCCTCAGGGATGATGGCAACACCGAAGTTATTGCCGTTAGCTGCTCTCTTCTCAACGGAGTCAGCGATGTAGTTTGTGATCTGTGCGAGAGACATCTTCTTTGTTGCAACTTCCTCACCGATGAGGCAGATGTTCGGCTGTGTCTCAAGTGCGCACTCCAGAGCAACGTGTGAAGCGGAACGGCCCATGACCTTAACGAAGTGCCAGTACTTCTTTGCGGAGTTAGCATCACGCTCGATGTTGCCGATGAGCTCGGAGTATGTCTTTGTAGCTGTATCGAAACCAAAAGATGCCTCGATGTCCTCGTTCTTGAGGTCGCCGTCGATCGTCTTGGGGCAGCCGATTACCTGGATTCCTGTGCCTGCTGCAGCCATGTACTCAGCAAGTGTAGCTGCGTTTGTGTTGGAGTCGTCGCCGCCGATGATAACGATAGCGGTAAGGCCGTTCTCCTTAGCGTTTGCTGCAACTGTCTGGAACTGCTCTACTGTCTCGAGCTTTGTTCTGCCGGAACCGATGATGTCGAAACCGCCCGTGTTCCTGTATGCGTCGATGAACTTGTCGTCGAACTCAACATAGTCGTTCTTGAGAAGTCCGTCAGGACCGCCCTTGAAACCGAGGAGAACGTTCTCACTGTTTGTTGCCTTGAGGGCATCGTACAGACCGGAGATGACATTGTGACCGCCCGGAGCCTGTCCGCCCGAAAGGATAACGCCTACGACCTGCTTCTTTGCCTCGGAAGTGTTAGCGCCCTTCTCGAAAGTGATCTCAGGCTTTCCGTATGTGTTGGGGAACAGAGCCTTGATCTTCTCCTGGTCTGCAACACTCTGTGTAGCAGCGCCTTCCTTTACGCAGATGTCTGCGATACCGTTCCTGAGCATGCCCGGAAGCTTCGGTGAATACTCATATCTTGCCTTCTGAAGTGGTGAAATATCCATATTCGTACTCCTTAGAATGAAATTAACCTAATAATAATAGTTAATTTGGCTCTAAAAGTAAATGTTATTCTTATTGTAAATAGAAATCTCTAAATGAATTTAGATCTTTGATTCCGTAATCTTCAAAACTGAAATGGTTATTTTCGATAGCAATATCCTTATACCAACTCATAGTTTCATCAATATTAGGAGTTCTAACCCCTGCAAAATCAGCAACTTGTTTTATGATTGTCAGACCATAAGAAAAATCAGCTGTAAAATACCTAGAATGAAGATCCGGAATAAAACCTCCTTCACATTCAACCATCGGGGTTTTCAATCCTTTAAATGCTTGAATCGAAGATAATTTCTTTGTCATAGATTCTACAGTCGGACTATCATAATGAACACGCAAAGATTTTACGTAGCCAAGATCAAACTCAGGCAAGGCACGACAAATAGCCTGCACCTCATCATCACATGCTAGAAGAAGTTCAGAAGATGAATCATCCCACTCCTCATAAAATAAAGGCAGGGTATCATATACCATTCCCGGTTTCCATTCACCAAATATGCTTCTCAATCTTGAAGTATGCAATATTGGATTAGATGGAGTCATAGTAAGATTGAGATAATTGGGAATTACTTTGGTTTTTATACCAAAGATAGAACTTATAATTTCAGCACATTCAAGAGCATTGTCCTTCGGTAGTGCAGCCACATGCAATTCATCTCTGTATCCTATAGATCTTACTGTTTTTCCCTTTTGGACAAGGCGTGCTATAGCGGGCACTCGTTCAATCCCAAAGAAAACATTGCCTCTTTCAATGCATTTACGAAACGCACACTCACTCCCGCCATTACCCGGAACAACACCTAAAATTGTGTTAGGGTTAGAATTCTTGTAAATCAATTCAGCAATTGACTTCATCAGTGTTGCTGGTGCTGTAACAATAATAACGTCAGCATTTCTAAATGCTTGCTCAGGATCATTTGTAGCAAGTTTAATGTCACCCTCATGTGTACTGATGCCATTATCATCAATAATAGTCAAATGTCTATCAAACAGCTCAGGACATGACGTATACACTATAACTTCATGTTGTTTTTCAGCACAGTGGACAGCGAATTGTGTCCCTATATTTCCCCCGCCAACAATGGTTATTCTCATCTTAAAACCCTAATTCAGATTTCATAGCAGAAATCAACACATCATTTTCTTCTGTGTTTCTCACAGCCAAACGCAGGTAATTTCTGCCATTTGTCTTTGTGGTCAACTCCTTAATTAGTAAATTGTACTTAATCAAAAGTGTTTTTAATAGTTCCTTAGGACTAATCCCTTCTTCAAGTTCAACCATCACAAAATTAGCCTGTGACGGAATAACTCTTACACCTTTAATCTTTGAGAGTTCAGATTGGAAGCGAGCACGTTCTGCACGTATTTTTTCTAGTGCTAATAAATAATCCTTCTTATACTTTTCTTCGATTTGCATGTAAAACTCACCGAAAGAATTAATGTTCCAAATTGCAACATCTTTTTTCATTCTATCAATAGATACTGTGTCTCCAGAAGCAAGAACTCCAAGGCGAAGTCCAGGTACACCATATGATTTTGAAATGCTTTTCATGACAAACAAATGAGAATTCTTATTTAAAATCTCTGTGTCAATTAATGTGCTATTCTCTTCATCAGCGAAATCAACAAAGGACTCATCGATAATTAACTTTATGCCTTTATCATGACTCCACTTAATCAACCTTAACAAATCAGCCTTTGGGATATAGTTACCACTAGGATTATCCGGATTGACTATAATCAGATTCTGTATATCCTTATCAGAGAAATATGCAATAATATCATCTGCAGTATAAGAGTAATCTCTATTATTGGGCGTATAGTCAACAGAATTCGATCGATCATATCTGTTCGGATACTCATCAAAAGTTGGCCGAATAAAACCAATCTTACCAGTAAGATAACTCATGAGACTCTTGATTAATTCAGCAGCTCCATTACCAACAATTATGTTTTCTTCATGAACATTAAAATTCTTTGCAGCTAATAAACTGTTGACTCTTATACCTGAAGGATATTCTGCTATTAACGTGTCAATATTTGCCTTAAGCTCATCTTTCATTCTTTGAGGCGGAAAGTATGGATTTACGAGATAACAAAAATCAAGGAGCTTAGGATAACGCCAATAACCGCCATAGCGACTTTGAAGAAGACGCACTCTTTCGTCATTATCCGGAGTGAATATAGACTCTGCGATATCAAGGTCTTGAATATCATCAATTTCATACCACTTTTGACCATTTAATCTCTTAGCTTTAATCTCAGGCTTATCAAGCATAGTAATAACTCTAAGAACTTGCTCATAATACTCATTCTGTCCAAGTGCAGATTGATAAGCTTCTAAGAACGGGACATAATGCGATCTAGAGAAATGCTGACTAAACTTGTAAATATTGACAGTCTTAAAGTATTCATGGATTTCATCAAATCTGAATTTCTTTCCTGGTACAAATTCTTCGATTGTATCATCTTCAGAAAGCTTAACGCATGTACCATCCATCCAAGATTCATACTTATCAACTAAAGCTAGTGTTTCACGAGGATCGTCAATCAGCATTTCTAATACTGAATCTTCGAATATTAGATCAGACTCAAAAAGAAGCGTATCATCTTTCAAAAGCCAATCTTTAGCTAATGCAAGTGAATATATGTTATTAGTTTTATCGAAAATTGGATTATTAATTAAATGGATAGAAGTACTAATATGCAAGGTATCAATATAATCTATCAACTTCTGTCCTTCATAACCAACTACAATTACTATTTGAGAAAGATGCAAATTGTCTATTTGATTAAGCATTCTTTCAATCAAAGTGACGCCATTTACCTTAACCATACATTTAGTATTGTTTTGGGTAAGATCCTTCAATCTTTTTCCCATTCCCGCCGCTAGAATAATTGCTTGCATATTTACTACTCCTTAATAATCATTAAGATTACTAAATTAAAATAATACCTTAAAACTAAACCAAAATGCTAATCAATATAAAAAGTTATAATCGATATGCTTCACTAGTATGTATCGGAACTCTTTCGTTTTCTGGCGGCAATTTCATGTAGTCGCCATATATATATTTAAGGATTTTGTCAGAATCCTTAGGTATATAAAACTGTCTGTTTTCAAAGATATGTAATCTCGAAGGGAATATATCTTTCTTCTCAAGAATTTCAGGTTTTTGTACATAAAAAACTACTGCGTGACCTGTTTCTCTATTTATATATCGGCTTGCTTTTTTTATGAATTTAGAATTAATACGTTTGATATCTCCAAATCTAAGCAATCGAGTAATTGCTTTTTTAGTAGGACTAAAGTTTTTATAAACCGCTGAATTTAAATCTATATTTTTTGCTAACACTCGATACTTGTATGTCCAAACATATTTAGTCCAAATGGATCTGACAATAGAATTATCAGTCGCATTATCTAGAGGAAAAATATCAATGAATATACCCAAAGAATTGTAATCTTTATACTTTTTTTCCAAAAGCAATGTACGATCATCACACACCTTCATAAAATGACGTGGTATGTAATGTTGCTCGCTATTAGGACCAGCTATATATAGATGTCTTTTTCTACCCCATTCAGGAAATTGTCTCTCAAACAGATCATAATCTGCTCGCGGCATCCAAATATCAATATCATCATCCCAAGGAATAAAACCATTATGTCTTATAGCTCCGATAAGTGTTCCATATGCTAACACATAATGGAGTCCAAATTCTTCACAGAAATCATGAACATCAGAAAGAATTTGAAATTCTATACTCTTAACTTCTTCAAGCGAATCAATTTTTCGCATTAATCAAACAGTACTCCTTTCGAAAAAGCAGATTAATATCACTTCATTCTATATTGATCATGTTGTTTGTTTATAAACACCTATTTCTTTTAAGATAGTTTTTAGCGTATTTCTCTTAATAAAGATTAATACTAATAAGGCAAAGATAACTACTATTCTAATTATTGTATAATTATATATTGACATAAGACCAAAGGCTCCAACCGTAAATATAAAATCTATTCCAAATATGCGTTTCCAATCATAAACCGGTTTCTCATGAAGAATACTATTACTTATTTTTCTCATAGCAAAATAATGCAAAATCGAAATAAAAAAGTAACAAAACAACGTGGTATATGCAGCTGCAAAATAACCAAATTGCTTTATGCATATATAATTAAGCAACAGATTTAACAATGCTCCAATCATAGTTGCAACCGAAGTAACTTTTGTATTCTCAGAATAGAGTTCTATATCGGCAAATAAATAATACGAAAACTGATACAATAGACTAATACTTATTGGCGGTATTATCCAAATAGCTTCATAGTATTGTGGTGGCGCAAATAACCACACTATTTCAGGAACCAAACCAATGAAAACAATATTAGCTATGCCTAAAAAGATTAATGCTAACTCACCAATTTTGCTTATTCTATGTGATTGTTTCTTCTTGATTTGAGTAAATGTCCAAGGAGTCATAGCATGCGAAAAAGAATTAATAAACAAGTTCAGCAACAACGAAATAGAATATGCTAAACCATATATACCTGCACTAGTCGAATCAATCAAGTTGTCGATCATGATTCTATCTGAACAATTCAACACGACTTGTGACAGAAAATGAGGTATTAGCGGAATATTAAATACCAAAGCGTATTTCCATATTTTCTTTGAAAACATGGTTTTGCCTTTCACAATTTGATATATAAATAGACCAATATATAAAGTAAAATCGACAAGAGCCATTTCCCATACTCTAACAGTAACTTTATCTTCAGAATTAATAACCAGAATAACTCCAAGAATTGGTCTAATAATTGCATCTAAAAGAATAATAGCTACTAAAAGTTTATAACGATATTCTGTTCTTTCTCGTTTTGCCCAAATTTGAAATATTTCATCTGCCCATATCTTAATAAATAGAGCAATCATCTGTGCAGTTGTAAGATTAATAAGAGAATTCCAATAATCAGAAAAAGAAATGTATATCAAAAACCAAAGAATTATTAAAACAAAAGTCAACCCTTGAATAGCAGATGAAAACTCGTCTTTTTCCTTATCGTATTTAACTATGCCTTGTGCATACACTCCCTGGGCTAACTTAAGAGAAAAAATAATGCTTAAGATATCATTCCAAGAGGAATAAACATTGAACTGTCCATACTCACTAGTAGACATAATCCTAGTAAAAACAGGAGTAAAAATTACAGAGATCCCTTTTTGCAGAAAGGCACAAACTACAAACCAAAAAGTAGCGACTAATTTGGGAGATAAAGAATTGTATTTTGATATTAATCTTTCAATCATGATTCTACTTCTATGTATTGATAAACCTTAAAAAAACTCAAATGAAAATACATACGGTATACTACCACCTATATTGTTAATGTGGATTCGAATTATATATTGAACTCCAATAGCAAAAACCAAAACAGAATAAACTAAAAGTCTATTATTCCTGCTTTCCAGTTTCGACACTGCTTTATCAATAAATATAGGTAGACAAGGCATAAAAAAATAGGCAGCTCTAGTAAAGATATTGTTTCTTAAAGAAAGCAACAAGAAAGCAATTTCCAAAACTACCATCCATGTGTGTATTCTAATGTCATCATCATTCAGATGAAATACTTTATGATATGTGGCGATATATGCAATCAAAACAGCAATAATAATGAAAGAATGGAACAACAAAATCATTCCATTATCAGATCCTCTGCTTAAATAGATTATATACTTGCTTGGGATCATTCTTGAAAACACATCAATCATAATTGGAAAAGCTAAACTAGCCAATGCGGAAATAGCAAAGCTAAATAACAGTATTTTTCCTGTAATTCGAAAACGATAAACTATATAAGGGATGATTAATAGTATAGTTGCTGAATGGAATAAACAGCCTAAAAAAACACAAATGATAAACTTTATAATATTTCTGTTTCTTATGTAATCAATACCATTTAAAACAAATAAGGCAGCTATCATACTAGATACTATATTAAAACTTGACTGATATAGACCAATTGTGAAAAAGCAAAAAACACCTAAAACTGGATTGATGCATTCTTTTCTTATTAGTCTTCCCGCTAATACCATAACTATTAAACTGTTAGTTATTGTAATGATATTACTATCTGCAACAAAAGAAGCTAATATTCTATTATAAATAACATAACCTATCTCATATCCGGATTGAAGTGAAAACTCGAGAATATCCGCCCATTCAATGTTCGCAATACTCTGATAAAGACGAATATAGTATTGTGTATCAGTACCAACACTTTTGTCTCTAAAGCAAGCAAAAAAGGTCAATATTATAAACAATATATAGAAAACTATTCTTTTACGTTTTGCGGATTTAAACTGGCTTGATTCACTTACAAACAAACCAATAAAAGTCAAAACAAAAATGATTATATAAAAACTCATGTTGAATCTCCTGTTTTTTCAACAAAAACTATAACCATCTTTAAAGAATAGTAATGGTTAGCAGGAAAACTATTCGATGCCAATAGAAACAGACCAAGTTCTTGTGTCATAACTAATTCTTATAATTCACCTAAACAATATGCGTTGATTATTCATTAACAAAGTCCTTACATTGCACAATTAACTATAAATCTTGCTAAACTGAAATTCACAGGCAATACTCTAGTAACAACCCAAGACTTAAAACTACCATAATTATCTGCAATGAAGTGATCTAAATATGGATTGTGTCTATAATCGACACGTATCAATTCATTCTTAGTATCCACATATGTTTTTTTATCACTATTTTTTGCAGAAACTATCATAAGAAGTAGCAATGTATAGATATATCTATAGTCAAAATAAGAATCTAATTTATCTTCAAATTGCGTTCCTTTAATAATAATCTTTAAATCTTTACTTAGTTGAACACACTTTTTATAATATGGAACTCGCCCATATAAGTTCCCTCCACTAAGGCTATCGTGACCAACTCGATAATAATATAGTTTTTCTCTTGTAAATTCGACTTTGTTCGCATTTATCATTGCTGCAATCCAAGAGTACTCACCAAGTTTAAGTAAAAGATCTTCTATTCCAACCCTATCATATAAATCTTTCTTCACTAAAGTATTCCAACATTGGGTGTTTCTGTCGATAAAATCGCCATCTATTACACCTTTATATTCTTTGAACCATTTAGACTTGGTAGATACTTGTTTAGGATAATATTCATAATCACAATATGTATAATCAGCGCCTTCTTGCTCAGCTAAAAGAAATAGTTTTTCAAACATCTCAGGTGCAATAAAATCATCAGAATCAACCCAGCCAATATACTTACCCTCGGCGTTTTTTAATCCAACAGAACGGGCAAATCCAACACCCTTATTCTCTTGGTGTATTACTTTAACATTAGTATATTGAGCCGTCTCTCTATATATGATTTCAAGAGAATCATCAGTTGAACCGTCATCTACAAAAATTACTTCATAATCAGAAATAGTTTGAACAAAAACAGAATCTATACATTCTTTAAGAAACCGGCTCGCATTGTATACAGGAATTATCACTGATATATTATATTTATACACTATTTTCCTCCGGCGAAACGCAATAGTAAACTCCTTTATATTGAATATATGAGTGGTTTAAATCAATATACTTTGTGTTATGAACAGGATGTCTTGAACTCTCTGGAGGCAACTTCATATAGTCACCAAAATACTGATTTAGATAAGACTCAGCACCTATAGGCAAATTGATTTCTATATTTTCAAAAACATGTTTCTTTACAGAAACAAACCAAGAAGCATTATATGGATGAAGCATTGACTTAGTATCACAAGTCAGTTGTGCTATTTTTTTATAATCCTCCCCTGCATACTTTGTAAACTGTTTCTCACAATGCTTCCAAATACGATATCTTGTATTGGGATTTCGAATGATACTTAAAGCTATTGCGGTAGCAATTTTAACAGCTTTACCATCGTTGTATTCAGGTAAACACTGAATGTTGTAGACAGAATAAAGCATCGCATTTATTACTTGACGACAATAGCCGATCTTCCCATGAGCACAACCATCCATTGGCAGAATATCAATGTATACTCCATGTTCAATGTCTTCGTCTGCGCTTCTTGAATGGATAAAAGTTGTCTGCGTATCTACTAATTGCATAACACGATGGTGATAATTCTTATCCCTATCCGTCCTAGTAAGTATAAAACGATTATTCTTATTTATTTCATCACGTAGACTCCATAACTTTTCATAATCCAATCTTGGCATAGCAACATCCAAATCATCATCCCATGGCACGAAACCATTATGACGTAGTGCACCAATGCAAGTCCCGCCAACAGCCCACCACCTGAGATTATACTTCTCACATATCCTTATGAACTCTTGAAGTATAAAGAGTAGTTCTGTCTGAAAATCAGCAATTCCATATGTATTATCAGCAACTCTATAGTTCATGTTATCTTTCCCATACTAAATAATTAAAGAATATCAGTAAACAAAAACTCAAAAAATCAACAAGCATTCCAAGAAATTACTTATCAATAATAACATTTTTCTAATCTATAATACTCTCATCTTCAAGCGCCGTAGTTTGTCCTTCTTTTACACCTTCAGTACTATCAGGAACGAACAAAATCTTTATGGTAGCAAAACATATTCTTATATCTTCTGCAAAACTTGGATTTGCAATATACATCAGATCCATCTGAAGCTTGTCATATGGTGTTGTATTGTACTTACCGTATACCTGAGCATATCCCGTAAGTCCAGCCTTTGCCTGAAGCCTGAGCTGGAACTCAGGCATCTCTTTCATATATTCTTCAGCAATCTCAGGTCTTTCCGGTCTAGGTCCTACTACAGAAAGATTGCCTGCAAGAATATCAATTAACTGAGGAAGCTCATCTATACGGCATTTTCTAATAAACTTGCCAACAGGAGTAATCCTGTCGTCATTATCTCCGGTAGAAAGCCTGGCTACGCCATCTTTCTCAGCATCAACCCTCATACTTCTGAACTTATGGATATAGAACTTCTTACCATTAGTTGTTAATCTCTGCTGCTTATAGAAAACAGGACCACCATCAGTTGCTTTAATTGCAATCGCAGTGATAAGAAAAACGGGAGACAAAATAACAAGAGCGATTGCAGATGCAACAATATCAAACAAACGTTTCACAAATAAATATCCGGGATTGGGATTATATCGCTGCACCCTCATCATAGGTAAATGGAACAAATGTATCTGCTTAGCACTGTCCATTATTACATCGCCTATTCTAGGAATCATGTAAACCTGTTTGTTCTTATAAAGACAATACTTCAAAATCACATTTCTATCATGGCTATGAATACCACTAAAGAAAACAACTTCCATATCATCTATCACAGAAAGATCATTCAGACAATCTTCAACCGGAGCTGTCTTTCGCACATCGAACTTCTTGGCAAGTCCGTATTCTTCAATGAGATCCTTCATTCCACGTCGAACATCATAAATAATAATCGTTCTTTTCGCAGGAAACCATTTGTAATAGATTTTATGAGCAAGCGTAGCCCATATAATAGACAATGATAATTGATCTATAAATGTAATTATTAGAGGCAACGGATTAGGAAGGCCTTTATAAAGTAGGAATGTAACTACAAACATTACACTATCAGATAGAAAGATAGCTAACGCCTGACTAGCAACTACATCGTGTATGCGATATAGTGAAATAACAAAAGCATCATACGTCTTACCAAACAAATAATACAAAACTGCAAATAAGAAAATTATAGCCATATCGCCCCAGAAATAGAACGGATCATACAATCTGGACTGATAGTAAAAGAGCCATACTACTGCAAAAGGAATAACTATATATATCAGATTTGCAAACTTCAAAAACCTGAGACCAAACTCATGTCTGAATGTAATAATTGTATTGTTAGATTCGTTGTTCATCAATTTCCCGTGTGTCACCCTTCATATGGCTCATAGAACTCATTCTTGATTATATCTAACATATCGTCATCATCAATGTAGAATTCCATATATTTATCGCCTTTTATGCTCTCTCCGTCTATCGTGATTATGCCGTTGTTTGTATAATCGGCAAGAATATCAGCAGTACTAGAAAGTTTGGAAGCATCCATATCGCTGTAAAGATAGTTGGATAGCGTAAGAATCAGATCGATCGCGAAGTCGTCATCTTCGTTCATCTTTGATATAGCCAGAGCACCCCAGGCATCGATATAAATCCTTTGGCGGCTCATACGATTGATATTGGTAGGATCATCCAATTCCATACGGGCACGAACGAATATATCTGCCTGCTCACCGGTAAGAGTGATAGTCGCACCTTCGACCATCTCAGGATCATCAATGGACATATCTTCCGGAATCGTAACAGTAACTCCTCCAACCTGATCGTTCAGAATCGGGATGGCATCCATGGTGATCGTAACATAGTGATCGATCTGAATATCATGAAGTAACTTACTCACAGAGACCATTGTAAATTCAGAACTCTGTTCAAAGTCGATTCCATAAACGAAGGCAAGTGCAAGCTGTTCAAATCTGGTATCGACTGAACCGTCATAGTACTCAGCAATTATGTTATCAACCATGGTATCGCGGTTGAACTGGATAATGCTATAGGACTCAGAGTCATGGTCGATCACGATGAGCATAAGTACATCGCACTGATTAACTATAGTCTGACCTGCTGCGATATCTGCTTCGTCTCTTTGTTCAGAAGCATCAACACCGATAAAAAGGATCGTCTCGATATTATCCTTCATGACATAAGGTTCGCCGTCAAACATCGTGACAGCCTTGCCCTCGTCATCAGCATAGAGATCTTCCGTAACAACAGGCGCTGTATATTGGGATGCATCAGAAGCCCGAGTCTCAGATGATTCTGATGTCTGATACTTGTTCTC
>JAILDX010000039.1 GCA_024688685.1 Saccharofermentans sp.
TTTCTGCAGCCTACATGCTGCAGAAAAGACTATATCACGTTTAGAAATCTATGCCGTTAGAAGCGGAAACTCATGCCGTTCGCACCGGAATGGCCATGCCGCCGTTAGCGGAATCGGCATTCCGTCGAAGCGGAATTTGCACCGTAAATGGAACCGTCAAACACGGTAGACTCTTTGCCATCATTGAATTAAGATGCTATATCTTAATTAAAACATTGTTGGAATCTCTCAATGATTCCGCCGCATACCGTATTTTCCCCTCAGCGATCAATTCATCTATGCAGCTCCTAAAAGTTTTAGAGGCATTGCCGGAATATCCAAGCCTGTTATATAATTCGTTGGCCGATATGCTTTCAACTGACAATACGTCCAGTATTAAGACCTTTATCTGTTCTTTTGTTCTACGCTTAGACGCTGCTTTGTCAATAGCCGAAGCAGAAATGTTTTTTTTATTCAAGAAGGCTTCGTGTATCGGAATGATAACAGAAAAAAATGAACGGTCTTCATCTGTAAGAAGTAATGGCAGCGGAGAACCATTCTCTTTTATTGCCCTTATCGCGGTCGGGATGCCGGTGTTTCTTCCCTCAACAAGGTGCAATTCTTTAAGAAAATCGCCTATCCTTCTATTTCTGTATCTCCTCGTTCTCATCTGATAATTCTTTATATCATCATCGGATATTGACCGATCAGGGCCGGGAGTGCTGGTTATCTCTATTTTGTCAGATTCGATTCTAACTGTAATCGGTTCATGAAGCTGATAAGACTTATGATAAATAGCATTCGATAAGAATTCTTCTATTGCCTCATAGCTATAGTTTTTTACCCTTACAGCTTCTGCTTGTCCAGGAACTTTAAAGACTCTCTCGGCAATTATATTATTCTTAATATAGTTAAGGGCATTTCGTAACTGGTCATCAATTGGGCCTGCGAAAACCCGCTCCTCCATTCCCTGGCCTGTTGGATCAGGGATATTAACAACTTCTATCTGGCTATACGGGAAAAATGCTTCCGGATGATCATTAAAGAACAGCAGACCAACGTTCAGTGGTTTATAGTATTCCGTTGGTCCATCTGCGATTCTTAGATCCTTTGCGATTTGAACAGTATCCAGGTTATCAATGTCGTTAATTAAACTGCTATTTACATTCTGCAGGTAACTCTTGATAATCGGATACTTAAGATCCTTCATTTCCGCTTTGGGATTGATCCTGTCATCAAACGGAACATTATGTGCTAACGACATTAATTCCTTAACATCTAAGTCAGTAGCTTCGATCGTACTGGACAACTTGCGTATATAGTATATTTTCTCGCTATTCTTAGAATCTGGAGATTTAGGACAAGCATACGGCCTTTCATATCCTCCCGGACACCATATCAAAAGAAGCATCTTTCCATCAAACCATACCGGCTCTGTTTGAGGAATATAAACAGGTCGCAGATACTTACAATATCTAAGGAGTTCCTTTTGTATCTTATCTACTGATTCAAGTGATATACCCTTTATCGGTCTTACAACCTTTCCGTCTTTTTCTTTTGCACCAACTACTATATAACCTCCACCCCAGTTATCTATGTCGTTAGCAAATGCGCTTATTGTTTTCAGTGTTGTTTCCGGATTCCAACCCTCTTTAAACTCTATTCTTGCCCATTCTACGATGTTTTCCGTCAATAGTTTTTCAATTGTGATAGGAATTGCCATATATCTTGTCTCCTATGAGCATACGGTCTCACTTACGACTTACTTACGACTAAATTATATAATCGTATGCAATCGGTGTCAAATATGGAATAAGTATTATAGCGAACACCTAATACAACATTTCCATAAATAATAACCCTGAAGAGATATATTCAGTATTAGAACCTTTTTTGAGCACCGTCATATTGAATGCCGAAAGACTCGTTTCAATCAACGAAGGAAAACAACCTTCTGAAGCGGCTCCCGGCACCATTGTTCATGATGTGGTGAAAAAACTGAGGCCATATTTGTCGTGATGTTTATTGAGCTAAAGATTCAAAGAGTCATAATACTAATTAAGATGTACAATCATCTCACAGTACCAATCTTCTCAGGGGTAATGAAATCACTTATCAGACCAGGATTGTTCCAGGATTCAGAAAACCTCATTCTTCTATAGCTCTGCTGTTTAATCTCTTCACTGACTTGTTTTAACTTCTCTTTAAACTCTTCAACAGTATCATATCCAAACAGAAGTAGCAATTGTTCAACATACTCCCTTGAAATCAGCTTTCCCGAAAAAGAACCAATGCAACTTTCATATTGATTATCATATATATATGTCAGAGGGAACCAAGGATAAGACAGCAATATATCCTTCCCATATATTGAATAATTATAACAAACCAAATCAGCAAGAATCAGTTGTTCTTTTGTATACCTTTCATCAATGTTTTCAAGCCAATACGTTGCTGTACCACAAATGTAGTTTTTATTATCTCTATTCTTCATAGCCCTGTCGAGTGCATCACATCGCCCCGAATAAAAGATATCGAAACCAGAAATCTTATTTGTATATCCTTCAAAATTATAGAAAGGTCTTGATAATAAATACCCAACGATCGAGTAATCCTCACTTTTCAAGAAATATGCTATTGTATACAAAAATATTTCATGTATAAAAACTTTAGCTAATGACCCTGAGGCTGAACCAATACCATAAACACTTTTTGCAACCTGTTCCAATTGTTTGTTTATAATCTTTTCTGCTTCATTAACATAAATAGAGTATTCTAACAAAGCTAAATACTCTTCCCTTATTTCATCAAAGCCTTTGTAAAATACAATAACTTCTTCATGATCACCAATTGCCCTATTGCTATGCGCTATTATCTCTATATTGCGCAATACATCAGACACGCAGTTCGCAAAAAGTGCATATTTTGCTTTTTCTGGTTGAGCCGTCCTAATACTATCAAATGCATTACGTGTCTTTACCTCTATTAGTTGTATATTTTCAACCCATGACGGTTTGTTGCCTAATTCCGGCTTTTTTGTAAGTTTCCTCACCATAAAGAGTTCTTACAAGACGCCTATACTCTTCATCATAGTTCTCAACTAATGACAAGTCGAAATGCAAACGACATTGTAAATATGTTGGTTTACATATTTTCCCTGCTTCATCACGCATAAATACAATAGGTATAAACCTATCTTGTGTTACTTCCTTATAGACTTTTGGAGATATTATTTGAGTTTCAGTCCCTACACCACCACTAAAATCATCTGCCTTTTGTGCATATACAGGATCTATTAGCATTAAAACATTTGTTACAGTCTTATCATTAATACTATTCTGCATAAATGCTATTGTGTCATTTCCCTCGGACAAATCCCATTTGTCTATTACTACATCAACTCCATCTCTTCTTAGTTGGGTAGCAAATGCAAGCACCTTGTCTTGGTATTCCTTTGTCCCCCATGCGTAAGAAATAAAGACTTTTGGACTCTCAATTCTTTTCTTGTTCATATACTACATCCTTTCAAAATCTAAGTTTTAACTCTGATTTATCAACAGATACTTTTTCGTAATGCTTGTTCTTTAGAAGTATTCCAACACCACGTATGCCAATTGTTTCTTCTATTGTCGGAGAAAGCTTAACGTGAACAATAGGTAGGTTTTTATCGGTAAATGTGTATTCAATATATGGTTTAATCAATCCCTTGGTAGTGTTGTAGCCTACTTTAAAGTTCTCTCTATTATTATTATCAGTATCAGTAAGTACGACAACTCTTAATTCCTTTTCATGTTTAAAACCTTCTCGTTTAAAGAACAATCTTGTTCTTTGAATAAATCCGAAGAAAGTATCTTGTAAATCCTCTATAATTCTTTCACGTTCTTCTATATCCCTGTTATTATAATCATCCAACAACTGCCTTGTAAAATCAATGACAATTTTCTTCTGATTCTCTTTGTCATATTCAACTTTTCCACAGATAAACTCTCCTGCAGCTGGTAAAAATGGACTAATCATTTTATATAATTCACGTACATCCATCTTAATTGAATATCCATAGTAATTACCCGTTTTAACGTAGTAATTCCACATTGGCAATGAATCTGGTTCGCTCGTTCCGCTCAAAACATAATATTCTCCAACTGCAGGATGGAACCATTTCCCATCAGCAGGTTTCAAGATTAATCCCGAATAGTTATGATCTAAATTCTTTTTCATTGACTTAATGAAACCTGAAACTTCAGGATCGATATTTTCATTCACAATATCATCAATTACCTCGTCAATGTATAGGTATTCTTCTGTATCATTTAAGAATGCACAATGTGTAAATCGTATGGATGATTTACTAATAATATTCACCAATGCTTCTGAGGATGTATAATGATAAAAAGGTGATGTTTTTATGCTTTTGTTGAAGTATAGCTCGTTTACATTGATTAGACTCATTTTCTTTTTCCCCCTTATAACTATTGTATCAATCAGCAATGTGTTGTTTTCTGTTATAGCCGCACTGTATCTGAACCATTTATCACAGTTCCAAATATTCTTTTCAAGCTCTCATAATCAAGTTACGCTACACTCTGATGCGAGTAGTAGCAGATTGTGAAGCAAATACCAGAATCGTTCTCTTTTATCACTCCTTGCTATACAATCATCCGTTCGGTTTTGCAGGATTATACAGATGGCCGTTTGGGCTTATCATCCGTTTTATAAAAACTTGATAATCATGTATAATAATTTTCCTGAGCATATAATAGCAATCTGCTTCTCAACGAGCGAGCGATGTCCGATATAGGCTTATCTTGTGTGTAATATGAATTTATCTCATCAACCAAAATGTTATACAACCCAAAGTCAATATATGTTACCTGATTAATATGACTGATTGCCTTGCTAAGATTAGTGAATAAAGATGATGGAAGTTGCCTATAGCCTACCTCATTACCTCTAACTTCAATAAGGTCGGTTGCCAACAATCTCATACCGTATTCATTGTCAGGGATGGAATCAGGATTACGCATATAGTTCATGTAAAGATTATATACATCATTACTCAATGGAAAACTGAGGTTTGATAGGACTGCTTTTTGCGCTTCATCAGAATACATATATTCAAGAAAGTCAAAACACGCTTCTGGATGCTCACTACCGGATGAGATCGCCATCAGTCCCATCGGATTAATGCAATACGATGTTTCTCCAAGAGTAGGAAATCCATAAAACTCAAAATAACCATTATCCGATATTCTCTCCAGACTACTGACAGTTCCATATATGCCATACGATATATTTTCTTCGCCATCAAGATTTATACTTCCAACTTGTTCATCAGGTGCAATTCCAATATCAGTTGCAATGGAGATCGCTCGTTCGATTTGATCTTCAGATATAAAATCATCATTATGCGACAAATTCTCCAGTGGATAACCAAGAATAAAATTAAGATAATCGGCAGAAGTATACCTGAACCTTAGTGATTCACTTATATTACTGTCGGTATAAAACCCTAATTCCTGATCTTCATCATAAACAAGCGATCCACAGAATCCATTAAACGAAAATCCATTAAACAGTTTATAACATTGACCATTCCGTGTCATAAGATCATAGAGATATTCATTCAGGTTTTCACTTGTAATTACAGTGCTGTTCTCAATATATGGCATCATGTCAATAACTATGCCCAGCTGTCCCATATTATCATAATCCAATGTGTATCCGTATAGGATATCAGGTGCATCTCCGTTTTGCATTTGTTGTATCAATTTTAAGTTACGAAGTTCTGCTTCAGCTGAAGTACTCCAGCTTGACTCTTCGCCCCAGCTTTCAACATTCACATAGTATTCATTTTGAGAAGTATTATACATATAAACTGCCATCAATAAACTGTTGTCGTAAGTGGCATAATCACCCGCAACAGTAATGATTGTTCTGTCAGATATATTAAGATCATCATCTCTATTCACTACTACCAATTCCCACATCCCGCCACCATATGTATTGGAAAAGGCAAAATGATCCTTGTTATATATGTATGTTTTATATGTTGATCCTGTAGTCGGCTTAATCAACATATTCGACCTGTAAGCACAAATTGCTTTTCCCAAGTTTGCAATATCCAACTCGTATATTTTTCCATAGTACTCATCGTAAGCATATTTACTATTTTCATATGCGGTTAACGGAACTATGTCCATCTGAGATGCACTAGCGGTCTGCTCTACAGTGCCTCGATCAAAATCGATTTTATAATATTTCAGATCGGTACCCATATCTTCATCAAAGACAACATAATCAATACCATTCTGCGTAAAAAATGTGTTATTGATACACGGCATCCCTTCAATATAAAGTTCTGTTGAGTCTATAATGCCGCCATCATCTTTGATTCTGTATATTTTTTCAGAAGTAACGAAAACAAATCCTTTATCATAATATGCAACTGAAGGCCTTTCATTTGAAGCAATGCCGGAAATCTGTCCTTCTGAAATCTGTCTTCCGGTGTACGGATCAATAATATAGAATCCTCTCCCTGTAGAACAAGCAATATTATTTCCCTGTGTTGCACAGAATGAATATGCATGATCAATACCGATAATATTTGTCGAGATTATCTGCTCCAATTCATTATCAATCATTATTGTTCTGTATGTTTCTTCCCCGTCAATATAAACACTTGCTATTACGCAAATGTTATCGCCAATCATAAATGAATTAATTATCCCACTGTTAGGGCTTTCAAATACAATCGGAATATTATAAGAACTGTAGTAAATTGCTTCAGCATCATTATTACCGATGTATTCTGTTTCAAAAGTGCCTCTTCTACACCCAGTCAGGCAACATATCACAGCAAGCATCAAAATATAAACAAGTTTTCTTACCATTTACTCAATACCAACGATCAACACCTCGATTATTACGCCATCTCTGGTTGTAAAAAAAGACATATAATAATCTAATGGGTAATCGGCAAATCCCTCGTCCAACATTTTGAAAATATCTTCAATATTTCCGGACACCATCTCTCCGTTAATTTCATACGACACTACACAATCACTTGCAATCCTATACCATTTGCATGGTCCATACATATATATAGGAAATCCGTTTATAGGTTCATATTCATAATCCCAGCGCAGTATCCAACTGTCAGGATCAACATTTCCGTCTGTTATAATGCTGCCGTCAGGACATATTTCTATATCGGGATGTATGAAATAATAATCATCACTTACTATAATTTTCCCTTGGGGACGATAATGTACAAAACCGTCAATATTAGTTCCGCTTTCCGGAGAATAAAAATCCTCCCAAGCACTGTCATATTCAATTTTGTCAACGGTAAATGAAATATCTCTGTCAACGGTCACAGTATCACCAATGTTTAATTCGTCAAGAGGATTTTCTATTGAGTACATCTCTCCAGTGAATGGGCTTACAGCAATATATTTTTCCCCATCAAATACATGGTAGTACTTATTATCACGGTATAAACGTCCTTGAAACAGACTTCCTTCATTATCAAAACTTATATCGACAGGCATATCATTTTGATCTGTACTAAAGATGCTAATCACTTTCCCTTTGGTCTCGTCTGTCGGGCTTAGGGAATAATGCTCACAACCCGCGGATAACAATCCGCAGGTTGTGAGCATTATCAGACACAAAAGATTCCAATACCACCGCGATAACATACAATAATCTCTTACCATTTTTCTTGTATAGTCGCACCTTGACTACAGGTTGTTTGAGCCCCTGCTCTGTATGTTCCACTGGAATCGACATCAGTGTATTTTACTTGATTCTTTGCCGTAAAACATACCAGTGTGGATTTCGGTGATGAGCCTGTATACAATGCAGAATAAATAGACGCATTAAGAGGCCACACTTCTGCAGGCACACCGGTAAACCCTACACTTGTAACAGAGCAACTGTTCCACCCTGATGAAGCAGCAATACTATAGGGACTATATCCTTTGGGACCTCTGTCACTTCCGGAAGGACAACCAGAAAATGTAATGGTTACGTACGTTGAAGCGCTGGAACTAATTGCCATTCCAGCAATACATGTAACAACCACTAGTATAGCAACTATTCTCTTTGCGTTTTTGTTTTTCATGTTATAACCTCCTGAAACAATTGTTCTGTATCTGAATCTTTTATCCGAGTTCAAGGTTTTCATTTCAAGCTCTCATAATCAATTTGTGCTATACTCTAATGTGAGTAATAGCTAATCACGAAGCAACTACCAGACTCGTTACCTTCTATCACCCCTTGCTATTTTTTCAAGATTCCTTTTAGGTTGATGATAGATTCCTGGACTTCCAGGAGGAACTGGAATCTGTGTTCCCGGAATGAATCTCGTTTCAGACTTCGAAACCGTTGCGATTACCTTTAAAATGGTTCTTTCGATTTTCATCATATTTGCACCTCCTACAATTTAAATGGATACATTCAAAATATATCTTCAGCAATTGTTATTCAACGAAGTTGGCACAAGATGAAAAATACTGGCACAAGTGGTATTACTGTTGCTATGGTGCAAGGAATCTATTCCAAAGCTCAATAGTTTTTGCAATCAAAAGGGAAGCCGCTGCAAACGCACTTCCAACAGCTGTATATGCAGAATAAGTATTAGTAACCTCCGTCATTGTTAATGCAATAGTAATCACGAACACTATAATTGATATTGCTCTGCTCCATCTCTTTGCTGCAGAAAACTCTGAGCAACTCCAGTTCATGTCAGGGTGATTAACTGCTCCAATCAATACCATAGGCACTAAAGAAAATAGTCCTAGTAGCATCTCGCTTCCTACAACTAAAGATGATAACGGTACTGATAATAATCCAGAAACAATAGTTAGAATGAAACACCCAAGAAATGTTTTACAATGAAATCCACCTGAAAAAACTCTTAATGCCATTAGAGTAATAGTAAAAACAGCAATATCAAGTAAATGTCCAATCAATAATGAAAGAACTCCTAAGGATAAAAATGTTACTGTCCTTTCAAAAAAGACTTGCAAATTGTATTTGCAGACTTGAAGTTCATCGACATCCACAATTTGGTTTTGGTACATGTATTCACTTATGTGATCTGATATCTTTTCAGCAAATCTGATATCCATATGGTAACAATATAATAACTATAATTATATTTCTACACACGTGGCACAAACGGAACAATGATGGCACGAACTGTAATAATTATTGTCTACTCTGATATGTATTTGTTGTATGTAACAAAAAAAGAGTCACAATAATACTTGCCAAACTAAGAATTGCCGGCTCCAAATAGTTTTGATATCGACATATCATTCCCCATGATGATGGAATATACTTATTAATCTCATCAAAACACTCCCCGATCATAAACAATAATATATAAGCAATTGGCAATAGCGCAGCAGTTTTAGGATTCTGTCCCGCAGAATAGAACAGTAATTCATCCAGTTTCCCGAGTAATACTACATATAGACCAAATACTACAATCTGTTTGAAAGCTAACGAATCAAACAAAATGCAATACACTACCGAGATGATAAAAGCCCATATGATTGAGTTTTCAAAACACATCAATGATATCTTTCTGCGGAATTGTACTATTCCCTTTGTTCGAACTACAGATAAGAGTTCTGTTTTATTACTCCTTTCGAGAATAAAACCATTTATAACACTAGGTGTAAACAACAACACCAACCACCTTGCCAGTTGTAGGTAATCTATATTCCCCGGAGAATGAGAAGGCATTATTCCAGAAACAATGTAACCACTCTCTTCCGGAAGTCTCATACAACAGAATGCTACCATATAATAAACTGCAACAACCAGAGGTATATTAATATATTTACATAATATTTTGATAAAACTCATTCACATAAGTGTCCCTGATCCATTCGGTATACTTTATCACATAATTCATCAATGTCCTCCATATGGTGACTAGCAAGTATTATAGTCTTTCCTCTACTTTTAAGATCTTTTAATATGCGTTTCACATCTGATACCCCATTGTTATCAAGTCCGTTCATTGGCTCGTCCAATAAAAGAATATCCGGATCTTCCATGAGAGCTTGTGCAATCCCCAGTCTTTGTCTCATCCCCAAAGAATACTTTCCTACTTTCTTTTTGTCTTTGGGGTTTAGACCAACAAGCTCAATAGTTTCTTCAATTCTCTCTTTCTTTACACGCCCTGTAAGATCCGCAAGGTACTTGAGGTTGCCATACCCGCTCAAGTTTGGCAAGAAACCCGGTACTTCAATAATAACTCCTACAGAATCAGGTATTTCTACATCAATTCCTACTCTTTTACCCTGAACTATGATTTCTCCTTCGCTTAGTGAAGATAGTCCGCAGATACACCTAAGAAGCATCGTCTTACCTGCTCCATTACGTCCTATAAGACCATAGATCTTTCCTGCCTCGCAAATCACAGATATGTCCTTAAATATCCATGCATCCTTTATTCTCTTTCCGGCACCACATATTTGAATTGTTTCCATATCGTCCTCCTGAACTACTCCATCTCCACATGTATAATTGCAATTTTGGCTATCTCATAACAGATTATTATCAATAACATTCCGAATGATAATGCAAAAAACATTGACATATTCAACTCAGCAACAGAATATAGAGCAGGCAATGCATAGCACAACATTGAAAACCTATATGGGATTTCAAGTCCGCCGTTTGCAAAAATAATGTAGCCTGCTATGTGTATTACGGACGCTACAACCCATCCCGTATTCTTACCAATAATAATGTTTATCGTCATAATAATGAGACATAGCGTTATTGCATATAGAGAGTTAAAAAGAATTGTCAATAAAGCAGCAGAAACCGGAGATTCAGATCCAACAAAATCACTGTATCCAAATGACAACCTGAATGCGCTGGTAGCATAACTCGGTTGTTCGAAAGCCAATATATTCATTGACTGACTCCAAGAATTAGTAAACGATACTCCTTCTGCTCTTGTCAGCGTATAAATTGAAGATACTATCAAGATCAAAAAAGAGTAAAACAAACAGGAAAGAACTATATATAAGGTTTTCGATAATAACCATCTAACCTTGCCAACACGTAAGATCTCATATTTACTTATTTTACTCACAAAAGGAGAATCTGATAGGAACAATATGTTACCCAAGAAAACCCCTAGAAAACTCCATCCATCATTCCCAACCACTACATATGGCTCAAGAATATTGATCTTTCCTGTCGCAAAATTTGCAAAATCAATATAGCTTGTACAGTTATATATGCAAACTAAAATGCCAAAGATAAGAGCCATTATTACATGCCAGTCACCACTCCACGATCTAATCTTGTTGATAAGGAGAAATAATACCTGTCTCATATTTTAATTCTCCTTCTGATTCCCAAAACTGACAGAGTAAAAAAAACAATGATCAGACTTCCCTGGTACAGCAAAACAAACCACAGGGACGGTATAAAATTCGAATCAGCACGGAGCAGATAAACTGGATTCCACCGTTGCTCTGGCAAAAGAAACCAGATAATCTGGTATAATACAAAAGGTGCTATATTGGTAACATATTTATTTATGACAACAGTAGAAATTGCTAATCCGACTAATGCCCATAAAGAACCAAACAGAAAAGCAACCAATACTTTCAGTGTCTTGAACACGAGACCATTGTATAGAAACAAGATACCCATTTTTGCCCAGATAGTATTGAACATAAAATCCGTGTTATCCGGTACATCAGGAGAATTTGAAAACAAATCGCAAACAACTATAGTTATCATTACCAGTATCGCCATTACTATTCCACCTGATATTGCAACCGAAATTGCCCGTCTGAAGGAATACTTATCGACACCCAAGAGAATAGTTATAGCTGTACTGTATCCGGAATTATAATCATCACAAAAACTGTCAGCATATGGCAGAACAGCAAATAATGCTGCAAATGGAGTGAAATCACTCGCCGCCCACGAATAAGAGAAAAGAGTATAGAATCCCATATTCATTCCAATCTCGCCCGAGATACACATCAACAGCAACGGACGCAACAATATCGCTGATCCGATCAACAGGACAAGATATAGCATAGGAGATCGGAGAAGACGCTTAAACTCAACAATCATCAGTAATAAACATCCCAAAAGTTGCCATTCTCGGCATTATAGATTAAACATATCTCGTGCTCGAAAGATTGCCCGTCCATATTACCAGAGTCGGCATAAACTCCTTTATCTATACAGTCAAAGCACCAAGCAGGAACCAGCAGCCTGTTTCCATTTGCCATCGTCATTGGCAGATACGCTAATGACACATTACTAACTGTTATTGTGTCTCCTTCTGCCAATACAGTAACCCTCGATTTGAAATCTTCATAGATATCATTAAAGGAAGCCAAATGTTCAATATGATTTGTGTTCACAACATCGAAAACTACAAAACCTTGCGCGCTAAAAATACTTGTATTTGAAATGCACGCTTCCGGCATAATCGGACAATTTATGTTGGCGCCGTTTTTGGTCAGCAAAGGAATACCGTTATAGTATGGCGTCAGATACACCTTATAGAAACCAAGATTGTCTTCGAACTGATTGTTGTATGCCGTCACATTGTATGGCTCATAAGTGAAGATCGTAAACTGCTCAAAGAAATCTGCCACCTGCATTGCCGCCTCTTCCGCGGTTATGATCATACCATCAGGAATTACATCCGCAATATAGCCCTGATCAAAAACATCGTGATACTCACCATCTCCAGTAATTCCATATTCATTATTGATATTGTTGATCGGCTCAAAGTATTTAAAGTCCCCGTCCGTAGATATCATCACATGAAGCAACGACAACTCTTCTCCCTCACGCGCTTTAATTAAATCATATTCAGCATATTCATTTGATCCCCTGTATGGTTCAATGTCTGGATATTGATCATAAACAAGAACATTTGTAATTTGTTCCGCTAGAAGCTCGCTAAAACCAAGTTCAACTTCCTGATCCGGCTGTACTTCACCGATATCAACGACGGCATCAATAACAACATGAGCATTTCTGGCGGAATAGTCATCCTCAATCCGTTCCGGAAGTTCGTTAGTTGCTATGCCCGCGTCACTGCTCTCCGAAGAACGCGATTCTTCGGAGAGCGACGACTGATCGGATATCATCCTGCATGATATTGCAGAGAACAGCACCAGAAGAGTAATAATACTAATAATTATCTTTTTCATAAATCACGGGAATGTTGGATTTGTGTAATCAGCATTGAATTTTCCATTGCAAGTGTAATGACCGTAATAGTCATTATCAATTCTGCCTGAAACATAGTAAGGTCTGTTTGTCTGGTTTTGACCATCTAAGTAAGCGGGATGCTTAAGTTGAGAGTGAGAAAACCATTTGTTTTCAGTAGCCTGACAATACTGATTTGAAGAGTTTTTGTAACTCAAATGGCACAGCATTCCATATCCGGGAGCTTCATTAAGCTTTGTTCTAATTGTCCCATCATCATTTGCATATGTTTTTGTATTACTTGTGTTGGGATACGTCCAAAAACTAGTTCCTGTGTTTGTCAAATAAAACTCAAAATTCTGGTCTGCTGCATTAACACTGACAACCATTCCTGAAAAGCATAAAACAATTAGCACTGAAACAACAATCTTGTTAATGACTCTCCTTTTCATCTCATATTCCTCCCATTCACTTTAAATGCCTCTTAGGCTGATGATAAATTCCAGGGCTTCCCGGTGGCACAGGGATTTGTGTTTCCGGAATAAATCTCGTCTCAACTTTACTTAAAGACGCAATTGTCTTCAGCAAAGCTCTTTCAAGTTTTCTCATCCTTTGTTCCTCCTTTCCCCATATAATTCGTCATGATCAAAATAATTCATTGTTCTCACGAATTCAACATGGGTGGCACAAAAGGAAAAATGGTGGCACAAGTGGTAGATAATTACAATGGAAGTGATATATATGTAATGAATAATGAATCATTGATTTCGGTGTAATATGTACCATTATATCGGCTAACAATTGATTTAATAATGCCTATCCCATAACCATGTTTGTCAGCATCCATCTTTGTAGTCTTCATCTGTTTGTTAATCATACCGCTATATGAATTACTTACGGTTAACACAAACATATTCCTGATTAGTACTGCCTTAATTGTTATCTTTCTTTCTGTGGTATTATCACAGTTGATACACGCCTCAATCGCATTGCTTAGAAGGTTTGATAACAAAGTAATCATTTCTGCATCATCAATTTTCAATGGTGATAAATCATTAATATCAAAAGTAATATCAATACTATTCTCTGTTGCCTCATAGTACTTTGCGTTGATGACAACATCAAAAGCCTTACAACCGGAATTTATAATATTTGAATTGGTATATACCTTCCCCGCTTCAGCATTCAAAAGTTTACTCAACTTTTTATATTCACCAATTTCCATGAGACTGGACCAAGCATTGACTTTATTTTTGAACTCGTGTGTCTCTTTTCCCAATTCATTTCTTTCGTTATAGATTCGCTGGTACATCTTGTAGAGTTCCTGCGAATGTTCAGCCATCAATCTCGATTTTTCTAACTCCAATTTTCTATTGATTTCACTATCTAGAAAATAAAACACACCTATATTCATCAAAAGAAAACTCATAGCAAGTATTATTCCAAAAATGTTAAGAGAGGTCTTCTCTTCAGCATTCATAGCACCCAAGAATGCACAGATCATCAATAATGTAAATGATGGAAATATCAAGTATCTTATCCAGTCATGAATTTTCTGTTTGTTATCATCTTTATTTCTGAAAACAGATACTATAATAATCATAATGATTATCTGCAATAACATGCTCCCTATTCCCATAAAATATGAAATTGTATAGCTGAAAACGTTCGTTGTATTTACATTTGGCACAAATAGAGTTGAAACGGAATAGAACATAAAATCACAACCAATACTGATGCCTTCAATAATCACAGAAAACGCAACACTCTTTTTTAAATCATCATATATGAGTATCATGTTCATTATTGATAGGAGTATCACTAATACCAGTTTAATAGGAAAAACTATTATTACTTCAGAAATAAGGCTTAATACTAAACACCACACGATAATAATTAGTTTTTTAACGATACTCCGAATATGTCTTTTTTCACAGAAAGTATTACATATTTGAAAACAAACAAATACAAGTGTTATAGAATATATTAAACCATAAACATAATCGGTCATGACATTTTTCCCAAAAACTTACTATACTTCCTCTTAACATCATTTAATCTATTACGTGCAACAGGAACTTTTGTCCTGAAATTATTACACTCAATAAAAGCAGTGTCTGACAGCAATGACATTAAATACCTCATATTAACAAAGAAAGACTTATGAGTTCTAACAAATGTATCATCAAGCTCGGTCTCGGCATCCGCAACACATATTCGTCTTCTCCTCATTATAGGTTCGGAATCAGAGTTCTGTCGAATGTAATACAGTAAATAATGCCTATCACATTGTATGAGGATGATGTCTTTAATATCAGTTTTAAAGCTGCCTTCGGCAAAATCAACAATGTATTTATGCGTTTCATTTTTCTTGCTATATGCGTATTGAATACACTCTATTAGGTGCTCACCAAAGCTATTCGTGTTTTTAACTATATAACGAATTGCTTGGACTTCATATCCAATTGTAGCAAAATCAAAATAATCTGTGACAAAAGCAATATCAACATTTATTCCATTCTCTCTTATCTTCTTAGCAAGTGTTATCCCGTCTATAGGATCCATCTTCACATCCAAAATCAAAAGATCGTATTTGCTGATAAATTGTCCTAAATCTAAAATATCCTGACCTGATAAGTAATTGGTACATTCATACCTATCCGTCAAATCGGACAAGCAGTTTACTATCAAACTATTCTCTAACTCGAGAGAATTGGCGTTATCATCACATATAGCAACTCTGAACATGTCACCACCCTTGCTCTCCGCAAAGCGATTCTCTATAGTGGCACGATTATTTTCTTTCATCAGCATACCCAATCTCTAATCTGGTATTCTTGTAAGCAATTCTAAGCTGGTAATCCATCATACCCCCTACCATAGTTGCTGCAAAAATGCAACAAGAATATTCAATTATAATCATTAAACCCAGAATAATTCAAGTGTATTCATATTGTGTGCGCTTTTATGCAGTTACCCTATGGCATTTCGATTATTTCTGCGTCAATTCTCACATCCATCAGGTCTTTGGAGTAGACTAACAAGCAACGCGTTTGTGTGCACAAACACGGAAATGCTTGTCAGGGAAGTCCCTGAGACCCTGTAACTGTTTCTTGAAACCAATTCGGAACAACGGATTTCTAGGTAGTTTTTGAAGCCTCTCTTCGAAAGCAGGATAAAGGGCTGACCCCATAACCGGTGTCACAGCCAAATCACAACACCCGGCAGAGCCGATTGTATAAGGTTTTGTCGGACTTAACATATGGTTCGATTCGTAGGGTCAAAAACCACCTTTAGATCCAAAGATAGGGTCAAGCACCTATCAAAACCTTATACTTGCTACATCGGCTTGGAACCAACAGCATTGTAACAGTGGGTTTGGGCTACTGCCCGAAGAATTGTATTTGTATATACAAATACGTTGCTTGCTATTCCGTTCCGAGGCCACGTTCCGATTAGCGCCTTATTATATCACTGCATTTCAAGAGGCTTTTCATTACTACTTTTTAAATATCAGTACGCATTCTCAACCATTATGTGGTCAATTTCATTCACATCTACATTGATATTATGATCTTGCAGGACTGTTCTAATTCTTTCCGGCAGATCATTTATATGCAGTGGTTTACTCGGAAAAGAAATCTTATAGTACCATAAGTGTAATCTTCTTATAAAACTCTATCATAATCGGTGTGTCTATAAATATATGCTATTCCCTCTCTCGCTTGCTGTCCCTTTCGTTATTCTTAATCCATTCTTCCCAATAAGGAACACATTGAGATTCAAAGAATCCTTCGATTATTGGAGCATCTATGATTTTGCATAAAACCCCTCCAGAACGAGTAAAAATAACACGATCCACAGGAATGCTTGTACAACTTTCAGGAAAAGCAAACTGTTTATTTGAGTATGATGCTACTATGGGAACACTGTTCATACCTGTCGCAAATCCTGCTTTAAACATTCCCATATCCTGCTTAATCAAACCAAGATTCTCTAACCTAAGAAGACTATCGAAACTAAGATGTGTTTTATAATAATGTCCAGCACTAAAATCATGAATAATAGGATTGTAGCTTTCATCTTCTTTACAAGAAATGCAGACTGAACAGGAGCAAACTTCGGTAAAAGCTTTCGCATCTTCTCCATCCATCTGTTCAAGAATAAATAACAATGATTTGGGAACCGTATTTGGATTATTGCATTCTTCTGCCAATAACTTTCCCCATATTATCTGGGCTTGTTCTGTAGTCACTAAACGAGCCTTATCCATAAACTGGTTAAGCCAAGAAATATCTACATCATCTGGCCGAGAAGAATCATTAAGATGCTCAACTGCTATGCTAAGAATATTCTTCTGGTTATAGTATTCTTTGGTAATCCTATTTATATTACTGAGAAGCATATATTTCTCATCACTTGGCAGATTGCTTTTCTTGACATCTTCGATGAGAGAATTCTTTGCTATTACTTTAGGATTTTTGTTATATATCCAACCACATAATTCAGAGATTCTCTCAATTAACGAACATCCAATCTGTCCTATTCCGGTTACATCAATAATATTTTTGTTTTCATCCATAACTATACACTCCTAGCATATGTTTTAAATGCAGCATATCTACCCGAAACATCTGTTATATTATCATTAAGCGTTCTAATCATATTTTCTTTAAGACTATTGCATCGCAACAAAAGGAATCTAATTTGTTTTGTTTTTTCAATATCCATTTTTTACTCCATATTTACCCTTTTTCTTCACTAATCGTTTAATATTACCTACTATTTGTTCTTCTAGCACATCTATTTCTTCTGTATTGCAATTTGATATTCTTTCTGAATACGAATCTATCACCACACTGATATTCGAGCAAACCATTCGTTTCTCTCTTTCACATAATAGAATATAGTTCTCTTCGAACTGCTTATTCATGTTATCCGATTCATAATCAATATTCCTACGAATATTTTTACATTCTGTTTCTGAGAGGATATCATTTATAAATAAAACATCAGCCTCTTTTGTCAATTCTTCAATAACCTTTTGTCGTACTGCATCTTCATCGTGCAATTCTCCATAAAAAACAACAAACAATTTGGATATATATACAACAACACTCGTATAAACTATTATTCTCGAAATATCATTAACAATTTTTATTGCCATCTCATCGGGATCAATTTTAATTTCAAATTCATCAAAAGCTTTCCTTTTAAATATTGCTAAATAAACTACTCTTTTGCAAAAGCTTAATAACTCATCTTGATACAATTGCTTTTTTAACTCTGTACCGCAAAATACTATTTCTTCTACTATATTGGTTATACGGGTTCTCGATTCTGTTATTATGCCAATATACTGATTTACAATATCATTGTACTCCGTATACATACTTTCAATAAGAGACAGCTCGAAAGATTTTTCTTTATCTTTAAGCTGTCTCGAGTCAGCTTTAGCATTATTAACCAATAATGATACAACTGCTATTATCGAAGGCAGCGACGCAACCAACCCTTGTACAAATGCAGATATATAATCATTCATATCGTTTCCCCAATTAGACAACAATTATTATCCCCTTAGGTATGAACTGTTGTCTGCTTTCTTATCATCATTCAATATGCTAATAATCATAGATCTTCAATCTTTACCAAAAGTTTTAGTATGCTTACTATTAATCCTTAAACAATTATACTCACAAGTATACATGTATTAAACAAGCTCGCTGATTCTTGCTATCTAATCTATCCTTCTATGATTCTGGCTATCAAATACTACTATCCTAAAAGAGCGCTTCAATACAGTGCCCCATCAAAGCTCCTAAGAAGTTCTTTTTTTAGGTTCATGGTGGAAAAGTTGAATAAAGTCTCTTCTTCTGAAACACCGCTTTCAATCTCATGACCTTCAATTACTTTATGAAGATACGCCCATGGATTATCTGCCTTTTCAAGAATATCCCCCTTAGTTTTGACAGCCAGGAAGTTGGTGAGAAAGACTTTCATCGGGACTTGTCTATTCTTATACTTATCAATAGACGCTTTGATCTTGCCGTTCTTTTTTATAACGATTTTAGGAATCTCTTTGGTAACAAAAGATAGTTTCATGCCATTATACCCCGAGGACTAACGTTCAGATTTCAACATCATTCCATAATTTCAAAAATAAATATGAACATTTTTATTATAAAATTATGGAAGATTTGGGTCAATACTGGGTCAAAAAGCAAATAAAAATCCCCGAAAGGCTTTATCTAAAAGGCTTTCGGGGATCTTGTTATCACTCGTACTCTACAGTTGCCGGCGGCTTCGGAGTATAATCAAACAGTACTCTGTTAATTCCCGGAACCTCCGTAATGATCCTGTTTACAAGATGATCGATAAGCTCATCTGAAAGATGCTCAACTGTAACCTCCATAACATCGGTCGTGTTGATCGCACGGATGATGCAGGGCCAGTCAAATGTTCTCTTGCCGTTCTTGACACCTGTTGATTTGAAATCGGGTACGACTGTGAAGTACTGCCATACCTTGCCCTCCAGGCCGTTCTTTGCGAACTCTTCGCGGAGAATAGCATCAGACTCTCTTACAGCCTCAAGACGGTCTCTTGTGATCGCACCGGGGCATCTTACGCCGAGTCCGGGGCCCGGGAAAGGCTGACGGAATACCATGTTGTCAGGAAGGCCTAATTCTTTGCCAACTACACGAACCTCATCCTTAAAGAGGATGCGCACAGGCTCGACGAGTTCAAACTTCATATCTTCAGGAAGACCACCTGCATTGTGGTGAGCCTTGATGCCGGCTTCACTCTCAAGGATATCCGGCCAGATCGTGCCCTGTGCCAGGAACTCGATACCGTCAAGCTTACGTGCCTCTTCAGCGAATACTTCAATAAACTCGCCTCCGATGATCTTTCTCTTCTGCTCAGGATCTGTTACTCCTGCGAGCTTGTCAAGGAATCTGTCTGTTGCGTCAACATAGATAAGATTCGCGTTAAGCTCTTTGCCGAAGACCTCAATAACCTGCTCAGGTTCACCTTTACGCAGAAGTCCATGGTTAACATGAACACAAACGAGCTGCTTACCTACCGCTTTGATAAGCATCGCTGCAACTACTGATGAATCAACACCGCCTGAAAGCGCAAGCAGGACCTTCTTATCGCCGATCTGGGCACGGAGTGCTTCAATCTGCTCATCGATGTAAGCTCTTGCAAGCTCGGGCGTAGTTATCCTGACCATTGAATCCGGACGTACGTCTGTCATGTGATTTTCCTCCCGTATCTTAAGTAGATGATTTACGTGAGAATATTATAACATAACCGGCCAGCATAACGATGCCTGCGATGCTCACTATCAGGCCCTTTTTTAGCTCGGGATATGAATATGTGATCTCCGTCGTTCCGTTGTTAACGACAAGCAGATTCTCGCTTGTGCGGAGAACGTTGTCAGACTTGAACATCTGAGCACTTGCTATGGAGGTATTCACATTATCGGCATCGGTTTTTATCACCATTCCTCCGTCTTCTGCCGTAACTTCAAGAGGCACCATGGTTCTCTCCGGAAGGTCAGTCCTGTCTATTCTGAAAAGTCCCGAAACAAGACCATACAGTACCTTGTCATCTGTATCAGTTGCGGCATAGACCACATTGATACCGAGGAAAAGGATATCGGGTGAATCGTTGTTATAGCCAAGGAACGCAAGTCTCTTATCACCGGCGTTGAAGTAGCCTGTTGCGTTATTTACTCCGGTGATGTATTTCGTTCCGAACTCAGAGTTCTCAGCGCTGAAATCGCCGGCATTGTATTTGACACCCTTATAAAACAGTGTGGGATATCTGTTCGTAAACCTGATCGTAGATGCAGTAACACCAAGGAAATTCTCCTCGTTTGATATGGGGTCAGTCGGCATATGTGCCGCATCTATGATAACCCTGGTTCCCGCGTTGCTGACTTCCTTCAAGAGAGTCTCTGCGGCCTGCTTGTTGTGGTACTCAAATCCCGTCAGGAATATGGTCTCAAAGCTCTTCAGATATTCGCTGCCGTAGTCGTCGATGAAACTGCTCTTGCCTGCCGTGAAAGCAGGATATGCGGTTGTCATTGCCGCGCTGTAGATACCTACGGAAAGGCCCTTATATGTTGTTACAGTACCGAACCTTCCTGTGTCAGGCAAATCCCTCAGCTTGAAGAATAATCCGGTATCACTCTCGCCCACAAACTCGTATCCGCTGCGGTCTGCAGCCACAACAAGGTTTTTGCGTTCCCATGTGGGAACGAGTTCGGCGCGGACCAGTACTGCGTCGTCCCCCATTTCGACACATCTGTCAAACATATAATCATAACGCTGTCTCTCGAGTGACTCGTTCATCAGCATGATATTGTCGGATGTCAGCGCACCCTGCCATGCCCAGCCGTATGTGTATTCCTTCCCTGCAGCCGGAACAGCATATGAAGGATATGGTCCGTAGGCCGACATATCCATTACTGTGCTCCTGACCTCTGTGATGGAGTTGAGGCGGTCAAGATCGCTTATGGTGATATCATATGTTCCCGCAAAGTTGAGATATATGCACAGGAACGGCAGTGTATCCAGTATCAGTATCCCGGTAAAGATCGCTTCATAACGTTTCTTTATCGAATCCCATCCCATGAATGCCAGCAGGAAGAAACCGTATGCGCAGGGTGTAAATCTCTCTGCCCAGAACAGGCCGCTGAACGGAAGTCTGGACACGATCTCATATGCGGATGGCGTTGTCAGAATGAGAACAAAAAGCAGGAAGATGTATCCCGTCTTGTTCTTCTGTGTCGATGCAATAAGCGCAAATACCGCAAGTATCAGGAAAGCCAGACCAAAGTAAAAATATGCTGAATGAGTAGCAAATCGCTCGGTGGGATCAAGCGATTTGATCAGCGGCGTTACAAGAACTTCCGCAACGCCTGATCCTGAATCGGATGAAGACAGCATGCCTCCTGTGAGAGCGGGAACGAACCACAGTCCTCCGAGCATTATTCCTGCCACCATGAGGAAGAGTGCTTTAATGCGTCTTACGATATCGTCACGCGTAAATATCAGTTCAAAAAGGAAATACAGGAATGCGGATACACCTATGATCGCTGTAACCATAAGATGGCTCAAAGTGGATAACAGCATTACAATGACAAGGCCTGCACCTGCTGCCTTGCTGCGGCGGTATACGAACATCCAGAGGAACAATATCACATATGGTGTGAGCATAGTGGTTACCATCTGGGGAACATTACCGAAGGCGAAAACGATGTGCACATTCTCTGCCAGCATAAACCACAGGATACCGATCAAAGTACCCCTGACCTTCCTGCCAGATTTGATGCCCATGATGATCCATGGAATACCGCCTGCAAAATAGAGGATCGTGACGAACATATGATACGCCCTGATCATGCTTCCGCCTGCCAGAAGGTACGCAAAAGCATAGAGATAATATGATGCCGGACCCCAGTATCTGAACGTCTCCATACCGTTATACCAGTTCAGATCAAACAGCGGATACAGCTCGCCTCTGCAAAGGCTCTTGTACATCAGTTCTGCCTTGTAGACATGCCCCCAGACATCATAACCTGAAGGGGTAATATTCATTACTTCGAGGAAAACAAAAACCAGAACGGCGCAAATAACCAGGCTTCCAAAGGAAACCGCTGAAGATATCCATGTTCTCCTGCTTTTATCTGCCATTTATCACTTACCGTCGTTCTTTATATTTTCCAGGATAATATCCGTAAATGTGTTGAGCATCTGATCCTCGCTGAGCTCTATATCGTCCAGCAGATTGATTACATATGTCCTTGAAGGTGTCTCGCTCATCTCCATCATGATGAGTATCCAGCCAAGGCTGTTGAGGATACCTGACACTTCATCCTTAAAGAATTCGGCCACGTTCTCAAGTGTGGGATTGACCACATCAAAAGGTTTTATATCGTTGATCGTCTTCTCGGTAAACCTGTCGAAATACCCGTCGATCCTGCTCTCAAGCTCGCTGAATGATATGAATCCGCCCCTTGCCTTTACCATGTAGAGAACGATCTCCCAGGAATGGGGATGGAGCTCTCCCTTCTGGCCATCATGGTAGATATAGTGTCTCGCGTTCAGATAGAACTTGAACTTATACTGTCTGTACCTCATGATCTGTGCTCCTTAGTGTATGAATAGATCTTCTCAAAGTCCTCGAGAACGCTGTCCTCACCGCTTCCTAGCAGATATGACTTCATATCGAATCCCTTAAACATCTTCTTTACTCTGTTCCTTGCTTCCAGTATCTCCCTGAAACGCTCCATGCGAATGTTTGTCTCTGCCTCATTCGTCTTGTAAATGACGATTGCAAAAAGACCTTTCCTGAGCTCGCACAGGAACTCCTTCGTCCTCAGTTCTTTCCGTATCTCATGGACATAATCGAAGATCTCATCGACAGAGTAATACCTCTCCATCATCTCGAAATCGATCATTATGATCCTGACGGGCTTTACTTCGGGATCGTTGGACTTGGACAGAAGATTGCGCAGGACCGTAATGTCGTAGATCCTGTCGACCTGACGGTATCTTTTCTCGAAATCCTCGTCGTTCATGTTATTGCCGGCCTGCTCTTCATTGTTCTCCATGTACTCTTCAATATTCCTGTTGCGTTCCTCGAGATCGCTCTCAGTAATGTCGAGTCTCTTCTCGGCAACATTGAGCTGGATAACGAGCGAGATGAGCACGATAAACAGCACGAAACATACAAGGATAACGGCAAGCATGATGTAATAGTTGTGAAGCATTATGCCGGCTGAATCAAGTATCCCGGACGTCTCCGTGACGAGCGAAAGCGAATACTCCGTTCCCTTCACGCTCCACGAACGGGTTACGATCTGGACATCGTTGAATCTGACCGAATTCCAGTATTTGTTGGGGTCCCTGTAGTCACCGAGTTTTGAAGTGGAGTCTGTGTTTTTCGCGAAAAGGATCTCGTCACCGTTCTCATACACGAGGAACTCACTTCCCGACACCTCTATGGTACCCTCAAGGAAGTCCCCGATCTCCTCACTGCTCATGCCGGCATCCTGCTTCTTCTTCACTTCGGAAGAGATGATATCGACAATCTTAAGGCTCCTGTCATTATAGAGGCCAATTACCTTTGAAGAGTTGCTGGTGAGCTCATTGGAGACATATAACAGAACAAACACCATTACCAGCACAACGCCGATAAAAATGGCAAGCATTCTCAATGCCTGGCTTGCAGTTTTCTTACGTCTCATTACTGTTAACCTCCTTGCGGATGCGGGATACTATTCTCGTAATAAAGGACATGTCCTTCTCAACTGTCTTGATGAAATCGCTTCGCTCCTGATCGAAGTTACGTGCGCTCCATGAGCGCTCTTTCATATATGTGGAATTGATGATGCCCGCAAACCTGAACCAGAATGTGATGAAGTTAAATATCGGGAGCAGGAATATAAGATACCATTTGCGGGCGTAGTAACGTCTCAGCTCATCGAAATCCGTAAGGAAGAGGATGATGCACAGGTACAGCAGGAAATTGGCCAGACTGTACAGCAGGAACAAGATGATGACTGAGACAACTATCAGCTTGAGCGGATAATTGATCATCGCCAGAGCCAGGAGCGCGAAGTACCAGATCATTCTCGGGAATGCAAAAGTGTGATCAAAAACAATAAGCCTGATAACGAAGTCTTTTATGTACCTCAGACCCAGCCGCATATCATTTCTCTTACGGAACATATGGAGAACTTCCAGTTCTCCGATCTGCCAGCGCTGGCGCTGAACGTACAGCTTATCCGCACCCTCGATGGGATCAACAAAGAATATCGCATCGCTGCAGAGAGCCACCTTGCCGTCCATGATATCCCTTATCTGGAACGTAACATGAGTGTCCTCGCAAAGCGTGTCAAAGTTATAAAGTCTCGTCTTCATGATCGCTGATTTGCGGAATCCGGAAAAAGCGCCTGACAGCGTAAAGATGCTGTTGAGCTCAGACTGGAAGTTACGTCCTGACAGGAATGCCTGGCAGTACTCGCCGAACTCCATCTTCCGGAAGACCCTGAGGAAGAAGCTTTTTGTCTTGTCGATCAGGTGAATGTTTGTCAGTACCGTTCCCGTAACACACTGAACCTCAGGATGCTTGTCCAGGTAATTGACGGTATTGCGTATCGCAGACTTCTCAAGTACGCCGTCACTGTCTATATGGATTATGTACTCACCTTCGCTGTTGAAGATGGCGAGATTGAGCGCCTTGGATTTACCCTGATCGGAATTGACCCAGTTGATGTGAAGTTCCGGGAACTCATTCTGACATTCGGTATATATCCTGAAGCTCTCATCCTGCGTCATGTTGTTTGCTAGGATGACGTTCATCTTATCCTTGGGATAATCTGAAAGATAAATAGATTCAATGCATGCTCTGAGTGTATCCTGAGAATTGTAGACAGGGATCAGTATCGCAACCTCAGGCTCTCTCTCCGTGCCTTTCAGTTTCTTCTTGTATTCGATCCTTCTCTTAAGCAGCAGGAAGAAGTTGAAGATCGTAGGAACGATCTCCATCATCACGGGGATGATGACCCATGCTGCCCAGAATATTATCTCGCTCCGGAAGAAATCACTCAGCGTAGTCATGCCTGAATCCTCCAAGATGCTGCCTCAGTATCTGCGGCTTTGTGAATACATAGAAATAGAGCAGGACCGTACATGCATAGAAGAAGAGCCTGCCTATGATCGTGTGCGATATGAAATAATAATCCATGCCTCCGAAATACACGACGGCACAGATAATGAATATCCTCAGGACATTGAAGATGAATATCATGAGCGTTCCCGTAAGTCCCACAATGACTCTCTCGTAATGTGAGTACACCTTAAAGAAAATCAGAAGTGAGAGGAACGCCAGTATCTCGATAACACCTGAACACTCAAAATCGATATAGAGTGACAGGTTCGCGGAATTGTGGCTGATGAACAGTATTCCCGCGCGGAAATATGAGTCATACATCCCTGTAAGCTCGCCTAATATCCCGGCAACAGCCGCCACCTGCTTCTGTAGGATCGGAACAGCCACCGGTTCGATATAGATCATCGCAAAGGTAAAGAATCCAATACTCCCTGTCACATAATACCAGAAGCCAAGCTTGGAACGGTATAGAACAGTGAGGACATATATCCAGACTATGAGGAGACAGAGGACGATCCAGTTCATTGGCTATTACTCTTTAACGGTCTCGTCCTTACCCTTGTAAAACTTAGTGATTCCGATAACTGCCAGCAGGACAGCTATGCCGATACCGATGATGGCACCTGTCGGTGTTCCTGCAACGGAAACGCCTGAACCGCCAAGAGTATGGTTGCTCAGCGTTATCGTTCCTATCTCTTCAGGAGATATGCCATAGGCTTCCGCAAGATCTGCAAGACTGATCTTGAACTCGATCTC
The DNA here is from genome assembly GCA_024688685.1 of Saccharofermentans sp. Lineage (GTDB taxonomy): Bacteria > Bacillota > Clostridia > Saccharofermentanales > Saccharofermentanaceae > Saccharofermentans. The sequence continues at coordinate 26,641 of JAILDX010000039.1, forward strand.
AGGAGCTCTCGTATCATTATTGTGGACATAAGGCTGATCATAAACTGTGTAAGATACAGTGCTCGACAGCATAGCGGGCTGCCAGTGAGTCCTGTCACCTCTTACCCCTATCGAGAGATTTGAGCCGTATGAGCCCAGAGTCGTCGGAGCTGCATTTGAGAAATAATTATTGTCCAGACAGACATGGAACTCCTGATCGATACCGTTGATCTTGAGTCTGAATGCGTCGAAGGGGAAAGGCGTATTCATCAGGTCACACATCTTGATGTGACCATAGAGATACTCCCCGTCAGTATAGAGCTGTGCAATATGAACACCTGTTCCGTTCCACGCGCTGTATGTGATATTGGTCTCGGGAACACCGCTCCAGTCACCGTAGACACCGTCGATCTGAATATTCGCCGATACATCGGCAGGATTTGTGTCAGCCATTACCGGAACACTTCTCATGCCGATAAATACCACAAGGACTGCAGATGATAAAACCGTAACAACCTTCCTCAGATTCCTCATAACTCTTCCTCCCCTAATACAAGACCTCTGTACTTGAGCAGCATATTGTAATTCTTCGTGCTGACGTTATCGTTCAGACATGTACCCATTATCCTGTCGCTGACGCTGTAAGACGTCATGGGGTTGTCCGAAATCTCGATGCTCATCAGCTTTATCCCCTTGCTCATAAGCTCGTCGTGAAGTGTCTCATAGAACCTGTCCCCCATCTCCTCGATACTGGGATACGCTCCCTCAAAGTATTCGAGATCATTGAGATACCTGTTCTCAAATCCCTTCACAAAATCCCTTAAGACCTCATCGGTCTCCTGTTCCTTACTGTCATCCTCATAACCCGCTGTGGCGGTCATAGTAAATGTATGAACATGCTCGTTCTCCCGTGCACCCGATATACTGTGCGATGCATTGAATCTGTATTCAAGCTTTACAAGTCTGTTCATAATTCACCTCACCTTATATTATAAAATGCCCTATGGACAATATCCAAGGGCACTTTAATTAAAATAATATTAAAATTTGACAGGTCTTCTGTAATCTTTAACGACCGTTTTACTCCTCTGCCAAGAGTCCTGCGGGCTCGATCCTTCTGATCGACAGTGAGCATACGAGCGATGTGATCATTGCAACTGCAAGGATACCTGCAAGTGTTGCTGCAAGCCCATAAGCCGGTATTGATATGTCGATCTTTCCCATCCCGAAAAAGGAGAGCGACACACTCATTACGAATGATGCTACAGGTGCAGATACTGCCGAACCGATGAGAACACCGATGAGTATCGCGGGAACATTTGAGATCATTGTCTGGACCATAAGCTGCCCCGATGTGAATCCCAGTGCCTTGTTTACACCGTAATTGCGTCTCTCGCGGATGATCTTTGAACGGACGAGAAGTATCTCAACAAAGATTACGATCATGGCTGTAACTGCAAGCACCGCAACGCAGATGATATACATGGAATTGGATACTGTGGAGATTGTCTCCGATACTACCTGTGCAGAATCATCAACAGATGCGTTCGTGAACTTTGAGATATCATCCGAAAGCTTTGAAAAATCAACTCCGTCCTTCGCATATATCAGATAAGCAACTGTGCTCTGATCACCGAGGAACCTGAGTGCTCCGTCGTCGGAAAGGATGCACTTGCGTCCCATGTGATTGATCTTCTGGTCGAGTCCGCAGACGACGTATTCAATGTGCTTTGAACCGTAATCGATATAGATGATATCTCCCAGTCCCACGCCGAATTCGTCGGCTACCTTCCTGGTGAGACAGATCTCCTTTGATGTTTCGGGAAGACGTCCCTCGATCATCATGTTGTGCTCGATGAGTGACGGAATGTCGTAAACATCTATGCTGACTGTGGACGTAACATCACCTGCTCTTAAAGTGGGCTCCACCGTGTAGGAGATCAGGACGTGATCGACCGAATCCAGAGCCTTGATGTCATCAAAGATGTCGCGTGATTCAGTGACCTGTGCCGTCGGAACTTCAAGACCTGACAGATCCATTATCGCCTCAGTCTTGCCGCCGAATGTACCTACCATCGCGAAACCGACATTGTTTGAGATCGCGATGATCGCAACGATTATCGTAATAACAAAATTGCGTCTCTTGTCACCAAACAGTTCCTTGAGCGAGAGCGTTACCGGAACGGGCAGCCCGCTGCTCTCAAAAGGCAGGTGATTGCGCTTGAAATTGTGGTTGTTGATGCCGCCTCTCAGGCAGTCGAGAACTGATACTTTCGTGTACTGTCTTGACGATACCAGGCACGCGATTATGACCATCAGAACAATAGCTGCAACGACAGTTCCTGCAACAGCATAATTGTAAGACTGGTTCCAGGGGAGTCCCAGGATAAGAGCTACGATATTGCCGACTGCATTCTGAGTAATTGCCGTGAGTGCAACGCCTGTCAGAGCGCCTGTAAGTGCAGCTGCTGCATTCTCGAGAACGATCGCCAGCGACAGCTCAGCAGTTTTGTAGCCTGCAGCTTCCAGGATGCCGGTGTTTTTCATGTTGCGCTCGATGAAGTTCCTGATAGAGAAACTGATTATGATCAGCGCGATAAGCATGACGAGCATTGCAAAGACCATGAAGATCGCCATAACGATCTGCGGCATAAACGATCCGCCGCCCTTCATATCCCACCAGTTAACCTCCAGAGGGTTAACGGAATTGCGCGATTCATCTGCGGAGATCCAGTTCTGGAATCTCTCCCAGAGGTCCTCGTGGATAGCGTAAACGTCAGCATCCTCACCGCCCCTGTACTTAAGGGAACATCCGCTGATAAATGCCTCCGGATGGTCTCCCGTAATGCGCTCAAGCTCGCAGTCAGAGATATACATGTTGTAGACCGACAGATTGATCGACGAAGCAAACATCGGGTCAGAAACATAACCTGCTACCTTGTATGAATAAACATCGTCACCAAGCATGAATTCAATGGTGTCCCCAATCTCATACTGTGGCTTGATGTAGTAAGGAATGAGGATGTCGTTTTCCTTAAGAGATGACGTATCAAATGCCAGCGTATTGATCGTTCTTTCTTCCTCGTACGATCCGAAAAGGAACTGGAAAGAAGACCACTCATCACTTATCTTCGGATTCCTGTATTTCGCAGTAGCACTGTCCGCCCTGCTCTTGTCATGTTCCTTTACATCACTGTTCTCAAGAAAGCTTTCTTCAAGCTCATCAGCAGCAAACTCGGGAACCCAGTAATATACGTGAGCCGTATTGTGCTCTTCTGCCGAGACATCCATCTCATTCCCAAGATCAGTCAGAACTGATGCACCTGTGTAAAGAAGGAATGATGCCAGAAATGACAGGACGATAAGGGTTATTATGTCACCCTTCTGCTTCTTTGCATTGTTCTTTGCAATAAAGAAAATATGATACATATTACCACCCCATCCCTGCGAGGAAATCCTTAAGTTTTCTGTGGCGTGCTTCGCCTGTTACATCACTGAGATCAATCTCATCCTTAACGATACCGTCGGCGATGTAGAGCACCCTGTTCCCGCGCTCTGCGGCCTTCACCGAGTGAGTTACCATTACGATGCTCTGTCCCTGATCGTTAAGGTCAGTCAGGATATCGAGAACGTTCTCCGTATTCTGTGAGTTAAGTGCGCCTGTCGGCTCGTCCGCGAAAAGGATCTCGGGCCTGTTGATGACACCTCTCACTACTGCCACTCTCTGCTGCTGACCGCCTGATAACATGGTCGGGAACTTCTTCCAGTCCTGCTCCGTGATCTCCACCTTATTGAGAAGATCCTTCGCTCTCTTTGCCAGTTCCCTGCGGTCCTTTGTGAGAAGAAGTCCGCTTACCATCACGTTGTCGAGCGCACTCATCGTATCGTTCAGATAGTTCTGCTGGAATACGAACCCGCAGTGGTTGCGTCTGAATACTGCCAGTTTGTCGTTGCTGTATTTCGAGATATCCTCGTTTCCGTATCTGATGCTTCCCAGTGTCGGCCTGTCCATGCCGGAAAGTGAGTACAGAAGTGTGCTCTTTCCTGAACCGGAGTTACCCATTATGACCGTGAAGTCACCTTCATAGATCTTCAGATTGAGATTTTTGATTACGTGCTGCTGGACACTCTCATTTGAGTATGTCTTGCACAGATCGACTGCTTCGAGAATTACCTTTTTCATTGTTATCCGCTCCTTTTCCATAGCTTTGAGTCTATTCTATGGCATGGGACTTCATAAGTCTTAACGTGGAAATTAAAAGATTCTTAACTGATTCTTAATAATGCTTTGCTATACTCTAGTCGTGGAATGGAGGTGATGAGACTTGAAAAAGTTGATTCTCAGCATAATGTCTGTTTTCAACGGGATCAGTTATCTGCTAATCGGGATCCATCAGACATTCTTTCTAAAGAAGGCGTACGTGCCTAACTCGAAGTCTTCATCAGTGAAGAAAATGAGAGCAAAAAGCAAAACAGGGCTGTCAGCATGACGGCCCTGTCTTTTGTCTACACACTAAATTCCTTTATTTTGTCAATATCCTGAGCTCACTGTTCTTTCCGTTGATCTCGATGGTCAGATCAGCGTCATTATAGGTAGCACCGTCGTATGTAACAATGTTACCTTTGCCCTTATTTACTACATTGAAGCGTGTTTCCGGCTTAACTGTGACTGTTGCTGTCGAATCGATCAGATTAATGGAAAGCTCACCCTTTATGTCCTCAATATTGACCTCAACATCACCCTTGGAGTCGATTTCGAACTCATCGAAACTGATATTCCCGATGTCGATCTTTGAACCTTCACACTTGATCTCGATGTGCTCGCTGTTTACGGGAACCTCGATCAGAGCCTTGCCATTGCAGTCTGCAGCATCGAGCGTCAGGTCCGCCCTGTCGCGTGCGACATCCATCTTAACATTTTCCGGAATGCGGATATATCCGTCAGCGCCGTTTACTGTGAGTGCCAGATTGCCTTTAACAACAATATCAAAATCTTTCATATCCTTTATCCTCGCTTTCGCTTTGTTGATGATTTGATGATACAACGCGTGCGGGGATAAATCTTGACGCCAAGCTTACTAAATCCTTAACTGTTCCTTACTGTTACTTGGATGCGAACAGATTGCGCAGCAGGTCAGATATCTCTGAACCGTAATTGAGCGGAATGTTTCCGAGGATCGTTATTATGCCAAGTATGATAATGTCCGGGATGTGAAGCTTGATGCCCCTTCTGAAGATAACATAAAGGATCAGCGTGAATATGCCGTACAGGAGACCGATGCCCAAGGATCCGCCCATGCTCAGCACCGCAGTAAACATGGTGATTGGTATCAGTAATCTGTAACCGAGAATGCTGTCGGATATTCCTCCGATCTTCTCAGCCTTTTTCTTAGTAAACAGCCATATTCCGAGAACTGTCAGTGCGATACCGGCTACTATCCATATTGTCATCCACACGATGTCCAGTGTCATAATTGGATCGATCTTATATCCTTTATACTTGCACGAGAACAGTCGCGAAAACCTGTCAGCAAAACCATAGATCAGGAACACAAGTCCGCCGCTGCAGTCCGAATCGGCTACAATGCGCAGCGGTGTATATCTCAGTATCCCATCAAAGAAGAAACTGATCAGCATAATCGGGGTAATGATATACGCGAACGAGAACATAACGCCGTCAAAGGTATTGTTTGCCACCATGAAAGAAAACATGACCATACCGTAGAAGACAAGCCCCACACCGAGCAGAACGAAATACATGGAGATCAGCGCGCCCCTGTCGAGATTGTATATAGGGATGTATTTTGCTATCTTTGCATATCCCCATAAAAAAGATATTGTATGTGCCGCAAACAGCTGAACCGCACCGTTAATAAAATGGATCAGCGCCAGTTTCCACCTGTCCAGAGGCAGCGAAAACCACGTATCCAGATTGCGCCTGTTCTTGAACTGTGTAAACTCAAGGATCCCGGCAAGGAAAGCCAGGAAGATCATATTGAAACCAAACGCCGTCAGTGTAAATGTATGGACAGTGCCCGCAGGATCATTTCCAAGGTTATACAATTGATAAGAGGAATGAATATCCGCATTTATTACGATTACCGAATAGAGGACCATGAGACAGAGTCTGAATACTGTCTTCTTGAAATGATATAACGCATATCTCAACTCACAATTCATTTCGCATCGCCTCCTCTCAGCCTTCTGTCGATATCACCGATAAAAGCCTCCTCGAAATTGACATCCAGCTTATCAATGATCACCGGATCAAGGGCCCTGAGCGTCTCCTCAATCTCATCCGCACTGCCCTCCGCAACCAGCGTTGCAACACGTCCGACTATCTTGAGCGATTTGACGTTAAGCTGCGCAAACATGCTCTCTTCCGGAACTTCCTTAAACGCGAGCTGAAACTTGCTGAGATCCATCGACCGCTCAAGGATCTTGCCGGATCCGATGATGCGGTGCTCATCTATCATCGCAAACTCATCGCAGAAATCCTCAAGCTCCTTCAGCGAGTGACTCGAGATAATAACTGTAGTTCCCTTCTCCTTTACCATCACGGAAAGCCTGTCCTTGAACTTCTTGCGGGCAAGAGGATCGAGGCCGTCGAAAGCCTCATCCAGCAACAGATATTTGGGAGCAACGGCGAAGGCGAGTGCCACGAAAGCCTGGCGTCTCATTCCTTTCGAGAACGTCCTCAGGGGTTTCTTGTCATTAAGATTGAAATCGTTGATTATCTCTCTGTAAACGCTCTCGTTGATGTCCGGATAGAACACCTTATACATCTTAAACAGCGTTTTGCACGACGTCTGGCCGCTGTAGTACGGATCGTCAGGCAGGAGGAAGATATCCTTTCTGGTGTTGTCATCCATCGGATCCTTTCCGTCGTACTCGATCTTCCCGCTCTGAGGGCGGTAAACGCCTGACATAAGTCTCAGCAGTGTAGACTTGCCGGCACCGTTGATGCCAACAAGCCCCAGAACCTTTGAATTGCTAACCTCTAACTGCACATCCTCAAGGACCTTATTGTCCCCGAAACTATGTGACAAGCCGGATATCGTGATCATGCCCCACCCTCCATTCCTGAGTTGAATGCCGCCTTTTGAGTCGTCTTTCGATTTGGATTATAACATTTGTTAATTATGTATGGCGGATTGTCATTAAGATTTCATTTGATGGGCTTATTTGCTGTATTTGTTTGCGATGCCGCTTGCCGCATAACTGTAAGGCTTGATGCAGCAGAGATAACCGTAACTCATGACCCATCTGGTGATCTCTTTGATGAGCATATTTGTCTTACCGTAACAGCCGATGTCGCAGTGGATCTGAAACGAAATGTTAAGGTCGTCGATGTTGATTTCTCTTGTCATGAGATCGAGCTCCAGATTCGCAAGGAGACCGTCCGCAACCTGCAGGCTGCGCGAGGTTTCTTCATTGATCTTCTGACGCAGATTCTGAATGCGTTTCATGTACTCAATGTTGTAGAAATAAATGCCGCCGTTTCCGCGTCTGTGAACGGCAATTACTTCAACCATTTTCGTCTGCACGTGGTTCTGACTGTCGGTGCCGACAGTGATCTCATACTGCGCATCAGGCTCCTGCCCGATGTAGTCCGCGATGCGTGTGATGATGTGCTCCATGTCTATTTGGGCGCCATCTGCTGTCCTGAACATTTTGTGGTTCTCCTTTCTGTTTTTTCCCACCCGCATCATGCACAACCGGATCTTCAGTTTGCTTAAGTGGGTGATTTGATTTTACTTTGGCGCCGTGTGAGAGATTCGAACTCCCAGATCCGTGAAGATCAACAGTTTTCAAGACTGACCCTCCTCCCCGCTAAGGTAACACGGCAGATTTGTTGGTAGTTCCTGCAGGATTTGAACCTGCACCAAAGGCTCCAAAGACCTGTGTGCTTTCATTACACCAAGGAACTGATTGGAGCTTCCGCTGAGACTCGAACTCAGATCATGCGGTTTTGCAGACCGCACCGCAGGCCGACTGCGAACAGAAGCGTCTTGTTTTTGGTGATTCCTGTGGTTATTTATGATGTCGCTGATCTTTCCGGAAAACCTGCTCATTAGCGGCATTTTTGGCGAAATCTGGTGTTCGATCAGGGAGTCGAACCCTGAAAAAACTGATCTTGAATCAGCCGTGTCTGCCAGTTGCACCAATCGAACATCTGGTACTCCGACAGCGGCTCGAACGCTGACCCTGCGGTTTAGAAAACCGCTGCACTTCCAGTTGTGCTACCGGAGTATAAAAGGCGATTAAGAAAATGTGGGTATTGAATGTCAACACTTCACCTGTTACACAAAATTGCGTCTGAAAAGCAAATCTGTGTAACAGCTTGTGTAACTTTAGGCTTGTGCCCTGGTGAATACGGTGAGATTCGAACTCACATCTCCCGGATTAAAGGTCCGGTATGCTGCCATTGCACCACGTATCCGTAATTAACAGGCACACTTTATTGGAAGCGCCAACGGGAATTGAACCCGCATTTCCGACTTGAAGGGCCGGTTTCCTAAACCATTTAGAAGATGGCGCTATAAATCTAAACATACTGAAAGCGAGCATTATCTCCTTTTGCGGACTTACCGCAGGCGCCAATGGCGCCGAGGACAGAAGCAAAGGGAGACTAATGCGAACCCTGGTCGGAACACAAGGACTCGAACCCTGAACCGGACGGATATAAGCCGCCTGCGCTGCCATTGCGCCATGTTCCGTTATACGATATCCCGATAAAAATGATTTAATTGTCAAGTTGCGCACCTTCAGACGGTCAGCTGCGCCGCCTTTCAGGCTTTTTGGTGGAACTGATGGGTGTCGAACCCACTACCTCAAGTTTGCAAAACTCGCGCTCTCCCAGTTGAGCTACAGCCCCGTATCTGGTGGAGGCGTTGGTGTCGATCCAACCTCTCTTGGGCTTCAACCAAGTGCTTTCACCGGATTAGCTTACCCTCCGTACACTTCGGAATAACAACTGGAGTGCCTGTTTCCTGCTACTATTCCGGAGTCTAGATGCTGCTTATCACTTCATAGGCATCATTCTCCTTTGCTTTTAAAATGGCTCACACGACAAAACCTGAAAATGCAAACTCTGCCGATGAACTGCAATAAAAAATCGCCCGAAACCTGTATAAACTCTGCGCTTCGGACGATATAAATGTTTACGAATTAAGAATGGTTAAGCTAACATCTTAATCGTCCTTTCCTGCATATAAAATCCTCTGATCCTATGAGCATATCTTCACATACGGGTACAAAAGACCATGCCGATTCGGGCGCGAGATTTTCCAGCGTCTCAATAAACAATTTGTCTAGTTGTCTGTTCAATAACAAAGTTGCCATGTCTCTTGTATCCTTTCGTCAGTTTGGTAAAAAATAGGAAGTGCTTGTCTTACAACTGAACATAATCTGAAACGAGCTGTTAGCATCGTTCACTTCGATTATAGCCAGATGTCGGACAGGCACTTCCTTCATCGTGATTGCAATTGTAGCACTTGAAAATTATTTTGCAAGAGGTTTTTTCCAAAAAAATCTGCGGTCACAAAAATGCTTTTTCTTCTTTTAAATAGGGCATTTGTGAACAAAAATCTCGGCAACGAATCCGCCCTCGGACGCGTTATAGATTTCGAGGCCGCCGTCCATCTGCTGCATAAAATAATCAGCAAGATAAAGACCGAGTCCGCTGCCCGGTTTGCCTGCGACTTCCGCGCCGCGGTAGAACTTCTGCGTTAATAATGAAAGTTCCTCCTCAGGCACGCCGGGGCCCTTGTCAGAGATCCTGATCACTATGCCGGAATCGCTCTTGATATACTCGATCGTGACTGCCGTTCCGGCATACTTCAGCGAGTTGCCGACGATGTTGTCGATGACCTGTTCAAGCCTCAGCGGATCGAAATACAGAAGACACTCCGGGACATCTCCAGCCTCAATGATCTCGCCGACATTTTTGAAGCTTGCGACCATGTCTTTAATTAGAAGAGACGAGTTGTCGGAAGGCTCGACCTTAAGCTGCGAAACCTCCTCGAGCGAGGCACTCATCATATTGCTTATCAGGCTGTCGATCGTCGCAACCTTGGACCTGATGACATCCGTTTTCGAGGTGACGTCGGGGGTTGGATTCTTGACTTCAAGGACCTCGCAGGTAGCGCTGATGGTGGCGAGAGGAGTCCTGATGTCGTGGGAGAGTTCGGCGAGCATTTCCTGTTTCGCCTTCTGGAGTGAAGCTTCCTTTGCACGGGCGTTTTTGAGCTCCTCCCTCATGATGTCAAAGCTCTCGGTAAACTCGCCGAAAAAGTCATTGCGGCCGACTTCAAGAGGGAAATCGAGATTGCCTTTTGCGACCTCTCCGGTAAACTTTTTGAGCTTGTTGAACGGTCTGATATACCTGATGTAAATAAACACGATCAGGGTCGTTCCGACCACTGCAGCGGCCAGCCAGATCGCCATGCCTTTTCTGAACATGTCGCGCTCGTAAATCGCCTTTATCTCATCGGCGTCACTCCACACAGCCTTTCCCGTAACCGTTCCGTCCTGAACGATATCCATTACAAGACTTCCGTTCTTCAGGTGCGTATTGAGATCAGCTTTGTAGTTTGGGTCCGAAACCCACAGGACAGTGCAGCCCTCGGGAGCACTCTTTCCGGAAGCGATCTCCTCAACGACGGAATTGTAATAGACCATGTCCCGCTCGCCCGTTTTTGCAGTACGAAAAAGCGGAATAAGCAGCACCGCAAGCAGGATCACCCAGACGATCACGATGGCCCTGAACTTCATTTTAAGGCATCTCCATCATGTACCCGGTGCCCCAGATGGTCTTGATGTACTTGGGGTTGTTTGGGTCTTCCTCTATCTTCTCCCTGAGGCGTCTGATGTGCACGTTCAGAGTGCCGTCGCTGAAGAAGGAATCTCCCCACACGGCTTCGAATATCTCATTCTTGGTAACGATCGTATTGCGATGATCATAAAGATATTCGCAAAGGGCAAACTCCCTCGCCTTGAGCGTGACCTTCCTGCCGTCGACAGTGAAGCTCATCGTCGCCTTGTCAATTGGGGACGGTTCTGAAAACAGGGACACATCTGCCTGCGCAGAAGCTGAAGAGGAAGCAGCTGCAGCCGCTGTACTGCGCCTCATCATAACCTTCACCTTGGCGAGCAGAATACTGAGCGAATACGGCTTTTTGACGTAATCATCGCCGCCGATATTGAGCGCGATAAGAACGTCGTCGTCGCTCTGTCTGGCGCTGATAAACAAGATCGGAATATCAGATTCTTCGCGAAGTTTTTTGCACAGTTCAAAACCGCTGTCGTCACCGAGATTTACGTCCAGAAGGACCACGTCGCAGGTGTTTTCCTTAAGAAAATCAAGGCTTGAACTCCTGTCGTTCGCAACAAAAGTGCTCACGCCGAACATCTCGAAATACTCGGCGGTCATCTTCGTCAGTTCAATTTCGTCATCAATTATCAGGCAGTTGTAATGCATACAAAAATGTCCTCCACCGTCTCGGCGATGCTGACCACGCCTTCCTTTTCGAGTTCCTCACGTGTCCCGAAACCATAAAGTACACCGACGCAGTCGATACCGACTTCTGCCGCACCATGAGCATCAAACTTCGTGTCGCCTATCAGCACCACACGCGATTTATCCGGGTTGCCGACGCGTCTGAAAAACTCTTCAAGAACGTCCTTCTTTGAGATCCTCGCCCCGTCCGCAGTCGCGCCGCAGATGTCGTTAAAATGTCCCGCGAGGCCGTTGCGCTCCAGCACGGAAATGGCAGCAGGCTCCAGCTTGGATGTTGCGACAGCAAGATAACGTCCTGTATCGCGGATTTTATCCAAGAGCTCGTGAAGCCCTTCATACGGGGTATTCTCGTACATTCCGCCACCTGTGTAATAGTCGCGGAATATCTTTATTGCGCGGTCGCACTGCTCTTCGTTAAAGTTGTAAAAGTTTGTAAATGAGTACTGAAGGGGCGGGCCGATAAACCGCCTGAGATTGCTGCGGTCTTCTTCAATGCCAAACTCCCTTAACGCAAGCTGAACACCCTTAGTGACGCCTTCACTGGTGTCGGAAAGTGTGCCGTCCAGGTCAAACAGAACATAGTCGTACATCAGACAGGAACTCCTTAGATCAGTTCATTTCCTGTCTATTATAACATTACTCGTCCGGGCAGAACTGTCCCTGTTTTCAGAACCGTCCCCATTTTAGTCGGCGGGGTAATTTCCGGTGAAGCAGGCGTCGCAGAAATCGTGGCCTTTTTCGCCAATCATGTCGCAAAGGCTTTCTGCTTTAAGGTATCCGAGGGAATCGGCGCCTATCATGACCCTTATCTCGTCGATCGTGTGATGGCAAGCGATGAGCCTGTCCTCTGAAGGGACATCTGTCCCGTAAAAACAGGGGTGCATAAACGGCGGTGACGAGATCCTTACATGGACCTCAGTCGCGCCTGCCTGTCTCAGCATACGCACGATATTCGCTATTGTTGTGCCCCTTACAATGGAGTCGTCGATCATGATCACGCGCTTTCCTTTTACGGCCGCGGAGATCGGATTGAGCTTGATCCTGACGGCCTCGGTGCGCTGCTCCTGAGAGGGCTTTATAAACGTTCTTCCGACGTATCCGTTCTTCATGAATCCCTTAACGTACGGTATTCCGGATTCCATGCTGTAGCCCATCGCGGCATCTATTCCCGACTCGGGAACGCCTATGACGATGTCTGCGTCAACGGGGTACTGTCTTGCGAGGAGAGCGCCTGCCTTAAGCCTGCTCTCATATACGGAGATGCCGTCCATCCTGCTGTCGGATCTCGCGAAATAGATATACTCAAAGATACATTTCGCGCAGCCGCAGCTCTTCCACGGCTCGACACTTCTGACGCCGGAATCGTCGCAGATCACGATCTCACCCGGCTTGATGTCCCTGACGAATTCAGCACCTACAGAGTCAAGCGCACAGCTCTCTGATGCGAATACATATGAGTCTTCGAGGCGTCCCATAACGAGCGGTTTGATGCCGAGGGGGTCGCGTGCTGCGATCAGTTTCTCACGGCTCATAACGATGAGTGCGAAGCCTCCTTTGAGCATCTTCATGGTGGACGATACGGCTGTTTCGAGATCGGGGGAGGTGTTGCGGAGTCTTGCGACAAGATACGCGATTACCTCCGAATCGACCGTCGTTCTGAAGATGGCACCTTCGCTCTCGAGCTGCGTCTTCAGTTCGTCGCAGTTCGTCAGGTTGCCGTTATGGCATATCGCGAGCGTACCTCTCGAATAATGCGAAACAAGCGGCTGAGCATTCGCCGCAACCGATGAACCTGTTGTTGAATACCTGTTGTGGCCTATCGCAATGTGGCAGTCTTCCAGGCTCTTGAGAACGTCAGGAGAATACACCTCACTGACGAGACCCATCGCCTTATGGCAGCGTATGTCACTGCCGTTGCTGACCGCGATGCCCGTGCTTTCCTGTCCCCTGTGCTGGAGAGCGAAGAGACCGTAGTACACCAGTGACGGAAGATGGGAAGTACCCCTTCCGTAGATACCGAAAATTCCACATTCCTCGTGAATACTATCGAACATATTTTAGGATCACTCTACCGTAACGCTCTTTGCAAGATTTCTCGGCTTATCAACGTCGCAGCCCTTATAGACTGCCATGTAGTAAGCAAACAGCTGACAAGGGAGTACCGCCAGTATCGGTGCCATAAGCGCATCTGAATCAGGGATAATGAACTTCTCGTTGCATGAGAATTTAGTGCCCTTCAGACGCTCAGGAATGATGGCAAGAACCGTCGCTCCTCTTGTGGCAACTTCCTTGATGTTGGACTCCATCTTGCCGACCAGATCGTCCTGCGTGATGGGGCTTACAACGAGCGTTCCCTCTTCGATAAGTGCGATGGTGCCGTGCTTCAGCTCGCCGCCTGCATACGCCTCAGAGTGGATATAGGAGATCTCTTTGAGCTTAAGTGATGTCTCCATTGAGAGATAATAATCAAGTCCTCTTCCGATAAAGAATGTGCTCTCTACGTTGAAGTGCTCTGAAGCAAATCTCTGTATCTCCTTCTGCTTATCGAGGATCTGTGCAAGCTTGTCAGGCATAGCGAGAAGCTCCTGCTGATAATGAACATATTCCTCGTCGGAAATCTTTCCGATCGTGTGCGCAAACTTCAGCGCGATAAGATAGAGACATCCGAGCTGTGCAGTGTATGCCTTGGTCGATGCGACGGAGATCTCAGGACCTGCTGCCGTGTACAGAACGTCGTCAGCCTCTCTTGCGATCGTGCTTCCGATAACGTTGACGATAGCCAGTGTATAGCTGCCCAGTTCCTTCGCTTTTTTCATTGCGTTTCGTGTATCAAGAGTCTCACCTGACTGTGAGATTACAAGCGTTAATGTATGCTCGTCAATGATCGGATCCGAATAGATGAACTCGCTCGCAACACCGCATACAACGGGGATCCTGCAGAGTTTCTCGATGAGGTACTTGCCGACGCATCCTGCGTGATATGCAGTACCGCATGCAACGATGTTTATATTGCGCAGATTCTCGAGAAACTCCCTGCTGATGTGGATGTGCTCGAGGTGGATGTGACCATCCTGAATACGGGGCTCAACAGTTGCCTCAAAGATCTTGGGTTCCTCGTGCATTTCCTTCATCATGAAGTGAGCATATCCGCCCTTCTGAACGGAGTCTGCATCCCACTCAACTGTGCTTACCTTGTACTCGACAGGCTCGCCGTAAACGTCAGTGATCTCGATGCGGTCCTTCGTCATCGTGAGCACACAGTTATCCTCGAGGAAAACGACATCTTTTGTATATTCGATCATAGCTGTAACATCGGAAGCGATAAAGTTCTCGCCCTTGCCGATGCCGACAACGATCGGGTTATCTTTTTTTGCACAGATAAGTCTGTCAGGTGTATCGACGCACAAGACACAAAGAGCGTAGGAACCGACGATGTCCTTGAGCGCTCTTCTTACTGCTGCATTGATGTCTGTGCAGTCGTAAAGTCTGTAGTAGTATTCGATGAGCTGCGCGGCAACTTCCGTGTCTGTTTCGGAAGCGAACTTATATCCCTTCTTCTTCAGAAAACTTCTGAGCTCGGCATAGTTCTCGATGATGCCGTTATGGACAACGCAAAGCTTGCCGTTCATTGACATATGAGGGTGAGAGTTCTCATCGCTGGGTGCGCCGTGTGTCGCCCATCTGGTGTGGCCGATTCCGGCTGAGATCCTGTTCAGATGCTTGTCGTCAAGTGTATAGCCGGCAGCCGCAACAGCCTGTCTCAGTTCCTTAACGTAACCCTTCTTCTTGATGAGCTCGAGCCTGCCGTCCTGAATGAACGAAACACCGGCTGAGTCATAACCTCTGTACTCCAGCGTCGCAAGCCCGTTCAAAAGAATACCAAGAGTATTTCTCGGTCCTATATATCCTACGATTCCGCACATACCTTATGCCTCCTTAAAGTAATGATTCAAGACGTCTGCACGCCTCGGCAGTATTCTCTGCCGTCCCGAAAGCGGTAAGCCTGAAATATCCTTCTCCGGCCTTCCCGAAACCTTCTCCCGGCGTTCCGACAATCTGTGCCTCATTTAACAGTTTATCAAAAAACTCCCAGCTTCCCATATTATCCGGGCACAAAAGCCAGATATAAGGCGAGTTTTTTCCGCCCGTATAAAATATGCCCTTGCGGTCAAGAACATCTGCGATCATCGCGGCATTTCTGCGGTAATAATCGATATTCGCCAGGCACTGGTGCATTCCTGCCTTTGACAGAGCCGCCTCCGCCGCCCTCTGAACGGGATAAGACACGCCGTTGAACTTCGTTGACTGTCTTCTGAACCACATCTTGTTCAGGCTCGTTCCGTCGTCTGATACCAGACCCTCGGGGACTACGGTCCATCCGCATCTTACACCGGTGAAACCGGCGAACTTTGAGAATGAACAGATCTCGACCGCGCACTTGTCAGCTCCCTCTATACCGTAGATGGTGTGCGGGAGTTCGTCTGTGATGAATGCCTCATACGCGGAGTCGTAAATGATGAGCGAACCTGTTTCGAGAGCGTAGTTTACCCATGCGGCAAGCTGCTCGCCGTTGTATGCCGCACCCGTGGGATTGTTGGGCGAACAGATGTAGATAACGTAAGCCTTCTTCTCCCCGATGGCGTCGGGCATGGGCAGGAAACCGTTCTCCCTGCTTCCCTTTATCAGCGTGATAATGTTTCCGTTCATCAGGTTGGAGTCAACATAAACAGGATAAACGGGATCGGGAATGAGCACATCATTTGCTCCCAGAATGTCGACGAAATTGCCAAGGTCGCTCTTCGCACCATCTGACACGAAGATCTCGCTGAGCTTGATCTCGGCATTATTGTCGCGGTAATGATCCGCGATCGCCTGTCTGAGGAACTCATATCCGGCCTCCGGCGGGTACCCTCTGAAAGTGTCCCCTCTTCCCATCTCCTGCGCCGCATCAGACATGGCGCTGACAACTACAGGCGCGAGCGGAAGCGTTACATCGCCGATGCCGAGCCTTATGAGCACCTTCTCGGGATTCTCCGCCGAATACCTGCGAACTCTGGACGCGATCTCCGAAAAGAGATACGTCTCCTTAATGTTGTGAAAATTGCTGTTTGTCTTAATGTTCATAAACGACCGCTTTCTGTAAAAAATATAGCGCTTACAACCTGCGGGGTCACCGTAGGAAGTAAGCGCCATTGCTTAAGCTTAATTAACACACGATTTATACTCTTTTTTAATTAGGTTGTCAAGTTTGGGGACGGTTCTGAATTTAGGGACACATCTCCATCTGTAGGCACCGAGGACTGAAGCATTCAGTGTGGGCTGAATTGTCAAGCCTTGACGGGATGCTGATCCTTATCCCAGTCAATACCCTTTTTTTCCTTCCCGCCGGCCTGGATCGTTCTGGTGCCGAAAACATCAACCCTTATAGGAGTAATACCGCCTGTTACTTCTTTCAGATCGTCGAGGTTCAATTCGTTCATATCAGTATCTGCCATAATGATCTCCTCCCTTCCCAACACTTACATGTATGATACCACAAGCCGCCCGAAAATGGGACTGCCGGAAGGTCAGGTCTGTCCCCAAATTCAGAACCGTCCCCAAATAGAAGACCTGCCGTCCCGAAGGGCGACAGGTCTTCAAAAAGCGGTATGATACGGGCAAGTTCATCAAACACATCGTCGTGCTCAAACACGAGACCTCCGGTCTAACTGCGCGCGGCGATGTGTTTTCTTCATGTCAGACTCCGAACAGCAGTTCACCGTATGTGGGGAACGGCCAGTATTCAGCTGCGGTTTCGAGCTCGAGCTTGTCGCAGTCTGCACGGAGTGCGTTCATTGCAGGGATCATTTCGTCCTTGATCTTGTCTGCGAGAACTTCGTAATCGTCGATGGCATCGCATTCACTGATGAGTGCGTTGAGTGCCTTAAGGTCTTTGTTTGCAGCGCTCATGTCTGCTGAGATCGCTGCGAATGTTTCCTTCTCAAAATCTGCGGATCCACCGGCAGCTGTGATGGCTGCTATCTCAGAAGCGAGGTCAGACTCGTATGCGGATACTGCGGGCAGAATGTCCTGCTTAGCCATTACTGACATTGTTTCGTACTCAATGTTCAGGAGCTTGCAGTACTTCTCGAGGAAGATCTCGTGACGTGATCTCATTTCAACTTCCGAGTAAACGTGATGCTTTGTGAGGAGCTCAACGTTCTTGGGATCGAGATAATGCTTAACTGCATCAGGCAGTGTCTTGTAGTTGGACAGGCCTCTCTTCTCTGCCTCGACTACCCAGGAATCATCGTAGCCGTTGCCGTTGAAGAGGATGCGCTTATGTGCTGTGATCTCTGTCTTGATGAGCTCATGGAGTGCGCTCTCAAAATCAGATACGCCCTCAAGCTTATCTGCGAAACCGCTCAGAACTTCTGCAACTGCAGCGTTCAGGATCGTGTTAGCCATTGCAATGGAAGCAGCAGAACCGAGCATCCTGAACTCGAACTTGTTGCCTGTAAATGCGAACGGGCTTGTTCTGTTACGGTCTGTTGTATCCTTGGGGAACCTGGGCAGAACATCTACGCCAACCTTCATGATTTCCTTCTCCTTTGAGCCGTAAGGACGGTCCTCAACAATGGACTCAAGGATCTCTGTAAGCTCGGAACCGAGGAATACGGAGATGATTGCCGGAGGTGCCTCGTTAGCGCCGAGACGGTGATCGTTGCCTGCGGATGCAACAGAGAGACGGAGCAGATCCTGGTACTCGTCAACAGCCTTGATAACAGCTGTCAGGAAGATGAGGAACTGAGCGTTGTCCCTGGGTGTGGCACCGGGATCGAGGAGGTTGATACCCGTGTCTGTGGAAATGGACCAGTTGTTGTGCTTGCCGGAACCATTTACACCCTCGAAAGGCTTTTCGTGAAGGAGGCATACAAGGTCGTGCTTCCTTGCGATCTTCTGCATCATTTCCATTGTCAGCTGATTGTGATCAGCAGCGATGTTTGTCGTAGTAAAGATAGGAGCAAGCTCGTGCTGTGAAGGAGCAACTTCGTTATGCTCTGTTGTAGCAAGGATACCGAGCTTCCAGAGCTCATCGTTAAGCTCTTTCATGAAAGCCTGTACACGGGGCTTGATTACGCCGAAATAGTGATCCTCAAGCTGCTGTCCCTTCGGCGGGAGCGCACCGAACAATGTTCTGCCTGTGTAGATAAGATCCTTACGCTGATCGTACATCTTCTTGTCGATGAGGAAGTATTCCTGCTCAGGTCCTACTGTCGTGCGGATGTATGTTACTTCATCCTTGCCGAAGATCTTCATAATACGGAGTGCCTGCTTGTTGATAGCCTCCATTGAACGGAGCAAAGGCGTCTTCTTATCAAGTGCCTCGCCTGTGTATGAACAGAAAGCTGTGGGGATGCAGAGAACGCCATCCTTGATGAATGCAAATGATGTCGGATCCCATGCTGTATATCCACGTGCCTCAAATGTTGCTCTGATACCACCTGAAGGGAAAGATGATGCGTCAGGTTCGCCCTGGATTAGCTCCTTGCCTGAGAAGTGCATTATTACACGTCCGTCATCCTGAGGAGCGATAAAGCTGTCGTGCTTCTCTGCTGTAATGCCTGTAAGGGGCTGGAACCAGTGTGTATAGTGTGTGGCACCCTTCTCGATAGCCCACTGCTTCATCTCGTTAGCAATAACTGTCGCAGCTTCAGGTGTCAGTCTCTTGCCGTGATCGATAGCTTCCTTGACTGCCTTGTAGACATCCTTGGGAAGTCTTGATTTCATCACGCTCTCGTTAAAAACGTTTTCTCCGAAAAACTCTTCTACAGTTCTCATACCACATTTTCTCCTTTGCTTTTTCCGAAAACAAAAAAGACGCCACGAACCCCTAAAGGTTCATGGCGTCCTTGCCGTTTGTCTTCACTTATGCGGTCAATATACACCTCGGTTTTTTTGTTGTCAACAACAAATTTCAGGTTGACATCAAGTAGGCCGAGTGGCAATATTTATTAATGAACAAAGGCGTTCATTCTGTGTTATTTATATGCACGGAATGGCGCCGTTTTCTTTTTTTGGATCAAAAAGCGGAGGATGAATATGGACTGCTCATTGGAAGAATTCATGCAGTATATCGAAGAAGAAGATATCAAGTTTATAAGACTCGCGTTCTGCGACGTTCACGGTAACCTTAAGAATATTTCGGTCATGCCCCACAGGCTGGAGGAAGCGATCAGTTACGGCATCCCGATCAATGCATCTCTGATACCCGGTTTCGGCGAGAATGTATATCCGGATCTGTTCCTGCATCCTGATATTTCGACAACGACTCTTCTGCCCTGGCGCCCGGAGAGCGGCAAGGTTATAAGAATGCTCTGTGATATTACCCTTCAGGACGGAACGCCTTTCGCGATCGATACGCGCAACGTTTTGAAAAAGGCAATAGATGTAGCATCAAAGGAAGGTATCAAGTTCAGGTTCGGTTCCAGGAGCGAGTTCTATCTTTTCAAGACGGACGAGGACGGCAATCCGACGAAGATCCCCTGCGACAATGCAGGATACATGGATATCGCACCGCTCGATAAGGGCGAGAATGTCCGCCGCGACATCTGCCTGACTCTCGAAAGGATGGGCATCCTCCCTATCAATTCCCACCACGAGGCAGGTCCCGGTCAGAACCAGATCGATTTCGCGTCCAGTGATCCACTGAAGGCCGCTGACAATGTTGTAACTTATATATCCGTTGTTAAGACGATCGCAGCCCGCTACGGCTTTGTGGCAGACTTCTCTCCCAAGCCGCTGGAAGGTGCGCCCGGCAACGGTTTCCACATTAATGTTCTCGCTATTTCGGACGACGGAAAGCAGATCCTTTCACCTGCTATCGCAGGCATACTGGAGCACATTCACGACACGACTGTTTTCTTCAATAATTCAGAGCAGTCTTACAGAAGATTCGGTGAAGGAAGTGCACCGAGATACATCTCATGGTCAGCTGAGAACAGAGGCCAGCTCATAAGGATCCCGCCCGTAGGAAAATCAGGTTATCACTACGCACAGCTGAGATCTCCTGATGCGAATGCAAATCCTTATCTGGCAATGGCTCTCATAATCTACGAGTGCCTTGACGGAATAAAGAAAAACCTCGAACTGCCATCGGCAGTCACGACGCCGGAGCCGCTTCCAGTTTCGCTTGATGAAGCGAAGAGACTCGCGCTGGCAGACCCGTTCGTAAATGAATCATTCGGTAAGGAACTGGTGGAAGCATACTGTAGATAAAACTTTAAATCTTAAGGCGGAAAGATATGGGAAAGGAAGAGAAATACAGCGTACTGCTCGCATCGTCAAACGAGAAGTTTGACCAGATGTTGATGTCTCTTCTTCCCGCTGACGAATACGGTCCTATCCACATCGTCAACTCCATAGGAGCGGCAAGACGAATGATGACGGAGAGGACCTACGACATGCTTATAATTAATGCTCCTCTCAAGGACGAGAGAGGAACGAATTATGCGATTGATGTAGCGCACGAGACAGGAGTCGGAGTCATGCTCTTCCTCGATGCTGATATCTTTGAAGAGGTCAGCGTTTTCACGGAGCAGTACGGTGTTCTGACGCTGTCAAAGCCCGCTGCAACGAGTGTCATATCACAGTCTTTGCGACTCCTTTGTGCAACGAGGCAAAGGCTCAAGAGAATGGAAGTCAAGGCGGCTTCTTTCGAAGACAAGATCGAAGAGATCAAGCTCGTAAACCGTGCAAAATTACTGCTTATCGGAACGGGCAAATTCGATGAGAAATCCGCCCACAGATTTATAGAAAAAGTTGCGATGGATTCAAGGAGTCCGCGCCGTAAAGTAGCTGAAGAAATAATAGCAAGATATAAGGAGTAACCGTTATGACAAAGTACATCTTCGTTACGGGAGGAGTTGTTTCGGGCCTTGGAAAAGGTATCACGGCAGCCTCCCTTGGCAGACTGTTGAAAATGCGCGGACTTAAGGTCGCCGCACAGAAGCTCGATCCCTATATAAACGTGGATCCCGGAACGATGAGCCCCTACCAGCACGGTGAGGTTTACGTCACGGAGGACGGCGCCGAGACCGACCTGGATCTCGGTCATTATGAGAGATTCATCGATGAAGATCTGAACCGTTTTTCAAATCTTACGACAGGTAAGGTTTATTCCAACGTAATCGCAAAGGAACGCCGCGGCGAGTATCTGGGTTCCACCGTTCAGATCATTCCGCACATCACTGATGAGATCAAGCGTTTCATCTACAACGTCGGAAGAGAGACGAGCGCTGACGTTGTTATAACTGAGGTCGGCGGCACGATCGGTGACATCGAAGGCCAGCCGTTCATCGAGGCAATAAGACAGGTAGGTAACGAAGTCGGACGAGATAATTCACTCTATGTTCACGTATGTCTTCTCCCCTATCTCAAGGCATCCGGCGAGCATAAGACAAAGCCTACACAGCACTCCGTAAAGGAGCTCCAGGGAATGGGAATCACGCCGGACATCATCGTCCTGCGTACCGACGAGCTGATCGAGGACAAGAGCATCTTCGGAAAGATCGCTCACTTCTGCAACGTTAAAGATGACTGCGTAATCGAGAACACGACACTGCCCATTTTGTATGAGGCTCCGCTGATGCTCGAGAGATCCGGAATGTCCGATATCGTATGCCGCGGCCTTAAGCTCGAAGTACCTGCTCCCGACCTTTCTGAATGGGAGTCACTGATCGACAGGATCAAGTCAAGAACACGCACGGTTACGATCGGTCTTGTCGGCAAATACACTCAGCTACACGACGCATATCTTTCAGTCGCTGAAGCACTTCATCACGCAGGCTATTTTTGCGACTGCCACGTCAGCATAAAGTGGATCGATTCAGAGCTCCTGAACGAAGAGAATTATATCGACACTTTGAGTGCTGTTAACGGCATCGTTGTACCCGGCGGTTTCGGCGGAAGAGGCATCGAAGGAATGATCCTGACCGCGCGCTACTGCCGCGAAAACAACGTTCCCTATCTCGGAATCTGCCTCGGAATGCAGATAGCAGTTATCGAAGCTGCACGCGACCTGCTCGGATATAAGGATGCTGATTCCGGCGAGTTCGCACCTGATTCTGAACATAAGGTAATCGACTTCATGCCCGGTCAGAGCGACGAGATCGCCAAGGGCGGAACGCTCAGACTCGGCAGCTATCCCTGCGTTATCAAGGAAGGCACAACAATGGCCGCATGCTATGGAGCAACAAACATCGCAGAGCGCCACAGACACAGATATGAGTTCAACAACGACTACCGCGAAGAGCTGACCAATGCAGGTCTTACGATAAGTGGAACTTCTCCCGATGACCTGCTCGTTGAGACGGTTGAATACACAGATCACAAGTTCTTTGTCGGAGTTCAGTATCACCCCGAGTTCAAGAGCAGACCTAACAGGCCGCATCCCCTTTTCGCGGGGCTGGTGAAGGCATCGCTGTAAAATAGGGACGGTTCTGAACTTAGGGACACATCTCCCCGGCTGTAAATGAAGACCACCGCTGAGCGCGGACTGTATTAGAGTTGTTACACAAGCTGTTACACAAATAATGATTTCAAAAGCTTTTTTGTGTAAATCAAGCCTGTTTTACACAAGTCGTTACACAAATCTCCATTTCAAACGAGTTTTTGTGTAACAGTACCTGCATATGTTGGGGTTACCATTGGGCTGAAACGATAAATAGGGACGGTTCCAAAAACAGAACCGTCCCTAAACTATCAAGCAATCAGTGCGCAGTCTGAATTACTCAGCCGACATGCGCAAACGCATTAACCGTCGTCTCATTCTCAACACCCTCAACAAAGTAAGAGATCCTGAAATAACTGCCTGCTCTCTCAACCATTACATTAATGCCGTCAGCAGTTACGCCGGTAACTATATAGCAGTCACCATTACCACTCTTATCAACATTAGTGAATCCGCAGTCTTCAAGTGCGCTGATGAAATCATTTATTACAGAATCACCGGGTGCGTATGCGTAGAATTCGCAAAATGAATCACCTGCAAGAGCCTTGCCAACTTCGATGTAGCATTCAAGTCCGCTTCCGTCAGTTACGACAGTTCCTGCCGGAAGATTAAGTGTAGCATCTACAGGGATACCCTCAACGACGGGAAGTCTCTTGCCAAAGATATTATTCTCATTGTAACCGACGCATGCCGATGAAGATGATGAAGCAGCCGAAGCCTGAGCAGCCTCCTCCGCAGTCATGCCGTCTGCGGGTGCTTCAAAATCATCATCAGATGAAACCTCACCGTCGCCTGTGTCAACGATAACATCAACAGGAAGACCATTCTCATCATCAATAGTTAAAGTAGCGTCACCTTCGATATCAGCTTCAGCGCCGTTATCATCAAGAGTAACATCCACATCACCTGCAACGCTCTCACCATCAGCGACCGCAGTCGCCTCAACAGTTGCTTCCTCAGCACCGGCGCCGACACCATCATCATAATCCGTATCAGCGAACGATGTCGCGTTGAAAAGACATACGAGTCCTACTGCTGCAACGAGCACGAGCGACAACGTCGAGATCAGCTTTGTTGTTCCGTTATAACCTAATACATTTTTAATTCTCATCTTTACTTCCTTTCTGCCGAATAGCGCTTTGCTGAACGCTACCGGCACTACGCTATACTTCGGAGCATTACTCCTTGTAGCAAGTGATACGAGAGACATGCTGTAGTCTGCCTTGATGCTCTCGCCGAGCCTGGCGATGACTGCCTCGTCGCAACTCATTTCCATATCCTGAACGAACAGTACATATGCGATCCACACAAGAGGATTGAACCAGTGAAGTGCCAGGATCATGATGCCTATTATCTTGAAGAAAACGTCACCGCGTCTGATGTGAGTTCTCTCATGAATGATCATGTAACTCAGCTCCCTGTCTGTGAGTCCTTTTGGAAGATATATCTTCGGATTGACCACACCCATTACAAAAGGTGAGTCGATCTGGTGTCCCGCATAGATTCCTCGTGAAACCTCATTGACGTCGCGAAGTTCCCTTCTCATCACGAAATACTGGCGGATCACATAACAGATGATGCCGGCTGCTATCGCGGCCCACACTATAGTCAGGATCACAGGGATCAGGTTAGTACCTGACGCATTAAGTGCGCCTGCTCCCGCAGAAACGTTATCGGCAGCATTGCCGGCAGCGTTAGCAGCACCTGCTCCGTGACCGCTTCCGTACGTGATGAGCGGAAGGTCCTTCACAGTCTCAACAGACTGTCTCAGAGGTCTTATGTTAAATATAGAAAGCTTCGATTCGAAAGATACCGGGCACAGGAGCCTGAATCCGGCGATCGCCCAAAGGAAATATACATACTTCTTGGGCACTTTCTTCATCATTGCCCTGGCGATAATTACTACCAGGATAACGATGCTGCCGGTAAGACTCATATGCAGTATCGTTGATAATAAACTGCTCATAAAATTCCATCCCCTATGTCAGTTGTCGTTCCTGTACTTGTCGATCAGATCTATCAGTTCATCAGCTTCCTTGTCAGACAGAGATCTGTCCCCAAGAAATGCCGCCAGAAATGAGGGAAGCGATCCTCCGAAAGACTTCGTTACCAGTCTCTCACTCTCAAATCTCTGAACACGGTCTCTCGAAACAAGTACGGTAACCATCGCATCATCATTACGGACCATACTCTTGGCCACGAGCTTGCGTAAAATGGTGTATGTAGTGGATTTCTTCCAGTCCAGCTCAGCTTCACAAAGCTTAACGAGCTTTCCGGATTCAACCGGTGCATAGCGCCAGATCACGTCCATAAGACGATACTCGCTCTCACTTAACATTAATTCGTCCATCCTTTATTCCTCCGCGGTTTACGATCGTAAACTGCCGTTAGTTTACACTTGTAAACCACAGAAGTCAACCAATGCCCTTGTTTTGCCGCAGATTTAATTTACAGCTTGATATCTGTCCCTGTTTTCAGAACCGTCCCCAAATCAGCCCACCGCTGATTGCTCCAGTCCTCGTCGCTTCGCTCCTGCGGTAAGTCCGCACTCATCGGTGGTCTTCATTTCAAGCTTGATATCTGTCCCTGTTTTCAGAACCGTCCCTATTTCTGTTCCCTCTTGGCGTTCTTTTCTTTATACATCTGCTCGTCAGCCGCCTTTATCGCCTGGGCGATATCAAAAGCATCATCAAGGACAGCAGTGATATAACCGCAGCTGGTCGTAACGTCATACGGCAGACCCGCCTTGCTGTTGTAGTCAACGAGGAACGCATCTATGTCCCCTATTATCTTGTCCGGATCGCATTCACCAAAGATGACTGAGAACACTTCGTCACCACCGAAACGCGTCGACAGGCTGTTCTCAGGAACTGAATCAAAAAGTGCATCCGCGACCGCAACAATGGACCTGTCACCTTCAGCGTGACCGAAGTTATCGTTGATATACTTAAGACCGTCAAGGTCAGACATCAGAACGGTAACTTTCTTCTTATAGTTCTTAGGGTGTTTCCTCAGTTTCTTAAAGTCGTTCTGGAAACCTATACGGTTATACAGACCGGTAAGAGCGTCGTGACGGTACATTTCGTCCATCTGGTGCAGCAGCATCCGCTGGTACTGGATGTTCGCGTAACCGCCGATACCGATGCTGATGGCATTGGTTACACCCATTGTGTTCGTGTAGTTTGATATGTAATAGTCGCGGAAAAAATAACATACAAAACCAAACGGTCTGTTCATGTAATCGAGACAGTTGAAGATCAGCGGATAACCGCTCTCCGTGAGCTCGAGGATCCTGCTCTGAACTGAGGGAGACAATACGTCTTCCGTGAACTCATAGTGACCGGTCAGATCGAGTGATTCTTCGTTATACTGCTCCGGGTAATCATCGTCATATATCATGACAAACTCTTTGGCTTTCTCCTTGCCGCCCGTCGCCGTGAAATAGTTCCCGTCATCAGCAAAGACATTGCGGTCAACAACGGCAACGAGATGGTCAGTCTTATATGATCTCAGCGGGAGCACCAGCTCTCCGGGACTTCCGCTCATCTGCATCGATGTCGTTATAAGCTGAAGCACACGGTTATCATCATTATTGCGTGCGAAACTCTCTTTGAACCAGTCACGGAGAATGTGGGGATGCTCGGAATGCTCGGGACAGCCGCACGATTCATTCGCAATAAATGTCGGCGTAATGCTCTCATTATATATCTCACCCGTGGTGAGGGCTTTAAGCGTAACATCTGCCGTGTAGTCGGCAAGCATAAGGATATCGCATGAAGCTGTTGTGATCTTTGGGGACGTAAAATAGATCTCGTCGTATCCGTCAAAGCCTGAGATGAGCACGTCATCGGGAACCCTGTGTCCTGCTTCGATCAGCATCTCTGTGACAGTGATCGCCATGATGTCGTTGGCACATATTATCGCGTCGGGAAGTTCGTCTCTCTCGAGCAGTGTTCTCGTTGCGAGTCTGCAGGGCTCAGCCCAGAAATGACCGTAGCTTATCATGCTGTTGTCGAACTCGATATTGTTCTCCTTCAGCACCTTTTTGAATACGTCGATCCTGCTTTCGGAAAACTTATTATTCGGGTGTCCCGCCATCATATGCGGATGCTTTACATGGTGATCCTCTATGATGTGACGGACCACGCTCTCGAAACCCTTCTCATAATCATAAGTGATGGAAGACGCCCCTTCATACCGGCCGTCCGCGACAACCACGGGGATACTGTAATCGGACGAACAGCTGATGACCTTCTTGGCTATCTTGTGGCTCTTGATCTTCTCATCCATGATGATGGCCGCATCAATATACTGATACGGTATGAGATCGAAAACATATTTCTCTGTAGCCTGACGGTCCTCTTCCCAGTAAATATCGGAATTGATCGCAAATATCAGGAGGGCATACCCCTCTTCCTTCAGCCTCTCATTGAGCCTGACAATAAAGCCGTGTATCTGCGGATCATATACTCGCGATGTGCAGAGTGCTACGAGTTTTTTGCCGTT
Organism: Saccharofermentans sp.; assembly: GCA_024688685.1. GTDB lineage: Bacteria > Bacillota > Clostridia > Saccharofermentanales > Saccharofermentanaceae > Saccharofermentans. The sequence goes on from JAILDX010000039.1 coordinate 54,138, forward strand.
GATCATATAGGCAGCCTCCGATGTTACTGCCTATATAATAACACGCAAACAGGATAATAGACCATATCAGATCTCGATATCTCCGCTGAAGACCTTCTCACAGTTACCGGTCATATAGACGGTATCATCCGTGTAGCGGATCACGAGATCGCCGCCCTTAAGGATAACTCTGATATCTTCGTTCATCGGGCAGAAGCCGTTAAGACATGATGCCACTGCAGCGGCGCATGCGCCCGTTCCGCAGGCCATGGTCTCGCCGGAACCTCTCTCCCAGACACGCATCTTTATCGTATTCCTGTCGATGACCTTGACGAACTCTGTATTGACCCTCTCGGGGAACAGTTCGGAATTCTCAAACAGCGGTCCGATCTTGTCGAGGTCCATCACATCCACGAGGTCGGTAAAGACAACCGCATGGGGGTTGCCCATCGAAACACAAGTGACGTTATAGTCGCTTCCGCCGATCTTTACTTTCCTGTCGATAACCTTATCGCCGTCGAGCTTAACGGGGATCTGCGAGGGCTCCAGAATAGCGGGACCCATGTCGACCTTTACGCGGACGACCTCATCGCCGAGAGTCATCAGTTCGAGCTTTTTGATGCCGCTCTTTGTTTCGACAGTCATATGTTTCTTCTTATGTCCGGCCTCGTCGTACATGTACTTGCCGACGCAGCGGATAGCGTTGCCGCACATGCTGCCTTCGGATCCGTCGAGGTTGTACATTATCATCCTGCAGTCAGCGACACGCGAGGGTGCGATGAGGACGATGCCGTCACCTCCGACACCGAAATGGCGGTCCGAAATATACACGGACAGAGACTCCGGTGATGCGACCATCTTTTCGAGACAGTCGATATAGATGTAGTCGTTGCCGCATCCCTGCATCTTTGTGAAGTGGATCTTTTTCTTCTTCTCGCGCATGTTGTTGATGTCAACAAGCTCGGTGTTGATCTCGCTGTAACGGCTCATAAGGCTGTCTGCGAGAGCGTCCGCTGTATCGATAGCCGTAAGGCAGGGAATACCGAGCATTACCGCGCGGCGGCGGAGCTTGACCGAGTCTCTTGCGGGGAGTCTTCCTTTCGCGGAAGTTGAGATGATGTAATTCACTTTTCCGCTCTCAAGGAGTGAGATCGTGTTGTTAGTATCAGACTCGTGGATCTTGGCAACTGTTGTTACAGTTAATCCCGCATCTCTCAGTGTTACTGAGTTGCCTGCAGTAGCATACAGGTCGAACCCGAGCATCGCGAACTTCTTTGCGATCTCGACGATCTCTGACTTGTCGCTGTTACGGACGGAGATGAGAACGCCGCCATGCTTGTACATCTTGTAGCCTGCAGCAACGAGTCCTTTGTAGAGTGCTTCGGAGAGGTTCCGTCCTACGCCGAGGACCTCACCTGTGGACTTCATTTCGGGACCGAGCTGTGTGTCAACGTCAGTCAGTTTCTCGAAGGAGAATACAGGAACCTTTACGCATGTATAAGGTGACTGTCTGTAGAAGCCTGTGCCGTAATCCATGTCTGCCAGTTTCTCACCGAGAGATACTCTGATCGCACAGTCGACCATCATAACGCCGGTAACTTTGCTCATGTAAGGAACTGTTCTCGACGCGCGGGGATTGACCTCGATGACGTAGATCTTGTCATCCTTTACGATGTACTGGATATTGACGATACCCGTGGAATTAAGACCTTCGCAGAGCGCCTTTGTGGTGTCGACGAGTCTCTTTGCCATGCGGTCGTAGATATGCTTTGCGGGGTAAACCGCGATGGAGTCACCGGAGTGGATTCCCGCACGCTCGATGTGTTCCATGATACCCGGGATAAGAACGTCGTGGCCGTCGTAGATGGCATCAACTTCAATCTCTCTTCCCTGGATATATTTGTCTATGAGAACTGGATTCTCGATGCCCTGCGCGAGGATGATATCCATGTACTCGTTTACGTCTTCATCGTGGAATGCGATGGTCATGTTCTGACCGCCGAGAACGTATGAAGGTCTCAGGAGGATCGGGTAACCGAGTGAATGAGCAGCCTCAAATGCCTCATCCTTTGTCAGTACCGAGAAGCCCTTCGGCCTTGCGATATCAAGTCTCTCGAGGAGCGCGTCAAATCTCTCCCGGTCCTCTGCCATATCGATTGAATCGGCAGATGTTCCGATGATGTTTATGTTGTTCTCGGCGAGTGTCTTTGTGAGCTTGATGGCAGTCTGTCCGCCGAAAGCGACAACTACGCCGACAGGATTTTCCTGGGCGATTATGTTGAGAACATCCTCAGGTGTCAAAGGCTCAAAATAGAGTCTGTCACCGGTATCAAAATCGGTCGAGACAGTCTCGGGGTTATTGTTGATGATAACAACTCTGTACCCCAGCTTGCGGAGTGCGTTTACGCAGTGGACTGCAGCATAGTCGAACTCGATTCCCTGACCGATCCTGATAGGACCTGAACCGATAACGATTATCGTCTGACGGCTCTTCTCTTCTTCTGTCATCTCGGCAGCCTCATTCTCTCCGCCTGCCTCAGGTGAATTGTATGTTGCGTAGAAGTACGGTGTCTCGGCAGCGAACTCGCCGGCACACGTATCAACCATCTTGTACGTTACGCAGGCAGCATCCTTAAACTCTGCAACGGAACGACCGGCAATGCGCTCGAGCGCCTTATCCGTATATCCGTACTTCTTGCCTTTAACATATAGATTCTTATCTATGTTATTAGCAATCTCCTTCTCAAAAGATAGAAGGTTATCTATCTTTTCCAGGAACCACTTGTCGATCATTGTTATAGTGTGGATCTCATCTATGCTGAATCCACGGCAGATTCCTTCAGCAACATAGAAGAGTCTCTCGTCTGTGGTGCGGCCGATGCCTGCCCATATCTCCTCATCTGTCATGGGAGCGACCTTCTTGATGCGGAGCGTATCTGCCGATATCTCTGCGCCTCTTACTGCCTTCATCAGCGCACTCTCAAACGAGTCGGAAATGGACATAACTTCGCCCGTTGCCTTCATCTGCGTTCCAAGATCTCTCTTCGCGTAAACGAACTTGTCAAAAGGCCACTTGGGGAACTTGACGGCAACATAGTCGAGCGCCGGCTCGAATGCCGCATATGTATTTCCGGTAACCGCATTTCTTATCTCATCGAGACGGTATCCGAGAGCGATCTTTGTTGCAACCTTTGCGATAGGAAAACCCGTCGCTTTTGATGCCAGTGCGGACGATCTCGAAACACGGGGATTAACCTCGATAACAGCGTATTCGAATGAGGTGGGATGAAGTGCGAACTGACAGTTACATCCGCCTTCAACGCCAAGTGCTTCGATTATCTTCAGTGATGCTGATCTCAGCATCTGATATTCCTTATCTGCAAGTGTAACAGCCGGAGCAATGACGATACTGTCACCTGTGTGAACGCCGACCGGATCAAGATTCTCCATCGAGCAGACCGTGATGACATTTCCTGACTTGTCACGGATAACCTCGAACTCGATCTCCTTCCATCCTGATATACATTTCTCGATCAGGACCTGCGTGATAGGAGACAGGTTAAGACCTGTTCTCGCGATGTCAAAAAGCTCCTCTTTTGTTTCTGCGATACCGCCGCCTGAGCCGCCGAGTGTGAACGCGGGACGGACGATAACGGGGTAGCCGATCTCATCCGCAAACTTAAGCGCGGAATCTACATCATTTACAACGAGTGAAGGGATGCAGGGCTGGCCTATACTCTCCATCGTATCCTTGAACATCTGGCGGTCTTCCGCCTTGTCGATACACTCTGGTGAGGAACCGAGAAGACGTACGCCGTAGCGGTTCAGAAAACCGTCTTTCGCAAGCTCCATGCAGAGTGTCAGCGCGGTCTGTCCGCCGAGGCCTGAAAGTATGGCGTCGGGGCGTTCTGTCTCGATGATCCTCTTGACTGTTGTGAGTGTCAGCGGCTCGATGTATATCTTGTCCGCCATTGTCTTGTCTGTCATGATCGTAGCAGGATTCGAGTTGATGAGAACGATCTCGATGCCGTCCTCTCTGAGCGCCCTGCACGCCTGTGTTCCCGCGTAGTCAAACTCGGCTGCCTGACCGATTACGATAGGGCCGGAACCGATGACCAGAACTTTACGGATACTCTTATCTAATGGCATATCAACCCCTCCCCTCTTCCATCATCTCAATAAACCTGTCGAAAAGGAACTCGGTGTCCTTCGGACCGCCGCACGCCTCGGGGTGGAACTGCACGGAGAACTGCGGTCTGCCCTTGTAGAGAAGACCTTCATTCGTACCGTCGTTAACGTTGATGAATAGTTCTTCAGCAACCGCAGGATCGACAGATGGACCGACGACCGCATAGCCGTGATTCTGTGACGAAATAAAAACACGCCCTGTCACAAGATCTTTGACAGGGTGATTAGTACCACGATGGCCATATTTGAGTTTCGTTGTCTTAAAGCCGTTAGCAAGCGCCAGAAGCTGGTGTCCCAGACAGATACCCATAGTAGGGATCCTGTATTCAGCGATATCCTGAAGTGTCTTTATCGTAGCGACATTGTCCTCCGGATCGCCCGGACCATTGCTGATAAAAAGACCATCAGGTTTTGCATTTACGATGTCCTGACAGCTGCACGATGCCGGGAACAAGATCACCTTGCATCCGCGTGCGTTGAGGCATCTGATTATGTTCTCCTTGATGCCGCAGTCTATCATTGCGACAGTGTACTTATTCTCTTCAGAACTGCGCTCCTGAACGGACGGAACAGTTACTTCTGCGACAGGATCCTTTATCCTGTATTCGCTGATGGCCTTCAGAGCGTCTGTAAGGTCATCCGGGAGAGTGTCAGTGATCATTCCGTTCATTACACCGCTCTCGCGCAGAACGCGCGTCAGGGCGCGTGTATCGATGCCCTTCAGACCGGGTATGTTGTTCTTCTTCAGATACTCATCAAGAGTCATCTCACATCTGAAGTTCGACGGCTCCTCACAAGCCTCTCTGACGATGTATGCCGAAACAGACGGAACCTCACCCTCACGGTCTTCGGTTATCACGCCGTAGTTGCCGATCAGGGGGAATGTCTGCACGACTGCCTGCCCTTTATAACTCTTATCCGTGAGTGTCTCAAGATAACCTGTCATCGCTGTCGTAAAGACTATTTCTGCGATAACATCTCCAGAGGCACCAAAAGCTTCACCTTCAAAAACCTTTCCGTTTTCCAATACCAAGTACCGCTTCATATCGACCTCACAACATATTTGAATATCCCATAAGATATCTGTCGACTTCCTCTGCGCAGTCGCGTCCTTCGCGGAGTCCCCATACAACGAGTGACTGGCCGCGTCTCGCATCTCCTGCCGCAAAGACCTTCTCGACGGAAGTCTTGTGGTCCTTCTCCGATGCCTTAATATTGGATCTCTGATCCGTCTCAACACCGAAGGACTCGGCGACATAGCTCTCGGGACCAAGGAAGCCGGCTGCGATGAGAACGAGACCCGCGGGTATGACCTTTTCCGATCCGTCGATCAGATTCATCTTCATTCGTCCGTCTTCGCCCTTCTGCCAGTCGATCTTAACTGTCTCGACGCCCGTCAGTTTTCCGTTGTCATCTCTGACAAAGCTCTTGACCGTCGTCTCATAGACTCTCGGATCGTGGCCGAAGACCGCGATTGCCTCCTCCTGACCATAATCAGTCTTGAGGACCTTGGGCCATTCGGGCCAGGGGTTGTTCTCAGCCCTTTCCTTAGGAGGCATCGGCATCATCTCGAGCTGTGTGACTGACTTGCATCCGTGTCTTATACAGGTGCCCGCACAGTCATTGCCCGTATCGCCACCTCCGATTATAACAACATCTTTATATTTTGCACTCACATAATTTCCATCTGTCATATTTGAGTCGAGGATACTCTTTGTCGTCGCGGTAAGAAAATCAACTGCAAAGTATATTCCGTCGCCCTCTCTTCCGGGTGCATTGATGTTTCTCGGATTACGTGAACCGCACGCGAGAACGACTGCGTCATAATCAGCTTTCAGCTCATCAGCCGTAATGTCACGTCCGACGTCGGTATTGAATACAAACTCAACGCCTTCCGCCTTCATCAGTTCGACTCTTCTCTCGATAAATCTCTTCTCGAGCTTCATGTTCGGGATGCCGTACATCAGAAGTCCGCCGGGCCTGTCTGCCTTCTCGTAAACAGTTACGCTGTGACCTCTTCTGTTGAGCCAGTGTGCAGTTGATAATCCTGCCGGGCCCGAACCGATTACGGCGATCTTCTTGCCGCTTCTTACTGAAGGAATCACGGGCTTCATATAACCTGACTCAAATGCCTTCTCGATGACCGCATATTCGTTATCTCTTACTGTTACCGGATCGCCGTTGAGACCGCATGTGCATGCCTTCTCGCAGAGCGCGGGACAAACTCTCGAAGTAAACTCCGGGAAGGGATTTGTCTGCATCAGCCTGTTTGCAGCTTCGTTCCAGAAACCCTTATAGACCAGATCGTTCCAGTCAGGGCAGAGATTATTCAGAGGACATCCCGAAACCATTCCGCAGATAACCTTGCCGTACTGGCAGAACGGGACGCCGCAGTCCATACATCTTGATGCCTGCTGCCTTCTCTCCTTCTCATTCAACGGAGCATGGAACTCATTATATGTCTTGATCCTCTCAAGCGGATCTACTGCCGTATTCTCGCGTCTGTCGTGATCAAGAAAACCTGTAGCTTTACCCATAAGATCACCCGCCCATCCTTTCGTGGAATGCCTGGATCCTTGCCTCTTCCTCATCAAGACCCTCAGCTTTGTATTTCGCGATAGTATCCATCATTGCCTGATAATCGTGAGGAACTACCTTCTTGAACTTTCCTGCGAACTCATCGAAGTTCTTCAGGATGAGCTGACCCTGGTACGAACCGGTCCTCCTGACATGCTCCTCAATGAGTCCCCGGAGCTCATTCTTATCCTCTTCTTTCTTGATCCTCGTGAACCCTACAAGCGACTTGTTGAGCTTTGTATAGAGATCGTTTTCCTCATCAAGAACATATGCGATACCGCCGCTCATGCCGGCCGCGAAATTCTTTCCTACCTTACCGAGGATGACCGCGCAGCCGCCTGTCATGTACTCGCATCCGTGATCGCCGACGCCTTCGCATACGACTGTCGCGCCGGAATTACGCACGCAGAATCTCTCGCCTGCAACGCCGTTGATAAACGCCTTGCCGGATGTCGCGCCGAAGAGCGCAACGTTGCCGATAATGATGTTCTCGTCAGCTCTGAGCTTGAAGTGCTCTGTCGTCTGAACGCTCAGGATTCCGCCTGACAGACCTTTACCGAAATAGTCATTCGCATCACCTGTCAGATTGATCGTGAGACCTTTGGGGATGAACGCGCCGAAGCTCTGTCCGCCTGCGCCCTTACAGTTGACTGTAAATGTATCATCCTCAAGAGTGTTGTAATAACGTCTTGTGATCTCTGCACCGGTAAGTGTTCCGAGCGTTCTGTTAAGGTTTGTGACCTCGATGTCAACGCTGCACTTCTGACCGCTTTCAAGAGCGTCCTTCAGTGCGGGAAGGATAACCATCTCGTCGATAGTCTCGCCAAGCTTGAAATCATAAACATCTGCAGGTACGAAGTGCTGCTTGACCTCTTTGTCACCCGCATAGGGATTGTGGAGGACAACGCTCATATCTATTCCTACGGGATGTGATCCTGCGGGGAACTGCTTGCTCCTCAGGAGATCGGATCTTCCGACCAGCTCGTCGATCGATCTGATACCCAGACTTGCCATGATCTCACGTGTTTCCTGAGCAATGAATGTCATAAAATTGATGACGTACTCAGGCTTTCCCTTGAACCTCTTTCTGAGCTCGGGATTCTGTGTTGCAACGCCGACAGGGCATGTATCGAGATTACATACTCTCATCATGACGCATCCCATCGTGACGAGCGGAGCTGTCGCGAAACCGAACTCCTCCGCGCCGAGCATTGCTGCAATAACGACATCACGGCCTGTGAGCAGCTTGCCGTCTGCCTCGATTACGACCTTCGATCTGAGGTCATTCTGGATAAGTGTCTGGTGTGCTTCTGCGACACCCAGCTCCCAGGGAAGTCCCGCATTGTGGATGGAACTTGAAGGAGCCGCACCTGTACCTCCGTCGTAGCCTGAGATCAGGACAACTCCCGCGCCTGCCTTTGCAACGCCTGCTGCGATCGTTCCGACGCCTGCCTCCGAAACCAGCTTGACAGAGATTCTTGCATTCTTGTTTGCGTTCTTCAGGTCATAGATGAGCTGGGCCAGATCCTCGATCGAATAGATGTCGTGATGAGGCGGAGGTGAGATGAGCGCAACACCGGGAGTGGAGTGTCTTGTTTTCGCGATCCAGGGATAGACCTTCTTGCCGGGCAGGTGACCGCCCTCACCGGGCTTAGCGCCCTGGGCCATCTTGATCTGCAGTTCCTTTGCGGATGTCAGGTACTTTGAAGTAACACCGAAACGTCCCGATGCAACCTGCTTGATCGCGGAGCACTTATCCTCTTCAGAGCCTGCAGTATTGATCCTGTCCAGATCCTCGCCGCCTTCACCGCTGTTGCTCTTTCCGCCGATGCGGTTCATGGCGATCGCCATACATTCGTGTGCTTCTTTTGATATAGAACCGTAAGACATTGCACCTGTCTTGAAGCGTTTTAAGATACTCTCCACGGGTTCAACTTCGTCAATACTGATAGCACCGTTCTCGGGATATACAAACTCTAAAGTACTCCTCAATGTTATATGTCTGTCCTCACTGTTGATCGCATCCGAGAACTGCTTGAACGTCTCATAATCGCCTGACTTTGAAGCCATCTGAAGCAGATGGATCGTCTTGGGATTGTAGAGATGATCTTCCTTGCCTGATCTCTCCTTGTGCCAGCCTGCGATACGCAGTGATTCGGGTACTGCAAGATCCTCGGGATCGAATGCCTTATCGTGAAGTCTGATAGTTCTGTCGCTTATGTTCTGGAGTGTGATTCCTCCAACCCTGCTCGTCGTGTCAGGGAAGTATTCATCCATCAGCTCCTTGCCGATTCCGAGTGCCTCAAAGATCTTGGATCCCTGATATGACTGGATCGTCGAGATGCCCATCTTCGCACCGATCTTTATGATGCCGTGCTCGAGTGCCGAAATGTACGCCTCCGAAGCCTGTGTGTAATCCTTGTCGATCCTTCCCGTGCTGATGAGCTCGTGGATGGAATCAAGCGCCAGATAAGGGTTGATCGCACTCGCACCGAAACCGAGCAGCGTTGCCATATGATGAACATCACAGGGCTCAGCTGATTCGAGGATGATCGATATCGCCGTATTCATTCTTGTTCTTACAAGGAAAGTCTCAAGTGCGGCAACTGCCAGCAGCGACGGGATCGCAACGTGATCACGGTCAACACCGCGGTCTGTCAGGACGAGTATCGACGCACCTTCCTCGTGCGCTATATCAGCCTGACGGTAGAGATCTCTTATAGCATCCTGAAGAGATGTTCCTCGCCCGTAGAGCATTGAGATATCCTTCGTCTTCAGACCGGGGATATTGCTGTCCCTGATCTTCATCATGTCGAGATTTGTCAGTATCGGATTATGGATCTCGAGAACGTGGCAGTTCTCCTCATCTTCCTCGAGAACATTACCGGAGATACCGAGATAAACTGTCGTATCGGTGATTATCTCTTCTCTTATCGAATCGATAGGAGGATTTGTTACCTGCGCGAACTTCTGCTTGAAATAATCGAAGAGCGGGGGATCCATCTCTGAAAGCGGCGGAACAGGCGCGTCAACACCCATTGCAGTCGTCGGCTCAACGCCGTTCAGACACATAGGGATCAGCGTATTGTTCAGGTTGCCGTAGCTGTATCCGAAAGCCTTCTGCAGCGTCAGGAGTTCTCCTCCCCTGATCCTAATAGGACGCTTATTCTCTATCTTTAATTCTCTAAGCGGCACAAGCATGTGATCGAGCCACTCGCCGTAAGGCTGTCTTGATGCAAAGCTCTTCTTCAGTTCATCATCACTGATCAGTTTGCCGCTCCTCGTATCTGCAACGAGTATCTTACCAGGACGCAGACGGTCCTTCTTAAGGATCGTATTATCATCCAGATCGCCCAGTGCACCGACCTCTGAAGAGATGATCAGCAGTCCGTCCTCCGTGATGTAGTATCTTGAAGGTCTCAAACCATTTCGATCGAGTGTGGCACCGAGGATATCACCGTCAGTAAAGATGATCGATGCAGGACCGTCCCAGGGTTCCATCATTGTAGCGTAGTACTGATAGAATGCGCGCAGCTCGCGGCTCATCGTCGTGATATGCTGCCACGGCTCGGGGATCGTAACTGCAACTGCAAGCGGCAAAGGCATTCCGCTCATCATCATGAACTCGAGAGTATTGTCGAGTCTTGCGGAGTCTGAACCTGTTACGTCAAGAAGCGGATAGATATCCTGAAGCCTGTCTTCCAGAGCTTTTGAATGGAGTATATTCTCACGGCTCAGCATCTTGTTCATGTTGCCGGTGATGGTATTGATCTCACCGTTATGGACCATGATCCTGTTGGGATGTGATTTCTGCCAGCTGGGGTTCGTATTCGTCGAGAATCTCGAGTGGACTATACCGATCGCGGAGATAAAACTCTCGTCACTGAGATCGGCATAAAATGACCTCAGCTGACCTACCAGGAACATACCCTTATATACAACTGTACGGCACGATAATGAACATACATAAGTATTCTCATCAGCCTTCTCGAAAAGCCTTCTCGCCACATACAGCTTTCTCTCGAAATCGATATCCTCCTTCGCATCATCAGGCCTCTCAACGAAGCCCTGCATGATAGTCGGCATACTGGACAGCGCCTTGCTTCCCAGTACATTGGGAGTAACGGGCACCTTCCTCCATCCGAGGAACTTCATCTTCTCGTCAGCGATGATCTTCTCGAAGGTATCCATTGCCTGCTTTGCAAGATCCTTTGTCTGCGGCATAAAGAACATACCTATACCGTATGATCTTCTTCCGCCCAAAGTAATGCCTTCTGCAGAAGCAGCTTTCGCGAAAAAATCATGGGGGATCTGGAGGAGGATACCAACACCGTCACCGGTCTTTCCTTCAGCATCCTTGCCTGCACGGTGTTCCAGTGTCTCGACGATCTTAAGGGCGCCGTCAACGACTCTTCTTTCCTGTTTACCGTTGATGTTTACTACCGCACCGATCCCGCAGTTATCATGTTCAAATGCAGGATCGTAAAGTCCCTGTGCCTTAAAGGGCTCATTTACTCTGTAATTGTCCATACCGCTTTTGCTCCTTTTGATCTGCACAAAAAAAGACGCTTACCAAACGGATATGATCCGTTGATAAGCGTCCTTGCTCGTGTTATTCAATTGCAAAGATTATGCTACGTGGATTTTGGATTGTCAATAGCACAATTTTGAAATTGCCTGTTGACAGGTCAAAAAGCGAGTGCTATTATCCCCACATGCAAAGGTGCATTGAGATTCGTCTCGGTGCGCCTATTTTTATTTTTGCGAGATAAAAGAATCCGTCACAATGGTGTGAACTGCGAACACTTATTGGCGGATTCTTTTCTTTTGCAGAAGAAGGAGGAATTGTTATGTTAGAAGACATCTTACAGACTATGAACGAACAGATCTTCGGCGTATGGTTCTTAGCAGGCGCCGCACTCGTTTTCTGGATGCAGGCTGGCTTCGCAATGGTAGAAACGGGATTTACGAGAGCAAAGAACGCAGGCAACATCATCATGAAGAACCTGATGGATTTTTGTATCGGTACTGTAGTATTTATTGCGATTGGTTTCGGTCTCTTCCTTGGTGAGGACGCTCTGTGCGGACTTATAGGATTGCCGAATTTCGATATTTTCACAAACTACGCCACATTCGATTGGGCAGGATTCGTATTTAACCTCGTATTCTGTGCAACAACTGCAACGATCGTATCGGGCGCTATGGCAGAGAGAACAAAGTTCTTGTCATACTGCGTATACTCCGGTGTTATCTCAGCAGTTATCTACCCTATCGAGGCACACTGGACTTGGGGCGGCGGCTGGCTTGCTCAGATGGGATTCCACGATTTCGCAGGTTCCAACTGTATCCATATGGTTGGCGGTATCTCAGCTTTGATCGGTGCAGCTATGCTCGGACCCCGTATCGGTAAGTTCGTTAAGGACTCAAAGGGCAAGATCACTAAGATCAATGCTTTCCCCGGTCACAATCTCCCCATCGGTGCTCTGGGTGTATTCATCCTCTGGCTCGGATGGTACGGATTCAACGGTGCAGCAGCTACATCACTCGAGCAGCTCGGAACGATCTTTGTAACAACAACTATCGCACCTGCGCTCGCAACAGTAACATGTATGATCTTCACCTGGATCAAGTATGGTAAGCCTGATGTTTCCATGTGTCTCAACGCTTCACTCGCAGGTCTCGTTGCGATCACAGCTCCCTGTGATACAGCAGACGCTCTGGGTTCAGCGATCATCGGTATAGTTTCAGGTCTCCTCGTTGTTTTCGGCGTATGGTTCCTCGACTATGTACTCCATGTTGATGACCCCGTCGGTGCAGTTGCAGTTCACATGATGAACGGTATCTGGGGTACTATCGCAGTAGGTCTCTTCTCTACTTCAACAGTTCCCGGCTACAGCGTAGCTGATTCAAACGGCAATGTTATGGAAGGTCTGTTCTACGGCGGCGGATTCAAGCTCCTCGGCATACAGCTGATCGGTATGGGCGCTACAGCAGCATGGACAGCAGTTACTATCACGATCACATTCTTCGCTATCAAGGCACTCTTCGGTCTGAGAGCTTCTGAGGAAGATGAGATCACAGGTCTCGACATCACTGAGCATGGTCTCGTATCTGCTTATTCAGGTTTCTCCATCATGGATACAACAGACAACATGATGGCAGTAAACGAGAACACAGATCTTGGTGTTGCTGAGTTCGAGAAGGCTTCAGATACTCTCAAGGATGCAGCAGTACCTGTAGTCAACACAGTAGTTCCCAACTACGATACAGGCATCCACAAGGTTGTTATCATCGCTAAACTGTCACGTTTCGATACGCTGAAAAAGGCAATGAACGATATCGGTGTAACCGGCATCACGATGATACAGTGCATGGGCTGCGGCGTACAGAAGGGCGCCGGCGAGAAGTACAGAGGCGTCGAGGTCGATACAACACTCTTGCCTAAGGTTAAGGTTGAAGTTGTCGTATCAACAATACCTGTAGACAAGGTAATCGACGCAGCCAAGAAGGCACTTTACACAGGTCATATCGGCGACGGCAAGATCTTCGTTTATAACGTTGACCGTGTTGTGAAGATCAGAACAGGCGAAGAGAACTTTGCAGCTCTCGCAGACGTTGAGTAATAGAGTGATATAACCTGTATTGTTCAAAATATTCCAGGATGGGGCCGTCTCTTATTGGAGATGGTCCTTATCTTTGGGGACGGTTCTGAATTTGGGGACAGATATGCCAGCCCCCTGTAGTTATATATGATGGTTTCTTCCGCGCAAAACACTTTACCACGGACATCCGCACGTTAAGATTTTTTCCGCACGCCGTGCGGAAGAAACTTCATTTTCGTGCGGAAAGCCTGTTCACTAACAAAAGACAAATCAACCCTACCCATAGTTCTCTTCCGCATAAAGCAAAAGCCTTGAATATAGAGAATGCGTCAGATCATCTATGCTCACCCCATTGTAATAAGATTCAACTTCTTCAATAATTATGTTGAGTAAGCGCCAATCATAATCAAGAAGTGTATCTGCACTTTCGACTGCCTAGACGTACAGCTGGATTACATCATCGTCCGGATATTTAGCTACATAGTTAGAAAACACATTCTGATTAACAGGAATCCAAACAACATGATATTCTTTTCATGATAAGCACAGTGTTAATTCTAATTGGGTACAAGATTATTCTCATTTAGATATAGTGATATTCTACTTGTCAAAGAATTAACTATAATCGGAATATCTCTGTCTTGATAATAATAAGAGTTAACTTCATCAAATATTATTTTGTACAATCCCCAATCAAGCACTAATAATCCATTTACTGATCGAATTGAATCTTCAAAATTGGAATACACTTGAGAACTCATACTGTCAAAGCCTGAATCCAAGGAATAACTGTTAAAAAGCGATGCCATCGACAAATCATCTGGTGGAATCGTTTCGGGGTTTTGCAGATAATACAAGTATCCCTCAAGCACACTTTCTACAACAGGCAAAGAGTTGTTATAAAGATTAGCTTTCTGTGATTCTTCGGTAAAGAGCATCTTCAAAAATGATATGCATGCATCCTTATTATCACTAGAAGAAGAAACGGCAACAAGACATTTGGGGTTCGCCATATAGCTACAATCATCAATGGTTGGGAAGCCATAAAAACGTAACGGCTGTCTCCTGCTTAGAGATAACATACTATACTGAGCATAAGAACCGATATCAGTCAGAATCGTATATTGGTTGTCGTTATAGACTTGACCATTATACTGTTCGTCTGGAGATATTCCTTCGGTAATTGCAATGTTAAGGATACGTTCTATTTCATTGGCAGATAACAAGTCTTCGTCATCTGATATGCTGCGAATTGGATAGCCTATAATAAAGTTGACTATATCAGCAGAAATATACCTGCCACGCAAATGTTCTGCAAATAAAGGTTCTTCATAAGCATAATAATTGCTGCATTGACCTATGAGGTTATCATCTCCAAACAACCCAAACATTGAATAACCATTGAACAGTTGATAACAATGGCCTTTGTAAAACAAAAGATCATAAATATTGCCGGATAAAGCTGTTTGGTCAATTATCTGTCCGGATTCGATGTATTCGCGCAAATCAATAACTATACCCTGTTCACCAAGATAATTATAGTCAAACGAATTACCATAGAAAATATCCGGCGCTTCACCATTTTGGAAATCCTGTATTAGATGCAGATTTCGCATATTCGCCTCATCAATCGTCTCATATCCATACTCTTCGCCATAGTTCTGTACAACAACCCAGTATTCATTTTGACTTGTATTGAACTGATATGCGGCAGAAACTAAAGACTTATCAAAAGTCGCATTATCTCCCTTGACTACTATTCTCTCTCGTTCATTCAGATTCAGACTGTTATCCAAATAAATATTCTGAATTCCTATCACGGAACCATAATATTGTCGGAGATTGACATAATAACAATTATCGATCAAATACAAATGACTGTTCTTCAGCATTCCTTTTTCAGGGCTAATCATCATATTATCGATATATGCACACGGTGATTTGGTCTTTGAAAATGGATCTATCTCATATATCACATTTTCAAACTGATCATAGGCGAATCTTCCATTCCCAAATAAGGAATCTTCACTAAGTTGAAGATCATTCTGTGTTGCTACAGGCATTTCTGAAATCACGCCATTTATAAAATCAATCTCATAATACGAGATATTCAGACCATCTGAAATAACTATATAATTCTTTCCATTGACTGTAAAAAACGCATTTCTGCGTGGAATCTCTCCACTCACATCATTCATTGAAACTCTTTTTTGTTCCGTTCCGTCTGCTGAAACATATATAATCACACTATCCGAAGCATAGACAAACCCTGCTTCAGCAGATGAAACGGATGAAAAAGCAGTCCCCGAATCTCTATATGTCTTATCAGCTACCAACGATCCGTCTTCCAAATCTACCAGAATGTAACCGTTGCTTGATTTACTGCATGCAATTCTATTACTGCCTGCATAGCAGAATGACACTAAGGTATATGATGGAATATCAAAATCAATTCTATCAGTTTTCTCCAGCGTGTCTGAATCTATAATGATCGCAGAATAACCGGAAGGGCTTTTTAAGATCAAACAAAGCTCATCTTCGCACTTGAACAAATCATATGCCGACTCCAGCGGGTCACACTCGATCACAACTTCATTTGAAGCAAAAAACAAAGTATCAGCATCAGGATTGCCTAGAGCATACTCATTCAAGTCATCCTGTTTTTTGCAACCACATTGAAAAAGAGTCAGACAAACAAAAGTCAAAATGCTAATAAGAATCGTATATATGTATTTGTAATTCATATATTTCATGATTTCCGTCCATACTCGCATTTGCATTGCACCATACAACACCGCTGTCAGTATAATAATCTGACAATGCATCCTGGAGTTCAGTTATTCCTACTTCGCGTATAGGCAAACCATCCGTACTGACAAAAGCAATCCTGCAATCGTCAGAAAGAGGTATCCACACAAGATCATCATATCTCAGGATAACACCTATTTCTCCAATATGACTGGTTAAACGTGTATTATTGTCGTGCAATTCCCAAAGGTCTATGTTTTGCTTATCTTCCGGAAGATTATAATCAAAAACAGTACTGCCGTCGGGTTGTAAAGAATAAAACAAATGCGTAAAGTAGTATTCATCACTTACTGTTATTTTCCCTGGCAATGCACCATAGTAGTTGCTACCGTATACCAACGATTCGGTCTGCCAATCAGGATCTACATCAATATAATCCACAGTTACCGAGCGTTCTCTATCAACTCTTATGACGTCCCCTTCATTAAGAGAAGTAATCTCATCATAATCCATAATAAGAGGCGTTTCCAAACATCTGTTGAATGCAATGTAATTTCTCCCATCATGGTATCTGTAGTATGATCTATCAGTATAAATGATGCCTTTTAATGAATCTGTCAGCAACTTTTCTGAGTTCTCATCAATCCATTTTGCATCTACCGGATACTGTTCTTCATCATTATTATGTAATGATCCGAAGGAATCTTCTGAAGAACAAGCTGCAGACAAAACAATCCCCATTATTATGAGAAATGCAGTTATTATGCTTTGTGTTCTTCGCTCAAGTATCATGTTAATACACAGTTACTCCCACTGTTGCACCTACGCTGGCATTTGTAGAGGCACCAATATAAAAGTCCCCACTATCATATGCGTCAAAGGCTAAAGCACCCAGAGAATAATGGTTCACTGGATCTGACTTAAAATTGTAAGCTGATTGGCTTCCATGCAACCTTATTTTAACATATTTGTTATAGGGAAATATCCCCGCAGGAAGCCCAATAAATCCTACACTGGTCAAATTTGACGTATGTACTGAATTGGAATAATAAGTTGTCCCACTCGAATAACCTACCTCGGTTGATGGTCCAAAGGAAATAGTTGTGGCACTAACGGTCATTGCTAACCCGACGATACAAGCAGTCGCCACTACTGTCCCGACAATTCTTCTAGCAATCTTTCTTCTATTCATTTTTGTCTTCCTTTCATTATTTAACGTTTTTGGGTCTCTTGGGCTGATGCAGAATAACTGGACACTCAGGCCAAGGCGGTTCAGGACTAACCTTACATCCCTGAGCATCTTTACGGCTCATTTTCTCAATGCCCTTGAGAATTGAGCGTTCAATTTTCTTTGTGCTCATAACTCATTCCTCCTTTCCTTCAGTATCGCTATCAACAGGCTCAGGGCGTTATATATCAAGCCCAAAGCCATGAATGATACTATTATGTTATTGGGGAATACTATTAATGCCGTTGTTATTGCAATGCCCACTATCAAAGTTGTTACTCTTGATCTTGCCTTAAGATGATTCAGTTCACAGCTGGTAAAACTCATATCAGGGTTATTAAACGTGGCTATTATGCAAATCACTGCCATTGACATAATAGCGATCAATATGGAAGCTAAGCTATTGCCCATTATAAATCCAGCAACCGGAATAGTGGATAATGCCATTATAGTGGAAACGCAAAAACAACCGATTGATGTCTTACAATGAAAACCATCAGTATTTCTTCTAATTAACACAAAGACACATAGGAAAGCACTAACATCAAGCAGAGAATGAAAAATCATCGCTGACATAAGTATCAGCATAATACCAATAGTCCTTTCCACAAGGACCTGAACAGAATAGCAGTAGTATTCCCTTTCGTCACTACTGATAATATTGAATTCAATCATTCGATCGGTTATGCAAGATGACAACTGTTCCATCCCAGGCCTCCTTTACCTGGGATTATATTTGTGTCAAGTATGAATTCAATGGGTTTGGCCAACTCAGGGGATAAAGTAAAAAATCAGGGGATAAAGTAAAATTTCACATAGGAATTGTTATCACAATCCTGAATAATCCATCTTTATTATCGATTAAACAACTGCCGTTATTTTTCTCTACAGTGCGCCTGATATTAGCAATTCCATAACCATGGTTCTTTGCATCTGTCTTAGACGTATAATGAGTTATTTCCTTGTAACCTTCACCGCTGTAGGTATTAATAGAATCTATACACAGATTAGCATCCTGCCTTGTTATCTTTAAAACTATCTTCTTACCCTCACTTTGTTCAGCAGCTTCAATAGCATTGTCGAGAATGTTAGTAAGTATTGTGACTATATCGCTCTCGCTTATCTTAATATCTGTCAGATCATCAGCTATCAAGGGCATTACAATATTCTTTTTCTTCGCTTCCTGGTATTTAATGTTCAGAACTGCATTAACTACAACATTTCCCGTATCAATTATGTCAATACTCTCAGATTCAGTACCGATCAGATCCTCTACATAATTAGTTATCGCAGAGTTATTATCCTTTTCAGCTAAGGCAAGCACCACATTCAGATGATTAAGATAATCGTGAGATCTTGATTTTTGTGTCTCTCTTTCCACAGATAATAACTGATACATCTCGTTAATATGCTCCGCCTGATCGAGCAAAGTCTGTTTGTTGCTGATATCAATTTCTCTTTGAATGACATTATCAATCAGATAAAACTGCAAAATGCTCAGGAACAACATACTGATTGCAAAAACAAGCAGTGTCAGCAATACGCTTTGTGACATAGCTTCAATAGGGAGGTATAATGCTCTGGTAATCACACATAGTGTAATTACCGGAAACAACATAAAAACGATCCATCCCTTGGTATTCATCCTTGATAGATTTGATCCTTTACGCCTAATGTTGATAAAGGTAATGATAAGAACATATATGATATAGCAGATGACATCGAGGATCGCTGCACCATTGCTATTAGTTAAACTCTCAAAATTAATCGGCTTTATTACATACTGAAAAACGACAATAGCTAAAAACTCTATAGATGCAAGAACTCCAAAAAACAATAGATTAGCAAGTATGCTCCTTTTTAAGGATATATTGTATATGAGCATAGATACTATTATCATTGCAATTAGGTTTATTACCACTTTGATGAGGACATATTCACGCAGTAATACTGTTGATACACTGCCAATCACTATAAGAATGATAACCAGTATACTATCCTTAATGCTGAACTTACCTTTTGGATATATGCTCTTTAAAAAAAGTAAATTGATCAATACGAGAATTGTAACGAGAATAATTGCTAAGATATGATCGATCATAGACACTTCCCTCGCCTATACATAATTATAGCGGCCTCAACTTCGTTATACTTCTTCTGAGAGACAGATAATACCTCTCCATTGTCCAAAGTGATGCTGTAACGGCAGTAATCCGTGATATGCTGCAGATTTACACTCAATTTTGCACTGATCGAGACAAAGTCACCATATTCGGCAACATTTGCAGTCTCCTTCTTTATAGTTGTTTTCTTTCTTAGTCTCTCATTGTTACTGCTCAAAATGTACTCTGTATAATTACCCTCGCTCTTTAAATAAAGGATATCGCTAATCTTAATCTGCCTTTTACCTAATGAAAACTCAATATCTACCACCCTATCATTTAGATGGTTCATCTCAAGCACGTGTTCTATACATTCACATATATAAACTTCGATATCTTCGTTCTTTAGTATGAATCTTACTGCATTCACATGATAACCATATGTTGAGTAATTCATATGTGCAGAGACATATGCTATTGGTGTCCCAACACCTTTCTCACGCAATTGTTTTGCAACAGTTATTCCGTCAAGATCCGGCATCTCAACATCAAGCATGATCAAATCATACTCACCATTTGAACAAGAATTAACAATTTCTGTACCTGAAGAAAAACATCTGACAGAACAATTAGTATCATACCTTGCCAGACATGACTCTATAGCCTGCTTTTCCTTAGCAAGATATAATGGTTCATCGTCACATACCGCTACTCTAAACACTGATGATCACCTAATCCACAAATACGTCTTACGAGAGAATTCTCTCACCTATTATTATATCCCTTTACATAAACTCTACACCGCAAGATAATACACATATGAATAAGAAAATTATATTTTGCACTATTTCAATCTTTCTGTAACAGCGCGCCCATCTTTAACTTCCTTTACTTTTAAACTATAATAACTACAGAAACTAAAGTAAGCGGAGGTTCACCCATGTCTGTAAGAAGAGTTGGTACAGTTTCGAGAGGTATCAGATGTCCCATTATCCGTCAGGGAGACGACCTGTCACAGATCGTTACGGAGTCGGTGCTGGAGGCGGCTGAAGCAGAGGGCTTCGCGATCAGGGACAGAGACGTCATATCCATCACGGAGTCAATCGTTGCGAGAGCTCAGGGCAATTACTGTACTGTTGACAACATCGCTGAGGACGTCAAGACGAAGCTCGGCGGCGGAACTGTGGGTGTTATCTTCCCTATCCTTTCGCGTAACAGGTTCGCGATCTGTCTCCGCGGCATCGCTAAGGGCTGCGACAAGATCGTTCTTATGCTCTCCTATCCCTCCGACGAGGTCGGCAACTGTCTGGTAAGTCTGGACAAGATCGATGCGGCAGGGATTAATCCGTACAGCGACGTGCTGTCACTCGAGAAGTACCGCGAGCTCTTCGGCGAGAACAAGCACGAGTTCACGGGCGTTGATTATGTTGCGTACTACGGAAAGCTTATCGAGGAGTGCGGATGTGGTGTCGAGATCGTTTTCGCGAACCAGGCAAGGGCGATCCTCGATTACACAAAGACGGTCATCAACTGCGATATCCACACGAGGGCAAGGACAAAGAGGATCCTCCTCGCAGCAGGCGCAGAGAAGGTTGTCAGCCTCGACGAGATCATGAACGCACCTGTTAACGGAAGCGGTTTCAATGAGACATACGGACTTCTCGGTTCCAACAAGGCAACAGAGGATCAGGTCAAGCTGTTCCCGAGAGACTGCAAGGGCCTCGTTCTCGATATCCAGCAGAAGATCCTCGACAAGACAGGCAAGCATGTTGAAGTAATGGTATACGGCGACGGCGCGTTCAAGGATCCCCAGGGCAAGATCTGGGAGCTTGCTGACCCGGTTGTTTCGCCCGCATTTACAGACGGTCTCATCGGCACACCTAACGAGCTGAAGCTCAAGTATCTCGCTGATAATGACTTTGCTGATCTGTCCGGCGAGGCGCTCAAGAATGCAATCTCCGAGAGCATCAAGGCGAAGGACGCAAACCTCGTGGGCAAGATGGCGAGCGAAGGAACAACGCCGAGGCAGCTGACAGACCTCATCGGTTCGCTCTGCGACCTGACATCCGGCTCCGGTGACAAGGGCACGCCTGTCGTACTCGTCCAGGGCTATTTCGATAATTACACAAACTAAGGAGAATACTGCTATGACAATGGGTGAATCCGGCGAAATGTATCTCGAGACATTACTGCTCCTCTCCAAGAAGCAGGAATATGTTATCTCAAACGACCTGGCTATAGAGCTCGGATATTCAAGGCCGAGCGTATGCCGCGCGGTCAAGCTCCTGAAGCAGGACAAGTATATCGACGTTGACGGAAGCGGTCATCTGACGCTCACAAACTCAGGCCTTGAGATCGCTGAGAAGATATACGAGCGCCATCTGGTAATAAGCAAATTCTTTGAGTCTATCGGCGTGTCGGCTGAGACTGCGGCAGAGGATGCGTGCAGGATCGAGCACGTTATAAGTGACGAGTCATTTCAGAAGCTTAAGGAGCATATAAAGTTAGTTATTTATTAACATATGCGGTGTGGGTTCCCGAGTAGCTGAACTCGCTGACATCCGCATAAACGAAGATGTCCTTATACCACTTATCGTATTCAAGATATTCTTCATCTATGGTATAGAAGATCATCCACCGGTCCCCAGGGGCCGGTGCTTTATCTTTTGGAAGATATACGCCCAGCACGGTGATATCATCGAAATTGACACTCACACCGTCTTCACCGCTCGGGTCGACTTCACTTACCGTGACCTCTTCGGCATACCACTCCCTGCCGTCTATATCATCGGCATAATTCTGCCCGATCATATCGTCAGTGATAGTCCTGATCCCTTCAGTCACCGCCGTGTTAACATTGCTTCCCCCGCTGTCTCCGAGGCCTGAGGGCTCGTCGCTGATAACGCCGGTAAATGACAATATGAGCATCGCGGCAGTTGCTCCGATAAATGCGATACCCATAAAGATCAAACCCGCTCCGCCTGCCTTGCTCTTGGTGTCAGGACTCATTACCCCCTCAGGATGCTTCGGATCGATGTGTATAGTCGTAAAGGAATTAAGTTCGATGTCAGAATCCCTCTTCATGCGCATTGAATCGTAAATGCTCTCATACCTGACACCCTCGTAGGTATAATCAAAAACAGGCGAAATAAACATATGAGGATAGCTTGGGCCGCTGCTGTTAGCCTGGTTATCGGTGCGGTCAACCTTGCGCACATATCCCACACACTTTGCATCAACTTCTTCCTTGTACACGATCTTGTCCGCAGCGGCCGAATAGATCGCGAGAGTTATAAGCAGCAATCCGGAAAGTCCGAACGCGGCAGCGGCGATCCATATGATAAGCTCCGTTGAAGTAAAATAACTTCTCAGCAGGATGAGCATAATGATCGTGCCGGCCATAATGACCATATAGAAGCCCCAGATCCTGTTGTAGACCGCAGACGAGGAAGATTCAAGATTGCCGCTTCGCCCCGTAACAAGGATCATCAGACCTCCGAGAAGGAAGATGCTGCCAAACAGGATCCCAAACAGGATCAGATTGCGCATCACGAGCGATACGACCATGGAAATAAACAGGCCGATGACAACGACGCTGATTATGATCGAGCGCAGCTTTGAAGTTGAATGACCGTCTTCGTCATCATCGCTGCTGTTGTTATAAGAAGAGATCTTCTCCCCGTCCAGTTTCTCCCGGAAATCCTTAAGACCTGATCTCAGGACATCTTTTACGAGGGCGTTATATTCGTCCATCATCTCACAGTACTCGACCTCGTCGATAAACTGGTCTGTACTGAACCTAAGCCTTGTATTCTGCTTGTTATATAACATTGTTAAACGCGGTTATACACCAGCCGTTATGCGTTCTCGTTGCTCGGGATCGTGCCGTCGATATTCTCATTGAGCCAGTTGATCGAGAGGATCTTGCTCTCGCTTGTCTTGCTGTCCGAGCCCTTTATCTGCTTGCCGTCAGAAGTAACGATATCGCCTGAGAACGGATCGTACATTCCGCTGATGATCGCTTTCTTAAAGAAAGAGAGCATCTTCTTTGTCTGATAAGGGATCTTCGGCGTTCTTACATCTACAACGCCCGTTGACAGGCCAAACCAGTAGTTCGCAGCCGTACGCTGGCCAATCGCCTCCGTCAGGTCCCATGCGCCTGACAGAACTGACTGAACGATCCTTACATAATACTTGCCCCAGTTATAGAAAGGTGCTCCGATATATACATCCTTTCCATCCCTGATCTCATAAAGACCGGGCCTAACTGACGAAACAGACGCTGTCGAATACTCGATATCCGCAAACATCTTAACGCCTTCCGCCCCCCATTCTCCGCGGAAATCGAGGTCGGGATCCACGTTCATGCACTTGAGTGAGATCCTGCACTCGGGATCGATCAGCGAAACTCCGATCGCAAAAGCATTGAGATTGATATAGCTCATGCTGTCCCCGGTCCTGACGATATAACCGATCTTCCTCGGGCCTTCTGTCTGCTCCAGAAGCAGCGTATTTGCGGCAAGTACACCCATAAGGAACGCAGCCTCATAGAGCTTGCCCTGATAACATCTGATAGATGAATATGTGTTGCCGAGCGAGCAGTTGAGGAATTTGACCTCCGGATGCAGGACCGCGATCTTGAGGAGTTCGGACTGCATTTCGGGAGAGGTCGCGAAAATGATCTCGTTCTTCTCGGCAATGGCCTTCTCCACTGCCTTCTTCGTGCCTCCTACCTTGCCGGCAATGTAATCGTTCGTAACTACCTCGTCTCCTGTCATCTCGTCAACGAAAAGCCTTCCTGCCTCATGGCTGTCCGTCCAGCGTGACTCCTCGATGCCGACATCATAGATGAAAGCAACTCTGAGAGGTGCAGCTGCCGTGTACTTCTTTGCCTTTGTGAAGAATCCCATAAAGCCTGTCTGCTTCTCAGTCTCAACAGGAGCATCAGAAAGGAATGCAGCCTTGTCGATGTCAGCAGATGTCATGAGCTCGCCGCTTGCGAGCCTGATGTTCTTTGTGATCTGCTCATTTGTCGCGTCAAAGAGAGTCTTCAGCGGGAAGATGGACAGGTACATCAGGAATGAATTGCTGATCTTGAACTCGTCCGTCATCTTAAGTTCTGCCTTGAGGCACTGGCTGAACCTGTAGAATGCCGACTTGAGATCGCGGCAGAGGTCCTCAGGCCACTTGTTCTCCAGATCCTGTCCGAGGAACTCAGCCAGCTTCTTGTATGCACCGGGCTCACTGAAAACGATAAGGAAGATCTTGGTGCAGCGGTAGAAATCCATATACTCGTAGTAGACCTTGACTTCCTTGCTGTCGTTCTTCGGAGGGATGATCCTCGTAACGTCAGCGAGAATGTACTCCGTTCCACCGTACTTGGATACGGAAACTCGCTTGTTGCCCTCCTGAACGTAATACTGGTTCATATACTCATAAACCTTTATTGCGTCTCTGATCCCATCCGTTTTATATGAGTCGTAGAGATTCGACCACTTAATCGCAAACTCGGAATCCTCAGCAAAGAGAGGCATAAAGTTGTTCGCGAAAGCGCTGTTCCTGCCGGCCTCTTTGTTGCCCTTGATCCTGCTTATGGGAAGCTCCATGAGTCCGAGCTTCTTCTGGCTAACTGCAAACTTTATCTCCTCGAGTGAATCGAGAACGGGCAGATAAGGACTTGTACCGTTCTTTATTGCTTCTCTTACTGCTCTTTCACCTAATTTCTTGGCGAGTCTGTAGTCGTCTCTCATAAATATCTCTCCTTTTCCGAATATATACATAAAAGCCCACGAAGATAATCTGTGCTATCTCCATGGGCTTTCCCTGAATACTAAATTGTTCGACTGGATTACTCGATCGTCAGGATGTCAGAGAATCCCGTAACGTCAAAAATCTCCTTAATCTCGTCAGAAGAATTGCGGATAACCAGGCTTCCCTGCTTATTCATTGTCTTCTGAGCCGAAAGAAGGACTCTTAAACCTGCACTTGAAATGTACTCGAGCTTCTCGAGATCGATGATCAACTCTGTGACATTCGCAATGTTCTCGTTGAGCGCATCCTCAAACTCAGGTGCTGTAGTTGTATCAAGTCTCCCCTCCAAAGCTACCGAAAGCTTTGTATCAGAAAGATTCTTGCTGATATTTAACATTTTGTATCCTCCTTGTGGCGATATAAAATCACCCATTATTATAGTTGATTTTTCCGCTAATAACAACAAATAAGATTAACAATTTAGTTCTTATCGCCATTATCGCCGTCTTTTTTGTCTTCACCCGGCTTTTTATCTTCCTTGGGTTCAGGCTTCTCTTCGGGCTTGTCGGCAGGCTTCTTCTCAGTCTTGCCCTCAGCATTGGCTGCCGCCTGCTCTTCCGCTTTGTGCTTTGCTTCTTCCTCATCGTAATGCTTACGGATGTTGGTAATATCATCCGTACTGCCGCCGCCGACATCATCAGGAGCACGGAACTGATCCTTGATCCTGAGGAATGCATCAACGACATCAGGTGCCAGCTGGGTTCCCGATACCTGAGTAATGATCGAAACAGCCTTGTCGAAGTTCATACGCTGCCTGTACGGACGGTTGGAATACATGGCATCGAAAGTATCGGCAACCGCAATGATCTGAGCCACGCGCGGGATCTTATCGATCTTATACCCGTGAGGATATCCTCTTCCGTCCGGTCTCTCGTGATGGCACTCGGCACCGATAGCCAGCTCAGGCATGATACTGATATCCTTGAGGACTTCGTGACCGTAAGTCGTGTGGGACTTGATCTCATCATACTCTTCAGGCTCCAGTTTTCCGTTCTTATTAAGCACTTCCTTACGGACACCGATCTTTCCGATATCGTGAAGAAGCGCAATATTGTAGAACTTCTCGAGAGTATCCTCATCATATCCGAGTTCCTTAGCGAGCTTGACGGTATAGTCAGCAACTCGCTTTGAGTGACCGTTCGTGTATTTGTCCTTCATATCGATCGTCTTAGCAAGCGCCTCGGAAATCTCTCTGATGAGTATTCTCTGTTCTTCTTCTTTCGCACGGAGTTTCTTTATGCGGTAACGTACATATGCCAGAACGATAAACGTCAGTATGGCGATAAACAGTATGGCTACCACAACAATAAACCAGATCTGCTCGTAGATCTTCTTATCCTTAACGATCTCGATACGCATGGTGTTGTGCTCGTTGCCCCGTGAATCGACAATGCTCATGACAAATGTGTATTTGCCGCCTTTCAGGTTCGTATAGTCCAGAGCGGAAAGTTCATTACGTCTTACTGTTACCTTGGTATCGTCAAATCCTTCAAGACTGTAGGATACCTGCGGATTAACGAGCGAATAATTGAATACGTACGCATAGATCGTCACCTTCTTAACATCAGCCGGAACAGAGAACCTGCCGTTGCTGTCAGGATAGATCATCTGTCCGTCAGCCTCGATATAGGGGACATTGAGCTTGATGTCAGTATCAAGCCCGAAAGCATTCTCTATATTAACGATCGCAACACCCGTCGTTCCCGCGATATACAGATTGCCGGTACTTGTCAGAGCACTGTAGGAGTTCGATGTCGCAATGCACGGCAGACCATTGTCCATTCCATAGTACTCAGGCGTAATGGTACCGTTCGCAATAAGCTCTTCCGCGGGTGAAACATAAATTCCGTTGCTGCTGAGAACCCAGATCTCATCCCTGCTGTTCTCGTAGATATCAAAGTTATTGGAATAAGGGAATCCCCTGACAGATGTAATCTGATAATCACCTGTCATGTAAGCAATGGAGTTGCTTGTGACTATCCAGTAAAGATTGCGCGTTCTGTCCTTCTTCACGCGCATGATGACATCGGAATCAAGACCGTTCTCCGTTCCGAGATGTCTTACGGAAGTACCGCTGATAATGTAGATTCCGCCGCCGTCTGTACCGACTATGATGTCACCGTTCTCTGCCTCACAGATGGTAAGCACCTCAGTATTCTGTATGCCGCTGCGCTCATCGTAAACCTCTGTAATCTCGTTGCCGTCGATGACCGCAACACCGCCCGTACAAGCGGCCAGGATCGTTCCGTCAGGGCGCTCAATGACAGTTCTTACACGCTCTGAAGGCATTCCGTCATCAGTTGTAAAACATGTCGCATTGTGTCCCGTCAGACGGATAAGACAGTTCTTTCCATATGAGGAGATCCACAGATTGCCTGCGCTGTCCTCCTTTATCGATCTGATCTTGCGGCCGAGAAGAAGGCTGATAAGGTCAGGCGCCATTATCTTCTCACCTGAAGCAGTCCTGACGCTCCTGAGCACGTAACTCCCCATAACGCCGTCCCTGTCCACGATTATGAGTCCGTTATCTGTACCGATAAAAAGCTCCCTGCCCTTCAGGCATGTTGTATTGACTACTCTTGAATTGATCCCGTACTTCTCAAAAGCATCCTGAAAATGGTTCGGGACAATCTTCATTACACCCTGCCTGGATGATGTAAACCAGAGGTTGCCTTGATAATCCACGATCATATCCTCTATCGAATTCGTCAGCGGAATGCCCGTGCACTGTTCAAACCCGCCTTCGGCATTGATCATACCGATGCCATTATCAGCGCAGATCCAGATCTGATCCTCAACGAACTTGAGACAGTTGATACTGGACAGCGGCGACACATCGTAAGTATCAAGTACCGTAACATCCTGATCGAGCTCAGCATATATGATCTCTGATCCCGATGTACCGATATAGATCCTGTTCCGGCCCTCTCTTGAAGGGAGGATACATCTGTAGTTACTGTTGTGAGCCGAGAAAAACCTGTCAGCAACACCGTCCTTCATCGTGAACAGGTCGCCGTCCATGGTAATGCCGTAAACATAACCGTCGCTGTAAATGAGATGCCTTATATGAGCATTGCGGAGTGATCCTTCGGTAACAGGAGTGAGCGTCATGTCAGGAGAAACAACTGCGACACCCTGCGTCGTTCCGAGATAGATGTTACCCTTGTCATCTTCCGTGATGGTCCTGACTGATGCGGACTGCAGCCCGTCGGCCATCTTGTAGTAGGTGTACTGCCCCTTGTCCATCATTGCTACGCCGTTATCGTTCGTACCGATCCAGAGCCTGTCCCTGCTGTCCACGAAAAGCTCAACTACGCTAACGATACCTGTCGTCGAATCAATTCTCTCGAAAGTATTCCCGTCGTACCTGACGAGACCGCTGTAGCTTCCGATCCAGATGAAACCGTCAGATGTCTCAACGATGGCCTTGGCCTCCGAAGTCGGAAGCCTGCCCTTCATCTGGTCGTAAAGGATTGATGAATATCCTCCGACATCCGCAATGGGATCGACAATCTCTGTATCCTCATCGCCCATCTCGGCATCTGCACTGTCCGCACAAACCGCCAAACCTGCAAACCCCGCAATCATGACGAGGCTTAAAAACATAGCCAGATATCGTTTAAGATTAAGCATATTAGGGCACCCTTTTTCTATTTAGGATAACCCTTATTATATAATATTTTAAGCGGTCCGCATCATCTCTTCCGCATCATCTCTTCCACGGCCTGACGTTTTCCGTCCATCCGTTCTCGTGCCAGTACTTGTAATCCGTGTACCCAGGATCCTGTTTCCCGAGGCTCTGCTGGAGCATCCTGACTGCCATGAACTTAGCCTTCACTTTGATATTTGTGTGAGCGGGTTTTGTGTAATTGATAGTCCTCATTCGCGATGCGAGAGACTTGAGTTTGCCGGTCATCTCATTCTTCTTTTTGTCGGGGAGCTTATTCCAGTCGATCTCGCTCATCAGTTTGAAACTGCATGTTTTGATATAGCTGACGCCCCACCAGGAGAGGCTGTCGTGAATGTCTTTGGCTGTGGATTTCGCGCCCGCACCCAGGCACTGGGTTATGATGACCGCGCGCTTGCCGAACATCTCTTTCGCGGGGCGGTGCGGCATCCATCTGTACCCGAAATGGTCGAGCATCGCCTTCATCGCACCCGTCGT
The DNA here is from genome assembly GCA_024688685.1 of Saccharofermentans sp. Classification (GTDB taxonomy): domain Bacteria; phylum Bacillota; class Clostridia; order Saccharofermentanales; family Saccharofermentanaceae; genus Saccharofermentans. The sequence continues at coordinate 83,538 of JAILDX010000039.1, forward strand.
GTGGAACACATAAGCAGGCGACGTGAACACGAGCAGATCCGCCTCCAGCAGCGCCTTCTCGATCTTCTGAACGTAGACGGCGTCCTTGCAAAGGTGCTGGTTACCCCTGAAGCAGACCGTACAGCCCGCACAGAAATTGGGGCAGTCCCTCGGGAGATAGAACTCGGTAATCTCGGCGTCGTTCCTGAAACTGTCAAGGAATGCCTCCTTGAGCCTGTATGTCACGCCCTTCTTCTCGCATCCGTTTATAACAGTAATCTTCATCAGTATTTCCTCCCGTACAGCTCGTTAAACTTTCTTATGTGCTCCACCAGCATCTTCATCGCTTCCGCCTCGCGCTGCGGCTCGCGGTCGCAAATCGTGAGCAACATGTATATCGGCGCGTAAAAATGGATCGTCATCACCGGAATGTTGTCGGTCACGAGCACGCCCTGCGCCACCATCATCCCGAACATCATCCCCTGATAAGCGAGCGGATCGTCGACATACTGTCTTGCATAGATGCGCCCCAGCTCCACATCGCGAAACTGCTCGATCGTCAGCATCTTCCTGAACCGCCTCACATAGTCGTCATGCAGGAAGTACGCGAAAAGGTTCTGTCCCAGCTGCACCAGCGCCTCCTCGCCGATCTCCTTATAGATCGCCGCATCAGCCTGCGCATCGTTGCCCGTTATGTTGAGCGCCTTCGCCTGCTCGAGAAACCTGTTGTTCATCTCCTCGATTATTGCGTTGAAGATCGCCTGCTTGCTCTTGTAGTGCTTGTAGAGCGACGGCGCTTTTATGCCGACTTTATCGGCTATATCGCTGACGTAGACGTTGGCGTAGCCCTTCTCGGAGAAGAGCGTGAGCGCTTCGTCCAGGATCTTTTGTTTTGTTGATGTGGTTTGCATGTTTTGTCTCCTTGGCGCGTCGATTTCCGCTCGTTGATTCCCGAGCGCTGGCTAATTCGAATTAGCCAGATTATAGGCTAATCGCAATTAGCTGTCAAGAGGGCAAATTAGATCCGTGTTGTTACACAAGTCGTTACACAAAAATCAATTTCAAACGAGTTTTTGTGTAACAGTACGTACTGAAGTCTGCCGCCCCGATCACTCGCCTTCCGGCGTCCAGGACTGCTGCACCTTCTCGACCTTAATAAAGTCGTCAACCTTAACGGCCACCTGGTACTCGTCCTCGTAAACTATCTCGCCCGGCGAATCAGTATAAACAACAAAAAACGGATGATGATATTTATCGAGCAGCCACATCGCGGGAGTAATGTATCTCATCATTTCTTCCGTGTTCTCCGTCTTAAAAAAGCAGATCACTTTCTCCTGCCTTTTACACGGAGGCGGGTACGGAAGAATGTCGGAGAACCACGCGTCGATCTCCTTGAAAAGATCGGCGTCCTCCTCTTCCATTACGTTGTCATGGATAAGCTGCCAGCACATCGAAAAGATACCCTTGGCATACTTTGTATTCTCTGCCAGTTCTCTTCCTTGAATCCTGACATATTTGAATTTCTTTGCCATGACAAAATCCCCTTGGTAAATGCCCAAATGTGCTGATATTTATATTATAGCATCCTCACCCGATAAGGTCATTCTGGAATCTGGAGAGGTGTTCGTACGGAAGGATCAGTCTGCCGCGGTAGAGGCCGCAGCCGTCATTTACGAGGCTGTTGTTGACGGCGCCGAACATGTTGACATCGACGCCTTTGAGGTCAAGCTGCTGAAGCATCATGCCGCGCTCGTATGCATCATCAAAAAAGGCATTAACACCGACGGGAATTTCCTGACGGCGCATGCGCTCCTTCTCCTGGCGGGCTTCGTAGCCAAGGTGGTTTGCCGGGCCGATCTCGGCTATGTCGTCCATCTGTTTCGTGCGGAGCTGGACTTCGATGTTGCTGCGCGATGCGTTGTCAAAAAATGATATGTGAAGCGACTGATAACCGAAGGCGTTTGGCCGTTCGATGTAGTCGCGGTAATACTGCTTGACGTTATCACAAATACGCGTACTGAAAACACTCCGTCCTGAGTGTTCGGGTTCAAATCCGCGGGCCTCAAGAAAATCGGGAAGGGCATTTGCGATCTCGTAGAGGCAGCCGATCTCACGTTCCTGTCTGTCGTCGCCTGCCTGAAGATGGCACGCAGGCAGGGAGATGACGATCCTGTACGCGATCAGGTCTTTGATTCTGCCGATCTGCCCTTTTATCTCTGCCTCGGACGGAAACTCTCCTGTCGAGCAGTAGTGGTCGTAAATGTACTCGACGATGTTGCCGTTTATCTTTTCTTCGAGCCTGATGAGCGACTTGATCCTGCCCTTAAATGTAAAAGCGAGAAACGGATATTTATCTGCCAGATACTTGTAGAACTCTCTGATCTGTTGGGACTGGCACGTGAGGAAGTCGTTGTGCTCGAGAAGCTCGATCATCTGGAGGAGGCAGTTGCTGTGAGCCAGGTCGACGCCGTTGCCGGTTTCGAGAGCGGAAGCCTTCAGGTCCTGTGAATATCTGTGAAGAATCTTTACTACCGTGTCGCCGTTGTATAAATAGTCGTTAAGATTGATCATATGCCGCCTCCTCAAAAAAGAGCAGACAACAACGCTGTCAGGCGCCATTGTCTGCTCGGAAGTTATTATAGTAGATAATCAAACCCAATTCAAGGTTCTAAAACTCAGGCCTTAAAGTTGTAAACAGGCTTGATGACCTCAACAACATCAACTGACTCAGTAATGACATCGATGATGTCTTCGAGAGACTTGTATGCCATGGGAGCCTCGTCGAGAGTAAACTCGTTGACGGATGTTGTATAAACATCCTTCATTGACTCCCTGTACTCGTCCATCGTGAGGGTGTCTTTCGCCTTCGTTCTGGACATGAGTCTGCCTGCGCCGTGAGGAGCCGAGAAGTTCCACTCTGGATTGCCCTTACCAACTGCGATGACTGAACCGTCTCTCATGTTGATAGGGATCAGCACCTTCTCACCCTTGTGCGCGGCGATCGAACCCTTACGGAGGATCATCTCACCAGTGTCGATATAGTTATGCACCGTATGGAACGCAGCTCCGGATGCAAGGCCGACTCGGTCGATGAGGATCTCAGCCATCTTCTCCCTGCTCCTTCTCGCGAAAGCCTGGCAGATCTCCACGTCGTGGAGGTAATCTTCAAGGTACTTTCCGAAAAGATAACAGAGATCTTCGGGCGTGTCAGCACCGCTTGCGTGCGCTGTCCACCGGAGATTCTTCAATGCCTCCTGTATCTCGCTCTTGCGGCCCTGTTCCTTATATGTGCTGATGATCTCATCTCTTCTGCAGAGGTACTCGTCATAACCGCTGTTAAGTCTTACCGCAAGTCTCTGATAGTGTTCCGCAACCTGTTTTCCGAGGTTGCGCGAGCCGGAGTGGATGACAAGGTATCGCGTACCGTCCGAGGACTGATCGATCTCGATGAAGTGGTTTCCTCCTCCGAGAGTTCCGAGGGATCTTCCGAGTCTTCGTGTATCCTTTAGTTCCCTGTAGCATGCGAGCCCTGTGATATCGAAACGCTCCTGCCTCCCTTCCCAGACACCAGTCCCGGAGGGGATATAATGCGCGGCCTCATCAACCTTCTCAAAGTCGATGTCAGCTTTCCCGAGATCAACTGTGTACATTCCGCAGCCAATGTCCACGCCAACAACGTTGGGTACAACCTTATCGGTGATCGTCATTGTCGTTCCGATCGTACATCCCTTGCCTGAATGAACATCCGGCATGATCCTGATCTTTGAGCCCTCAGTCATGGGGTAATCGCACATTCTTCTGATCTGTTCGATCGCTTCGTCTTCAACTACTTTTGCATAGCATATAGCTGTATTCACCTTTCCTTTAATTTCTATTGCATTCATTCATAATTCCTTTCTATGCAGCGACCCTGCCGTATCTTTCGGCAGAGATAACGCTCATCATAAAGCTGTAAGGATCGAGATTATCGTCCTTCAGCATTGCGAAGATCTGGGGCGACATTCCGGAAACCAGGACAACGCCCTGCTCGTTCATCGTGACAGGCTGCTGCCTGTTGCGGCTGTTGACGTTCCAGAACACAAGCTTAGGGAGGCTGAATCCGTTCTTCCCGAACTTCTTCCTTGCGCTCTCAAAGTTGCTCAGATCTGCATATTCTGCACACCAGTCAAACTCCATATCGGAGATGATGATGAGCCTTGAAGGCATGTCGCTCTGCTTCATGTGATTCTTCACAGCCGTCTCCAGAATGAGGTCGAAAGTCTCCTCGATATCAGTGTTGCTGCACTCGTTAAAACTCATGCAGTATCTGACTTTCTCGAAGATGTCGCGGCCCTTGATCTGCACCAGCTTAGGGTGGCGCGAGAACGTGATGAAGTGGCCTCCGAACTTGCCCTTATTACGCTCCGCGAAATAGATCCCCAGAGACTCCGCAACAGCCGCAGGAGATGCCAGACCTCCGCCGTACATGGAACCTGAGCCGTCAACAACGACAAGCGAATTGTCGGAGTTTACATAGTTCTCCAGCGCATTCCATGTTGTATCGAGTGCCCTGCGCTCATCTTCCGGCATCTCGCGCGTGTTCAGCACGGGCCTTACGATCTCGTAAGGTGTCAGAGTTCCTGTGTGCATCACGGAAGGATTCTCCTGAACTCTGTTCAGGAACTCACTGTAACGCACGCCGTCGTTCTTGCTGAATGCATGCCTGTACTTCAGGAGAGCTTTGGAAGGCTGCTTCTCGTAATCGAAAGTGTAGTCTTTCTCTCTCAGATTATTCTCGATGATCTTGATATAAGCTCTCAAAGAAGACAGAGTCTTCCTGTATTCAGCATCGGACATCTTCAGCGCACGCGCGATCTTTCTGGCGTTCCTGACCGTCTCAGACCTGCTCGCGTTTACAGAAGGCAGCCACTTTGCCATTAAAGATACTCCGCCATGTGCCTGCATTGACGCAATATCCGCCTGCAAAGTTTCCCTGATGTAAACGAAAGCTTCCCTCTCGCAATCCGTCCCGATCAGCACAAGGATATCGTCATATCTGCCGTATTCGGCGATGTTCGCGATATTCTTTCTGACTGACTCAGGCTCAGTCTGCGCAAGGTGTCTGAGAACGGTCCTGAAGAACCTTCTCTCACCGAGACCGCCCCTGATATCTCTTGCATAAAAGAGCGTCTTCATTGCGATGTCGCGGTCCTCGGCAAATGCTCTCATGAACCTTGTCAGGATCTCGTCATCACTCGCGTTACGCAGTGCTCCCGCGGTCGCGAAAAGGTCCAGACAATCGGACATCGTGCTTCTGTTTGTTACTGCACCATTCTCAGTAAATGTTCTGTTTGTTTCTCTCTTCAAAAAATTAATCATAGTTTTTCTCTCCATCCGTTCCCGGAATAATTTTTACAAGGTGCCCCCGGGGTTTACCCGGGGTTTTGACTGTCCCTAATCAGTTTTCAGTTGCTGTGTGCACCTTTGAACAGCTTTTACAAGACACTTAAGATCAGGACTCGAACCTGTTAATAAAGTTATAAGCTTTACGTGCCACCTGTTGACTGCTGTGTGTGTCTTTGTACTGTAAGTTTATGGTAGCGCCGTTTTAGGGGTTTTAACAGATGCAGATTGACTTATTTTTACAACCCCTATATAATGCGGTATATAAGGATTTGACAAGTGTATTTGCATTTCTTACGACCCCATTTTGGAGATACGCATGACAGAAAAATACAAGATCTATCTCTCGGAAGATACAAAAACAAGGCTTATCAACGATGCTGAACTCTTCGAATTCATCAGGAGCGACGGTAAGGTTAATCTCAATTCTTTCCTTAAAGAACTGATAGTAAACTACTTTGATCAGTACAGGGACGGACGCGATATCCTGATGAACAGCATGCTTGACGACATTAACTCCGTAAGACCCCTCAAGCCCAAGGATGCGTATGCACTTGCGGACAGGATAATCCGCAACTATATCAACTGCAACGAACCTGCCACATGCGGCAAAAGCGCCGTGATCACGCTTACCGTGAGCGGTGAATCACACAGCGTTATCAGGATAATCGAGAACAATGCGCTCAGGGATTCTTCGCTCTCGGGGTATCTGAAGGATATGTTCCTGTCGTATCTTTCCATCCCCAGGAATAAGAGAGAAGAGATCATTTTCGCGAACACTTATTATCTTGTGAATAAGGCGATAGATGAGAGAAGAAAGCTGTCTTTTACGTCCGGGAGCTTCGGGTTTAAGGCGGTGGTCGAGCCGTATATGATCGCTGTTTCGAAGGATGAGCAGTACGGGTATCTTCTGTGCCGCGACCCCGGGACAAAGAAGCAGCATTCGTACAGGATCTCGAGGCTCAGCGATGTGTTTGTTACCAATGATACGTTTGAACGCGATGAGAAGATCGCGGAGGAACTGAGGGTTAAGGGGCTCAAGTGCCCGCACTCAATGGTATCCGACATTCACGCAGTGATACGCATGACCGAGCGCGGAAGGCAGATGTACAAGTCGATCGTCAAAAACCGCCCGGCGGTAACGTCTGTGGATGGGGATCTGTACTATTTCGACTGGCCGGAGCTGCAGCTGGTTGACTATTTTAAGAGGTTTGGAAAGGACGCGGTTGCCGTGAGCCCGCGTTCTCTGAAGAGCAAGATTAAAAACTATTATTCGAGTTCGCTGGACGCATACGGCGGAAGCAAAAAGTGAGTCGCTCAGTGCTCGCGCTCGTAGATAACTCCGCCATTATCGCCGTCGATGGTGATCCTTTCTATCTTTCCGCGGCTGTCAAAGATGACGCTCGCATAGGAACCGTCATCAAGATGCCAGACGAATTGGATTATCCCGGATCCTCGCACGCCGTAGCTTCCAATCTCGGCAGTAATCTGTTCCAGTGTTGAGTCCTTATCAAGATTCTCAAAATATTCACGCGTCGGGAGAGTCTTGGCAGCATTTGACCCGCACGCAGACCTCGCGTATTCAACGAGTTCTGCATCAGTCTCGCTTATCTCGCCGTCATCGTTGACCCATTCCTCGACCATAACTGCAAAGTCCCAGTTGATGCCGTATGACTCCTCTGTTTTCCAGACTGTCTCGGCCCCGTGATCAACAGCAAACCTCGCTGCCTCGATCATCTCCTCCGTTGCCACACCGAAAGCGAACGGCAGCGTGTCAGGCTGATGTCCCAGCGCAAACGTCCTGTATTCATAATCAAAAAAGTTCTCCAAAGAATGATCATATCTCAGATTCCTGAATGTCGGTTCCGCATCAAACACGGCACCGTGATCTATTGCGATCTGCATGATCTCAACATTGTAGTCGTGAAGTCCGTACTCGAGCAGCGTCTGATGGTTGTTATCCTGATAATAGATGAGCTCCGGATGCTTGTCGAGGTACTCGTTCAACCCCTCCATATCCTTTGCTCTGATGATGTTCTTCATGATGCGGACATCTTCCATATTGATCGTTACGGTGCCGCCGTCATATGTATCAAACTCAGGGTATTCTGCCGTAAAATAAGCCACTGCAAGCAACACAACAGTGACTACTGCAGGTATTGCCGACAAAACAAGAAGGATAATCCCGGGCACCTTTTTCTTCTTCACGAGAAGAACGATGCCGATGATCAGTTCAACAAACGCAATGAAATAAATCAGTATTGCTATTACCACAAAAACAGTACCGAGAAACATTCCTGCAAAAGCCATATAATCCCTATCCCCTTTTGATGCTTTCGTGACAATTATAGCACAGCAAACTATAATAACATTATTAAGAACAATAAGAAGTATCTGATCGCACTTGGTGCGAGCATTATCATTTTTGTATGCACGCTCGGTGCGGTCTTTTACATGCTGTCAAGAGAGATAGAAAACCCCAATCCGACGCTTGCCTTCTTCACGGTAATCTCTAATCTGCTGTCGGCAACAGGCGCTGCATTTATGTTCCCTTATGCGGTGGAAGCTTTCAGCCTTGGAAGATATATCGGAGCCCACTGCTCGATCAAATAATTGACGATCCGCTCGATATTCTCGCGATGATGTCGGAGAAGTACGATATCCCCCTCGAAGACCTCACGAAAGCGTATGTTAAGGGCGCCATCGACGCTATAAATGAGAGGCGCGCGGCTCTAATACGATGTCGCTAAATATGTCGCTAACTTTAGAGTTTTAGAGACAAAAACAGCGACATGTCTCTAATTTTGTCGCTGCTGAGCGGGATTTAGAGACACAATCAGCGACATCGGACCCTCGATAGTGAACGGCCAAGAAAAAGGGTCATCTCATAACTGAGATAACCCATATACCACTACTGATCATCATGATCTACACCATGCTTGCGGCAAAGGTAAGTATCAAACTCTTCCCATGCTCTCCTGCATTCTGCCTCGATATTTGTTCCGCCTGCATCAAATTGATCCTGCCAAAACTCCATGCACTTTTTCTGATCCTCCGGAGTCAGATCATCAAAGTTCCATCTGCCGCTAACTTTCTTTAATTCATCTATGCTAAGCTTTCTATCCTCCTAAAATAAGAAACTCTATTATTCCACTACTCCGTGAGTAAGTCTTCTGCGGCGGACTTCCGCAGAAGCGTCTACGAATCTTCCGGTCTTTACAAACTGTAAGTAGCTTCGAGGACTGTAGCCGCGAAAGACTCACCTCAAATCTTTAACTACCTCGCCCGCAATTATCAACCCCGCAACCGACGGCACAAATGCCGTGCTGCCCGGAGCAGCCCTGCCGGTGGTACCCTTGCTCTCAGTGCTCTCGCCCTGCGGCCGGACCGGCTCCTCCTCTGAATAGACGACTTTCAGCTTCTTCACGCCCCGCTTCTTCAGTTCGCGGCGCATCACTTTCGCGAGGGGGTCCATGCTTGTCTTGTAGATATCGGCGACCCTGAACGCGGACGCATCGAGTTTATTACCTGCCCCCATCGAACTTATGATCGGGACACCGGCTTTCTGACACTGCATGATCAGCTCGATCTTCGCCGTGACAGTATCGATGGCATCGACCACATAATCGTATTGAGTGAACGGGAAATCCGACGCATTCTCGGGAAGGAAGAAAGAGTTGTGTATGTTCACTTCCACTGAAGGATTGATCTCGAGCATGCGCTCTTTCATAACTTCCGTCTTGTATCTTCCGACAGTCTTGCTCGTCGCGATAATCTGGCGGTTTATATTCGTCACACACACCTTATCGTTATCAATCAGATCGAATGCGCCAATGCCGCTCCGCACCAGCGCCTCACATACATACCCACCGACGCCGCCGATACCGAAAACGGCCACGCGGCATCCGGACAGTCGCTCCATTGCCGGTTTCCCCAGCAGCAATTCAGTTCTGGCAAACGGGTTCGTATTTTCTTCCATGTCTGAATATTAGTGTGATTACTGATTCAAGTCAATACAAAAACAGACACCCGGAGAAGAACCGGATGTCTGCTTTTTAAAGAAGGTATTATGATTATGCAAGGGCTGCGCCAAGTGCTTTACACTCACTTAATGCAGCTTCATCAGGCGTATTGTTGCAGATGACGAAATCACATGCCATCTGTGCTCCGTCGTTGATGCACTGGTCATTCCAGTTGCGCATCCATTCCCCGTCTCCCCAGCCATAAGATCCGAAGAGAGCAATCTTCTTGCCGGCAAGCTTGCTCTCAATGGCCGTGAACATGGGTTCAAACTCGGAATCCTCAAGCTGCTCGGCACCCATTGACGGGCATCCGAATGCGATCGCATCATACTCATCAATCTTCTGATAAGTGAAATCTGAAAGCGCAACGATCTCCGCTTCTGCTCCGGCACCCTTAATGCCTTCAACTACAGCGTTGGCCATTGCCTCTGTATTTCCGGTTCCACTCCAAAAAACTACTGCTACTTTGCTCATATAAGTAATCCTTTCAAACTTGATATTTACTTCAAACGACAGCTGTAAGCCGTTCTACTGTATTACCTGATCTGTACTGATCGAGCAGTGTCCTCGTGCACATCTCATACTTATCGAAAAGACTGCTGCACTTACACACATCACCATATACTTTCCACATTCCGCAGACCTTGTAGTTGCGTCCTTTGTTCTCGATGAAACCCTTTACGTCTTCCGGCGGGAAACCAAGGAATAATCCGATCTCATGCGGAAACTCGTTTTCATTGAGTCTCGAGATCATTCGCAATATGCAGGCGTTCATATCATCAGCATCGTATCCGAAATCAGTCAGTATGCTTCTTACACTTTCCTGCGCCAGGTATGCTCTCAGGAGTTTGGGTCTGTAAACGTATATCAGTGTCTTGCCGTTCATCTGTTTGACCGGAATAACAACAACGCCGCTGGATGACAGTCTTCTGTTGTACGATCTGATGTCATTTGTTATTTCGGAACTTGAAGGACTGTCACAGTTGAAAAGATTTGCAACTTTGATCCCTGCAAGTGTAGGTGAACACCAAGCGATAAATCCCTCGTCAGACACTATGTAACTCCTCTCTGCTGTTTGATCTTTGCGCTTGTTAGCCTCGGCTAACAAGAAAGATTATCCACCATGTTTGTTGTCTTGTCAATACAAAAGTTAGCAATAGCTAACCAATCTTTCAATTTGAATAAAATGTAAACAAAATCAAATTACGCTTGGCTAACCGGGGTTTGAGATGAAACAATCTACATATCAACCACGAAGGAGGATATTCATATGGCATATGTAATTTCTGATGCTTGCGTTTCTTGCGGTTCATGCGCTGATGGCTGCCCTGCAGGTGCAATTTCCCAGGGTGATACACAGTACAACATCGATGCTGAAGCTTGTGTATCCTGTGGCGCTTGTGCATCAACATGCCCTGCAGGTGCTATCGCTGAAGGATAAGCCCGCGTAACCTGTTAAGTACGTTAAGTAAAAAATTAGTGCCTCAGTCCATTCTGAGGTACTTTTTTTGTAGCTTTTGCACCCACAACTTGCACCCACTATGGTGGGTGCAAAACCGGTTGACTTTAAAGATAATTACCAAAAAACAGGCATATCTGCACCCACGGTGGGTGTAACCGGTGGGTGCATCCGCCGGCTTAAATAGCTGTTAAACCTGATCACTATCCTCTATATGCTTCTTAACCACTTCAAAAGTCTTGTCACTTATAACATGCTCTATCCGGCAGGCATCTTCCTCCGCAGTCTCTTCATCGACTCCGAGCTCAGTAAAGAACTTGCTTAATACAACATGTCTCTCATAGATCTTTTCCGCTATCTTCCTGCCCGTCTCGGCAAGCGTAATATATCCGCGATTATCGATCTCGACATAATTACCATTTTTGAGGATTGCCATCGCCCTGCTTACGCTCGGTTTTGATACACGTAAATATCTGGCAACATCCATCGACCTCACGGGCGCATCTTTTTGTGAAAGTACCAGTATTGATTCAAGATACATCTCACCGGATTCCTGCATTTCGAACTCCTCCAACTGTCATTTGAGGAGATTATAGCATGTTTTGTTAGCAACCACTAACATCATTTTCCGATCAGCTTTAAAAACTTCTTATCGTTCATCTGCTCGTTCGTTATATACTCGCCATCCAGGAACAGAGCATACGTAGTTATGGGCGTAGGTGCCTTCTGCGCCGCCTCCCTGCTCTCTATTTTTATCGCCTTAAATGCGACGCCGTTATTCAGCGCGGTCTCTTCCAGGATAGGAACATATTTTGCATTGAACGGGCACTGATTCGTATAGTAGAGGACGTAACCCTTATCATCTGTGTGCGGGTGCTTTGCGCACTCAGAAAACGAAGGAGCTGCTGCTTTTTTATCAAACGGCAGATACCAGAGCTGGATCCCGTTGTCCGCCTCATCACACACTTCAAAGCCCTTATACTTCAGGAACTTCGGATCTGCCAGAAACGGCTTCTTCTTAGCCGAGGATAAAATGCAGAGACCTTTCTTCCCTTTATCCTGGCTGTCCTTTATGCAGGCATTCAGCAGATCAGAGGAATACCCGTGCCCCTTGAAAGAACCGGACACCCACAGACAGTCAATATACATATAATCGGGAGCATCAACCGGATTCCATGCATTCTCCGCCGGAATATACTCGATAAAGCATTTCCCGCGCTCAACGCTCTTCAGAAAAACAAGACCGTCATCAAAACGCTCTTTAAGCCACTTTTTTTTGGACGAGACCTGAACATCCTTATTGTTGGAGATCGCACAGCAGATATGCTCTTCTTCGATATTATCCTTCGTGACCTGTATGTATTCCATAAACAAAACCTCCGCTCCTAAGATAATACTACAGTATAAGTATTTATGATATAATCGCGCCTATGGAAAAAGTATTCGGTTCACTTAAGATCACATGGCCCAAGCTTATTATCTTCGCGGTCGTCACCGGTGTTTATACCGGAGTCATGGCATCACTGCCTATTACAAAAGACACCTCTTTTGCTGATATAAGCATTACATTTGAGTGCTGGATCCTTTTTGGAATTATTATCATCGTCAACAGCACAAAGCCTCTGGAGTCCGCTCTGAAGTGCTTTGTCTTTTTCCTAATAAGCCAGCCGCTTGTTTATCTGGTAGAGGTTCCGTTCAATCCTCTCGGCTGGGAGATCTTCCAGTATTATCCGCCGTGGTTTGTATGGACTCTGCTTACGCTCCCGATGGGCTTCGTCGGCTACTTTATGCGCCACGATAAGTGGTACAGCCTGGTCATCCTCACTCCCATGCTCGCTTTCCTGGGGTATCACTACAGCATGTTCTTACGCGAAACATACTCGTTCTTTCCCAACCATCTTCTCACCACCATATTCTGCCTGGCGACACTGATCATCTACCCGCTCTTCATCTTCAAGAACAAGAAGCTTAAGATCGCGGGGATCGTCATCAGCATCCTTATTATCATTGGCGGGTCTATCCTTGCACTGTCGATGGGCAAGGACGTTTACAACACAACGCTGCTCGTTGAGAGCGGAAAGCTTGAAGTCACTTTCGACGACACATACAACGTATATCTCGAAGATGAGTCGTACGGCAAGGTGTTTATCGTTTACGAAGAAAACATAGAATCATATATGGTCAATGCGGAACTCATAAAGACCGGTGACACAAAGCTGATACTGGAAGCTCCTGACGGAAGCAGGAAAGTTTTCGATCTCACGATCGAGAGGAATTCTTACCAGATTTCAGAAGCGCCCGCCGGCTGATCATATAGCATCATGGAAAACAAGACCCGCGAGACTTTCGGTTCAAGACTCGGATTTATTCTCGTCAGTGCAGGATGTGCCATCGGCATTGGCAATGTCTGGAAGTCCCTTACAGGGACGTTTGAGGATACCGGGCCCGATGAGGCTGCAACCGTCTTCTCGGACATGCTCGCGAACCCTTCGGAGTTGCTCATATTTATGGCCGTTACTGTTGTGGCGGGATTCCTCGTACTGAGTTTCGGCGTAAAGAACGGCCTGGAGCGCGTAAACAAGTTCATGATGATCGGCCTTCTCGCTCTCATTCTGATACTGGCGGTAATGAGCCTGACTCTCGAAAAGGCCTCCGAAGGAATGAAGTTCTACCTCCTCCCTGACATTGACAGTATTAAGAGCGTTGGCCTGTTCAATATAATAACAGCTGCAATGAATCAGGCATTTTTCACGCTGAACCTTGGCATTACCGCCATTGAGGTCTATCGTTAGCAATCTGCTGCTCCCGATCGGATCTCTTATCTATGTGCTCTTCTGCACGACAAAGTTCGGATGGGGCGCTGAGAACTATCTTGAAGAAGCCAACACCGGCAAGGGACTCAGGATTAGCCGCGGAACGATTGGTTTCTTCAGGTTCGTCCTCCCTGTTCTGATAATAATTATCCTTGTCAGCGGATTCTTCTGATATCAGTAAGTCATTCCGATATAATAGATCAGGATATACCCGTTAAATAAGACAGACGGGAATGTAAGACACGCGGTTAAAATGGTAACAACGAGCATAGCTGTGTGAGCGCCTTTGACTTTGGCGATGATGGCCATGATAATAGCTCCTATTGCTGTGACCGCAAGAAAAAGCGACAGGAATGAGAGCGTGATCACGGAGGAATTCATCCGTCCGTAAGCAAACCAGAAAACAAACCAGAACGAGACTCCTCCCAGGATCATGCTGACGATCGCAGTGATCAGGGCTGCAATAGACAAGCCTTTGCCTCCGCGCTTTTTTACTGCGGGTTTTGGGGTTGCCACATATGATTCGTTTTGCACAATAATACCTCCTGTTTCATTAAGACAAGGCAATTATACCATGCTCACGTAATCTCCCACATAACCCCCATATTCTTAAATCCGTCCTGGGGCATGCATCCCGGACATGTCTTCTTGCCATCCTCTGTGGAACATCCTGAACAACTCCCGCACATGGAGAACTCAATCCTCCTGATAACTCCGGTCCGCTCAAGAAACTCGATGTCACGCTCCACGATTTCCACCGGTTTACCGAGTTCAGCGGCGATCATCTTTGTTGACCGCGATCTTCCGTCCTTAAGAAGTTCCAGTAATTCCTGCATATATCTTACCAAATGAGCATTCCGATATGATATGCGATTCCAGCGAGCACAAGAGCTGTAGCTGTGTAGTATGAACCAATGATGGCTGTCCACTTAGCTGAGTGTGTCTCCTGATATGTAGCTGCGAGCGCAACGATACACGGCATGTTGAATGTGATCGCGAAAATGAATGCAAGCGCTTCAGGCTTGGTGATATTTGCAAGGAGAAGTTCGTTGAGGTTTGCAGCTTTATCAGCCGATTGCATGGAACCAATGGTAATGGATCCAGTACCGGAGAAAATCGTACTTAACACACCGAGGGCGCCTTCCTTTCCGAGTGAGGATGCTATGAAAGCAACGAACGTCTGCCACTTCATTCCGAAGACCATCGTAACAGGTTCTATCACATGTCCGACCTTAAACAGGATCGAATCTCCTGCAGTGCCTGTGCTCGTGAATGACAGGAGCCAGAATACTACAGCAACGATCAGTACGACCTTGAATGATCTGAAGAAAGTGTCCTTTGTCCTTCCGAAAACAAATCTGAAGAGTGAACCCCACTTCGGCTTATGGTAAGGGGGAAGCTCCATGATCATGCCGCATCTTTCAGAAGGCTTGACCAGCGACCTTCCGAAAAGCTTTGCGGTAAGCCACATATGAAGGATCATGACGATAAGGATCACTGTAATGATCACAGGGGTCCATGCTCCGAAGAACAGTGTGGAAAGCATAGGAACAACTGCCCACGCAGCACCGCAGGGAATAGCCCATGAGAGCGCAATGGTAAGGACTTTCTGTCCCCAGCTGTCGATGACTCTTGTGCCGGCAGCACCACCCATCGTACAACCGAAACTAATGAGGAAAGGCATAACAGACTTTCCCTGAAGTCCCAGTTTACCCATTGAGTTATCGAATACATACGAGATCCTTGCCATAACACCGATCTCTTCAAGAAGACCAAATACCAGCGTTACACCAAACACGAATCCGAGCATCTGGATAACGAAACTGAA
This sequence comes from Saccharofermentans sp., assembly GCA_024688685.1. Lineage (GTDB taxonomy): Bacteria > Bacillota > Clostridia > Saccharofermentanales > Saccharofermentanaceae > Saccharofermentans. The sequence continues at coordinate 99,021 of JAILDX010000039.1, forward strand.
ACATCTTAGGAAAACATCACAAAGCAGAGCCGCAATAAAAGACGGGCAGCCGATACCCAGCAATGCATCGTTCAAAGGTGCAGTAGCAGATGCGATTGCAGAGCCGACTCCCATAAGCGGCAATGCAGGAATAAAAGATGCCAGAAGGCCTAACAGGATCGTCAGGACAACTACAGGTTTACCCCAGATACGGTGTGTGATGAGCCTGTCAAACTTTCCGAGGCCGGCATCCTTTTTCTCTTTCCTGACAGAATCTGCAGTAAGTTCATCTATCCATGCGAACTTGCATTCACCGGCCTTGACGATACCCTTATCACATTTACTGAGTACAGAAGAAAGTTCTGATGCTTTCTCATTTCCGAGCTCAGCCTTGATTTTTGCGGTAACGGGCTCATCGCCTTCAAGCGCCTTAACGGCGAGCCACATTCCGGTTCTGTTACCATCCTTGTAGTCGCCGATTGTGTTTCTTATCTCAGAATATTCAGGAATATCCCGGAACTTTTTTTCGAGTGAGGATGTGTCAAGAACGGTCTTTCCATCTACAGCCTGCTCGAGTGCTGTGTAGAAAGAATCATACTTCTTGACTTCAGGTGCGGAAAACAATACGACGGGAATGCCGAGTTTATCTTCCATCTCCTTAGCGTTGATATCCTTACCCTGATCCTTTGCGACATCGCTCATGTTCAGGAGCAAAAAGCAGGGTACTTCAATACCTGCAAAATCCGAAAGCATATAAAGGCTTCTCTCAAGCTGAGAACTGTCTGCAAGGATACAGACAACGTCAGCCTTGCCTGAAGCGATATAATCTCTTGTGATTATTTCCTCGTCTGAATTTGCTGATAATGAATATGTTCCGGGAAGGTCTGCAACAAGGTACTTCTTATCACCATGCGTAAATGAACCTTCCTTCTTTTCTACTGTCTTTCCGGGCCAGTTACCGACATGCTGTCTTAAACCTGTCAGTCCGTTAAACAAAGTGGATTTTCCCGAGTTTGGCTGTCCCAGCAGGGCTATTACGATCTCATTTTTGTCAGTCATTATGCTCCGGCCTCCTCGACTTCGATGTTTGAACTTTCCTTCTCGTTCAGAGCGATCATAGTGTCGCGCGCGAAAACGATAAGCGGCCTTCTTTTATCATTCTTGATAATGCTGACCTTGCATCCGGGAGTTATGCCGATCGATGTGATCCTTCCGACATATCTCGCATCTCCGTTTACGGAGCTTACGATCCCCTTCTCACCCTGCTTCATTTCTGACAGTTTCTTCATAACGTCTCCTCTTTATGTATTAATCTGTTTCATTGATAACATCGTATAGCCGGCATCGGAAACAAGCGTCCTGCAATAAGACTCGTCCAAAAGCCTTTTGCTTCTAAGAGTAACCGTCCTCTCGCCAATATCTGCCACAGCCCACAGGCCTTCATTTGAATTGAATTTATTCTCGATCCTTCGGGCACAGTTGGCGCAGTGCATGCCGTCAACTCTTAATTCATATAGGTATTGGTAATTCTTCTTGTTTTTATCAGATACCCGTATCTTCTTGGGAGCAGCTTCATGTTCGCCGCAGCATGCAGAACCGTGTCTGACCCTCTTAACCGTGCCGTAAACAGCACCGGCTATTACCAGAGCCAGAACAATATAAACTATTACATTTCCCATAAACACCTTCCTTACCGGAGAGCAACGTTGTTAGCTACCGCTAACTAATAATAGTTAGACATGTCTAACTTGTCAATAGCATTTTAGCGTGCAAACAGCATTACTAGCACTCCGATAAGAGCACATGCGGGTAATCCTATGAGTGTACCTATACAGCTCTGCTTGATATGGAACATATAGTCCTTGTATTCTTTCATATCTTCAGTACCGGGAATTCGCATGCGCTTTGAATGACAGAACCATATGCAGTCCAGGACCAGCGCATCAAACCAGGTGATAGCAAGCCAGATTATCATCGAATATCCAAACCCCTGCAGGAATGTTTCTGCGTGGTTTACCTTGAGCATAACAAATACTGCCAGCGCCACCAGAACGATTATAGCCACTGTCTTACGGATAATGTCCTTTGCAGAGAATCGCTTCTTCCTATCCTCAGCAAGACCCAGTTCTATGCATCTTTTACGGATGGCAGGCGGATAGTCACTTATTACTCCGATCGGATCTTTAAGACTCATCGGAACAACGATTGCAGTAAATAGTATTATTCCTATCAGACATTCAGCAAAAAGAATCATTTGCACCTCTTAATGTGTATAATATCGCGACAATATATTTGCCGCGATATTATAACACATTCTATTAGGTGCGGCTAACCAATATGCAAGATCATTTATTCTCTGTTCTTGAGTATCTCGCAAGGATCGATACGGTTGATCTTACCCGTAAGGATCGTATTGATAAGGAGATATACCGCCATCACGATAATGTATAGCATTACCCATAGCCACCAAGGATATGTTATGTCACTTTCCATGGCTGTATTTGCAATAAACAGAGGATAGATCTTATCGACCAGGAACTTGCACAGAGGTATTCCCACCAGTGTGCACAAAGCAACTACTTTGAGATTACCATCCATAAATATTTTTTTTAATTCTCCGGGTCTATATCCGAAGATCTTTATGAGCGAAATACTTGTTGATGCTCTCTGGATCATGACATTCTCCATAAGATACATCACAGTCACAAAGATAAGGAACGAGATTGCGATCATGATCACTACCAGAGACATCATCTGATCGACAAAGATCCCTGCCGTATCGACGATCTCATCTTTGGTAGTAACGGACATGACTCTTCCGTCATCTATGTCGATCTTCCTGTCAGAAAACAGCACATTATACTCATCATCCTCGGCACCAAATAATTCTCTTGCCGAACCGATATCCATAAACGCTGTAAGTCCGATCGAGTATTCTGTTACTCCTTCTATCTCGAAAGCGTAACTTCTGTCTTCTGAACTGTCCGTCAGGACAATGATGTCGCCTTCCTTAAATCCGTATTTTGTGGAGATTCCCGTACCGATCACCACCTTGTTTGTTCCTTCAGAAGGCCGAGCCTCAAAATACTTGCTGTCATTCCTGATTCCATATACATTAACGTCCAGTGTATATCCGAGATCAGTATATTTCAGATTCTTTGCGTAGCACTCTTCAGCATCTTCAGGAATCTCCAGCGGCGGATACTTAAGCATGTAAGTATACTCGCACGAAGCATCACGGATATTGTGTTCTTTGACATTATTGCAAAGAACATAACAGCTTACTCCGAGAAGAAGCAGAAGAAGGGAAATGACCATTCCGGTAATTACCGCAGCAAGACTTCTTTTCTCGCGGCGGATCTGGCATGAACTGAAATCGCTTATGAAGTTTTTCTTCTCTCTGCGCGCTTTTACAGCATCAGATGCTCGTGAACTGTCCTCATTTCTCATCAGCGCCAGAGCCGTGGAAGACAGCTTCCCGTTGATGACAATTAGATTCACGATCAACGAAATAACCGGCGGAACAACTACGCAGTATAAGATCAGATAAAGAGGTCTTATATTCTCAAATTGCGGAACAGAATAGTATTCATAGATATCCTGCATCTGAAATTCCACGCCATACTTTGAAAAGCCCAGGATCATGCCCGCAATTCCTGCAATTAATGTCAGAAAAGCAGGCATGAAAATGTAATGCAGGATGATCTCACCCTTCCTTATTCCAAGTGCAAAAAGTGTTCCTATTACACTGCTTTCCTCACGAATCTGATTGCCTGTAAAAACAGATATAACATAAGCTATGAGAGCAAGAATGACGGCTCCTGCAAAGAGTCCCATTGACTTTTTTATCATTACATCACTGGCAGCATCACTCGCGATCCTGGGGTTGTCTTTATTCTCAGTAAACTCTTCAAGCAGACTGATATCGACTTCAAATGCCTCATCGAGAAAATCCTCTGTCTCATCCCTGAATGTCTTAAACCCATCCTTAAGCTCATCGAAACCGAATTCCGCGACCATATCGATCCCGTCTCCAAGCTCATCCAATCCATCCTCAAATTCATAACGGTCAGAGAGCTTATCGTCGATCATCTCGGTCAAGTATTCATTTGCACTATTCTCGTAATCGTATTTATATGATTTAAGTTTGTCCTTAAGATCTGATGCATCTGTACCATTCAGTCTGAACGCATAGACATATATCTCTGAGCCAGTGTTCTCAGAATTGATCATGTTATTGTAAGCACTGTCACTTACAAATGCCACACCAAATCTGTTCGGATCTGATGTCATGTCGCTCATGTTCTTGAGCGGGAGGTTATAGTCAGGAACACTTCCTATTCCGCAGACAGTATACCTTTTGCCGTCAAGTTCAATACTGCCACCCGTTTTAATGTCATTTCTTAAACAGAAGAGATTCATTAACACTATCTCGTCATCATTTTGAGGCAGGCATCCTTCATCAAGATCTATCAGGTCGATCTTTTCTCTGACATTACCGATCCTTACCGTCTTATCACCATATGGAACATCCACATAGAACAGTTTCTCCAGTTCAACTCCTGTATCAGTTATATCTTTTTCCTGTTCATCTGTTAATTCTTCAAAGGTAGTGAACTGACCGTCCTGTATCCTGTTTTCCTCTGTCTTTTTTGCAGTACCCTGAATCGTCACTTCAGTCATGCCTACCACGCTTACGACGATATACATACTTGCAATGATCAGTATCATCAATGCAAGATACCTTCCCCAGGTCTTTTTCAGGTCTCTGGGTATCCTTCTGTATAAACCGCTGCTCACTTCAATGCCTCCTTTACAGATCCTCGAGCATTGAAGCTTCGATCTTATTATCGTTCTTGTAATCTTTGCGGATGACACCGTCTTTCATGACCACGATGTGATCCATCATGTTCTTGATTGAATTGTTATGTGTAACCATAAGCATTGTTGTGTTGTATTTACGGTTCACGTTTTCCAAAAGGATCAGTATGTCTCTTGATGTCTTTGAATCCAGAGCGCCAGTCGGCTCATCACAAAGGAGAAGCTTAGGATTCTTTATCAGCGCCCTTGCGATCGCGCACCTTTGCTGCTGACCGCCCGATAACTGTGACGGGAACTTATTCATATGCTCTGTAAGGCCCAGTACGTTGAGAAGCTCATTTATGTCCATCGGCGGATTCCCGAGATATTCGCAAACCCTTATATTCTCTTTCACGGTAAGGTTTGGGATCAGATTGTAAAACTGGAAGATAAAACCAAGATTCGCGCGTCTGTATTCCGACAAAGCTTTATTGCCCAGTCCTCCGATCTCTCTGCCGTCTATCTTTACGGATCCTGAATCCATCGCATCAAGACCTCCGATAAGGTTTAAAAGCGTTGATTTGCCTGAACCCGATGTGCCCTGAATTACGCACATCTCGCCTTTCTCAACATTAAGATCGATACCTTTAAGCACCTGGGAGTAGCTTCCTCCCTCGCCATAACTCTTCCTTACATCCTTTATTTCCAAATACATACAGGCCTCCAAATAACATTTCAATAATATGAGCAACTGCTCACATTTGGAAATGTTAGCACCAGCTAACCGATATGTCAATACAAATATGAGTATTTGCTCACATTTTGTTTACAAGCACTGTTGATTCCTATATAATTCACCTATGACACGTGAACCGACACAGAAGAGAAGCATAGAGAAAAAGCAGCGTATCAAGGATGCCGCTTTCGATCTCATGGCTGAAAACGGTTATCACAATACAAGCTCAAATGAGATAGCAAAGAAGGCCGGAGTATCCATAGGAACTTTCTATTCTTATTTCAAAGATAAGAAAGATCTGTATGAAGAACTCGTCGGTGATATATATGAGTACGTAATTTCTTCCACTGCAACAGATCTGAATGATCCGTCTGATGATCAAGATCCAAGGATGATCGCAGAACAGATAATACGCAAAGTATTGCAAAGCCACTACTACAAAAAAGATTTCCAGAAAGAGATAGCTTCACTATCCCAGCAATCTGATGAATTCCGCATGATCGAGGACCGTTACAGGCAGCATGTTCCGGAACTTTTTATGGGGATAATAAGAGATTCGGGACTCAAACTCAGGGTGGCTGATCCGGAGGTCTCTGCACGGATAGTTATGACGACTGTGGAATCAGTTATTCACGAGACGGTATTCAATGGCGACGGCAGTCAGGATGAACGGGTGATCAGCGAATTGACTGATCTTGTCTTCCGTTATCTTTTTGTTTGATTAAGATCTTACCCGCATATGCTTTTAGGAGCTGTCGGATCGAAATGTCGGTACGACTATCACATATTCATCTTCAAATACTATTCTGCTCATATAATAATTATATCAGCCCTAAATCTCCGGCGTTTTATTTTATAAGATCGTTCCCTTATATTCTTCCGCTGTCCTGCTCTTATCCGGAACATACCAGTAATCACAGGAATCTGCTCCGGTTGCAACAGTATGCGTCCTTATCAGCTTTGCATGCATCAGTTTTGCAAAGGCATGATCCAATGCACACATATGCGGGATCAGATCCATATATCCATACTTTTGCGCATATGCAACCAGTGGACATCCCACCAGAGTAAAGGCGTATCCTTCAGTCTTATTATCCGGGTTTACACACATGCCCCAAGTCTCCAGCCACTCACCCTGGGATTGCTTTTGACTGACAAGTTCCGCGTATTTTGTGTAGCTCTTGTACAGATAATTTCTCAGAGCTGACAGCACCGGTTTTCTGTTAATGTTCAGAAAGAGACCTGCCCACTTAAGATGTTTATACAGATCCTCTATGATCTCATCGACAGCCTCTCCCGCCATGCGATGATCCGTTGCTTCATAGAATGATAAGAACAGCAGAAACATGTCAAGATTACCTGCCAGCGTATTTTCCTTCCCACCCATGTCCGGTGCTTTAGACCTTAAACCCGGAAGTATCTCACCGGCTTTCTTTATGATCTCCTTTTCTTCTCCCGGAAAATGCTTTTTGAGATACCGGATTATCGCTTTCCTAACCTGCTTTTCCACTAATTACACCTTTCATTTTCTCGCTACGAGATGAAGCCTGAACTTTTTTGCTGCCTTTAGTTTCTCGACCTTAAGTTTTGCATTGTTGCAATATGTTCTTACCTCATCTAATGAACTGGCTTTAACATCGCCATGACCGGCAAGATTTGCGAGCGGCATTTCGGTGTGGTTCATAAGCCAGAGCACTGCTTTGGGAGCTGTATAATCCTGTAATATCAGCCTTCCGCCGGGCCTCAATACTCTGTACACACTATTGAAAAAATCCTGAGGATTGGGATAGTGGTGAAAACTGTTTGAGCATATGATCACATCGAAACTGTTTTCATCAAACGGCAGGTTCTCGCAATCACCGACGACCCACTCAACACCTTCAAGATTCTTGGATTTGCCGACCTCGATCATCTTCGGAGTGATGTCTATACCCGTATAGCGCTTTGAAGGATCCTTTTCGTAGAGCAAAGAGATCATAGGACCCGTTCCGCACCCGCAGTCAAGCAGATCATAATAATCCTCCTTCTCAAGCTCTGAAGCTATGTAAGGATAATCATCTTTGCAGATCTCATATATTCCGGCGTTGCTTGATTCATAGATTGAAGCCGCCTTCGTAAACTCTTTGATCGTCAGATCCTTGTACTCTTTGTCAGTGCGCATATTTTCACCTCTTGAATCCACCTATTTCGTTTTATAAAGATAAAAGTCACACTTTGTTCCACCGGTACCAAGTGTCTGTGTTCTCTCGAAAACAATACCTTTAAGATATGCATATGCATAAATGTCGTTCTTGCAGAAGATATGAGCTATCTCCGGACATCCCAGTTCCGTCGTATATCTAACATACGGACATGCGAGGACATCAAAACGCAATGAATCTCCGTCAGCATGATGGAACTTCTGCCTGAAACCTGCAGATTCCCCGAACATCGTCCTGGCCCCTTTGGCAAACCCCTTAAGGAATATTGTTTTTCCAAACGGCATCTTTACCATTCGCTGATATGTCTTGGCGGTCTCCTTGGCATAAGAAGCCATTCCTTCCTCTATGATCTCAAGAGCTTTATCCGGTGTTGCTTCTTTCAAAGACAGATACAACGCTGAAGCGTTAAATATGCCTTTTGTATGAACATATTCTTCCTTAGAGAAAGGTGGATATCTGTTTGTGATTTCAGACAAAATTACCGCTGCTCTGTTCCAGACATCATTTCCTTTATCCTCTCCAAGGCATGAATCGATCATCATCCTGATAGCACAGGAAGGCTTTGAATCCTCCAATATTTTTAAAGCTTCGTTCTTATCCATCTGTTCACCTTATTAATGCAATCAGGCTTCCTGAAGCGATACCATATGCGCATAAGTTCCGTTCTGCGTCATGAGTGTCTCGTGATTGCCTCTCTCGGTTATCTTTCCGTCTGTTACGACAAGGATCTGGTCGGCATTCCTTATGGTCCTTAACCTATGTGCGATAACAAGCAGTGTTTTGTCTTTGCACAACTCTGAAATAGCCTCCTGGATAGCACGTTCATTATCAGCATCCACACTTGCGGTAGCCTCATCAAGGATAACGATGGGCGAATCCTTCAATATGCATCTGGCGATGGATATTCTCTGCTGCTCACCGCCTGATAGTGATGCACCTCCTTCACCGATAACGGTATCAAATCCGTTCGGAAGCTGCATTATAAAATCGTAGCATCTTGCTTTCTTTGCAGCTTCCTCAACTTCCTCACGTGTTGCATCGGGACGGCCAATCGCAATATTGTTATATACGGTATCCTGGAACAGATATACGCGCTGGAAAACCATGCTTATCTGATCCATAAGGCTGCCGAGAGAAATATCTCTGATATCTTCCCCTCTTACAAGGATCTTGCCGTTCTTCACATCCCAGAATCTTGCAAGGAGCGAAGCTATCGTTGATTTACCGCCGCCGGAAGGACCGACCAGAGCTGTCATTTCGCCCTGCTTTATCTTGAACGAGACATTGGTGAGTACGTCCTTTTCCGTGTATGCAAATCCAACATTCTCGTATTCGATCTCATCGATCCCTGATGCATCTGATACGGATACCAGTGTATTCTTGCCATTGTCGGCAAGCTCTTCTGCAGCAAATACTTCCTCTATACGGTCAAGGCTTGCAGATGTGACCGTGAGTCTTGCCATCTGACCGTAATAGCTCTTGATGGATACAAACACATCGAAAAGGAAGAGCGCCATACCGGCCATATATTCAGCTGATATCGATCCGGAAGTATATAGGTATGCACTCAACGCGAGCACCAGAGCCGTACCAATTCCAAAAGTAAGATACAGCGCTCTTGACCATGGTGTGTATGCCTTCTCAAAATCAATACTTTCCCTGCAGCTTTTCGCGAACTCATCTGTAAGTCTCCTGGACTTATCTCCGAGCATGTTATAGGATTTGATGATCCCGATGCCTTCAGCAAAATCCAGTACTTCCTCGGTAAGAGATTCTGAGGCTTCCTGCTTGATTACAGAATGTTTCATTGATGTCTTAAGCATAAGGTTTCCGACAATGATAAATGCTCCGACAACCAAAAGTGATAAAAGTCCCATTCTGATATCCATTACGAACATCATGACTACCATGATGATCTGAGAAATGAGAAATGTTACGAGTTCGGATAGAACACCCATGCAGTTTTCTTCAATGAAGACCATATCGGTTGCAAGAACAGAACTGATCTTTCCGATATTTCCTTCGGTAAAATAACCCATCGGAAGTTTTCTAAGATGATCACCGAGCTTAAGTCTCATGTCAGCAAATACCATATATCCGGTTGCCGACTGCAAAACATTGGATATGTGTTCAAAGACAGCCTCGAGTATTACACTGGCCAAAACAGCAACACCAAAATAGATACACTTGGTCTTATCCATCTCGCCCCTCATAAAAAGACTGATGCAGATAAAGCACAACATCAGGGGAACTTTCATCATTAACCCTTTAAGGAAAGCTGTTATATAGGATGCTCTTATCCTTGTTTTATACTTCCCAGTCATATTGATTATTCTGTGTAATATCTTCAACATACCGATCACGCTCCTTTTATCTTCCATGTGCTTGCGCTGACAGACGCATCCCACAGTTTCTTATATTCTGAACAGGAATCCAGTAACCGTTCATGTGTATCGGACGCAACACATATTCCATCCTTCATTACGCATATCTTATCTGCATTCTTTATTGTTGAAAGACGGTGCGCAATGACAAGAACCGTTTTATCCTTAACGATCTCATCAAGTGCCGCATTCATCTTCTCCTCATTCTCCGGATCCATAAATGCGGTTGCCTCATCGAGGACTATTACAGGTGCATCTTTGAGAATTGCTCTCGCCAGCGAGATCCTCTGACGTTCGCCACCGGATAGCTGCTTACCTCCATCTCCTGCCTGTGTCATGATACCGTCAGGAAATCTATTGAGGAACTCTTCACACTGAGCTCTTTGGGCGGCCATAAGAACTTCTTCCCTTGTTGCATCAGGTCTGCCGATAAGAATGTTCTCGTACAGAGTGGTATTAAACAGAAACTGTTCCTGTGATACAAATGCAACATGATCATTCAGCGCCTCAAGCTTCATGTCTGTAATGTCCTGACCTCCGATTGTTATGGAACCGGAATTAAGATCATAGTAGTGAACCAAAAGCTTTGCCAAAGTTGATTTACCGCTTCCTGATTCTCCGACAAGAGCAGTAGTTGTCCCCTGCTTAAGTGACAGATCAACACCGTGTAAGACTTCTTTCTCATCGTAGCCGAAATGGATATCTTTGAACTCAATGTCATAGTTACTGCCGGAAAAATCAGACGTTCCCTCCTTAAGAGCAGGCTTATCCATCATCTTCTCGAGTTCTGCGATCTTGTAGTCAAGCTGAGGGAACTTTCCAGCAAAATTAAGTGCTTTAAGGAATGACGGACCTACAGCAAAAGACATGCACATGACCAGTATCAGCTTGTCGACACTTATTGTTCCTCCGAGAACCATTCCTGAACCGAAAGGAAGCATCAGTAATACGAGGCACGGCAATACGCTTGTATATGCAGCCATCCACGGCCAGCATACCTTATACCATGCAATCGTAAAATCGCGGTAACTTCTTACCACATCGCCAAACTTTTTGTATGAGTCGCCGTCTTTATTAAAGACCTTAACTACTTCCATTCCGTTGACATATTCGATTATCGTATTATTCATTCTGGCGGCTGATTCGTAATAAGCATTCATCTTTGACATACCCTGCTTCATCATCATGCCCATCGCGAACATTCCAACAATAAGTGGAACCAGAGAAAGAAGACCAAGTCTCCAGTCTGTTATGAACATCAGAATAATAATGATCACCGGAATTGCTATATTGGCTATGCCCTCCGGAATTGCATGTGCAAGCAGAAGTTCGATCTGATCGATATCATCAGTGAAGACTTTCTTGATACGTCCCGTTCCCAATTCCTTTATGCTTCCGAGGGGCTGCTTCTCAAGTTTGCCCTGCAATGATATACGCAGGTTTTTCAGAGTGTTATAAGCACTTATATGCGAGAATTCCAACCCCTGTACATATGACAGCGAATAGATGATCTCACACACTGCCACAACAGCTACCCTGATCAATACGAAAGTCATATCAACACTTTCTCCTCTGGTCAGGGGCGATATGATCTGATACAAAAAGAAATACGGCATTACCGATGCGATTATGCCTATGGACATCATAATAACTGCCCATACCGTGTATTTCTTATACTCTCCGATATACGGAGCCACTCTTTTAAACATTTCCTGTCTCCTCTCTGCTGGTTAGCTTAGGCTAACTCGTTGTGTATATTAAAAGCCGCGCAGCGACGGCTTTTTTACCTGTTTATAAAAGACCTATTGCTTCTGTCCAGTTAAAGAATCTGCACATAACCCCGCAGTGTTCCTCAATCTCCTTCCATGTCATCTTGTGGATGAAAGGCTCGTAAATGGAAGTCCAGAAAGATGTGCAAAGAACATGCATCTGTGCTTCAGATATATCAGCCTTTGCAAGTCCCCTCTTTTTTGTCTCAAGGTAATACTGCATATAGGCTTCAGTCATGCGTAATGCAAAATCATGTTCGTAATTCTCATATGATGTGCCTGAAGACTTCTCAAGCAGGATAACCAGATCCTTACGAAATCCCCAGATCATTCTGAACATATTCAAAACATATTCCTCATCCATGATCCAGGTGCTCCTGATCTGATCATCGGACATGCCGGCAAAATCTATCTCGGTACGAAGTTTGATAAAACTGTCCATCTTGTCAGCCGCATCCTTAACAACGGCCTGAAAGAGTTCCTCTTTACCTTTATACCGCTTATAAACAGCTCCGGTTGTTACACCTGCATTCTCACAGATGCGTTTAAGATCAGCCTTTATAAATCCGTTAGCAATAAACTCTTCACGGGCACTTTTTAGCAGTCTTGGATCGATACTTGTATCACGAACAGACATTTTAACCTCGCAAGCTGATAGTACTGATAATCAAATTATCGGTAATCTTTTTATCATACACATTGAACAATGTCAACAATTATAAGGATTTGCGTTTATAAGTTAGATACCGCTAACATTTGTCATTGACAACACTATATAATGATGATAAAGTTAGCGGCGTCTAACTGCGACCTTACAACAAGAGGATATTTAAAGGAGAGTCAATAAGATGAGCACAGAAACAAACAGCAACAAGTTAAAGCCAAAGGATTTTATCACCGTAGGAATCTTTACTGCGATCATATTTGTAGTTGAATTCGCATGCGGAATGCTTGGATATATCCATCCTTTCATCGTTGCATCTTATGTTGTTATGATTCCTCTTGTAGGTGCCATCCCCATGATGCTTTTTTATACGAAGGTCCAGAAGTTCGGTATGATCACCATCATGTCTGTTCTTATCGCAATAATCATGTTCGTTGCCGGAATGGGATTCCTGGGCGCGCCCCTCATCATCGCAGCAGGTGTAGCAGCAGATCTTATCGCAAGATCAGGCAAATATAAGAGTTTCAAAACAACCATGTTAAGCTATGGTGTGTTCTGCCTCTGGATATGTGCAAACTATTTTCCTGTCATCATCACTGCAGAGTCTTACCGTCAGGATCTTATCGACGGAGGATACTCTGCTGAATACTGCAATAACTTATTCCTTGCGATCAATTACAAGACTATCGCAGTATTGCTCGTTCTCTGCTTCGTATTCGGATGCATCGGTGCCGTAATCGGAAAAGCAGTAGTTAAAAAGCATTTCGAGAAGGCCGGAATAGTGTGATGAGACTCGATCCGAGAACAAAGCTGTACATGATCCTGATCGTCTCGGCGGTCGTCATGATGAGCGCCACAACACCCTTTTTGTGGGCTGTCAGGATCTTAATGACTTTGATCCCGGTAATCCTTCTTGTCATTGAGAAGAAATACACAAGTGCACTTGGTTTTACTTTTTTGTATGTTGCAGCGCTTGTACTGACATTCGCATTTTTATCGGAGAATTCGGCAAGTTTTTTCAAATCATTCGTTACGGGATACAGCGGAATCGTAGTGCAGTTTATGCCGTGTATCATTACAGCCTGGTATGTGGTAAGGACAACAAAGATCGACGAGTTTATGTCAGCCATGCAAAAGATGCATCTGCCTGACGGCATAACGATATCACTGGCTGTTGTCATGAGATTCTTTCCGACGATTGCCGAAGAGTATTCTGCCATCAGTGATGCCATGAAGATGCGCGGTATATCATTGGGCGGCGGCAACGCAGTGAAAATGATCGAGTACCGCATGATCCCTCTCCTGTTTTCATGCGTAAACATAGGGGACGAATTATCAGCAGCTGCCATCACAAGAGGCCTTGGAGGAAAAGTAAAAAGGACCAGCGTTGAGGAGCTTAAGCTTCGCTTCGTTGACTGGCTGTTAATAGCAGCATTTACATCAGTTTTGGTAATCTTCGTGTTGTATAAATACATCTTATGAGCGAATACATTATTAATATCGAACATGTAAGTTTTAAGTATAAGGGTTCTGATGAAGGCCTTCTTAAAGATACCTCTCTGACTGTCACAAAAGGAGATACTCTTCTTCTTACAGGTGCATCAGGCTCGGGAAAGACCACATTGATAAGACTTATAAACGGACTTATTCCTCACTACTATCAAGGTGAGCTTGAAGGCAAAGTCACAGTATCCGGACGCGATATCGGCAATACAGAACTATATGAGCTTGCCGGGGTCGTCGGTACCGTTTTTCAAAATCCGAGAAGCCAGTTTTTTTCCATCGATACTGACGGAGAGATCGTTTTCGGACCGGAGAATGTCGGACTGGATCCTGACGAAATACTGAAGCGTAAGCAGACCGTAGTAAATGAGATGCATATTGGGAAACTGCTCGGAAGAAGTCTTTTCGAGCTCTCGGGAGGTGAGAAGCAGAGCATCGCGTGCGCTTCGGTATCAGCACTTTTGCCTGAGATCATCTTGCTTGATGAACCATCGTCGAATCTCGATCAGGGTGCTATCTCAAAACTTCACGATCAGATTGTTCAATGGCAGGCTCAGGGCAAGACTATTGTTATCTCTGAGCACAGACTCTGGTATTTAAAAGACATCGTTGACCGCGTGATCTATATGAATGCGGGGCAGATCGCTCATGAATGGAGCGGAGAAGAATTCGCTTCATTCGACAGCAAAAGGATAAACGAATTAAAGCTCAGGCCTTTGGTTGTGCCTGATATACTGTCACGCGGGTGCGATGGTGATTGCGAATGCAAAGAAACATGTGACAAGGTTACAGAAGTCCCGGAGTCTGAAGGAATTATTCTGAAGGATTTCTTTTTCTCATATCACCGGAATCCGTATCTTATCTGGAAGAAGAGCTTTAAGGAGAATGATCCTAACCTGAGTCTCTGTATCCCGAGACTTGTTCTGCCAAAAGGGAAGGTCATAGGCGTTATCGGTAAGAACGGTACGGGCAAGTCGACTTTTCTTAAATGTGTATGCGGTCTGCAAAAGGAATGCAAGGGCAGGATCGAAGCTGACGGCAAAGAGTATAAAGGCAAAGGCAGGCTGAAGTTCAGCTATATGGTAATGCAGGACGTGAACCACCAGTTGTTTACTGACAGCGTTGAAGCCGAGATCCTTCTCTCGATGGCTGAAGAAGATAAAACCCGCTGTGATGAGATCCTGGCAAGCCTCGGTATCCTGGAATTCAAAGATAAGCACCCGATGGCTCTGTCTGGCGGTCAGAAACAGCGTGTGGCAATAGCTTCGGCAATCGCAGCCGATTCTAAGCTTATGCTCTTTGATGAGCCTACGTCAGGACTGGATTTCTCGCACATGGAAAAAGTCGGAGAGCTGTTGAAAGTCCTGGCTCAATCGGGTAATACTGTACTTGTGGCCACACACGACCCGGAGCTCATTGATCTCTGCTGTGATTATATTTTGTGTATTGAGAATGGTAAACTCGGATACCTGAAAAAGGTTTAAGCCTATTTTATTTTTCTGCTTACCAGGAATCCGTTCTCATCTTTATCGATTACAAATTCTTCAGCTAAAGGATTTTTGTTCCCGACAACGCAATAATCACACATCGGGCTGTTGCCGCAAGTCCCGCAGCGTATAAGAGTGCCGTGGATCTGTTCGATTCCGAAATAATCTGAGTTGCACATTAGAGGCAGTACGTGAAGCAGATCATGCTTTTTGGCAAACTCCGCATTGGGACACTGCGTAAAATGATACCTCGCAATGTGGTTCTCTTTATCATATGGTTCGTCAACATTTATGAATCCGGCCGGATACTTTACGATGTCTCGTCTGTCTCCGTCTCCCGATTTCTTAAAGATCTTGTTGATCAACCACATATTGGAAGGCCTGTTAAGATCAAATACCTTTCCAAGATTTACAAAAGCACCCATGAACATATTCGATACAAAATCCTGCAATTCAGATACAGGCGGTTGATCCGGAAGAGAGGGATACAGGGAAAAGATCAAAAGCCCGCCGTAAATAGCCATTGCATGACCGTTCTTCTTCCCGCCGTAATCCGGAAGATCCGGAAGATAAGTGTTATATTGCTCTACAGTTTTTTCCCAGATCAAACCCGCTTGGTCGCTGCCGTATCTTTCACAAAGCCAATTCTTTACAGGCTTGCAATATGGGAGTTTATTGACCGGAATATGATTACTAACCATTACACCCACTCAAAGTTCTCCCTTCCGGCACCGAGCTCGAAATGATGTTTCACGATACCTTTATCAATTCCGGACATTGGTCCGCTCTTATATGTCAGACAAACCTTATTGCCTTCGCCGGTGATAGTGAAAGCCTGCTGATTAATCGCAGTCGGTGCAAGGAGAGCCGCCTCAACACCGTTCTTAAACCACTCCGGAGCTTCGCCGGCATAACTGCTGACCTGATCCATTCTCTTACTTTTATGTGGCACTCCCTGTGTCTTGCCGTGACCTACAGCGATAATGCTCACGATCTTCTTACCGCTGACAAATCCTTCAACATATTTTCTGCTGAAAGTTCCTGCCATCCACCATGTGTTAAGACCGTTCATCTGAGCATAAAGGCATAGATCGGATCCTGCATATCCGAGCATCTCATCTACTTTTTCGCGATTATCAGCTGCCAAAACGAAATAGGAATACACACCCGTTCCGCCCATAAGAGTTTTGCCCAAAAGACTAACCGGTGTCTTCTCACTCTCGATCAGCGCAATCGAAAGGCTAAACTTATTGTTCAGTTCATCAACTCTTGATTTCAGAATGATTTTTTCAGAATCTGACAGAGGCGTTCCGTCAAACTTTCTGACTGTGTGCCTTTCAGTCATTGCCTTCTTCATTTGCTCTGTCATATTGTTCTCCTGTACAGCAGTTCGGATTTCAGACAATTATACTACACTCGTGCACACCCATGCTGCTATTGCTGATGCTGCCGGGAAAATTACGATCAGCTTCAACAACTGACTCTTGATGTTATAACCGTATTTCCTGTTTGTGTATACCGGCGTTACCTCAGGCGTAAAGGACTGGAAAAAGCTAAACTTACAAAGCAGGAAATAATCGAAAAAGATCATATCGTATATTTTATAAATCGTAAAAATCGAGACGAACCTGAAAAAGAACTGCCAGAATGTAAAGTCACTTCTGAAGCCGTCCCATATTGATACAACACCAACTCCCAGGATCATGGCCATACTCATTATCATTAAGACCCATCCTATCCTGCGGGCCCCGTAGAACTCCTCTTCTTTTCTGTCTATTACAAGCTCAAGTGCTTCCTTCGGAGCAGAAGAAAACAGTTTCTTATCCTTGATAAATACAACTGCCGATATAAGCATAAGAGTTATTGCCACACAAAAGACGAGGGAAAGAAATAGAGTTAAAAGCATTCTTAATCATCCTCCTACTTAACCGCAACAACTGCAATCCACGGCTTGCCTTCAAAATGATCTGATGTGACGGAAGAAAAACCTGCTGCTTTAAGCGCTGATTCAATCTGTTCGATCGAATAGCACTTCATTCCGTCAATGATCTTCTCGAATTTGAGGCTGACATCGTCAGTGCCGTCTGATTCATTTACGATCATGAAAACTCCTCCGGGCTTCAGCACTTTTGCAACTTCTGAAAAACACTTTTCGAGTCCGGGCCAGAAATAGATAGTCTCAAATGCTGTGGCCAGATCATAAATCTCCACAGGAAGATCCAGGTTGGAAACATCACCCCGCATCACACTGATCCTTCCTGCGTTAATCAGATCGTTGTTATAATCAGTTGCTTTGGCGACGGATACTTCAGAATAATCGATTGCGGTAACTTTTGCGGATGGGTATTTCTTTGCAAGTTCACCTGCATTTCTTCCTCCACCGCAGCCGACTTCCAGTATCTTTGAGGGAACTATCTCCGGCAGATGTGACATACCCCAGTCAGCCATCTTTGCGTGACCGCTGTTCATGCCGTTTACCATCATCTTGCCCAGAGTGCCCTCCGGTTTTCTCGTCTGGTTTACAAATTTTCTGTAAAGTCCCATTTCAAACTCTCCTTCTATCTAAAATGTAATCTGACATCATTCTTACTGCTTCTCTTCCTTCCGGGAAGTATTTCACAAGTGCCCAGTCGTGGCACATTGGCTGCTCAACACAGGCAAGTGAAACCCTGGCAATTTTTAACTGCTCAATGTAATTTCTGACATGCGGATAAAACAACTCGTGTGTTCCGTAAAACAGGAGCATCGTTGGAAAACCATTGTAATCGATGTATTCAGGACTTATGTCAGGACTGTCCAAAGGCACATTCCTGCACCAGTTTTCAGCTATCAGATCATTCATCGCCACGGTAAGGATCGGATCATAAGGTTCCATCTCTTTCCTTATATCCCTGTTGCGCCCGTTCTCAAGACCGCAAGCCGGTGATATGACGATCAGCCCTGACGGTTTATCTTTAAGCCTGTACGCAAGACTCAGAATCAGATTTGCACCTGCAGAATCGCCCATAAAGACAATATCTTCTGGATCGTAGTCTTTCAGGATAACGTCATAGTAAAGTCTTTCAAGCCATTCAAGTGCAACTCTGACATTATGCTTCGGTGCCAGCGGATAGTGCGCGATAATTATCTCCGCACCTGTCATGACCGCCAGACTTTTAGCCGTGTCGTAATGAACTTTTTCTGCTCTTGCCATTCCGCCTCCGCCGGGCAGGAATAACACCGCTTTTTTTGAATTATTCTTTGGCTTTTCTGCACGTATTCTATGTACAGTAAATCCTTCAAAAGATATCTCTTTAATATCAAGACCTGAGTACATACTTCGTGGCAGCTTTATCACATCTTTGCCGGATATCAGATCCGACATACTCCCTTTCGGTCCCCCTCCCGGAAACCGGTTAAGAATGAAGCATCCTTTCTCAGCCACTTTATAGATAAAACTCATACTTTATTCACCACTATATAAGCAGCATCAGACCAAGAAACATAAAGGCTCCGCTCCAGTTCGAAGCACCGCCTATCCTTGTAAGAAAGAGCACAGCCGCAGCCGGAATGAAATTGAACACACAAGCCCACTGCGGAAGCGATGTGGCACCACTTACAACAGCAATGAAAAGAACAACACCTAATGTGAGCATTCCGATGTAGCAGAAGATCATGGTAAGCGATGTATCTTTCATAAACTTCACTATAGCCTGACGCGCTTCTTCAGTCCTTCTCATCTGAACGTAGAACCATTCGCTGACACCGCAGAACACATGGTGCGCAACACCAAAGGCTAATAGGATGCCGTCTGCAATAAGGATAATTACCGCATAAGTTTTGGAGAATTCAGACATCCATAAATAGAGTCCGTAATATCCGCACGCTACCATAAGAAGTGCAAAGCAGCCTGCAAGCATTGATATCAGAGGATTCCTGAGAGGCATATTTGCAAAGGTATCAGACAGGAATTTGTTGTCCGACATTTTTGTTACATCAAGCTTCTTACCGCCCGGCACATAGGTAATAAGGCAGTCGCAGCAGCCGCAGATGAGATGACCGATCACGGCAATCAGAAATAAGATCTTTATTAAACTCATATAAACCTCCCGATAAAAAAAACTAGCCCCGCGATGATCGCAGCACCGAAAATCCATATTCCCGTGAGGATGATCCTCTTCCTAAACATCTGCTTCCATGTCTGAACATAAGGAATATCCTCGGTCCCCGGTATTACCCAAAGTCTGCTCTTTGCGACCCATATCTTATCTATCACGATCCCGTCAAACCAGTTCATGACCTCAAGGAATAAAAGCGCCTGAAGATATGCCGGAAGAAAACTCTTTACCTGATTCCAGATTGCGATTATAGCTATGAGAGCAATGGTCATAACCGTAAAGAAAGCAATCATGAATATCTTTCTTTTCTTTGAGACAGTCTGTCTGTCGGTAAGACCTAAATCATATACACGTTCCTGTACAGGCTTGGGATAGAAATATAAAGCATTCATGGCATTGTTGCCGACACCGAGCTTTACCATCAGTAAAAACAAACCGCAGTATAAGATCAGTTGAAGTGCGAGCATCATGTGTTAACCTTGCCTTCTTTATTAACTGCAAAATAAAACGCAAGACACATAAATGCATATCCCCATGATTCGCCGCACGCGGTGAGGAAAGACAGTTTGCTTCCCATAGCAACCATTACCGCAGCTACTATCTTTGCTGCTATGCTGAGTCCCATCGGGCACAGGATAAATGCAGCTTTATTAATGCCGAGTTTTCCTTTCAGAGTGAAATACATATATGCAATTGTCACGGGAATATCGCACAGATAACACCATATAACGAATGGGATCAATGCTGTCGCAACAGGTATAAGAAAAACTGAATCAGCCGCGGTAATATCAAGACCTGCGCGAAGCGCTGCCTGGATCAGCATAAGGACAATACAGCATGCGATATGGAAAGATACAAACATCATGGGTGCAGACTTCAGACCAAAACCCATGAGCTTATACATTTTCGAGTCTCTCGAAATGCCTTTCATATCAAGCGTTTCCATTATTGCCGGCGCGAAATAAAGACATCCGAATCCCGATAAGATCCCGAAAAAGAATGACAACACATAGAACCATGTGGGCACTCCTGATATTGCTGTGGTGGTAATACCATAGATCAACTTCTCTCCGCCTTCCGGTTCATAACCTATCAACCAGTCACCGACACCACATAAAAGCAGGGATATAAAACCAAAGATGAATGCTGATTTCTTACTCATGTTCACACCTTCTTTTTATATCCGCAGTCACAGTATGGACCACCTGATGCAAGTGTGTACTCTCTTACGAAGTTAGATGCTCCGCCAAGATCACTCATGAC
This sequence comes from Saccharofermentans sp., assembly GCA_024688685.1. Classification (GTDB taxonomy): domain Bacteria; phylum Bacillota; class Clostridia; order Saccharofermentanales; family Saccharofermentanaceae; genus Saccharofermentans. The sequence goes on from JAILDX010000039.1 coordinate 119,904, forward strand.
ATAATCAAGGTGGCACATAGCCGGAACATATTCGTAAAGATCGTATTCTTTCATGAGCGTGCAGATACCGCACTTAAAGAATCTTGCTTCATATCCGCTTCCATCTTCATACGGGATGTAATCCATATTCCACGAATACGGATTGCGATCGGCCGCTTTCAGTTTCGCCGTTGCTTTCATTGAAGCGATATCTTTTTCAGAGAACTTATTCTTTCCGCTCTTCCTGCACATTTTCTTCAGGAACGGTATCGTCATCGAATCCTCATAATATCTTGTAACCGATGGCACTTCAGGCTTTTGAGGCAGATTACTCAGAAATGATATCAGCATTGCACAGTTAACTATGTTTGTTTTAAACCGGTCTCCCTTCTCAAATTCAGGAAGTTTCTCTATGATACTTCTGTATTTCTTCTTTGCACTGATCCTTACTGTTTTTGCTTCATCGGCAGTCAGACCGAGGTCACTTACCAGATTTTTCTCAAAAGAACCTTTAAGCAGCATCCACATTCCCATTGGCATTCCTGAGTATTTCATATGTTTATTCAGAATGTGCTTCACTTCTTATAGAAGTGGAAGTCGCAGCATTCCCCTCCTTTTCCGAGTGTCTGTGTCCTTGTGAAGCCAAGCTTTCTCAGGTTCCCGTAAGTTACGTCATCGACATCACAGAATGCGGAGCACAGTTCAGGGCATCCGAATTCCTTGCATGCGTTATGCCACAGGCAGTCAGTAATAGTGATGTCGTAAAAATCCTTGTCTTCGGTCTGATCGCTTTTCTGAAGATCAGTAGTCCTCATGATTTTCAGAAAAGTCCTGCTGTATACCCTGTAAAAACAGGGCACGATCTCAAGGGCAGCCGTACTCTTATGCTTCTGCTTCCCGATAACTTCGACCATGTATTTATGTGTCAGATCATATGCACTTTCAGACAGCTTTTCATCAGCCTTGAGCGCTTTATACAAAGCGACACGAGGCAAGATTGTCTTGGTCAGCGTCTTATACTGATTGGGCGTCCTGCCGCTCAGGGATGCAGCGTATTCAGAATAAACAGACGACTGGGCTTTAAATACCCTCTCCGCATCGTCTCCGATTACCTTTTTCAGCCATTTATGAATCTGTTTCTGCTGATCCATTTCATACCTCACACTTGTTAACCAAGGCTAACTTCCATCCTATTCTATCACCTTGGGTTAGTTTGTGCTAACTAAAAATGCAGGTAATCCATATATTTTTTTTACATTTTCCAGTTGGCAGCTTCCTCTCTGAGCCTGATAAAAGTGCTGTATCTTGAACTGGTCCTGAGCAATTCATCATGAGTACCGCTGCATAACGATCCTCCGTCAAGCACAACGATCTTATCCGCATTTCTTATAGTCTTAAGCCTGTGGGCGATCATAATGACAGTCTTATTCTCCGTCAGTGCATCAAAAGCTGCCGTCAGTTTATCTTCATTCTCGGGATCCACATTTGCCGTCGCCTCATCAAGAATGATTATCGGAGCATCCTTGAGGATCGCTCTTGCTATGGATATCCTCTGCTTCTCACCGCCCGAGAGTGTTGCTCCGCCCTCGCCTATAACAGTTGAATAACCATCCGGGAGCGACATGATGAAATCATGACAGCAGGCCTTTTTTGCAGCAGCCACAACTTGTTCGTGATCTGCATCACTCATACCGAATTTGATATTATTCTCTATCGTATCCGCAAAGAGATAGACATTCTGGAATACTACGCTTATCTGTGACATCAGACTTTCCAGAGTATAGTCTCTTATATCTCTTCCTCCTATCGAAATACTTCCGTTGTTCACATCCCAGAATCGTGCGATAAGCATCGCCAGAGTCGTTTTCCCGGCACCCGAAGAACCGACAAACGCAGTCATGGTATTCTCCGGGATCTCAAGACTTGCATCGTTCAGTATCGCATTATCGCCATATGAAAAAGATACATGGTCTATTGATATTCCGTGGTCATCAGGAATGAAGTCTTTTCCATTCTCATCCATAACAGGAAGAAGATTTACCTTCTCTGCCTCCTCTATTGAACTCGAAACAACCCTCAAGACCGTAAGTCCTGCTCCGGTCTGCTCAATATCAGCAAATACCTGGAAAGAGATTATTACTGCCATCAGGGCATACGTTATCGTCATATTTCCCGTTATGAAGAGAACTACAGCAATAAGCAGCAACAATGCCTTAAAAGCACCCAGTACAACTCCCTGAGCCTCTCCATATGGTATGAACAGCCTCTCCAAAGCCAGATTACTGTCCCGGTTATCGTCTATTGCCTTTTTCAGAGCCTCGTCGCCCTTACCGGTCAGATTAAATGATTTGATCACGCTCATGCCCTGAAGGCTCTCAAGAACTTTGGATACCAGTGCAGCTTCATTCTTCTGTCTTACGGGAGACAATGATCTGCTCTTCTTTTCCATCGAGGATGTAATGAGCATGTAAATTATTATACCTGCTAGTTCTATAAGACCCAGACGCCAGTCAAAACATAATACGCAGATTAAGAATACAACTGAGTTCATCAGACCGCTCAGTATGAGCACAAGAACATTTGCACCCTGATTCTCAACAACATCCAGTACCGTAGTCGCAATACCCGTTATCCTGTCGAGATTGCTGTCATTGAAATATCCCATTGGAACTTTCTTAAGTCTTTCAGCTATTTCGAGTCTCTTATAAGCACTCATAAAATAACCTGCATGAACTGCCTGGAGATCTGCGATCATTTTAAGGGCAAATTGCCCTGCTATGCTTACTCCAAGAAGAATAAGTGCGATCCATGCCGGCTTCATTGTGTTATTTCCCTCTTCAAAAGCGATGAGTATGAAATAGATCGCAGCCATCCTCAACATCGAGAAAAGAGACTTAAAAAAGGATATGATTATTGCCCTGTATATCTTGCTCTTTTCTTTTCCGGAAAAATCAATTATCTTCTTTATCGCCTCTAACATTATGCTGCCCCTCCTTCACTTATATGCGCCTGCCACATGCTGTTATAAAGAGTGCTGTTTGTCAGCAGTTCACTGTGGGTTCCGGTGCATTCTACCGTGCCGTTATTTACCAGAACTATCTGATCGGCATTGGTTATTGTGGAAAGTCTGTGAGCAATGATGATGACCGTCTTATCCTTTATAAGACCCGTAAGCGCACGCTGTATCACCGCCTCATTCTCAGGATCGATATAAGCCGTTGCTTCGTCAAGTATTACAATGGGAGCATTCTTCAGCATTGCCCTTGCTATCGCGATCCTCTGACGCTCGCCGCCTGACAGATGCGTTCCGCCGCTTCCGACTCTTGTCTCGTAGCCTTGTGGCAACGCGCTTATAAACTCATCGCATCCTGATTCTTTTGATACCTCACGGACCATATCATCAGAAGCTGAAGTGTTTCCCATTCGGATATTGTTCATTATCGTATCATCAAAAAGCCAGTTGTCCTGTGAAACATATGCCACCTGATCGTAAAGCTGTTCAAGCGGGATAGATCTGAGATCTTTTCCGTCCATTTTCACAGATCCGTCCTTTACATCCCAGAATCCTCCTATGAGTTTTGCAATAGTGGACTTCCCGCTTCCGGAAGGACCCACGAGTGCAGTAAAACTTTTCTCGGGAATACTGAGATTCACATTGTGCAGTACTTCCTCTCCTTCATGATATGAATAATTGACATCACAGAACTCTATGTTGTGTGTTGAAAGCTCAACAGGTACCTCAGAGTGATCTTGTTCTTCGCCGGAAAGAAGTTCATCCACAGTAGCAACCGTGGTCGACACTTTTGCCGAAGAATCCGTAAACTGGATGGCGGAAAGAATTGGACCGACTACACACATTGAGAGCATTATCGAAGTCATAAGAACATCTGCCGTAATACTGCCGGAGATATACATCCACCAGCCGATCGGCAGCACCGTTATAAGTGTGCATGGAGCTATAGTATAGCAAAGTGCCTGACAGACCTCAGTCTTCTTCATCCAGTAACAGTAGAAAGATGCATTGGCAATGACCTTTTCCTTGAACTTTTGGTACGAAGACTTACGCTGGTTATATGCTTTTATAACTTCAATACCGTGTACATATTCAACTATGCTCGCATTCATTTCCTGCGTGATCTCAACTGAGTTTCTGTAGTCTTCGGAATAACTCTTTGCGATAAAACCGAAAAACATCAGACCAACAGGCACGGATATCAGGCATATAAGTCCCATTCTCCAGTCAACGATTATCATATATACCCATACTGCAATCGCGCCGACGATATTAGATGTTAATTCGGGGATCATATGTGCTATGGGACGTTCCATATGTTCAACTTCATCGACTATTATCTGCTTGAGTTTTCCACTCGAAGTATCGATTATTGTACCAAGAGGCATTCTCGGCAATTTGGCGAATATCTGTTTTCTAATCTCGCCCAGAAGAGCAAATGCCGCCTTATGACTTACACTGAGGCCCTTTGCATAAAGAAGACTCTTTAATGCAAAGCCGACAAATGCCGCGATAACATATACGATGTAATAATTCCACTCTCTGTTTCCGGATATCATTCCCGAAATTATCCTGGCCGCGGCAACATAGGGAATGATGCCGGACACAACTCCCAGTACAGCAAGGACGACAGACAGCAATAATCTGCCGTGTTCCGGCTTTGCAATCTGCCATATCCTCATCATCGGATTTGACTTTTGTTCTTTCACTTTACTTCACCTCCATTTGTTAGTTGCGGCTAACAGCCGCCGCATAAAAAACGCAGTTGGAAAACTGCGGCTAATTAAATTCCCAAAAGTTGTCTGTAACCTGCCACGCAGAAATCGCAGGCCTTCTTTGTCTCCCGGATGTTATCCTCTTCAGAAACACCATCCAGAAAAGCATCAAACGCACAGTTAATGACCATCGCAGATCCTATTTTTATTAATCGGCCGGATATATTGTCAGGTCTGTCCATAAACTCTTTGCTGCTTTCAAGGAAAAACATCGTGTTCCTGCATTCCTCATCAATAAGCTCATCAACGAAATGCTCATAACTTGTTCCGCCGCTGCTCTCAAGGATAAGCTTAAAGACTTCACTCTCCGAATAAATATAATGTATCAGTATCTCTATGGAGCCATAAGACATCTCAAATATGTGCAAAACATCCTCTGCTGAGTTGATATGCATCTCACTCAGATCCTGATATGTCTCGCTAAACATCTGAAGTTTTTCAGCTACCAGAGCAGAAAACAATTCATCCTTGCTGTTAAAATGCGCATAGAATGCTCCGTTCGTTACTCCGGCATCTTTGCAGATATTCCTTATTGAAGCATTCCTGAATCCGACATCGCTGAAATTCTTCAGGGCACTCTTAAGGATCAACTCGTGCGTACTATTGTAATCGTAAGACATTTTTCTAAACCGTACCAAACACAGCAAAATATTACTGTGTAATATTACAGCGTAATAATTATGTTGTCAACATGGAAAAAGGCTACCCTGTAACTACAGGATAGCCTTCCCCCAATAAAGGAAAGTTATAAGGAGCATTACGTCATTGTCCAGTTTTGAGATATCAGCTGCTGCTCCGTCATGTGCTTATAGATACTGTCTCTCTTCATAAGATCCGCAGGCGCACCCTCTTCCGCAACAACGCCGTCTTTCAGTACGACGATGTGATCTGCATTGGCAATAGTACGCATGCGGTGTGCAATGATGAGGACCGTCTTATCCTTGATAAGTCTCGACAAAGCTTCCTGGATAACAGTCTCATTCTCCGCATCAAGCGATGCTGTAGCTTCGTCAAGAAGGATGATCGGCGCGTCCTTAAGGAATGCTCTTGCAATGGATATTCTCTGACGTTCACCACCTGACAATTCACTTCCGTTCTCTCCGATGCTTGTGTTGTACTGATCAGGAAGCTTTCTGACAAACTCATCACAGTTTGCAAGCTTGGCAGCTGCAATAACCTCTTCGTCGGTCGCGCCTTCCTTACCGATCCTGATATTCTCCATTACCGAATTGTTAAAGAGCGTTACATCCTGGAAAACGATCGAATAATTGGTAAGCAGTGTCTCAGGATCAATACCTGAGATATCAACACCGCCAAGACTGATACGTCCTTCATTAACATCCCAGAATCTTGCGGCAAGTCTTGATACGGTTGTCTTTCCTCCTCCGGAAGGACCGATGAGTGCCGTTACCTCTCCCTGTTTCGCGATGAAAGAAACGTCCTTCAAAACATCTGTATCATCTGCATATTTGAATCCCACGTGATCAAAAACTATATCATAACCATTGTTATCGATCCTGTCTGAACCTGTCTGGATCTCATGTGACAAGACCTCATCTAGTCTTTCACTGGGAATTCCGATCGAGATTATAGCAGCGAAGTTCTGCAGCGTGATTTGCATAGGATCGTAGAGCCTTGATACGAGCATCAGGAACATAAAGAATGTCAGGATGTCTATTGTCCCGTTTGCGAAAAGGATTCCTCCAACCACTGCAGTCGTACCGATGCCGATCTTGAGAACGATAGCTGCGGAGTTAACATACACAGCCATCTTAAGCTCCGTAAGCAAAGCATGTTTCTCAACATTTCTTATCTTGCCCTCTAGCTCTTCCATATACATATCTTCCGCATTGTTGGCTCTGAGATCGCGGATTGTCTCGAGACACTCCTGAATACCATCACTCATCTCAAGCTTGATCTTTGTATTCTTTCGGATAGCTCGCTTCTCAGCGCCGGCGCAGGTGATGATTATGATGAATGCAACAGGGATTACCCAAAAACTTGCAAGTACCATTCTCCAGTCGAAGAAGAAGAACAGGCTTATTCCTACAAGCGTCGTTGATATAATGGCACCTATAAGTTCCGGGATCCAGTGACTCGATGCTGTCTCAATCTGTGCACAGTCGCCCATGATATTTGTCGTAAGATCAGCGATATTCTTCTTTCCGAAATAGGACAGCGGAATCTTTCTGAGCTTCTCGGCTATGGCGGTTCTCCTTACACCGCTTTCGCGATAAGTGGCAAGGAACGTCGAATTGTACTGAATGAAGTTGGTAACTGCAATGAGAGCAATAACAATGGCGCTTCCCGCTAAATAGAACCATATGCTGTCTTTATTTAATGTGTCATTCAGAAGATCATTTATGAGGCGGTAAAGAATACCTGCCGTCATCATGTAAGTAATATTGGTAAAGGTTACACTTACGCATGCCTTTATCATATCCACTGCACCCTTGCGTGAGAGTGCATATTTATGTCTTAAGAATTCAATCATATTACGCACCTACCTTCCATTCGATCGATCTCGAATATTCGTCAAACATCTGCTTGTACATACCGTCTCTGTTCATCAGATCATTGTGTGAACCTGATTCCACAATCCTTCCGTCATCCATCACATAGATGCAGTCAGCATTCATTACGGTACTCAGTCTGTGAGCTATCATTATCAGAGTCTTATCTTTGGAGAGTTCTGCAAATGCAGCCTGAACTTTTGTCTCATTATCAGGATCCGCAAATGCAGTCGCCTCATCAAGAATCAGGATAGGAGCATTCTTAAGGAACGCTCTCGCAATAGTTATTCTCTGCTGCTCACCGCCTGAGAGATATGTGCCTTTCTCACCGATAACTGTATTGATACCATCAGGGAGCTTGTCGATAATATCCATACACTGTGCTTTTCTTAAGGCCTCCATTACTTCCGCTTCAGTTGCTGAAGGCTTTCCCATGCGTACATTTTCGAGAATGGATTTCTTAATAAGTCTGCTGTCCTGGAATACGAACGAAACATAATTCATGAGCTTTGCAGAAGGTATATCCTTGATGTTAATACCTCCGATACTGATCTCACCTGAAGTAACATCGAAAAATCTCACTACCAGTTCCGCAAGAGTTGTCTTACCTGAACCCGATGGTCCCACAAGAGCTATGTGTTCACCCTGCTTTATCGTCATTGTCAGGTCGTTTACAGCATCGCGCGAAGCGTCCTTATATCTGTATGTAACATTCTTCAGTTCAAGGCTGTAATCCGCAGGTTCAACATCAGCGCTTCCTTCTTCCAAGGGCTGCATCTCCATTATTGAATCAACTCTCTTAAGTGCGTCGATCAAAGTCATCTCAGCTTCACCTGAATAAGCAACTTTTGTAAGCGCAACTGTGATAAGAGGAGTAACAATTATGTAGTACATAATGTTCAGAATGTCAGCTGCAGCAACTCCGTCTCTTGTAACCGCATAAGCAGCAATTACTATGAAGAGAAATATCGCATTAATACATGTCATGAATCCGATCATCGGGAATCTCAGCTGCAGAGTATAATCGGTTGACCATTTTCCGAATCCGTCAATTGCTGATTTGAAGCGCTTAAAGGAATGGATCGTCTGACCGAATGTTTTAACTACAGGAACACCTCTTACATATTCTGTAGCTTCGCTGCTCATTACTTCAAGAGCATTCTGGTATTCCTTCATCTTTTCCTGCATGCCCTTGCCCATCATGGTCATCATGCAGGCAAATCCGATGACTGCGGGAATCATACATATAAGTCCTATCTTCCAGTTAAACGCGAAAATAAGGACAACAAGACCTATAGGTGTTACAGCCGCAACCGTCTTGTCAGGAAGATTGTGCGCAATATATGTCTCGGTTGCTGCAGTAGAATCATTTACGATCCTTCTGATCTTTCCTGTTCCGTCTTCATCGAAAACGCCCAAAGGCAGCTTGATTATCCTTCTCATAAGTGAGCTTCTCATATTTGCCTGCACGCGGAAAGCTGCAATGTGCGTACAAAGAAGTGCAGCTATATATACGAGAAGTGATGCGACGATAACTATTACCGCCTGCCATGCATAATAATTTATCCTGGCGGTGTCCTCGTGATTGACCGCAATGCTTATGATCTTCCAGAGATCATAGTATGGTACAAGCGTCATAACAGCACTTATTCCTGCGATTGCTCTTCCTAATGTTATCAGGTTCTTATGCCCGCCGGCATATTGCCTGATGAGTTTCATGTGATCGTACTTTTCAACTTTCGCCATTTTTCATATCTCCTGTTATTTAATAAGCACTTTTGTTAGCTATCATGCGTTTGTGTTTGATAGCCTATGCAATAAAAAAGAGCCCTGAGGCTCTTCACTGCAATCCCATTATCTTCAACCACCCCGGCATGAAAAACTCCTGGACGGTACTTAGATATTTCTCGATCATTTCTTCATCATAATCGTGTATCAACGGTTCAAGACATGCTGTGAAATAAGCAGATAACAGAATGTGCAATTCATCATCAGTTATCTTCTTTACCGGGTATCCTTTCTCTGCCATATAGTCTATGGCTTTCATGAACTCGTTCTGATTCTCTTCCACATAATTATGGATGAAATTCTCATACTTTGTTCCTGACGAACAGTTCATCAGAATAATAAATTCTTCCTTGTGCGGAATGAGGATGGTCTTAATAAGATCGATAAAAGTCTCTCCGAATAAGACATCTCTATCCTCCTTATTTCCGGTCAATGCATACTTCTTTGCAATATGCTTCGTGTTCCAGATCTTTATCTCACTGATGAGTGGTTCGACTACCGAATCAAACATTGCCTCCTTGTCGCGGTAATGGCGGTAAAGACCGGCAGATGTCATGCCGGCACGTGCCCCGATGCTTCTTACTGAGGCACCTTCATAACCTTTCTCAAGGAACTCTTCTTTGATCGCTTTATTGACTCTTATGTGACTTAATGACTTATCTCTTGGCATTGTATTCACCTGTTAGCTATCGCTGATAACTTATATATGTTAGCCACAGCTAACCGATTTGTCAACAGTCATTTTTCAGTTCAGGAATTCAGCCAGCTGATTATCACTTTTTCCGACTTATCGAAGTATGAGATATTCTCTTTTTTATACTTTCCAAATGTCTTATACATGAGTCCGATGAGTGGGATCATGCGGTAAAGTTTTTTCTCCCGTTCCCTATTCGGCATAAGGCCGTTAAGATGACTTCCGTGCGGATACACGATTACCTTTACTTCCTTGTTGTAACCTTTTTCTTTAAGATCTTTCTCAATCAGTCTTACCGAGTATTCAGCAGGCCATGCCTCATCTTCATCACCTGCTATCAGGAGGATCCTGGCGCCGGTTTTCTCAGCACAAAGTCTTGCTTTGTTTGATGCGGCCTCATCTTTATATGCATCATGATATGCGATCCACATACCCGTAACTTTGCATACAGAGTCCGGATGACGATAATACTTGGCCGCTTTCACTTTTGAGAAATCCGCTTTAACGAACGGAATATCCTCCCCCTTCCATGTAGCCACACTTCTCCCGGTCATTGTCTTCTTATCCTTCAGTGTTCCTTCAAACGGTACATGAGTGGGACTGACCATTATAAGATTCTCAAATCCGCCGATATACTGTGCTGCCAGCACAGCAAAGATAGAACCCATTGACTGACCGTATATGCTTATTCGGCTTATCTTTTTCTTCTCGCGAAGATATTTTACGGCAGGGATAAACATATCGACAGGAATACCATTCGGTGAATCAGGAAGACCGTCAGTTCCAAATAGAGATACAGCCAGACCCGTAATTCCATAATCAGCAAACCGCTCAGCAAACTTTATTCCGGGAAGTATGGACTGTTCGCCTCCCATGACAACAATGACAGCCATGTCACTGCCTCCGTCAGGCTCCGCGAGATTGCCGGCAAAACCATGTTCCTTATAATTAAAATCCTCGTGTCTCATAACGATACATCGTCTTACTTGATACCGTAAATAAGTCCGGCTTCCTTTATCATCCAAGGAGCCGTTACAAAATCCGGTACAAAATCCATCTTCTCTATATCTGGAATGTAATGAATCTCACTGACGGCTCCACTTGTCTGCAGTTCTTCGCAAAACTCATTCATATCTCCATAAAGGGCCCTTTGTCCGAACATATCCTGAAAAGCAAATGAACCGCCTTTCTTAACAACGCGGAGCGCTTCTCTGACTACGTCTCTTTTATCCTGTGCAGAACGCACTTCATGAAATACAAAATTGCTTACCGCACCATCAAAAGTCTCATCTTCAAAATCGAGCTTTGCAGCATCACCTTTCTGGAAAATGACTCTGTCCGCAACACCTTCAGCTAATGCATTTTTCTCGCACTGCTCTTTTGCATAGCTCCACTCTGCGCCCCAGAAATCTATTCCGGTAACATGGATACCGGGAAATGTTTTTAACATACGGTTAGTCAGGGCACCGGCACCGCATCCGATATCTATAATGCGGCCTTTTTTATCCTTTTCCCACTGAAAATGATCTACAAGAAACTGGTGTATGGCACCCATCACTCCACCGCCGTTAAAATCGAAAAGATTTCTGCATCTCTGCATGTAGATCGTCATACTTAAAGCTGCAAGAGCAATGACAAGCAGTATGATCCCGGGTATCTTTGTCCTGAGGAATATAAGCAGCAAAACAGCTGCAACAATTAGTATACTTGTTACAGTCCACATCATCCTCATCATTGCTGCAGGCACCCAGTTGCCATAATCAGCATTCTTATTCATTTCCATTATTACATCCTCCTAAATACTTGAGCATTCTCTGATATCCCGGCATTGCATCGTCAACAATAGGAATGCACGCATAGGCGTGATATAGACCTTCTTCGATCTCCATACTCACATGAACACCATACTGTTCCAGTCTTTTCCTGATCGATTCAGCCGCAGCCGTAAACACCTCGTCACCGCCAAAACTTAAGCAAACATTCTTTAGTCCCGTGTAATCTCCAAGCTGCAGCGACTCCATATAATCAGCAACTTTTTTGCCACCGGTCATGCCTTCCCATACAGAAAGTGTTGCTTTCTGACTCATGATCACATCTGTTTTATCAAGTTTGTCAGCGAGCTTCCTCTCCTCGTCATAGACCAGAAGTGAACCGGGCGAACCCGCATATATCTTTCCGGGCATCGGCAACCCTTCTCCTCTGTCATTGATATATGAGATCATGCCGAGAGCGAGATTCGCACCACTGGAACCGCCTAGAAAATATATATTTTCCTGCTGGTATTTCCTGAGCAGAACCTTATATAATTCGTAGATTGTTTCATAGACATCAGTCAATGTATTATCTGTATGCACAAGTGGATAGAACGGCAGAACAAAATCGATATTAAGTTTTTTGGAAAGACTTAAGACTTCCTTGGTCTGCGAAGGTGACGGGTACTTAAGCATGCCTCCGCCTACAAGATACACACAAACCTTTCCGGGATGATCCTTGTGACGGTACCAGAGCATTGTCGATCCGTTAACTGATTCAGCCTCAGTATCTATATTGCTGTCATTGAGTTTAGGAATCACAACACCCTTATACTTCTTGGCGAAAAGCTTCTTAGCTTTCTCAGGCGGCAGTTCCATGACTCTCTGTATTTTGAAAAGTTTGCACAGCCCAAGAATAAATGCATATTTGACAGACTTCTTCATTATCCTTTTGAGCGGTATAAGTCTGTTGACTCTAACCTTATATGCCGCATATTCTTCGCCGTAAAGATCAAGTAACCACTTCTCTTCTGTATTCTTCAAAACTATCGTAAGAATTAGCCACTGAACAGGCAAAAGAATTAGAAGCCACAGATTATGCCATATGAGCAGCAGACCGATATTGATGAACCAGACACCTACATACATCGGGTTTCTTACCCATGAATAAATGCCCCCTGTCTGAAGCTTATTGTTCTCGATGTGATTATCCATATCGGAACCTAAAGCACCCATATACCAGATGAAGATCCCGAGAGGAATTAAAAAGATTCCGGTTATTCTGAAGACCCAGGCCCATACACCATCAAGAAGACCTGAACTTAAGATATTTCCCGACATTATAAGACCTGCTATAGACATTAAAGATATTCCGTAAATAAGAAACGGACCTATTCCGAATAACGGTAATCTCTGACCTTCTTTTTTAAAGTTTTTCATATGACTTTTTCTCCTCTGATCTTATTCATCATTATCAGAAGACCCGAGAAAGTCCAGAGATTACCTATGCTTATCCATCCCGTACCGATTGCATTAGCAGCCTCGCTGTTTCCGAAAAACCTTGTTACAACTACGACTATGATTCCGGCTGCTATTGAGAAGATCCAGCACCACTTAGGGAAAGGTGTGTAACCCTTAGAGAACGCTATGATCTGCACAACTGTCGTAATAAGGAAAAATACAAGGAATATGGCCGTTACAGGCAAAAGAAAATAAAGAGCGAACTTAATGGCTCCTTCAGATGAGGCCGAAGGATCAAGTCTGTGAATAGCATTAAGGTGATATACTGTTGCGCAGCAGACAACATGACAAAAGCTTCCGAATGCAAGCATTCCGAGAAGCCCGCTCCTGTATGTGTGTGCAAGCTTCTCGCTGCGGTTTGCAATCAGTCTGTATATACCGAAATAGCAAAGACATTCAATAGGGATACCGATAAGTCCTAATAATGCGGACGCTGCGATCCTGCCGTCGGACACAGTGAGATATCTGGAAAAATACTGATCGATTCCGGAAAGCGAACTGTCTGTAACACCCCATCCTAAGACAAGGTCGCCTGCAAGGCCCATCAGTGCCGCAACAATTCCCAGTTTAAACAGATGTGCTATCCTGTCCCAGTCAAGTTCTTTGCTGATTCCTATGTCGTTATACTTATTCATAATATCAACCTTTTATCCAAAGATCAGGTGCATCAGGTTTACGATTCCCACCGTTATAATTCCAGCCAAAAGGCTCATCGCAATTCCGTCAAGAATGATCCTGCTTATTACCATAATTACTCCCTGTTCTTAAGAACTACCGCCGGTGTGATCTTTCTAAGTCTTCCTGTAAGCACAAAATTGATGAGCAGGTACAGACCAATGATCACGGCAAAGATTATCAGATATATTTCAAGTGAGTATGTAGGCTTGATCCCAACTCCCACATTGCTTACCAGATACCTCGGATAGATGTAGTCCATGATCGATTTACACAGAGGTATTACAACAAGCGAACCTATCAGGACCATAAAGAAGTTGCCGTCCAGATACATCCTGCGAACTTCCCTTTTACGGAATCCGAATATCTTGATGAGCGAGATGTTAAATGCGGATCTGTCGATCATCATCTTGATCATGAGGTACATAACGACTAAGAAGATCATTGAGGACGCAACAGACATCGTGATTATCATCGTTCCCATCATATCGACATAGATGCCGGCGGATTTCTCGATATCCGCTTTCGAAACCGTTGAGTAGAGTCTTCCGCTGTCTATTTCGAGTTCGTGATCAGAGAAAACGACATTGAAATAATCGTCATCCTCCCCGAAGAAATCGCGGCATCTGTCAATGTCCATAAAGACAAGAAGCGATGCGGAATAATCGAATATCCTATAAACTCTGAACGCATAGAATCTGTCACCGTTCTCGTCCTGCAATGTGAACACATCACCGACTGAAAGGTTGTATTTATTTGCGACTGCGGAGCTTAATACAATATCAGTATCATTGTCAGGAAGATCTCCTGTATCGAAGAACGGATTATCCTGCGTAATGCCCATCATAGTGACATCAAATGTGTATCCGTATATCTCCTTTCGCAAGCCCTCTGCAACAGCCTCATATCCGCCTTCAGGAACTTCTTCGGTAGGATACTTGTAGCTGTACATGAACTCATATTTAGTCTGGTCAACGTTATATTCTTTGACCTTGTTACAGTAAACAAATGTATTGAGTGCCATAAATGCGACAAGAAGGCTCATGAACATTCCCAAAATAACAGTAAGGCCGGCGCGGACTTCACGGATCATCTGCCTCAGTCTGAACATGCTGATAAACTTGAGACCCTTAACCTTGAACTCCTTTCCGTGAACAGCCTTTTTCTCGTTGCGCAGCAGCGCAAGCGGAGTATTCTTAAGCCTTTTGCGGACAACGAGCACATTGACTATAAACGCTGTAACCGGAGGCACAACAAGGCCATAGATAAGAATTGACGGCGTTACTTCGACCTCCAGCGCAGGCATTGAGTAATAACCCAGAGTATCAGCTAACTGTGCGGGAATTCCAGCAGGTGTGAGCACTGCGATAAGTGTGCCAATGACACCCGATATGAATGTTACGATAACTGGTACAGCAACATAACTTAATGTAAGCGTTCTCCTCTTTAAACCCATTGAATAGAGAGCACCTATAACCGAGCTCTCCTGATCGATCATGTGAACGATAAATACAGAGATAACATATGCGAAGAGCATTACGAGAAGAATGCCGAAGATGATGCTTGCCGAATAATTGATCTGAACGTCATCGGCAGCCGAATCGATCCTCGGATTATCTTCATGTTTCAGGAAAAGCATCAGATTTGAGACGTTGATATTAAAGACTTCATCGATGAGATCATTTGCCTCATCAGAGAATTCGCCGACACCGTCCGCAAGCTCTCTCGCACCGTCCGCGAGTTCATTTGCACCGTCGTTTATCTCACCGGATCCGTCATACAGCTCATTCACGCCGTCAGCAAACTCTACCGTCCCTTCACGCAGTTCAGACGTTCCGTTATGGAGAGCCGATGCGCCGTTTCTTAATGACTGACTATTTGAGTTAAGTGTACTGACCCCTGAATACAGCTGGCTTGCACCGTCGCGAAGAGAAGCAGCGCCCGAATTGACTCCCGATACTCCTGATTGTATCTGAGTATATCCTGTTGCAAGATCGTTTGCAGGGCCTGCAAAGCCTGCTGCAACAGCTGCAACATAAGGGTCCTCGCTCTGCGCCATCGCCTCTGCAGATGCAGCGAATTCTCCTATACCGGCAGCATACTGTGAAGCACCTGAATTAAGCTGACTTGTTCCGTCCGCCAGACTTGACGCTCCGCTGGAAAGAGCGGATGCTCCGGATGCGACAGAACCTACTCCTGAGGTATATGACCTGACACCATTCTCGAGGCCGGCAGCACCGTCATCCAGTGCGGCAATACCGTCAGTAAGATTAGGAACTGCATCGTGAAGTTCAGTCATTCCATCGTGGAACTCGCTTATTCCGTCGCGCAGTTCCTCGGCACCGTCAGCCAGTTCATCCGCGCCGTCCTTCAGTTCATCGATACCTTCAAGAAGTTCGTCTTTGCGGTCTGTCATCCTTTCCCAGTATTCCCTGAAGTATTCATCATCGACATTGTTAACATCAAATTCACTATCTTCAAGGATGTTCTTAAGCTCATCATCGCTCATCGCGCCATTAAGAAGATATGCGTAATAGTATTCCTGCGAAGACAATGAACAGCCTGAGAAATATAGATCTTCATATGCATCAGGAGTAACAAAGAGCAGTCCGAAAGACTTACTGTCCACAGTCGTATCTGACAGTTTTTTGATTACCGTGTTGTAGTCCGGCACAGCACCGATTCCCTTTACGATGAACTCCTTCTCACCGATCTTAACTGTGTCACCGATTTTGACGTTATTGACTTCAGAATAACGTCTCTCGATCACGGCTTCATTATCGGCTGCAGGAAGACTGCCCTCAATAAGAGATATCTTGTTTATATTCTCTCTTACCTTAAAAACTCTTAATATCTGATCCTGGTTTATTGCGTAATCCGCATAGAACATCGCCTCGACTGAGACGCCTTTATCAGTTATCTCTTTGAGTTCATCATCACGCAAAGGAACAAAAACAGAAAACTCGCCATCCTCGCGGCAAAGCTCCCTGTCTCTGATCTCTGTATAATCGATTACGGTTACCGCTGCACCCATCAGGCTCGTAACGATATATATCGAGAAGATGATAAGCAGCGATAGTGCGATATATCTTGCCCAGCCTGCTTTCAGATCACGGAGCGCCCTTTTAAAAAGAATCCACCCCATATCAGAGATCCTCCAGTTCTGAAGCCGGCGTCTTTACCTTGTTGTAGTAATCCTTGCTGATCTCGCCGTCCTTCAGATATATGACGTGATCGACCATGTTCTTGATCGAATTGTTGTGGGTTACGATAAGCATCGTTGTGCCGTATTCCTCATTGATCCTCTCGAGAAGAACAAGGATATCTCTTGATGTCTTTGAATCCAGCGCACCCGTGGGCTCATCGCAGAGCAGGACCTTCGGGTTCTTAACAAGTGCTCTCGCGATGGCGCAGCGCTGCTGCTGACCGCCCGACAGCTGTGAAGGGAACTTGTTCTGATGCTCAGTAAGGCCAAGAACATTGATAAGTTCATCCATCTTAAGGGGAGACTTTGACAGGTATTCACACACCTGAATATTCTCCCTTACTGTGAGATTAGGGACCAGATTGTAGAACTGGAAAATGAAGCCCAGATTATCTCTTCTGTAATCGCCAAGCTTCTCGCCCTTGAGGCTCTCCACTAAGGTTCCGTCAACACTTACGTTGCCCGAATCTATGGTATCAAGCCCTCCGATACAGTTCAGGAGTGTGGACTTTCCTGATCCGGATGTACCTTGGATTACACACATCTCGCCCTTATAGACCTTGACGCTGACACTTTTTAAAACCTGGGTATAGGAGCCGCCCTCACCATAGGACTTGCAGAGATCCTTGACCGTTAAGAATACCTTATCTGACATATACACCTCGACATATGAATATTTGTTCAACTGTTTACGTGTGTATTTTATGTTAGCATCGGCTAACTGTAAACATATGAGCGGTTGTGCATATGTACTAAATTGTCTTATGTACCTGATACTGCTTTTAGCGTTTTTATGTATGTCTTCTTTGATTCCGCCCTCGAGAATGCATAGATCATTGCCAGACAAGCCGCCAGTACAGCGGTGGTTATAATGCTCGCCTCAATGCCGTATTCCCCGCCGTTCAGGATATTTGAACCGGCGGATGCAACCCTTAATTTACAGGCATTTTCAAGGTCTCTCATATCATTTTCAGCTCAGCCAGTACCCAGTCATCGGTGATCAGTTCGTACTCATTTCCGCAGCTTGGACAGAACTTATTCTTCACCGGATTGAAGCTCGCGCCACACGAAGGGCACTGAACCCTCGTCATCGAAAAGGACATATTAACTGGTATGTCTGTCCTCCTCCGGAAGGTTGCACTGATAACAGGATGCGTATAACTGACTTTGTCGTCCCTGATCGACAGCACATCGAAATAGGATCTGGTCTCAACCGCGACCATCCCCTCTTCCTCGCTGAATCCCTTCAGTCCGAAGGTCCCCGCATAGTTCAGATCGATAATGTCCTTGAACTCCGCAGGAAGCGGCCCGCCGATGTAGCAAAGCAGCTCACTCTCGTCCTTGGAATAAACAGCCGTCTTTATAAGCGAGATTGCCTTGCATTTAAAATACTCGTACGAGAACTCCGGCGTTATCTTCTTCATCCTGAGCTCGAAACGTTCCCTCGACGCCGCAGTTCCCATCCTGTCCAAGTCAATGACCGCCTGGACGATCTTAAGGAGCAGATGGGCAAACAGGAACAAAAAGAATCCGTATCCAAGGGCCGCTACGATGCCGTAGATTATGGCTGTACGTATGTCGTTCATGATAAATCTGTTAATCATCTCGGAGAGCCTTGGAACGTCTTTAAGAAAAGGTAATATCACGAGTCCTATAAGCGCACAGATGAGCGAACACACGGGCCATCCTATCAGCAACTGCCTCTTTGTTATGCGCAGCTGATCGAAGAAATAGTAGCTTGTGATCTTCGGGAAAAGATCGTCCATCTTGTACTGTGTGCCGCAGTAAGGGCAGCCGTTCTGAAGCTCTTCTATCGTGCTGTCAGCGCCGCAGTTCGGGCAGATGTGGATCTCGGTGTCCGGATGCTCTCCCGAGACATCAGTAACTATCCCGTAGAATACGTGTCTCAGAGTATCCCTGTAGAGCACACTGCCGTTCTTCCTGACCTGCCTTCTTACGCCAAGAGAAGCAAAGCCCACGGTGCTTGAATAATGCTCGTCTGCCCAGTCCTCGACATCGTAGAACGTGTTCCCTATACGAGATTCCTGAGTTCTCTTATATACCTGGTAATCGAAATCGATATTCTTTTCCTTTATGCGTTCGTGCTGCAGATCGAGCGTATAAGTCAGGTCATTATCTGCAAACGGTATCGTCTCCCCCTTGCCTATCGCCGCTCCCAGCGAAGACGTAAAGCTGATGAGCTTTTTATCGTATGATTCTTTTATCGGAATCGCCTGAAAGTAATTCTTACCCATATTTACTCCCGCTGTTTCCCGCTATTCCCCTGCGTAGTCGAAGAAATGCAGGCCCTTCTCATAAGCCTTCTGCAGGTTGCTCTCCCAGTTATCCTCTCGCTCTGCCTTCTCCCTGGAGGTGCTGTCAAACACGACAAACTCCATCTCTTTGGCGCGCCCGAAAAGCCTGTCCCCGAACATGACCTTCTTCATGCTGTCCATGAGCCCGAACTCCTCGAGTCTCTCCAGCGGGTTACCTGCCGAACACAGGATCATCGCCTTATCAAGCTCTTTCATTGTCTTGTCGCCGTAAGCAAAGCCGTACGACCACACTCTGTCAAACCAGCCCACCAGCCTCGCAGGAGCCTCCGTCCAGAATACGGGATAAACAAACGCGATCGCATCAGCCGAATTGATCTTCTCCTGCTCAGCAAGAACGTCTTCAGCCACATATGGCGTGTTCTTATAGAACGCATCTCTCAGGTATTCCTGCTCAGTCATGACCGGATCAAAGTTCATCTTATAAAGATCCGATATGATGCACTCGTTGCCGGAATCAGTTATTCCCCGGACAAACGCGTTTAGCATGTTCCGGGTAAAAGAGTTCTCTGACGGATGACAATAGACGATGAATAGTTTCATATTTTTCCTTTGTTCCGAGCACTTTCACATTGGTTGTTCAACTGTTCTTTTAGTTTACCAAACACTTCACCATGTGGCATTCGTGCATCATCAGCCGCAGCGTTTTTATCGGCCTCATCCAGCTTAATCTCAATTTCATCCATGAGCAAATTCTCCATATTTCAATCATTTTAGGGAACTTTTCAACGAGAAACAAAGACAAAAGATCCCTAAATTACAAACCCATCTCACGAATCCTGCGGTATATTCCCTCCGCCAGGTCTTTATGCCCCTCCTCCGAAAGATGGAGGCTGTCCTTTTCGCCGGGCTGGCAGACGGTGGAAGCATCCATAAACCCGCAGTCAAACTGCTTTGCCACCATCTCGTACCAGTGTGCAAGCTGCTTGGAATTCTCGACCGCGGTATCCGTTTCGAAGAATGGCGCGAAAGGGGACTCCGCCAGATTATCACCCAGATGAGGCGGGGCGACGATAAGTATCTTGGGCTGAATGCCGCACTGATACTGCAGAAAGCTCCTTGTCTTCATCAACATATTTTGCAGGCTGCCGGCAATATCCCCCGCCGGAAGATGGAACTTGGCTTTGAGGTCGTTGGATCCCAGCATGATGATCAGCAGATCAAACGGATTATGGCTCTCCACCATCGGAAGGATATAATCCATACCGCATTTGCAGCTCCACTCCCACGGATCGGCATTGGCGATCGTCCTGCCATTCTGCCCTTCCTCAATGATCAGATATTCATCCCCCAGCAGCTTTTGCAGCACCAAGGGCCATCTTGTATTCTCATCGTAACGGCAACCTTTTACGGGATCATACCCCCATGTATTTGAGTCGCCAAAGCATATGATTCTCTTGCTCATGTTACCCTCCGTTATGTGTAATACTCTCTCGGGATCTCTTCCTTCCTGATACAAAGATCGTGATCAGTTTTCTCCCACAATCGTTTTACAGTATCCGTCATGCCTCTCGCATCGCAAATATACACGAGAGCATTCCCCAGCTTTGCGTACTTTACTGCGCCAGTGTATTCAAGCGCTTCCTTATAGTTCGGATAATACTCCGAAACGCACTGGTCAGACGCCGCTGTGAAATGCGTGTGAAACGGCGGTGACTGAATGGTGCTGCCATCATAATCTTTTATAGTGATCACGAATGGATCCTGATTCAAACGGTCAGGTATTCCGAGCCGCTCATCAACTGAATGAAGGTAAGTATTACGCTCGTGTCCGACACCGATCAGAAGCACCTTTCCACCTTCCTCATATAACCTGCTCAGGCAGGAATTGACGGGAGCCGGCGAACCGCACTTTTCTTCTCCCTTAACGAAATCAGCCGCACCCTTACCAAATGCCACGACAGAGTGTGTGGGGTGCAGCGATCTGACACCATCCGCGCGCTTAAAAGCAACTGTCGCGAGCGTGCCAATACAGGGAACCGATGTCCTGACATCGTAAAAAGGATTATCTCTTGTGACTTCATCCCATGTATGTGTCGGAATAATAAGCAGCCCCTCATTCAAATATGCGCACATCGCGTCGATCAATCCGTCCGCGCCGTCCTCAATCGGTCCGACAGAGCGAAGTGATGCGTGAACAACGACCTTGTCGTCGTGTCTGATGCCGTTGGTTTCTAAAAATGTTGTTATGTCTTGTTTTTTAAGCATTGGTTTTCTCCGGATAAGTATATATACGATAATAGCTTTTAAGGTGAAGTTATTCAACATAAGCACTTGATGAACTTGCTGCGCTTGATGCGCTTACTTAACTGTTACGCAAAAACTCGTCTGAAATAGTTTTTTGTGTAACAGCTTGTGTAACAATTCTGAACTGATAACTGATATAACATGCTCAGCATCAAAGACACAACAAGAACTCACGCAACTGTCATAACATCTATTTACCTATCAATTCCCAAAGAACATCTAACCTCTGCTTTGATCTCATCCTCACTCAGGTTATATGGGAACGGTTCTGCATCATCAAAAATGCTATCTATAGTATCGCCAAAAGAGAGCACTATGTATGGACTATCCGGCAGGAAATGGTGTTCTATCCAAAAGTATTCATCTTTATACCTGAACACATTCATATCCAGTTTTTCCAATATGATGTCATCCCCGGATGCTGTTGTAAACCTCTCACTTTTTGTGCATACAAAAACCGCACCCAAAGTCAGCACATATTCTTCAATGAATGCGATTGTCTTGTAATAATCCTTCTCGCTGTGATTCTTGTATGGCCACATATGAAAGATCAGGAATCCTCCCCCGTCTCGTACCTTCTAAGCCCCCACCATCCCGGCATAAGCTCCTCAAGCGTCACAGTCTTGCGTGTCGCGTAGTCGGTCATGATCTCCATATTGCGGTTCTCGTAGGACAGCTGCATCAGGAACTCCCTGCACGCGCCGCACGGCATGCCGCTGCCTTCAACGTTGCCTCTGGGCGGCTCATCGCGAAAAGCAATCAGCCTCTTGATAACCGTCTGCCCGCTGTTCACGTACATATTGAGCGCAGCCACTCTTTCGGCGCACAGGTTCATGACCCCGCTGCAACCTTCGATGCAGAAGCCCGTGAAGATCTCGCCATTCTCGGCCTCCACCGCACAAACAACATGATGCGCCATAACAAACGGCGAAACATCCTCCGGATGATATTCAGCTTTTGCCTTCTCGTATAACTGTTCCCAGATATCCATTTCCATTCTCCTTTTCCCGGCACGGACTATGAGTATTATTATAACCGTATGATACAATTTGTTGGGGGAAACATTTATGAATGACCAGCTGATCCAAAATGCCAGGGAATACATAAAAGAGCTTTTTCTAGACAACTCCGACGGACACGATCTCAATCACAGTCTGCGGGTATATTCGAATGCACTGACGATCGCTGAGACGGAGCCTTCCTGCGACATCGAAACAGTCGCGCTCGCCGCACTCCTGCACGACGCCGACGATCACAAACTGTTTGATACAGAAGGCAACGCGAATGCTGCTTCATTTCTCAGATCGCAGGGCGTCGATGATGGAAGAATTGCATTTATCGTGAGCATAATCAACTCGGTCTCATTCAGCAAAAACCGCGATAAAGATCCGGATTCACTTGAAGGAAAGATCGTCCGCGACGCAGACAGACTGGACGCAATGGGCGCCATCGGGATTGCCCGCACTTTCGCGTACGGCGGCAAACACGGCAGGCCCCTGGAGGGCGGCATCGATCATTTTCGCGAGAAACTGCTGCATCTCAAAGACGGATTATATACCGCAAAGGCCATCGAAATGGCAGATCCCAGACATGCTTTTCATGAAGAGTTTATGGAGCGGTTTGAAGAGGAGAGCGGGATTAGCGGTTAAGTGTCAACACCATATACTCTGTTGAATCCGTAAACCCCAAGCTCTCGTAGAGCAGCCGTCCTAATTTAGTTGCATCAAGACTTATCTCTGTAGCGCCCCGCTTCCACGTCTCCCCTATCAGAAGCTCCACCATCTTGTGGGCGATGCCCTGGCGGCGATATTCGCGTCTTGTATAAACGTTCATAAGGTGGGCGCGCTTTCCTGTGGGGTGGCCAAATGTCGGCATGATGCGGATAAAGCTCATCGACGCGCAGCCGATGAGCTCGCCGCCGTCAAAAGCGAGGACGGTTAAGTGGTCACCGTTCAGGAAGTAATCGTAGCTTTCGGCTACAATCTCATCAGAAAACTCGTAATCCTCCGGCAGGTCGTTCACAACCTTGAGCATCTCGAGCCTGCTGCTCATCAAGTAGTTAATGTCGTCTGGTGTTGCAATTCTTATGTTGATCATATTGTACCTGGTTCTGTTTTAAATCCGATGTCGCTGATTATGTCTCTAAATCACGCTCGGCAGCGACAAATTTAGCGACATCGTCATCTTGTCCTCAAGTTCCATCAGGACCTTAGCAGCTTCCGCTCCAAGATTGCCATCGACGCCGGTGAGTAATAATTTGCCCATGATGCACCTCCTGTGTCAGAAAATTATGTAATTATATTGTATCAGCAGTCTGTTATACTTGTTAATATTGACACACAATGGAGGTTAAGATGGAAGACAGTAAGAAACAACAGTTGATCAGTATCATTCAGGATTTTACTGCTACAACCGGAATCTATCTTGCAGATGATGTTGAGAAGAGAATAAGAGAATTAGCTGAAGAAGAGACTATACCTCATGCGAAGACGATGTATGAGTGCATGATCAAAGACATTGATCTGGCTAAGGAGCTCCACAGGCCGCTCTGCCAGGATACAGGTGTCCTTCAGTATTTCGTTGATGTCGGAACCGGTTTTCCGTATATAAATGAGCTTAAGGAGATCATTACCGAGGGCGCGCGCAAAGCTACTCTGGAGACACCTCTCCGCCCTAACGTTGTTGAGCCGCTGGGCGAGCATAATACAGGCGACAATGTCGGCTACGGAGCACCCTATTTCGAGTACGACATAATACCGAACAGTTCCGACCTCCGCGTGCGTCTCTACATGGCCGGCGGCGGATGCTCACTGCCCGGAAGGAGCAAGGTGCTGATGCCGCTCGAAGGCGTCGAAGGCGTGAAAAAGTTTGTGTATCAGACAATCCTGGACTGGGGCGTAAATGCGTGCCCTCCGCTTTGTATCGGTATCGGACTCGGAACATGTGCCGCAACATCAGCCATGCTCTCAAAGAAGGCTCTTCTGAGACCTATCGGAACTCACTCCGAGTACCCTGAGGTCGCCGCTCTCGAAAAGGAGATCCGGGAAGGCCTCGACTCACTGGGAATCGCTCCGCTCGGCTTTGGCGGATCCAGAACTGTACTTAACGTAAACATCGAGGCAGCCGCTCACCACCCCGCCACGCTCGGTGTAGGCATCACCACAGGATGCTGGGCCACACGAAGAGGAGACATCATCATACACGATGATCTTTCCACCGAGTTTGTTTCGCACAAGAGACTGGAGGGCTGAGACATGAAGAAAGTTTTGACTACACCTATTTCGTTTGATCAGATCAAGGATCTGAAGATCGGAGATACCGTTTATCTGACAGGCACCCTCGCCACATGCCGTGACAGCGGCCACAAAAGAGTCGTTATCGACAACAGGATGCCGGACAGGCTGGACCTCAAGGAAGGCGCCATTTTCCACGCAGGCCCTATCGTCGGAAAAGACGAGAAAGGCAAGCAGTACATGGTATCCGTCGGCCCTACTACAAGCAGAAGAATGGAATCGGCTGAAGCGGAGTTTATCGAGAAGACCGGCATCCGTCTGATAATCGGAAAGGGCGGAATGATGGACAAGACGGCTGAGGCATGTAAGAAGTTTGGCGCGATCCACTGTGCTTTCCCCGGCGGATGCGCTGTCGTAGCTGCTCAGGAAGTTGAGGAGATCACCGACGTTGAATGGATGGATTTCGGTATGCCTGAGGCATTGTGGGTCATGAAGGTCAAGGAGTTCGGCCCCCTCATCGTGTCTATCGATACTGAGGGGAATAACCTTTTCGAGAACAATAAGAAGATCTATAAAGAGAGATTCGACAAACTGGTATAAAACATGAAGAAGATATTAGCAGTTATGCTCACAGCAGCAATAGTGCTTACAGCGTGTTGTTCATGCGGCAGCCATGAGGACGCGGAGACTGAACCTGCCGGCCCTGTACGTCACGGGAATTACATAACCTTCGGACACTACGAACAGGACGAGGACGAAAGCAACGGTCCCGAACCTGTTGATTGGATAATACTGTCAGAGGAAGACGGCAGGATGCTTGTTATAAGTCGGTATATTCTCGATTGGCAGCCCTACAATACTGAAATGACTGATGTTACATGGGAGACTTGCAGCATAAGAAAATGGCTCAACGAGGACTTTATCAATGCCGCATTCAGCGCTTCGGAGCAGGAGCAGATCTTAACTGTGACAAACACCAATCCCGGCAACGAGAATCCCTGGGGAATCGCTGACGGCGGCAATGATACGGAAGACAAGATCTTCCTGTTAAGCAGCGATGAAGCTGATCTTTATTTTGATAATGATGACGAGAGAGCAGTCGACAAATGTGACTGGTGGTGGCTTAGGTCACCCGGTTACATTAATAACCGCGCATCTGTTGTACTCACTATCGGCGAGATCTACAGGCACGGCCACATTGTCTCATTTAACCATCACGACCACGGGGTGCGTCCGGCATTTTGGCTGGAGATTGAGACCTGATTTATTTCACTAATCTCGTTCCGCAATTGTTGCAGAAAGTTCCCGTCTCGCCGGTGGGTTTTCCGCAGTTAGAACAGAACTTAGGGCGCGATGTGATCTGATTGCTCTGAGCTGCTGCCTGGGCATTTGCGCTCGCGAGCGCGACTGCATCCGCCTTTTTGATCTTCTTTAAACCTATTATCAGATTAACAGTTATTGCGGCAAGGCACAGAATAAATCCTGCCACATTAATAGCCATACTAAAGCCGGAGCCTTCTACAGAAGAGTGGAGTTTAATTCTTATTAAATACCAGATCGCTATAGCAAAGGACAAAGCGGAAAGACCGTGGGAGATCAGCACACGTTTAAAGTATACTTTGGGGCTCGTTTTTTTGTATTTGGCTACTTGTATTACTCCCCCGACCGTGGACGTTAAGAATGCTGCGCCAAAAACCAGGTCGATCACTGTTACCATTATGAGCTCAACAAAATTGAAATACGGTAAACCCACCAGAGAGTTCAGGCCGATAAATATCAGATCGGGCAGCATCACGATCATAATAATAATATGCAGTATAAGATTTGTGACTTTCATAATTTAATCCCCATTTATTATTCAGTGTATTTCTAAAGAACTTATGAAGTCCAGTATCCCGCTAAGCACCACATCAACATCTTCACCAAGCCAGTTTGCATCACGACTCCTGAGGTTATTCAAGTACATCCTGTCTTTAAACACCATAGAGATTCTTTTATATACTTCTCCCATACTATTCTCTCTCATAGAAGGATCGTCTAATATGTATATTGATAAGCATTGCAAGAGTCTCTCTTTATCTGCTTGCTGACACAGATAGTATACATCAAATACATCTTTATATCTTGTTGAGAGCGTCCCGAGCCTTAACAACGATCTCAACTTCTCAGAGATCATTTGCTCATTAGTATTAATCAGCAAACTCGCCCCTTCATCATCATAAGCAATATCAAAACAATACTCTTCCTGCTCAATATCCAACCGGTTATGCACACCAAGATCCTGGGTTGCCCTTCTGACTTTCTTTGTCTTGCTGCGCATTGGCAGCACCATAACCGTTCTCGATCTCTTTACGTATCATTGCATCAATATTGATCATAAAACCTCCAGCTGAAGGGTTTCCATTATTTTTGCAGACTTGGGGACTTCGTAGACATAATCCTGAACCAGCCTGATATCAAGATCATCTATTATCTCACGATAATTAAGCAACACTTCTTTGTAGTAATCAAAAGGAAGCTTGCTCTTATGACGAAGAAGTTCTACGAGCATTCGCTCTCTGTTATAAATGCTGATATTGCATCCGTCATGCTCTATTGTAATAACACCCAATGAAAGTAAATCCCGTCGTTCAAATACCTGAACGACACGGTCATCTCCAATCTTCGCCGCATCTCTGTTGGTAGCCAGATAGTATTTCTCCGGTATCACATCAGTAAGCCCGTAATGATAGAATGCACTATCCAAAGTGTATATTGCTTTGGGATACTTGGCTGCTATAACATACTTCTCAGATACATATTTCTCATCTGAGTAAATTCCATCATCCTGTCGAAAGAATTCACCTGACTCAACGGCCTTCTTTAGCATATATTTGCTGCCATATTTGCTTATGCTTTCCTTATAAGAGTATAGCATACCATTCCTCCGCATTTCTTTATGTTTTGCGTATGTTTAGTTAAATGATACTCCCTACAAATTGTTTTTTCAAGCCAAAATAGAGCCTACTTCAATTTAACTTATGGACCTAATCTCACTAATGATTATTTGCGTTCATATGCAACATCTGGGCCTCATCGATTGTATTAAGAGTATATACAATTCTTCGAGGTAATGATTATGTTTAAAAAGACATTAGCGGTATTTATGGCATGCGCTCTGGTAACGGGATCCCTGATAACGGGATGCGATCAGCTGATAGGAGAGTGACGCGTTTGCGGCGGACTTACCGCAGACGCGCTAACGCCTACTTACGGTTTGTAGATTCATAACAGCGCGTCGAGGACAGAAGCCGAAAAAGCGTCAGTAAACTACTATACCTGTAGTGTTCAGGTTATATCCGTCAATTAAGGAAGAATGCAGCTCATAATCGCGGCCGTCTGTTGTTATAACTGTTGTATAATTGGGCTGGCAATAAAAGTCGAATAATCCGGAGAATCTCTTTCCGTATCTCAGATAGATCTTATTGCTTCCTAAAGCATAGGTGAACCCCGTTATGTAATTTCCCTTGCTGCATTTATAAACCTCGCGGGTCTCACCTGACGGGATATCGTACTCACATAAAACAGGAGTA
>JAILDX010000021.1 GCA_024688685.1 Saccharofermentans sp.
GATGATCTGGCGCTTTCCTTCCGTCATCTGTACATGATGTACCGGTTCTTTGTTCTTTCTTGCCATGCTAAAGGCCTCCTTTGGTTTAATTTACCATAAGAAGGCCTTTATTACTTTTACAGACTTTTATTCACAGACTCTTTTATTACGTCTTTACTAAAATCGAAATTATCTGTTTCGATTGATTTTCCCCAATTCCAATTCTTTGATTTTATTTCTCGCTCTGTATAAGTAATACCTTTACCTGTCAGAGCATTTTTGATTATATCCAGTCCGGCTTCGCGGAACTTACTCTGCCTGACCCACGCAGTAAGATAAAGGACTCCAAAGTGTTGAAAGTCTTTAAATTCACAGCCTGCATTTATAAAGTAAGGTTCAATAATCAGTGTTTCTTCTTTATTCCTTTTTATTTCTATTACCAGACTTGTATGTGTATCAGAACCCTGTGTGCCAAATACACTAATTACAGTTGGTATAGTAGGAGACTTCTCGTTTCCAATTCGATCCAGCAGTTTATCTTTGAGATTATTTATGAGTTTACTTTTTGCCTTTTGATCGTCTTGCATTTTCTTCTCGTACTCACTAATCAGAGTTCTGTTCTCGTCTAAAAATGACTGCCATTCTTTATTAATTTCCATATTTCCCTCCTGCAGAGAATTGATGTTTTTAATGAATTCGTTCATATAAATCAACCATTTTTCATTTGCGTTAGAAAGATATGAACCTATATTTTTCTGGACACACAATAACAGGTCCTTATATGTAATGTTTATAAAATCGTATTCGTTTCCATATTTATCGATGCCTTTTGAAGAGGCATCAGTGACTGTTTTAAGTGACAACAGTATTTCCAGTTTGTTCGATTGTTCATACTGATCATTGATCCTCTCACTGTATAAATCAAACGGATTGTTTACACCCGAAAAAATCTTGTTCTCTATTGCAACAACAAAATCGTTATGTGTTGGGATAATTATATCGAGTCTTTTCCTGTCAGGAGTAACATCCTCACGCAGTATTCCATTTGCGACCGTCTCAAATGATGATAAAGAATATACGTCATCCAGATCTTTATCGGGAGCATTATTCTGGTAGCATTCAATCAGACTTCTAAGCCATAGATCTCCCAATCCATGTTCTTCATTTGTGTCAAAGTAGAATGCAAGAATAGAAGATGCAACATTTTCATAATGAGGATAGCGTGAGATCTCAAAGAAGTTCTTCGAACGATGAGGACCGATATCAATCTTAGCTGCATCCTCAAGCATTTTACTAAAGCTTTCTAACGATGTTTTCATATGAATAGTTCCTCGCTAAATGTGGAATGTATAGCTTGATTATAGCATGAAAAAAAGTGATAATACTTATCCTCAAAAACCTAATGAAATCCGGTGCAACCATTTTGTTTTATTGACGGTAATCTAAAAGAATATTACAATCTAGTTATCTACCTATAAAATTCATGGAGGATTCTATTATGGCAGACGAGAAAAAAGTAGCTGCACCCGCTAAGGCAGAAGCAGCAAAGAAGGCACCCGCAAAGAAGACAACGGCGAAGAAACCCGCAGCTAAGAAGCCTGCTGTAAAGAAGGCTCCTGCTGCTAAGAAGGCAGCTCCTGCAGCAAAGAAGCCCGCTGCTAAGAAGGCAGCAGCTAAGAAGCCTGCAGCAAAGAAGCCCGCTGCTAAGAAGGCTGCTCCTAAGAAGCTTGGAAAGGTCATTTTCGAGTTCGATGGAAAGCAGATCGACTACAAGGCTATCGAGAAGAAGGCTGCTAAGCTCGGCGGTAATGTTTATGTAGTTGCTGCTGAAGGAAAGATCTTTGACGAAGCTGGAAAGTCAGTTAAGCTTTTCTAATAGCGGATAATGTTTTCGAATGATAATGCCGGGGATTTCCCCGGCATTATTCTTTGCGCAATTTTAGTTGTGCGGATAATTTCCGCAGATGATTATTTTGTTGTTATATTATCTAACCATCAAACAATTCAATCGCCGAGAACGGCAGAAAGGAGTCATCATTATGAACTCTACAACAACTATTACACTGAAGGATGGTACGACCATCAAGCTCCGCGGACACGAGACATTCTATGTAAGAGGAAAGGTAGCCTTCAGCCACTTCCTGTCTCCCGTATCATCTAAGATGATCGAGAACAGAAATGCGCTCCGCAGGGAATGGGCTGAGAACGGTTCCGAAAACGTTTATCAGGAAGATGTGAACTCACCCTACAGGGAGATGGTCCTCAAGGAAGTCTCGATCAGTCGCAAGTACGACAACTTCACTACATACGGTGAAACCTTTGCTAAGAGCAGGTTCTTCGTATCCTCCAATCCCACAAGGGATCTCAAGATGGACCTCAAGAATTACAGGAATAAGGTCAAGACGTCAAAGCTCATCGGAGAAGATGTCATCCCCTGTGATTTTGAAGATGAACTTGCCGTAGGTTCAGAGGTCATCTGTAAGGGCCTGATCTTCCTCAACAAGGAAGGACGTCCGTCCATTGCCTTGGTCGAGGTTACTTCGGTCGGAGAGCCCGTATACCGCAAGGATGCAGGCAGCTCCAAGGCTGATCAGAACAAGCTGGCATCTTGAAACGTTTTTGCCTCCTTTACGTTTCTCCTCCGTTTGAGGGCAGCCCCGCACTACCGGGGCTGCTCTTACTTTGGTCCACTGCGCAGTATGCTATAATCAGATAGAGGATTTAGAAGAATAATGAATCTTTGAAAGGAATAATCTAATGAATAATGTTTACATTTTAACAGAAGAAGGCAGATCATTCTCAACTGAAGAAATTGAATTCATCGTTAAGAACTTTCTCGAAGACCGCCGATATAGAGTAGATTTTGACGAAGAAACTGTTTATCATCAGGGTTCTGATTTTAATGTCCCAAATTACTTTATAGAATGTGTTGCCAAAAATTTAAGCTGGGATAATCGCTGCTTCATCGCTTGCTCTCTTCCCGAGTTAAATAAAATTTTCTTTATTGAATTCGATGACCAGCATCTTGAGACATTCAAGAAGCAACTTAAAAATTACACTGAACATGACTTAAGGTTAACAACTTGGGAAATGTTCAAATTGATCGACGAAGTTTTAAATAAACGATAACTATCAATGAAGACTATTAGTGAAATAAATAAAGGATTACTGGCAAATCTGACTCCGGATCAGTGTGATTGCGTTATGTGCATTGACAGGAATCTGGAGATCGTTGCATGTGCCGGTGCCGGGAAAACAAAAACAATTACCCACAGGATCCTGAATCTTATTGACCACGGTGTGGATCCTGCTAATATTGTCGCTATCACATTTACAACAAAAGCAGCGGCTGAATTGAAAGGCAGAATATATAAGCTGGGGCAGGATATACTTGGAAGCACTACCGGCTTCTCCCAGATGTACATCGGTACGATAGATGCGTTTTGCTTAAAAATGCTTCAAGAGTATAAGGATGAATACACCAAGTTTTCGGTACTTGATGATATTCAGACAAAGGTCTTCCTTGAGCGTTTTGAGAAGAAGGAAGAGACCGGTTTCGCTGGGTCAAAGATCGATAAGGCCAGGAATCTGAACTATACATATGACTTTGAGAATAAGACGGATGTCCGTGATAACAAGATCGATAAGAAGATCAATCATTATGCTTCTCTGATGGCTATACTGAACAACTGCTGGCACGATAAGACATATCGCAGCAGGTGGGATGAAGAGACGTTGGAGAATCTTAAGGCGTATAACAAATGCCTCCGTGATAATTGCTTTTTCGATTTCTCGGGATTGATCCGTGAGATGATAGAGAATCTGGATCCGGATTCTGATACTAATCAGGGCAGGATGAGTGACTTTGCACAGGAAGTCTATGAGAAAGTGAAGTACCTGATCATTGATGAGTATCAGGACACAAACCCCGCACAGGAATATCTGACGGAATTGTTTTACAAATACGGCAAAGCAAATATCTGCGTCGTAGGTGATGCGGATCAGACGATCTATCAGTTCAGGGGAAGTGATGAGAGCAATATTCTCAGTTTTAGAGAGAAGTTTCAGGCTGTGACAAAGAACCTGAATTGGAACTTCCGCAGCACCCCTGCCGTGATCGATATTGCTGCGACGGCAATCGCGGATTCACATAAGGGTGATGACGGTTATAAGCGCATGGTCCGTGCGGAAGATATCAAAACGCCTCTTGATTACGAAGACGGTGATACGGTTTACGCTGAGTTCTCTGATTTTGATAAAGAGGCTGCCTTTATTGCGGAGCGTGTAAATAAGCTCAGAGACCTGGGAATTCCATATAAAGATATGGCGGTTCTTTTGCGGAAACGCGGACGCAATTACTATGGGGAAATCACAACGGATTTTCAGCAGGCGCTGGCTGCGAGATTTAAGGAGGAAGGGATTCCTTATGTTATCGAGGGGATGAATCATCTGTTTGCTACGGATGAATACAAAGCTTCTTTAGGAATCTTCCGATATCTTCATGAGAAGATGGCACGCTCTATATGTATAAACAGGAAAAGTTCAAATGTTGCGACAACATCCGCAAAGTTCGGTTTTGATGAAAACGGCAAAATGACTGTTGATTCCCGGGAAACAGAAAAACCGAAATTTGTTAACGGATATATGAATGATCCGAATCTTTCTGATGAGGATAAAAAAGCTAAAGAAAAAGAGCAGACAGATAAGCTTAAAGAACTATGGATTGCAGTCGGAGGTTTTATCTCGGAGGATTGCATTGATGAAGCAATAAAACGGGTTGCTTCTATTGACTGGAAAACGAGAAAATACGGTAATGACTGTAACATGCAGCAGATCTATCTGGATTTTGTAGCGGCGCTTAATATTGTGGGAATTGAAGATCCTTCTGAAGAGGTTGAAAGAGTTCTGTATAATCTGGGAAAGTTCAGCAGGGTAATTGCCGACTTTGAACGCATCTTCTTTAAGGAATCGCCCGTATATAAACTGAGAGATTTTATTAAACACATGGAACACGTGGCTGAAGGTCTGTATCCCGAGGGAATGGAGGATAATCCTTACCTTCAGGCAGACGGTGTGCGCATAATGACCGTTCATCAGTCCAAAGGACTTGAGTTCACGGCGGTGTTTGTTCCCGCACTCGTTCAGTCGGTATTCCCTGGGGAGCCTTTTGATAAGAAGGGCAAAGTTTATTCCGCGATCGATGTAATAAAAGAGAACTGGATCCCGAATTACGCCGGATATGAGGGCGGAGTCGAAGCGGAACGCAAGATCTTTTACGTCGCTGTCAGCCGCGCCAAGAAATACCTGTTTTTAACTTGTGCAAAAGATTACGGCGTAAGGTATTACGGCAAAATAGTCGCTGAAAAGGAATCTCAGTTCCTGACAGAAGTCAAAGAGTCAGCTTATCTTAAAAAGTTTAACGGCAGCGTAAATTACGGAACGCAGCATCTGCCGGAGACGGAAGAAACCTTATTGCCGATCACACTGAACTTCTCGATCCTGTCCAACTATTACGACTGTCCTTACAGATTTAAGATCTCGAATATGTTCGGATTTGTACAGCCCTATGATCTCGTTCAGGGTTATGGAAAGATGATTCACGAGATAATGATGCGCATACACAACGCATGGATGAAAGGCGAGACTTTGACGGACAGCCGGATCGACGAGATCGCTGAGAATGCGCTATTTTTGCCGTTCGCGATCAAGCCGCAGCTGGAAAGGGCTCTTGAGGATACAAAAAGATGCGCGAAAGCCTATGTTGAGCAGAACAAGGATGATGCCGACAAGATCGTGGCTTCTGAGATGGACATCAATATCGAAATGGGCGAGGGCATAAGCGTTAACGGCCGCATCGATCTGGTCCGCAAGATGGATCTGACAACCGGAAAAGACAAGACAGCCGTCATTGACCTGAAGTCTGCCGGGAAAGATGCCGAACAATGTCTGAATGCCGAACAGCTGAAGATATACGCGATCGGTTATGAGGAAGCAAGCGGCGTGCCGGCGGATTATCTGATGATATACAACCTGGATAAACCGGACGGCTCCGGCAATAAAGGTGAGCTCGTCGATAAGCAGTCTCTCGAGGAAACAAAGAAGTCTGTCGTGGAAGCGGCAAGGTGTATACGTGCATCTGATTTTCCGAAGAGGAAAAGTGATAAGTGTAAGAACTGTTATGTGAAGAATCTGTGCGGTAGTTCGTGCGGATAATTTCCGCAGCGGATTATTATATAGTTATATTATAAGACCATCAACAAAAGAGAAACGGAGGATGTTCTTATGATAAACGCTTTAATGTATGCGATCGTTGCTATTATGGTTGTGTGTGGTTTGAAGATGCTCTTCGAGGCAATAATGGATGGGTTAGGTACCTTAATTTATTTCGGTTTGATAATCGCCCTGGGCTACTGGCTCATAACAAACATCTTCACCATTATTAAATGGGTCCTCATAGTTATATTAGCTCTTGCGGCAATCGCCCTTATTGTCCACTGGATCCTGAAGATCCGCAAGGCGATCCGCACAAGACGCGCCGGGCATTATGCCTGACGCGGATTTTTTCCGCATTTTTCTTTGCAGTGATATAATCATTTTGATATATGAGTTTAGTATATGAGTTCAGGAAGGAACAGGTTATGAAAGAACTTGACGAGAATATAGTAATTGAATGCAGATCTTTTAACCGTGCATGCAGAGAGATCATGACATGCATGTACGGTACCAATTTTGTTGTCTATCATTTCCTCCGCGGAGAGAACGGTTTCGGTGAGAAGGAAGCTGACAGGATGATCGATGAGATGATGGAGTTTCTTCCGGATAATTTTACCAAAGCAAAGAAACAGTTTTATAAGGACTATCTGTTTATCGCCCTTCTTCTCGCGTATCAGCAGAACGAATATGAGGATCTCGAGATTACTGAGGACATCGAACCCGAGCAGATCGGCGATGTTATCTCGGATGTCGGCCTCGGCAAGGACACGGGATTTTCAAGCATTATCAACCGCGCGCTGACAGAGGATTCTTTCCTGCAGGCGAAGTATGGCACCAAACTCGTGACGGGAAGTGTTTCGGATCTGGACGGTTATCTTGCAAAAATCTACAGCTTGAGGAAGAAGAACTTTGACTTTAAGTATTCCGGTATTTTTCATCCGATGTTTGCCGGTGTTGCCCAGATCATAGACATTCTCGAGGGCAGGGAATACGACAAAAAGCTGGATAAGAATCTGCACGAAGAATACTTTTCCGCCATCGCTGCAACGTGGCCTTGCAAAAAGAGATTCATCAAGAGCTATTACAGATTCAGGGATGGCTATTTCAAGAAGGGGAACCGCGACGATTTCCAGAAGAACATTGAGCAGATCGTAAAGTATTATCTTATATCGATTGGCCTGTCGCTGTTTGACGACAAGCACGAGAACAGCAGAAAGACCGCAAGGCTCGCCGTCGAGAATGCAGGAAGGAAGATCTATAACCTCTCATGAGTACTAATAACAGGATGTTGGATATGATCGACAGTTTCGAGCGGAAGAGGAATTCAGATGAGGTTGTCGGTCTGGAGAATACCGATCTTTTCCGTTACTTTAAGTCGGGCGGAGACAGGTATCAATTGGTAAAAAGAATTAATGGCTTGTTGGGGAAAGATCTTCGTCTTGTCGTCAAGGAGCTTAGGGAGAAGCTCCTGAAGAACAGGTTTCTTTACGGGTTTACTCATTCGGAATCATACGCGCTCCTCAACGTGGATTTTGCTAAAAGATTTGGTTTTGCTCTGACTGAGAACAGGCGGAATAAGAACGAGCAGCTGGCATATGTTTTGAGGAAAGGACATCCTTGTGTCAGTGAAGGAAAGCTGCTTTCGTTTCTCAATGACAACAGAGAGCGTTTTGAACAGGCCGTAAGGGATGCGGCTGTTATTGCGCTGGCATGCGATGCGGCATCTCATAGAGACAGGTACAAAACTGACAGGATCGACAGGATCATCAGCGAGACATCAGGTCACGGCAGTGGCGATATGACCGTAGATAAAGAGGCAGTTGAGCTGCTGATGGAGAGATTAAGAGACCCGCAGAATCCGGTGAGTGACGATGACGACAATCTTGTGATCCTGATCGAATCATCACAACTCGTTCCGGTTTCGTTTGGAATCGTCGGAAATTCCTGGGTCAGGATTAACTCACATAAGACCGGATACTACGGAAACCATGTTAACCCCCGTTTCAGATTTCATTATGCCTGCATCAAGTTTGATCTTAGTGGTGCTGACCCGTGGTCCCCGGACGGCGATTCTTACGACCTGACACACGACAAATATATTGACGAGCTGAGCATTGTCGAAAGCGGTTATCCTGAGGATTACCAGGTTCTCCAGGACATAAACAAAGATGGCCGTCTGAATTCCTTTGGCAGGATCCTTGTCAGCGAAGACGAAGGTGAGGCACCGGTCCGGCCGACTGCCGGAGTGGACGACAGTGCTTCTTTTGATGAACTGATCTGATAACAATAAAGGAGTTTTGTATGAACGATTACAGCGGCGTAGACTTTTTACTCGATTTGATGCGGCTTCAAAATGAGGCGCGAAATGCACCGTGGGCGATCAAAGAACACGACCTTCCAAAAGGGCACTGGCGACGGGTGATCGATCCCGACGGCGAGGCGTTCTGTGTGATCATAACTGACCATTTCGTGATCGGTGTTAAGACCGGACGCGTGCTCTTTCTGGAGAAGAAAACAAAGAAACGTCTCGATCCGATCATGGGGTTTCATAATCTGGTTACGGGTGATGTGAAGCCTGATGAATCCGAGCTGGCAGTTCTGGAGCAGGGAAAGCACTTCCATGTTGTTTCGCTCAGGACTTTTGAAGTGATAAAGAAGGTCACGCTTCCCAGGTCATTCTATGCAAGTGATTCGTATTGTACATATTCTGAAGACGGCAGCACGCTGACGGTTCCGGTAATGAAGTATGATTACGACAAGCGTGAATATGTTCATATGCGATGTGAGTATGAGACGGAGAATTACACGCTGGTAAGTAAGAAGGAGATCAGCAGGGAAGAGATGGACTGGTGGTCGGATAAAAAATGAGGGGGAAATCGTTCCCCCTTGTTTGCAGTTACTTTACCGCATCAACCACGATCTGCCCGAGGTCTTCCTCCGCGCCGGTTGCAGAGATCCTGTAAACGGTGTCGCTGTCGCCGACAAACGCAACAACTGCCGTGAGCCTGATCGGGACTTCCTCAGTCGGGACCGTTCTGAAAATGTGGGCGTGACAGATATAATCACCGATCTCGAAATCGATGCTGTCCGTCTCATAATCGATCCCCCACGAGATGCACTTGACCTGGACGGATTGGAATGTCTCACGCGCCTTGCTCTCGGAATGGAACTCATCGATATCGTACTCACCCTCGTACACAACACTGAGTCCGCATCCGGAGTACATATCCACGCCCGTATCCTCGATGATCTCTTCATAGTCGTAATCCGCATAAAGGATGAGTGAATCCAGGAATCTCTGCGAATTGTAATCTGCTTCTTCAGTCTCGTACTTATCCGACAGAGTGAAGCCGTCAGGCAGCGTGAATTGCAGCTCGGTGCCGGGCAGCTCAACAGTCTCAGACGAGTTTACAACGACGCCTGACAGATCTGCGATGGACGGCGGCGGTGTCTTGAAAATGGGGCATGTCCCCGTGATGATCGTGTCTCCCTTTGCGCTCGTCACCGTTATCTCGATCTCACCATCATCAAACGGCTCATTCTGCGAAACAGTGACAGTCAGATGGTTGCTGTACGACATGACCTGCTCTTCTCCGCTGGCGATCTCAACGCCGTTAAGCTTTGCCGTGTAGTTGTAGACCCACTCGTGATAAACAGCCTCCGGTGCGAACTCGACATCGTACTCGATCTTCTTAGCGTCCTTATATCTCTCGCGCTCGTTCTGATAGTACTCGCCCATAAACGTGCCGCCGACCACGAGATCCGTGATCTTCGGTCCGGCTGTCGTCTCGACCGGCTGAGTCTCTTCCTCACCCGTGCACGCAGTTATTGACGCGGTCATTGCCATTGAGAGGCACAGACAGGTTGACAGTAACAATAATCCGGTTCTTCGCTTTTTCATAGATTTTACCCCATTCCCAACAGATGATTAGATTATACGGAAAAATGGTTGTTATTTCTATATGATAATTGAGTGGGGGAGCCTTGCCGGCGCGGGCGTTGTGTCGTTGACAATATGAGGGTGAAGTTATTAATATTTCTTCTATAGGGAGGTGAGAGTATGACAGAAGCAACGCAGCAACAGATATCTCGAATCTTTGAACCTTTGGTGAATTCATGTAAATCTGACGATGATTTGATGATTACTACAAAAGTTTTTGAAGAGGTAATTGACAAGATAGATACTATGAACAAAGAGTCATTTACTGACGAAGAAGTGAATAGCATTATTAGAGACTCTGTTTTGAAAGTTGTGCTGGAACTTAGTAATTATTTGTATTCGGAAAATAACGCAGTTATATATATGGCCGCAGTAACCCTTGATTCACCTGGGTCATGGTATTATGATTTAAAAAATGCGGTAAAGTATTACCTTATGTCTGCTCACGCGGAGCATAGTGCAAGGGCTTGTTTTAACCTGGGCTGCATATACTTTCACGGTCAGGAAGACAAGAAGAATAATTACACTATAGACAAAGACTATAGCATGGCAGCTGCGTATTATTGGTATGCATGTTATTTTGGAGATCCTGCAGAACAGTGTAAGTATCTGTATCACTTAGCCGAAATGTATTTTTATGGCTGGGGTGTTAAACAGGATATGTATGAAGTACTCAAGCTTGGCTATATGGGAACTGTAAGCGATTTGTCTCCTAACAATCCCGAGAAAGTGAAATACCTGGGTATTGGAGGCTATCGTTTGCCTGAAGATTATTGCGGAAAACTGCAAAACATGATGCAAGTTGCCGCAAACATTAAAGATGAGTTATATGATGCAGTACCTGATGCATTTTCAGAGATAGATCTTAGTCGTGTTCCTGATATATACGCGGAGTTGATTTTTAATGACAAATACGGCAGTACCCCTTCTTATGCTGATGAGGATGCTGTTGGTATTCCCGATGAATACCTGGATAAGATAGAGATAGATACGACAATTCTAAAAGATTTCCATGGCCAAAATGAAATGGAAATAATGAACTCTAAACGTGCGAAGATTGAAATCTTGCTGTTCAGAAGATTTATGAGATGTTCGGGCGAGTATATGCATAAATGCCCCGCCTGTGGAAAAGGCATGGTATTAAGAGTTTCTAAAAAGGAAAACTATCATGCATATCCTGCTTTCCTCGGATGTACAGATTATCCGAATTGCCAACAAGTCGTAAATGTCATTCCTGATTTTGATGTCAGGAGACCCAGAGGACGGTGATGACTATGTCGAAAATCTTAGTTGCACATTTCAGTGCCAGCGGTGTGACGGCGGGTGTTGCGGAGAAACTCGCGGAGGCAGTCGGAGCGGATCTTTTCGAGATCGTTCCTGAAGTCCCTTATACGAAATCAGATCTGAACTGGATGAGCAAAAAATCACGCAGCTCAGTCGAGATGAACGACAGGTCTTCGAGGCCGGGAATCGCATCAGTATGCGAAAACATGGAACAGTACGATGTGGTCTTTGTCGGGTTCCCGATCTGGTGGTACAGAGAGCCGTCGATCATCGACACTTTCGTTGAGGCGTACGATCTTAGCGGCAAGGTGGTTGTCCCTTTCGCGACGTCAGGCAGTTCCGGAATGGGAAGCTCAAGCAGCAATATTCAGTCTCTTGCTCCGGGTGCTGTCGTGAAGGAAGGAAAGAGATTCCCGCACAGGGTGTCGGTTGAGTCGTTGAAGGAATGGGCGGAGAGTTTCGTCGGAGGATGAGAAAATCGTGATTTTTTGTGAACTGGTTTGCTTAATTCATAATTAATAAATAGGGCTGTTTGAGGCGGATTCTGTGTTCAAAAAACAGTTGCAAAAAAGTTGTTGACAAGGTTCGGAGCCTGTAGTAAATTGTGGCTGATGGAGGAGGTGCCTGTCCGACATCCAAGTCGATAGTTTCGTATTTGGATCGTGCAGCGCCTCTATTTTTATAAAACGATGAAGGGAGTAAAAGTTATGACTACAGCAATGTTGGTTAAAGTCGTTGCAAATTATAACAAGCGCGTTTATATAACGTCTGCTTCAGCATGCGCTTTTGCTTCCGCTAATGATCATCGTGATTATCGCAGTGACAGCAGTAAGCGTAATGGACGGTTACGATGTTTGATCTGACTTTTGTTTAGGCACAAACAATATGAAGAACATCAGGATCGTCCGGCAGAAGAAAAACGGGCGATCCTTTTTTCTTCCTGAACATTGACAACTGAGATCCATACTCCTTGCTACAGTCCTCGGCGCGCTGTCTTGTATCTGCAGACCGTAAGTGTACGTTAGCGCGCCTGCGGAAGTCCGCAAGGAGTATGGCTCTCACCAAAAAGGTCGTATCGTATAACGGCAATTATGTCCGGTTGTCAGCCGGAAGACCGGGGTTCAACTCCCCGTATGACCGCCAGTTTTTGTGTAGTGAATTTGTGGCGATTTCACACGCAAGAAGATATCCCGGTGTAATCCGTTAAGGAGGCGGAGCGGACTGTAAATCCGTTGCCTAACAGCTCTAGTGGGTTCGATTCCCTCGACCGGGACCACAGTCTGATCTGTTTTTGTTGGCTGGCCGATCAGACGCAATTTAGTCGCATAGGCTAAGGGAAGACCTTTCGGCTACGGACCGAATAGTGCGGGTTCGAATCCTGCTGCGACTGCCAATTTGATCGTAATACCTTTCCCGGATTCAGTCCTCGGTGCTGATTTTAGTTTTTTGGTAAGGGACAGACTCGTTAACGCACCTGCGTATGCAATCCGGGAAAGCATTACTTAACAAAACAGACGCGTGGTATTGCTTCCGGATTGCACATAGTCAAGTAAGCGTCGAGGACTGTATAAGGGATAGTGGTTGATAATGTGTCGACATAAGCCTAATGGTAAGGCAGCGGTTTGCTAAACCGTGAGTAATCGCGCAAGCGGTGTCTCAGTTCAAGTCTGAGTGTCGACGCCAGATATGTGGTTATTAGTGTAACGGCAGCACGTCAGTTTGTGGCACTGAAAGCATAGGTTCGACCCCTGTATTTCCACCCAGTTTATTGACCTCTTTTGTCCGGCAGGGCAGAATAGGTTTTTTGTTGGGCTGGGGCGAGTGGGTGACGGTGCGCGTCGCAGATTTTTATGGGTTTTGTCGCAGATAATCTGCGACGGTTTTCTATATATTTGCGATTCGCAAATTCTCGGAGTTTTGTGCTAGAAAATTTGCGACAATTAGTCCGTTTTGTTGCGACAACAGCGGAGCGGGTGCGGGTTTTGAAGTGGTAACGTAAAAGTAGACACTAACACCCAAAATATGTGATAGAATTTCAAGAGGCATACAAAGGCGGACTTACTTTAATGAAGATCTCTATTATAAATAAGAAAACATTAATTACATTATCTATATCTGCAATGCTGGTGTTAACTTCCTGCACCTCAGAGGAGAGCGCCATAACGACGGAGAGCGTTTTCGACAGGGAGAGGGCTCCGTGGAGTCAGGTTTGCGAGATGCAGAATGACTGGTGCAATGAGGTCGTCCAGGATGCGGTCAGGAAACTGGCGGATGCGGGGGCGGTCGAGCCGCCAATCGAGGGCACGCAGATCAGGGAGATCTTTGAGTTTAGGGAAGACGGTGACGGGTACGTTATCGACTTTAAGGACAAGACAAAAGAGAAAGAACTGACGGACGAGTTCACGGCGGAGATGGATGATGTTATTATTTCGTCGGCGATGCCGATCGTGTTTTATAAGCGGTATGAGGGCGATGTTGCTGAGGACGATGCGCAGCTTCCGTGGTTTTATCCGTTGTATTGTGAGAACAGCGAGGTCTATCATTTTGCAGGGCGCGAGGATGTTTTCGCGGACTCGATGGAGGAGTGCAGGTATCTGATCATAGAGGGCGCTCTTAATGCGCTGGTGGAGGAAGATTTCTACTGGGGCGGCATGGACAGGGTGACGAGGACGACCGTGGTGCTCATTTTCGATGCGCAGGCGAGGGAGCTGGTGCATGTGGAGTATCTGGGGACGGATGCGCCGCCGGAGAGTAATGCGGAGTCGACTTTCGGGAAGTATTTCCAGAACGAGGCGGATGCGTACATAATGGGACTTTTGGATTAAAGGAAGAGTTGGTTTATGAGAGTACTTGTTATACCGGATATTCACCTGAAGCCATGGATCTTTGATCAGGCGATTGAGATTCTGGAGAGCGGCAAATGTGAGCGCGCGGTGTGCGTCGGTGATCTGGTGGATGACTGGGGGCACGAGAGCAATCTTGAGCTCTATGAGGAGACGCTGAAGAAGGCGATCGCCTTTGCCAAGAGGTACCCGGACACTTTGTGGTGTTACGGGAATCATGAGCTTGCATATATCTGGGGCAAGTACGAGCATTCGGGTTATTCGGAGGAGGCTGAGGGGCTCGTTTGCGAGTATTTGGGTATCCTTGATGAGACGGTGGCGCCGGGCAATCTGGCGGTGGTTCACCGAATTGATAATGTTATCTTCTCGCACGCAGGTATTATTAGGGAGTTTGTCGATTACTGGCTGCCAAACTACGGGGATGATGTTGACGCGGTGATCGCCGCGATAAATGAGAGCAGCGATAATATCCTGTGGGAGGGCACGAGCCCTCTGTGGACGAGGCCGCAGGACGGGTTCCGCAAGGCGGGCATTTTTGCGCCTGATTATCTGCAGGTGGTCGGTCACACGCCGGTGAGGTCTATTATGTCGCAGGGCAGTCTTTTGTCGACGGATACGTTCTCGACTTTCTCGAACGGAAGGCCGATCGGGAATGAGGAGATGTGCTGGGTCGATACGGTTACGAAGGACTGGGGGCTTGTTGAGTGAGGATTGTTACGTTCTTGGAACTGGAACTGATCTTTGCCGTTGTGTGGATTTTGTTCAGAGTTGTTGCGGCTCTGGTGACGCGCAAGTTTGATATTAAAAGAGAACTGCTGCTCCTGCTGATATATTTTAATCTGGCGGTGATCATAAGGTTCGTTTATTTTCCACTGGAAGAGCTCACTGACCTTGTTATTAGTGTGCATTTTTATCAGAAGCCGGCGATCAATCTTGTTCCGTTCGTGAACATTCTTGATTACAGGGCGGCGTCTTCCGCGGTTACGAATGTACTGGGCAATCTGCTCCTGTTTGTGCCGTTGGGAATATTGGTTCCTGTGTCGTTTAAGAAGTTTGATTCGTTTCCCAAAACAGTGCTCGCGGGATTTCTGATCTCGCTGGCGATCGAGCTGACGCAGCTGGTTACGCCGGGGAGAGTGACTGATGTGGATGATCTGATAGTTAATACGCTGGGTGCGGCGGTTGGATACTTTATTTATGCGCTGGTGAAGAAAGCTTTCTGCGGTAAGTCTGCCGCGTAAATTTTTGCTCACGTACTCTTGTGCGCAGTGCGGGATATCATCCTTATATGTTTCGAGAATCATTTGTTACACAAAATGCGTTTGAAATCGATTTTTGTGTAACAGCTTGTGTAACAAAACCGGTTCCGCTACCGCCACCACCACCAACAACAACACCGCCATCACCACCTCCTCCGTCTCCGCCAATAGCCAACATAAAAGTGGACTGAAGCCGGTGAATGCCGTTGACGCTCCATTTGAGTTTTATATACTAATATGTTATAATCCCCATACCTGATAAGAAGTTGACGGCATTTCAATCGCCTGATACTGACGGAAAGGGGATGCATATAATAACGATAACTATATTTACGTTTTTGCCGTTCCCTTTCCGGGACGGCATTTTTAGTTACAGGAGGTCTTTATGGACACACGTGTTGCAGTGATAAGCATAATCGTCGGCAAAAACGGAGATACCGAGAGCCTTAATGCGATCCTTCACGATTACGGTGATTTCATCATCGGAAGAATGGGTATTCCTTACCGCAAAAGAGAGATCAACATCATCAGCGTTGTTCTCGATGCGCCCCAGGATGATATCGCAG
Organism: Saccharofermentans sp.; assembly: GCA_024688685.1. GTDB lineage: Bacteria > Bacillota > Clostridia > Saccharofermentanales > Saccharofermentanaceae > Saccharofermentans. The sequence continues at coordinate 16,085 of JAILDX010000021.1, forward strand.
CGCTTGCAGGCAAGATAGGAAATCTGGCTGACGTTACAGTCAAGACAGCATATTCGAATGTTGCGGACTGACGAACTGATACAAAAACTCTCTTCCACGGGTTCGCTTGAGGAGAATGAATACGCACAACTGATCAAAGATTACAGCGAAGCAAACGCGGAAAAACTCAAAACTCTTGCAGACGCAAAACGCAGAGAAATATACGGAAACGAGATCTTCATAAGAGGTCTCATTGAGGTGTCAAACATCTGCAGAAACGACTGTATCTACTGCGGTATAAGAAGGAGCAACAGGAACTGCGACAGGTACCGGCTGACTCCGGAAGAAATACTGGCTTGCGCAAACAGCGGTTATGAACTCGGTTTCAGGACTTTTGTTATGCAGGGCGGAGAAGATCCGTTTTTTACAGATGAAGTACTGGAGAGCATCATAAAAGAGATCAAGTCGAGGCACCCTGACTGCGCGGTTACATTGTCGATGGGTGAGCGGAGTGATGAGAGTTATCAAAGGCTCTTTGATGCGGGCGCGGACAGGTATCTGCTGAGGCATGAGACAGCTTCAAAAGAGCACTACGGGAAGCTTCATCCGCAGGAGATGTCTTATGAGAACCGTATGAGATGTCTGAGGTCGCTCAGGCGGATCGGGTACCAGGTCGGATGCGGTTTCATGGTGGGCTCGCCGTACCAGACGGAGATCGAGATGGCGAAGGATCTGAAGTTCATTGAGGAGTTCAGACCGGATATGTGCGGAATAGGACCGTTCATTCCCCACAAGGATACCCCGTTTCGAGATGAGGAGGCGGGATCAGCGGAACTGACGTGCTATCTGCTGAGCATCATAAGGCTGATCTACCCGCGCATCCTGCTGCCCGCAACGACAGCGCTCGGGACGGCGGACGGAATGGGAAGAGAGAAGGGCATACTGGCAGGCGCGAACGTCATTATGCCGAACCTGTCACCGGTTTCGGTGAGGAAGAAATATGAACTTTACGACAATAAGATCTGCACCGGCGAAGAGGCCGCGGAATGCGTTAATTGTCTTAAGGGCAGAATAACAAGAATAGGTTTTAAGATCGTCACCGACAGAGGCGACATCAGAAAGGAATAAATATGTACAAGTACGACCCCAAATCACTTTGCGCGGATGAGTTTATCAATGACGCGGAGATCCTCGCTACGCTTGAGTATGCGGAGGCAAATAAGAACAACGTTGAGCTGATCGATCAGATCCTCGACAAGGCAAGACCCGTAAAGGGCGAGAAGGGATATGTCTGCAAGGGACTCACACACCGCGAGGCGTCAGTTCTCCTTGCCTGCGAGATCCCCGAGAAGATCCAGGAGATCTACAAGATCGCCGAGGAGATCAAGATGGCGTATTATGGCAACCGTATCGTTATGTTCGCGCCGCTGTACCTCTCCAACTACTGCGTAAACGGCTGTCTCTACTGCCCTTACCATATGAAGAACAAGACGATCCCGCGTAAGAAACTGACGCAGGAAGAGGTCAGGGCGGAGGTCATCGCGCTCCAGGATATGGGTCACAAGCGTCTCGCGATCGAGGCCGGCGAGGACCCCGTAAACAACCCGATCGAGTACATTCTCGAGTGTATCAAGACGATCTATTCCGTACACCACAAGAACGGCGACATCAGACGTGTCAACGTCAACATCGCGGCAACGACCGTCGAGAACTTCAAGAAGCTCAAGGATGCGGGCATCGGAACATACATCCTCTTCCAGGAGACATACCACAAGGAGAGCTACCTGAAGCTCCACCCCACTGGCCCGAAACACGATTACAACTACCACACCGAGGCACACGACCGCGCAATGGATGCGGGCATCGACGATGTCGGCCTTGGCGTTTTGTTTGGTCTCGAGCTCTATAAATACGAGTTCGCCGGCCTCCTCATGCACGCAGAGCACCTCGAGGCAGTTCACGGCGTCGGCCCCCACACGATCAGCGTTCCCCGCGTCAAGAAGGCAGACGATATCGACCCTGACCAGTTCGACAACGGCATCGACGACGAGACTTTTGTCAAGATCACAGCGTGCATCAGACTCGCTGTTCCTTACACCGGTATGATCATCTCCACACGTGAGAATCAGGCTGTCAGAGAGAAGATGCTCAGAGTCGGCATCAGCCAGATCAGCGGCGGCTCCAGAACATCAGTCGGAGGCTACACAACAGAAGAGCGTCCCCACGATACGGAGCAGTTTGACGTATCCGACCAGAGAACTCTTGATGAGGTCGTTAAGTGGCTCATGGAGAACGATCACATTCCTTCATTCTGCACTGCATGCTACAGGGAAGGCAGAACGGGCGACAGGTTTATGGCACTCTGCAAGAGCGGCCAGATCCTCAACTGCTGCCACCCCAACGCGCTCATGACGCTTGCCGAGTATCTGGAAGATTACGCTTCGGAGGAGACAAAAAAGCTCGGATATGAGATGATAGAGAGGGAGCTTAAGAGGATCCCCCGCGAGAAAGTAATGAATATTACGAAAGAGAATATCGAGCAGATAAGGAACTCGAACAGGAGAGATTTCAGGTTCTAAGAGTTCCTTGAGCGCGCAAGCGTGATTTGACAGCGCGTCTGTGGAGACATAAAGGAGGCATACTATGGGCCTGAATGATACACCGTCTTCGGAAAGAATACACATCGGTTTTTTTGGTAAGCGCAACGCGGGCAAATCGAGCCTGATGAACAGGGTTACGGGACAGGAGATCTCCATAGTTTCCGAGATCAAGGGCACAACGACTGATCCGGTCACGAAAGCGATGGAGCTGCTTCCTTTGGGCCCCGTAGTGATGATCGACACCCCCGGTCTTGACGATAACAGTGAGCTTGGCGATAAGCGCATTTCGCGCACGATGAGGATGCTCGATAAGATCGACATCGCCGTGCTGGTCGTCAGCGCCCTTGAGGGCATCAGCCCGGAGGATCAGGAGCTCATCAATATTTTCCAGAACCGCAAGGTTCCGTACATCATCGCGTACAACAAGTCGGACCTCCGCCACGGTGCGGGCGCCGCTTCCGGCAACTCCATTTTTGTCAGCGCGCTGACGGGCGAGAACGTGACCGAGCTCAAGGAGATGATCGCGTCGTTTGGCAAGGGCCTGCAGACGAGAAGTTTCCTCGTGTCCGATCTGCTGTCGGACGGCGACATGGTTGTTCTGGTCGTGCCGATCGACGAGTCCGCGCCCAAGGGCAGGCTCATCCTGCCGCAGCAGCAGGTCATGCGGGATATACTTGACCGCGGCTGTTCATTCGCGTGCTGCCAGCCGTCAGAGCTTTCTCTGACACTTAATTCGTTGGCCCGGCCGCCGCGTTTGGTGATTACTGATTCGCAGGCGTTTGAGGAGGTTGCGGCGATTGTTCCTCCTGATGTGGATTTAACGTCGTTTTCTATTTTGATGGCTCGTTATAAGGGCGATTTGGATCTGCTTACGTCTGGGGCGCGAAAGCTTTCTGAACTTAAGACCGGCGACCGCGTTCTTATTGCAGAGGGATGCACGCATCACCGCCAGTGCAATGACATCGGCACGGTAAAATTGCCTAAGATGATACGCCAGTACACCGGCGCCGAGCCGCAGTTCTCGTTTATGTCGGGCGGCGATTTCCCGGGCGACCTCAGCAGCTATGATCTTATCGTTCATTGCGGCGCCTGCATGCTTAACGCGAAAGAAATGGATCACCGCATGAGCCTGGCCGTCGAGCAGGGCGTGCCGATAGTTAACTATGGCGTGGCGATCGCGCAGATGAAGGGGATTTTGGAGAGAAGTTTGAAGCCGCTGAAGGGCGAGTGAGGTTTTTGGCGGGTTGGCTGGTTGCTCGCGCTGCGGGTTGTTAGCGCTGCGGATTTTCCTGCTTCAGTCTGCAAAAGTGTACATGTAAATGCGTTTAGTCAGACAGTTACACAGAATAGTCTGTGTAACTGTCTGTGTTTTTGCGGTTTTATAGACAGTTTTGTAGACTGCACTTGCTTTGAACGCAGATGAAGCACCCGGCAAAGCAAACAACTTGCGCTTGCAGGGCTTTATTCTGTGTAAGTCTCTGTGTAAAATCGTTTACATTGAAAGTTTTTTAGAAATTGCAATGATAGTGGGCGCGGGGGCCCTGGGCTGGCGGCAATTGTCTGCAAAATTGTCTGACTTTATTTAAAAATCAGACAAAAAGTCAGACAATGGCGGGCGGAGCATGCTCACTGCGCTCTATCCGCAGACTAATTGTTTGACTAAGTGGACTTACTCTGCGCGTTAGTCTGCGCCGCCCCGCTCCATCAAATCAAATCAAATCGCTCAGCTTCTTCCCATAAAAAAAGTCGTGTACCATCTCATCGTACTCCTGCCACATGGGTAAAGTCTCGCAGGATTTTTTGCGGGGGCACTTGAACTTTTTGTCGGCGAGGCAGACGACGGAGGACATGGAGCCCTCCATCAGTTCGAGGATCTCGCCGACGGAGTATTTGTCGGGTTTGCGGCAGAGTTTGTAGCCGCCGCCTTTGCCGCTGGCGCCTTTGAGGAGGCCGCCGGCGACCATGTCTTTGACTATTATTTCGAGATACTTTTTGGAAATCTCCTGGCGCTCTGCGATATCCTTGAGAGGGATGTATCCGCCGTCGCTGTTCTGTGCTATGTCTATCATTACGCGCAGGGCGTATCTTCCTTTTGTTGAGATCATTGTTTTGCCTCCGGGCTCGAAACCGAGCATTCAAACTTTCACCCATTATACCGCAGGGTTATAGGGTAAATCAATAACCTATTGACACAGTAGGTAAATGGCGTTAAAATGCCCGTAACAAAACTAAAGGAGACCACAGCCTTGATTTACGCAGACAATGCAGCAACAACTAAAATAAGCGAAGAAGCGCTTAACACCTACATAAAGATCTCAAAAGAAGAATTCGGCAATCCTTCGAGCCTCTACACAGTCGGCCAGACGGCAAAGGAAGTGCTTGAACAGGCGAGGGAGGATGTAGCAGAAATAATCAACGCGGAGCCTAGGGAGATCATTTTTACGTCGGGCGGAAGTGAGGCGGATAACCAGGCGATCATCTCCGCAGCGAAGATCGGGGAGAAGAACGGGAAGAAGCATATCGTGTCGACCGCTTTCGAGCACCATGCGGTTCTTCATACGCTGAAGAAACTGGAGAGCGAGGGGTTTGAGGTAACGCTGCTGGACGTGCATGAGAACGGGATTGTTTCGCCGGAGGAAGTTGAGAAGGCGATCGGGAATAATACTTGTCTTGTCACGATAATGTTCGCGAACAACGAGATCGGAACGATACAGCCGATAAAACAAATAGGTGCAATTTGCAGAGAGCATAACGTGCTTTTCCACACTGACGCGGTGCAGGCAATCGGGCATCTGCCGATCGATGTTAAGGAGTATAACATCGACATGATGTCGGCTTCGGGACATAAGTTTCACGGGCCGAAGGGAACAGGTTTTCTTTACGTGAAAAAGGGGATAAAGATCGCTAATCTTATTGAGGGCGGTGCCCAGGAGAAGGGCAAGAGAGCCGGTACGGAGAATGTGCCTGGAATTGCGGCGATGGCAGTTGCGCTGAAGGCGGCAAACGGAGGAATAAAGGAGCATACGGATTCGCTTAAGGCGAAGAGAGACAGGCTGATCGAGGGCCTGTACGAGATCCCGCACAGCATCCTGAATGGTGATGCGGAGAGGAGACTGCCCGGGAACGTGAACTTCTGTTTCGAGGGAATCGAGGGTGAGTCGTTATTGCTGTTGCTAGATGATAAGGGCGTGGCGGCTTCGTCGGGAAGTGCGTGTACTTCGGGGTCGCTGGATCCGAGTCATGTGCTTTTGGCAATCGGCAGGGTGCACGATGTTGCGCACGGGTCGCTGAGGCTGTCGATCGAGGACGATATTACCGATGAGGATGTCGAGTATATCATCAGGTCGGTGAAGGAAGTTGTTGAGTATCTGAGAGGCTTTTCGCCGGTCTGGAGAGATCTGGCTTCGGGCAAAAAGCAGTTCATTTTATAAGGAGGAAAATATGGCATTATACAGCGAGAAAGTAATGGATCATTTCAGGAACCCGAGGAACGTCGGAGTCATTGAGGACGCTGACGGTGTGGGCGAGGTCGGCAACGCAAAATGCGGTGACATAATGAAGATGTACCTCAAGATCGACGACGACATCATCACCGATGTTAAGTTCGAGACGTTCGGGTGCGGCAGCGCGATCGCATCGAGTTCGATGGCGACGGAGCTTATTAAGGGCAAGCCCGTTGACGAGGCTCTGCAGCTTACGAACAAAGCTGTTGCGGAGGCGCTTGACGGACTGCCGGATTACAAGATGCACTGTTCGGTCCTCGCCGAGGAAGCGATCAAGAATGCGCTCGACGACTATCACTCAAAGCAGGCATCTAAGAAAGAATAATACCGCCGCCCATAACGCATCCGTCATCGTCGTAGAACACGGCTGACTGACCGGGCGCGGGGGCTTTGACGGGTTCATCAAAAATAATAATAAGTGTACCTTCGTCCGTTATCATCATTGACGCGCTCTGCGCCTTGTGATGGTAGCGGATCTTTACGTTTGACCGTATTTCGTCGCCTGCAGCAGGGGCCGGAATGCTCATAAAGTTCAGCTCGCCGCACGTTACAGTATTTGCAAAAACCGATGCCTCATCGCACAGCGTTATCTCGTTTTTACCGGCATCGATCTTCTTTACAAAGGCGGGAAATCCAAGCGCTATGCCGAGACCTTTGCGCTGGCCGACCGTGTAGTTGATGATGCCCTTGTGCTTGCCGAGAACGTTGCCGTCCATGTCGACAAAACTGCCTTCGCGCACAGACGAAGTGTCAGCGTGCGAATTAATATAATCAGCATAATTCCCGTCGGTCACGAAACATATCTCCTGCGAATCCTTCTTCCCCGCAATATGTATCCCGGCTTCTGCAGCGATGGCGCGGACACTCTCTTTATCAAGCCCTCCGAGCGGCATCAGCGTCCTTTTGAGCTGATCCTGTGTCAGCTGATAGAGCATGTATGTCTGGTCCTTTTCAGCGTGATCCGCGGTCTTCACGGTGTACCTTCCGTTCTTTTTTAAAACGTGTGCGTAGTGTCCCGTCGCAACGTACTCCGCCTGCAGCACGTCCGCACGGTAGATCATGTTGTTCCACTTGACGTGGCGGTTGCAGCCGACACACGGGTTGGGCGTCCTGCCCTCCAGATAGTTCCTGATGAACGGCTCCGTCACATGCTCGCGAAAAGCGTTCTCACAATTCATCACATGGTAGGGGATATCAAGGGTGCGGCACACCTCTCTCGCGTCATCAATCTCACAGCACCTGTTGTAACCTTCGTCGGAATTCCAGGTGCGGATGGTCAGACCGATAACTTCATAGCCTTCTTTTTTGAGAAGGTACGCTGCGACCGCGCTGTCAACACCGCCCGACATTCCGACTACGACTTTTGCCATTTTTACACTCCTGTGTCTGTTTTATATAACTATAACAGACGCACTCTCATTTGCGGTATAATAAAAGGATGAAACCTGTTCTTTCAGTTATCATTCCGGCATATAATTGCGAATCATATATCAGGGAATGCCTGGATTCTGTTCTTGCGCAGCAGAGAGACGATGTTGAGATCGTTGCCGTCGATGATGGTTCGACTGACGGGACTTTAGCTATCCTCAATGAATACAGATTTGATAAAAGGATCAAGGTCGTGGAGGTCCCTCATAAGGGCGCTTCCGGCGCGCGCAATACCGGCATGGAGAATGCGGAAGGCAAATACATATCTTTTCTCGACTGCGATGACAAGCTCCAGAAGGGTTTCCTTAAAGAGAAATCGAGCTGGCCGTGAAGAGGTTTGACAGCCATCCCGAGGAGGAGGCCGAGAACCTCCCGCTGATCAACGAGTACGTGTTTGGCAAAGCTGAGCCGTACGATGCGAAAGACATCGACGTGATAATCGTCCTTGGCAGCAGGAACTGCTCGTACAGAGTGAAGAAGGGCTATACCGTCTGGAAGGAGAATCCGGAGATCAAGATGATCCTGAGCGGCGGCAACATTCACGTTGACGGCAAGCTTACCGGGGCGGAGTTTATGGCGGAGTTCCTGAGGCGCAATAATGTGCCCGGATCGAAGATCTTCGTCGAGAACAGAGCTCAGTATACAAAGCAGAATCTGGACCTCACGTCCGGCATTGTCAGACAGATCGAGAGACGGGAAGAGAAGGAGCAGCGCGTGGCGGTAGTCACAGCGGGATTCCATATGAACAGGGTTAATCTGATGGCGAAGGACCTGAATTTCCTTAACGGCCGTCCGGTTACGTGGATACAGGCGTACGGTCCGAACACGGCGAAAGATAACTGGTACAAGTCGCCGTCCAGCATATCTATAGTGATGGACGAGATGCGTAAGACGATCGTGCTCGGTTGACTTTAAATATAAATATAGTATTGTTACAACATACTCATAAGGGAGGTAAATTATGAACAAGGTAATGAAAAGAACATTGTCCTCAGTTCTGGCCGTCGGTATGACGATCGGATGTCTCGCCGCTTGTACCGAGAAGAATTCGCTCGGCGGAACGCAGGACGTTCAGTACACTATCGACAATATCCGTCAGTATTGTGTCGGTGTTGACGAGCCCGTAGCGATGGAAGACGGCACAGAGAAAGTGCTTATCAATTTCGACAACGCGGCAACAACGCCTGCTTTCCAGCCCGTCATGGACGAGGTCAACGCAAAGCTCGAGACATACGGCTCCATCGGAAGAGGTTTCTCTGCAAAATCAAACATCTCCACGGAGATCTACCAGAACACACGTGACAAGGTGCTCCAGTTCCTCGGCATCGATCCCGAGACAAATACGGACTACACCTGCATCTACGTAAACAACACAACAGACGGCTTGAACAAGCTCGCATCCGCGCTCGTTGAGAGCGAAGACGACATCGTTCTCGCAACACGTATCGAGCACCACGCAAACGACCTTTCCTGGCGTGAGAGATGCCACGTCATCTATGCAGAAGTTGACGATCAGGGCCGTGTAAGATACGACGAGATCGAGAGACTCCTCAACGAGAATCCCGGCGTTAAGTACGTTACGATCACAGCCGCATCCAACGTTACAGGTTACGTTACAGACGTTCACCGCGTAGCAAAAATGGCTCACGAGCACGGCGCAAAGATCATCGTTGACGGTGCGCAGATCGTTGCACACAGAGCATTCTCCATGATCGGCGACACGCCCGATGAGAACATCGACTTTATCGTTTTCTCCGCACATAAGATGTATTCACCTTACGGCGGCGGCGCGATCGTCGGACTCACATCAGTCCTCAACGAGCATATGCCTCAGTTCTACGGCGGCGGTATCGTTGACATCGTAAGAGATACAGAAGTAACCTGGAAAGAGGCTCCTGATCTTTACGAGGCAGGTTCACCGAACTATCCCGGCGTAGTCGGCCTCGGCAAAGCTATCGACATTCTGCAGCAGGTTGGTTTTGACAATATCCAGTCACACGAGCAGGCTCTGATCCGCAGACTGATCGACGGACTCCTTGAGATGGAGAACGTCACAGTTTACGGCGATACTTCTGATATCAGTGACAGAGTCGGCGTTGTAACGTTCAATTTTTCCGACATCAACTCCTACTATTTTGCACAGGAGCTCGCAAACCGCGGCGTCGCAACAAGACGTGGTGCTTTCTGCGCACACCCCTACGTTTGGAGAATGATGGGCTACTCAGATGAAGACGTAATCGGCTTCGAGGGCTGTGTCGACATAAAGACGCCCGGCATGATCCGCGCAAGCTTTGGTATTTACAATACTGAAGAAGAAGTTGACCAGTTCCTGCAGATCGTTCGCGAAACACGTCAGTATCTGCTCGACAATAACGTGGCCGATTGGGGCACGGGAGATATTCCGTCGATTTATTGATTTGACGGTTTAGTATAGTATAGTTAAGCAGGTTTAATGGCCGCCCGCGTGTTGAGTGCGCGGGCGGTTTTTTTGCGGGGAGCGGATGGGCGAGCGGGTTGGCGAGTGAGCGCGGTGACGCAGGCGGGAGCGGCTGGAACGCAGGCTGGAGCGGCTTGGCGAGCGAGCGCTGCCCGGCCGGTGTTGGTACGGCCCGGCTGCGCAAGCGCGGTGCTATTTTCTGTTGAAAATCCGACTCAGGTCGGATTTTTGACTGAAAAATCGAGAATTTGGGCGTGATTTTGTCTTTTTTATAGAAAAACTGAGTTTGAAGCGCCGTTGATCTAATTTTGCCTACTTAATGCGCCATGGAATCTTTTTCGAGAAATTGATGTAAAGCGAATGAACAAATCCGGAATTGCTGTTGTCTTTTCAAGGTAAACGAACAAAGGAGATCCCTGACATGAAAAAAGAGAAGACAAATGTTGAGAACGCTGTAAACGAGAATGAGACTGCTTTTGTGCCGGAGTATTATTTCCCGGAAGATACGGAGCTGCTGTCATTTGAGCAGGAGCAGGAGCTCTTTAAGGCGCTGGAGGCGGGCGATGAGTCGGCGAAGGCGACGCTGGTGGAGCATAATATGCGCCTGGCGAGGTATGTGGCATCCAAGTTTACGGACAACGAAGATGACCTGCAGGACCTCATGAATGAGGGCGTTATTGGCATGATGCATGCCATCGATATGTTCGATTACAAGCGCGGGTATAAGTTCAGCACTTATGCGGTGCACTGGATCAGGCAGTCTGTGACCAGGTATATTTCGGATAATGGGCGCACGATCCGTCTGCCTGTGCATGTGAACGAGAAGATCAGCAAGATCAATAAGTTCAGGACGGCTTTCACGGCCGAGAACGGCATGGAGCCGACGACCGGGGAGATCGCGGAAGCTCTCGGAATGAAGCGCGATCAGGTCGCATTCTTTATTGAGCTGTCGAGGGATATTACGTCGCTCGATAAGCCGGTCGGGGACGAAGATGCGACGCTCGGCGATTTTGTTTCGTCGAATAAGCCCGGCCCGGAGCAGGATGCGGAGTCGAGAGATATCACGAGGCGCGTTCGTGCGGCGATCGACGAGGCGCTCACCGACAAGGAGGCCTTTGTCATCAGGCAGAGGTACGGCCTGATCGATGGCGAGAAGCACACGCTCGACGAGATCGGCAGGCAGATGAATATCACCAGAGAGCGTGTGCGCCAGATCGAGGCGACTGCGCTCGGGCGTCTCAAGAGGACGCTGGGCGACGCGGCCTGAGCCGGCGGCGGTATAGCGGCCTGAGTTTATTAGTGGAGTAATGTGATAGAATAGCTCTGGGAGATGCGGGCGGGGCCCGGCAGCATGCTGAGCCCCCGGTCCGCTTGCGGCGGGTCGACTTGTAAAAAAGTTCCGCCCGCAATCAACAGGAGCGAGGTGTCTGGTGCAAAAATCTGACTGGGAGCGGTTCTATACAGCGGAGCTGAGAAGTTTCGTTGATGAGGAATACAGTAATCATACGTGCTTTCCGCCGCGTGAGAAGATCTTTAATGCGCTGGAGATGTGCTCCGGGGATTGCCGCGCGGGCGGCGATCCCGGGGGATCCGCCGGCGGGGACGCTTGCGGCAGCGCCGGCAGTGCCACTGCTAAAGCCGCCGCACCAACCCAAGTCAAATGCGTCATCCTCGGGCAGGACCCGTACCATGATGACGGGCAGGCGATGGGGCTTGCGTTCTCTGTTCCATCAGGCGTTAAACTCCCGCCATCCCTTCGTAATATATACAAAGAAATCGGACTTGAGCTGGACAGATCGACTCAAAATTGCGACGGGGACCTGACCAGCTGGGCTATGCAGGGCGTGTTGCTCCTGAACTCGGTGCTCACTGTGCGGGCTCACGCGCCCGGGTCACATAGGGGACACGGTTGGGAAGAGTTTACGGATAACGTGATCAGGCTGCTGGACGAGGATGTTTCGCCCAAGGTTTTTATGCTTTGGGGGAGCGATGCCATCAAAAAGAAGAAGCTGATCACTAATGAGAGGCATCTTGTGCTGACTGCGGCGCACCCTTCTCCCTTGTCGGCGTACAGGGGGTTCTTCGGGTGCGGGCATTTCGCAAAGTGCAATGAATACTTGGTTTGTAACGGTGTTACACCAATAGAATGGTGAGGAATTATGTTGTTTTTTACGTCAGATCTGCATTTTGGGCATGACAAGCCGTTCATCTACGGGCCGAGGGGGTTCGCAGATGTTGAGGAGATGGATGAGGCGATCGTCAGGATCTGGAACGAGACGGTTGCGGACGACGATGATGTGTATGTTCTGGGCGATATCATGCTGATCGACAACGATCTCGGCATCGAGCTGTGGAAGAAGCTGCGCGGCAGAAAGCATGTGATCATCGGCAATCATGATACGGCGCCGCGCGTCGAGCTGCTCAGGAAGTGCCGGAATACGAAGGTCGTGGGGTATGCCGACCTGATCAGGTATAAGGGATATTCATTATATGTTTCGCACTACCCGACGATGACGGGGAATTACGACAAGAGCAAGTTTATGAAGAACTGCGTGATCAATGTCTGCGGGCACACGCATACGGGCGACAAGTTTGCGGATATCGACAAGGGGTGGATCTATCACGTTGACCCCGAGGCGCACGACAACAGGCCGGTTCCGGTCGATCAGATAATTGAGGATATGATTGAAAGGCTGGGGGACGTGTCGTCCGCCGAAGAATAAGTAACTCAGCCCACACCGATTGCAATGCATAGAGAAGACCACAAGCGATTGCGGACTTCCGCAGGTGCATAGCGACGAGGACTGAAGCAATCGTTGTGGTCTTAGACCGTTGCCCAAGCTTTCCTGTACTCTCTTGGCGACTGCCCAAACGTCTTCTTAAACGTCTCTGACATATAACTTACCCCGTTAAACCCGGTGAGGCCGGCGATCTCGGAGAGGCTGCCGTTGGTGTTGCGCAGGTACTCGGCGACCTTGCGCGTTCTCAGGTGGAGCAGGTAGTTGACGGGCGATTCGCCGACGTACTGGTTGAAGAGCTTGTTGCACAGCGATTTGCTGACGTTGCCGCTCTCGGCGATCTGCTCAAGGGTGATGGGGTTGCGGTATTCCTGCTGAATGAAATACATCATCTGCTTGAACGCGTGCATGTGCGTGTCGGCCAGAGTTTCGGTCTCGACGAGGCCGATCGTCTTGCTCTGCGCCAGCAGGAGTTCCCATATATCAAAGAATGTTTTTGTAATTAAAAAAGGGTCGTGCCTGATGTCGGGCAGCTTCATCATGAGGTCGTAGATCTTCTCGGTGTGCTCATTTATCTCACGGAATCTGATATACGACAGATCCGGATTGTTGAGAATTGGCAGCAGCGCCTGCATCTCAACGGCGACGGACGAGTTGAGGATCGACGGGTCGGCGATGAAGATGACGTATTTGGCGACGGTGTCATCGACGCACATCGTGTAGTGGATGCGGTTGGCATTTACAAAAATGGTGTCGCCCTCGTGGAGCATGATCGTCTTTCCGTCGACGGAGTAGGCAAGCTTGCCGGATTTGACAGACATCATTTCGATGTCGGGGTGGTAGTGGGGGACGTTTGCCCAGGTGACTTTCGGGGCGATCCAGCCGTCGTAAATATAAGAGGGAAAGGAAGGATCGTCGTAGTTTACTATCTCGGAACCGTCATCGTGCTTGACGATAAGACCCATTACTTCGCGTTTCATAACAATATTTACCTCAATGCGTAAAAACTATAACAATATTCCATGGTTGTGGAAGATAGTTATAAAAATAAGCCAATAAAGCCATATAAATGAACTTATATCAACAATATAATTATAATCGATAAGAAAATCAAGAGCAATTGAGGAGTAAACAAGGAGGTTTTTATGTCAGATGAAGCGATTCTCATGAAGGGCGTTTGCAAGGATTTCAAGGTCCTGAACCGCCACGAGGGTCTCAAGGGAAGCATCAAGGATCTGTTTTCGAGAGACTACAAGACAGTGTCTGCAGTTAAGGATGTATCTCTTACTGTTAATAAGGGTGAGATCGTCGGGTACCTGGGGCCGAACGGCGCGGGCAAGTCGACGACGATCAAGATGATGACGGGCGTTCTCGAGCCGACTTCGGGCGAGATCCTGGTCAACGGCCTCGTTCCATATAAGGACAGAACGAAGAACTGCGAGAACATAGGAGTCGTTTTCGGGCAGAGAAGCCAGCTCTGGTGGTCGCTGCCGCTCATCGAATCGTTTAAGCTGCTGCGCGATATCTATATGGTTCCGCAGAAAGAGTACGACGACATGATCGCGCTCTACCGCTCGCTGGTCGACATTGAGCCGGTGTTGCACAAGCCCGTGCGCCAGATGTCGCTGGGACAGAGGACGCTGAGCGATATCCTTGCGGCATTTCTGCACAATCCGGGCATTGTCTTCCTCGATGAGCCGACCATCGGACTTGATGTTTCGATGAAGTCAAAGATAAGGGATCTGATCCTCGGCCTCAACAAGGAGAAGCACACGACCGTCATCCTCACGACGCACGATATGGGTGACGTTGACGCGCTCTGCAAGAGGATCGTCATCATCGATAAGGGAAGCAAGATCTACGACAACGACATTGATCATCTGAAGTCGTATTTCGGTTCCTACAGAACACTCCGCATGCGCATCGGCGATACATGGGAGGAGCGCCTGATCGACGAGAAGGAGACTGACGTCATGTCGGTCATCGCCGAGACCCAGGCGAAACACAAGATCAAGGACATTCAGCTTCAGGAGATCTCGACGGAAGAGGTCATCAAGAAGATCTACGAGGGAGGTTCCTAATGAGCATCCGCAAGTTTTTGGCACTGACACGCGCGGGAATAATGGAGTCGCTGCACTACAGGCTCGGCATCGCAGTCACGCTCTTTGCTAACCTGATCTATCTCGTGCTCGTGTACTTTCTCTGGAAAGCGGTCTATGCGTCATCCGGCGTCGATGTCGTGAACGGCATGACATTCACCGACACGATGATCTACCTGATCCTCGCGACCGCCCTATTCAACTTTCTCGAAATGTTTGTCGTCTGGGACATGAGCCGCTCCATCCAGTCGGGCAAGATCATACTCGACCTCCTGAAACCGATGGACTTCAGGACCTACACCTTCTGGAGCTACTCCGGCTCGCACGTCGTCCAGTTTGTCCTGACATTCATCCCGACCTTCATAGTCGTCATGATCGTCACCGGCGGCGCGATCCCCATGGGTCTCAACCTGCTGTATTTCGTGGTTTCCACGTTACTCGCCCTGATCGTCAACTTCGGCATCGAAATGCTTGTCGCCACACTCTGCCTCTACACCGAATCCACATGGGGCATCAACATCGTGAAAGAGACGATCGTACTGCTCTTATCGGGCGCATCGATCCCCCTCGCGTTCTTCCCGGAGAAGGTCCGCGAGGTGATCAGCTACCTGCCTTTTCGCGCGGTGTACGACATCCCGTTGTCCGTGCTTCTCGGCAAGGCCGGATCGGACAGTCTTGAAGGCTTATTGAAGCTGTGGGGACTTCAGCTCGCGTGGGCTGTGGTGCTGACTGTCGCAGGCATAATTTTCTGGAACATTTCCGTTAAAAAAATAACGGTGAACGGAGGCTGATCATGGAGTGCAGAGGACTTAAGTTTTATCTCTCGATATACCGCAAGATCCTTATCCAGGATCTTAAGAGCAAGATGAGTTACCGTGCCGATTTTGTGATCTCCACGATCGGTATGATAATGACGAATGTGGCGGGCTTTATAACGTTTATGATCCTGTTTCACAACTTCCCGACGATCAACGGCTGGGACTACTATCACATGCTGTTCCTGTACGGTTTCTCGCTCGTCGCCCTGACGCCGGTTCAGTGCTTTTTTGACAACAACTGGAACCTCCGTTTTATGGTCCAGTCAGGCGATTTTATCAAGTACTGCTTCAGGCCGATCAACGTGTTCTTCTACTTCATGTCGGAGGTCTTCGACGTGAAGGGACTGGGCCAGCTGATGTTTGGTCTTGGCACTTTAGTTTATGCGTGGTATCACATCGGTGTTCCGGTTACGTTTTTGACTATAATGCAGGCTTTGATCTTCCTGTTCACGGCGTCGCTCTTTATGATCGCCATAATGAACTTCGCAGCCGCTACGTGCTTCTGGATCCAGGGCTCCGGCTACGTAATGGTCATCATGTTCAGGTTCAAGGATTTTGCCAAGTACCCGGCGAGCATTTTCAGCGGGATATTTAAGATCATCTTTACTTTTGTTATCCCGATCGCGTTCGTTGCGTACTATCCGAGCCTTGTGCTTCTGTCGCCCGACGAAGTGCCGCTGCTCTCATGGCTGTCGCCGCTGATCGGCCTGGTGTTCTTCTTCCTGAGTTACAAGTTCTGGATGCTGGGTGTGAGGAAGTATGATTTTACGGGATCATGATGACCGGCAACGCCCCGCTCACACACTGATCACAGCAACCGCGCACGGCATCCGCCCTTCGGCAACCAGGTACTCGGCGTCGCCATAACCCAGATCGTCAAAGAACTTTTTGTACGACTCCATGTCGAACGACCTGTTGAAGTTTGCGCCCATTTTGTCGAACACTTTTACCAGAAATGAAGACGATTTCTTTGTCTTGTTGATGTACGTCGGCACGATTACTTTGCCGCCCGGGCTGGTTACGCGCACGAGCTCTGCGAGCGCAACTTCGGGGTGGTCAAGGAGGTGGATGACGTTGCCCGCGATCACCTTGTCAAAGGAATCAGAAGGAAAATCAAGAGCGGTTATGTCCGCGAAACGGAACGACACATTCTCACACCCGCGGAGCTTGCGGCGGGCCTTCGCCATCATCTTTTCTGAAAAATCAGTTGCGATATAAGATGCGGCGCGGGGAGCGGCGGCGACTGTGATCAGACCTGTTCCGCAGGCGCACTCGAGGACTGAATCGCTGTAGTCGATAAGACCGGCGCAGATCGATGCAGTCCCGCGGATTACCTTATTGTTGTAGATCTTCTCAAAAACATCGTAGATAAAAGCAATTCTGTCCCAAAACATATTAATTCGCTCCTAATATATGAATATTCGTTCATATGAATAACTGCTCATATGATAGCAGAAAGCCGCGGAAAGTCAACAGATACGGGCAAAAAAAGCCTATCATTGAAAGAACACTGTATTTTATATATAATATTAGGCTGATGATTTCGAGAAGAGGAGCACCGATGGCAAAGATCGACCCTATCGTAAAGAAAGAGACAGGATACATTGCGCTGTTCGTTATTATCCTGAGTATGGCAATGGAAGCCGTATTTCTCGTTATCGGTAAGTGGGATCTTAAAGTGCTTTTCGGAAATCTCTTAGGCGGCGGCACAGCCATCCTGAACTTTTTTCTGATGGGGCTGACTTTGCAGGCGGCGGTCGGGAAGGACCAGAAGGACGCAGCTGCAAGGATCAAGTTCTCGCAGACGTACAGGATGCTCATGCTGTTTGCGGTTGCCGGAGCAGGCGTGCTTGCACCCATATTTAATATGGTTGCGACAATAGTACCGCTGTTCTTTCCGAGGATCGCGATTGCGCTGAGACCTCTGATCGACAAGAACAAGGGTGGCGACGCAGACGCTCAAACAGACGATACAAAAACAAACGATACACAGGAGACGGACGATGTCGAAGAAGACGACGGCATTTAAGATCAGGGACATACTGTTCATCACGATGATGATCCTGCCGATACT
The DNA here is from genome assembly GCA_024688685.1 of Saccharofermentans sp. Taxonomy (GTDB): domain Bacteria; phylum Bacillota; class Clostridia; order Saccharofermentanales; family Saccharofermentanaceae; genus Saccharofermentans. The sequence goes on from JAILDX010000021.1 coordinate 33,761, forward strand.
GGCGGGTATTCTGCTGAAGGTCCTTTTTATCCCTGCTTCCGACGGCATCTCTATTACGGGTGCCCACGTCTTCTTTACTATAGATTTCCCGATCCAGCCGCTCATTATATCTGAGGCGCAGGTCAATTCATGGCTCGTTATAATCTCGCTGTTCTTCTTCTGCCTGTTCATGACGAACGGCATCAAGGCGGGGATCCACACGAAGAGACAGGTTCTCGCTGAGTGGATGGTCGAGTCGGTCGAGAACCTGGTCAAGTCGAACATGGGAGAGTACTTTATCGGGTTTGCGCCGTTTGTTGCTGCTATCATGGCGCTTTCCGCTTTCTCGAGTCTGCTCAGCCTCACGGGTCTTTTCCCGCCTACATCTGACCTTAATATCGTCGCGGGATGGGCGCTGCTCGTATTTTTCCTTATCACGTACTACAAGATGAAGTGCGGACCGCTTCATTATCTTAAGAGTTTCGGTGAGCCGGTTCCTTTCCTGGCGCCGCTCAATATCATAAGTGAAGTTGCTACCCCTGTTTCGATGGCGTTCCGTCATTATGGAAATATCCTGTCGGGTTCTGTTATTTCGGTGCTCGTAGCTTCGGCGCTGCAGGGTCTGACGCATCTTCTCATGGGCAAGCTCCCCGGATGGCTCGGTGAGTTCCCCTTCCTGCGCATAGGTATTCCTGCGGTGTTGTCGATCTATTTCGATGTGTTCAGCGGACTGCTGCAGGCATTTATCTTTGCTATGCTGACAATGCTTTATATTGGCGGGGCGTTCGCGCTTGAGGATTACCTCGCCATTCAGGCTAAGAAAAAGAAAACAAGAACAAAAATCAATACATGAACGGAGGAAAACAATCATGTTAGAACTTGCAATCGGAATTATTCTCGGCGGATGCGCTCTTGGTGCAGGCTGTGCAATGATCGCAGGTATCGGCCCTGGTATCGGTGAAGGTAACGCTGTTGCTAAGGCTTGTGAGGCAATCGGAAGACAGCCGGAGAGCAGAAGCGCAGTTACGACAACGATGCTTATGGGTTGTGCAGTTGCAGAGACAACAGGTCTTTATGCGCTCGTTATCGCGATCCTTCTTATCTTCGTTGCACCGGGCAGATTCGTAGAAATTCTTCTTAACGCAATTAAGTGAGGAAAGAGTAAATGCAGACACTTGATATTATCAGTGTAAATATCTGGCAGATAATCATTTCGCTGAGTAATCTCGTTATTCTGTTTCTTCTCGTGAAGAAGTTTCTCTTTAAGCCCGTTAAGAGCATGATCGCCAAGAGGGAAGAGGCTGCTGCGGCTGAGCTGAAAGCAGCTGAGGAGATAAAGAAGGAAGCGATCAGGGAGAAGATGGCCTGGGATGAGAAGATGGCCGCTGCGGATGATGAAGCAGATGAGATCATCAAGCAGGCTGTCGTTAAGGCTAACAAGAAGAGCGGAGTTATTATCAACACCGCTACGGAGAGAGCAGACGAGATAATCAAGCTGGCCAAGTTCGAGGCGAATCTCGAGCATAAGGCAGCGGAAGAGGGCATCAAGAGGGAGATCGTGGATCTGTCTTCTGCCCTTACGGGTAAGCTCCTATCGAGGGAGATCAACCCTGAAGACCACAGCGAGCTCATTGACGAGTTTATCAATGAGATTGGAGAGATATCATGACGGGCAGAGGCAGAGAATATGCTTCGGCTTTGTTTGACGTTGCGATCGCTGACGGTTGCATCGAGGAGATACACGACGGTCTGCAGACGATCAAAGAGGTGATCGGAGGTTCCGAGGAGTTTAAGGAATTGCTTTCGTCGCCCGCGATCCCCAAGGAGGAGCGCATGAAGATCGTTGAGGACAGTTTCGGCGGAAAGGTTCATGAGGACCTTGTGGCGTTCCTGTGTGTGCTGACGCAGAAGGGACATATCCGCGATATAGATGAGTGTTTCGAGGTTTTCGATGAGATCTACAAGGAGTCGGCAAAGAAGTCAACGGCATATGTGACATCTGCTGTTGAACTTGACGATGCGGCTAAGGAAAGGCTTGTCGATAAGCTTCAGATAATGTCAGGGCATCTCGTTGAGGCTGTATACAGGATAGACGAGTCGCTTATCGGAGGTCTCATCGTTGAGATCGATGGAAAGAGAATAGACGGAAGCCTCAGGAAGCGCCTGAAGGAAATAAAGGAAGTGATGGAACAATGAGTCAGAAGACTGATGTAATCAGCAATATTCTTAAGGAACAGATCCGGAACTACAAGTCCAGGGTCGAGATGAGCGAGACCGGTACGGTAGTCGTTGTCGGCGACGGTATTGCGAGCGTTTACGGGCTTCGCGAGTGTATGGCGGGCGAGCTTCTGGAGTTTGATGACGGAAGCGTCGGAATGGCACAGAATCTCGAGGACGAGACGGTCTCGGTTGCCATCCTTTCGGATAAGAGCGATATAAAAGAGGGAACGGGAGTCAGGAGAACGGGCAAAGTTTTGTCGGTTCCGGTTGGCGAGGGTTTCCTTGGAAGAGTTGTTAATGCGCTGGGTAAGCCAATCGACGGCAAGGGTCCCATTACTGCTGCAGGAACAAAGCCTATCGAGGCGGAGGCGCCCGGTATCCTTGAGAGACAGAGCGTTTCGGTCCCTATGCAGACGGGTATCAAGGCTATCGACAGTATGATCCCTATCGGAAGAGGTCAGAGAGAGCTGCTTATCGGTGACCGTCAGACAGGTAAGACGGAGATCGCGATCGACACGATCATCAACCAGAAGAACAGCGGAGTTATCTGCATTTATGTTTCAATCGGACAGAAGAGCACGTCGGTCGTTCAGCTAACACAGGAGCTCATGAGAACGGGCGCGATGGAGTACACGATCGTCGTATCGGCATCTGCTTCAGAGAGTGCGCCGCTGCAGTATGTCGCACCTTATTCAGGCTGTGCGATGGCTGAGTATTTCAGAGAGAAGGGCAAGGACGTTCTCATCGTTTACGATGACCTTTCAAAGCACGCTGTAGCATACAGAGCGATGTCACTGCTCATCAGGAGACCGCCGGGAAGAGAAGCTTACCCCGGTGACGTTTTCTATCTCCATTCAAGACTTCTCGAGCGTGCGGCTTGCGTTGCACCTGAGTTTGGTGGCGGATCCATCACGGCCCTTCCCATCATCGAGACTCAGGCCGGCGACGTTTCAGCATACATTCCTACGAACGTTATTTCCATCACTGACGGACAGATATTCCTTGAGTCGGAATTGTTTCACGCAGGCATTATGCCGGCTATTAACCCTGGTATCTCAGTTTCGCGTGTCGGCGGTTCCGCACAGCTCAAGGGTATGAAGAAAGTTGCAGGTACGCTGAAGCTTCTCTATTCACAGTACAGAGAGCTGCAGTATTTCGCTCAGTTCGGTTCTGATCTTGATGCGGATACAAAGGCGCGTCTTGCACTCGGTGAGAGAATCGTTGAGGTACTCAAGCAGAAGAGGAACAGTCCTATTTCTATGGGCTGCCAGGTCGCTATCGTGTATGCGGTCATCAACGGATATCTCGATTGCTATCCCGTAAACAGGGTAGAGGAATATGAGCAGAAGCTCTTCGAGAAACTGAACAGCGAGTACTCTTATTTCATTGAGAGAATCGAGGAGAATCAGTTTGAGGATTATGATATCGAGACACTTAAGAAGGTGCTCGAGGAGATGAAGGATCTGATGTAATGGGCGCGGATACAAAACAGCTTCGCATAAGGATAAAGAGCGTTGACTCGTCACTTCACCTGACAAAGGCGATGGGGCTTGTTGCGTCGTCCAAGATCCGCAGGGCAAACGAGGAGATGGACAAGAGTGTCGCGTATGCAGAGACTCTTGATAAGATGATCTGCGAGCTGGCATCGTCGCCCGAATGCAGGAAGAGTCCGTTCATTGACACCGGCAACACAGGTGATACAAAGGAAAAGAAAGAACCCAGGACAAGGCTCGTCGTCATAGCAGGCGACAGAGGACTTGCGGGCGGTTATAACGCCAATATATTCAGGATGCTCAAGCAGTATCCCGAGGCTGAGGTTTACCCCATCGGCAGAAGGATCTGCGACAGGGTGGAAGCCGAGTTTATCTCGTCGGAGTCATACTCGGCAAAAGATGCATATGAACTGTCTAAGACAATGTGCGATGACTTCCTCGCGGGCAAGTTCGACAGACTTGGAATACTATGCACGAAGTACATCAATCTGATGTCGCAGGAAGCTGAGATAAGGTGGATCCTTCCCGTGTCAGTGAAGGGTGACAGCGTGAAGAGCGGAATGGTTTTCGAGCCCGATGAGAGGACCGTCCTGGACAGCGCGGTTCCGGAATATGTGGCGGGAATGTTTGTTGCGGCTGTGAGAGAGAGTTTCGCGTGCGAGGTTGCGGCGAGAAGGATCGCGATGGATTCGGCCGAGAAGAACGCCAAACAGATGAGAGAGAATCTGGAGCTCGAGTATAACAGAGCAAGACAGAGCAGTATTACACAGGAGATAACAGAGATCGTCGCAGGAAGCGGCAAATAAAGGAGCATAAATGATGGAAGAGATCAACAAGGGCAAAGTTGCACAGGTAATGGGACCTGTCGTTGACGTCAGATTTGAGGAGGGCCACCTGCCTTCGATCAACAACGCGTTGAAGATCGATATGGGTAAGAGAGTCCTGACCGTAGAGGTCGCCCAGCACATCGGTGACAATACCGCGAGATGCATCGCGATGAGTTCGACGGACGGACTTAAGCGCGGCGCAATTGCTCAGGATACGGGCAAGCCTATCAGTGTTCCTGTCGGCAAGAAGACGCTGGGAAGGATCTTTAATGTACTCGGTGATCCGGTCGATAACGGACCGTCCCTCGATAAAGAGGAGAGATGGGATATCCACCGTTCAGCACCTGACTATGAGCAGCTTTCCACATCAACTGAGATCCTCGAGACAGGCATCAAGGTCATCGACCTGCTCTGCCCCTATTCAAAGGGTGGTAAGATCGGTCTGTTTGGAGGTGCCGGCGTTGGTAAGACGGTCCTCATCATGGAGCTCATCAACAATATCGCTAAGCAGCACGGCGGCCTTTCCGTTTTCACCGGTGTAGGAGAGAGAACACGTGAAGGAAACGACCTCTATAACGAGATGAAACAGTCGGGAGTTCTTAATAATACGGCACTCGTGTACGGACAGATGAACGAACCCCCGGGAGCACGTATGAGAGTTGCTCTTTCAGGTCTTACGATGGCTGAGTATTTCAGAGATAACGAGGGCCAGGACGTGCTGTTGTTTATCGACAATATCTTCAGATTTACACAGGCAGGTTCGGAGGTTTCGGCGCTCCTCGGACGTATGCCTTCAGCCGTTGGTTACCAGCCTACTCTGGCTACTGAGATGGGCGCTCTGCAGGAGAGGATTACTTCAACGAAGAAGGGTTCGATCACGTCAGTTCAGGCAGTTTACGTTCCTGCTGACGACCTTACTGACCCTGCTCCGGCTACGACATTTGCGCACCTTGATGCTACGACGGTTCTTTCCAGAAGTATCGCATCACAAGGTATCTATCCGGCTGTTGATCCTCTCGAATCCACGAGCCGTATCCTGTCACCCGATATCCTCGGTGAGGAGCACTATTTTGTTGCCAAGGAAGTACAGCGTATCCTTCAGAGATACAAGGAGCTCATGGACATCATCGCCATCATGGGTATGGACGAGCTGTCTGACGAGGATAAGGTTCTCGTTGAGCGTGCGCGTAAGATTCAGAGATTCCTTTCGCAGCCGTTCTTCGTATCAGAGAAGTTCACGGGTATCAGCGGTACTTACGTATCACTTCAGGATACTATCCACGGCTTCCGCGAGATCATAGACGGTAAGGTTGACGATCTCCCCGAGTCGGCATTCCTGTTCGTCGGAACGATCGAAGAAGCTATCGAGAAGCACAGAGGCACAACGTGAAAACATACAAGCTGACGATATCGACGCCTGACGGCCACATATTTGACGATGAGGTCGTCTCTCTCTCCCTTCGCGGATCGGATGGTGATCTGGCAGTACTGGCAGGTCATATAAATTTCGCGACTGTGGTCAAGGCAGGAAAGTGCAGTATTGAGACCGGTTCAGGGGAGAAAATGACTGCGACTGTCGGAGGCGGTATACTCACTGTAGGCGACGAAGGCACTGTCCTTCTGTCGTCATCTTTTGCGTGGGATCAGGACGCCTGAGCTTTCTTTTTAAACAGTTTACTCAGCTTGTTTTCTACCGGCGCAAAAAGGATCGGATAAATACCCAGCATAATAAATACTACGACAAGGTATCTGGCCGCTCTGACGCACAGAGCTGGCATGGTACCGCTTGTCATTGATGCCTCAAAGAAAATGAGCTTGAACAGCCACGACAGCAGCAGGAACAGACCAAGACCGCCGGCGACTCTCAGAACGGCAAGCAGCGGCTTGCGCGTGCTGCTGAAATTGACGAATCTCTCCTCAAACGGAATAGCCAGGAAGAGACCGCCCATGACACCAAGGCAGGTGAAATAATCCTCTGTTCTGCAGTAAAACAAGCCCGCGCACGATATTATAAAAATGATCAGATGAAAAATGTTCGTGTTCTTTATCCTTTTCTGCAGGAAATAAACGAGGAACGATATGCCGTATCCCATAAGCCATCCGACGATAACATCAGTGGGATAATGGACCCCGAGCATAACCCTCGAAAGCCCTATGAGAAAGGGAAGGAGGACTGCAAAGACTTTGAACAGTTTGCTCTTGAATATAAACGGGAAATAGCCGTAAACGCAGGCACTGTTCGTTGAATGTCCGCTTGGGAACGAATAACCCTGAGCCGCGATGTCGTTTACGTCAGCCTCGGTGGTCGTTGGAGCCTTAAGACACTTTATCTCAGGATGATCCATATACGGACGGCGCCTCAGCGCTATATTCTTAACGAGCGGATTCCACACGATGGCCACGGCGATCGCTACACCGATATCCCTGCCGACTTTCTTGTCGTAACACCAATAGAGAAAAACGAGTATTGCGACGAGGAAAAAGTTCTCTCCTAACAGCGTAAAAAAGGATCCTATATAAAGACCCGCGTCCCCGAAAAGGCTCTGTATCCACACCATAAGCGGCGGTTCAAATGCGAGATAAAAGGTGTTTCCGTTCATCCGAGAACCTTCCTAAAAGCCGTTATATTCCTGCCGTCCTCGCGTCCATATATCGCGAAACAGACCTCGTCAAACATCCTGCCATACCCCTCATCCACAAGGACTTTCCTGAAATATCCGGCAACCTTCTCAGCATCGTTCCCGAAAGCGCCGCAGCCCCACGCGCCAAGCACGACATCCTTATATCCGTTCTTCTCCGCCGCTCTGAGCATTATCCTTATCCTTCTGATGAATGTCTCCTCTATCTTCTTCTCGCCCGCGAAAACCGCCGCTCCGCGCCTGTTAGGTGCCGGAACAGTTACGACGCCAACCCGGAAGGGTATGGGAAGCAGTTCGAGGAACTCGTTCCTGAAAACAACGACGTTAGGCGAAATCAGCATATAATCCGACTCGACGCTGCTCATGTGCGAGTTGTTGTATTTATACATCTCCTTGGCCTGCTCAGATGTAATTGAGGCATAGAGAGTGCTGCATCTGCAGAGCGCTTCCTCCTGCGCATTCGCGCCCATCAGGAACCCGCCGCCCGGATTATGGGCATTGGCGAAGTTCATTACCAAAGGGTTGTTGTACTGTGATGCTGCTTTGTAAGAATCGGCGTTAATTACTTTTATGACGCCTTTCCTGCCTGCAGTATCACCGGGAATGCCCTCGGATAACAGCTTCCCGCCCTCTTCAGGAGAGATAACGATAACGCTCGTAAAATCGATCTCCGGAAGGCGGACAGTACCGCCGGAGGGAATTGTATAAAACCCCTCTGAAGTGATCTTTATTGATTCTTTTGCCACAGAAATGTTACTCATACATAACAAATTATACAACAATAATTGCTACGATATGATGTAAGACTAAAACACAGGAGGATAAGTCGATGGATAACAATGAATTAAAGATTGATGAGCTCGAGCAGATCACAGGTGGTACGCAGAGGGTCGTAAATACAAATACGGTCGATAAGGCTGCTATCCGCAGGGATCCTTTTAAGGCACCCAACAATCAGATTGCTGCTCTGGCAAGCGGAACTATCGTAAATACTGTTGATGATGAGCTCGTTTATGACGAGAACACAAAGCGTAATTACGTAAAGATCCAGTTCACTAATTCAAAGGGTGTTCTGCAGGAAGGCTGGATTGCCGCGTCAATCGTAGGTCTGCCCAGATAAGCTTTATCATTCAGGCAAACTAGGGAGCTGCCTTTTCTGAGGCAGCTCCTTATTTGTCCGGGTTTTCAACGGCGCATTTTTTTCCAACATGCACCCCAATATGGCACCCGGGGTGCTCAGGTTGTGGTGAAAAACACCTAAAAAAGCACATTTTCACCTCACGTTGGGCACCCGGGGTGCGCACATCGGGTGGTCATATCGGTGGGAATTGGGCCCCGCCCCGGCATCGCCCCGGCCCCGCCCCGGCATCGGCACCGGCTCCCGCACTGCCATCGGTTTACGGTATTACTTCTAATATGCTATTATTCAGACATGAAGGATCTGGTGGAAAGAATAAAGCGGACTATATGTAACCCACGCTATCTTGTTTTGTGTCTTCTGTTGGCTGTCCTTTTTGGTGGCAGCAAGCATTTCGCGTCCACTGATCTGAGCGTGTTTCTGCTGATCGCATACGGGGCCGGTTTTTACCTGCTGATGCTGGTCGTGATAATTCCCGTTATCGATCTGATCCAGGAAAAGTTTACTCTGTTTGGTGAGGCTGGCAAAAAGAACAGGTTTCTGCTTTATTTTGCCGCATTCTTTTTGCTCTGGCTTCCTTTTCTGATACTTCAGCATGTGTGCTGCTGTTTCTGTTTCGCATACGCGGTATCGTTCCTTGACAGGCTGGGAACGCGGCCGGTTATTAAATACTCTGTTGCTGCGATAACGCTTTTTAATCCGTATATCATCGGTTATGTCGGTGTCGCCCTGAAGGATATTCCTTACTCTGCTTTCGCGCTGCTCCTGACGATACTTATTGCGGAGTTCTGTTTTTTCCCTGAAAGTTTTGGAAAGAGTTTTATAAAGATGAGCATGCTCACCGCAACGGTAATGCTTGTCTGCTTCATGCGAAGCAACGGCATCTATGTGGTGGTCCTGACCGCGGCGGCTCTGATCCCGCTTATCAGAAAGGACCGCAAAAAAGCCGGGTTTGCAGTTGTAATGCTGGCAGGTGTTATATTGTTTCTTATCTCCAACACGGTCATCCTGAAAACAAGCGGAACGATAATACTTGAGAATAACTACAAGGAAGCACTGTCGATACCGTTCCAGCAGACTGCCCGTTATGTCCGCGACAATAGTGATGACATTACTGATGAAGAGCGGGAGATAATAGACAGGGATCTTAATATTGAGACTCTGGCAGAGCGGTATGATCCCCGGATTTCGGATCCGGTTAAAAATGCCTATGAAGGAAACAAGAGCGGGATCCCCGAGTATCTCGGCGTCTGGGGCAAGCAGCGGCGGCGGAACGGTCATAGAAGGATTGTTTACCTCGCCGGAGAGTCTTAAGGACGCAAAAGATACGGTTATTTATCTCTGCAAGAGAATACTGCAGGTCTCCGTATTATCCGCATTCTGGAACGTCGCATGCTGCACCATACTGCTGCTCGTTATCGCGTATATGGCACTCGTCAAAAAGAGATCTGACAGCCTTGGCTATCTGATGCCCCTGCTGTCGGTACTGCTTATCACGATCGCAGGGCCGGTCATTTACGGACACCCGAGATATATGTTTCCTGTTATACTGGTATTGCCGTTTGTTATGATATTTGAGTTTAAAAAAGGAGAAAAGTAATGAGAGAACCGTCGTACATGATCGTTATCCCGATGAATGAGAAGCACTTGGAGAATCCCGGGTTTTTTATGGAAAATCTTGCGGGAAGCGAGACGATAAAGGTAAAGGATATGCACCTGGAAGATGAAGTCGGACTGGTGCTCGACTTTGCCGTCGAAGACAGAGAATATCAGGCGGTCATTGACCCCGTTGATGCTGAAATACCAAGCTTTGTGCGCCCTGAGCACGCGTTCTCTGAGGAGGAGGTCCAAAAGCTCAATGAGGTCCGCGCAGGCCTCAGTGTCAGTATTGATTTCGAGGGCGACAGCAACAGGTGTTTCCACGATCAGCTGAAGCTCATCGACGCGCTTTTCCCCGAGATGCTCGCAGTCCTTGACTGCCCGTCCGAGAAACTGTTATCCGGCAAGTGGGTTAAGCTTGCCGCTAAGTCTTCAATACTTCCCGCACCGCGTTATCTGTTCACGGTACAGGCGATCTCTGACGACGGCGAAGAGGTCTGGCTCCACACCCACGGCCTGAAGCGCTGCGGCCTCTATGAACTGGAGATACTCGGTTCGAATAAGGATTCATTCAACGACCACTACAAGATGATTGAATCATTCGCCCTCAGGATGCTCGAAAACGCTGACAACGAACCCATAGAACCCGGCGACGCCGTCTTTATCGGCGAGGCCGCAGACAGGGAGCTTGTCCTGACTGCCGTTGACTGGCACGAGGCGCTCGAGCTCTATCCTGACGCAACGATCGGCACCGAGGAGGACCGCGAAGACGATGTCCACAGCGAGGACACCTGCGTGCTCATGATCTATAAGAGCGAGCAGGACGAAGAGGCGCATATTTATACACCCATTCAGGATTTTGATCCGTATATCGATCAGAACACGATGTATATGTTCTCCAACGCTGAGACAATGCGCATGAGCAGGCTCGCAATAGAGCGTATTCCGTACATGATCAAGGCTTTTGAGAATAAAGAGAATACTATATTAGTCAAGATAGGACTCGTTACCGACAAGGCGTACTGGAGCGGCGAGCAGCCCCAGAGAGAGCATATCTGGTTTGAGCTTAAGGACGTGAAGGATAATGCCATTGTTGCGCAGCTGACGCAGGAGCCGTATTATGTTTCGGGAATGAAGGAAGGCGATATTGGCACGTTCCGGTTCCCGGATATAACAGACTGGATTATATTTACAAATGAGCGCCGGATCACGCCGGATGACGCATATCTGCTGGAAGAATGAATATGAAAAAAGAAGATCATTATTGCAGTTGCTCAGTGCAGCTGCATCCTTGCTGATCAGGACCGCGTTGAAACATTTGAGAACGACGGTTCAAAGAGAGAGGTTCCAAGGCTTATTGTTGTTATCGGCTCTGTGGCTGTTGTTTTTATCTAGTTAAAGCTATTATGTATCTGTTCGATTTTAGGACTGCGCGCAGGATGACGGATGAGCTGAAGTTATTCCCGGAGTAGTCCACGCACTGATTGCGAGCTTGTTCTACACCCACAACCTGCACCCACTATGGTGGGTGCAAAATCGATTGAATCGAGAGTAAATTACCAGAAAAATGGCTTTTCTGCACCCACGGTGGGTGTAAGGTGTGGGTGCATCGGCGCATTTCGATGGCATTTCGATGGCATCTCAGATGTCTTGCTATGAGTTATAATTAACATCGGAGGTAATTCTTATGAGTTCAATTCTTATTAAAGACACCACGCGCGAGGAGCGTGAACGGATAGTTGAGGATTCGATCGGAAACATAAGCGGCTCATGCGACGGCTGCATGGCCGGTCTGGCAGAAATGTACCAGGATTACATCGATGGAAAAAGAGAGATAGCTGAGATAAATATGGCGTTCATGGCGAACTATGAATCCGGGATAGAAGGTCCTGTTAAATCTGAGTGCGGATATAAGTAATAAAGTTCATAGAGGAGGATACAAACAGCAGCTAACTCAGCCCACGTAGAATGCTCCAGTCCTCGTCGCTGCGCTCCTGCGGTAAGTCCGCAACCGGTGGTTGTCTTCGTTAATAGCGCACTGGTTTTTGCTTAGTTAAGAGAATATCGAGAGGGGATAATACCACCCAACATGTGTACCCCGGGTACACACCTTGAGGTGAAAAACCCCTAAAAAACAGTTAAAAACGACCCAATATAGCCACCCGGTGTGCACAGTCGGGGTGCAAAGATCCTCAGTCAACTACTGCCAGCTTTGCTCACTAATAGCGAAAACGGCAGCTCACGGGTGAAGCACATTAAACTACTGCCGAATCATCAAAATAGGCAATATGGCAGCATCCCGCAATCAGCGGTGGTCTTCATTTGCAAAGTCATATCTGTCCCCATTTTCAGAACCGTCCCCAATTCAGCCCACGTACGTTATAAAGCACACAAGAGAAGATCTCCCGAACGGGAAAGCTCTTGTAAGGATCGATTTTCTTAAAGAGAATTAAAAGATTCAGACGCCTTTTCCGCAGTCAGTTTTCTTTTGGCGAGAGTCTTGCTGAACATCTCGTCAGAAGCCTCAGGGAACATCTCGTAGATTACTTTTGTGCCTTCCTCGGTTATGCCGCCTTTGGTTGCCACACGTGCTACGACATCGTCGAAAGTCATGTTTTCCCTAAGCATCAGATCGCCTGTGGCAGACATCGTGTTGAGCACCATTTTTACTATCTGATCCTGAGGTATGGAAGTGTGTTTTCCTGCTGAAGTGCAGATGACATCAAAGATCGAAGCGATGAAGCCCGGCATGCAGCTCACGAGTTCTGAACCCATTCCGACTTCGTTCTCGGGGAGCTCAATTACTTCGCCGATTGAGGAGAGCAGATCGCGAAGAACAGCCTTGTCGTTATCACTGACAAGATCGTTGTAGCAGACGATGGTCTGTGAGCGGTCAATCTCGGCGGTGAGGCTGGGTATAACCTTGGCGGTCTTGTGGTCAGCTATCTTTCTGATCATATCGAAAGTGATGCTTCCGTTAAGGGTAACAAGAAGAGCATCGTCCTTAAGAGAACTGCTGATCTCCGACAGAACGGCTCTCATGTCGGAGGGGCGGACACATACAAAAACAATGTCTGAATCAGCGGCAAGGTCTTTATTATTGCAGATGACAGCAATGTCTTCTGCTTTTGATACTTTCTCAGGAGTTCTGTTCGCGATAAAAAGATCTTCTCTGGCGATCTTTCTGTTAGAAGAAAACTTCCGGAGAAGCATCCTGCCCATGCTTCCGTAACCGATTATTCCGATCTTCATAATTATTTCTCCTATACGACCTCTTAGGGCCATTTGATATGTCGAGTTAGTATCTACTCTGTCTCACTGTTGTACTTGAATAATACAACCGTGATAGCTTTTACATCGCCACTGTTTTACTTTTTATCATGCCTCCTATATCATTGCTTCAACCCATTCACTGACAAGGTATAGAGGAACGTTTACCATCCAGTCCTGCTCTCTGTAATCTGCCATAGAAAACCTGACCGGTCTCAGGCTGTTATTATCATCATAAGTTAGTTTCAGACTTTTAGATCGTAAGTTTTCTTCTGCCTTTACTTCGATCGGATAAACATAGTATTTTTGAATAATAAAATCCAGCTCGAGTTCTGAACGTTCTTTAGAGTAATAATATACTCTGCTGTTTATTGACTTCAGTTCCTGTAATACATACTGCTCAGTAAATGCTCCTTTGTATTCAGTAAATGCAGTATTGTTAACTAAAACATCTTTTGAATCCACATCGGACAGAGCACCAAGTAACCCCAGATCCAGTACGAACAGTTTAAAAGATTCGCGATCTTCATAAAACTTTAATGGCTTATCTGCTTTTGATACTCGAAGAACTTTATATACCAAACCTGCGTCAACAAGCCACTGGATAGCATTTTCAAAATCCTTAGCCCGACTTCCTTTTTTTACAGCACTGTAGATAAACTTTTTGTTTTCCTTTGCAAGCTGTGCAGGAATAGAATCCCATACCATATTTACTTTTGGAAGGATTTCTGAAGGAACATGTTTTGAAAAATCACGTCTGTAGTCAGTCAGGATCTGGTTTTGTATTTTTCTGACTTCAAAAATATCCTGTTCCTTAATATATGACTTTACTACGGCCGGCATTCCGCCAACATAATAGTACTGTCGCAATAATTCAATTAAAGCTGATGATAAAGATGACAGTTCATTCCATTGATGTGATTCCATATTATCAATGAGGATCTCCTTACCAAGTGCCATTAAGAATTCCTTAAATGAAAACGGATATAGATTGATCTCGTCAACTTTACCTACCGGGAATCCTGTTCCCTGGTGAATATTGATTCCTAGCAGACTTCCTGCGACTGCTATATGGTAATCCGGAGCATTTTCACAAAAGTATTTAAGAGCAGTTAATCCTGCAGGAACTTCCTGTATTTCATCCAATATAATAAGAGTGCTTCCCGGTTTGATAGCCACGCCGGAAATGGCAGAGAATACTCGTACTAATCTGTCAGTATCGTAATCCGTGAACGCTCTCTTTATAGTATCATCTTCATCACAGTTTATATATGCGACGCTCTCATATTCTTCATATCCGAATTCCTTCAGGAGCCAGGTTTTCCCAACCTGTCTGGCTCCGTTCAGTATAAGAGGTTTTCTGTTGCTGCTATCCTTCCATTCAAGCAGTTTCCTGTATGCTAATCGTTCCATAATATCGCCTCCACACTATGATTTTACATTTTTTCGGACGAAAAAACAATGAATGTTACATTTTTTTGGACGAACTTTTTGTATTTATCAACAGAAATTCGGACGAATCGAATTGCATCAGCAAATGCGATAAGCTAATATTATTAACTATGAAAAGACCTGATTTTGACAGCATTAAGACATACAATGAGTTCAAAAAGTACCACTGGAACAGAAATGAGCTTATTGAGATCTGCAAGGCTCACGGACTTCTGTTTGTCGGGACCGAAAAGAAGCTCAATAAGGTGATCGAGTCTTACTTTAACGGAGTCAGGATCCCTCCGCACCGTACCTGGTATACAAATGTTGTGCTCAGCAGTTTCGTTAACGAGAACGGATTGTCAATAGCCTTTGATCTTGTCCTTACTGCCATATCACTGATCTTTCTGGCAATCGGGATCATCAACTATATAAGATGTCCTGATGATGCCTACTATGTTCTGTTTATTGCATTTAGTGTTCCGGTATTGATCTTTGAGATAATCGGTTTTCAGGTCGACCGCGATCTGGAGGTGATTAGGAGTTATGGTCCCGTATGCGGAGACAAGAGGTTTTCGAGAGAGCAGGTGGATGAACAGGCAAATTCGGAAAAGACAGAACGGTTAAGATACGAGAATATCCTTCTTGCACCGGATATGCTGATCGGTGTATCGGCAGGAGTAGCCGCCATCGCATATGAAGATATATCCTCACTGCAGGTGAAACAGACGTGGCATAACGAGCGCATCGGACCGAGAGGCAGCCATCGCTACAGGGTGTATTACACCTATAAGATCATTGTAAGAACAAACAAAGGCAAGAAAGTTGCGATATCAGACAGCAGGGAGGATGCAGAAACTGCAGTGAAGACAGTATATGAACACTGTCTGAAACATAATCCGCAAGTTGAGCTTCTTGAGATGAAGAAGAGCTCAATGGCACCTGATGATTCAATAAAGCAGGTAACAGAGGGTTCAGGTGTAAAACACAGTGTGGACAGGGCTGTGCAGGAACAGTACCTGATACGCATAGCACCAGACGAAGAACTTAAGAAGAGATTCATCAGTTTTCACAGCCGCTCTGCGCTCATTCTTATTCCGGAATCACTTATCGTATCCGCGATCGCAGCCGTTATCCTGTTTTTTTCAGTATCACATCTGCATCGTTTACTGTGGGTCTTTCCTCTGTTTGTAGCTTCGCTTTTCCCTTTCTATGCAGTTTATGATCTCTTCAAAACTCTAAGATCGATCCGGAATGATGATATTGAGTTTTATTCGGGAGAGATTGTCGATAAGAACAAAAACGGGTTCTTTATCAGAGGGGTTGACTGCTACAGATTCGGTTACATCAAAAAGATGGAACCCGATAACGAGCCCGTTAACGGGGACAGGGTCATTCTGGCGAGATTCAGGGACGGGTACAGCCTGATTTCTGATAAAATATAAATATAAGCATTCTCTAAGGAGGATACGTTTATGAATATCGATCTCAGTTTTTCCAGCCTTATAAATGTTATCTTTATCGCAGCAGGCATCGGTATCTGCAGCATGAGTATAATGCAGGTCGGTTCAGGTATTCATATCAGGAAAGAAGTTAAAGGCTATTTCCAGATATTCTTCACGCTGATAAATATTTATATCTCGATGCACCTTATAAGAATGCTCCTGGAGGGCCACTCAGGTGAAGGGTTCGCCATCGGGATACGTGTCGTTACATTTACAGAGTTCCTTGTTTCCGGACTGATGATATATATGCTGTCCTTCTGATCAAATACAGAAAAAAGTTCGACAAGAGGCTTGCATCTGCATTATGGATCTATCTGATAGCTCCGCTCGGAGCAATAGCTCTTCAGCTGTTTTTCCAGAAGATCCAGTTTATCATCATTATTACGGTAATTGCTGCTGCTTATCAGTATTTCGTTATTACACGTATTCAGCTTGAGAGATATGAGAACCAGCAGAAAGAGAAAGAGCGCCTTGATACTGAGCTGACGATGGCCACAAGGATCCAGGCCGAGACTCTGCCGAATATTTTCCCGGCATTTCCGGAACGCGATGATTTCAATATCCATGCCTCGATGAATCCGGCAAAGGAAGTTGGCGGCGATTTCTATGATTTCTTCCTTATTGATGATACTCATTTAGGCCTCGTAATGGCAGATGTCTCAGGCAAAGGAGTTCCTGCGGCGCTGTTTATGATGGTATCGAAGATCCTGATTCAGAATATCGCCATGATGGGCAACAGCCCGGCTGAAGTGCTGCGTTTCGTAAACAATCAGCTCTGTATGGACAACCATGAGGATATGTTCGTTACGGTCTGGTACGGCTGTCTTGATCTCGAGACAGGTGTTCTGGAAGCTGCAAATGCAGGCCACGAATATCCAATACTCAAGTACCCTGACGGAAGATTCGAACTTATAAAAGACAAGCACGGACTGGTCATTGGTGCCATGGAAGGCGCGAAATACCGTTCGTATGAACTTCAGATGGAACCCGGATCAAAGCTGTTTTTATATACGGACGGTGTCCCGGAGGCCACAAATGCCAATAATGAGCTATTTGGTACCGACCGTCTGGTTCAGGCACTCCGCGAGAAAGAAACGGGGACTCCTAAAGAGATCCTTGCGCAGGTGGATTCCGTTGTAAAGGATTTTGTAAAAGATGCTCCTCAGTTTGATGATCTTACAATGCTGTGCATCGAATACATTGGTCCCGGGAATTAATCCTGTTTATGTGAAGCCTTATTTTTCTTTGCGTTGTCGTATAACGAGATCATAGTGATCAGGAAAAAGATAAAAAACACGACCATGACCGGCGATACGAGCAGGCTGATCACTGTTGTCAGAATGTCGACATTAGCCCCAAATGAGCTGCCGTAGATCAGTTTATCTCCGCCGAGATTATTATAAATGATTCCTATTACGACAGGGATGCTGTATGTGAGAATTGGCGCGATAAGAGCGCCCGGATTTGTCTTCCACTTTTTCTTCGAGACGATATTGATGATAAGTATGATCGTAATGATCGCCGCGGCCGAGCAAAAGTACATATAGAACGGAACGATGTTTTTGCCTGTTATCTGCCCCTGAAATATCTTGCGGTACTGCGGGTTTCTGACAATAAAGTGCCCGACCTGGTTGATGATCCTTTGCTGCATGATCGTACACACAGTGATGATGATAAATGAAAGTGCGGCAGGGATGATCATTCCGATGATCTTTCCTTTATATGACTTTTCCATAGTTGGACCTCCGTAGATCGTGGGATGGGTGGGGTTATGGGTATGATTATATCATCTTGTTTTCATAATCCTGAAGTCCGTGAAAAATAGCGTCAACGATAACTGTTTTCTTCTCAATCCTGTAAAGCAAAAAATACCTGTGCGACAAGAAGTTGATAAGTCGGTATCCAAGCTCTCTTAACTTTGGATTGTCTCACAACTTTAAACTGCCGGCTACATCTGACAGACTTTGCTTTGTTGCTTCAAAGTCATCAAGAACGTTCCTTGCAGTCTGCTTGCTGTTTTTCTCATTGATCAGGTAAGTGATAAATCTGTCGAGATCTTCTTCGGCATCCGGAGTGATCAGAACTTTATAGCCCATACTTTGACCTCATATCTGAAATGACATCATCCGCATCTTTGCATTTCTTTGTTTTGCTTTTTGCTCTGGTCTCTTCAAGTCGTTTAAGCAATTCTTCTTCTGTCAACGGCTGATAGGGATTTGGAGTTACACGTTTGATCTCGAAAGGAAATCCGCCGGTAGCAACAGCCTGAGTTAAAAACATCCTTACTGCTGAAGTAGTATCTGTTCCCAATTCCTTGAATAAAAGATCTGATTTCTGTTTCAGATCATCATCAACTCTTATCTGTATAGTGCTGGACATGATAGAATCCCCCTTAAAGCGTGCGTATACAATACATTATAGTGCTAAATCATTGCTAATTCAATATAGATGCATTACATCTGGAATTGAATATGCTGAGGGTACATTAGAGGATTAGTCAGTTGTCAATTAACTACAGATGAAATGAGAACTCCCCCTTGTTCAGCAAAAGCTCGAACACTCAGATTTCTTCACACGTCGCTTCGCTCCAAAGATGTGAAGAAATCGAGCGTTCTCACTGGAAAAACAATGAGGTTCGGGAATCGTGCATTCTCACTTCAAATATCCGCACTTTAATGTTATTCGGAATTATCCTTGTGAGCGGACTTACCGCAGACGCATGCAACGTAGAAACGGAAAGTGGAGAAAAACAATACTAACAAAGAAAAATCCCTGCCCTTTTGTCCATGACGCATGCGTCGAGGACTGAAGCGAACAAGGATAATTCATCGAATTTGGCGGAGAAGGAGGGAGTCGAACCTAACAATGCAAATGTGAATATAATATTCACATGTAACAATAAATAAGACTTTGGATTTGCCGGAGTCTTTTTCGCAGATGGAACTGCATCTTACTGCCCGTTTATGCATCTTACCTTCTGAAGCATTGTAAACGCCGCCTGCCATGGCTAGAATGTGCCTAACATAAGCGAAAGGCGGACACTTATCATGGCAGTTATACTTTTTGTGATCCTTGCAGTAATAGAGATCGGATTCCTTGTCGTCTCACCATCCACCAAAAAGGAATGGTCATTCAAGAGACTTCTGACAGATAGCCTTCAGACTGTAGTATTCTTTATCATGCTGCTCTTCCCCGGGATCGATATGAGCTTCCGGTTCAAAGCACTTGTTATTCTCCTGTTTCTGAGGATTGCCGTTGCAGGTATCTCATCACTCATCAACAGAAAGAACAACAATGATAAGAAAACATTCACAAAGGTCTTAAGCCTTGTCGTAAGCATCGTCCTTATCCTTGGTGCCATGATGCCTGCTTTCCTTTTCAAGGATTATCAGGGAAGGCCTCTTACGGGACCTTATGATGTGGCAACAAGTGAAGCCATCATCATCGATAAGGATAGGATAGAGGAATTCGAGAACGACGGATCTAGCAGAGAGATCCCTGTTCACTTCTACTATCCTGAGGAGTGTGAGGAGCAGATGCCTCTGATAATCTTCTCGCACGGTGCTTTCGGGTATTACCAGAGCAACACTTCCACATATATGGAACTTGCCAGCAACGGATATGTCGTGGTAAGTCTGGACCATCCTTATCACGCATTCTTTACGAAGGATACTTCAGGCAAAACGGTCACTGTCGATCCCGGTTTTATGCAGACAGCTCTGAACGTCGGAAATAACGATGACGCCATGAGCGAAGAGGAATTATATGAGATCACATCCAAGTGGATGAAGCTGCGTGAAGACGATGTCAACTGCGTTATCGATACCCTGATCGAAGGTGCAGACAACGGTGATATCTCGGATTACTGGTTCAGTGATGAGCAGGCAAAGAGCACTGTAGTGTCAGTCCTCGGACTCGTCGATACATCCAGGATAGGTCTCATCGGCCATTCCCTTGGTGGTGCAACAGCCGTATCGGTCGGAAGGATCAGAGATGATATCTCAGCCGTAGTGGATCTTGACGGAACCATGCTCGGTGAGCAGACCGGCGTATCCGGTAATATGCCCGTGATCAACGATGAGGCTTATACCACTCCTCTTCTCAGCATAGATAACGAAGCTCATCATAATGAACGTATCGAGGCACGTCAGATGGGATATGTATACTCCAATAATGTTATACTTGATAATGCAGTGGAAGGATACAGTACATATCTTAAGGGTGCGGAACATATGGATCTTACTGATCTCCCCCTGTTCTCACCTTTCTTTGCAGGAATGCTCGGATCCGGAGACATCGATCACGAAGAATGCATCGATCAGGTGAACTCCATAGTACTCCAATTCTTCAACTGCTATCTTAAGGGCGAAGGCAATTTTACGGTAAACGAGGGTTATCTATAATGGAGATCAAGATCAGAAAGATCGGCGGCAGCGAACAGGAATATATCGAGATAGGCTGCCACAGGGAAAATGAGAAGGTCGATGAGATCGTGAGGTTCGTCAGGAACCTTGACGGAAGCATCAGCGGAAGTATTGGCGACAAGAAATATGAGATACCTGTATCAGATATCTTCTACATCGAGTCGGTGGACAACAGGACATTTATCTACACCTCCAACGACACTTATGCCGCTTCCATGAAACTCTACGAATTCGAGGATCTCCTCAAGATGAGGAGCTTCCTCCGGATCTCAAAATCAACTGTCCTGAACATCATGAAAGTCGAATCCGTCAAACCTGCACTGAACGGAAGGTTCCTTTGCAGCCTAAAGAACGGCGAAGAGGTCATAATCTCCCGTAAATACGTATCGGATTTCAGAGAATACATAAGCCGGAAGGTGAGGTAAAAAGTATGCGCGACAATATCATTGAACATATCAAAGACAATATAATGAACTTCTTTATCATAGTAACGCTGGTCGATGTGGCTATATTTATATGTGGCATCATATTGGCTCCGGATGCGAAGCTCGGATACGATACTTACATCCTCCCTGTCCTCATCGGATTCCTTGGAATAATACCAGGACTTATCATGTATTCCAAAAAAGAACTGACAATAAAACAGGTTATCGTAAGAAACATCCTCCAACTTATTCTTACTGAAGCCATTATTCTGTCTTTCCTTGCGGGTCCCTCCATCTTCTCATCAGAGGAGAACAGAGCAGGCGTGATCGCTATCTGCATCAGCGTGGCAGTTATATATGTTGCCGTAATAGTCATAAGATATTTTCTCGATCTTAAGACTGCAGCAAGGATCACGGAAGCATTAAAAGCATACCAGGAAGAAGAAGAAGAAAATAGATTATGAACAGCAAAAAGTGTCTTATAACAACAGGTATCATCGCATCCTTATCATCCCTTCTGATGACGGCTATCCCATTCGGCACAGGGATCCTTGAAATCATCAACGCCGTGATCTTCGCAGCAGGGATCATAACTATATTGTTCTTTGGTCTTGTACGTAAGAACGATCTTCTGGTCATGATCTCATCCATCATCTATGTGGTCATTTTTATGACGGTCACGCTCATCATCGAGACAACTTTTAAAGGTTTTACTCTTGTGGCCGTGGGCTTTGTGCCTGGAGCCGTCATGAGCATAACTGCACTTATAAGGACAGCAAAGGGGTGCAGATCCAAGGCTTCTTATATCGTTAACGGAATTGCTCTGTTGCTGGCATTGGCCGGTGCTGCATTGGCTGTAATTAATGGCTTTGTGGCGTAAGGGATTGGTCAGAACATTTATCAACTTGCAAATAATGATGAAAAAGACAGCAATGATAGCTGCAGCGAGCGGAATCAAGTTCAAATGTCAAAGAATCTTATAGGGTCAAATCCTCAAAATGAAAAATCCTCAAACCCCTGTAGTATAAGGGTTTGAGGAACATAGTTCTGGCGGAGAAGGGGGGAGACGAAAGTAAATCTTACAAAACTCCGCATAAGTCTTCAGTGTTCCAATACCTATGCCATTGTTTAAATACCAAATGAGAATAAATGCTCATAAGTCCTCATATGTTTGTCATAGTTTTTGGTAAGTTTTTTGGTAAGTTTTGGTAAATCATTCATCGTCAGAAGATTTAAAGGAATTCTCAAATATCTTCATTTGAGCTGCTTTGTACTCTTCTGTAGCATCTATATAAGTATTTATTGTAATATCTGTTTCTTTGTGCCCCAAGATGGCACTTATAGCTCGGACATCTACCAGACCGCTCTCGTTCATGCGAGTCGCAAAGGAGTGCCGTAAGCTGTGACAACTGATGTGTGGGAAATCGGGATGTCCTTCTTTTCTGATCTTCTCACAAATATGGTTCAATCTAGTGTTTAGCTTTTTGTAATTAAAGACATGTCCTTCGGTATTTAGGAATATAAAATTGGTATGTCCACCTATGTCGCTTTTACATGTTATGCCGCCTTTAGAATTGTTTTCCAAGGCAGCAAGAATAGCCATTTTGGCCATACCATTTAATGGAATAGTTCTAACGCTCGTTCTTGTTTTTGGCGTTGTGAGTTCAAGCACACTACCTATAGGAGCTTTCCTGTCATAGTAAGCGAGAGCCTTGTTGATATAAAGCTCGTTCTTTTCAAACGAGAAGTCATCCGTGGTGATAGCAGTAGCCTCTCCGACTCTGCAGCCAGTCCACAGCATGAATGTGAATATCGGATAGTAAAGGGAGTTGGTTCGCTTCAAATAGTCCTCAAATATATGCTGTTGTTCACGTGTTAAAGCCTTGACAGTTTTTGGCATGTTCTGTTCTGATTTGACGATGGACTTCATCGCACCATCACAAGGATTTGATGCGAGAATGCCGTCCAATACAGCAATTTGAAATACTTGACTAAGAACCACATGGAGCTTACTCAATGTACTGGTTCTGATACCTTTCTTCTCGAGGAGATCGTTATAGAATCGCACGATGTCGCTATGCTTAATGTCCTGAATCTTACTTTTCCCGATGAATGAATCGGAGACATAGCGAGAGTAGGAAGCATTATATGAATGAAGGGTGCTGTTCTTGAGATTCTTCATGTTATTTATTCTGATCTCGTTGAAGTCATTAGTCGTCTGACGACTAATCGCAATGCCCATTGAGAGCTTGTTCTGAATATCCTTTTCCTTGACGCGAAGTTGATTGAGAGTCTTTGCGTATGTCTCGTGAGATTTGCCCAGACTATCCTTCCAGACGTATTTATAGGTCCCGTTTGGACGCTGGTACTCACCTGGATTGAGACGCTCTCTCTTACTGGTATATCGAGCCTTGTTCATATGTGCCTCCTGAGGGTTGAGAATGATATTGGAAGAATAGTTGTGAAGCGATATTAATCACCACAGGTTGGGGGAGCATTAAATCGATAAAGAATTATAAAGAAAAACTTCAAGCATCTGCCTCTTGATGAGGCGCTTATTGCCAGCCCAAACCACCAGCTCCTGATTCTCGTCAGTGATACGCCTGAGGCGATGTTCGCCGACATTAAAGTAGATAGTAGCTTCTTTGAGGGTAAGAAGAGGTTTTTCAGATAGAGATACTATATTTTCCATTTTCCGTAATCCTTTCTAGTATGCTAAATCGAGAAGGGTTCACTACATCCTCTCTTCGCGTATTCTTCGATTAGATCTGTTAGTGCTTTTGCTAAAGACGGATTGATATTGGCTTTCTTCAAAGACTTGAAGTTAAAGAGTCTCTCGCCAACTGCTACACGAATCGGTGTGGTAACTTCAAGATTGCAAATATATAAAAACTCTTCATCAAAAACAGGTGAAATATTAAAGAATACTAATTGATAAAGTATGTTACCGCTATGAAATAGAACGGTTTCTGTTGATCCTTTTGGAAAGAAGTCTTCGGGAATTAATCTCCCTTCTTCCGGATTAGAAGTCAAAATATCATAATTGATTCTTTTCATTTCTGCCTCCATAAAGATAGAGAATAACTAAGGCCGCTTGTGGCGGCCACTTTGCTATTCTTTATATTTTGTCAACTGGTCTTGTATGTGATCGTTATTTTGACAACTCTCACGAAGATAAGCATTCTCTTCAATTAAGTTGCTAATTATCAGCCTACATGCATTCAAACATTCAATAGCATCATCGATTAAGGATGATGTGTACTCAAGGGAAAATCTGTTCATAACGTTTCGCCCCCAAAGCCATCTAGACTTATCTGTCGACTCGAGGCAAGATTATGATCGTATTTATCCCAATTCGGATAAGGATAATAGCCTTCATACTTTTCGCGGCTCAGGTAAATGCCTTTGAAGCACCTAGTCCGACTCTCTCCCACCTGAGCCTCGCTGATTCCATCAAGTGCCGTGAAACGCTTCTTGAATTCAGGCTTACTACAAGCTTTGAGATTAGAAGTTAAGCAATAGGCAACGTACAATTCATATGTAGTCACGCAAGGGTAAGCCGTATATGGTGATGGAATAAATAATTCCTCGAAAAACTGTTCCACTGAGTCATTCTGTACACGATACTGCTTTCTAACGAGAATGTTTTTTTCCGTTTCACTAAAAATATATCTGTTTTCAGCCAATTCTCTGAGTGAATACATTGCTAACGTGAAGATGCTATCACGTTCAGGGGCAATCTTATCCAGTAGATGGGGATCACGTTCCGCATTGGATACGATATGATCGAATATGAAGAATAATAATCGATCGTAAAACGCCTCAGTGCGATCACCGGATATGTTAGCGGGGAGATTATTGGTCGCAAATAAGAATTTAGTTGAAAGGGTAACATTGATCATTTCCTTGTACTTACGATCAATACAGATCGGCCCGCCACCAGTTATAGTTTTGAAAGTTCCGTTATCCTCAATCTTCCTGGTGGGCAAGTCATCAAAACTGTTAAGAGCTTTGCCAATCAGATTCGATGCGGCGAAGTTCTTCTCAAGATCCTGTAGAGCTATGGAGGCACAGTTTTTTTCGCCGATCAGATAATTTCTAATGATGTTGATCAAGGTTGTCTTACCCGTATTCCCGGGACCATAGAAAACGAATGCTTTCTTTCCGAAATTATGAGGGGCATATAAATAGCCGATCATTTGATAGATTAACTTAGACTGCTCTTTATCACCACTCATGGCAAAATCAAGAAATTCATTGAAGGCTGGACAATTAATGCTGTCTGTATCTTCAAGATATTTCACGGGGAACTGAACCGTTGAGAGATAGTCTGGCGTATGAGGAAGTAGAACCCCTGTTTTGATATTTAATAAGCCATTTTCGCAATTAACAATATTTGGATCCTCATTGAATCTATCATATGGTATGTATGTCATGGATGCTGCTATTCCCATGATTGAATTGACAATCCTATCATTAAGTAGTTCAGGATCGAGAATGGTAATAATCCGCCTCTTAATCTCTTCTTTGTCAACCCGAGAATATACTCCACTGTCGTATCTCCACCACTGACCATCTGAGGTGCAAATATAGTGATCCTCTAATCTAGAAATCCATTCAGCGACAGCACCTTCATTAATCTTTGATTCACCGCTCTTATTATATGAGTAGAAACCACTATTCTCACCGTGGCTACATTTGGAACGAAAGGTTTTAAACTCTGCGGTTATTCGATTGGTTATATTTTTGCTAAGATTTATTTCCTTGCAGCCCCTCATGATCAAATCTAAACATATCGCAGAATCTACCTCTGATTCAGCGAGCGGATGAATTATATGTTCAATCAAATGCTCTACTATGCTTTCCAGATTTTCATTAGGATTTCCGACATGCTTGAACGCCTCGGTAATCGCTTTGAGATTACCAGTCGAACTTGGGGCAGATGAACACTGCTTCTTACTATTGATTGAATTAGGCATAATTATGTCTCCTTATATATAAACGTTATTTAATTTGTTATGTTAAGGCGACTTGGTGGATCTCGGGTAGATGGCATATATTTTTTCTCCTTATATTTAATCCTGAGCAATAATAAAGGACCCCGTCAGGAGTCCTCTAGGCTGTCTGTTTTATGTTTGCCGTACCCTTCATTACCCGGGTACCGACATTGTAATTATAATGTGTCAGTTTTATGGCTAAAGCTCGTTAAGCGGAAAAAGCGGAAATTTTGAAAAATATTTTGTATTTTTCTTGGAACCCTAATCAAACTGTAATAGACCCTCTAAAAAGAAAAGAGCGGGCTCCGCCCGTTAGATCCGAACAAAAGTGAACAAAGTGAACAGGTTTTTTCAAAAAGTTTTTTATATATAGTATTTTTTATTTTTTTCATTTATCAGTAAATTTGTTAAAAACACACGTTCACTTTGTTCGCTATTTTACATATCTCTTCATAAGTTTTCGTAAAGGTCTATATCTCTTTACGAAAGCGAACATTTTTGCCCTTTAAAGTGTTCAGGTCTTGTTCACTTTGTTCGCATCGATCTGATATTTTTCTTTTAGTGTGTATTATATTAACCCCGACAACGACCGCTTAGAAAGACCCCCGTCGCCGAGGGTTAAAAACACCGATTTCCACCTTCACCATGGACCGTCTCTGACCTTGTTCATGATCCAAAATCTCCTTTCTTTGATTTCTTGCATAAATAAAGAACCCCTGAATAGGAGTTCTCTAATTAACGTTTGTCTTTGTCGTCGTCCCCCTCTAGCCGGGTACCGACATTGTAATTATAATGTGTCAGTTTTATGTCTAAAGCTCGTTAAGCGGAAAAAGCGGAAATAATCTGAAATTATTTTTTATGACATTAAAATGGGTTGTTACCGATCACTGCGGTCCCTTGAAACTTCCACGCAAATGCTTTTCGTCAAAATTAACAATGCCGGTCAGACTGACAATCTGATCTGCAGGCCAGTATTTGTTCTCCCATAGTCTGAAAAGATCTTTCTTTTTACTAAAAATACGCTCAGGCTTAAGAGTATTATCATATACGTTAATAACATCACACACTTTGATAAGTTCAGGCAAGAGAGCTAAAGCTTTATAATACCGGGAAATGATTTTATCTGGTTCAACTTTATGTCCGCCATTTTCAACTCTTGTATCAACACGAGAAATATTTACAGCGGGATCGCTCGTTAGCATATAAAAACATCGGATAAAGTACCCGTTCTTTTTAGCCTTTTTCAACAAGTTTAAATTGCGATCGGTAGATAACACTGTTTCAAAAGTAAAATCCTTTTGTGCGGCAATGCACCCTTCCCGTTGTCTTTCAGCTATTTGTGCTGCTTCTAAGTCATCACAAAATAAAACCCTTTTAATATCATCGGCGTTTATATAATCACCCAAAACGTTAGTTAATCCTGTTACTGTTGATTTCCCCGACCCGTTAGGTCCTGCAAACACTACAATTTCAGGTTTTTTATCCATTGTTTTCATTAAACGCCAATTCCCCCAACATTAGGATAATAAACACGCTTACCATCAGGATATTCCATATATGCTTCACCACGCTCATCATCATATCCTGCAACCGGCTTTCCTTTAGCTCTGGAAGTCTCTTTTGCAATTTCAACAGCTTTCTGAAAACGAGCTTCCATATGCTCATCTTCATCATAATCAAAACGATCAGACGTCTTCATTTTCAATCCCCCCTATTAACATTTGGTATAGTATATCATCTTTTAACGTTTAACGCCCACCTTTACATGCCACCCCCCTCAATTAAGCGGAAATAATTGGAAAAAACATCTTTCCTGAAGGTATCACAACCCCGGACCGTCTTCTTTCCCCTCGCTCAGATCGTCATCCGGAACATCTAGATCCAAGGTGCACTTATCGATGTCAAAACTCTCGATCTCCTTAAGCGCTCTGTCAAGCCCCGCCTGGAAGCCGAGCTTGTATCCCTTAATAAAAGCCTCTTTTACTTTTTCTCCGTAAAATCCCATGATGCTGTACTCCTTTCAAGTCAATCACGACGCCCGTTTGTCATTATTACACTTCTGACAGAGCATCTGGAGATTGCCGTCGATCGTATGGCCGCCCTTAGACCACGGTATGATATGGTCTCCTTCCATCTCGTCGTATGCATACTCTGTATCGATACCGTTTGCCTGACACATCGGACACTTATGACCCTGCCTCTCGTATGCCTTGAGCTTCTGGGACTCCGTGAAGGCTCTGATCGATAACGACTTCTCGTCATGCTTTGTACGCCCGGAAAGAAGATACGGTATTATACCGGACTTTCTGGTAACGTCATCGTCCATGATGAGCTGACGGATTTCATCCGCAAGCGTATTGCTGTTATACGTATTATCCTTATATGCATTGTACAGAAGCCCCCAGTCCTGGGAATCCGTTATGCCCTTCATCGCTTTGGGGAACAACGTCTTTGCCCAGTTGATGACTGTCTGGAAATAGAGCCATAAGTCATTGGCATCCGTGTCATGCTGGTGGACAGCCATATACATCTGTCC
>JAILDX010000035.1 GCA_024688685.1 Saccharofermentans sp.
TTTCCATTGTTACTGTCACTGCCTTTCTTCTCCTTATAAGATTTTGGAAACGGGAAAATCTTATAAGATTCATTTGCAGTGGTAAACAAATTCAATAGCGTTGGGGCTCTAACTGGTAAACAAATTCAGTAGCGTTTACAAATCACTAATATAATGATTATATGATATGAAATCATAATAACTGGAGGCGCTTATGGTCGAGAAAGGCAACAGGGGAAACGTATACGTTTTATATGCGGACGGAAGCAATCAGGTTGTTGCTTTCTCGGATTCGCTGAGCAGGGAGGAAGCGGAGAGCTTTCGCTCCAGGTATATAAAAGAGGGTACAATCGTCACAGAGGTGATCCTTACTGACGATCATGAGAAGCTCGTAAAGAGATTTACATTTACTGATTAACAGCGTGCTATGTTTGTAAACAAACTGAACCAACTGTATAAGCCTGACAGGTTGTTATACTACATCGAGGCGGCGGATGAGGATCTGGCGCGCTTTGAGCAGGGCATCATACCTGATGAGATCGGTAAGTACGCAGGTTCGTTTGGTGTTTACGATTATCCCGGAGTTTTTCTTATAAAAACATTGGACAGGCCGGTGATCGGCATTGAGTTCAGGATCGGCGATGACAGGATCAGCTATCCTGAAGCACTCGCGTCAATTAGACTTGCCGGCTCATATTATTGCTCGATCGAGATGGACGATGAGATCGCCGTTGACCGCGACATTATTACGGATCTGTTTATGAGAACGGCGGGCGGCAGCGTGGCACAGAGGCTGTACAGCGACCTGTCGATCAGGGAGTCTTCTGATGTGATAGCTGTTTTCGCTTATTCGAAGAAGATGCGCATTCTCTATGAGAGCAGTCTTAACGACGAGATAGCAGGGGACGTTATATCCGGGGAACCTGACAGATTTGATAAGCCGCAGCTTTTTGAGATGGCATTTACCGATCCGCTTACAAAGCATTATAACTGGAACCATCTGGTCGCTTTTCTGGAGCTTCCGGCTCAGAGCGATATCAGAGATTATGCGTTCGTCCATTTTGATATCAAGGAGTTCCGCGTAATTAACGAAGTTTACGGGCATAACACCGGCAACAAGGTGCTGTGCAATGTTTCGAAGGCGATCAACGAGGCGGACTTTGTTTATGCGAGTGCGAGGTGCCATAACGACAATTTCGCGATGATGATCAAGGATATGCCTGAGGATGAGACGGTCAGAGTCCTGGGAGAGTTTTTCGAGAAGCTGTCGTATCTGGATGAGGATCCGTCTTACAGGATCTATTTCAGGTGCGGCGTGGTGCCGATGCAGAGGACGATACTCTCAGGGAACAGGGTCGCGGATGCCGGGAAGATGGCGCAGGCGCTCGGCGTGAGCCAGAAGAAAACGGATATCACGATTTATACCGACAGGATGCACGATGACATTACGTGGGGCGATTTCATCAAGGCGTATGTGGGCACGGCCATCGCGAATGACGAGTTCCATGTGTATCTGCAGCCGAAGTTTGATTCCGGTAAAGAGGCCATATCAGGTTCCGAGGCGCTTATCAGGTGGAACTACAAAGGCAAGGAGCTTTTGTCTCCGGGGCGCTTTATCCCGTTCTTTGAGAAGGACGGCACTATCGGCAAGATAGATGATATCGTTCTTGAGAAAGTGTGCAAGGCTCTCGTGAAGTGGAAGTCGGAAGGGAAGCCGCTGTATCCGGTGTCGGTTAATCTGTCGCGCAAGAGGTTATATGATTCTGATATTATTGAACATTTGACGGGGATCGTTGATCGTTATGGAGTCAGTCACGAGCTGATCGATTTTGAGCTGACGGAGAGTGCGGCTTATGATGATAAGGAGCATATGATCCGGGTTCTTGAGAGTCTGCGGGAGCAGGGGTTCAAGATATCGATGGATGATTTCGGGACGGGGTATTCGTCGCTGTCGCTGCTGACGGAGATGCCGCTGGGCACGCTGAAGATAGATAAGAGTTTTGTGGATAAGCTCGGCACGGGTAATGACCGCGAGCAGGATCTGATAGTTATAAGGCATATTATCACGCTGGCACGGGAGCTCGGGTTTAAGTGCCTTGCTGAAGGTGCGGAGCGGAAGGAACAGGTTGATGTTTTGCGTGCGCTTGGATGCAATGTGATTCAGGGGTATTATTATAGCAAGCCGGTGCCGGTGGAGGAGTTTGAGAGGAAGTATCTTTGCTGAGATATGATGTTTCGCCCGCGAAGGTTGTTGCGAGGGTCGGTGCGCAGGTTGGTGCGCAGGTTGGTGCGTGAGTGAGTGGGGCGAGTGAGTGGCACTGGTTGGGCGCGAGAGTCGTGCGGTGCTGCTAAGTCGCTGTTGCAGTCGCTGGTAACTATGGTGTCCGAGGACTGACAGCGAATAGCGTGCTGAAATCGCTGTTGCAGTCGCTGGTAACATTGCTATTCGTGAGCTAACAGCGATGTATGGATCGGCAAGAAATTTGCGCGCAGCGTTACTGGATAACGATTCCCCGTTTCAGTCATTTTTAGCACTAGATTGGGGAACACTCCGGGGAATTCAAGGCATTTTTGAACGTAATTCCCCATAATTGCTTTTTTATTTGCTGAGCTGGGGAACAGGTTGGGGAATCGACTTGTGCTCTGACAGCGCACGCAGCAAAGTAAGCAGTAAATGTTGATTACACTGCCGGATATACTGCGCCCATTCCTATGCCCATGCCCGCAGCTCACTTAAATAACGACATAAAAAAGCCAGACGAATCGTCTGGCTAATCTTAATTAAATCAATTATGCAGCTCACTCCAGCGCCCCGTAATCAAACTCGAGCTCAGAGATTTCGTTGTTCTCATCGAATCCGAGATAAATGACCTTCTTATTATCGTGGTCAAGGTCGATAAAATACCCGGTCCACAGGGGCGAATAAGTGTCGTCGCTTGCGATGCGCTCGACGTGCTCGCCCGCGCCGTACTGGATGGTCACGTGCCCTTCGGTCGGCTCGAAATCTTCCTCCAGACGCTTGTCGTCCGTCATCATGAAAAACTCCATCGAGTCATTCGAATCAAGCACGAAAGTCGGGTCGATGTGGTAATAATTCCCGTTGATCTTTACATATGACCAGCGGTGTCCGCCGCCGTTAGACAGCGAGCATCCGCTCATGACCTTCGCATCAACGCCAGCCTCAAGGAGCAGGAAAGAATAAAGCGACGATAATCCCTGACAGATGCCGGACTTATCCGTGAGCGTCTGATATGCGGACACCGTCATTTCGCTGCTGTGTTCCAACAAGTTGTAATCATATGTGTAATTGTGGGCCATGTACATATACAGCGCCAGCGCCTTCTCAAAATCAGAATAATCGTCCTCCAGATTGTCGTTCAGGATCTGCACGATCTCATCCTCAAAGTCGGCGATCTTCTGCTGCAGATCTTCTTTCGAAATCAGATACGTGATCTTCCCGCGCCCGTTGCTGAAGCCCTCCGCATACCCCGACTCAATTTATTCATCGATAACCGGGAAACACGTGTACGCAAACTGCCCGATGACCCACCCGTACGTCTCCTCATCAGCGACCTCGAAATAGTCTTCCCCTGCCAGCACTGCATCGATCATGTTGTCGTATGCCTGAATTGCCTCGGAGCCCATGATCTCCTCAAGCTTTGAAGGGTGAACGTGGGCCTGGAAAGTGTAGTGACCTTCGCGCTTAGGTCGGATGGTGGCTTCGGTTGATTCTGTTGCTTCCGTTGATCCTGTGGGTTCCGTTGTGTCGTTGGTTTCTTGAGTAACCTGGGTGTTTGTTGCTGACGTTTCAGTCTCGTTGCTGCCGGTGCAGCCCGCGATCGACGACATCAGAAGAGTGCCTGTCAGCGCTGTTGCGATTATTTTATTCATGTTTTTCATGTTAATACCGCCTTGTTAGGTTTTCATTATACTAGCACAAATCATTTTGAGAATTGGGTTTGCTGGGGCACTGGATTCTTTTTGTCTGACTTTTGAAATCAGTCAGACAATTATGCAGACATAACAGATAGAAATAACTCAGCCCCCGCAATCCTGCAGAGGGCCGAGCCGTGTCTAAATAAACATTTAGTGCTTTGGCTTGATAAACTTAAGGGATGGCGTACTTCAGTTCGTGCCTGAAATCGGCGTGCGAATTATTGCTCGCACGTGAAATGTTTACTGATGTCATAGTTTTTTGCCGGCTTTGTGTTGTGCTAGATTTTTGAGCCATCTGTGTTAAATAATCTGGCACAAATCAGCAATTATTTGCGACTCGCAAATTTTCAGAGTTTTGTGTTAAAAAATCTAACACAACATGCCCATTTATCTGCGACGCAGTGCAATTACTGCCATTTTGTTGCGACAGCGTACATCAGATTGATCTGCACGCACTTAAAAATCAATATAGATAGTCATTGTATTCCCGCTCGGGCACTTCGCGCTGATCTTTCCGCCATGCGCTTCAACAACAGCCCTCGCTATAGCAAGCCCAATGCCGTTTCCGCCGGTCGCTGTGTTGCGCGATTCATCAGGGCGGTAAAAACGATCAAATAATCGGTCAACATCGGGCGCCGTCTCATAATGACATAAATTAAAAACCTCAATATGCACTTTGCCGTGTGACCTGTTCAACGTAAATCGGATCTCGCTGTTATCATCTGAATACCTGATTGCGTTATCGATAAGCACGGAGAGCATCTGCTTGATCGATGCTTTCGAGCCGGCAAAACTAACATTATCTTCAATAGAAGTTACGATGCTCTTTCCGGAAGCTGAAGCCTGCACAAAAAAAGTGTCCAGCACCTCACACGCTAATTCACTCAGGTTAAAATTGTCTTTATCGGGAACCGGCTTGACTTCGTCGAGTCGGGAGAGGGTGACGAGCTCGTTTACGAGGCCGGACATGCGGCCGATCTGGTCGCGGATGTTGGTGGTCCATTCGTCGGTGCCGTGATCCATTTCGATGACGTCGAGGCTCGTGGACATTGAGGTTAACGGGGTTTTCAGCTCGTGGCTTGCGTCGGTGATGAACCTTTTCTGGAGCTCGATGTTCTGCGCGATCGGGCGGATGGCGCGGCGAGACAGGAGAACGACCAGAATGAATACAAGGATGAGGCTGCCGCCGGAGATGGCGAGCGTCAGCAGCAGCAGGGAGTATATGTAACCCAGCTCTTTGGTCGCGTTGAGAAAAATGATCATGGTCGCATCGTTATTCTCGTATTTAAAATATCGATAGTCGTGAATGTAACCGCGGTCAGCGCGGCGCGAAAGGGCTTCGTTGGTGTAGTTCACGGCCTCGGCCTCGTCGATCGTCGCGACGTAATCCATAGATGTCGCTATAACCATATCGTCGGAATCCGCGATGACGATGAAGAACCTCATCATATAGTTCTCTTCTTCGTTTGGCATCCCTATAAAGGGCATCATGCCGACGTCACCGATGCGGCCCGATGTCTGATGCCGTATCTTCTCAATCTCGAAAATATAATCAACAGTCTCATCCACTCTGTCGGTCACCACGCAGTAGTTAACGACATTGACGAGACCCGCGATCAACAGTATCACGAGGAAGAACGCCAGCATGGCGGCGCCGATCACGCGCCATCGCATCTTTTTCAGCATGATCTTTCCTCCAGTGAATAGCCTGCGCCGCGTATCGATTTTATCTCAACATTGGCGCCCACGGTCTTGAGTTTCTTTCGCACAAAGCCTATGTGCGTCCACACAACATCGATGTCGGATTCCGAATCGAGTCCCCAGATCTTGTCCATCAGATGTTCCGTGGAGAAAACAAATCCCGGGTGCGTTATAAACAGCTCAAGTAACTGATATTCCTTATTTGTCAGGCTGACTGTCTTGCCGTCTGCGCTGAGCTCATAACGGTTGCTGTCGAGGGTCACATTGCCGGCCTTCTTGACCGGGTCGGAATAAACTTTGCTGCGGCGGCCGAGGGCCTTGATCCTCGCGATGAGCTCACTCGTCGCGAAAGGCTTGGTCAGATAATCGTCCGCGCCAGCATCGAGGCCGGCGACTTTATCTTCGATCTCGGATTTGGCGGTCAGCATCAGGACGGGTGTGTTGATGTTGTTCTCGCGGGTCTTGGCGAGGACCTCGAGTCCGTTCATTCCGGGCATCATGATATCGAGGACTATTACTTCATAAGTCCCTGTTCTTATATAATTCCACGCGTCGTCGCCGTTGTGGACGATGTCAACGGAAAACCTGTTTTTCTCCAGGATGACTTTCAGCGCTTTCGCTGTGGAGATCTCATCTTCTGCGATTAGTATTCTCATGATGCCAGTTTATATCCCCCACCTGAAACCGAGTTGAAATCAATATAGATAATTATATAACAGTCCGCAATTTTGCCGCAGATGATTTCAAGTTGATTTTAAGTTCGTGGCAAATAATGATTGCAGAACAAGCCCAAAGGGCGTTTGGAAGGAGATAGTTAAACTATGAATCAGAATATCAAAAAAGCGATAGGTATCACGGCAGTTGCGCTCTGCTGCTCAGTTGCAGGAGGCGTTGCGGGAGCAGGCGGCGTTATGGCGCTGGATTATTTGCGGGATGCTGCGGTTGTGAATGAGGAGGCAGTTCAGTCGGTAGATTCCACTCTCGTCGAGGGAAGACATAGGACATCTGCGATGAATGTTTCGTACGTTGATAATGGCACGAAGTTGTCCGCATCCGAAATCTATGCCGCGAACGTCAACTCGACAGTCGGCATCAGTACTTCCGTGACAACTAACTATTTCGGTTACAGGACAACGGGCGCGGTCGCAGGCTCCGGTTTCATCCTGACGTCGGACGGATATATCATCACCAACTACCACGTTGTTGATGGCGGTAGCGACATCAAGGTCACGACATACGATGACACTGAGTACGATGCAGAGCTCGTCGGCTATGACGAAAGCAACGATATCGCTGTGCTCAAGGTCGACGCCAAGGGACTCAATCCGGTCGTCCTCGGCAACTCAGGCGAACTGAACGTTGGTGATGGCGTTGTAGCAATCGGCAACCCTCTCGGCGAGCTGACGTTTTCGCTTACATCAGGCACAGTCAGCGCACTCAACCGCAGGATCACAATCGAGAATCAGTCAATGAACCTCATCCAGACAGACTGCGCAATTAACTCAGGCAACTCCGGCGGAGCGCTGTTCAACGATTACGGCGAGGTCATCGGAATCGTCAACGCGAAATACTCCGGCAACTCATTGACGGGTTCGATTGACAATATCGGGTTTGCGATCCCCATCAGCGATGTGCGCGACGAAATCGAATCGATCATCACTGAAGGATGCGTTTATAAGCCGTATATTGGAGTGTCGATCTATAACGACACAAGAGTAGCGCAGCAGGCAGACGGCGCAGTTGTTTACAGCGTCGAGAAGGGCAGCCCGGCAGCGCAGGCAGGACTTGAGGCAATGGATGTTATAACCGCGGTTAACGGTACGGAGATTTCAGGGTACAGCGATCTGGTTGCTATTCTGTCTTCGGGCAAAGAGGGCGAGAAAGTTGCGCTTACAGTTGAGCGTGACGGGGAGACCATTGAGCTTACTGTTACGCTTGGAGTGAGAAAGGAGTCGGCGATTTGATAATATGATGGTTAATGCGGCTGGGTGATTTGCTCAGCCACTTTTTTTCAGTTGGCTGCAATTGACTACAATTGAAGCAATTCGCTGTTTTAACTGTTATAAGTGCTCAAACAGCGAGAGCAACAGCGAATATAAGTCAGCCGGAAACGCTGCGCCGTCTTAGGCAGCTCGTGCTTAAAATGTAATTACCCGTTCTTGTTGTTTTAAGCATGCGAACAGGTACAACAACGGGTACACAGATGTGCAAGCCACGCACCCCAAAACTCACTTCCTCACAAACCTGAACACATTCGCCTTATCTTCATCGGAAAGCTCAGTAACGTACTTAAGATACATATCCGAAACATAATCATTTTTCCCGTCATCGGCGATCTTCTGCAAAACGCCACGCGCCTCATCGCGACGGCCTAAATGGAACAGCCTGATCGCTTCCTTAAAATCAGCAGCATTTGCAGAACGCTTAGCCCGTTCATCTTCGGGCAGGCAGTCCAGCACTTCGTAAACTGACTTAACCTCATTAACTCCGGCGACCTGCACCATTCCAAGATAACGAAGACTCAGCGTATCAGCACACGACATCCTGTCAAGCGTATCCTTCGAAATGAGCATTGCGGTCTTAAACTGCTTGGTAAGCGACTCGAGTCTTGAGCTGATGTTAACCGTGTCAGATATGACGGTGCCGGACAGACGCTCGCTCTCGCCGACGATGCCTACCATCGCCATGCCCGAGTGCAGGCCGATGCCGATGTTGATGCTGCTCACGTTCAACGATACAGCTGTATCAGGGTCCAGCACGATTGCCTTATAAAGGGCAACCCCGGCATTTACCGCGTCGTCCGCGTTCTCAAAGAGCGCCATTATCGCGTCGCCGATGTACTTGTCGATGAAGCCGTTGTTCTTACGTATGATCGGACCGGCCTTGCCGTAAACAACGTTTACAAAGGAGAAGTTCTCTTTCGCGGTCATGATCTCGGAATTGATCGAGAATGAGCGAATGTCGCAGAACAGGACCGTGAGGTCGCGGCTGCTTGCGTCGCCAAGAGTGAGATCAGTAATACTTTCTTTCCCGAGGTATTCCTTGAACTTCTGCGGAACGAACTTGTAGTAGAACTTCTCGGCCTTGTCCTTCTCGTTGAAGAGTGTCTCGAGGCTCTGACCCATTTCGTTGACCTTGGAGCAGATATCGCCGAGCTCGTCCTTCGACTTGTATCTGACCCTCGCGGAGAAATCGCCTTCGGAGATCTTCTCGACGGTGCTGCGCGCTTTCCTGATCGACCTCGTGATGCGGTACGTGCTGATGGTCACGACGAGCGTCATGATGACGAAAATCAGGGAGCCGTAGAACAACTCGTTGACGATAAAGTCTCTTCTAAGGCTCCAGAAACCCTTGTTCTCCGTGGTCGCAACAAAATAAAAACACCCGCTGCCGTTCTTGTCGCGTATCCGTTTTATCGCATTGATGCTGCTCGTGCGGGCGTTTTTGCGGTCAACAAAGGAGTTGATGTTGTTTATGGTGCGGACCCCGTCAGTCGCCTCTGCGCCCTCGAAATAGTCAAGCTCCGCATTATCATACATGGGCTGTACCAGACGGTCGCTCCTGCCCAGGACAACATCTCTGCCGTCGCCCTCATCGTGATAGACGACCGCGAAATAGAAATCGTCTCTCAGTCTTGCGGGGCTGTCCTCTCCAAGACTCTGTAACATCTCGTCAAGCTGATGATACGCATTGCCCGTATTGCCGTTAACTTCCAGAAGCGGCTCGAAATCGTACCCGTCAAGTTTCTCCGCACCCAGCTCGCCAATGACTGCGATCTCGGTCTTGATACTCTCGTTGTTCTGATTAATGAAAAATACATAAAGAGAGATAGCTATCGATGTTATAAGGAACATAAGAACAGGGATCGTAATTGCGATCTGTTTGAACAGCAATGTCTTCTTCCTGATTATCAGATTGATCACGAGCATCACTGCAAGCAGCTCTGCCGCGATATTCAGAAGACTCACAAATATCATCGCCACGTGGAAATCAATCTTGATGACAATGTCCTTGTCCGTCAGTTTGCCGTCGCTGTATGTCATGAGCCCGTTGTTGAGGCAGACGGCGAGGACGGTATTTTCATTCTCATCAATATATGAATCAATAAACATTATGTAAGAACCGCCGCTGATCTCAAATGCTTCACATAGATTACCATCTATGAGTGTATAGACTTTAGTCGGCTCATTCTTATCGACAACATAATATGTGTCGCCAACCAAAACCGCCTGCGTAAAATAGCGATTATCAGGCTGGCCATCAACACTTAAGTCGAACCTGTATATAACATCCTCCAAAGGAGCACCGAACGCGGCTTTGTAAACAGAACCGTCGCTCTTAAAAAACAAAAATCCGCCATCTACAGGAATAACAGACGAAATATAATTGCTGTCAGCATCTATTCCATATTTGTCACTTGCGGTTACTGCCGAAGTTGCAGTATCTATAGAGTAAAGTGTGGCACCGTCAGGTTCGACAACGGCAAAGTTAACTTTCCCGTCTTCATAGTGAAGTCTCGTAATCCTGGAACCGTTTGAGTTCGTGGAATAATTGAACTTGCAGACCTCACCGAGGTATTTGAAATCGCTTGATATATGTACGATGCGTTCCTCGGTGATAAACGTACTGTCTGTTATGTCGTAGGTTACACCGTAAAAATCGTCTTCATCAGTAACGGCGATATTATAGATACGGAAATAATCACTGTCGAACTGACTGGTCATAAGGCGTGCTTCCTTGCCAAAACTCTGCTCGCCTGTGTTTAAATTGATAACAGCGCCCAGCCTGTCATAAGAATAACTGTTATTGCACTGGAAATATGCCGTACCCTTATCATTGACCGTGAACTGCTCAACTTCTCCAAGCCTTGTCTGACCCTGGTTATTAAGATCAAGATCCGTGAAGAAAACTACGTATGGTCTTGTTACGCTAAAATCGGACAGAAACAGAATAATAAACAACGACACTGCAAGCGCCAGTACGATCCATCTGGCTTTACCGCATGTCTTATAGATCAGCCTCTTCAGAAAGGCTAACGGTCTGGGTAATGGTTTCTTGTTGCTGCTGTTTTCGACCATGCATTTATATTACACTATGATGTAGAATAAGTCTTGTGGAGGATAGAACATAATGAGAAAGAATTTTGCAGCTGCTATTTGCATTTGCATAACCGCCGTGTTTATCTGCTCATGCTCAAGTATCAAGAGCAAGGGCACGCTTATCACGTATGCGAACAGGGAATACGGGAAATGCGATTTTATCAAAGAGGAAGTCACGGAAAACCGAAACGGCAAAGTCAGGACCATCTATCTGGTCGATCAGGAGACGGGGATCGAGTACACTGTGACATCCGAGCTGCATGAGCTAAATATCGACGGGAGCCATCTCGGGTATTCGGAGTATACGAGCTCTAGTTTTATTGAACGCTATATTGACTACATCAGGGGAAATGCGGAGGATGAGCTTGAAGACATCGAGAATGAGTACGGCGTGGAGATAAGTGATAATCTCGGGGAGATCAATTTCGATGAGAGGCCGGAGACGGGGAAGCCGGAGGAAGTTGCGCAGACCGTCAGGGATGTTGTCGAGAGTTACGATGAGAAGGATCTGCTCGATCTGTCGTACGTGGTGCATTCGGAGGGAGGCCAGGCTTATCTGGGTATCCTCGACGAGACCGGGAAGTGGATCGAGAACGATACGTACGCGGTCATCGACTATGTTCAGAGCGTGTTCCCCGATGCTGAGTACAGGTCGTCGATTTATGGCACGCCGGAGTCCTATGTCAATTACGAGGATATGGAGAAACTGCGGGCGCTTGGATGTGATGAGTCGAACAGTTTCAATACGGAGTTCTTCTTCTTCTCGGATCCGAAATGGGGTACGATCGTCGCGTTCAATCTCGACAGCATCGGTCTGGACGGATACATGATAAACGATTACCGCGATTTCTTCGCCGAGGACACGCTCGACTGCGACGCGCTGGGGATACATTATAACAATTAAAAATCTTTTAGGACGTGGGCGACCGCGTCCTCATATTCATTGTATTTCTTCGCTTTCATCACTTTCCTGATGTCGCGCTCGCGGCCCTCGAAAAGGACTTCCCAGTACGACCACAACTCCCTCATCTTGTGAAGGACGTTGATGTCGGGCGACATGACCTTTTGGTACTCGTGGTACAGAGTGTCGTGAAGTTGTTTGAATTTGGTGAGGTCGGTCCCCGCCGTTTTTCCTTTTATTTGTCCGCAAGTGACGGATCGGATATCAGTCCTCTGCCAAGCATTACGGTGCCGGTTTTATCCGGCAGCTCGTCGTAGTCTTCTTTTGTAAAAATGTTTCCGTTATATACGAGAGGGGCGTTCGAATGCTCAAGAGCGTATGTAAAGTACTCCATTCTGACGTCGCCTTTATAGAAGTCAGATCTTATCCTCGGATGGATGATCAGCTCGCAGATTGGGAATTCGTTGAAGATCTTTACGAGGTCATAGAACTCGTCGGGGTGGTAGTACCCGAGCCGCGTTTTGATCGATATTTTAGTGCTGTTGTTTTCCGCATAGTTGTAGATGTCGTCCAGGAACTTCTTAAGCTCTATTGTCTCTGGAAGAAATGCCGCGCCTTTGCCCTTTGCGCAGACGGTTCCGGACGGACATCCGAGATTGAGATTTATCTCGCTGTAACCCATGCTCTTGAGCTCTTTTGCCGCATCGATAAAACAGTCTGACCTGTTCGTGAGGATCTGCGGAACCAGATTTATCGCGGCGTTGTTCCCGGGGTCGACATCCTTTCGCTCCCGCGGCGTCATCGGACTCTTCTCCGACGGCGACACGAACGGCGCGAAATACTTATCGACATGACCATATATCATGTTATATGTATTGCGGTAAATGTAACCGGTGATCCCTTCAAGCGGCGCGAAATAAATATTCATGAGATGATTATACTCTACCTCAGTGGTATAATTGAACTCATTGGAAAGGAGATAGCAAAATGGACGATATACTTAGCAATTATGTACGGATAATAGTATTAACAGTATTGTTCCATTTTATAGATTATATAATTATTCGAAAGCGCAATTTATAGTTCCGGCAGCACAGTTGACTGCGATGAGCGGTTCCGTGATAAATGCTATCGAGTTTTACTTGACTGGAGAGGACGCTACTGTTTCTGGTGCTGATGCGCTCGATGGCAATTATGTTGTTATCCTGAGTGAAGTTGATTCAACAACTATGACTTCTTTGATAGATGTGTCTTCTGCAACAGTTGCTTTTGACGGCTATATTAAGGTTAGCCGTGGTGAAAAACCTATAACAATAAATCTCACTACCCCATATCTGTATGGTGGAGGAAACCTGTTGGTAACAACTATGTGCACTTCAAGTTATTGGGCAGGATCCTGTCGTTATTATGGAATCAATTGTGAAAACGCAGCCTGCGAGAGCCATCGGGATGAATCCCCATATGATGCCTCTGCTACTGGGGGTAACGTGAAGAACTTTATGCCAAAAACAACATTCTATTATGGAGATGGACAGGCAACAGTAACAACAGCTCCGACAGCAAACGATCGCGATTATGGACCTTCCAGTGTAATCTATGTCGTAAATTATGCCTTTGCATCCGGCGCTGATTCATCATGGCTGATGAACAGCAGTAATAATCTGACATTTACTATCAAGAGAAGCAGAATGGATGATCTTACATTTGGTAATGTTGCGGGAGTTTTTGTTGATGATACTGCTGTTCCGGATTCATCTTTCGGTCTTGAACAGGGGAGTGCTGTCATCACACTCAGTGCTGAATACATGAAGACCCTTGCTGAAGGCAAGCATTCCTTCAGAGTTGAATTCACCGACCCTTATACGGTAACAACCAGCTTCACGATCGTAAAGGCTTCACCACAAACGGGTGAGTTCGCAAGTCCGATGCTTATCGTGCTTTCAGGTATGTTCCTTGCAGCCGTTGCAGCATTCGTTGTTAAGTCACGGAAGGCATGATTATCATTATTGCTAACCAATAGAAATCGGAAAGTCCCTGCAGCCGCGGGGACTTTTCATTTGACGAAATACTGTTATGGGCAGAAATTGAATATCGTGAGGTATAAAACTCGTTTATAATATTACTCATAAGACGGAGGAGGTCCGGCGAAAATGAAGACCAAACACACAAAAGTATTTGCGCTAATTCTCTGTATTGTTACTATGTTCCAGCTTGCGTCATGCGCTGCTGCCAACACAACTGAAGCAACCTCTGCGCCGACTGTCACTGAGGCGAGTGCCGCACCGTCGGAGGGTGACGGAGAGCATACCGGCAAGCGGGTGTATTTCGCGGGACCGCTTTTTAATCAGGGCGAGAAGGATTTTAACCTCAGGCTGACCAATGTTCTGGAAGCGCACGGTTACACGGTTTTCCTGCCGCAGCGTGACGGCATAGAGGCGGTGCTCCTGGAGGGCAAGACCGAACAGGAGATGTCCGAAATGATTTTCGCGCTGGATGAGAGCGAGGTCCTCAAGGCGGACATCCTTTTCATGAACATGGATGGTCGTGCTCCCGATGAAGGCGCATGCGTCGAACTCGGCATCGCGTACGCGAACGGGATCAGGTGCTACGGCGTGAAGACCGACACCAGATCAGTCGAGAAATCCATCGATATCAATCCGATGATCACCGGCTGCATGACCGAGCTTTTCACGTATTACGACGGCGACGAGCTCATCGCAGCACTGGAACAGTACTTATCCGAGAATGAGCTGTAAAGGTGTTATATGGCAGACATTGAATATGAGATAACAGACAGGATATCACCTGAAGAATATATGGAGTTCAGGAGGCTCGTCGGCTGGAGGGAGTTCCCGCTGGAACAGGCCGAGACGGGTCTTTCCAATTCCGCGTTTTTGTGCTGCTTTCGTAAGGACGACAAGCCGATAGCTTTGGGCCGTGTGATCTGGGATGGCGGATATGTGGTTTACATCGCTGACGTCATCGTCCACCCCGAGTATCAGGGCAACGGCCTGGGCAGAGCGGTGATGGAGCAGATCATGGCGCAGATCAGGGCGTGGCTCAAGCCGGGTTATAAGGTGATGGTCAGTCTGATGAGCGCCAAAGGCAAGGAACCGTTCTACAACAAGTTCGGATTTGTAAACCGCCCGGATGAGCATTTCGGGTGCGGCATGTGTCAATGGATGGAAGGGTAAAAGAAGATGTACGAGAAGATCCGCGATTCTTTCATTGAGGAACTAAGCAATTACTATATGACCGGCGCGATGCCTTCGCATGCCTCGGTAAACATGAGGCGCGCCCTCACCGATCATTCGGACAGGCTTAAGCAGAAGGGCGTGAAATACCGTCCGAGTTTTCTGTACACGATCGACGATCGTCCCGGCGAGGTCAGGTTCGATACCAATTCTTTTATAACGTGCAACTGCTACAAGCACTGCAATACAGTGTTTGAGTATACCGATGGCGTCACGGGCCTGAGGAGCGATGAGTCGACCGACGATGTCGTTTATCTCCAGGTGATCGACCGCAAGGACGCTGATGTGGGTGCTGGTCAGGGCACGCGGAGTGAGGATCAGATAATCATATGTCCCAACTGCGGACACCGCGCTCCGGCTTCCGGATTTGTTGACGGATGCCCGATGTGCTCCACTAAGTTTGAGATCGACAACGTTTTCCCGTGCGTCAATTCATATTACTCAATGATATGGCCGATGCCCAAAAAGGACTTTGCGCACCGCGGGATGAAGATAGCCGCCATAGCAGGTGTCGCAGGGGGCGGTATGATCGATCTGCTTATGATTCTGTTCTCGCTCTTTAGCCAGAGCGGCGGTTATATTATTGTTGCTATGATTGCGGGAACAGTTCTGGCCTTTATTGCAGGCTGGGCCATTTTCTGTCTTGTTTATATGGGGATTCTATTTTTCAATTCCATAACTGCCACGGCCGGACTGGTGACCATGGCCGCCGACACCATGGATCTGACCGGCGCCATGACCAGCCAGAAGAAAACGGAGGCGGCCGTAAGACCTCTCGATCCGGGCTTCTCGTTTAAGCTGTTTGAGGGTAAGGTTATTTCGTATCTTCGTACTTTGGCGTATTCGGACAACAGGCAGGACTGCAGTATTTATGTTGGTTCTGGCGATCTGTCTTTTATGGACGATATTGTCGATATGAGGTATCGCGGCGCGACCAAACTCGAGAAAGCAGTTGTCGTCGGTGAGTATATGCACCTGGTTATGACTGTGTATCTGGATAACGTTTATTATGTGAACGGTGCGTTCAGCAGGGTGCGCGAGAACTTCCTTGTTGAGCTGGTTCGCCGCAAGGGCGTTCAGACGGTTCCTGATTTTTCTGCTTATAACATTAACTGTGCGAGCTGCGGCGGCTCGTTTGACGCGGTGCTGTCCAGGAGTTGCCCGTACTGTGGGTCGGCTTACGAGCTGGCGTCGCAGGACTGGAGCGTTGTG
Source organism: Saccharofermentans sp. (assembly GCA_024688685.1). GTDB lineage: Bacteria > Bacillota > Clostridia > Saccharofermentanales > Saccharofermentanaceae > Saccharofermentans. The sequence continues at coordinate 16,083 of JAILDX010000035.1, forward strand.
CTGGTCGCTAAAGCGGGGAAGTAGTTGCGGGCGCCGGGGCGCGCTGGCTGGCGTTCAATAGATCGAAGTGCGCTGTCGCAAATTAATGGCTACTTTGTGTTAATTTTTTTAACACAAAACTCTGAAAAATTGCGAGTCGCAAATAATAGCTGATTTGTGTTAATTTTATTAACACAGATTGAGGGAAAGATTGACACGCGAGATTCACATGTGAAGTGAGATGCTTGGCATGATTTGCCATTGTTCAGTTTATTACATAATATCGTTTAAATGTTACATATGAACTGCTGTTTTTGATGTCACCTGCTTAAAAAGTCTCAACTTTAGGGGGTAGATGAACATTTCTATTGTACATACTTCCCGGCGATTGTATTGTAATAACAAAAAGGGGTGATAAAAGTGTTTTTATCAGAAGAACAGGCTAAGCTCCGAATTGATTATCTGAACAAGCAGATTGATTCATTGCCGGAAGGTCATTTATACGAGAGGACTACGCGTGGAAAAACATATTCAGCAATCTGGATCAAGTCGTATCCGAAGACCTCCAAATATAGTCATCGATATTTCAGCACCACCAGAAGTCCGGGAAAAGATCTTGCAGCGCTGGCGCTCAAGCGCGCAAAGCTTGTCGATGAAGTTAACACACTTCTCATGCAGATTGGAATCAACCGCAATACCAGGCGCCGGATCTCTCTAGTTGCGCGCAGGGGAGAGCCTGTCAAAATGGATTATGAGTTCTTCTGCAAGCTGAAGAAAACAGAAGACACAAATACGTATCCAAAGCCAAAGAAATGCTACGAGTACAAAGGGATCCTGTTTCGCTCCAAGAGCGAACAGATCATAGCTGAATACCTTGATAAAATGGGTTACCCGTACTCGTATGAATCAAGACTGACGATGGAAAATAAAACGGTCCATCCGGATTTTTCAGTTTACATTCCCGAGATAGATAAAGTGATCTTTATCGAGTTCATGGGGCGAATGGACGATAGAGATTACATTCTCGACGCCGGCGAACGTTTCAAGTTTTACGGGAACAAGGGGTTCATGGTCGGGCGCGACGTTATCTTTATTTGCGAAACCGACACAAACGCCTTCGACACAGGCATGCTTGACATATGGATCAACGCATTGATTATGGCGAATACGGAGGTTGCGAAATAGCTCTCCGGGTTTAGTTTGAACTCGAATAGCTGTTATAAGCTATTATGTTTGAAAACTGTCGCAAATAATTGGCAATATTGTGTTAGATTATTTAACACAAAACTCTGAAAATTTGCGAGTCGCAATTTTTGGCTGATTTGTGCTAGATTATTTAACACAAATAGCTTAAAAATCTAACACAAGCGGCAAGAGCCCTGACGGCGCCCCCTCAGATAACGTACAAAACTAAAAACAATCAAACTAACAACCAACACATTCAACACCACGCACATAATAAACTCCGACCTGAGTCCCCAGACGATAAACGCGTGATAGCCAAAGTCAGAATACCCGGCTGAAATGCCCATCAAATAAGGGAGTACAATAAAAAAGCCAAGCAGCGGTACCAGCACTGCCAGCCGGATGATCAGGCCCGCTTTGCTAATCCCATTCTTGCGCACAATAAACAACACAAACGCAGCAACCAGCAAAACACAAGCCACAACAGTTATTATCGAAGCATATACATCACATTTATGCATAAAACTGCGCTCTATTTCAGGAAACGAATCCGCCCGCAATCCGGACAGCATAATGAAACACGACCGTGCTGCATAATATGGCGTGTCCGCGGTCGAATTGGAAACAGCACAGACAGCTATGCCGGAAGACGGATTAATTATCAGACGCGAACTGTAATTCGGGTTCAGTCCCGAGTGCCAGATGATCCCGTCCGCTGACTGATACCATCCGTTAAAATAATCGCTGGGCGCGCCGACTGAAGGCTGATGAGTAAGATCGCGCTCATGAGATGCAGCAATTGCGTTTGCAAGGTTATCCTGCAGATCAAGAACACCCAGCTGCGCCTGCATCCACAAGACCAAATCCGAACAAGTAGTAACGACGAGCGCCGCACCGTCGTTTACTTTCGGCTGGACATCATCGTGCTCGATCAAAGAATCGAAGAAATACGCGTGCCCCTGCGCATAGGGGAGACCGTACCCGCTGTGGGTCATGCCTATGGGTCGCATGATCTCTGTTTCGATGTACTCTTCAAAAGGAACTCCGCTGACCTTCTGCACAAGGTAGGAAAGGATGCAGTAGGCAAAATCGGTGTACCTGAAAAACGAGCCGGGGCGGGATTCCAGTTCGATGTCCTGAGCGAGACGCGCGATTTGTTCCACATCAAATTCCGTGTAAGTCCCGATCACGACGTAGGGCAACCCGGAGCAATGGTTCAGGAGATGCCAGATCTTGATATCTTCATCAATTTCGTGATAAGTAACGTGCCACCACGGGATGTATTGCGAGACGCTGTCCTCGATAGACAGCTTTCCGTCTTCCTGCAGAAGAAGTACCGCCAGAGCGGTGAAAGCCTTAGAACATGAGCCGATGTGAATGGGAGTTTCTTCATCGACCGAACCCCAGCTCCTGAAGCCGGCATCCGAACCCTTAACTGCCGCGACAGAAAGCGCAGTCGTCTTGTCAACAACAATAGATTTCTCAACATATGAAATCCATTCATCGTTGTCCAGGACATCATCAACACTACTCGCGTACGCCCTAAATGGAGTCACTAATACTGAAGCTGCCATCAACATGACCGCAAAACTCTTAATTATTCTTTTCATAACAGATTACTCTTTAACCAAAGGAATGCAGATATAACTTACCGTGTCAGCCGGATCCTCAGCGGGCGGCATGTACAACTCCAGTGAATAATTGCCTGCCAAAGAATAACCCTTCAAAGAGGGGAGCCACTCCGACCAGATCTGCGTGTTGACCTTCTGCATGCTGTCGGGGAGAGGACCTTCGCACTTGAACAGCGCCCAGAGACCGCCGGGGATCTGGCATGTGCTGCAGCCGTCCGGGATGTCGTTCCACGGCTGGTACAGATCGGCGATCCAGTAGTCAAATGTCTTTCCGTCCATTTCGGAGCAGACGCCGAATGTGCCTTTCAGGCCCTTCATGTCTGCCATCCACTCGTCCCAGAACTTGGGGATCTCCTGATAGCCGCTGTCGACATCGAATCTCTTTTTGATGCCGACAACTGTAAACGGTGCTTTCTCAACGATCTTAAAATCCAACATGTTTCCGCCCTCCAATGTGACTTTGATATGCAGCGGAGCGAAAAACTTCAGCCCGACCCCGGACGTTCTTGCCTGCGCCGGTGTAATGCCGTGAAACCTCTGGAACGCTTTCGTGAAACTGTCGGGTGAATCGTAGCCGTACTTTACTGCGATGTCGATCACCTTATTATCAGAAACGGCCAGTTCCTGTGCTGCTGCCGTCATGCGCCTGGCGCGGATATATTCACCGACTGTCATGCCGCACATCGCACCGAACATGCGCTGATAATAGAAGGGAGATAATGATGCTATCTTAGCGATCTCCCCGATGTCCAGCTCCTCTGTCAGATTCTGCTCGATATACTCGATGGAATCCTGAAAACTTTCGATCCAGTTATTCAAAGCGGTTACCTCGTTCCGTTGCAGGTTCATCTTATAACATCAGAAAACCGCAGCCCCGTCTTTTTGTGCACTCTTTTTCCGGACGGTCCCAAACCGGACGGTCAGAATCCCAGATTGTCGTTCACCAGAATAACGTTTATCCTGCCTGCGTGCCTGGAAAACCTCGTAATAAGTATCTGGCAGCAGATCGTGTCAGGCGACTTGCAGTCGAAGCATCTGCCCTTCGACGCACACGGCGTACTGAGCCCGAATCGCTGAACGTTAGCAGGCGCCGCAACATTGCGTGCGCGCTTCATTGCGGAATCGAGATCGCTGCAGACCTTATTCATGCCGACGATGAAGAGCACGTTCTTCGGGCCCTGGGCGATGGACGAGACTCTGTTGGCGTTGCCGTCGATATTAACGAGGATGCCGTCGTCGGTCATGGCGTTCGCGCTCGAGAGGAAAAAGTCGGCGTCGTAAGCGAGCAGCATTGCCTGCCTCTTGTCTTCAAATTGATCGCGGTCTATGAAATTATAGTTGCCGTCTTTCAGCGCCGATGACAGACCGATCTCGTGAACGCTCATTCCGCCGCCCATCGAAACAGAGCTTCCCTCGGGGATAAGATCGAGTGCGATCTTCAGGGCTTCTTCCTTGCTTGCGGCGTAGTAGCCTTTCATGTTGCGTGACTCGAGTCCTGCGATCGTTTTCTGAGCCAGAAGCTCATTGCGCTTAAAAACGTTAGTATCCATAAGCAACTCCTTTAATTAAAATATATTGATGTAAACAATTCAAAGCCGATGCTGCACAGCGCACCGAAGAACAAAATGAGTGAGACCTTCAAGTACTGTTCAGATCTGTAGAGGATGATCGCGACAGCTGCGAAAAGCACCTCGGTGCAGAACAGACTGATTATGAACGGCTTCATTCTCTCAAAACTGATCATGCTTTTCAGATCGCTTACGCGCTGGGTAGCATACTTCTCTTTCTTCATGCTCTTGACGGCCTCGATGTATTCATCGTATGAGTATCTCTTTTTTCCGTAGAAATAATCGCCGTCATCATTCTCAAATCTGAGATTGCTGATCGGGAAATCATCGATGACGTGTTCGCCGTAATAAACCGTGCATACTCCGTCGTGAGGATTCTCGACATAGACATCCATATTGTTTGTGCACAGGAGAATGGTCCTGGGATCGGAATAATCCATATTCTGTGCTTCAGGTGTAGCCCACCATGTATCAGCATGCGTATCAACAGTATATGCTGTCTGCCGGAAAGTGTATTCGCCTGCAACGTACTTATCGTATGACTCGCGCTTTGCCATGTTGTAGTCAAGTATCGAATAGGTCAGGCTCAGGATTATGATAATGATGTAAATGTAGGTTCTTCTTTTCATATGATCTTCCCTTATCTTTAGTGCTTTTATTATATCAGATGATATAATTACTCTGAATTACAAATGACGTGACAGAGGGATAATATGAAAACATTGATGAAGAAAGCAATGAGCGGTCTTCTGATATGCGCCATCATGATGTGTACCGCGGATCTTGAATCTGCCACCAGACGTTTCTTCGGCGAATGCGGAATGAGCGAAGAGCAGATCGATCACATGAAGGAAATACTTACTCAGCAGGGGGGATGACCAAATGTACATGTACATCGCTCACAGAAATCTGAAGGATCATTATTACTTCAACAGCGGGTGCGGCGGCAAGCCTTATAACAATGATTACAAGTTCACCGCCGTCAAGGACGGGATGTATTATCTGCTGACCCGTTATAACGAGAACTATGCTGTTTCCAGGAAAGCAGGGGAGAAGTTCATCGAAGATGTTGTAAGCAAATGTACCGGCGATCATCAGGGTAACTTTCCTTTTGCGCCTTCGTATAACGGCAAGGAGAACGCTGCGGTAGTAGAACTTGAACGTGAGGTGGAAACAGAGAGAGGAAGTTTCAGGAGGAACTTCTATTTCGATATGGATGAGGCGGTCCTGTTTCAGATGCTTGAAGAACTGAGGGCAGGCTCCGGCGGGCCGCTGGATGAGCGCGGTCTGATCAATTACTGTTATCCCAATGCGGTGCTGCCGGAAGAGGATTTTGATCTGAAGCGCATCTATCACGGTATCTACTGCAAGGAGGAACCGGTTCCGGCGGGCGTGATACAGATGTACCATCCCGATAAGAAGGCAAGCAGCTTCTGGGCGAATGATGACGGGTTGCATGTCGAGATCAGGGAAGAGGATAAAGAAATCGCTTACAGCATTCCGGCAGAGCTTCTTCCGTGGATAAAGGAGCAGGTCAGACAGCTATGCAAAGAGCCTGCGGAGGCTTATGTTGAACATGGAGATCCGGAAGGGTTTATCAGATTCGGCAAGGATGAAGAGCGGATCTTTACGGACCCTGACAGGACGCTGACACTTCTTAAGGATATTGCGTCGAAAGGCGAGAAGACTTCTGAGAAAGAAGTGGATACGAGCAGGTTTTATCCTGTGAGAGGTCAGCAGAACGGACCTGTGATGGGGTTTGCCGGAATGTTCGGTTTCCCGTTCATGGCTCAGCCGCAGGCGCAGGCACAGACTCAGCCGCAGCCGCAGCCTCAGGCAGCGTCTGACGGCAAAAAATGCACTTTCTGCGGTGCTGATGTCAGAGGTCAGAAGTTCTGCCCTGAGTGCGGCGGTAAAGTAGAATAAAACTCACTTAACTTCAGGCGGAAGATCGCTGGGTGAATTGAAGAAGTCCAGGAGCTTCTTCCTTGCAGCTGCGTCTTCGGGAGACATGAGTCCCGCATCGTACTTGCAGCTTCTCTCGATTCGCTCGAAATCAAGCTTTATCGCGTCGAGCCAGCTCTCGTCCAGTTCGTCGGCCTGAGCTCTGAGCCAGATGTTGACGAGCGATTCATTCATAAATTCGATAAGAGGCTCCATCCCCTTAACATCCTTAAACTCTGCCTTCTTAGCGTCGATCAGTTCAATTGTGCTTTCCATTGATTTCTGCAGTTTATCGTCCATAACAACCCCCTGTTTTTCTTCTTTTTTGAAATCAAGTCTGCTATCAGCCATCCCGCATACCAGATATGCATTACGAGGACCACGAAACCGGCAAGACCGATAACATAGGGGATGCCGCCCTCGCCGCCTGTCAGGTTCCAGATCATCTTCAGCGCGGGATTGTTCGAGTGATATGTGAGAAACATGTGATTAGTTCCAAATGTTTTATCAAGGCAGTAAACAGGGAAGAGCGTAATAACGATAGTTAAGACCGTCAGCCACAGTCCTGAATAACGCCTGTTTATATCGCCTGCCGCACATCTTGCCGCGATGTATGCGACTATCGCACCGTGGAACAGGAACTGGTGTATCGCATACTCCGCGAAACTGCATATCTCCAGCGGTACGAAGTTTTTGACCGGTACGTCAGTCAGTGCGATTTCGCTCAGCTTGAGGATCTCAAAGAGGATCAGGAAAACTGCGGCTCCCTTGCGGAGATTATCGCGTCTCTTCTCGTCGCCGCGCTTGTATGTCAGCCCATAAACAATGATTGATGCGGTCAGGATAACAAGCCATACGATGTGAGTCAGCGAGAAGATGGAGAAACCCTCGATCCCGTGCTCAGTAAGTATTGTTTTGTATGCCCAGAAGATCTCCCAGAAACTCATACTGTCCGCCTTTCGTATATATCCTGCTACAGATATTATATATCACTTCTCAAACGTCTATAACATGTGATAAGATTCTTAAGGTGGTATTGGCTTTTTAGTTACTTTTTAGGAGGGAAAAGAATGAAAAGAACCGGAAAATTGATCGCACTTGGAATGTCACTCGTTATGCTGTTCTCGCTGGCAGGATGCAAAACCAAAGTTAAGGAATACGATAAGGATTCCTTTGTTGCAGTAATGACTGACAAGCTTGGTATCCCTGACAGTGACATCTATAGTGCAAGGAATGAGGGGGACAACGAACACCCTGCTGCTGATGTTTATACAGCTGTTTACAAGAACGCAAGGATCAATGCGTATTTCTGCGATGATGCAAAGGCTGCAAAGAAAGTATTTGATGATATGTGGAATGATTTCGATGCATCATTCAATCAGCATGATCACTTCAGCGGGAATTTTATTGGCTCAAATACAGAAGATGATTTCGGCTATATCGTGATCAATGGCGACAATTCGGAAGTTTCTATCTTCGGAGCTGTATATGCTACAGGTCACCTGCACGCAGGACTTTATTATTCAGGTTCCATGCTCGTAATGATCATGCCTGCTCAAATGGACGGCACAACCGATGAGGTTACTGATGTTATCTCTGCACTCGGCTTCCCGGATGCGGCTGCAAAGTAACTTAAAGCAATAAAATAATAAGACATGTTTTGACCTTCCCGCGGTGTAAACGGGAAGGTTTTTTAATATAAGGGGAAACCTTATGCAGAGGAATGGTGAGCTGGTTCGCAGTCGATAATTCTTACACGGTAAAGGCTCTGTACAGACTTGGTTTCTCGTGGCCGGTAATCTCCGCAGATTATCTTGAAAAGAGCATCGAGGCTCTCACAACGCCGGGATTCTTTGACGATTAACAGAAGGCGTCAGTCAAACCACTGCTTCTCAAAATCCTCTCTCGGAACAGGCTTGGAGAAATAGTAGCCCTGATAGAGTTTGCATCCCATCGCAAACAGGTTCTCGAACTGCTTGGCCGTCTCTACGCCCTCAGTCAGCGTATCCATCTCGAGATCCTTAGACATATTAATAATATTATTTATTATGGTATTTGCTTTCCAGTTGCGCTCCGAATCCCTAAGGAACTGCATGTCGATCTTGATGACGTCGATATTGATGTCCTTAAGAAGATTGAGTGAGGAATAGCCGCTTCCGAAATCATCCATCTCGACGATGAAGCCGAAGTCGCGCAGCCGGTTGATTATGTCGGTGATGTTGATCGAATCTGTAATCATTACAGTCTCCGTAATCTCGATCCTGAGCTTGACGGGTTCTATCCCGAACTCCTCAATGAGATTTGCCAGCTCTGCAGTAACGTCCATGAAGTAGAAATCCTTAGGGGATATGTTGACTGAAATAAATGCATTAATGCCTCGTGCTTTCCAGTCGGAGAGTATCTCGCATGCACATCGCCACATATATCTGTCAACAGTTGCGATAAGACCGTTGCGCTCAAAGACCGGAATGAAATCGCCCGGACTCATGAAACCCTGATCCGGATGGATCCACCTGACAAGCGCCTCTGCACCTACCAGCATGCCGCGTGAATCAACGATCGGCTGCAGATAAGGTCTGATCTGTCTCGTGCGGATCGCATCATGCAGCTGATTGGATATAAGCTGGTTGTGGATAATCTCGTTGCGCATATTGTCATCGTAAAAGGCGATCAGATCCGTATATTTATCTTTCCTCATTGTGGTAGCCAGACGCGCACAGTCGAAGAAGAGTGCGACATCGTTCTCGTCGTCATCATTGATCTCATACACACCGAAATTGACAAGGATGTGGTGCTCCAGATTGTTATCCTTGATAGTGAAGGCTTCAAGTCTCTTGGAAAGATCTTCCTTATTGAAGTTCTCCCTGACAGTCATTACACCGAAAGCGTCGTCAGACAGTTGACCGTACAAAGCCTTCTCAAATGCATTCGTGCGGATAAACTCTGCGATATGCTTGATCGTATTCTCACCGAACTTACGTCCGAAGACGTCATTGATTATCTTGTAGTTCGTGACCTCGATGTAGCAGATAATGTAATCGGTCTTCTTATCTCTCTCGAGTCTCTGGTCGATCAGCTCGAACAGATACTCCTTTGTGTAAAGTCCTGTGAGGGCGTCATGCGTTGAGTTGTACATCTCACGCTTCATCTCATTCTGCTCTTCAGTAATGTCGCGGACGCTGAGATAAGATCCGGTCACATTGCCCTTATCGTCAACAACGGAATGCATGGCAAGATACGTGTACTGTTCCTCGTCACCGGTTCCGAGCGTTACTCTTTTGAACCATCCGGTGCTCCTGAAATCTATGTCTCCGAACAGGAATGTGAGGTTATCCTTGACGTTGTCGAAATTGTTCTTATCAATACCGACGAGAGTTCTTGCGTGTTCATTTGTCCAGATGCAGTTGCCTCCCTTATCAAAGAAGAACAGTGAATCAGACGTATCAGACGCAATGCTTGCCAGCATACGGTCCAGCAGTTTCATCGATCTGTAATGGAATGCAAAGAAATAAACAAGTATTCCGAAAACACCAAGACCGATCATCGAAATATCCATCGGATGCCTTGAGAAGATATAATAGCTCTCAACTACCATGGTGATAAGGATCGCAATGGCCATGCTCCAGTATTTCTCTGCGTAGATCTTCGGCGTCTTAAAGGCTTTCCTGATGAAGATTATCAGCGCAATCAGAATAATGCCGTAGCATCCAACTCTGTGATATGTCTGCCCGATGTAAGGGATCAGCCTGAAGTAAGGGCTGTCTTCAACCGCGATCATTTCCGTCGCAAAAGAGAAGCCGAGGAACGGGTTGAGGATAAAGTGAATTACATCGAGTATAAGGAATGTGTAAACAGCGATCTTGAGCGGACGGGCTGCCCTTAAATCACAATAAGCATGTGCGAAGAAAAGGATCGAGAAGGCAGCAACATCCATTCCGATGAAATAAACATAGTATCCGATGGTTGCAGTTAACCTCGTGCTGGCGAGAATGATCATCAGGTTGCCGAGAATAGGCATAATTATACTGGCCACAACGAAAGAGACATAACCGCCGATGGCCTTCTTCGAGCGGCTTGCAAAAATCGCAAAGATAGCAAGCGCCGTAATAAGAACAGAAAAAACGATCGCTAAGATTAATCGCATATTGTTCCTTCCCATGATAACCGCATACGTACACAGATATATATATATATTTTATCATGCGATATATTACAGAGAAATAGAATTATAAGACGGAATTGTTGTGAAAAGTGGCGGAGATGGAGGGTGAGTGGGTGGCGGTTGGTGGTTGGTGGCGGCGGCTGCGGGCTTAGAATCGCTGTACCAGTCGCTGTTGACGCAGGTATTCGGGGGCTAACAGCGAATTCGTGGAAGTTTGTCTGCAGTGGTCAGTCACTGTCAACAGTTAACAGGATTACCTGTTCTTGTCGTTTTAATCCCTCGAACAGGTACAGCACCAGGTACAGCAGCAAGTACAGTACCGGCCCGCCGCCGCCCGCGCTCATCCCGCCGCCGCCCGCAACCCAGCCGCCGATATCCGACGCAAAACAAAAACAAGGGCCGCCAGCCGGCAGCCCCTGCATAAATTACTTATCAAAAAAATCAAAGCGACGGAGTCTCATTATACTGCGTTCTCTCACTCTTATTAACATGAATAAACATGTTATGCAGAAGATTAACGCTGGAGAGGATAACCTCGCCCTGATTGAGCTTCCTTACGTGCTTGATCGCAAAATCGTCAAGGTGGCTCTCAACGGTACGGATCTCGTCGTTGAGCATGAGCCTGTGGATCAGGAGTGTACCGATCTGGCCGAAGAGGATAGGTGATACGTCCTTAGGGCTCTGCGTTGTCAGGTAAAGGAAGATACCCTTTTTACGGCCCTCTCTTGCGAGAAGTGTAAGGCCGCCGTGGAACTCCTTATCGGAATATCTTGACTTGGAATATCTGTGAACCTCATCGATAAAGAAGACGAACGGGCAGATATCCTCGCAGGACATAACGTGGTTGCTTACGAGGTCAACGACCATTCCGCCGATACCTTCAGCGGCACCGAGCGATGATGTATCGATGTAAAGGCTTACGTCAGGGAGATGAACGAAATCATCGATAACGTCGAGCAGGTTATACATGTTCGGGTCATTCGAGAAGAATGACAGGAATCTCGTATTCGTCATCTGATACTGGATCTTCTGAACTAGTGAAGCGTTGGAGTTTGCCTTGAGTGAATCGTAGCGGTACCTGAAGTTGTAGTTGTTGTCCATATCAGGCTCGCAGACGGACTCAGCCTGGATCTGCTCAGGGAGGAGCTCGAGATTGAAATCTGTATCATCCTTCGAAACAGATGCGAGATTGTCCTGTACGTTATCGATGCTCTCGCCGACCTTCGCGTAGTAGCCTTCCTCGCCGATCTTCTTCTGGTAACGGAGTGATGTGATAGCCTCGGACAGAACTGCGCCCTGGCTGCTGTTCTCCGTCTCGAAAAGCTTCTCCCACTGCTGCATCGTGATCTTGCCGGGGGAGATCGTCGTATCAACGCCGAGTGTCAGCTTTGTAATCTCGCCGTCGTTGAATGCGTTCTTATATTCACCTGTAGGGTCGATGATCAGTGCCTTGCGCTTTGTCGAAACAACCTTATCGAGAATAGCGAGAGCAGTTGTGGACTTACCGCTGTTCGTAGCACCGATACACATAAGGTGACGGTTGAAAAGAGTGCTGGGCTTAAGGACAACGCCTGCCTGCGACCTGTTCATGAATGTAGCGAAAGCGGGGAGCGGTTCCTCGTTATCGTTTGAAAACTCAAGAGAGCTTGAGAACAGTGAATAGACCAGATCGGGAGCGAGATAGACCTTGTCGGTGATGCCGAGCGTTCTGAAACCTGCAAGCGCAAACTTGTTGGAGCCGGGCGCCATGATCGCGATGGTATCAATACTGATCTCGTGGTAGTCGTTGGGCTTCTCATCAACGATGGAAGCGATCTCGAAAATATTCTTCCTGGAAGCCTTGTTCTCGAAAACCTCGCCGAGGAAGATACCCTCTGTCGAATCAACCAGAACATAGTAGCTGATCGTGTTAGGGAGGAAGGATTTGCTGAACTTGCTCCTGTCAGACATAATGTCGAGATTGTCGATCTGTGCGATACAGCAACTTCTGTAAACCTGCGTAACCTTGCCCAAATAGTAGTCCTGCATATTCAGGCCTTCGAATAGCGATTCAATAGTCATTCTGCACTCTCCTGAGATTTAAAAATATTGCATGGGATTCTAAAAGAACCTATACTATTATACGATAAATTAAGGATTAACGCGAGAGTGTAATGGCTGTTCTTTGTTCAAATTGTTCGGGAAAACTGATCTTTAATCCGGCGTCGCAGAAGCTGGAGTGTGTTTCGTGCGGGAGTAAGTTCTATCCGGAGGACGTTGAGGACAGCAGCACCACGCTCCATTCCAAGTATTACAGCACCTGCGTCTATACGTGCAGTCACTGTGGCGCGGAGGTGGTCACGAGCGATACCGAGGCGTCGACGTTCTGTGTTTACTGCGGCAACCCGGCCATCGTGTTCAGCAGGATGTCCGAGGAGTACAGGCCTGACGGCATCATTCCGTTCAAGATAACGAAGGAACAGGCGATATCGTTTATTAACGCGAGGTTTTTAAGAAATCCGTTCGTGCCTGCTGAGGTCAAAGCGAAGCTTACGCCTGACGACATCAGGGGCATCTATATCCCTTACTGGGTGGTCAACGCGGACTACACTGAGGCCGACATCTTCAGCGGCGATGTCAAGCGGGGGAAGAACAGTGCGAAGGTGTTCTTTTCGAGAGCGGGTGATACGGAGTTTCAGAATCTGCCGATAGACGGGTCGAGGCTCCTCAGTGATGACATCAGTTTCAGGCTGGAGCCGTTCTATCTGGAGGAGGCGAAGGCTTTCGATGAGGATTATCTCAACGGTTTTTATTCGAATATTTCGGACCTGACTTATATTGACCTCAAGAACTCGGCGGCAGACAGGTGCCACAGGCTTTTTACGGAAGATGCGATGAAGACGATCAGGGCCAAGAACGTGAAGCTGGAGGATTCGATCAGGTGGATCGACATCCACGATGACCCGATCTATATGCTGATGCCCGTTTGGTTCTTTACGTTCAGGTATAAGGATAAGCCGTACACCATACTGGTCAACGGCCAGCTGGGGAAGGTGGTCGGCACGATGCCGTGGAACAAGAAGAGTATCGTGGGAATTGGCGGAGGTGTCTGTTTCGCGGTGCTGCTCCTGACGGGACTGTGCTTTGCCGGGCTTCTGACGCAGCGGTTAGGCGGGCTTCGTTCCATGTATTCGTATGTCGCGAGTATTACGATGGCTGTGTCGGTAACGCTGTTCGCGACAGGACTGGCCGGACTTCGTAAGATCAGGCGCAACCTCAGGCTCACGCAGTCGGAGGATATGTTCAAGTTCGTTAAGAGGAGGCAGGAGTAAGTATGGATATCTGGACGAACCCAAGATTTATTTTTGTCGCACTCGTATTCATCGCGTTGTGGCTGATGGCAGGCGCGGGCGCCGGGATGTTCGTGGTTTACAGGATATTGAGGAAATTCAATGATTTTGGTGACAGCACCTGTTCGATAGACGAGTACTCGCGCAAGGGGATCCACTATTCGAGGCAGCTTGATGAGGTGCCGCCGCAAGAGAAAACGTTCCTTTTTGCCAATTTTGGCGCGAATCCCTATGAGGGCGTGGAACGGTCTGTGCCGGAACAGCTCATCGAAAATGGGAAAAAGTCTTCATAAAGTTTACAGGTTCATAATATTTAAAATTGTATAATAGTAGTGTAATTCTATTTTTGTGAGGACACGACTATGGCTTCAAAGAGATTTAGAAAGATCACAGCATCGATCCTGTCGGTCATGCTGGTTGTTAATGTCCCGAGTATGGGAGTTTTGGCGGATGAATTAGATACGGAGACTGATGAGACTGTTATTGAAGAGACAGTCGCTGAAGAACCTGAAGAAGAGGTCGTTGAGGAAGAGCCGGCAGCTGTGGAGTCATTTGAAGCAGCCGATGTGGAAGAGGCAGAGGCTGAGCCTGCTGAGGAGGATTCAGTTGAGATTCCGGCAGCTCCTGATCTTAATGTGTCTATTCATATTGACACATCTGATCTCGGTCCTGATCTGACTGAAGATGAGATGTTCGAGGGATACTTCTTTACACCGACTGTCAATGATCCGATGCGTGTAACTGATGATGCTGTCTATACGCGTGCATTTGCAGGTGTTGACCTGTATTCGTACACGTATATGGAGACGGAGATTGCGAAGATTGCTGCAGGCAAGCAAAGCTCGACGGTGATTACTCTCCCTGTTACTGAGGATCTGGGTAATACGTTTTATTCAAGAGACTATGGAGCAGCTTATTTTTACGATTTCGATGGAGGAGTATGGACTGATGCCATCGATGATGCTATCCATTCATATTTATGCGATACCACTAACGTTGTGACAGCTCTTCTCTGCAATCATCCTTACGAGATGTACTGGTACGATAAGGTAACGGGCATTGACATAGAATCGGGTGATATTGATGTTGTAGGAATCTACGATGAAGCAGATGGAACACAGAGACTCGTAATGAATTTCGATTTTATTTATTCATTATCAGTTGCTCAGGCATACCGTGGCGGAAGTCAGTATACTTTCAACACATCAAAGGCTGCTATTGCCAAGGAGGCAGCTGCGAATGCCCGTGCGATCGTTGATGCAAATCAGTACAAGACGGATCTTCAGAAGCTGACAGCGTACAAGGAAGCGATCTGCTCACTGGTTGATTACAACTACAGTGCAGCCGGCAGTTCGACTATGGCTTACGGTGATCCTTGGCAGCTCGTGTGGGTTTTCGACGGGGATGCAAATACGAAGGTTGTATGTGAAGGCTATTCCAAGGCGTTCAAGTATCTTTGCGACATGACCAATTTCAGGCGTGACATCAGCTGTATCATTGTTTATGGCGACTGTGGCGGCGGACATATGTGGAATATTGTCAATATGGACGACGGCAGGAACTATCTGGTTGACGTAACCAACTCCGATGACAATGCGATAGGAAGCAGAGGAGGTCTGTTCCTGGTTCCCTTTACATCAGGCAATATGAACTCGGGTTATAATTTCAAAGTCAGTTCCAGGACTATGACTTATATATATGACACCAAGATGCTTAATTGTTTTGAAACATGGGAACTGATGCTCAGCGAAGAAGCATATGTCGAACCCGCTGCCCCTATACAGGACCCTGCACAGATTAAAGGAAGGTCACTTGCACTCGAGGGATATATCGTGCTGAACTTCATGCTCGACCTGCCGGATCAGTTCATAAACGATCCTGATGCCCGCATCAAGATGAACGATGAGATCTCCACAGTTCCCGCACCTGAGGCTGACGGACGTTACCGCCTGACATATAACCTCGCGGCAGCTCAGATAAACGATGATGTGACGCTGACTCTCCTGGACGGCAACGGAAACAAATATCTGCTTCTCGATAAGGACGGCAACAATGTAACAGGCGGATACACATTCTCTGCCCACGATTATATTGAACTCGCAAATGCTATGTCTTCAAACACCAAGCTCAAGACGATGCTTCAGTATATGGCTGAGTACGGAAAGTATGCGCAGATCAATTTCGATTATGATGCAGATGATGTTGTTCTTGACAGCACGATCGCAAGCGAGATCAATGCGGTCACAGCAGATACGCTGAAAGGCTACAAGCACGTTGAGGCGCGTTCATCAGGATCGACCATCTCTTACAGATCATCTACTCTCAGCCTTGAATCGGCTACATCGATCAATCATAACTTTGTACCGGCATCGGGCAAGACAGTCAATGATTATATCTTCAAGGTTGACGGAGAGACTGTAACGACAAGTTCAAGAGGCCAGTTCAGACTCGCGGTTATAGATGGCGTTTTCAGGCTCTCAATCAACAACATCGGCTCAGGTGATCTTAACAAGGCTTATGTCGTTACGATAGAGGATAAGGCAACAGGCAATCTGCAGCTGAGTCTTCAGTACAGTGCACTGAGTTACGCTTACCGTGTAATGGAGAAATGCGGCGGAACGGATGACTATCTGGACCTCCAGAATACCGTAAGAGCGCTGTATCTCTACTTCCTCAAGGCGGATGCATATTTTAATAACTGACACAATAAGTTGATTCCAGTTTTGGGGGCTGCCTCGTGAGGACAGCCTCTTTTTTTTATGAATTTCAGGTTGATACTTGCCCGATTAGGCTTTATACTCAAAATGTTGCCTTTTTACAGGGTAAAAATTGAGTTTGGAGTTGAGTTTATGAAAAAGAGAGTAAGTCTGTTTATTGCATCAGTGCTTGCAGTTACGCTCGTCGGCGGCTTCGTCTGTCAGAAGAATGTCCGTGCTGACGGTGATGTTGATGATGATGGTTACGTTATCTTTCCTGAAGGAATTACAGAGATCGAGGATAATGCGTTCAGGGACCGTACGGACATCAAGGGAGTTATCATTCCCGATACTGTTCAGACAGTCGGTCGTAACGCATTTAACGGCTGCATAAATCTCGAAGAGGTCGTTATACCTGACGGCGTAAGCATCTACTCATATGCTTTCTACGGATGTGAAGGCCTTAAGAGACTGACGATGCCTCATAATACTGAGTACAATTTAAATGAAGGTTTTGAAAGCTTTGCAGGCTGTACAGGAATCGAGTATGTGAAGCTCACAGGTTCAGACCCGATCGACGGCTTGAACTCTACAAAGTGCAAGTTCACACCATGGAGCATCAGTGAAGCTGAGACTCTGACTGTCGAGCTGGATGACAGGATCACCCGTGTCGGCGACTATGTGTTCTGCGGATGTGAGAACCTTGTTTCGATATCCATGAGTGACAATATTAACAGGATCGGCGAGATGGCTTTCGCTGACTGCACAAATCTGACAGGCGTTTTTAATATGCCGGGCAATTTGAAGAAACTTGTATACAACGCGTTTTTAAACTGCACAAGTCTTACAAAGGTTTCGATCATTGCAAACATGTCAACAATAGGTAACGAAGCATTTGTTGGTTGTACGGGAATAACGGCTGTCGTTCTCTCACCCAAGGTAACGACTATCGTAGGCGGCACTTTTAGCGGATGTGATCATATCACTGATATTTATTTCACAGGCACTGCAGCAGAATGGGCTAATGTTACTATCGAGGCAAATAACGGCTCACTGGCTAATGCTGAGGTTCATTTCCTCGTTCCTGCCAGAGTCGTTTCCGGCAGTCTTGATATCAGAGAGCGCATTGGAATTAATTTCTTCCTTGATCTGCCTGATGCTTTTGTTGAGGAAGAAGGTTCATATATCGACATCAACGGTAAGACATACAGCATCCCTGAGAAGGACACTAAGGGCAGATATCCGTTCAGGTATTACATCGCTGCCGCAGAGCAGAGAGATGAGATCTATCTGACATGCCATCTGGGCGACGGAAGCAAGTACCCGCTTCTCGATAAGAACGGTGATGATGTTACTGCAGTAGGATATCCTTACTCCGGCGTAACATATACAGCTGATGCAAGAGCATCCGGCAAAGCTTCTGACGAACTGCTTACCATGCTTGACCGAATGAATGATTATGGTCTGTATGCACAGGATTACTTTGATCACAACGCAGGCGTCGGCACGCTTTCTGATATCTCAAATGATATCCTCGACGTCTCGCTCATGACTCTCGACAGATTCACACCTGTCATCACAACGGCTGACGGCTCCGGTATCGTAAGATCCGGTTCGACGCTGATGCTCGAGTCCGCAACAACGCTGACGCACAACTTTGTTATTAACGAAGGAACCGTGGATGATTACATCTTCCTGGTTGACGGTCAGCAGATCACCACTTCAACAAAAGGCTCGGTTACGCTTACTAAGGTAAACGGCAAGTACAGGATCACGATTTATAACATCGCTGCAGCTGAACTCCATTTCGTTCACGAAATAGTAGTCACAAACCTTGACGGTGACGAACTCATCAGGATCGATAACTACAGCCCTCTGAGTTATGCTCAGGTCGTAATGAGCAACTACGGTGAGAATCCGGCTAGTGAGAAAAATGAACAGTTCGTCCGTATGCTCCAGGCACTGTATCTGTATAACAGAGCAGCTGTTATCAATTTTGGTGTTGAAGATGATTACGTTCCGGCACCTGTTCCGACAGACTCTGAGGAGGAAGTTTTGCTTGACGAGGAACCTGTGGAGCCCGCAGTTGAGGCTGAGGTGGCTGAGGAGCCCGAGGTTGAAGTTGCTGAGGAGCCCGTTGAGGAAGTCGACGAGGTTGCGGAGCCCGCAGTTGAGGAAGTAGCTGAGACTTCAGCTGACGAGGTCGACGAGGTGGACGAGCAGGTCGAGCAGGTCGAGCCTGAAGAGCCCGCAGCTTAAGTTATTTGTTTTGATTAATTTGAGAAGGCAGCCTGCGGGCTGCCTTTTTGTATTGCAGATTTTTTGGCATCTGTGTTAATAAAATTAACACAAATCAGCTATTATTTGCGACTCGCAAATTTTCAGAGTTTTGTGTTAGAAAAATTAACACAAAGTGGCTGTTTTTCTGCAACAGCCCACGGTACTCTCATTTGATACCTTCCATTATCCGTGCTAAACTGAATCACATAAAACAATAAAAGAGGCGCCATTTATGTCATTCAAAATCAAGAAGTTTATTTCAGTGCTAATTTCCGCAGTGATGGTTACTGCCATGTTCCTTCAGCCCGTGTCTGCGGCTGGCGGTCAGATCAGTTTCGAGGTTGAGTATAGGCAGACTGATGCGAGGAGTATGCTCGACATGCTGAATGATTGGAGGACGAGCGGCACTGCATGGTACTGGAACAGCACGAATACGGCGAAGGTCAACACCGGGGTTTTGCCGGCGATGACGTACGATTACAATCTTGAGCAGATCGCCATGCAGCGCGCTCGGGAGATCATTCTCAGCTGGGGGCATCAGAGGGCGGACGGGCGCTCTTTCCAGTCGTGGGCGGCGACCGACAGTTATGACGGGACAAAGACAGTAGCGGAGAACATCGCGGGCGGTTCGGCGAGAACGGATGCGGCTGCGGCTTTCGAGGGGTGGCAGGAGACGAATGCGAACTACAGCGGTCAGGGTCACAGACGTACGATGCTGGACAGTGAGTATACGGCGGTCGGTATCGCGCACATTTACTATAACGGAACGCATTACTGGGTGCAGGAGTTTGGCTATTCAAACAGTGGAGCTTCTGCGTTCTCGGCGGTTGACAGGACGATGTCCGTCAGTGTTTATTATGGCAGCCAGACGCTGAAATACACGATAGACAGTGAGTACAGTTTCCTGGATCATAACCGCTCGATGGATTGCGGCGATTATGATTTCCTGCCGTCGTGCAATGTTGTGGCGGAGATTGTTTCGTCAACAGTGACGGGCGTTGTAGTTCCGTCGACCGGTGGCACGTGGACGTCGTCCAACCCGTCGGTGGTGAAGATAGAGGGCAACAAGTATTACGGACTTGCGGCCGGCACATCTGTCATGACGTATTCGGCGGTGGTTAACGGCAACACGGTGTCCAAGTCGATGACAATGACAGTCAATGCGGCCACGGATATAAGCAGTGCAAAGGTTACATGTGAGAGCGGATTGATGTACACCGGCAGCGAAGTCTGCCCGGAGGTTACAGTTACACTCAATGACCAAACGCTGACAGAGGGCGTCGATTACAGTCTCTCATTCACGAACAATGTCGCACCCGGGTTTGCGAGGGGAACGATAACCGGTCTTGGACAGTTTGCAGGTTCATCAAAGACTTTCTCTTTCTACATTATGGCCTGCCACATTTATTATCCTCTTTCAACCGCTACGATATCATCTCAGGAATATACGGGCGATCCCATTGTGCCTTCGCTCAATCTGACATACAACGGAATGACACTGGTCGAAGGTACGGATTACGAGGTTGAGGCTTCTAACAACACTAATGTCGGAGCTGCCAATATAACAATTACAGGCTTAGGCAATTATAATGGTTCGTGCGACACGCAATTCTACATCACAAAGCGAAACGTATCCAACACCACTGTCAGCCCGATCCCTGACCAGACATATACCGGATCGGCAATAACACCGTCGGTTACTATAACTAATGGTACCAGGACTCTGACCGAGGGTACGGATTATACTGTAAAGTATTCTTCCAATACTGCCGTCGGTACGGCTATTGTTACCATAACCGGAACGGGCAATTACAGAGGAACGAGGCAGGAGTCATTTAAGATCGTTGATCCGGCGGCGGCAGTTACTCCCGCGAAAGTGGTTTCGAGCAGCCTTGCGGTGGAGGACAGGGTCGGGGTCAATTTCTATTTGACATTGCCTGAAGCAGTCCTGAACTCGAATGGCGCTTATATTCAGATAAACGATACGCAGTATGGTATTCCTGCAGCAGATGCCCGCGGCCGTTATCCGTTCAGGTATTACATCGCTTCCGGTGAGCAGAGGGACGAGCTTGTCTTAAGCGTTCACCTTGACGACGAAAACGTATATCCGCTTCAGGATAAGAACGGTCTGGATGTAACATCGACAGGGTATGTCTATACGGCTGTCACATATACCGATGATGCCCGTGCCGGCGGTGCGGGCGCAGGTCTGATCGGCCTGCTGGAGCGTCTGAATGACTTTGGCAAGTTCGCGCAGATATATTTTAACCACAGCGCTGACCTCGGTTCTTTAAGTGACCTCGCAGATGATGTCAGCGGAGTAACACTGACGACTCTGAACCAGTATGCTCCCGTCATCACGACAGCACCGAATTCCGGTATCAGGAGATCCGGTTCGACGCTGATGCTTGAGTCGGCAACGACACTTACGCATAACTTCATCATTGATGAGGGCTCTGTCGATGACTATGTATTCATGGTCAACGGCAATGTGATCACGACATCAACGACAGGTGATATCACACTCACGAGAGTTAACGGCAAGTACAGGATCTCCATCGGAAACATTGTTGCCGCACATCTTCAGGATGTTTACGAAGTAGTGGTTACGGACAAGGCGGGCAACGAGCTGATAAAAATCAGCAACTACAGCGCGATGAGTTATGCCCACGTCGTAATCTCAAGCGTCGGCCTGAATCCGGCAAACGAGAAGGATGCCCAGTTTGTGCGTCTGCTGCAGAGCATGTACCGGTATAATGTGGCGGCGAGAGAGTATTTTGGGGTGAATTAAGATAAACTGTTTTAGGAAGGCAGCCTGCGGGCTGCCTTTTCTATTTCTTTGATTGATAAATCTAATACTCCATATTAAAATAAGTTAATCATTGATTCTCACCCGGAGGTCCATATGTTTAAGCGTTTGACCAGTACTTTTCTTGCAGTAGTGCTTGCAGCAAGCTGTCTGTTCTTTATCCCGAACGATGTTAAGGCAGCAACACAGCTGCAGCTTGGAACAAATTACGCTCCCAATAACAGCGATTCGATGGCCGTCTTGGAGTTCTCATACACATCGGCGGTAAGCAGATACTATGTTGTTGAGGTCGACTGGATCTCGTCTCCGTGCTGGCTGAAGTCTGATACCAACTGCAATATGGTCCCTATTCTGCCCGCGACCGCTGATCCCGATGATTTTACAGTCTTTAAGATCGAGGCAGGAGAGACGCTGACTCTGGAGGTTTATGCAGCTGGTAATTCGAATGGTTCTTTTAAGTTCTCCGTTCTTGACGATTACTACGGTTTTGAGTATACGACTGAGTATCTTCAGGATGTTGAGTACGGCAAGGATTTCACTTTTGGTCTGGAGCCTGTCTGCACAAAACCTTATGAGGTAAGTTACTATTGGACTGCTTTCGACCGTAATCTGGAAGCGGACTGGGGAATACCGGGTACCGGTACCAGCATCACAGGAAACACAAAAGATTTCTTCTATCCGTACGACGACACTGAACACCCTGAATATTCGAGGTATGTTCCCGGATATCCTGACGGTTCCGGCTACGGCTATGTAGATAGTAGTTCATTCTTCTTCTATGGCGGAACAGCAGCAGAAATGCGTGAACATCTTTATAACGTAGGTCGTACGATGTGCTGTGAACTCACGTTTAACATTGACGGAAATACATATATCAAGTATGCCGATTTCCTCGTTTATCCTCAGGTTCCCGACAATACGGCGAAGATACTCTCGAGAAGTCTGGCTCTGAATGGTTACATCATGTTGAACTTCTACGTCCATCTGCCTGATGAGTTTGTTCAGGACCCAGGTGCGTATGTCACGATGAACAATCAGGTTATGGAAATTCCTGAGCCTATTAACGATCGTTATTTATTCTCTCTCGGCATGGCAGCTCCGCAACAGACTGATGATGTCACGATAAAACTCTTCTCCGGAGACGGAACCAATTATCCGCTCGTAGACAAGGATGGCAATGACTGCACTTCAGGCTATACTTTCACGATCCGTGATTACGTTGAAATTGCCAATCAGTCACTGAATCCGAATACTCAGAGATTACTGCTCTCGATGCTGAATCATATGACCGAATATGGTAAGTATGCGCAGGTGAGTTTCAATTATAAGGCTGATCCGGCTCCCGTATTTGACAGCACGATCGCAAATGAGGTCAGCAATGTCACCCAGGACACTATAAGCAGTTATGCTCCGGTTATCAACAAGGTCAACACAACAGAGGACATCTCTTACAGGTCACTGACTCTTGATCTTGACACTTGCACGCGTCTTAATATCTATTTTGATCTTAAGAATAATAAGTCGATAAATGATTACAAGTTCTACGTTGACGGTAATCAGATCACTTCATCAACAACAGGCAAAGTCCTTCTTACTCAGAACGGAACACGCTGCTGTCTGACCATCGATGATATTGCTGCTGCATATCTTGGCAATGCTCATTCTTTTGCTGTCAAAGATGCTTCAAATAACACAATCGTCGACGGAACTGTAAGCCCTCTGAGCTATGCTTATAATGTTCTCGGTTCAAGTTCAACCACAACAAGCGTTACGAACCTTAAGAATACTATGAGAAGTCTGTATCTGTATTACTTAGCGGCAGATGCATATTTTGGTTGATTACTAAGAACCTGTCCGGGGAAGGTTAAGCCTGACCCGGTACCGGCTATACTTGGAATCTGGAATGATGCCTTCCTTTTGGAGTCTTGAGACTACCACAAAGGGAGGCACATTTTGTGTGCGGGCGTACTCGGTTATGGCCGCATAAGTAAACACCTTCTGCAGTACAAAAAGATCATAGCTGTTCTGCTCCATAAGTGAGTCATTGGCAAATCTTTCTGCCGATTTATCCTCAGAACCTTTTGTGTCGGGGATATCTATAAACCATCCGGGACGCGAAATATCTCCGTTTGCTATATGCCCCAGCTCGTGGAAAAGGGTATAGAGAAAAGTGTCTTCATTCTCGTCAGGGACAGGAACCGTCAGCTGATATGTACCGTCGTTCAGTTTTGCTATGTATCCCTGAGCAGGAACACTATCAAAATTGTGTATAATATTCAGACAGATTCCGTAATTGCTGAAAACACTCTTCAGATCTTTGCAAATGTCCTCTGTGTCTGAAGTAATCGTGCTTTTGATCTCATTGATAAGATCGTTAAGCTGTTCCCGGGTAAACGGCCTGTCAGCGCGATTGTCTTCACTTATCTGTTTGCATAGGCACAGCCATGCGCCGAGAACACTCTGTTCTTTGACAGGATAATCTGCGACAAGCGTACTAAGGCTTGTCAGATTACTTACCCTCAGGCATCTTCTTGACTCTAGGATGAGTTCATCCTCGCTCAAATCTGAGGGAAGATAGTCCAGCTCTGCCAGATAGTCTGTTATCTCGCTGATCTTGCGGAATATGTCTTTCTCATCTTTTTGTATACTGTCTGATTCGTTTATGCCGAGAAGCTCTGCATCATAATTGGCCTGGAGATTGAGCCAGAAAGATCTCGGTACGCCAAGTGAGTACTCAAGTCCCATCGCAAGACCTTTTGAGATATCTTTCTTTCCATGTATAACATCACTCAAAAATGCCTCGGAGACCCCGGATCTTCTGGCGAGTTCTTTCTGGGTGATCCCGCGTTCTTCTATTACATCTGAGATCGTCTCACCCGGATGTATCAATAAGTCAGGGGATATGCAACGATTCTTGGCTGCCATGATAATCAACAACTCCTTTCAATTCGACTTCACTATAATCCAGTACACTTTCACCTTCTCCGACAGGAATGATGATCATACGAACATTACCTGTTATGTGAAGTGAGTATGCTCCTGTATCTTTACCTGTCAGTGCCTCGGGATGGCCAAGATTCAATTTAAGAAAATCCTCAAATCTATCAGCCGCTTCAAGTCTGTTTATATGTTTTTTGATAGATCTTACCCATTCTTCCGGCAGTTTCTTCTTCAATAAACGGTAGTCTTCAAAATATCTTTCTACTCTCTTATCCGTATAGATAATGTGCAATTGACCACCTCCAATATGTGTATTGAATTAGCCAATCGGTTAATTACAATTATTATATATCCAATTTGAAATTAGTCAAATGGTTAATTCATAAATAGCTGCACTTCCCTTTGATTGATTAAACTCCCGTCCCGTATTAAAATTGTCTCTATCAGTGATAGGGAGTTATACACATGAACAAAGACTTATTGATCATCATTGTCGCTGTCCTGATCGTTTTCGGGTTCTGCGGCGTTGTTTATTACAGAGATACAAACGGCGGCAGTACTGCTGAGACAACGGCGGTGACATCAGTTCCTGAGACTTCTGCTTCTGATACATCGGCTGAGAGTTCCGGGGATGTGACTGACGCGACTGCTGAAACAACAGCTTCGACCGGTGAATCGGTTGAGACGGTTGAATCCACGACAGTTGAGTCAACTGCAGAGACGACAACTGAGTCTTCAGCCGCTGCCACAGCAGAGACAACAGCAGCAACTACTGAAGCAACTACAGCGGCAACAGCTGCTACCACGGTTCAGACAACCGAGAGCAGGAGCTGGGAATTACCTGAGATGTAAGGAGTGACCATGAGTATCAGGAAGACGAGAACGGTTTCGATATCGCTGGTAATTGCGATCATACTGAGTATTACGGGAATACTGCGGATCAGTGTTTACGCGGATTTTGTTGAGGAGGTTGACCTCTACTCAATCCCAAGTCAGTATGAGCCGTACCTCACGATCCCTGATACGCATCTGCAGGAGTATCAGATCGATGTCGATTCGCTCGGATTCAGTGCGCAGGGGACACCGACGTTCTCCATCCTCTCGAAATACAACTCCGGCTACACGGGGACAGGTTACAGTTCGACTGCGGTTTCGGTGTCTGAAAGCGGACTCGTTACACCCGGGGTGACCAAGATCTATTACCGCGCTGACGGTACCGGATCTTATCAGGAAATCGATGACTATGTGAGGATCGTCACAACTCCGAGGACGGGCGCATGTGCCGTTCGTGTCACGGTCGGAACGGAATACCGCGACATCCTTTTCCGCAACAACAACTACGGTCAGATCGTTGCAAATGAACGCCTCGACACGTTTATGCAGACAAAGATCACGCCCGGCATGAGTGTCAGGGAGATCGTCTATGCAGCAGGCGAGTTTATCGCATCTTTGGAATACGGCAGCAACAGCGATTATATAGGAATGCTTGCTTGCGGCTGCGGTGACTGCTGGGGAAGTACAGAACTGTGCATAAAGATCTGCGAGAGATGCGGAATCAAGTCTTGGGCCCGTATCGGCTACCGGGATAAATATGCCGGAAGCATGCACTCAAATGCACTCGTTGAAGACATTGAGAACGGTATTATTTACGAGTTAGAGGCTGGTTACAGTGTCCCTGCTCCGAGAAAATTTACGGTCAAGGAGAGGACGTCTGTTTTCGCTTATAAGGAGCTAACAGATAATACCATAGAGGTCTATCAGTACGATTCCGAGAATACGGAGAAGGCTTCGATCGCTGATCTTATCATTCCTTCCGAGATCGACGGAAAGACAGTTGTCACCATCGGTGATGATTTCATTGCGCCGATCAAATTTCAGTTCACGCTCAAGTTCAACATACCGGATACAAAACCATATTCAGTTAGTATTCCGGATACAGTTACAAAAATCGGGAAGAGGGCTTTCCTTGACTGCAGTACGCTTGGAGTTGTTCATTTACCTTCGGCTTTGGAAACGATTGGCGATAATGCCTTCAGCGGATGCACTGACCTCACGACCGTATATTTTAACGGAACTGAGGAGCAGTGGAACAACGTAACGATAGGGACGGGGAACGAGGTTCTTACTACGGCGACGATCCATTTCGTCGAAGATCCGGAGCCTGATTATCCGCCGGCACAGGTAGTCTCGACCACGCTTGCGCTTGATGACAGGATCGGTGTCAATTTCTTCCTGACACTTCCTGACGAGGTGCTTGAGAACGATGGCTACATCATGATAAACGACCAGAGGTACGACATCCCGTCCAAGGACAGCAGGGGACGTTATCCGTTCAGATATTACCTCGCCGCGGCTGAGCAGGATGACATGCTTGTGCTCACCGTTCACATTGAAAACGGAACAGTTTATCCGCTGCTCGATAAGCAAGGTTACGATCTTCTCTGCCATGAGTTCATCTACAGGGCAACCGATTATACCGGCGAGGCACGCTCCAAGGGAGCATCGGACGCTCTGCTCGAGCTGCTTGTAAAGATGAATACCTATGGGGCGTATGCGCAGCTGCTTTTTAATCATAACGCTGATGAAATCGGAGAGCCTGACCCTGAAGATTATGCCAGCGTTACACCGAGCGTTCTCGAAACATACGCGCCTGTCATCACGACCGCTCCCGGATCCGGTATCGCCCGGACCGGTTCGAACCTGATGCTCGAGTCTGCGACAACGCTTACTCATAATTTCACGATCAATTCAGGATCTATTGATGATTATGTATTCAAGGTCAACGGAAATGTGATAACACCTTCGACGACCGGTGACATAACGCTTAAGTATGTAGAGGGCAAGTGGAGGATCACCATCGGCCACATAGTTGCAGCACACATGCAGGATGTTTACGAGGTGGTAGTTACTGACAGAGAAGGCACGGAGCTTATCAGGATCGATAACTACAGTTCACTGAGCTACGCGTACGTCGTGTTAAGCAAGCTTGGTACGGAACCCGCAAATGAGAGTGACAGCAAACTGGTCCACGTTATGCAGACCATGTATCTGTATAACAGGTCAGCGGTCAGTTATTTTGGGGTGGAGTGACTCCGTAAAAATTTTTGAACAGATATCTGAAATAAACCTCATCAACCCGCCATTAGCCGATTGATTATTATTATTTAAGAGAATAAAATAACAAGATAAGCATCAATCGGAGGCGCACCATGAACAAGACAATCGGGAAGATCGTGACTGCAGTATTTGCAGTGATCTGTATTGTTTCACTTTTTTCGAGAACTACTGAAGCTGCATTGACAATTACTGTCAATATCGACGCAACGATCAACGAGACAACAGCAAGAGAGATGTTGCCGCTGATCAATGACTGGCGACAGTCGGGCGACGGATGGTACTGGGATCTGCAGAATGTGGAATACTATACAGGTGTTCTTCCTGCGTATGAGTACGATTATGATCTTGAGCAGATCGCCATGCAGAGAGCGGTTGAGGGGGCGATGCATTTTGCTCACACAAGACCAAGCGGGGACAAGTTCTATACTTGTACATATAACGGTACCGCGCCAAACGGTGAATGTCTTGCTTACGGTTGCCAGACTGCGCAGGAAGCTTTTACTGTGCTTCAGGAGAATACGTATTTTTTTGATGGCCAGGAGCACAGAAGAATGTTGCTTGCCGAGTCATTTTCTTCAGTAGGAATCGCATATGCGGTTGTCGACGGAATAGAATGCTGGGCGATCGAGCTGGGTGTTGAGAACAGCGGTGCGGCACAGACATCAGCATTTGTGGGCAGCAGGACTTTTGAAGTTGATGTAAACCTAAATGAGTACACGCTGCAGATCGAGATCGGTGCGTCGATCATAAATGACAAGTATGATATGGTTGCTGACCTGCCTGTTGTCTCAGGATACTTTAAGTATAAGAACGGTGAAGGTTATTTCAGAGCAGATGCTTCTAAGTTTACGGATGTAACCTGGACCTCTGCTGATCCGAACATCTGTGAGATAATCGATAATGCTCAGTATCACATGGTAAATCAGGGAAGGACCACGGCAACGGCATCAGTCGTTTACGAAGGCAGAACTTATACAAAATCTATTACTGTCAATTCGGCTGCGGTCAGCTTTACGCAGGCAGGATCGGAGGTATCCATCACGGTCCCTGATATGGCTTATAACGGATATGTTCCTGAACCTGAACCGATAATAATCTATAACGGAAAGCAGCTGGTCATGGGAACGGATTTCAGATGCGACTATTCCTCAAGAGTTACAATTAACAACAAAAGGTCATATGTGAATATTTACGGAATGGGTAATTTTACCGGGCTCAAGACAGTTAATTTCAGTATAGTTAGGGGCACCCCTGATGATATGCAGATAGAACCGATCGGTGACCAGCTCTATACAGGCAGCCCCATTACACCACAGGTTGTTATGCATAACCGCGAAGTTCTGCTGGTGGAGGGTACGGACTATACTGTCTCGTATTCCAATAATGTTGATTATGGAACTGCAAGCATCCTCATTACAATGAAGGAAAGCAGGTATTATACAGGTTCGAAGACGATCAATTTCAGGATCGTTCATCCGTCGGATCTCGGGGCGAAAGTGGTTTCGCGAAGCCTGGCTCTCGAGGGAAAGATAGGAGTCAATTTCTATCTGACACTTCCTGATTCACTTCTCGCTGACAGCGGCGCATATGTGATGATCAATGATACGCAATACGATATTCCTGAACCTGATAATGGAAGGTATCTGTTCAGGCATTACTGTGCGGCATGTGAGATGAGGGATGATCTCGTTCTCTCTGTGCATAAGAGCGACGGAAGTCTGTTCCAGCTGTTTGATAATAACGATGTTGATGTCACGGAGACGGGATATGTTTATTCGATTATTGCGTATGCTGATGCAGCACGTGCAA
The DNA here is from genome assembly GCA_024688685.1 of Saccharofermentans sp. Taxonomy (GTDB): domain Bacteria; phylum Bacillota; class Clostridia; order Saccharofermentanales; family Saccharofermentanaceae; genus Saccharofermentans. The sequence continues at coordinate 45,532 of JAILDX010000035.1, forward strand.
GCTCAAGGAGCACGGCTGAACTAAAAAGACTTCTCAACCGCATGGCGGATTATGGTAAGACTGCGCAGATATATTTCGGGAACAATGAATATGCAGGCGATTACTCTCAGATAGGCGGCGACATAGATGCAATATCATCATCCGACCTTTCTGCTTATGTACCTGTCATTGAGACGGCAGCTTCTGCGGGAATCTCCAGAACAGGTTCGACTTTGGCGCTCGAAGCGGCGACAACATTGAACCATAATTTCCAGATCAATTCCGGATCCATCAATGATTATGTTTTCTATGTGGATGGCCGTGAGATCACTTTGAATTCGACAGGCAATGTGACACTTGTTCAGGATGGAAATAAGTATAAGCTGTCGATAAAGAACATAGCAGCTGCACAGCTCCAGATAGCTCACGAGATCGAAGTAAGGGAAAGAGCTACCGGCAGTATTGTGATCAAAGTCAGCAATTACAGCGCGCTCAGCTATGTTGAGAGTGTTGTGACCAAGGGCAGTTCTTCAACGAATCAGAAGACTCTGCAGCTTGTTAAGATGATGAAGGCGCTGTATCTGTATAACATGGCGGCAGTTGAATATTTTGGCAATCAGGTATAACAGGAGGTCATATCATGGGGATTTTTAGGCGTTGTATAGCTTCGGTACTGGCGGCAGCAATGATCGCAGGATCAGCTGTTATTGTAAGGACTCCCGTAAAGGCGAATACAGTTATCGCAAAAGAAATCAGCTTCTATTCTGCTGCAAGTGACGCTCCTGTTCAGGTCCCGGACACATATGAGAAAGAGCACCAGATTACGCTTGCAGATCTCGGACTTACGAGTGGAACGATCACAGGTTACTCATATGGACAGTATAGTGTTACTGTTCCGGGGGAATCGTACGATGCCTCGTCGGTCAAGGTTACTAACAGCGGACTTCTTACTCCGGGATGCTGGTACTGGAAGGGCAGTATGGGATCTTCCTCTCCTGTTGACGGATATACGCGCACGACTCCGTATGTCGGTTATGTAGTGATAAGAGTCACTGTCAAGGACAATAACAAAACGAGCTACTATTATATACTTGCTCATAATTACAATTATCTGCAGACATATGGAGATCAGGTAATAGATCAGTTTATAGCTGAAAATATCACCCCCGACATGTCGATCAAAGAGATAGTTACTGCGGCAACCAAGTGGACTGCTGAGAAATACAGCTATGGTAATAATCAGTCATACTATAACATGATCGCTTACGGTTATGGAGACTGCTGGGCAAGTGCAGCTCTTATCAATACGATCTGTCAGCGATGTGGACTTCATTCATGGATCCGCAATGCCAACAGGGACAGCGGTGCAGGTTCGGGACACAAGAACGCGATAATAGAAGATCCCGAGAATGGCGTCTGGTATATAGGTGAAGCCGGATATGGAGGAGATGCTCCGCGCTACTATAATGTTGATACGAGAAGATCTCTGTTCTGTTATCGCATTAAGACGTACAGCAACGATAATCCGACATGCGAAGTATATCAGCTGGATGGAGATACAGACACTTATCAGAGCACTACAGTCGTTGAGGTTCCTTCAAAACTCGATAAGTACAAGGTTGTATCGGTGGGCGATAAGTTTATTATGAGTAATTCCGTTGTTCAGCGCGTAATACTGCCTGACACGGTAACGAGCATTGGCTCTGCTTCATTTCACAGCTGTTCATCACTGACTGATCTTAATATCCCTGCGGGTGTGACATCTATCGGGGACAGTGCTTTCCATAGCTGCACTAAGATCAAGAGGATCGTTCTCCCGGATGCCGTTACGAGCATTGGAGCTTCCGCGTTCCTTGGCTGCAGTTCGCTTGCTTCGATGAGCATTCCGTCAGGTGTTTCAGCAATCGGAGCATCGACTTTCCAGAGGTGTGTCTCGCTCGGTTCGATAAGCATTCCTTCGTCGGTAACATCGATCGGGAAGAATGCGTTCAGCGGATGCACGTGCCTTACGGATGTGTATTTCGGGGGAACTGAGGAAGAGTGGAATACTATCGAGATCGGTGACGGCAATGGTGTGCTTGACGGAGTCAGAGTCCATTTTAATTCGACGGTGGATGTGTATTCAGACCTGCCTTCGGATGTTGCGGTAGTAGTGTCGAAGAGTCTTGATCTGAACGGCAAGATCGGTGTTAATTTCAAGCTTAAGCTGCCTCAGGAGATCCTGTCAGACCGCAATGCTTATATAGATATAAATGGAACTCATTACAGTGTTCCTTCGCCTGACGGACAGGGCAATTATGTCTTTACTTATTACTGCGCTGCTGCAGAAATCAGAGATGAACTTGTCCTGACGGTTCATAAAGGAGACGGAAGTATATGTCCGCTCTATACAAGTGCATGGCAGGATGTAACGGCAACAGGTTTTGTATATTCAGTAGATGCTTATATTCAGAGAGTAAGTCCTGACACATCAATCCCGGAGTCACTGCGCAATCTCGTAAAAACACTGTCGGATTATGGAAAGCAGGCACAGATATTTTTTGACTACAATGCGGATGCCGGCAGTTTCTCGAATCAGGCAGGTTATGCTGCAAGCATAAGCTACTCGAACCTCTCGAAGTTTAAGCCGGTCATCACTTCAGACAGTGAAGCAGGTATCGCAAGGAAGAGCTCGCAGCTCGAACTCATATCGGCAACGACACTCATCCATAACTTCACACTGTCGTCAGGCAGCATTTCCGATTATGTAATAACAGTTGACGGTAAGGTCATCACGACCTCTACAAAAGGTGATATCACACTGAAGGAAGAGGGAGGAGTTTACAGGCTCAGGATTGCCAACATTGCCGCAGCAGAACTCCAGATCCCTCACAAGGTCGAGGTTAAGGACCTGAGCGGCAAAACGGTCATTAACATCAGTAACTACAGCGCTCTGAGCTATGCCTATGTTGTACTTGAAGCTGCTGATCCCTATGTTCCTCACGGGCTCAATCCCGTTCAGGTGGATGCTGATCTTGTCAAGCTCATGAGAATGCTCTACAAGTATAACAGAGCGGCAATGGAATACTGGGGTATCACTGATGTGGCTCCTGTCTATGATGCGGAGCCTGAGGAAGTGGTTGTGCCCGATCCGGTTGATGAGCCTGAGGATGCCGGTGAACCCGAACCGGTGGAGACTCCCGAGATAACTGAGCCTTTGGAGACTCCTGAAATCGCTGAAACCGAGACACCCGAGACTTCCGGGATCCCGGAACCTTCCGTAGACCTCGGAACAGATGTCGCCACAGAACCCGGGGAGCCGCAGGAAATAAACCCGGAAGAAGAGACCCTGCCGAGTGAAGAACCTGACGCCGCTTAAGATACTTGTTGCGCTGATACCTTTTCTCACAGGGGTTTTCTACGAGTGGGAATCGGCGCTTGTATCTGTCGCTCTGATAATATTGATAGTTATCGATGTATTCAGAAATAAAAAGCTGACCATTCTTCCCGGACTTCCGCTGTATTTTGCGTTAGGCGTTGTCGTTTTCCATGCGGTCAGCGCATTCTGGGCTGTTGACCGGGGGATGATGCCGCTCGGAGTTCTCAAGTTCCTGCCTTTGCCGCTATTCGTGATCGCGGCTTCGCAGATATCGGAAATATCGCGTAAGGAATTACTTGATCTTGTGCCCATATCGGGCGTTATTATGACTGTCCTGTCAGCAGGACTAAGCTTAGTGGGACCTCTCAAAGGTCATGTTATAGTAAGAGGGCGTCTCGGGGGCTTCTTCGAATACCCGAATGCTTTTGCAATGTTCCTGCTCGTATGCCTGATCCTAGTGCTTTTTAAAGAAAACATAAAGCCCGCCGACTGGATCTTTGCGGCTGTTTATCTTGTGGGCATAGCGCTGAGCGGCAGCAGGACCGTTCTCGTTCTCACAGCCGCAACTGCAGTTACATTTATCATATGGGTAAAGGATAAGAAGATAAAGCTGATCTCTGTCGCTGTGTGTGTCATAGGTGCGGCCGTCGCAGGTATCTATCTCTTTAACAGGCTCCCTTCACTGACTAACGGCAGTACATTCTATGGGCGTCTTCTATACTTCGGAGATGCTCTGCCCGTTATACTTAAGCACCCGTTCGGTCTCGGTTATTACGGCTATTACTACACGCAGGGCGAGTTCCAGACAGGCGTCTACAGTGTGGTCCATATTCACAATGATCTTTTGCAGATCCTGCTCGATATAGGCTGGATCCCGGCTGTCATGGGTGTTCTGATGTGTGTAAAAGCTTTTATGAAAGCGGGCTTCAGGAACAGACTGCTCCTTATCATGCTCGGACTCCACATTCTGTTTGACTTTGATATGCAGTTTATTGCGATGGCAGTCATACTTCTGGCTGTTGTTATTACTGACTCGGATGTAAAAACAAAGACTGCCGATTCCCGTGCCGTCCTTCCGGCGGTGGCCGCAGCGGGAGCGGCGATCGTCTTTTTCGCTATGTTCTTCGGACTGGCATCATTGCTGTGTTTTACCAAAGATTACAGTTCGGCGCTTAAGGTGTATCCGTTCTATACCGAAGCTGAGGTGGCCGTTCTTTCGTCTCAGAAGGACCCTGTCGAAATGGGCCGGATCGCTGACCACATACTTTCCCGCAACCCCAACTCTTCAATTGCCAACAGCGCGAAAGCCAGAGTCTGCTACTCCGCAGGCAATGTTCCGCAGATGATCGAATACAAGGAAAAAGCCATAGCATATAACAAGTATTCGCTGGTAGAATATCTTGATTATATCGATATGATGAAGGTGGTCATTTCGCTCTATATCCAGAATGAAGATTACGACAGCGCATCGTTCTGCATAAAGAAGGTTATAAAGGCCGCTGATTCTCTTGAAAGGGTGGAGGCCGGAACATCTTATTTTGGGTTGAGAATTGATGACAAACCTGACCTGTTGCTGCCAGAGGATTATGCAGAATATGTAAATAGCTTAAGACAGATTATGGTATAATCTGTTGTGTTTTCGTATTTGGAGGTGGATTTATGATTTCCTTTAAAAAGATTATGGGTCTGGTCTTATCATCAGCCTTGGTAGTAAGTGCTATGTCGGTGAATGTATTTGCTGCTTCTGTTGTAGACTCCGGCGTTACAGATGTGTATGACTGGGAGTTCCTTAGTGACTGTACTTTGAATATTGCGGTTAAAGAAAGCTATTCTTTAGACCTTGAAGATATTCCGGCTGAATTTATGATAGCAGCCGCGACTGTTAATATTGATATATCCGGCTGTGATTACTCAGGAAAAGATCTGGCTGTGTGGGGATACTACGAGACAAACGGTGAGGAAAAGGTTTCCAATATCAATACTCTTAATATCATAGGCAATGATACAGGAGATGGTAATGTAAGGCTGAGGATTTACGACTTCCCCACAATGGAGAATCTCAATCTTCCTGATAACTATACTTTCAGTGAGTATCACTTTAACGATGTTGGTCTGAGATTTCTTGAAGTGCCCGATACAGTTACCTGCTTGTCTGTAAATAATTGCAGAAATCTGTTTGATCTTGAAGCAGAAGGTGATTTAGAGTGCTTAATGCTTGATGATGTTGGCATTTCCAATATCCTTATCCCGGAATCATATGGTTATGTTTGTTTAAGCGGTGAGAGTTTCGAGATTGCAGAAATCGAAGAGGGCAGGACTTCACTTAACAGTAATATGTTTGAAGGATGCACGAACCTTTGGACCATAGACATTCCCGCTTCTGTTACAGAGATCGAGTATGCAGCATTCAGAGGCTGCTCTGGTCTGGAAAATGTTAACATTCCGGGTAATCTTGTTTCGATAGGAGCCAGTGCATTTCAGGGAACTGCCATTGAGGAGATTTCAATCCCTGAAGGTGTTGATATGATTGAACCATCGACTTTTGAAGAATGCTCGAGCCTTGAGGTCGTATCGATTCCTGATTCTGTTACAGCAATCGGGGATGCAGCATTCAGAGGCTGCTCTGGTCTGGAAAATGTTAACATTCCGGATAATCTTGTTTCGATAGGAGCAGGTGCATTCCAGGGGACTGCCATTAGTATTTTTTCAATCCCTGAAGGTATTGATACGATTGAGCCATCGGCTTTTGCAGAATGCCCGAACCTTGAGGCAGTAACGATTCCCGCTTCTGTTACAGAGATTGAGTATGCAGCATTCAGAGGCTGCTCTGGTCTGGAAAATGTTAACATTCCGGATAATCTTGTTTCGATAGGAGCCAGTGCATTTCAGGGAACTGCCATTGAGGAGATTCCAATCCCTGAAGGTATCGATACGATTGCTCCTTTGACTTTTGCAGAATGCGCTGATCTTTCTGGAGTTTTCCTCCCGGCATCTTTGACTGATGTATATGATTCAGCATTTGAAGAATGTGACAAATTAGAAGTTATCAATTTTGCAGGTTCCGAGTGGCAGTTTAAGCAGATCGCACTCCTTGATGACAATGGGGATGAGATAGGCAAGTTTGCCGATACCCTGGGTAATAATATTACCGTCAACTTCGGTGCTGAAGATCCCACACCTGCCAAAGTTCAGAAATGTACACTGAATCTCATAGATCTTATCGGCATCAATTTCAAAGTTCTCCTGCCTGCTGAGATACTCGACGATGCGGACGCTTACGTAACAATTAATGGAGATAAGTATCCGATCCCTTCCGAGACAGACAGTCAGGGAAGATATACATTTACATACAATGTAGTTGCAGCAGCAATGAGAGATGACGTTGTTCTTTCCGTTTATACAGGTACCGGAGCAAAGTACCCGCTCCTTGACAAGGATAATCAGCTTGTTACCGATACAGGTTTCGTTTATTCGGCAGAACAGTATGTCGCTGATGCACAGGCAAGCGGATCAGCTGATGCGAACCTCCTTAAAATGATGACCCGCATGCTCGATTACGGTAAGTTCGCACAGATCAATTTCAACTATAACCCCGGGGAGGGTGAGTTCTCTCCTACAGGCGAGGCTGACACAGCCGCAGTAAAGCTCTCGGACCTTGCTTTGTTTGCACCTGTTATCACATCTGTCGACGGAGCAGGTATAACAAGAACAGGTTCTACCCTCTCTCTTGACGAGGCAACTACGCTCTCTCACAACTTTACCATCACAAGCGGTTCAGTTGATGACTACCATTTCTTCGTAGATGGTACAGAGGTTACAGTCAATTCGACAGGCGACTACACACTCGAGCAGGTTGCTCCGGGCAAGTATAAGCTCTATATCAAGAGTATTGCAGCTGCTGAACTCCAGAAAGTTCATAAGGTCGTTGTCAAGGATTCTCAGGATAATGTGGTTATCAACGTTAAGAACTACAGTGCTCTGAGCTATGTTTACACAGTTCTTGAGAAGATCGGAAACAGTACTTCCGAAGCAAATGTCAAGCTTGTTAACCTTATGAAGAGTCTGTATCTCTACAACAGAGCTGCAATGGCTTACTGGGGGATTGAGGATGATGTGATCGATCTCGAGGAAGATGAGGTTCCTGTAGTTCCTTTAGATGAAGCCGGGGAGGCAGCAGTCGCTGAAGAACCAGCCGAGGCTGCGGATGAAGAGGCCGCAGTTGCGGAAGAACCGGCAGTTGAAGCAGTTGAGACTGAGACAGCAGAGGATGAAGCAGAAGTATCTGAAGAACCCTCTGAGACCGTCGAGGAAGCAGCTGAGACTGCTCCTGAAGTGACCGGGGAAGAAGCAGTTTCCGAAGAGATCGAAGAGGACGCTGCCTGATCTTCGCGTGACTCCATTGTTACAATATTATATAATCGTGTCATTGTTGATTTTTAAAATGCAATAGTGTACAATGTCACATAGATATGAGAGTAGGAGGATTAGCTCATGGAGAAGGAAAGATACGAAGCAGTTGAGCTTGAGATCATCGAGTTTGGCGAAGCTGCGGACGTTATTACATATAGCTGTAAATTCGAGACCCCTGAGTTCTAATTCAGAGTTTTTATCGATCTGGTTTAATAAAGACTGCCTCATAATTGAGGCAGTCTATTTCTGTTTATGAGATTCTCAGGATATCAGACTTCGTCCTTAAGGTCGTTCAGTACGCCGGTAAGATACTGACCATATCTTGTCTTCTTCATGGAATTGGCAGCATCCTCAAGCTGATCCAATGTGATCCACCTGTTGTGAACCGCGATCTCTTCAAGACATCCGATCATCTTACCGCTTCGCTGAGCGGATCTGATCTCGCCGGCTGCATTGTAAAGACTGTCAGCTGTTCCTGCGTCAAACCATGAATACTCCTTGCCGAGTGTAATGACATGCAGCTGTTCGCGGTTAAGATATTCGTTATTAACGCTTGTGATCTCAAGTTCGCCTCTTGCTGAAGGCTTAATTCCTGTGGCTATGTCCACAACGCTGTTATCGTAAAAATAAAGGCCGGGAACAATATAATTGGACTTCGGGTTGGAAGGCTTCTCCTCAATGCTGAGCGCCTTGCCGTCATCGTCGAACTCGACAACGCCGAAAGGACGGGGGTCATTTACATAGTAACCGAATATGATAGCTCCTTCTGCCAGCGTCTTAACGGCAGTCCTGAGCTTCTGCCTGAAGTTGGGCCCGAAAAAGATATTGTCACCAAGAGCCAGACACACGGAATCGTCTCCGATGAAATCCCTGCCGACGATGAACGCATCAGCAATACCGCGCTGAACGAGCTGCTCTTTGTAGGAAATACTTACTCCATACTTTGAACCGTCTCCCAGAAGATTCTCGAAAGACTTGCTCTCATCGGGAGGTATGATGATAAGGATATCCCTGATTCCTGCCTGCATCAGAGTTGCCATCGAATAGTAGATCAGCGGCTTGTCGTAAACAGGGAGAAGTGGCTTGCACACGGGAAGTGTGATCGGGTGAAGTCTTGTGCCTTTGCCGGCTGCCAGGATAATGCCTTTCATATGGGACCTCGCTTATCAGATTTATTGTTTTCTTTTATTCTATTCGCATTTTGGAATAAGTGCAAACATTTATGCGGCAACGTGGTAACATATAGGAAAATATTTTTATAAAGGTGAATTACTATGCAGGCAATAATACTGGCGGCCGGAATGGGCAAGCGTCTCAAGGAACTTACACAGGACAACACCAAGTGCATGGTCAAGGTCAATGGGGTGACAATGATCGACCGCATGCTTCACCAGATTGAGAGAAAAGATCTGGAGCGCATAGTTATCGTTGTCGGTTATGAAGGCCAGAAGCTGATCGACTACATTGCCACACTCGGAATAAAGACACCGATTATCTATATTGAGAATCCGATCTACGACAAGACAAACAACATTTATTCGCTGGCACTTGCCAAGGACTGGCTCAGTAAGGGGGACACGCTCCTTTTTGAGTCGGATCTCATTTTCGAGGACGCAGTGCTGGATGAGTTGCTGAACGACCCGCGTGATACGCTTGCACTTGTTGATAAGTATGAGTCGTGGATGGACGGCACCTGTCTCAAGCTGGACGATAAGGACAGGATCATAGAGTTTGTTCCCGGCAAGCATCTTGATTTCAGTGACAGGGATCAGTATTTTAAGACGGTAAATATCTATAAGTTCAGCAAGGAGTTCTCATCAAAGTATTATGTGCCTTTCCTCGAGGCGTACCAGAAGGCCCTCGGCGAGAATGAGTATTACGAGCAGGTGCTGAGAGTAATAACGATGCTCGACCAGCCTGTGATAAGGGCAAAGAGGCTCACGGGCCAGAAGTGGTACGAGATCGACGATGTTCAGGATCTGGATATCGCTGAGTCCATTTTTGCACAGGATAAAGACAAGATGGTAAGTCTGATGGAGAATAGGTTTGGAGGTTACTGGAGATACCCGAAGCTCCTGGATTTCTGCTATCTGGTCAATCCCTATTTTCCGCCGCAGACAATGAAGGATGAGATCAAAGCGAATTTTGATCAACTGATAACAGAGTATCCATCGGGCATGAGGGTTAACTCTCTACTGGCTTCAAAGAACTTTGGTGTACCTTTGGAGAATATCATTGTCGGCAACGGCGCAGCGGAACTCATCAAGAGCCTGATGGAGCTGATCGGAGGGAAGACCGGTTTTATCAGACCCACATTTGAGGAGTACCCGAACAGATACAGCCCTGATGATTCCATCTTTTATCAGGCAGGTGGAGAAAACTTTTCATATACGGCTGATGACCTGATCGGATTCTTCGGAGGAACGGATATTAATAATCTCGTCGTCATCAATCCGGATAACCCCAGCGGAAACTATATTTCTAAGTCCGATGTGCTTAGACTTGTCGACTGGTGTAATGATCAGGATATCAGGATCATCGTGGACGAGTCTTTTGTTGATTTTGCAGACGAAGAGGATAATTCACTGATCCATAAGGAAATCCTGCTGAAGTATCCCAAGCTCTATGTCATGAAGAGTATCTCAAAATCATACGGCGTGCCGGGATTAAGGCTTGGTGTCCTTGCGTCTGGTGACGAGGAGACGATTGGCAGGATGAAGAAAGATGTGGCCATCTGGAACATCAATTCATTTGCCGAATTCTATATGCAGATATATGAGAAGTACAAGTCGAGTTATGAGAAGGGACTTGTCCTGTTCAGGAATGAACGTGCGAGATTTTCCAAAGAGCTCGGGAAGATCCCCGGTATCAGAATCATACCGTCGCAGGCTAATTATCTGACGATTGAGCTTACGGGTTCCCTGACTGCATATGAGGTCACGAGACAACTGCTGTGCGATTACAACATTATCGTCAAGGACCTTACAGGCAAGATCGGACCACGGTATATACGTGTCGCAGTAAGAGACGAAGTTGACAATAACAAGTTCCTTAGCGCCCTCCGAAATGTGTTATAATCTCACCTAAAGTCAGTAAAGCGAGAGTGAACAAATGAAAAAAGTCGTTGTATTTGGCGGTGGTACGGGAATATCAAATCTCCTTTCGGGATTAAAGCTCTTCCCGCTTGACGTTACCACTGTAGTAGCCGTAAGTGATAATGGAAGCAGTACGGGTGTCCTCAAAGAGGAGCTTGATATCCCCGCGGTAGGTGACATCGGTAAGGTGCTCCTGTCGATGGCGAATGTGGATCAGGATTTTATCGATCTGCTGCGTTACCGTTTCTACAAGGAAGGAACGTCCCTTCACAACCATCCTGTCCGCAACATAATGCTTGCGGCTCTGATAGACACCAAGGGAAGCCTTACCGAAGCGACAAAGTATATGGCGAAGATACTTCAGGTAAAGGGTACGGTTCTGCCGCTTACAGAGGACAAGGTCGAGCTTGTCGGCGAAGGAAAGCGCAGCAATAAGGAATACTTCGGCGAGGAGTGTGTCAGCCAGAACATAAGCAAGATAAAGAAGCTCAGATACGATCATGAGGTTCACGTCAATAAAGAGATAACCGATGCTATAAAGGATGCGGACCTGATCATTTTCAGCCCCGGAAGTCTATATACGAGCATACTGCCGCATCTTCTCGCACATCAGATCGTTGAGGCACTTAATGAAGCAAAGGCTCCTCTGATGTATGTGTCCAATCTTGTTACCCAGCCGGGTGAGACTGACGGATACAGTGTTTCGGATCACATCGATGTCCTTAACAGTTATCTTGACGGACGCAAGATCGACGTCGTCGTTGCAAATAACGGTGCGGTTGATAAGAGGATCAGACGTAAGTATCTCGATATGGAGCATAAGGATGTGGTGGGTCTTGACGGCATCAGCGATGTCAAGGTCATCGCAGGGGACATTTTCGAGATCGAGAATGAGAAGATAAGACACGATGATCTGAAGACGGCATATCTCGTTTTCTCATACATCATGAACAGAGAGTAATTCGTGAAGATAATCAAAAAAGGCACATCGTCGGTTGAAGGAATAATCGGTAAGAACAGTTTTCCCCAGGATGCGTCATACCGCCTTTCGAACTTCTGTTTTCTGCATTCAAAGGATGACATATATCTGGCAAAATTGACGCTGACTTCGGAGGTCATTTCTTTAACAAAAGAAGAGTATTCCTTTCTGTCGGAAATGAAGTCGGTCAGACTTGATGATATCGAGAAGGCTGGACTTACAGAGCTTGTTAAGAAGCGCTATATCGTTGAGGAATCTTACGATGAATTCGTGAGATATCAGGATGTTCTGTCGATTACCAAGGTGATGCAGAAGAAGCCTCGGAAGGGATATGCCAAGTATACGATCCTTCCGACGACGGGATGCAATGCGAGATGCTTTTACTGTTTCGAGCAGGGGATGGTTGCTCAGACGATGAGTGATGAGACGGCGGATCGTCTGGTGGATTATATTTGCGAGACGAATGCATATAACGGAACGGACAAGGAGATACATATCGACTGGTTTGGCGGAGAGCCCACGGCTTCCAGGAGTATTGTCACCCGCATCTGTAAAGGACTCAGCGACCGCGGCGTAAAGTTCCGTTCCGGAATAGTGACGAACGGAAGCCTGATAACCCCTGAGTATGTTGAGAAGATGAAGTCCGTATGGAATCTGAAAAAGGTTCAGCTTTCCATAGACGGCAGCAGGGATGATTATAATGTGCGCAAGGCGTATGTAAATCCCGCACTCCATAACTATGATACTGTTCTGAAGGCGATCGGTTATCTGGCTGATGCGGATATCCGTGTTGTGCTCAGATGCAACGTCGATATTGAGAATATTGACCGTATCGACGATCTTATCCTTGACCTTAAGCGGGAACTGACTGATAAGGGAAGGAAAACGGTCAGGCTCTATTTTGCTCCGCTCCATCAATCTATGGCGGGCGACGGCATCGAAGTGCTTATGCGGAAGATAAACAAGGCATATGACCGCATGGAAGAACTGGGTGCAGGGGAATTGATCTCGTTCCCGATAAGCAACACATTCAAAGTTAATTTCTGCATGGCGGATACAATGGATACAAACGTGATAATAATGCCTGACGGGTCTTTCAATAACTGTGAGAACCTGCCGGATAACCACTGCTGGGGAAACATCTTTGACGGGGTGACGGATCCTGAACTGTATGACAGACTGAAGCGTCCGACTGAGACCGACGAAGAGTGCAGGCACTGCACGTTCCTTCCCGAGTGCACATCATACCGCAAGACGTCCTGTCCTGTAACTATATCCCATTGTGCCAGGTATGAAGCAATACGCAATGAGTATGCGATGATCCGCAACTACAATTCCTCCGATGCTGAAGAGGGAGAGGATCCATGCTGAAATACTACTGCTTTGCAGACCGCACGATCCGTGTTTCTTCTATATACGATGAGGTTCATCAGGTCTGCCGCCTTTATGAGATACCGGCAACTGATAACGTCGATATCGATGTAGTGATCACTCAGGAAGATATTGATCTTGAGCAGAGCAAATCCGAGCTTGTGTACAGATACGACCGCGAAAGCATTCTGGAGAATCTTGCAGTTTACCGTAAGATAAGCGAGAAAATGCCTTATTTTGATACCTTCCTGATGCACGGTTCAGTGGTCTCAGTTGACGGCGTGGCCTATATGTTTACCGCAAAGAGCGGTACGGGGAAATCCACTCACGCAAAGCTCTGGTGCGACCTTCTCGGCGAACGCGCAGTAATGGTCAACGACGATAAGCCGCTGATATCTCTGGCGTCCGGAAAGCCTGTCGTGTACGGGACTCCCTATAACGGAAAACATGACAGAGGCAGCAACATTAGCTGCCCACTGAAAGCGATCTGCGTTATAGAGCAGGCACCTGACAATTCAATAATCCCGCTGACACGCAAGGATGTGTATTCAATGCTCATCCAGCAGATATACCGCCCTTCGGACAAGACTGCTTACGCACGGACTTTGACACTGATCGATAAGATGACAGAGTCTGTAAGTTTCTATAAGCTTTTCTGCAATATGGACATAGAGGCCGCAAAAGTTGCCTACGAGGCAATGAGATAGTAGAATAAGACATAGTTTGGATACAGGAGTTTTAATATTATGAAGATCAAAGATTCATTTATTTCGCACGAGAGCGACGGAGAGAGCATGCTGATCCCAACGGGTGATGCAAAGTTCTCAGGTATAGTTAAGGGCAATTCCACACTGGGCGCGATCATCGGTTATCTCATGGAGGAGACGACTGAGGAAGAGGTCGTAGGCAAGATGATGTCCCGTTTCGATGCTCCGCGTGAGATCATTGCAAGAGACGTTCAGAAAGTAATTAGCGAGCTTAGGGGTATAGGCGCACTCGATGAGTGACGTTAAGCCGACGACGTTTGAAGAGGAGCTTGCCAGAAACGGCAGGCTCATCTATTCGAATCACGGCTGCAGTATGCTCCCCCTGATCAAGCAGGGAAGGGATCTCGTTGTTATCGTCAGACCGCCGGAATCAGGACGGCTGAAGAAATACGATGTTCCTCTCTACAGGCGCGGTGACAGCCCGAAATGCGTCCTCCACAGGATAATACGCGTTACTGACACAGGTTATGTCATCCGCGGCGACAACACCTATTTCAAGGAGAACGACATTACTGACAAAGAGATTATCGGAGTTCTGTCCTGCGTCGTCAGGAAAGGGCACGAAGTGTCTGTTGAGTCATTCGGGTATAAACTCTATTCGCGTGTATGGAACTTTATCTATCCGCTGAGGTTCTGTTATGTCAAGGTGCGTTCGTTTGGCGGGCGCGTGCTGAGGAAGATGGGGCTGAGGAAGTAAGGGAGTACATAAGTTGCACCCACAAGTTGCACCCACTATGGTGGGTGCAAAACAGGTAGAATCCGGAACAAATTACCAGAAAGCAGGCATATATGCACCCACCGTGGGTGTAAACGGTGGGTGCAAAGAACTGCTTAGTCAATGTAGATATCATTTATCGAGGCTTCGATAGCGGATAATATCATTTGCTTAATCAGTTCTGCATCAACTTGAGAACTGTCTGCTATACGAACAACAATAAAGTCCTTTCCCTCGATAAGACCGGCCATCATCATCTTGGTGGTATTGTTGAAGGATTTGAAATTATACGCTGATGAATCGATCGCTCCGTCAATCTCCAGTATCAGTACTTTTTCTATCTCCGGCACGTAGAACATGAGATCGGGACAGACACAACTGAACTGATCAAATCTAATCAGAACTTCGGTCTTATATAAGTAATCGAGAGCTTCCATTATTTGAGCCCCGATAATCTCGTTTTTTGAACGGAAGTTCTGAAGGTTATGAGTCAGCTTTCCTTTCTGATGAACATTCTCGTTTGCCTTTGCGTTCTCGAAAAACTCAAGACTAATCGGATCCGGCCTGATTTTTCTAAGCGGAAACTTAATGTCTCGTGGTTCACAAACGTAAGTTGCTCTCCAGGTTTTTAAGCTGTCTTCGAGCTTCGCCTTAAGCATAATGTATTCTTCGATTTGTTTGGTGTACTCCTTTCCCTTAGGCGAAGACGTATAGTAGCGGTGTCTGTTGATGCGAGTTACGCGTGAATCATTCGGGTCATAGGTTACATAGATGCAGCGGCGGCCGCGGCAAACAGAAAAATACCCATGCGCGACCTGCTTCAGCCTGTACCTGAAATAACCGATCTTTAATTCAAGATGTCTCTTTGATATAGTAATCATAGCGTTAGTCTACTATGAAGGAATATCAAAAAAGCTCCGAAATTCTCCGAAATTAGTGCAATTGTATTTTTGTTCACAATTATCGGAAACGACTGTTATTATTGCGTTTTACGAATATGGACAGGGGCAGGAATGCACCCACATCAATTGAAAAAAGTGTTAATTTCTGTATTTGCTTTATTATTGGTTGTTTTTTGAATATAATATATTTACAAAACAAGGAGGTAGATTATTATGGCTGTTTGTAACAACTGCGGACACGATAATGCTGATGGCAAGGTGTTCTGTGAGAACTGCGGAAGCGAGCTGGGGACATCAAAGATCCTCGAGCAGTATTCGGTCGATGAGCCTTTCTCTGCATCGACAGTAGGAACAACAGGTAATGTGGAGAATGGCAACTATAATGATTATAAGACTATCTGTCTTCTGGCTATGATCTTCGGTATTGCAGGTTTCCTTATTAATCCTTTGTATCTGGTCAGCCTTGCAGGTATCGTGCTTGGAATCATCGGACAGATCAATTCCGTAAACTATAAGACATGGGCTATGGTTGGATGGATCTGCGGAGGTGTTTCCATTATCGTTCAGTTCTTCTTTGATCTCTTCTGCACAGCAGGTATCGGATTCTTCTGCTGATGCCGGTGTAGATGACTGATAACAGAAAGCGTTTGACAGGTTTTGTGGCAGCAACCATCGTTTTGGTGGTTGCTGTTATTGTTTTCTTCGTGTTTAGGGCACGCTTGATAAGCGGAGGGGATGTTGCTTTTCGTGAGGGCCCGTGTCAGTTCTCACAGTTGTACCATCTTTACTGTCCCGGATGCGGAGGCACGAGATCGATAGTCAGTCTTCTCAAGTTCGATATTATAGGTTCGATAGTGGCAAACCCTGTTCCGGTATATGCGATCGCACTGTTTATACATGTCTGGGTGTCGCTTCTGCATAACATTATAGCCGGGAACAAAGGGCGGCTCTGGCGAATAATCTACGAGTGGGAGATAGTCGGGATAATAGTTGTTATCGCGGGGAACTTTATCCTGCGCAATCTGCTGCTGGTGCTGTTCGGGATCGACCCGCTGGGCGATATGGCGGGATTCTGGCAGGGAATGTGACTGATGTGCCTGATTGGCGCGGAAATAGTCTATGATGCACCCACAAGTTGCACCCACCATGGTGGGTGCAAAACCGTTAGACTATAGAAAGAATTACCAGAAAACAGGCAAATTTGCACCCACGGTGGGTGCAAGTGGTGGGTGCAAGCAGCGGGCCTAAGCAGCGGATACAAACATCTATTACAAGCACCAATGGCTCCAACTATTCTCTTCCACTTGCAAACCCCCGCCCGCAATAGGATAATCTACTTATGGCATCCAAAAAGAATCGAAACGCACTTAAATGGATAATTCATGTTCCGGGGAGGAGCAGGATATACGTTGTCCTTCTTATGTTTCTTCAGACGATATACGGCGGGACCGGTGTTTTCTATGCGCTTTTCATGAAAGACATCGTCGATGAAGCTGTTGCAGGGCACAAGGACGGTTTTATCCGCAACGTTTTCTGTATAGTTACTCTCATTTGCGTGCAGGTGATTCTGAACACGCTGATAAGCCGTTTCTCGGAACTCGCCAGATCGAGCATCGAGAATAAGTTCAAGGAACGGCTCTTTGATAATATACTGAGAAGGGATTACTCGCGGGTCACAGCGATACATTCAGGCGAGTGGATCAACAGGATGACAAACGATGCCGTTCTTATGGCCAACGGTGTTGTTGAGATAGTGCCGTCGCTGTGCGGAATGGTGGTAAGGATGATATGCGCCGCCATTATGATAACGATAATCGACTGGCGTATCGCCGTAATAATGATCCCTGTCGGTGCCGTCGTCGGTCTTATAACATACTCGTTAAGGAAAAAACTCAAGACACTTCACAAGGACATTCAGGAAAAGGACGGTAAGCTCCGTGTATTCCTTCAGGAGAATATCGGAAGCCTGATAATGATAAGATCGTTCTCTTCTCAGGGACAGGTAGAGGCTGAGGCGGACGGATACATGAACGCTCACAAAAAGGCGAGGATGCGCAGGAACAAGTTCCAGAACATTACAAACGCAGGTTTCAGCATTGCCATGAACGGCATGTATTTCCTGGGTATATTCTACGGCGGCTGGGGCATACTGAACGGAACGATCACCTATGGTACGCTTATGGCTATTACTCAGCTGATCAGCCAGATACAGGGTCCCATCGTTAACATAACGGGAATTATCCCGAGAATATTCACGATCACAGCGAGTGCGGAGAGAATGATGGAAATCGAGTCATACGAAGACCAGAGTTCCGAGAGCGCGACGATAGAGGAGAT
Source organism: Saccharofermentans sp. (assembly GCA_024688685.1). Classification (GTDB taxonomy): domain Bacteria; phylum Bacillota; class Clostridia; order Saccharofermentanales; family Saccharofermentanaceae; genus Saccharofermentans. The sequence goes on from JAILDX010000035.1 coordinate 63,445, forward strand.
AGGCGACTACTATCACAATTCTTTCGCGGCTGTGGGCATAAAGGATGCGGAGTTTACCTACTATTCCGAGACGGAAGAGATGCCCAAGGTGCTGAGCGGGGTCTCATGCGAGATCGCCAAGGGCGATTATGTTGCGTTCACCGGACACTCCGGGTGCGGCAAATCGACTGTTATTAAATTATTGATGAGCATCTATAAGTTGGATGCCGGTGAATTGTATGTAAGAGATGTTTATAATAACGAGACCAGCCTGCCCAAAGAGGCGAAGAATATGTTTGCTTACGTGCCGCAGGGTAATCTGCTGATGAGTGGGACTGTTAGGGATGTGGTGTGTTTCGCGGATAAGAAGAGGAAGAACGATCAGGCTGCAATAGATAGAGCACTGTCTATAGCTTGTGCGACGGAGTTTATCGGGGAACTCGATGACGGAATAGATACGCTGCTGGGTGAACGCGGCACGGGCCTTTCAGAAGGACAGATGCAGCGTCTTGCCATAGCAAGAGCGGTATTCTCCGAAAGACCGGTACTTCTGCTCGACGAGGCGACGAGCGCTCTTGACGAGTTTACCGAGAAGAGTGTTCTGGAGAATCTCAGGGCGATGACTGACAAGACTGTAGTTATCGTTACGCACAGGCCTGCGGCTCTGAGAATCTGCGACAAGATCTACAGTTTTACTGACGAGGGGATAAATTATGTATGATGTAACGATAATAGGCGCGGGAGTTACAGGCTGTGCCATTGCAAGGGAACTGTCGAGATACGAGCTTAAGATACTTGTTATAGATAAGGCAGGCGATGTCTGTGAAGGCACGAGCAAGGCTAACAGCGGAATTGCGCATGCAGGTTTCGATGCGCTGCCGGGGACGTTGAAGGCAAAGATGAACATCAGAGGCAGCAGGATGCTGGAGCAGATGGCTGAAGATCTTGATATCCCGTACAGGAAAAACGGTGCGATGGTCGTTTCCTTTGAGGGGAAAGAGAGGCTCGAAGAACTCTATGAGCGCGGAGTCAGCAACGGGGTTAAAAATCTGCGGATAATCACCGGAGATGAGGCAGGAATGCTGGAGCCGAATCTGAGTAACAATGTTACATATGCTTTAGTTGCTGATGATTCGGCGATCATCTGTCCGTTTGAACTCAATCTGGCGATGGCCGAGAATGCGGCGGAGAACGGTGCCGAATTCATGTTCGATACGGAGATAAAGAAAATTGAGAAGACCCAGAACGGGTATCTTCTAAACGGCAGCATAGAGACATCCACTCTGATAAACGCGGCGGGTGTATTTGCGGATGTGATCCACAATATGGTCTGCGAAGACAAGATAAAGATCACGGCGAGGAGAGGTGAATATCATCTGCTGGACAAGGAAGCGGGCGAAATTGTGAGCAGGACGATATTCCAGACTCCTACAAAGATGGGCAAGGGAATACTTGTAACGCCGACCGTGCACGGGAACCTGATAGCAGGTCCGACCGCGTCGGATTCAGATGACAAGGATGATGTTTCGACGACGCAGGGTGCGATGAATGACATAAAGGAGAAGGCGAAGCTTTCTGTTCCCGGCATACCGTTCAACAAGGTGATCACGGGATTCACGGGTTTGAGGGCGACTCCCGACGGCGGCGATTTTATCATTCAGTATTCAGCGGAAGGATTCATAGATGCCGCAGGCATTGAGTCCCCGGGTCTTACGAGCGCACCGGCTATCGGCGAGTATGTTAAGGATCTTTATGTCAGTAAGAATGACCCGAAGGAGAAGGAGAACTTCATCAGCAAACGCAAAGGCATAACGAGATTTGCGGGTCTCAGCATGGATGAGCAGAACGAACTGATCAGAAAAGACGGGAACTACGGCAAGATAGTCTGCCGCTGCGAGAACGTGACTGAAGGCGAGATCAGGGAAGCCATCAGCAGACCGCTCGGTGCAAGGACACTGGACGGAATAAAGAGAAGGACCAGAGCCGGAATGGGCAGATGCCAGGCAGGTTTCTGCACTCCGAGAACTATGGAGATACTTGAAGAGATGACTGGCATACCTGCTGAGGAAATAAGGAAAAGGTGATGACGATGCGCGATTATGATCTGGTTATAGTTGGCGGCGGACCTGCCGGAATGGCTGCGGCTGTGGCTGCGGTTGGTGCAGGTACCGATAAGGACAGGACACTGATAATCGAGCGTGGTGACCACCTCGGAGGCATTCTCAATCAGTGCATCCATAACGGTTTCGGGCTCCATACGTTCAAGGAGGAGCTGACCGGTCCCGAGTACGCTGAGAGATATGCAAACATGGTAAGAGAGGCCGGGATCCCGTACGAGACGGGCACGATGGTGCTCGACATAACGAAGGACAAGGTCGTTACAGTCGTCAGCAGAAAAGGCGTTGAGCAGATTCAGGCGAAGGCTGTAATACTTGCGATGGGCTGCCGCGAGCGACCCAGAGGAGCGCTTGGTATTCCCGGCACAAGACCGAATGGCGTTTATACCGCGGGAACTGCGCAGAGACTTATCAACATTGACGGGATAATGCCAGGCAAAAGGGCGGTAATACTTGGGTCCGGAGATATCGGACTTATCATGGCGCGAAGGCTTACGCTCGAAGGCGCAAAAGTAGATGCAGTATTTGAACTGATGCCTTATTCCAACGGTCTGAACCGCAACATCGTACAGTGCCTCGAAGACTTTGGCATTCCGCTCTATCTGAGCCATACGGTGGTCGGGATCAAGGGAAAAGACGAGCTTGAAGGCGTTTATGTTGCCGAGGTGAAGGACGGAACACCGATACCTGGAACAGAGACTTTCTGGCCCTGTGACATGCTCCTCCTGTCATGCGGACTGATACCCGAGAACGAGCTTACAAGGGCGATGGGAGCTTCCATCAACCCGCTCACGAACGGACCCAAAGCCGATGACAATCTCGAAACAGACATCGACGGAGTCTTTGCCTGCGGCAACGTGCTCCACGTCCACGATCTTGTCGACTATGTCTCCAAAGAGGCTGCGGCGGCGGGAACAAACGCAGCCGAGTACATAAGGGACGGCAGGAACAGCACCGCCGGGCAGCTCGGGATAATACCCGGAAACGGTATAAAATACACAATACCTGTCAGCTTCCACAAGGGTGATGTAAGAAATGACATCAGCCTGAAGTTCCGCGTGACGGGAATATACAAGAATGCGTCCGTCACCGTTAAAGCGGGCGAGAAGACGGTATTCACCAGGAAGATGCGTGTCATGATACCCAGCGAAATGCAGGACATCACACTGAAGAAAGATGCTCTCAATGACATAACGGAAGACATAACGGTTGAGGTGACAGAATGAACAGGGAACTGATTTGTATCTGCTGTCCTATGGGCTGCAGGATAAATGTTACGGCTGAAGATGGCGTGATAACTGAAGTTACGGGCAATACATGTCCGCGCGGAAAGGAATATGCCGTATCCGAACTGACAGCGCCTGTCAGGATGGTTACGAGCTCCGTTAAGACGGACGGCGGCGTATGTGTTCCGGTCAAGACAGCGGCTCCTGTTCCCAAGGAAAAGATCATGGATGTTATGAAGGAAATCAAGGAAACACGGACTGTTCTTCCTGTCAAGATGGGAGATGTGATAATAAACGATGTGGCCGGAACAGGCATAAACATAATAGCGACGAGGTCATCAGATTTGACTTGAAAGGGCTCTTAGTGTACACTCTTACAGGTTTTGCCTATTAAATATATTAATAATATAGGGGCGGCTGAGAGCGGATGGAACATAAGTTGCTTAACAGGAATATGATCGAATTCGGTATATTGATCATTCTCTACCGGGTTATGTGTGACGTCGCTTACAAGTTCGTTATTCTCAGAGATTACGCACATCTTTTCTACACGGACAATTCATCAGTTCTCACAATGATCCTGTCATGGGTGATGATGCTGGCGGTATCTCCCGTTATTTATCTGATTTGGCGTGACAAGGACACGACGATCTCAGGCCTCGTTATGCTGATCATCTCACTTATGTACATTGTGCCGTTCACGACTATGTTCGCCTTTGGACAGGTCAGGAACGGTTTTGTCATTTACAATATCGTTTACTGGGCAGCCTTCTACGGCATTTATTTCCTGGCTCACCGCTTTATCGGCGGTTCTGATCCGATCAAGCCGGTAAAGAAGGCTGAGGAGCTCATCACAAAGAGACAGAGCGATTATCCCTTGATGTTCCTGGCGCTGTTCTTCGGACTCGTCGTTATCTACCTCGCAGGAAGGTACGGCGGATTCAGGCTCATCTTCGACATTCTTGACGTTTACGAATACAGATACGAGATGAAGGGTGACGACATCCCGACAGTACTTTCGTACTTCCTTTCATGGAGCGGCACAGTCAATGCGATACTGGGCTGCTATTTCGTGATCAGGAAGAAGTATGTGTGGACTGTGTTCTGTTTCGAGATCCAGCTCATATCATTCGGGTATACGGGTCTTAAGACGACGCTGTTCCTTTTTGTTGCGGCGTTCATCATCAGTGTCCTGCCGAAGATCATCACCGTAAATGTGAAGAAGTGGATACTGAGAGGATTTGCGGGATGCTCGGCTGCGTGCCTCGCTGTCTTTGCGGTCATAAAGAACTCAGTTCCTGCATCGCTGTTCTTCAGAAGGATGATGTTCTTCCCGGTCCAGATCTCTGACAATTACTACGATTTCTTCACGAGCCACGAGCCTGATTTCTTCAGACAGAGCTTTCTTAGATATTTCGGGTTTACGAGTCCGTACCCTGAGATACAGTATATGATCGGCGACGCTTACTACAGCCCCGAGATCTCGGAGGGAATAAGAAGCGTCTATCCGCTCAAGGAATACACGGCGGCAACGGAGTTCCCCGTTACGATCGCCCATGCGAATACGGGACTTATCTCCGATGCGATAGTCAATCTCGGCATCGCGGGACTCATTGTTTTCCCGATACTTCTCGTTATCGTTCTCAAGCTGCTTGATGTCACGTCAGTCAAGCTCGATCTCAGGATCGTTCTGGCTGTATCGCTTTATGTTACATTTATGCTCCAAAGTTCTTTTCTTTTCACCGTTCTGCTCACTCATGGTGTTATGATTACAATAGTGATCATGGCGTTCATGAGACGAGGGGATGCGGAAAAGGACCCGGAGAGCAAAGACAAACCAAAGTTAATAAATGCCAAGGAGGCAAGTTAAATATGAAATATGCACTTATCGGATGCGGAAGGATCGCGACAAACCATGTCAAGGCTGCGGTCAACAACAAGGCAGAACTTGATTTCGCCGCAGTATGCGACATCCTGCCGGAAGCAATGGAGAATCTTCTCGCAAAGCATGAGCTTCAGAACGATACTTCCATCGCAAGATATACAGACTACAAGCAGATGATCAAAGAGATCCCCGATCTCGACCTTGTAGCGATCGCTACAGAGAGCGGAATCCATGCTGAGATAGCTCTTTACTGCATCGATAACGGACTTAATGTCATCATCGAAAAGCCGATGGCAATGTCGATGGCTGACTGCGAAGAGATCATTAAGAGAAGCGCGGAGAAGGGAGTTAAGGTTTCAGTCTGCCACCAGAACAGATTCAACATTGCCGTTCAGGAAATGAGACAGGCACTGGAGGCAGGAAGATTCGGTAAGATCTCACACGGGTCCATCAACGTAAGATGGAACAGGAACAAGGGTTATTACGATCAGGCTCCATGGAGAGGCAAGTGGGCTTCAGACGGCGGATGTCTTTTCAATCAGTGCATCCACGGCATCGATCTCCTGAGATGGATGATGGGTGACGAGGTAGAAGAGGTTTACGGCGTTACAAAGCAGCAGTTCCACGATTATCTCGAAGCAGAGGATATCGGTATGGCAGTTGTTAAGTTCAAGAACGGCGCTGTCGGAACGATCGAGGGAACGGTAAACGTATATCCCAAGAACCTTGAAGAGACTCTCTATCTGTTCGGTGAGACAGGTACGGTCAAGATTGGCGGAACATCCACAAACAACATCGATGTATGGAACTTCGCTGATGAGAGCGAGGAAGACAACAAGAACAAGGGTCTGCAGGAAGCAACGAGCAACGTTTACGGCAACGGCCACACCAGCCTTTACGCAGATGTGATCGATGCAGTCAAGAACGACCGCAAGCCTTACATCGATGCAGTTGCAGGACGCAATGCGGTTGAGATGATCCTTGCAGTCTACAAGTCGGCAGCAACAGGAATGCCTGTAAAGCTTCCTCTGACAGATGTAGCTTCTACTGATTTCACGGGGAGATTCGGCTGATGAGTGATTATTTTGTTCATCCCACCAGCGTGGTTGATGATAACGTTGTCATCGGAGAGGGCACAAAGATCTGGCATTTCAGCCATGTTCAGTCAGGCGCGGTGATCGGAAAGAACTGTTCGTTCGGACAGAATGTTAACATATCGAACAACGTGATCATAGGTGACGGATGCAAGGTGCAGAATAATGTTTCGCTCTACGAGGGAGTTGAACTCGAGGACTATGTTTTCTGCGGACCTTCGTGCGTATTTACGAATGATCTTACACCGAGGGCAAAATACCCCAAGGGACATGCGGGATACAAGAAGACGGTCGTTCACGAGGGCGCTTCCATAGGTGCGAATGCGACTGTGGTATGCGGTCACGAGATCGGAAGATGGGCTCTTATCGGTGCCGGTGCGGTCGTTACATGCAACGTGCCTGATCACGCGCTGATGCTCGGCGTTCCTGCAAGGGTAAAAGGCTGGGCATGCGAGTGCGGAGAGCTTTTGGAAGATGACCTTATCTGCAAAAAATGCGGCAGGAAATACATAAAGACAGACAGCGGTCTGAAGGAGGCATAAAGTGCAATTCAGAGATCTTCAGAAACAGTACGATGTACTTAAGGACCAGATCGATGCGCAGATAAATGATGTCGTGACATCGGCAAAGTTCATCAGCGGTCCCCAGGTAAAGGAACTTGAAGCTCAGCTCGCAGAGTATGTTGGTGTTAAGCACTGCATTACATGTGCTAACGGGACAGATGCTCTTACTCTTGCCTTAATGGCTTGGGACATCGGTGAAGGTGACGCAGTATTCGTTCCTGACTTCACATTCTTCTCAAGCGGTGAGTGTCCTGCATATGAAGGTGCTTCACCGATCTTCGTTGATGTTGATGAGAGAACGTTCAATCTTGATCCCGATAAGCTCGAGGAGGCTATCGCCCGGGTTGTGGACGAGGGTGTCCTGACGCCGAGAGTCGTGGTTGCGGTTGACCTTTTCGGGCAGCCTGCAGACTATGGAAGGATCATGGATATCTGTAAGAAATACGACCTGCTGCTTCTGGAAGACGGAGCTCAGGGGTTCGGCGGAAGCATCAATGGAAAGATGGCATGTTCATTCGGTGACATCGCAACGACTTCATTCTTCCCGGCTAAGCCTCTCGGATGCTACGGCGACGGCGGTGCGATCTTTACGAACGACGATGATATCGCGGCATTTATCAGGAGCATCTGCGTACACGGAAAATCCGGAAACGACAAGTATAACAATATCCGTATCGGCATGAACTCACGTCTTGATACGATCCAGGCAGCTGTTCTTATTCCAAAGTTCAAGGCGTTTGCTGACTACGAGCTCGATGATGTTAACAAGGCTGCAAAGTGGTATAACGAGGCGCTTAAGGACAGCGGACTGCTGCTTCCTGTAGTTCCCGAGGGATTCATCTCCTCGTGGGCACAGTACACGGTACAGCTTCCTGAAGGGGCTGACCGTAATGCGGTACAGGCAAGTCTGAAGGAGCAGGGTATCCCTTCAATGGTATACTATGCTAAGCCGATGCATCAGCAGGGTGCCTTCGAGGGAACGAGAAGCGCTTCTGCAGACTGCAAGGTTACGGAGAAGCTCTGCACAAGAGTATTAAGTCTTCCCATGCATCCGTATCTGACGGAGGAGACAGTGGACAGGATCGCTGAAGAGTTAATTAAAGCAATCAAATAAAAGTGAGGTATGTAAAATGAGATTCGATGACATCTATTCGGGATTGATCGCAGGTAAAGAGAAGCTCGCCCTGGTAGGCCTCGGTTATGTAGGTATGCCTATCGCAGTTGAGTTCGCAAAGCACATTAACGTTATCGGTTTCGATATCAACGAGAAGAGAGTTAATGAGTACAAGAACGGCATC
>JAILDX010000006.1 GCA_024688685.1 Saccharofermentans sp.
GACAGCGTTAAGAGGGTATGCTTTTTATGCTTCTGAACAGGAGATTGAACCCTGTGTTAATAAACTGCTTGAATCTGTTATGAAAGTCCCACAAACTACGCCTTACGCATATAACTTATATGAGAATATGAGGGCAGCATACCTCCTTCCATACCTTGTAAAAACGTATAATTATCCATGTTTCATTAGACTAAGTAATCAAGTTGAAAAGCAATACGAAGCTATGCCGGATGTTTTTAAAAATATATATAGCTATGATGAAAATGGTGAGTTTTATCAAATACGTGATCTGGATGAAGTGCAAAAATCATGGGATGCTTTTTGAAACATAAACGTTCATAATATAGACAGTCAATGGAACTATTATCTGCGAGGATAGATATGGAAGGTTTGGTAACATTTGGTTTTTATATTTGCAGGACGGCGAAATATCATCCGCTCTCGAACCAGAGCACCAACAAGATGATTTCTGCCAGCGATTGTCTATGTGATCACGAACCTCAGATATTTTTATGTCATGGATGGAAGCCACGCGGCGATGATGAAAACTATATATCGAGTTTCCGAAGCAAAGACGAATATCTGAAAATGAGTGAGGAAATCAATGGTCTTTTTAATTCCGGACTTTTCTTTGGAGATGGCAGATTTGCAAGGATAGAGGATGCCTTGTACTTTTTCGATACATATTTTCGAAATCAAGATCTTATTCTAATTTCGGTAAGTTCGCGTGTGGATTATCTAACAATAATCGAAGACATTAAGTATTATGGTAATGACGATATGGATGGTTTCGATGCTATCGGTACGGACATCCTCGGTTGGGATAATGACAATTATAGCTTTCACTCATTTTTATGCAATTCTCTGCAGGATGAATTCCCGGATATAAGATTCAATAAGTATGGTTTTATAGAAATGGATTATGATACAGTTGCAGTGATCGCTTCAAAGATTCAGGGTATGGGTGAACCTGTTGATTGGTTTCCTGTTGCTGTGTACAGAATACGGTAGTTGTTGAAATTACGAATTTTGCTTCCAATCGGAATGTACAATAATGATCAGCTTTTAAATCGACGCAGGCGGGTCCTAATGTATATATATGCTTGTTCTGTATTATCATAGTGAGCATTATATCATAATAAATGGTAGAATATGCTTTGCGAGGGTTTACGGTAAATGAAGAAAAGCAGATATTCGCTTGTTATAGTCATTCTTTTTACGTTTGTGATCATGGCTCTTCTTGTAGCCTATACGACCAGACTTCTCTATACGACGTCTTTTTCGTATATCCACGAGCTGGGCGATGATAAGACATCGGCAATTACCGCAGACCTCGAGAATTATCTTGAGAATGCAAAATCAGTTTTGTGGGTTGCCGCAGACACAGTCGATCATATGTATCAGAACGGCGCGACCAACGAAGAGATAAAGGAATATATCACGAGAGAATCGACCAATACGGAAGCTCAGTTTGACGAGAGTTATACGGGCATTTACGGCGTTATCAGAGGCGAGTTCGTTGACGGTGTCGGCTGGGTGCCGCCGGAGGATTATGATCCGACAACAAGAGACTGGTACAAGACTACGGTTGCGGCAAACGGTGAGACGGTAATCATTTCTCCTTATGTTGATGCGCAGACGGGCAATGTAATCATTTCTGTCGGCAAGAGTCTGTCCGATCCTTCCAATGCGATGGCGCTCGACCTTACTCTTGCAGGTATACAGGAGCTTACACAGAATATTCACATCAACGGAAAGGGATACGGATTCATCCTGAATTATGACGGAATGGTCATTGCACATCATGACAGCAGGATTGTCGGATCCTATTTCGATAAGACTTCTGAGCAGAAAGAGCTGTTTGCGAAAGTGATGGAGGTCGGCAAGGGCAATTTCGATATGGATATCGGAGGGGAGAAGTGTACTGTTTTCGTTGACGAGGTAATGGATCAGTGGCATCTCGTTATCGTCACAAAATCGAGCGACCTTCTCGATGCACCCCGCAATCTCCTCATTGTGAGTGTCATCGTGAATCTCATCGTGTTCGGACTCATTTCGGGTTTCTATATCATCAGTTACAGATATGAGGCGAAGACGAACAAGAGGATCGAGGAGATGAAGGAGATCGAGCGCAAGAGGGAGTATGAGGCGACGGTCCTGAAACTTGAAAAGTCCGCGGCCGACACTGCGAATAAGGCGAAGAGCAATTTCCTTGCTGATATGTCGCACGAGATCAGGACGCCGATCAACGCGGTTCTCGGCATGAACGAGATGATCCTCCGCGAGTCGAAGGACGACAATATCATTGAGTACGCGTCGAACATAAAGAACGCCGGCAACACACTTCTGTCCATTATAAATACAATACTTGATTTCTCGAAGATCGAGGACGGAAGGATGAATCTTGTCCCTGCAAACTTTGAGGTTGCAGTGCTTCTGGACGGGCTTGTCAATTCGATCAGTGAGCGCGCGAAGACGAAGGAGCTGGAGTTCATAGTTGATGTTGATCCGTCTGTGCCGTCAAAGCTTCTGGGCGATGACGTCAGGATCAGCCAGGTAATTATGAACCTGCTCACGAACGCAGTTAAATACACGGAGCGCGGAAGCGTGAGGCTCACCGTGGCAAACAGGGGCATTACGGACGATAAGGTAAGGCTCTTTGTGGAAGTGAAGGATACGGGGATCGGTATAAAAGAGGAGGATATGGACAAGCTGTCTGTGTCTTTCGAGAGGATCGAGGAGAAGCGCAACCGCCACATTGAGGGAACGGGCCTCGGCATTTCCATCGTTACGAAGCTTCTTGCGATGATGGACAGCAAGCTCCAGGTGGAGAGCGTTTATGGTGAGGGTTCGTCGTTTTTCTTTGAGCTTGAGCTGAAGATCACGGATAAGACCCCGGTCGGCGAATACGATGCGGGACACCGATCTTCCGCGCCCAAAATGGTCAGCGAGATCAAGCTCTTTGCGCCGAATGCCAAGATCCTTGTAACGGACGATAACGCGATGAACCTGAAGGTTGCGATCAACCTGATGAAGCTTTTCGGCATCACACCGCAGACGGCCGATTCCGGCAGGAAGGCGATAGAGATACTTAAGACTAACTTCTACGATGTCATCTTCCTTGACCACATGATGCCTGGAATGGACGGTATCGAGACGCTACGCGCGCTGAAGAGCGACAATCTCATCGGCGACACGCCGGTCATCGCGCTTACTGCGAATGCGGTCGTCGGTTCGAGGGAACAGTACATTGAGGCCGGATTCACTGATTATCTGTCCAAGCCGATCAATATCGAGGAGCTTGAGAAGATGCTCAGGAAATACATCCCTGACGTCCTGATCCTCGACGAAATGGAGCCGGAGACAGATTACGAGGTTCTCGAATTCGCGGCGGAGCAGGGCTCTGACTCCGGGAATGCCGGCGGCTATCCGCTGACGATTTCCAAAGCGTCTGAGCTCGGACTCAACGTCACGGAAGGCATCTCATTCCTTGGCGGCGATGAGGATTTCTATCTCGAAATGCTTGGCGACTACGCTTCATGTGCGGACGAGAAACTGAACGAGCTGGACTCATATTACAATGCCGCCGACTGGAAGAGTTATGAGATCCTTGTCCATTCGATCAAGAGTACGTCAAAGACTGTCGGTTCATCTGCTGTTTCTGAGATGGCAAGAGCGCTTGAGGAGGCTTCAAGGGACGGAAATGAAGAGTTTATTAACGCGCATCATTCAGAATTGGTTGAGAGTTACAGAGGTCTGGCAAGAAAGATCCTGGGCTAATATGGAAAAAACCGGCGAATTATTGTAATATCGTGGGGTAGATGTGTCCCCGTTTTTAGAACCGTCCCTATTTGGAGGTGGATTGTGGTTGAGAATAAGTTTTTTCCTGAGATCAAAGGCAATTTCGGCTTTGGATGCATGAGGCTTCCGATGGCAGACGGCAATGTCGATCATGACGAGTTCTGTAAGATGATCGATGCTTTTATAGGCGCGGGACTCAATTATTTTGATACGGCCCATGGTTATATCAACGGCCTGTCCGAGAAGGCCATAAAGGAGTGTCTCAGCGGGAGGTATGACAGGAGCAGGTTCCTGCTGACGAATAAGCTGACTGAACCGTATTTCGAGAAACAGGAGGATATCCGTCCCTTTATCGAGCAGCAGCTTGAGCTGTGCGGGGTGGAGTATTTCGATTTCTACCTGATGCATGCCCAGGATCATGAGAATTACAAGAAGTTCCAGCGCTGCAAGGCTTATGAGACGGCGTATTCGTTTAAGGAGGCGGGGCTTATCCGTCACTTCGGTCTGTCATTCCATGACACGCCTGAGGTGCTCACGCAGATCCTTACAGATCATCCGGAAGTCGAGTTTGTGCAGATCCAGTTTAACTATGCTGACTATGAGAGCAGTGATGTCCAGAGCCGCAAGGTATATGAGGTATGCGAGAGATTCGGCAAGCCCGTTATCGTCATGGAGCCTGTAAAGGGTGGAAACCTTGTGAACCTGCCTTCAGAGGCGGATCAGGTTCTGAGAGAACTCGGCGGCGGGAGCAACGCAAGTTATGCGATCCGTTTCGCGGCCAGCTTCCCGCAGATGATGATGGTCCTGTCCGGCATGAGCAATATGGAGCAGATGAACGATAATCTCAGTTTCATGAAGGATTTTGAGCCTCTTGATGAGACCGAGATGGCGGCAGTGAAGAAGGTGTGCACGATCCTCGACGGTATAGAGCGTATCCCGTGTACGGGCTGCCGTTACTGCATTGAAGAGAATACTTGCCCCATGAGTATCCGCATCCCGGATATGTTCAATACTCTCAATTCCGTTACCGTTTTCAACGATCCGAATGCGAAAGGTTATTATCAGAATGTCCTGATATCAGGAGAGAACGGAAAGGCGTCAGACTGCCTGAAATGCGGCATGTGCGAAGAGGTCTGCCCTCAGCATCTGGATATCAGGGATCTGCTCGAGAAGGTTTCAGAGGCCTTTGAATGATGGCCTTTTGAGGAGTACCATATGTGTCCCTGTTTTCAGAACCGTCCCTATTTTACCACTTGACATTTATATATTATTTAATTAGATTTAGTTAGTTGTCATTTTGCAAGAGGGGGATAGTGATGCCTGTAAAAAGTCCTGTGCCCACAGGAAAATATGCGGTCGGAACGATGACCTATACGGTTTACGGTGAGCGAAGTGTCGCTTCCCGCTTGTATTATCCTACCCAGAAAGGTGTGGTTAAGGGCCTTCAGAAGCCACGTTATATGTCCCGCGAGATGGCAAAGGGACTGAGCAATTCCATGATGATGTCGTTCAATTATGAGAAGAATGAGAAGAACGGGGTCAATGTTTCGGAGTGCTATGTTAATGCTCCAAGGATCGAAGGGGAGAAGTTCCCGCTTATTGTTTTCAGCCATGGTTACGGCGAGTACAGGGAGAGCAATTCCTTCATGTGTATCGAACTGGCGTCTCAGGGATATGTGGTGCTTTGTGTTTCGCACTCAAATCAGGCAGGATGCACCGAGTTTGATGACGGCACGTTTGTATATGGCGACAAGGATCTGCTCCTTAAGACTTATAAGCCTTATTTCGGAGGCGCGAGGGCAGTCCTGAAGATAACAAAGATGAAGGGTACGGACAGGGAGCTTGCAGCGAGGTTTGACGAGTTCCAGGTCAAGTACTGTGAATATCTTAACGGGCTTATTGATGTCTGGATCGAAGATACACAGAGAGCCGTTGAATACGCAAGAGAAAATATAAGCGACATGATCGATTTTGAGAAGGGAATAGGCGCAACCGGCCACTCCTTCGGAGGTATCGTCGCATACGCTTTATGCCAGAATGATCCGCAGTTTACATGCGGCATAAACATTGACGGGATCGCCATCGGCAACTACGAAGGAATGATACTGAGAAAGCCGTTTATGCAGATCAGCTGCGCGATAAACAGGAAGCTCGTTACGAGAGTCTATCTCAATCATACTGAGCCTGTTTACAGGGTCGTTTTCAGGGATATGAAGCATCTCGGGTTCTCCGATCTGAAGTACAAGCTTGATACAAAGAAGATGGTAGGTTCGCTCGATCCTGACAAGATGCATGAGAATCTCTGTATGTGTCATCTGGACTTTTTCGATGCGTACCTTAAAAAGCTCAAGAAAGCCCCTGAGATCGCGACCAACGATGTTATAAAGGTAGAGATAAAAAAGCCTGATATCTGATATAATATTTTTATATTTTGATGTCGGAGGTGCTTTATGCTGAGACTTCGTCCTTACCGCAGAAGCGATGCTGAATACATAGTAAGCTGGATAAAGACAGAGAGGATATTCAGGTTCTGGTGCGCCGACAGATTTGAGAATTACCCGATAACTGCAGACGACCTTAACGATCAGTACGAGAATTCAGAAGGTGCTGAGGACGTTTTCCATTTTACGGCTTACGATGAGCAGGGTATTGCAGGTCACATCAATATCAGATTTCCCAATAAGAATGATATAGATACGGTCAGGCTCGGTTATGTCATCATTGATGATTCCAGAAGAGGACAGGGCTTAGGCAGAGCCATGGTCAAGCTCGCACTTAAGTATTCGACAGAGATAATGGGTGCAAAGAAGGTTACGATAGGCGTCTTTGCGGAGAATGCCGCCGCGCTCAACTGCTATCTTCAGTCAGGTTTTGTTCAGTCAGGTGATATCGAAGAATACAGTATAAACGGGGAGACGTGGAACTGCCTCGAGCTGGAGTATACATGCCAGGACGCATAACGACAGGCGATAAGATGCACGTGTACGGATGTTTCGCGTGCGGCGTTGATTATACGATCAGGGTCAAGATCGGAATGGATGATCTGCTCGATCCTGACATGCTTGTCCGCGCGGCAGAGAAGACGAACAAGAGATTTCCATCCCTTAGCGGAAGGCTCGTGAAGAACGATAAAGAGTATTACTACGAAGACAACGATGCGCCGATCGCGGTGATCAATACAAAGGACAGGATTACGCTCAACAGCGCTTCCACCGGATACCATGTGTGGGCTGTCTGCTATTCTGAAGACGTTCTGTTTATTGACTGTTTCCACGGTGCGACTGACGGCAACGGCTTATTCAGGCTGATCACGACACTTTTGTATTATTACTGCAGTGAGAGGTATGGCGGGATCAGTGATGAGAATGTGATGGTCCTCGGAGACAGTTTCGATGACAGAGAGATAAGGGATCCGCAGGATGAGCTCCCCGAGACAGATCTTTCCACGGTGACGCCGGCTTCGTACGAACCTGCGTTTACGCTTGAGACCGATGGCGGGCTTACGCCGTCTGAGCCGACAATATGGGATGTGGAAATGCCTGAAGATGCGTTCGTCAGGTTTACGTCTTCGCACGATTCGAGCCCCGGAACGATGATCTCGCTGCTCTTTGCGCGTGCGATAGATGGGCTTTATCCTGACAGGAAAAAGAATATAATCAGTTCTTATGTTGTCAATGCGCGCCCAATGCTGGATGCGAAGAAGACGATGCATAACTGCCTTTCGATGGTCATCATGAATTACGAGGACAGGATCAAAAAGATGCCTTTCACGACGCAGTGTACTGTGTACCGCGGCAAGACTTTTATCCAGAGCGATAAGGATAACGTTAGGGCAGGGCTTACGGTCAATGCAAACTATATCCGCATGGTGGATCAGATGGAGACCGTTGAGGAGAAGGAGAAGGCTTTCGGGCAGATGTTTGGCGCAGGGGAAGGGTATGTTACTTATCTCGTAAGCTACGTCGGACAGTGGCGTCACAAGGATATAGGGGAGCACGTTAAGAGTTTTTATTCACATGCACCGAGCACTTTCAGTCTTATGACCATAGTGAGCGCTTCAGGTGGTAAGATATACATGTCTGTACAACAGCGTTTTAAGGAAGATACAGTTCGTGAGGCTTTTCTTGAACAGCTTGCGAAGAACGGCATTCCTTATAGGGTTGACGGAAAGATGAACAGCGATGTAGCAAGATTTGAGATATAGGAGGCATGATAAAAAGTAAAACAGTGGCGATGTAAAAGCTATCACGGTTGTATTATTCAAATACAACAGTGAGACAGAGTAGATACTAACTCGACATATCAAATGGCCCTAAGAGGTCGTATAGGAGAATGAGAAG
>JAILDX010000017.1 GCA_024688685.1 Saccharofermentans sp.
ATCCGTCTTCTTCCTCATATCGATGCATCTCCTCTATAAACTCGGAATATCCGTCTGGAGTTGTTCGATACACATCCTGGAGAATAACTTCTCCGTCTTCGGTTAATGCGCTTACCGTGAACTGTGTCTTATGCAGATCTACACCTACGCACAACCTTCTTTTTTCTTCTGTCTTACTCATCTTCTTACCTCCGTAAGTTTCTTCAGCAAGACAGCTTCTGTTTGGCAATGCTTCCAATCTCCCATTCGGCCTCTTACGAC
Organism: Saccharofermentans sp.; assembly: GCA_024688685.1. GTDB lineage: Bacteria > Bacillota > Clostridia > Saccharofermentanales > Saccharofermentanaceae > Saccharofermentans. The sequence continues at coordinate 262 of JAILDX010000017.1, forward strand.
CTCTGCATGATTCGATTGCTAACTTCTCATTCTCCTATACGACCTCTTAGGGCCATTTGATATGTCGAGTTAGTATCTACTCTGTCTCACTGTTGTATTTGAATAATACAACCGTGATAGCTTTTACATCGCCACTGTTTTACTTTTTATCATGCCTCCTATGTTGCACTTTATTCATAATAATATAGTGCACACAGGCTGTTCCATACACATAAATAATAATATTTTGACATTTTTATGTTTTATTTGTCACTAAGGAAATCATCAACCGAATAAGTCCTGCTGTCACCCGGATATGTAACGAATCCGCATGAACCGTGATCTCCGGCGACCTCAACTATCTCCTCTTTTGTATTGAGATAGCCTTCATTGTCGACTACTGTGTTCCAGTGTGCCGAACCCCATGATTCAGTTGTTGAAGTCGTATTGATGTATCTGTATCCACGAGCCATCTCGTAAACATAAGTCTCGCGTGTTATCTCACCTGAACCGTCCCTTAAGACAGCAACATAACCGTCACGGATCTCGACATCACTCAGATCAGGTTTGAAGTTTTCATCCAAAATGACATTCAGAACAACTGATCTTATGTCAGCTGCATTCTCAATGACATATTCCTTAAGCGTGGATCTGTCAAAGACATTCTGAGTAGAAACAGTCTCTGTCGTTTCTTCTGTTTCCACGGGCATTCCCCATTCACCGGACACCTCAATGTCCGCCGCAATGATAATGTTGTCTTCCAAATATATAATCTGAACGATCGACGCGTCACACACACCGGGTTCCTCGGAAGTAAACCAGTTCGTGCCCTCGTCCCAGCCCCAGCTGCCGTGACTGCCTGAATATTCGCTGTAAGTTTCATACATATCTTCATACATTTTGCGGGCATCTTCCGCCTTGTTGAAAACAGTGAAATTAAGATATTCGATCTCATCTTTCTTAATTCCGGGATTCCAGACATAGAGTAATTCCACACCACCAATCTTTTTCTTTTGCACACTCCATTTACCACTGACCCTGTGAAGCGTCTGACCGTTTGCTATCGGGAAATCCGAAACATACTGCCTTCCCATTTCAGTCATATCCACATCCGTCTTCACGGCATCCTTCGCTTTAAGAAGAGGGAATATTACTGTCAGCGCCACTGCTGCCACAGCTGCAAGAGCTATAACGCACCCTCCGATGATCAGTCCTGCTATCAATGTTTTTTTGTTTTCCATATTCCCCTCCGTCATCTGAGCTTTTACAAAGCCGTTTACTATATTAACAATTCAGAATGCCTAAATGTTGCATGTGTATGTATAATTAAGATAAAGCTCAATACTGACAGGGGTACCGGTATGGCATTTGCTTCAATGTTTATTCTTGCGGCAGTCACGATCTTCGTTATACTGCTGCTCATCTTCTTATTCGGACTGATCGTTTTTATCATCGGTATAGCTAATTCCAGGAAGATAAAACGTGACAAAAAGAAATGGCCTGTCGTGCTGATGGTCATCGGTGCCCTCAACATGATCCCCCCTGTCATCATTGCGGCGGTACTTATCATTCTTGCTTCCGTATACAATTACAGGGCCGAGCATATGCTTGATATCTACGGTACTATTCCGGAAGCATGGAAAAATGTTGAGACGTTTGATCAGAACGCAGGCAAACAGGCACTTAGCATGCTGCTCAAGGCGGCGGATGACAATGACAGGGATGCCTTTATTGAATGTTTCTCTGAGGAGACACGAAGCAGAGATGATTTCGAGGACGTGGTAGATGCATTCTTTGAAGCATACCCCGGAGGTTTTTCGGAGACGGAATTCAGTTATAACGCACATGGCGGCCAGAACAGCATCAATGGCGGCAAAGGCGCTGTTCACGGCTACGAGGGTGAGGTTGACGGAGAGTTCTACTACATTACGTTAGGATACTGCTACTGGAACGATGACCACCCCGAGGATGTCGGTGTGAATAAGCTGCTTATAATGACTGTTGCAGGTGATGCAGGATACCACTCAGGTCTGACAGATATTAACCCTGATAATGAGGATATCTATATTCTTTGCTATTTCCCCGGACCTGACGAGGTCAATGCGAGAAGGATCAAACGCTACACATATCTCTGGGAGGAAACCGGCGGACCCGTCTTAACGGCGGATGAGATGCGCGAATACCTCAGCGGGTTTGAGACATTGCAGGAAGCGATAGATGAAGGCGGAATAGGACGTCCCAACTGTAACCCCGTATATAGAAGCGGCGTTGCAAGCAATGATTATTACTATGAACTTCAGCCTGTCAACGGCGAACCCAGATATGCCATGATAAGAACATCCGGGCCATATGGCAGCATAATCGAAGCGGTGGAATGCACACCCGACGGCGCCGATTATGATAATATGATTAAAGATTAAGTATTGGAGTGTACAGAATGGAACTGAACAAATGCCCCAACTGCTCTGGTAAGCTGCAACCTTCTTCCAACCGTAATAAGATGGTCTGTCCCTTCTGCGGATCTGAGTTCGCAATGGACAGTACAGCAAAAGATATCATAGAAAGTGAGCCGATAAACAAAGACTGGTTCATCTATGAATGGGATTACAAAAAGCTGACAGATATTTCCAATTTCACCACAACGCTCAATTCTTTTGTCAGAACACTGAACGAGTTCAATTCTTCTGCCGAAGTCGAGAAATACATGCGCGACTATATGATGAACTATGATGCGGTCTCCGCGCCCGGTCTTAGAGAAGAGAATATGAGTGGAATAATGGCGAGGATATCGCCTATGCTCGAGCCCGGTGAGCGTGTGATACTGTACGATGACAGCGGCATGATCGTAAAAGGAAAGATCGGCGTCGTGATCACTGATAAAAGGACTCTTTTCATTGAGAAAAAAGTCATTAAAGAGATGAAGCATACCGCGATTCCGTATCTCTATTTTGAGTACAGTATCGGGCTTCCCTCCATCAGGCTTGGAGAGAAATATTCGAACAGTATCGGAATCTTCAATTCTCATTTTGATCTTCAGGGAACGGTGGCGGCACTGGTGTGTTTTTACAGTTTCGAGATCGACAGGTCACGCCCTAAGATACGATTGATTTAGGGACGGTTCTGAAAACAGGGACACATATCAAACAGAAAGACGAGGGGAATACCATGAATAAAGTAACCAGTGCGGCTGTTCCGGCATTGCTGATCCATTGTTCCATAGGTACTGTTTACTGCTGGAGCACCTTCAAGGAAGCTGTCGCGGAAGCAATCGGGATGACGCCTTTTGCAACCGGCTGGGCATTCAGTCTCGCTATCTTTTTCCTCGGTATGTCGGCTGCATTCGCAGGCAAGCTCGTCGAGCTGAATATCCACAAATCCTCACTTGTTTCAGCAATCTGTTTCACGGTCGGAATGATAGGCACGGGAGTTACCATACACTACTTCAAAGGTGTTCTTGCACTCATCCTTATCTACCTGTTCTACGGGTGCATAATGGGCATCGGTCTGGGCGTCGGATACCTGACTCCGGTCAAGACACTGATGCTGTGGTTCAAGGATAATAAAGGTCTTGCCACAGGTATATCGATCATGGGATTCGGCCTCGCGAAAGCGATAGCCACACCGGTCATGGAAGTCCTCCAGCGCAAGTGCGGCATATCCGCGATGTTCCTGATCCTTGGCGGAATATACTTCGTGATGATGTTCGCAGGTCACCTGCTTCTCAGGAAGCCTGAAGGATGGGTCGAGGATAAGACGGTCAACGACAGTTTCAAGGTTTTATCGATGCTCAAGGACAAGACATTCGTCGGCATCTGGCTGATCTTCTACATCAACATCCACTGTGGTCTCATGCTCATCTCCTATGAGAAACAGCTGCTCAACGAGAAATTCGCAGGACTTGCTGTCCTGACTACGATCGTCAGCGTTGTTCCGTCCATAACGGCGATCTGCAATGCGCTCGGCCGAATCGGCTACTCAACAGTCTCAGATAAGATGAAGGACCGCGCAACTGTTTACAGCATAATCTTCATATCATGCGTGGCGCTCTGCACACTCGGGGTCCTTGTTCCGAACGGTTATATCATCATCGTGCTTCTTATGGTGATCAATCTCGGATACGGCGGCGGCTTCTCGACTCTCCCCGCCCTTCTGGAATCACGTTTCGGAATGAAGAATATTTCAAAGATCCACGGTCTCGCACTGTCGGCCTGGGCGATCGCCGGGATCTCCGGTAATAACACCTCCGAGATAATACTCAAGACAACGAACAATAACTACGGCATAATCATTGCCGTTGCGGCTGCGCTCTATGCGGTTGCATGGGTAATTTATTTCTTTGCTGTCAGGGCCCGCAAACAGGAGCAGTGATCACAAGTGCTTCTTGATCCTTGCAGGAATACCTTCAAGTTCAAGATTGCTGTTCCCCGTAAAAAAGTATCTGGTTCCGTTATGATCAATACGTCCTGCATGCCATGACGCGATGTTGTATATGCTGTGTTTGTCAACGTAAAGAAGCTCCACGCTTCTTCCGCATGCAAGTTCTTCATTTTCAAGCCAGTAACTGCCGTTATCACCATGGCGGAGCTGCCTGTGATCATAACGTCCGCGTTCAGACGTTTTACCTGGTAGTACGCTTCCTCAAGTTCACGGCAGAAACTCTCCAGTTGTTCCTGAACATAGAGTGTCTCCGCATTCGGTATCAGATCGGGATCTGAACCTGTTCCAGATTCAGATACTGTGTCATCTTAAAAAACTCATCGATCTGATCCTGAAGTTCACCTGCAGACTTCAGCCACTGTTCATACTTGATCATAAGCCGTACCTCCTCTCAAACCGCCGTGGAAAGTGTAAAACTCACTATTCCTGTAATATCGTATTTGCTACCGCTTTTGGTAGACAAAAATAATTAATTATTACTTGCATTCTCCACAATTCTGTTATATAATTTCTCTCACAATTTAAAAAGAACAGCCGCTGTTCTGAGACCTGTCGAAGAGGTTAACTATGCCTTGTCGACGGATATCGGAACAGCGGCTTTTTGCTGTCCACGAATCTTGACAACTGAATTCACAAATGACCGGACGGCCAACCGGAGAAGTCGTGCAATGCGGTGTCTCTGCCGAAGACACCAAGCGGGGCCAAGGAATAGTCTGATCAGATTGTGGTTTTTGCAGTTTTAAGATTTTTACATAAGTGAGGTGAATATATGAATACATTATTTACAGGTAAGGACAGCAGAAGATTAGAGATCACTCCTTCGGAGAAGATCGACGGCAGCACTTTTACATATATGGAAGATGTGAGCAAAAGGTTTCTCGAATATTCGGGGCTGCTCGGTGAGGGTGAACACCTCTGGCTGCAGATGGCGGGCGACAGGAAGCATGATATCAACTGTTTCGTGGTATCGGATGTTAAGAACGGATTATGTATCAAAGACATAAACTGGATATTCAGAGAATCCGCTGTTGCCGGACACGGGTCATGCGGATCTCAGATTCGCATAAAGAAGGATCTGACAGTACTTGTCCTGAAGCAGGATCCTGATGAACGGTACTTCAAGATCAACAGGGAATACTACGATGAGCTCCTTGATGAACTCATAGCGGCAGGCGCTCTTATCCAGCTCTCTCCCGATGGCATCCTGATCGGCATAAAGGGAGATATTACAGTCAGGCTCTGTACACTTTTCAAACTCGTCTATACCGGCATGGTGATCAAGCCCCTTTCAGTAATAGACCTGAAGGAAGATCTTCCACAGGAGCATATACAGGAGTTCATGAGTTATCTTCTTTGCAAACTCGCTGTAAGAAAGGATGATCCTGCTCCCGATGATCCGGCAGATGAGAAGGAAGGCGTTCCTGAAAAAGCCCCCGAGTCTGTGTGCGTACCCTCGATCATGATAGAGGAACTGGATTTTTCCGTGCGTACTTATAACGGCCTTAAGAGAGCGGGAATCAATTATACCGATGAACTTTGCCGTCTGACTGACTACGAGATCCAAAAGATCCGTAATCTCGGCAAAAAAGGCTTCAATGAGATCAAGGAGAAGATCAGTGCCCTGCAAAGCGAAGCGTGCGCTGATTCATCTGTCTCACTCAATGATCTTATCGGACTTGAAGATATCAAGGCACAGGTAAAGCGTATTACTGCTTTTGCCCGTATGAAAAAGGACCTGTCCGACCGTGGCGGTGACAAACTGTCGATGGCTCTTAATATGGCTTTCGTCGGCAATCCCGGTACAGCCAAGACAACTGTTGCAAGGATAATGGCAAGGACCCTTCATGAGGCAGGACTGCTGCCCGGTAATGACATTGTCGAAGTCGGACGTGCCGATCTTGTTGCGGAGTACACGGGCCAGACTGCGGTCAAGGTCCAAAAGGTCTTTCAGCAGGCCTGCGGCAAAGTGCTCTTCATTGACGAAGCCTATTCCCTGCTCGATCTCTGGGAAAACGAGTTCGGCGACGAAGCTATCAGCACCATCGTTCAGGAGATGGAAAACAACCGTGACAAAACGGTCGTCATCTTTGCCGGCTACCCCGACAAGATGGAAGAGTTCCTTTCGCGTAATCCGGGCCTGAGATCGAGGGTGCCGTTCACCTTCGAGTTCAAGGACTACTCCGCTGAAGAGATGGTTCAGATCGCACATTCCGAAGCTTCCAGAAAGGGCTTCACCATTGATCCTTCGGCCAGCGAAAAGGTGTTTTCCCTCTGCAGACTTGCTGCAGGAATGCCGGAATCCGGAAACGGACGCTTCAGCAGGAATCTCATCGAAAATGCCATCCTCAATTATGCGGAACGCATCTACGGTTCTGACACTGTTACTGACGGCGGATATGTGCTTACGGCAGATGATTTTTCGATGCCGGAGAATCTCAGGAATGATGCGAGGAAGGCTGTAAGACGTATCGGCTTCGCTGCATGACTGAACTCTTCCCGGCTTCAGTCCTCGAAGGTGTGCTCGCGGCTAGTACAGACAAACATTATAGTTTGTCCCCGGCACACCCTCTGCAGTAAGTCCGCCGGGAAGGGTTCAGTCATTTTTCAGGTAAAGGGGCTGTCTCAAAATAAAATGAGATGGCCCCAAATACATCGAAAAAAACATCATTGCATTGGGGCGATTGGTTCAACTAACCAGGCTCTTTCAGAATTGCTGCTCAACTATGGAGCATTTGCGCAGGAGTATTTCGGTGTGCAGAGTGACTTGAGGCCTGACAGACAGGCTATCAGCGGTATCACCATAGGTAATGACGATGAGTATAAGTATGATGCGTCAAATACAGATTTTGATGAGAGGTATGGATCATTTGCCGGGGTTTCCCTGTCTCTTGAGTCCAAGACGACACTGTCCTTCTATATCAAGACCACACGAACGATAGATTCATGTGTAGCTGAGCTGTATGACGAATCGCAGCAATATGACTGCGAGGTCGTAAGTTCCGGTCAATACCAGATAGTCCGTGTCAATGGAATCACGGCAAAAGATCTCAATAAGACAGTGATGCTCTATCTGACATTCGACAACGAGCCGGTCCACATCGGATACTGTCCCTTGACATACTGCTACACCGTAGTGAATGGTGGTTTTGACACAAGTCTCAAGGATGTATGTAAGGTACTGTACTGCTTCCATGTTGCGGCGTTGGAGTATGCCAGTATTCACTGAGGCGAGAATGCACTGGTTCCTTCGCACGTCGCTGCGCTCCAAAGATGCTCAGGAATCGTGCATTCTCTTTTCAGCAGGCATATATTTCACATCAATCTGTATGTGAACCCCTATTTCTGATCGATTTGTTCATTACCAATCATCTAATATCAAAAATGGAACTCACCTTTACAGGCTTATTAAGTGTATAATCGACATATAAATCTATTGGGGGAAGGCCATGAATCATTCTCGCTTATTAACAGGACTGGTTATATCAAGTCTGGCAATTCAGGCGGTATCACTTGGAGGATGCCTTCGTCTTATCAATAATGACAAGAGCTACTCTTCATCTTTCGATGATGCACATGACTATGCAGAATACTGGTGCGGTCCCTGCAAAGAGGTAGACACATACAGTCCGAAAGACGGACTTATAATTCATAAGATGAAAGACAAGGAATATAAGTTCACATATTATGTTTCCGAGATTGAGACTTCATACACTTTCTCCTCTTACTCCACTTATAATATCGAAGACTTCGGCTACTATTATCTCCTTGAATTTCTTGAAGAAGCTGACCTGGATGCTCTGATCGATGAATATGATCTGACGATCGAGGTGGATGAACCATACAGACCTAACGATGAACGTCCTGAACTGTGCAATTATACTCCGAAGATAGTCATCAGCACGGACCTGACACTGTCGAAGTCCGACAGCAAAAAAATCGCAACTGCCATTTTGGACGGACTTGAGGAATTTGACTCCGAACGTGAGGTATTCACCAGAGAAGATGATAACACTTATGCAGGCATTGAGATCCGTTCTGCCGCACAGCCTGAAGATCTCGGAGCACGCTGGCATTTAGAGATGACAACTTATGGATTTGAACAGTAAGCTATTCGGCTCAAGCGGTAAGCTAATATTCACTGAGGCGAGAATGCACGATTCCAGTGCATCTTTGGAGCGTGCCGAGTGTCATCTGTTATTTCGTAAAGGCCGATATGCCTCTCGCATGGGCAATCTGTCTTATGGTCAGTGTCATTCTGTTCGCCGGAGCCATCATATTCTGGGGCAGAGCCGTGGCATCTGAACTCCAGAAAAGATTTCATATATAAAGGTTTTCACATGATAACCTTTGTAATCTGAAATAAGCGTTGTATTATCAAAACGGGTTGTTTTCCAAAAGCTCGAAAGCATTTATTTACAAGGGACTGATATTTATGCCTTGTTTACACAATTTTTACGCAATTTTGGCGTTTTTTATCATCCGATTTTGTGTAACTCTATCAAATTCTTCGTGCATAGTATCCTCAGCAAACACGACTAGCGTTTGCATTAAAGTACTGCATGGGCAATACCGCTGCAGGAGTCGCTGATGACAAACGAGCACGCAAAAACAGCACTCAGATCATCAGTCCGGATGAATACAGGGATATATTCGGTAAGGATTTTTAATGTCTGGGGACACGATCTGTAAAAACGGTTGCATTCCAGCATAAAGTGATTCCACCTCACCCTAGAGTGAGGTTTTCTTTTCAGCAGATAAGGTTATTCTCTCGACAGTAATACTTCTCTCTTTTGTCGAATAGTGAATAATAGTCTTCGATTTAAGATATATATTGCTGATCCAATAGCATATGCCAAAATATCATAAATATCACTAACTGTATCTTCCCTAAAAAGAGGAGTTATATACTCCCAGACTATGCCTGACAGTATGGTAATCAAAAACAAAACGAATGCACTAAGGCTTTTATTTGTAAACAATTCAGATGAATAGTCACAGTATGCACAATAACCACACGCTCCAACGATATCATTGAAGTAGCAACGCATAAATGTTGACAACAAACTTTTATTGTCAACATTTATGATATATTTGTTTGCTAAAGCAATTGAAATGGCAGTTAAGAATACTATTATCTCTTTTACCTGTTCTCACATCCAACCAGCCAGATTTACTCTTCATTACATTTCAAATTGATATTACCTCCTAAATATAATGTTTATGACACTATTATATATCGTATTGGAAAATACGATATTAAGAATTATTTAACAAATTGTTACTTCGTATAATCGCTAATAATAATTCGCGAAATACGAGGGATAGATAATGAAACACGAAAAGGCAAAGTTTAATGTTTTAGGCAAAATTCAACAAGAACGATTAAAAAGAAATTGGACGGAATACACACTGGCTAAAAATTCTGATTTATCACAATCTACAATATCATCTTGGTATAGAAAAGATTTAGAGCCATCATTGGCTTCCCTCGAGAAAATCTGTAACGGTCTGGGAATGACACTGTCACAGTTTTTTGCTGATGATAATTGCATTGCTCTTTCTGTTGAACAAGAACAAATAATAGAGTCATGGGAAAGACTGAATCCTGAACAACGGTCAGCTCTGATAACACTTCTAAATAGCTTCAATTAGTATTAAATCAATAAAGCTTTCCATTAAGTTCATTATAGTCTACATTAGATGCAAAAACTTCCAACGAATAATCTCTTGCGTTCTCACTTCACACCCGCAACCCATGTTGCCAGACACATCCTTGCGAGCGGACTTCCGCAGACGCATGCGGCGTAGAAACGAGCAGTAGAAACACAGCAAAAACTGACAAAGAAAAAATCCCTGCCCTTTTGTCCATAACGCATGCGTCGAGGACTGAAGCGAGCAAGGATGTGTCTGGCGGAGAAGGGGGGAATGCTGATTTTATATATCAGCAACCCTCTCTAACTCTCTGTAAGCCTTGTGCTATAAGGGTTTCCGCAACTTACTCGGATAGTTAAGTCTGAATAAGTCTGAATAAATCTGTCAATAAATGTGGTAAGTTTTGTAGTAAGTTCTGTAGTAGGTCACATTGCATTCTCGTAGTAATCCTGGAGAACGGCAATCTCCCTATTCTTAAACTCTCTCGAAGCATCTGTATAAGTTTTAAGGGTTATCAGGATACCTTCATGCCCCATCATATCAGATGTTGCCTTCATATCCGCACCTGCTTCTCTCATCCTCGTAGCAAACGTGTGCCTCAGCATGTGATTATGCACGTGTGGAAAGTCCGGAGCTGTCGGATCGTCTCTGTGTATCTCTTCGTTGATCACCTTACAGATCTGCGTAAGCCGATTGTTCAGTTTCTTGTGGTCTAATACCTTGCCTTTGCTGTTAAGAAAGATAAAGTTTGAATAACCATCGTACTCTGACTGACAACGGATACCGAATGCTTCCTGCTTTTCCTTTTCTTCTAACAATGCTTCCCGTACTTTTGGCAGCATCGGGACAGTACGAATACTGTTCTTTGTCTTAGGCGGATTGATCGCGTAACCGCTTCCTTCGCCCTTACCCTTATCGTAGTAGATAAGAATGTGGTTGATATCTATCTCGTTATTCTCGAAATCGACATCTTCCCATCTTAAGCCCAGTACTTCGCCGACACGCATTCCGGTCCACAGCATTGTGGTGAATACCGCATAGTATTGGTGATAATGTCCGGGCCTTGCCAAGAAATCTTCCAAGGTTTTCTGTTCTTTGAGAGTAAGAGCACTAACTTCTTTAGCATTGCTCTCGTAATCTCTCTGAAGTTCGCGCAATGTTCCTTTGCAAGGGTTATTCCTTAAAACATCATCCCTGACTGCAATGTCAAACACCATCGAAAGGACTACCTTGATATTCCTTATAGTCCCGAATGCCAGACCTTTCTCTGCTGCCAAGCCCTTAAGAAACATAACAACGCTGCTGTAAGTTACACTCTTGAGCTTCTTCTTGCCGAACTCAGGCTCAACATAACGCTTGTAGTATCTGACATAAGATGTGTATGTGGTTTCTCTTATACCGCTCTTGATCTCTTTCCATAACTCGAAATATGAGTTAACAGTTGAATCGAGTTTGCTGTAGTTGATCCCGTCTAAGGTGTCTCTTATGATCGCCTCTTCCTTCTCACGCAACTCGGGAAGTGATCTGGCATATACGAACTGCCTTTTGCCGTTCTTATCAAACCACCAGTACGCAAAAGTGTTGTTGCTTCGCTGATACTCTCCTTTCCTTAACTTGATTCTGTTGTTGGCATATCTTTTATTCATCTTTTTTGAACCTCCATTAGCTTCAAAAAAGTATGCCCGAGTCAATTATAAACCCGGGCATACTTTCCTTAAAGTTCTTTTTCTTTCAGATCGAGTATTGTCTATACAGATACTCTTCAAACGGCTTGCGTTTTATCAACCGTTTACTTCCGTTCCATAATACATATGGACAGTGATCGTCCGCTGTCAGTTCTCGAATCTTCGGCATTCCGATATTGAAATACTTTGCAGCTTCTTCAAGCGTAAGAAGAGCTTTGTCTGCAATAGGTACTTCATTTCTTACGTTAATTGCTTCCTTATCCGATATCTTCGAGACCTCTGCGACCTGAATTGTTTGTAGATCTTTCATGGTTAGATCCTCCTTTTTTGAATTTGCCTTGCGGCATGTAAGAACGCCACCCGGAAGTGACGTTCCAAGAGGTCTCGGTCTTTATTGTTATCTGATCCGATTATTCTTTCCTTGTTGCTTCCTGCGTTCTTTTTCCTGTTCCGCGAGTTTGTCGAGAAGACCGGGCGGAAGAAGATCCAGTTGCTTCTGAATCTTTGCTTGTTTAGCTCTTAGCTCGTCGATCTTCCCATCTCTTTCCTTAATGGCTTCTTCAAGCTCTTCTGTCTTTCCTTTCCAGTAACGGCCTGTATCTTTCTCCGTATCAATCGTTCTTTTGAGGGAGTCGACATAATCGTTAACTGACTTGATCTGTTCGTCCATCTTCGCCATCTCCGGTGCATAACGGGATATGAGCTCAATAGCCTGAGCCTTTTTTTCTTTGCTTTTGACTATTCCGATGTCGTTTATAGCCTTCGTTATCTCGTCAAAGTGCATCAGTAGCATGTCAGCATTTTTGAACAGATAAACGGGAAGATGTTTACGGTGAGTGAGATACTTCGGGATACCCCGCTTGAGTTCGGGATAATAACTGGACATGTGTTCGTAGTACAGATCTTGTAGTTTCACAAGTCCCTTTGGGCCACCGATTATAGTTTTGGAAGATAACTTGCCGTCTCGGGTAATGGGTACAAAGCATATGTGCATATGCGGTGTCTTTTCGTCCAGATGAACCACTGCGGAAATGATGTTTTCCTCGCCGAACATAACAGAGTAGAATGTGTATGCTCTGCGGAAAAACTCAGCGATTTCCGGTAATGACTTCCCTTGGAAGAACTCAGGGGAAGCGGTACAGAAACTGTCCTGCATCACAACGCTATCTTTCCGCACCTTGCATCCGACTTCTTCAATTCTTTGGTTGATAAAAGCTCTGTAACTGACGGGCGGGCTTTTAATGTGAAAGTTGTCGGGTGAACGCGTCAGATCAATATCAGGATTGCTCTTGTATTTCTCTTTCTCGCGTTCATGGTGTCTTTGCAGGCCGCCAACGGCGCCTGACTTACATTTGTTGATTCTCATGATTGCATAAGCCATTTCAGGTCTCCTTTTTTGTTTTAAGTTTGTTTGGAAATAGAAAAACCCCGCTTATCTTTAGCGAGGCTTCTCAGGTTAGTTTTGCAAGATGTTAAGATGTTAATAATTCAGTTATAGCCGTGAGTAACATCTTGCAGCAGCTGTCGGTTTGATACACCGCAACAGACAATGAAGGACGCTCCTTATGAAAGATTGTCCGCATAACGCAGCGGCCAATCTTCCAACAGAGCTTTGTTGTGTCGCTATAAGAGCGCCAAAGACGGCGGCGCTCTCATATCTCCCCAACAACCTCGAACCTCAGACTAAGTCCAACCTTCCCCCGGAAGCTTGTTCTTAGTCAGACGTTCTTTCAGTGTCTGTTGGGTGTAACACACTACACCTTGCAAGCAAGGTTGTGTGCAAGGGGAGTTCCCCTTGACTCCCTTTAACGAGTCCGGAAACGAAAAAAGCAGGCACCGACCGCCTGCATTTTCCTTATTCCGTTCTCGTATCTTCGGCCTGCTAAGGTGAGTAAGATGTTATTCCATGAGCCTATGGAATTATTAACACCTTAACATCTTACTTGGCAGGCCTTACTCGGCTTGCGGTAGCTTCCAGTACCATACTCCGTTCATGCGGACGGATATAATACCGAGCTCCCGCTTCGCACAGTTTGCAGTCGATCGGCATATGCCTTTATCTTTTAGCCTTGCTTCGATATCGACTGCCGGCATAGCCGAACCGTCAGCAAGAAGCTCCTCAATATAGTCTTTAGCTTTTTGCATCCGGTTGTCTGGTCTTCCGGGGCCCGAGCCAAATTCCAGGCTCCGCAAGAGTTCATCGGCTTTCTTCTCAGACATGCCGATAAAGTCCATTCCGTTATCGCTGAGCTGAAGAAGATAGGAACCCATCTCGGGTGCAAGGTTCGACTTCAGCAAAGCAAGATACCGTTTGTCTTCGTCTTCGGGATCCCTGGCTAAAAGAAGAATGCTCCTGACCGCTCCAACAACATCAATGGAACCGGGTACGCGATACTTGGAACTGATACCTGCCATCTTGTTCAGATGGTTGACGATAACGATCGAGCAGTCAGTTTCACGCGCCGTCTGGATCAGAGCATTAAACTTCGGTCTTACTTCATTGGAAGCATTGATGTTTCCATCTCCGAAATAAGAGGAAAGAGGATCCAAGACAACGAGTTTCGCACCGGATTCCTTTATACCTTGCAAAAGGCGGGGATCTTCGAAGGTCAGATGCTTGGTGTTTTCATTGATAAACCCGAGATTATCAAGATTACCGCCTGCCTTCAGAAAACGGGGGATGATCGTGTCATCGTAATCATCTTCCGTGCTTTGGTAGATCACCTTAACAGGCTCTGGCGGTTCCTCATAATCCGTATACGGCAGAGGATCACCGCGAGTCATATATGCGGCTACGGTAAGCATGAAGGTACTCTTGCCGTCTCCCGGATCGCCTTGGAGAAGTGTGATCTTCCCTTTGGGGATAAAAAAAGGCCAGAGCCATTTTACTGGTCTGACCTCTACATCTTTGGCGCTGATTAGTTCCAGCGCCGGTTCTTGTTTAGTCATAAGCTGACTCCTTTCATTGTTATTTTTGAGCATAATAAAAGCTCCCGGTCTTTTAGATCGAGAGCCTTTAGTGTGCTCAAATATAATCTTGTGTTTCGATGAAAATATATGTCCCTCCATATATAAGTAATGGGAGAGGGCAAAACTGGACATGATTTTCGAAATTCGTCTTAAATCTGATATAAAAAGTCTGAAATCATAGACTCTTTTGCATGTAAGCCTCAGTATTTGCTCTGCACCCCCTGAGGTACGGGAAACCGTAAGGCTCTCGCATTGCTGACTGCGAGATCATGGGAGTTTCACCCCGGGTACCATCCCGCTGCGCTCATTGGGTGTGACGGATCTCGGGTGAACTGCTCCCGATTCAACGCTCGGCCTGTGACTACGCAGAAGTATCATTATCACTTTGTATCTGTCATCGCCGCCCTCAGGGTGCAACCCTGATTCTGACTCATCCGTGTTATCGCTCTCTTCCTTGGGGAAGGTCTTGGCGCACTCGGAGTCAACTTGGCTTGGGATTTTAACCCCGATACAAGTAACGTACCTTACGGTTTAGTATTCAGTTGTCAAAGTCCTCGAAGGGTTTTATGTGCCTCTTCACCTGTAAGGAATGGGAGAGGCTGAAAATGAAGGGGGTGGCTTACAAAGAATTGCTTTTGTTTTTGTATAAAAAGTCATCCCGGCTATATAACCCTTCACTCTTACTGGACAAAGGAAGCTTTTTGACAGCCCGTTTTTGCTTTGTTCATTTGCACAAACTTCCTTCGTTCAGTTCTGTAATATCCCTTCACTTACTAGAAATGGGAGAGGGCAAATTTATGCGGGGTCGGTTAACAAAAATCACTTCCATGTTTTGTGCAACATGTCGTTCCCGATAAATCTCCCTTCACTAAGAGGGACTGGGAGAAGGCAAAATTAGGGGGTCTGGCTAAACAAAAATTGTTCAATGCTTGTTTAGGATGTCATCCCGGATAAATCTCCCTTCACTACTACTGGACATTGACCTCTGTTTTTGCGGGGTGTTTACGCAAAAAAACTCCAGTTGAACCGGTATGGTGTACAACTGAAGTCCTGTATTCTTGCTAATTGCTGTCAAAAGAGATGATGCAGCTATTGTGATCGGATATATCACCTCTCATTATTAAGGTGTGGGAGAAGGCCAAATGGGACAAAATTTTCGAACTTTTTTAAAACAAGCAAAAAAACGCCCATGGTGTAAAAAAATGCTTACACCTTGAGCGATAAATCTGCGATTGATAACAATAGTTCTACGATTATTCAGTTGTAATGGAATTAGTTATCAAGAGTTCTTTACTCCCGTGTTATAATACCTAATGATAGAGGGATTTCCTTTGTCGATTAACTTTTAATACTCTAGACAATTGATGATGACAACATTACTTTATGAAATATTAAATATTCTGTTCCAATTCACAGTGTTTGTTGTGGGAATATGGTTCACGATATTTATTATTGCGATAATCGAAGCTTTTGTAGCAAAAGTCTTCAAATTGAGGATTCGTTCATTCAAGATATTTAATAGAAGATACACGTGTGTTGATGATAGGATGGTGCTATATAAAGAACGGTTTTCATTCTTTACCACTTGTGAAGTTGGTTCGGTTCCCGGTCATCAGCTAACAAAAAAGAAGGATGCATTGATTACTTGCATCGTTATTTTGATTCCAAGCATCGGTTTTTTAGTTGCAACGGTTCTGTTCATGATGTTCGTATTAAGCAAGAAAGAACCATTGTTCTTTAATCCTTTCTTGGGTTTCATTTCAGGTGTTGGCTTAACATCTGCAATGCTTATTATCATTACCATTTTCCGTTTCCCGATAGGATCAAAGAAACTACATTCATTTACTAACGAAAAGGTCAGCGAATTGCGTTCGGCTCGTGCACTTGAAGAAATAGAAATGCCGGCGCTAAATAGTCTTGCTGACTATAAAAAAGATCGACACTCAGAAATTCGTTATCAGACACTGTTCTTTCTAGTTTCTGAAATGAGAAAAGATATTAGTTCTATGGATGAAGTTGTTCGATGGTATGAAGATTATTTACAATCGGAACAAGAACGGAGTTTAAAACTACTAGAGACACTTGCTCAAAAGGCTATGTATAAAGACCTAATTCGGTATTACAGCACTTGGCGGATTGATCAGAAAAAAGCATCTGAGTACTATAAAATGCTACCTGAAGCAGAACTTCTTGATGATAAAGATGCCAATGGTCGAAGACTGCTAGCATATTATTCGAAAAACATTCTCAATGATTTTTCAAAAGCCATGGAATACTGTCTAGAAGGGTTACACGCATTAGACGATCCCAACACCCCACTAGCTAAACTTGAAATAGATAATGAAAGGCAACTTCTTTTAGATTTAAGAGCAAGCCTAACTTAAATCTGTTAGAAGCTTAAACAAGAAATTCGCAATTATACGTACTAGGCATAGTGTATAATTAATCTGGCAGAGCTCTTGCTTTGTCGAGACTATTTTAAACTTCTGATCTGATTTGAAAGAACACGGTTATGTTAATAAAACCTATTGCAAGACAAATGGAAGAAGAAAAACGCATACTTAAGGAGAGTGGGCGTTTGTATAAGTCACAGATCAAAGGCGTTTCTGATTTGATATGGTCTTTAGCATTGATATCAATAAGCAGCAATAAAGAGCATTTGAAAGAATGGTTCAATTCGCCCGTTCCGGCTTTTAAAGGCCGTACACCGCTAAACGTATTAAGTGACGGCTCAAAAGGCGAGAAGATCATTTTTGAAGGTCTGTTGAAAATAAGAGACGGTTTTCCCTGCGGAGATTAAATAGGTTTATCGCAATTTTCTCGACAAAAAGAAATGTCTCGGAGCATGCCCCGAGACCTTATTCAGTATGACATTTTTATTCGTACAGTTCCTTATCGAGTTCCCAAACACCACACGGAACACCTTCGTTGTGCATTGAACGGTTAAACCATGCGTTCGGATCATCATCAACAGAATTACCATAATCCTTAATATTCATGTGATTTGTCACATAGTTGCCTGCCGAATCAAATATCAGTTCAACCCATCCGGGGTTTTCAACCGTTCCGCCGACAAAAATCACATTTCTTGAACCATCACTATTAACAATCTCATAACGATAGTATTCGGTATAGCTACACTGATCAGTTACATCAATCTTGGTATTTCCGATAACCAGATATAATCTGCCATCCTGAACAAGCGTGTAGTCCTTGTTTTCGTCGTAATCGATAGATACAACAGACTCGTTCGGAAGCTGTTCGACTGTGATTTCCTGACCATTTGCAGTGAATACCCTTATCAGCCTGGTTGCAGCATTAACTATCTGTGTCCTTGTTGTCGGAATTACCATTAGAATTACAATTGTAGCCGCAGCTACAGCTACGGAACTAATCCCAACTCTGTTTTTGTTCTTTGTCTTGCCAATAGCAGCCTCCATTTCTGACTTACGGTCAGAATCAAGACTGATCTTTCCATATGTACTTTTAAATTGATTTTCCATATTTATTCCTCCAGTGCTTTCTTCAATTCTTCTTTGCCCCTGCTGATCCTCATTGCAACAGCTGATTCCGATAGTCTGAGAATTCCGGAAATCTCTTTGTAGGAATAGCCTTCATAGTAATGAAGATAGATCGGCATCCTGAACTTCCTGTCAATTTTGCAAAGTGCGTTATAAAGCGAATCATCCTCTGGTAAATACTCAGATGTTCCGATCACTTCCGTATAGTTATCAATGTCAACAGATGAGTTGTATCTTGGAGATTTCAGATAGTCCTTACAGGCATTTGCAGTTATCTTGAGCAGATATGATTTTTCCTTATCCCGCCTTATTACAAAAGGCCTTGATATCAGCTTAACGAAAATATCCTGAACAATATCTTCGGCTTCGCATTTACTGCCGACATAAGACAATGCAAATCTGTAAAGATCATCACCGTATTTGGAAAACAATCTCAAAACAGCATCGTTTTTCAATGACAAACCTCCTTCTTGTTATTTGAGATCTCACCCATACTACGATTTTAAAGTCGTTTTTCTCACATTTCCGAACAAGAGTTTTTTAGAGAATAATGTATATTGCAAAAAACAGCGACCGGACTATGTTTCCGATCGCTGTCTTGGTTGGGCATACTTTTTAAAATGTCGTACAGTTTGTAGTAAGTTTGTAGTAAACCACCACTTCAAGGAAAAGCAAAAGTCTGCAAACCCCTGATTCTATTGACTTTTTACGACGCCCATTACGTTTTTGGCGGAGAAGGAGGGATTCGAACCCTCGAAACCCTTTTGGGGTTTACACGATTTCCAGTCGTGCGCCCTCGACCAGGCTAGGCGACTTCTCCGTGTGCTATTGCGCAGATTATTTTACTTGCTTTGCCTATATTTGTCAACTTATAACAATGAGCCTGTGATATAATCAGTTTCGCAATAAATAGAGTTTCAGGGCGAGCACACAAATGAACTTAAAGGAATTGGAAATCGGCAAGAGCGCCATTATCACCGAAGTCGGAGGTGAAGGTGCGTTAAGGCAGCATTTTCTGGACATGGGAGTTATTCCCGGTGTCGAGGTAACTGTCATCAAATACGCCCCGCTCGGCGACCCCATAGAATTGATGCTCCACGGGTATCAGCTCACCCTGAGGCTTGATGATGCGGCCAGGATATCGGTCGAACCTGTTTCGAAGAAGGAAGAGGAAGAGAGCAGGAAAAAGATCAAGTCCAAGACGCACCACCCCGGTCTCGGCGAGGGAGGCAAGTTCCATCCCAAGGGAAGCGGCGACCCGCTGCCGGACGACACGGTGCTCACGTTTGCGCTGGTCGGCAATCAGAACAGCGGCAAGACGACACTTTTCAACCGCCTGACAGGCTCGAACCAGCACGTCGGCAATTTCCCCGGCGTCACTGTCGACTGCAAGGACGGTGCGATCATCGGCCACCCCAACACGAAGGTAACTGACCTCCCCGGCATCTATTCGATGTCACCATACAGCAGCGAGGAGATCCTGTCGCGTAATTTCGTTTTGGATACGAAGCCCCACGCAATCATAAACATAGTTGACACCACCAACATAGAACGCAACCTATACCTGACTATGCAGCTTCTCGAAATGGAGATCCCCATGGTCGTCGCCCTCAACATGATGGATGAGATCACGGCCAACGGCGGCACTGTATTCATCAACGAGATGGAGGAAGTCCTCGGAGTCCCCGTCGTTCCTATTTCGGCAGCGAAGAATCAGGGCATCGACGAGCTCATCGAGCACGCTCTCCATGTGGCACATTTTCGCGAGAAACCGCTCAGGCAGGACTTCTGCGATGAGAACGATCACGGCGGCGCGGTCCACAGATGTCTCCATGCCGTCGCCCACTTCATACAGGATCACGCAAAAGAAGCCGGCCTCCCTATCAGATTTGCCGCGAGCAAGGTGATCGAAGGCGACCCGCTCGTTCTAGACAAGCTCGCCCTGGACGGCAATGAGCAGGAAACGATCGAACATATAGTAATCCAGATGGAGAACGAGCGCGGGCTCGACAGGAGCGCCTCCATCGCCGATATGAGATACTCGTTTATCAACAAGGTAAGTTCTTCCTGTGTGCACAAGCCTGCGCAGAGCAAGGAACGTCTGAGGAGCGAGAAGATCGACAGGATACTGACCGGCAAATGGACGGCGATACCCTTATTTATCATCATCATGGGCCTCGTGTTCTTCCTGACTTTTAACGTTATCGGCGGCTCCATACAGAATCTCCTTGAGATGGGCATAGACAAGCTGACTGCGGTAACTGACGCGGCACTTACAAAGGCAGACGTCAACGAAGTGCTCCACAGTCTCGTTATAAAAGGCATATTCAAAGGTGTCGGAAGCGTTCTGAGCTTCGTGCCTATCATCATCACGTTGTTCTTCTTCCTTTCTATACTTGAAGACAGCGGATATATAGCGCGCGTGGCTTTTGTTATGGATAAGATCCTCCGCAAGATCGGTCTGTCGGGACGCAGCATCGTACCCATGCTGATCGGTTTCGGGTGCACTGTTCCGGCAGTAATGTCGACGAGGACTCTTCCCTCCGAGCGCGACCGCAAGATGACGATCCTTCTGACACCGTTCATGAGCTGTTCGGCAAAGATGCCTATCTATGCGTTCTTCGTCGATGCGTTCTTCCCCCGTTACGAGGCACTGATAATGATCCTGCTGTATGTTTCGGGAATCATTATCTCCATCCTTGTTGCACTCGTCATGAAGGGCACTATCTTTAAGGGCGAGGCAGTTCCTTTTGTAATGGAACTTCCCAACTACAGGATGCCGGGCTCAAAGAACGTCATCCAGCTTCTCTGGGAGAAAGCGAAAGACTTCCTGCAGAGGGCATTTACAGTCATCCTTGTTGCGACTGTTGTTATCTGGGCGCTGAACAGCTTTGACTTCCAGTTCAACATGGTCACCGACCAGAGCGAAAGCATCCTGGCAGATATCGCCGGCGGCCTCATCCCGCTCATGAAACCGGTCGGTCTCGGCGACTGGAGGATAATCACCTCACTTATCAGCGGATTTATGGCAAAGGAAAGCGTGGTCTCGACGCTGGAGATCCTTTTCGGAGACAATATCACCTCCGTGATGTCCACCGCAACCGCCCTCTCCCTCCTGGCATTCTCCCTGCTCTATACCCCCTGCATTGCGGCCATCGCTTCTATAAAGCGCGAGCTTGGTGCACGGTGGGCATTCACCGTCGTGCTCTGGCAGTGCATCGTTGCATGGATTGCAGCTTTCATAGTAAACTTGATAACCGGATTGATTTTATAAGGAGAACCGATATGAGAAAAAAGATCCTGATCCTCATCACCACATTAATGGCAGCCTGCCTGTTCCTTTTCACGGGCTGCAGCGAGGAGCTTCCCGAATACGATAACATCATCACCGCGCTCGACAACTACCGTGAGCAGTATGGCAAATACCGCAACTCCGGTGACACCGCCATGATCGACATCTCACACGAAGACACAACGACCATCTCCGGCGATCCCTGCAAATCCTACTATATCAAATCACCCGACGGAAAGTTCGAGACCGTAACCCTCGAGGTCAATGACGGCAATCTGCTCTCCGTTGACGAATACTTCCACCTTTCCGACAAGGCGTTCACCGTCGTCAGATCCTACATCGATCCCGAAACATACACCCCGGTCATCAACCGCTACTACGTATTCTTCGGCAAGGTCTACCGCATCGATGATGAGGCCGGGTCACTGGTAAAAGTCGACGACGAGACCGCATCCCAGTTCTACACATCGTTCTCCGACCTCGTCGCAAAATACGGCGGTTCCAATGACGCTTAAACAGGGCATCAAAGACGGACTCGCAATCGGATTAGGATATCTTTCGGTATCCTTTTCTTTTGGCATCCTCGCAGTCACGAGCGGTCTCTCCTGGTGGCAGGCTGTCCTCGTCTCCTTCACCAACCTGACCTCTGCCGGCCAGGTCGCAGGAGTCGGCATCATGGCCTCCGGCGGCGGCCTTCTCGAAATGGCAATCGCCACACTCGTCATCAACCTCCGCTATGCACTTATGGCCATATCCCTCTCACAGAAAACAGATGAGTCCATGACCACCCCCGCCCGCCTCTTCACCGGCTTCTTCATAACCGACGAGATCTTCGGCGTGGCCTCGAGTGGTAATCAGGCTGTTTCGCGCACATACATGACAGGTCTCGGCATCCTCCCTGTCGCCGGCTGGACTCTCGGCACCCTTCTCGGCGCCGTCCTCGGCAACATCCTGCCGTCCACCGTCACCAATGCCCTGTCGATCGCGATCTACGGCATGTTCATAGCCATAATCATCCCAGCCGCCCGCAAGTCGAAAGCGATCCTCATCGTAAGCATCATCGCAGTCTGCCTGTCATGCATCTTCTACTACGTCCCATTCCTAAACTCGCACGTCTCTTCAGGCTTTGCGATCATAATATGCTCCATAGTGGCCGCTTTGGCCGGCGCCATTTTTATGCCGGTAAAGGAGGACGAAACGAATGGATAACCTTTTGTTTTTCCCATTGCTCCTCGTTATGGCACTCGTAACTTATCTTATCCGCGCAGTACCGTTTGTGCTGTTCCGCAAGAAGATTTCGAACCCGCGCCTGAAAGCGTTCTTCGACTATATTCCGTACGCCGTTCTGTCGTCCATGACATTCCCCGCGATCCTTTATTCGACGGGCTCCGTGCTGAGCGCAGCTGCAGGTCTTTTTGTCGCACTGTTCCTGTCGTGGCGCGGAAAAAGCTTGCTCGTAGTGGCACTGGCGACGAGCTTGACTGTTTTGGGAGTTAGTTTGCTGATGACAGTTATGCAAGTGGCGTGAGCGCTTGCTACCTTCACTTTACCCCGTACTATATTTTACCCCGCCCTTCGATTACCGATACCGTTACCGATTTTTCTTAAAAACTCGCAAATCTTGGTAATCTGCTATTGAATTACCGAACTCGTTACCGATTTTCTTCAAAAACTCATAAATATCGGTAATTTGCAAGTCACGTGCTGAGTCTGCTGACGTCAGTGGCGTTTGTTACACAAGCTATTACACAAAAAACATTTCAGCGCGTTTTTTGTGTAATAACATCCCCCGCTCACTCATTATTGCCGTTATCATAAGTTTATGATATACTTCAATCCGCAAATAAAAGTGCCTCTATAGCTCAGTAGGTAGAGCGCATCCATGGTAAGGATGAGGTCGCCGGTTCGATCCCGGCTGGAGGCTCCAATACATTTTATAATACACCTTACAAATGATTGAACTATCGAATCCAGAGGAGAAAACTAACATGAAGAAAAAAGTCATTGCAATGATGCTTTTGGCAACAATGTTTATATCGGCTTGCAGCAACGGCGGCAGCACAAATAGCTCAGAAATGTCTGCGGATAATACTGAACCTGAATCGGTACCTGAATCAGTTGTTTTCGGGCACTACGAACAGGACGGCGATGAAAGTAATGGTCCTGAACCTATAGAATGGGATGTTATCTCAGTAGAAGACGGAAAGATGTTGCTTATAAGCAAAAATGTTTTGGGTGTCAGACCTTATTATACAGGCAACAATGTTGTAACATGGGAGTCCAGCGATCTAAGAGTATGGCTTAACAACCCTTTTTACAATAAATCTTTTGATGAATCAGAGCAGGAACAAATAGTAACTGTTACGAATTCCAATCCTGATAATCCATCATTTGGAACTGATGGTGGCAATGATACAGAAGATAAGGTCTTCTTGTTAAGTATTGATGAGGCTGAGTCTTTATTTGCTGATGATCAGGCAAGAGATGTTGGCTCCAATTATTGGCTGCGTTCACCCGGTAGCGATGGTCATTACGCTGCCTATGTCAGAGAAAGTGGAAAGGTCACAAATGGTGGTTTCGACTGCAACGACCATAATATCGGAGTAAGGCCCGCGTTGTGGATAAGCACCGATGCGTAAAATGATGTAAATCAACTAAAAGAGCTGTCTCAAAACGAAAGTAAGTGACAGCTCTTTTTATTATGCGTTAATTTATATCACGTAAAATTACCACCCAATTTACTGACAACTCCATCAACCCCCTGCCCAGCCGTGGCAACCTTTCCGACGGACTTACCGCAGACGCGCTAACGCCCGCTGTCAGTTCGCAGATACTGTACAGCGCGTCGAGGACTGAAGCCGGGAGCCGGTCATCAAGACTTTTTAATAAACTCTGCCATTTTCAAAAAGCTATCCGCCTTAATAACCGCCAGCCCCTGAAACTCGTCGCCGAGTACAACAAGACGGTCGCCCGGCTTGATATCAAATATCTTGCGCGCGCGGGCCGGTATAACGATCTGTCCCTTGTCACCTACTGTCACGAGGCCGAACAGATGCTTGCCTTTCGGCGGCGCAGCAAGATTCATGTTTTCAGGAGACTCAAAGTTTACGAGGTCATCGAGCGTTACGCCTAACACCTCCGCAAGCAGCTTGCTCTGCTCGATGTTCGGGCATGTTTTCCCGCTCTCCCACTGAGCGATCGACTGGCGTGTTACACCAACCTTATCAGCAAGATCCTCCTGAGTCATGTTGTTCAGTTTACGCAGCTGAACAAGGTTATCACTAAACATAATTCACGCCTCCTTTTTTGATTTCTTAGGCTTCTTAATCCCCAGTACCGCCCATCTCCAGAACGGCACTCTTGATATAACCGCATTCAGCAGATAAGCTCCGGCAAAACCGCAGATGGCGCTCAGCAGATATGCGGCGACGGGCGGGATCAGACCCGGCTTTGCGAGAAACAGCGCAACAGATGATATTCCAAGATAATGGAAGATATAAAGGCCAAAGCTCCTCTTCGTCATCCACTCTGTAAACCTGTTGCTTACATCTCCGAATCTTGCCATGCCTCCGATAATCGCGAGGCTTGCAAAGTATCCGTATCCAAGGAACAGAGGGCTCTTGTAGATCGGATTATCAGCATAATTCAAACCGAAGAACGCGACGCAGAACACCACACAAAGCGCCACTGCAGCAACAGCCAGAAGCGGGAACCACTTCTTAAGAACATCTATTACTTCATCGTGCGAGAATACGAAATAACCAAGCAGGAAAACGAAGAAATAGAGTCCGAATCTGTACACGATAATAAGGGGTGTATTGAGGATCTGTCCCGTTGCCCAGACTGCCACTGACAACAGCAGTATAACGACTATTCCGGTCTTTCTGCAGACGTTCCACAGGCGGTCCTTCTCGATCTTGCGGATAAGAACAAGAATGAGCGAGAACAGCCAGAGCATCTGGATGTACCACAGCACGCCAATACCGCTTGCAATGCAGATGATAACTTTTACAAAGAACGGAATTCCGGCATTGTTCAGAAAGGCACCGCCTATTGATGCGTTTACATAACCCTGAATAAACTGAAAAGCAACTAATCCGATCGTGCACGGAACAAGGAGCTTTGTCGTTCTTGACTTAATAAACTCCTTGTCTGTGTGTCGGTCCAGATAGAGCCTTGAGCTGATGCCGGACACGATAAACAGAAGTATCATTATCCACGGATAGATGATGTACTGGAGAATGTCCTGATACTGCACGTCCATATCGGTTATCTTACCGACGACGCCCGCTATTCCCACAGCGTTATACATATAAATGACATGGTATATCACTACCATAACAACCGTCATCCATCTGATGTTGTCCAAATAGTGTTTTCTCATACTATTACCACCTTTGCAATTAATCTTAACATATTATCGACCCTGCAAACACAGCAGTCCACCAAGCAGAATTAACAGTGAACACATGATTATGTTAAAATCCGTTGCTTTTTGCGCATGTGGTAAAATAAAACCATGTTCTTTACCGGAAAACACGATAAGCTGTCATATGACAAGACACGCGAGGAACCCGTCATTCACAGGAGCATATGCACCGGTGAGACGACGGTTGGTTTCGTTGATGTCAGTACGAGAAAGTTCCGCGACATAAGAAGAGTGGACTCAGAAAAAGACATAGCCACATTCTGCCGCGAAACTGGCATCGAAAGAGATAAGATCAGGACTATCTACTGATCAGGATTCCTTACCTTTAATGTATGCGTCGATTCCCTTTGCAGCCGCTTTGCCCGCGCCCATTGCGAGGATTACCGTAGCAGCGCCGGTAACAGCATCTCCGCCCGCAAATACGCCTTCCTTTGACGTCTTGCCGAACTCTTCTTCAGCCACGATGCAGCGGCGCTTGTTTGTCTCCAGGCCGGGTGTGGTGGATGCGATGAGAGGGTTCGGCGAGGTGCCGAGCGCCATGATGACCGCATCGGTTTCGATGACGAATTCGGAGCCTTCAACGGGCACGGGACGGCGGCGTCCTGACTGGTCGGGTTCGCCGAGTTCCATTCTGACGCACTTGATCCCGCTTACAAAATGGTTTTCATTCACGAGGATCTCAACTGGATTTGTGAGCATCTCAAAGATGATCCCCTCCTCCTTCGCGTGATGGACCTCTTCCTTTCGAGCGGGAAGTTCTTCTTCAGACCGCCTGTAGATTATCGTGACCGCAGAGCCAAGACGCAGTGCCGTTCTGGCAGCATCCATCGCAACGTTTCCGCCGCCGACGACAGCAACTCTGGCAGGCTTATAGATAGGCGTATCAGAGTCCTCGGTAAAAGCCTTCATCAGGTTGTTGCGCGTCAGGAACTCATTGGCTGAAAAGACGCCCTTGGCATTCTCGCCGGGGATATTCATGAACATCGGGAGGCCGGCACCGCTGCCGATAAAGACAGCCTCAAAACCTTCGTCTTCCATGAGCGAATCGATCGTAACAGACTTGCCGACGATAACGTTCGTCTCGATCTTAACGCCCAGCTTCTTGAGGTTATCGATCTCAGGCTTTACAACCTTCTCCTTCGGAAGACGGAACTCCGGGATTCCGTATGTGAGAACGCCGCCTGCTTCGTGAAGCGCTTCAAAAATAGTAACCTCATATCCGAGCTTCGCGAGGTCACCGGCACAAGTCAAACCTGACGGGCCTGAACCGACAACCGCAACTTTGTGACCGTTGGGGGCAGCAGAAGAGGCAGGCTTTATTCCGGCAGCACGGGCCTTGTCAGCAACATAACGCTCGAGCTTTCCGATCGCTATTGCATCGTCCTTTATTCCCTTTACGCACTTGGATTCGCACTGAGTCTCCTGCGGGCATACACGGCCGCAGACAGCAGGAAGAGTGGTGCACTTTGACAACCGGGCATACGCTTCAGGGATATCGTTATCCTTAAGCGCCGCTATGAATCCGGGGATATCAACACCGACCGGGCAGCCCTTCACGCACATGGGCACCTTGCAGTTAAGACATCTTGACGCCTCCGCAACAGCCTCCTCTTCTGTATATCCGAGACATACCTCGTCAAAGTTCCCTGCTCTTACCAGGGGATCCTGTTCACTAATGGGAACTCTCATTACTTGTCACCTCCGTCACAGTTTCCGCATCCGCCATGATGTGTGGCGCCCTCCCTGAATCTCAGGAGCGCTCTGCCTTCCTCCGTGCGGTACAGACTCATCCTCTCCATCGCCTCATCGAAATTGACCTTGAACCCGTCAAACTCCGGGCCGTCGATACATGCAAACTTCACCTCGTCTCCGACTGTGAGCCTGCACGCACCACACATTCCTGTGCCGTCAACCATTATAGGGTTCATGCTGACGATGGTGGGAATACCGTATTTCTTTGTTGTGAGAGTACAGAACTTCATCATGATCATAGGACCGATCGAAACACACAGGTCATACTTCTTACCCTCGTTCTCGACGAGGTCGGAAATGACCTGTGTAACAAGTCCCTTGCGGCCGTACGAACCGTCATCGGTAGTTACATAAACATTGCCTGCGACAGCACGCATCTCATTCTCGTAGATAATAAGATCCTTCGTCTTTGCACCGATGATGACATCAGCCGCAATTCCGTGCTCGTGAAGCCACTTTACCTGAGGATAAACAGGAGCCGTTCCAAGACCGCCTGCAACAAAAAGGATCTTCTTTTTCCTGACCTCTTCAAAGTCGTCAGTTATAAGATCGGAAGGACGTCCGAGAGGGCCTGCAAAGTCGTGCAGATATTCGCCTTCTTTAAGCTGCATCATCTTTGACGTCGTGGCACCCATAGTCTGCGTAACGATGGTAATAATGCCCTCTTCCCTGTCGTAGTCACAGATTGTAAGAGGGATTCGCTCGCCGTTCTCATCAACTCTTATGATAACGAACTGTCCGGGCTGGCAGTTCTTCGCCACGCGGGGCGCAACGACCTCCATCAGGAAAATAGTATCGCTGAGGATACTCTTTCTTTTTATCAGATACATGATAACCTCCGATTGAATATTCTATGCTGCAGGCTGATCTTCGATATACTCAAAATTGACCGTGTACTGAGTGTCAGAATATCTCGAAACCTGCATGATGTATTTCTCGATCAGATCCGTTGCACGAAGCTCTGCATTGAGCATCATGGACCTGTTATTAAGCAGTGATAATGTAGTATAAGTATTTGCTTCGCGGATGGCAGTCGTGACGTCGTCAGCCGTTATCTCATTCCTGGCGCGCCACCAGTCCTCACTCTCGACAACAACTGAATTGAGATCGTATGAATCAGAATCGACATTAATGCCGCCGATCATCTGGGCATGGGGAATACGGACTGTGATAACGTTACCGTCGATCTCCATCGTAACGCGGCTCATATCAATGCCTATCGTTGCCGTACCGCTGTATTCGACCCAGAATCTCCTGTCCTGCTGAGTAAGGTCAAAGAAGCTCGTCGATGCAGGCTTTACCGCTTTTGCCACGTTGTGGAAATATACCTCAAGGGTTGCAAGCTGGCAGATATTGCGAACCTGTATCTCCTGAGGCTTCATGCTCTCAAGCATCTCGGGCGTCAGCTCGACTTCTTCCTCATTTACTGCGATATCAGTATCGACCTCTGTATCTGTATCTGTCTCTTCCTCTTTCCTGCCGCATGCTGCAAGAACGCCAAGGCCTAATGTAAAGATCAATAAAACGGAGAGTAATTTTTTCATGATCAACGCTCCTTCCATATGATCTCAAGCTCGTAATCAGGATAGAACTGTCTCACCAGTGGTTCTGTCAGAGCCCTGATCTCAGCCTCTGTATTATCCTTTGCGAGCTCAAACATCTTGGCATCTTCCCTCACACGCGAAACAAGATCATTCTCGCATCTTGACTGAGATTCTACTGAAGTCTGAGTGTTGTTATAGGACTGGTCAACGAAGAGATACTCAAGAGTGCCTGCATCAACCGAATAATCCACGATACCTACGGGAGGCAGTACGACTGTTATTGTCTTGTCACTCTCATCGCCATAGTCGATCTCGATATTCTCAGTATTGATCCCGAGGTTAACCGTTGCCTCATACGCGATGTAGTAAACGGGGCTTACATGGTCCACATCACTGTACACTCTGCAGATAGCCTGATATTCATAGTCAAGTGTGCGCAGTTCACTGATGCCGATGATATCGTCTATCGTAGTCTTGTTCTCAATAACCTGTGCCGCATATTCCTTTTCTGAAAAATCCAGATTTGTGTCAGCATCCGGCAGGTTGTTGGCCCTGTGCTTGTTCACCAGAACGACAGTAGTAATGATGCCTGCGATCACAATGACCAGAATAGCGGAAAGTACAAGGATTATCTTCGTCTTGCGGCGTTCCCTGAAAACCATCTTCAAGTATTCCATGTCGGGTCTGGCCATAGGTTATTTCTCCTTAATGTTCTTCTCGTAGAAATGCCTGATTATCGCACTTCTTGTAACTATTCCGATAAACAGTCCCCTGTCGTCAACGATCGGAACAAAGTTGACATTCATCGCACGCATGATGAGATCCTCGATAGGAGCAGTAACTGCTACCGGCTGAGCCCAGTCTTCATCCGCGCGGAGATACTTAACATCAGAAAGCGGGCACTTCTCCAGCGCCTCAATTGCCATCGTATGAGGCTCTCCGCCTTCGCCTTTCACAACATACCAGAGAAGGTTGCCCTCCCTCAGTATGCCCTTGTAATACCCGTTCCTGTCAAGCACGGGAATAGCCGTAAACCCGCCGTGGTACATCGTCTCCAAAGCCTGCCTTACAGTGCAGTCATCACAGATGTATTTAACATCCACTTTGGGGATCATAAAAAACGCAATATTCAATCCTATATTCCTCCAAGATCCTTTTCCACACTGACTGAAAAAGGTGCTGCCGCCAGTCCGTTATCTGCATAGAGCGGCATCATGCCATAACTGAAATATCCATACCTTACCTTGACGGGGAACTCAACCCCGGGGCATGTCAGTATTACCGTCTTGCCGTCGAAATCAACCGACGCGCCTGCCCTGTAGAACTCTCCGTCCTCACCTGCGACCTCGAAACCTGTCTCTTCGGAATCAAATCCCGTTATGATATTGAGCAGCAGGAAATCGCCTCCGAAAGTCACCTCGACACCGTCTCCCCTTCTCGCATCAATGATATACGGTGCGCGTGCGGGGATCTCGTTATACCCGTACACAAATTTGAGAGCCATTGCACCCATTCTCTGACCAGGTGTCTTCTTATCAGACGGGTGAATGTTATTAAACTCTCCGCAGTCAGCCAGGACTGTCATGTACACATTCTTGACCTTTTTTGCCACCATCTGCTGCTGTTCGCGGAGAGTCGGCCATGTCATATCATCGTAGTCCATGAACTTTCTCTCTTTGGTGATGAACATCGGAAGCTGACAGAAGATAAACGGCATCTCAGGGTTAACAAAAACCTCGCGCCACTCCTCTATCATGCTCTCGAAAACAGGTCCGTAAATATTCGCGTGATCCTCACAGTCCGTCTCACCCTGATAGAAGATGACACCTCTGATATTGAACGGCGCAACACGCTTTATCATGCACTCGAACATCGCTCCCGGATGAAGCGTCGCCCTGTAGCTCACCGGTGCCGGCCACGGGAAAACACCGAGCTTCTCCTCAGCCACTCCGTATGTCGTATAAGGGTTCTCGCGGAGAAGGGCACCGAGCCTGTTGTCGTAATCGTTCAGCTTACGGTCATAATCCTTTGCAAGATCATCATATTCCTCATCAGAAAAGATAGCTGCCTTCCTGTCAAAATCCCTGATAAACTTCTTGCCTTCGGGAGTCGATGAGAGCTTATCCGTACTGAGCCAGCACGATATCGAAGTCCCTCCCAGATAGCATCCGATTATTCCTATCTTGCTGTCGATCCTCGCTTCCAGATTCCTCGCGAAATAGAACGCAATGCCGGACATTCCGCGGCATGTCTCAGAATCGATCACGACCCATCCGGAATCCTCCTCAGCCATCCTCTGTTCCTCATCCATATTGCCGGCCGCCGGAACGTTGTAAAAATGGATCTCTGTTTTGGGAGTCTTCTCTATCTCGTACTTTGCATACTCACTCCTTACGAGCGGGTATTCCATATTGCTCTGACCTGCTGCAAGCCACACCTCACCGGCATAGCACTCGGAAATGATATCTTCAACTGACCAGTCCGTCTCGCCGTCAGCAACTGAATACACCCTGAACTCAAAAGGACCGTCAGGCTTCTCCACAGGCTTAAGCCCTGCGATAAACATATTGTCTTCGCCCGGCTGAACCTGCACCTCATCAACGAGTTCTTCGTCCTTGATAAGCTGCACACAGATATAGCAGGGCTCCGTTGCTTCTCCGAAAACCCTGATCTCGGTCCCCCACTGAAAGACCATATTGTCCTTGAAAATTCCGTTAAGTCTAATTCGATTCATACGCTCACAATAATTTTACCACTTTATCAACTTTAATATCCAACTGTGAGGAATGATTTTAGCGGCAAAACGAAAAAGCTTTTCCGCCATTCCGGGAGTGAGCATTGCTTTTCCTTTATCGGCCGCCCTGAGCGACTTTACGGCGATTTCATCAGGTTTTTTTGAGATGCTTTTGCGGAATCCTTTAAACCCTTCCCCGCTCCCCGTTGCCCTCCTGTTGAAATCAGTCTCGACAGGGCCCGGATTGACGCACGTTACCGTGATCTTTTTACCCTTAAGTTCCTGCCTGATCGCTCTCGAAAATGATATTACATACGACTTTGATGCAGCATAAACTGTAAAGCCGGGCTGCGGCAGAAAGCCCGCCGACGACGCAATGTTTATGATCTTTGATCCTGCCTTCATATAGGGGATTACTGCTCTCGTAAGCAACGTCAGCGCTCTGCAGTTTACATCCAGCATTGCACTTATTTTTTCCTCGTCAGTTGACGCGAAATCCTGTCTCGTTCCGAGACCTGCGGAGTTGATCAGGAATACTACGTCAGGCGTCTCGTTTCTGAGTCTTTCCGTTATGGGTTCAATCGTCTCTGAAAGATCTGCGCAGATGGATATGACCATGTCTTCCGCAAGTGTTCTGAGTTTTTCTCCATTGCGTCCGACCACCCAGATCTTATCAACATCAGATCTGCTTTTCAGGAGTTTTATAAAAGCTTCTCCAATCCCTGAAGTCGCCCCTGTAACTATCGCGATCCTGTCCATCATTTGCCACCGTTAACGACATAATATTCGTATATCCAGCTGACAGAATAATCAGATACGATCGTTCCTTCGACCGGGAAGAAACTGCTGCCAAGCTGCTTATTCGGTCTGAGTTCTGATACCTTCTCCCCGTCGCCTTCCTTCATGGCTGCGGCGGTCTGTTCAATGTAGGAATCGTATTTCGAGACATCTAAGAAAAACATCACAGACTCGAAGACGACGGCTGCGCTGAGAATCGAGACGAGGATGATGTCACGCTTTTTACTGCGCGTATGTTTCGTGCTGAGACGGCCCTTCGCCAGTGTGTTGATGAGCAGGTAGAGGACTGCTAAGAGCGCAAGTGATGCACCAACCATAAACTCCTGTGTTGCAAGGCTGAAAACAGTGAGGAGTCCCAGTGACGCGGTTACTGCTTTACTTCTGTGCGGCGCGTCCATCGTGTAAAGGAAATAGCTGCTGAGCGACCAGAACGGGATCAGCAGCGGGAATATCACAGTAAAGAGTGCGCGCTGTATGACAACACCTGAGAAGCCGAGTGCACATGCGCCAAGTGTGCATGCGATCGTGACGGTCATCGGATTGATGAGTTCACACACCTTTGATTTCTTGAAAATCAGATAGAAGAGCACGGCGAAGATAACGAACAATATGAGCGACGCCCAGCTGAAATATGACCCGAGATAACCGTAAGCCGTCTTGAACACATCGGTAAGGCCGACGCTCGCGTGCCCGTCAACAAGCTGCATCCTGTTCTTATTTCCCGGTGCGGAAAGAACAAGCCCGACGCCCGGAATAACGCAGAAGAGAACCATGTAAAAATAACTGAACGGTTTCTTTTTCCAGAAGATCATCCTGAGTATGAGTATTATCGACAGCATGCCGCCTGCGATCTCATTTGTGGATGAAGCGATCAGCACGGCAATGCACGAGAGATACAGATTCTTTTTGCTGTTGTCCTCCTTGTCGATCAGGTATATCGCCCAGAGGATAGCCGTTCCCGGCCACAGATAATTGACACTTCCCGACATCCAGAGGATCGAATCGCCCCAGACAGGAAGCAGAAAGAACATCGACAGGTAGATAAAAGCCAGCGTAAGATCGCTCTTCTTGCGTGTCTTCTCAAGGATATGTCCGTGGATAAGAAGTCCTGCTGTACAGAACATCGCTGCATTGAAGACCGCGAAGACCCACTTCGGAAGATTGACCATCGCGAAAACAACAGTGTGGCACACCACCCTGCCGCCGCTGTACTGATAGTAGTTTTTTGCCGACTCGATTATATCTGCGATCGAGCCTACTCTGACCTCGGATCCGGCCTTGGCGTTAAAGCCGTTCCAAATGAATTTGAAGTGGAGGTCGTCAGTGATAAGAGGGCAGAAATAACTTAATAACAGTACCAGCAGAAATACTGCTGATACTGTTATGATGATTGGTCTGTTTAACTTTGAAACCTTACTTGTTTCCATTGCTGTCAGACGGTCTGAATGGTGACGGAGGCGTAGGTTTCTTCGGTGCAACTGCACTTGCTGATCCTGCGCTTGTAGCCTTGTCAGAGTTGGAAGGTACACTCGGAATAGCCTTCTTAAAAGGTTCTGCAGGCTTATTATCCTCCATCGCCTTCTCTCTGTTAGCTTTGTCCTTTGCCATCTTGAGCTGTGCATATGTCGTTACGGCGCTGTTGGGTTCAGTCGTTGCCTCCGGTCTGTTCCATACCGGAAGGATCCTCTCCTGCTTCCTGCGCTCGCTGAACGGTTCAGTCTTTGAAGCTGTGGCTGATGTTGTGGCTGTCGCTGCTGTTGCAGCTGCCGTTGCTGCGTGGGCAACATAGCCTGATGCTCTTCTTGCTTCATCAGCATTCTTCTTTGCTTCTTCAGCTGCCTTGAGAGCTTCCTCAGCTTCTTTTCTCGCCTTCTCAGCTTCCTTCATCGCGGCTTCTGCCTCAGCCTTGCGCTGCTCTGCTTTCTTCTGCATTGCGGCGAGCTTTGCTGCGCTTACAGCCGAAGCCGTAGTCGTAGTATTAGCAGAAGGTGCCGGCGATATCTTGCGGGGTGTCGCTGTCTTGCCCTCGACCTCGTGAGGTGCATTCTTCATTGCGATCTTCTGCCCTACGTTGCTTCCGTTTTCAGAAGTTTTCCTAAACGGAGTCTGAGTCTGTGCCTGAGTCTGTGGCTGTTTTTGAGTCTGTGCCTGAGTTTGTGCCTGGAAAGCGGGTCTCTTCGGAGCCTCATTCTCGAGCCTTGCCTGTCTTGCGACATTAGGGTTGGACGAAAACTGCGGAGGTCTCTTAACAGGAGCTCTCTGAACAGGTGCCGTATTTGTCTTAGGTGTGGTGTTCTTTGATACATCAGTATCCTTAAGCACGGATGCAGCTGCAGCGGATGTCGACATTGCTGCAGGTCTTGTAGCAGCAGTTGCGGTTGCCGCTGCCGCAGGTCTTGTTGCCGTGGGCGCTGTCTGCGATGCACGGTTAACAGAATACTGTGCAGGTCTCTTGATAGGAGCCTTCAGGCCTGTTGATGTTGTTGATGTTGTTGCAGCAGTTGTCTTCTGCTCCATTGCCTCTGCCTTCTTCATTGCATTGATCTCCTTCATCGCTGAAGCGAGTCCTGCTCCGGTCTGTGAAGACTGTGTCGTAGCTGCAGTCGTCGCAGCCGATGACTTCGAAGGCAACGCGCTCGAAACCGCATAAACGAGTCCGCCCATTCCAGGGATAAGGTTCTTTAATGCCTCCGCATTGGAGTAACCCTTATACTTGCGCAGATAACCGTATCTCAGACCGCCGGCAATAATAAGAACCGCCAGAGCCAGCCAGAGCCCCCAAAGTGAAGGCTTCTGATCAAGCTCAACGGGCTTGCTGTTCGTTCCCGTCGGATTTGTGTGCACGAAAACGGCACTCTCTTCAGTAGGCGTTGTACCATCACCCTCCGGACCGTTCGCAGTAACATCGTCACTGCCGTCTCCGCCGTTACTGGGATCAGCGGGATCCGTCGGATCACCGTCAGGATCGCTCGGCACTGTCTCGTCAACGCCCGGTACAACTACAACCGGAATCTCGGTCGGTGTAGGCGTATTGGGCACAGGTGTATTCGTAGGCACCGGAGTGTTTGTATGTACCGGTGTATTTGTCGGTGTATTATTGGGAGCCTGCGTAGGCGCAGGTGTTGGTGTTGCTGTAGGAGTTGATGTTGCCAGCTTAGGTGTAGGAGTCCTGGTCGGCTTGGGTGTCGGCGTCCTTGTCGGCGTCCTTGTCGGCTTAGGAGTATTTGTCGGCCTCGTTGTCGGTTTCGGGGTTGCCGTAGGCTTGGGTGTTGCAGTCGGCTTAGGAGTAGGCGTATTCGTAGCTGTCGGCTTGGGTGTTGGTGTGCTTATTGTTTTTTGAGAATAAGTTGAAGTGCTTAAATCTTGAATATTCGTTCCGTAAACATTAATCGAATAATTATGACCTCCTGAATAAACGACAACTGCGGTCAGTTTCATCGAGCCTTCATCATAACTATAGCTCTCGATTTTTGAATCACTTGTGCTGAATCCAAGATCACCATGATTAAGCGTTACTGTTATTCTTATTCTTTCTCCTTCAACACCATCCCAAAAACCAAATTGGACTGTTCCGGAATCTGCACCCGTAGAAAAGGCGTTACACCACATTCCTCCTACAGCTTCTACCTTCTTTTTATCCTGTAATAGAATGACACTGAGCGTAACTGCAAAACAGAGTGCAAGAATAAATATCTTGCACAACCTTGTATCGGCAAAACGTGACTTCACTACTGCACCTCCGAAGAAATACTATACCCAACTTGCACTTATTATACTTGCTTAAAATAAGAAAAACAATTTAATTTAAAATAGTATGCATACCATATGCTCAGTTTTTCTAATGTTGGTATGTGCAGTTCTTGAGCAACAGCCTTTCCGAAGTCTGATGACCATCCCGGCGGACTTACCGCAGACGCGCTAACGCACGCTGCCGGTCAGCAGAGACTTAACAGCGCGTCATCACGACTCCCGCTTTTTCTCCTCCTGCTTTTTCCTTGCCTCAGCAGTATTCGAATAAACCGGCCTGGGCGTATATGTATTTGATTTCTGGAGATATCCGTTAACAACAACGGGCGCATCAGGATCAACAACCGGCTCTTTCTTCGGGAGTGCGCGGATCTTGATGATCATGAATACGATAACGCCGATCAGGGTAGCGCCGATAACACACAGAATAACAATGGCGGCAACAGGAGCATCTGAACCGGAAGATGCAGGCGCAGGCACAGCCGGCGCACCCTCAGCAGATGCAGCCGCCGAAGCAGCAGATGAATCCGCCGCCGGCGAAGGTGTAACAGTAACATCAGCGGCAACAGGTGTTACGATCTCACCGCTCCAGTCTGACAGCGCGATGCCGTTATTTCCCAGCGGAACAGCGTGATCAAGGCCTATAAAGCGACCTTCGTCATCAACCCAGAGAGCCTCTTTTACAAAGGCATATTTCTCTTCGTCCCATGTCTTGAAATCGTCTTTTACAAGTCCGCCGGTGTCGCCGGAATTGGCGTTGTAGCACCAGAATGTGTGATTGAGATGCTGCTCGGTTATGAGCTGTCTGATGTATGTCATCCATGTCAGGTTGTCGCCCTGCATAAAGCCGCCCCACTCACCGATAAAGACAGGCGCGATGTTCTCTTCGACGATGTAGAGCCAGTAGTCGTGCCATGCATCGTTATACAAAGACTCGTATGTGAAACCGCCTTCGAACCAGGGCTGTTGGTAAACTAGCGGACCGTAATCGTGAACGGAATAGACGAGCTGTTTATTGCGTGCCTCGGAGCCGAGGTCGATGGGGTAATCGCGCACTCCCATGAGGTTTGCGCCCCACCATGTGTTGTAGTAATCCTCATCGTTTGTTGATGTGAAATTATTAGCTGCGATGTCAATCGGATAGATCTGGATACCCTCAACAACGATGAGCGCGTGGGGGTTCACATCGAGGATCGCGTTAGCGACCTCTGTGGCTGCTCTGTTCCAGTTAGCTTCATCATCAGAATCGTTCCAGATGGCGTGGACAGTCTCGCTGCCCTTGCCGTGGGGCTCGTTCTTAAGATCGTAGGCAACGATGGTATCGTCGTCCTTATATCTGTCAGCGATCCAGACGAGTGCCTCCATAAACTGGGCCTCACTTATCCTGTCGGTGTACCATACCGGATGGTTGTGTCCGGAAGCGTCAGTATTTGCTGAGTGGATGTCGATCATAACCTTCATTCCGTACTCTTCGCAAAGGTCCAGAACGTAGTCAAAGATCTGCAGACTGTTCATGCTGTTAAGGTTGGAATTAAGCGCCTGGTTATAGTTTGCTGCCGGGTAGGTTCCGCTCTTCCACTGCAGAAGGAGCTCTGCTGAGATAGGCAGACGGAGGATGTTGAAACCGCGGTTTGCGATACCTGCAAGGCTCTCCTGGAGATTGCAGTTCCAGACGCCGTCAAACATATTCGTTCCGGTGTTGTAGCCAAACCAGTTGCAGCCGGTCATCCATACCTGCGTGCCGTTCATATCGACGATCCTGTTGCCGTCTGTTGTGAGCCAGTCATCGCCGGCAACTGAATCAACATGTGCTCTTGAAGGACCATCCGGAGGAGCGGCATTTGTCGCGCCGGCCGCATCACCGCCTCCCGAAACAGAGCCTGAAGTGCCGTCACCCGTAATGGATACGAGGCTTGCACCGGAGATGTTTGAACCTTCAACCTGGATGCCGACATTGCTGTCGAAACCCCAGCTGTTGGGTCCGGATGCGGAGCATACAGCCGTTACTCTGTTTCCGCTTACCGTATAGGAATCAAAGCCCCAGCCCGATGCAGAATTGATGGTGCCCGTAAACTCGACAACGACAGTTATCGTCTGATATCCTGAGCAGCCTGACAGATTAAGAGTTATCTGTCCGCCTGTGCCCCACGGATTGACGTTATCAACTGCCGCAGACGGTGCTGCAAGGACTGTAAATGCAAATAAGCCGCAGACTAGTGCGGCTGTAATTACGAGTGATATAAACTTTGAAACCTTACGCATAAGTGATCACACCTTAATACTTATATCTTTATCTCCCGGGACATATCTTGTGTATGTGACTCCCGCGCTGTCCAGCATCTTGCGGGCTGCTATGGCGGACTCTGTGTCGTGGTACTTGTCATCGAGATAGATGATGTTCTTTACGCCCTTCTGGATGATCGCTTTCGTGCACTCATTGCAGGGAAAGAGCGTTACGTAAACTGTTGTTCCGTGAAGGTCTGAAGCCTTGCAGTTAAGGATTGCGTTGAGCTCGGCGTGGCATACATAAGCGTATTTTGTATCGAGCATTCCGCCCTCTCTTGCCCACGGGAAATCATCGTCTGAACAGCCGATCGGCATGCCGTTGTAACCTACCGAAAGGATGTGCTTATTCGAATCGATGATGCACGCTCCGACCTGCGTGCCGGGGTCCTTGCTCCGCATTGCTGCAAGCTGTGCAACGCCCATAAAATACTCGTCCCAGGTAATGTAACCTTCTCTCTTCATCTTGTCCTCCTCAATCAGCCGACGCCCTGATCGACATGCTCAACTGTGTTGATAAAAGTCAGAACGCCTGTGGTCCTGTCGAAAGTGATCTTCTCATCCTCCTCATCATATCCGTTTCGGGAATAGTTGACAATATCCCCGTCGACACTCCGGATGCTCAGTTCGAGATACTTCTCGCACAGATCCTCAGTCGCCATAACACAGAAAACATTGACCAGTGAGCTGCCTTCCTCTTTCTGTGAGAAGAACCCTCTTACAAGGAACCATGGAGACCGTCTGTCTGTTATATACCACGCATATCCGGCGCCATTGTACCAGAAATCTTCAGCGGTCGCGATAAACTGATATCCGTCTTCCTCATAGGCTCTTGCAAGATTCCTTACGGCCTCATCCTGCATGTCGTCAATTGTCTGCGGATTATCCGGTTCATATGGCGACGGATTGGGCTGCTGTCTCATGTATTCCGTAATTATCGGATCGACTGTTGTCTCGGTTGTCTGATCCGTTGCCTCTGTCGTCTCTATACTCTCTTCAGCTGTCTCAACAGTGATCTCTTCCGTCTCTCCGGATGTCTCTTCCGCAGTCTTTCCGCAGCCTGCCATCATCGAAACAGCCATAGCCATACATACTGCAACTGCAGTGATCTTTGTCTTTTTCATATCCTAATCCCCTTAATAATATCCTTTGCGGCAAGATGCGCGGACGACGCGGCAAACGTGAGGTTGTATCCCCCGCTGATGCCGTCAACATCTGTATTCTCGCCAACAACATATATACCATAAACTTTCTTTGATGCGTATGTTTTGCGGTCCAATTCATTCAGAATTACCCCACCTCTCGTGCAGTAGGAAGTCCTGATATCAGGCGCTTTCTCCACATCCATCCTGTACGCAGCAAGTTTCCTGTAAACAGCCTTTCGAGTCTCCGCACGAACATCCCTGCAGTACAGCTCCCCGTCGCCGCAAATGGTCGCCGCAAGGCTTTTCGGGACATATTCGGCAACGACATTCACCAGCTTTGTATCACCGTGTCCGTCGATCTTTTCCACGAGGTCCTTATCACTCAGACCTCTCGCGAAACATATCTCGAAATACGTATCCGGACCCGCCGCTGCCGGTATCTCACGCGAGATCTCCATCACAGCAGGCCCGGAGACTCCGTTGTGTGTAAAGAGCAGATCGCCCGTTGTCTCAGCGGTCTTGCGTCCGCCGCTGTACAACCGGATTACAGTGTTCTCAACAGTCACGCCTGCAAGAGTTCCGCACAGGCCGTCACCCGTTTTTACCGCAGCCAGAGCACCCCTCGGTTCTGCTATCGTGTGTCCGAGCGAACGAGCCAGATCAAACCCCGATCCGTCAGAGCCAGTCTGCGGATAACTGCTGCCTCCGCACGCCAGTATGACCCTGTCCGAAACGACTTCTCTCCCATCCTCAGACACGAGTCTGAAAGCATCATTTTCTTTGGTGATACTGCTGCATTTATAGTCTGTTAATATGTGCTCTCTGTCCAAAAATCTGACGAAAGCATCCCTCACGTCGGAAGCCTTGTCAGACACGGGAAAAACACGGTCATTCTCCTCTGTTTTCAATGGAACTTTCAGTTCATTCTCAATAAATCTTACTATGTCCGCAGGCGTAAATCCGGATATCGCAGGGTACACAAAATTGCCCGCCTCATGGAACCCTTTCTTGAGTTCTGAAGGCTCTTTGAGATTGGTGATATTACACCTGCCGTGACCTGTTATAAGGAGCTTTTTGCCGCACTCTTTGTTGCGCTCGAGAAGCAGAAAGTCCACGCCCGCTTTAGCGAGGAAACACGCCGCATAAAGACCTGCGGCGCCGCCTCCGACTATAGCGACCTTTGTTCTCATTTCTTGAGACTTGCTATCGCGATACGCTCGCAGAGGTCTTCGTACTCGATCCCCGCTGCCTTTGCAGCCTCCGGAAGAAGACTTGTATTCGTCATGCCGGGAAGATTATTCGCCTCGATGAAATAGATATCACCAGTATCCTTCTCAACGATCATGTCGATCCTTCCGTATGAGTCCATGCGAAGCGTCTTGAAGATCTGAAGTGCCAGATCCTGGATCCTCTCAGTATCCTTATCGGAGAAATGCGCAGGGCAGACATGCGTAACAAGCCCTGCCTGATACTTATTCTTGTAATCGTAGAAACCCTGATGCGGAATGATCTCGGTTATCGGAAGGACCATATCCTCCAGAATGCTTACCGTTATCTCGCGTCCGACCAGATACTGCTCAACAAGGATGCGCTGAAAATACTTGCGCGCATACTTGATCGCAGCAGCGATCTCAGACCTGCTCTTAACCACCGAAACACCGCATGACGAACCCGTGCCGATAGGCTTTATTACGCAGGGCAGACCGATGCGCTCCAGTATCATTTCCTCAGTTATCTCTTCAGGGAGAACGGTAAACCATCTCGCCGTCTTGAAACCCGCTCCGAGCGCAAGCGACTTCGAAAGATCCTTGTCCATCGCGATCGCGCACCCCAGATAGCGGCACCCCGTGTACTTGATGTTGTAGCTCTCCAGGATCGACTGGAGCTGTCCGTTCTCACCATAAGAACCATGGAGGCCCACGAAAACACAGTCGCTGTCCTTGCAGAGCTCTATGACGCCGGGGCCTACCCACTCGCGTCTGCCTCCATGCTCTGCTATAAGTTTCTCGAGATCCGGCTCGCTTTCAGGTATGTCGTAAGAATAAAGGTTATCCGTTCCCTCCCTGTAAAGCGACAGAACATCTCCATCTGTTCCGTCATAAAGATCGATCAGCGCCACCTTGTGTCCCTTCGACAGAAGGGCATTTGCTATAAGGCTTGCCGACTTTTTTGAAACATCTCTCTCCGGCGAAAGTCCTCCGCCAAGAACTGCAATTTTCATATTGGTCTTCTCCAATCATTCACGTACCGACACATTATATCACAAGAGCACCTTTTCGAAAGATGTTACATACTTGTAAAATTGACGGACGTAAAGATTGGTATACTTTTAATAATAAAATTAAGGGGATAATCATGCTTGCAATCGTTTATTTTGTTATAGCCGCCATCTTCGGCATCACACTCGTAAATCTGACAGTGGTCGACGTCAGACGCCTTTTCGTCGCCTGCGCACCTTCAAAAAAGGCCATCGCCGCAATTCCGAACACGCTGTTCACCGTTCCTTTCGGTATCCTTGTCGGCATCCTGACCACGTCATTCTTCAACTACTTCTGCATCCTCGGCCTGTCGCACTTCCTTGATGATGCGTCCCTCTGCAGAAGGATCGGCATGCTCGTCACTTTCGCGATCTTGCTCTGGCTCATCCTCTCGATCCTCGTGATCATCAACAAGAGAAGGATCAAGCGCAACGAAGAGATCGACCAGGCCGAGATACCTCCATACAAGTACAGCTTCAAGGATACGATGTTCTTCGGCATCGTCATCGCACTGGTTACCGCGGTCGTCACATTCCTCATGATCTACACATACAGGATCTCAGGAAGTGAGCTTCAGGCAGGCTATTCAACCTTCTCCGATCTCGCTCCCCACACCGCGATGGTTTCGTCGTTCTCACAGGGATTCAATTTCCCGACGCAGTATATGCACTTCTCGGGCGACGGCATCCAGTACCACTTCCTGTTCTATTTCTTCTGCGGAATGCTCAACTACGGCGGTCTGCCTATCGATATGGCTATCAACCTGCCGAGTATTGTTTCTATGGTCTGTGCACTCGTTCTCCTCGGTCTGTTCGCTATGCTGATCTCAGGAAAGAAGGGCACATTTGTCCTCACCCCCCTGCTCGTATTCTTCCGCAGTTCGTGGAACGTTTTCGATCACCTCCTGCTCCTCATGAAGGAAAAGACTTTTGTTTCCGCCATCAAGAGCATCCTGACATTTGATTCCTGGTACGAGGTTACACCTTATGATTCATGGGGCATTTGGGCGATCAATGTCTATCCGAACCAGCGCCACCTGATGTTTGGTGTTGGTCTTATCGTTGCAGTTATGATCATGTTTCTCCCCCTCCTGCGCAGAATGTGCATAAGCATGCTCAGGGCAGGTTCATTCGGCGGAGCGATCAAGGCATTTCTGTTCAGCAGAAGCAGCTGGATACCCCGTAAGGATGACAGTCT
Source organism: Saccharofermentans sp. (assembly GCA_024688685.1). Lineage (GTDB taxonomy): Bacteria > Bacillota > Clostridia > Saccharofermentanales > Saccharofermentanaceae > Saccharofermentans. Next base: position 43,685 of record JAILDX010000017.1, read on the forward strand.
GAGCCCCTGGCTGATCACGCTCGTCTCTTGTCTTACAGTTATCCTGATGCCGTACTTCCATGGCTCCGCACTTATCACGATGCTGCTGATCCTGTTCGTTATGGCAATCTTCAGCGAGTGCAGACTGCTCCACCTTATCGTTGCCGTCTGTGCCGTTGCTTCATCGTTTATCCAGACGATGGTATTCTCCGGAAACGCATCCAATGTCGTTAAGTTCAAGTTCGCTCCCGGATTTGTCCTTGAGGACCTTTCCGTTCTGTCTGTAACCAAATACATACTCATAGTTACAGGCCTCACGCTGGTGCTGGCAATAATCGTGTCACTCATTTTCCTGTTCCACGATATTGCGCACAAGAAGCCCATCTACAGAACACTTCTGTTTATCGCATGTCTCATGCCTATGGGTTTCGCATTTACATTCCAGATCACGATGGAAATGCTGGCTAACCACAAGTTTATCCAGATAACACTGCTGCTGGCTGATGCTTTTGTCGCAGTTCTCCTTGCCAATATGTTCGCACTGCCGTTCAAGAGATCATCCAAGCCGGATGAAGAGGAACAGCCAGCTGTCCTTCCTTCTTCCGTAAGGCTTGCAACCGCTAACGGCGAGCTGTTTGGTGATGAACCGGTAAATCTGGCGGATTCTTCTGAGTCTGATGAGCTGCTCGATCTGCCCGAAGAGATCATGCCTCTGGAGGAAGTTGCTGATCCTGAGGATAATGAAGTTGATGAAGATGAGCCTTCTGAGTATATTCCCGCAATGCTGATCCCCGCAGAGGCAAAGGCTGTTAAGGAAGAAACACCCGCTGAAGAACTCCCGGCCGAAGAGATCCCGGCCGAAGAGATCCCGTCTGAAGAGACTGCAGGCGTACGCCCCGGCAGCGAAGTTATCGCCGCTGAGCGCAAGACAGATGAGACTCTGTCACTCAATCTCTTTGAAGATGACGATGATGAATATGAGGATGAGGGCGCAAGTGAGATTGCTGAATCAGGCGAAGAGAGCACTGAGAAAGTGATCGAAGAAATGTCTTTCGATGAGTTCTTTGAAGAGGCTGATGATGACAGAGAAGCTGAGATCCTCGAGGAAATCGGCGCACCTGAGGAAGAGCCGGTTGAAGAGTCTTTTGAGGAGCTCACTGAGGTTGAAGAACCTGAGGAAGCTGAAGCTGCTGAATCAGAGAAGTCTGAGGAGACAGAGACTGAGAAGCCTGAAGAGGCACCCGCAGCTGCAGCTGTTGAGAAGCCGAAGAAGGAAATGTCGAAAGGCACTTTCGTATTCCTGCAGATCTGCTCTATCGTTCTCGCTCTGCTGCTCCTTATCCCGCTCACCGCAACCGGTTTATCCGAGTGGTGCACATATTACAATCTCAACCGCGGCAAGTACACGATCGAAGCTGATTCTTCGATGACTCGCTGGATTAAGGAAAACACAGATCCTTCAGACGTCTTCCTGACGCCGATGTGGAGCCTTAACGAGTTCTATCTCGCAGGCCGTCCGTCTTACTATGGCTGGCCTTACTACGCCTGGTCCGCAGGCCACGACACCGAGACCCGCGACCAGATCTACGCATGGCTGATCTCCGGCTGCGGCGGCGACATCAACGAGTTCACACGTTACTGCAAGGAGCGCGGCATCAGATACCTGATCGCATCCCCCGATTTCGACGCCGGCACATATGCATTTGGCGCGCAGTTCAACTGGGAGTTTTTCGCTGACAACCTCACACAGGTCGCATCGTTCAGCGAGAACGGCACGAAGATCTACAAGATTTACTGATCGCCAGGAAAGATAATATCGTCCAGCCCGGCTTCTATTGCGAGCTTTACCATAGTTTCAAATAGCTCACCGTAGAAGTCATTTGGACTCGCTATGTCGAGAAAGATAACGTCCTTCCCCGGCATCAGATCCATACTCAGATACCCCTTCCTTCTGTTGGTCGCCTTGTACGAATACCGCTCTTTATCGATCGCGCCGTCAATCTCTATGCCAGCGCATCTGCACTGCTCCGGTATATTAAAGATTATGTCTGGAAACAGCACATCAAACCCGTCCCCGACCTTCGGCTCCACCTTGTACTCAAGCCCGAACTTCTCCAGTATCTGCACTCCGATCATCTCATTCTTCGACCGCATCTTCATTCCTTTATACGGAACCGGATTCTCGATCAGCCTGCTGTTCATATTCGATTCCGCCTTCTCGAAAAAGTCCCCGTCAAAAATCGTATGCCTCCTCTTCTTAAGCGGGTAGCTGATATTGCGCGGTGGTATCTTGTAAATGATGTTCCATTCAGCTTCGAGGCGCTTGAGTTCCGCCGCATAGCGCAGATATTCTTTAATTAACGGACTGTAGAACCGGCCTTTAGGAGAGTCAATATAGTATCTCCTGTAATTGTAGGTTGTTACGCTCGGGTCAAATGGATCGTAACTAATCTTTACTGTCGCCCGACCGCGAACTGAACCAAAGCTCCCATGCGGGAGTTTTTTCATTTGTTCCTTAATGTAGCTCATTCTGAGCTCAAGTGATCGTCTGCTTTCCATAGCATAAATTGTACCCGCTTACAATCGAAAAAAAGTCTCAACTTTGCTTTTGTAGAAAAGTTGGGAATTTTATTACCGTTTTTTTGAGTTTTTAAGAAAAATCGGTAACGATATCGGTAATCCAGCATCAAATTACCGATTTTTTCGAGTTTTTGAGAAAAATCGGTAACGGGATCGGTAATCTTTTTGCGCACTCGTTCTCGCACGCTCACTCGATCTCGCCCCCGCATGCGCACGCGCCCCGCCCCCGCACGCAAAAAATGGGGCGCCCGCAACAGGCGCCCCGCTCAAAATAAATAATAATTATTACTCTTCTTCCTTATAAGCAGCAATTACCTTATCAGCAACCTCCGGCGGAGCGGGTTCATATCTTGCGTGCTCAAACGCGAACCAGCCGCGGCCCTGAGTCATTGACTTAAGGTCTGTTGCGTAATCAAGGATCTCAGCCGTAGGAACTTCGCAGTTGATAACGGAGCCCTGCTCGTCAGCATCGATGCCCATGATACGTCCGCGACGCTTGTTGAGATCACCCATGATATCGCCCTGCTTGTCATCAGGTACATGAACTTCCATGGAGCTGATGGGCTCGAGGAGGATCGGGCTGGCTGCTGTCATACCTGCCTTGAATGCGAGGTTTGCAGCGATCTTGAACGCCATTTCGGAAGAGTCAACATCGTGGTAGGAACCGTCAACGAGAGTTGCCTTGAGGTTAACTACAGGGAAGCCTGCGAGGACACCCTTCTTAACTGACTCCTGCAAGCCCTTCTCAACTGCAGGGAAGAAGTTCTTCGGAACTGCGCCGCCGAAAACGTTCTCAGCGAATACGAGCTCTTCCTGCTCAGGGTTGGGTTCGAACTCGATCCATACGTCACCGTACTGGCCGTGTCCGCCGGACTGCTTCTTATGCTTGCCCTGTACCTTGACCTTCTTGCGGATAGTCTCACGGTAAGGAACCTTCATATCTGTAAGGTCGCACTCAACCTTGTACTTATCCTTCAGCTTGCTCTGGAGAACCTTAAGCTGCATGTCACCGAGACCTGAGAGAACCATCTGCTTTGTCTCAGGGTTGGTAACGACCGTGAAGCACTTATCCTCATCTGCGAGCTTTGTAAGACCGGAGATTATCTTCTCTTCATCGCCCTTTGCCTTAGGCTCGATGCTCTTGGAAAGAACGGGTGTAGGGAACTTGATCTTCGGGAGCTCAAGAACACGCGCTCTGTCGCACAATGTATCGTTAGTGTCAGAGATAGCGAGCTTAGCCGTAGCACCGATATCGCCTGCAGATACAGCGTCTGTAGGGATCTGCTTCTTACCTACGAGGTAGAACAGGCCGCCGATTCTCTCATCCTTGCCCTTCGTTGCGTTGAAGAGAGTTGAGTTAGCCTTAACGGAACCTGCGTTAACCTTGAAGATGGAGATCTTGCCTACGAACGGGTCGGAGATCGTCTTGAAGATGAAGCATGCTGTGGGATCGTTTACATCACACTTAACTTCCTCTTCCTTGCCATCGGGATATGTAGCGATAACCGCGGGCTTTCTGCCTGCCGGAGGAGTATCCTTCGCGATACAGTTGAGCAGGAAGTCAACACCGACGTTCATGTATGCTGAACCGCAGTAGATCGGGTGCAGCTTGCCTTCACGGAAACCTGCGTGTACGCCGTGCCTGAACTCATCCTCAGTAAAAGGCTCGCCTGCGAAGAACTTCTCCATGAGCGCGTCGTCAGCTTCTGCAACGACTTCGTTGACCTTCTCCTGGAGCTCGTCGATACGTGCGTTATACTGATCGGGAAGCGGGAACTCTGTGAGCTTGCCGCTCTTCCAGTCAACGGAGAATGCCTTACGGTTCATAACGTCAACGATACCAGTCATCTGGCCGCCTTCCATGATAGGGAATGACAGCGGGATAACGGAAGCGCCGTAACGCTCCATCATCCTTGATGCGACGCCTTCGAAATCAGCGTTAGGCTCGTCCATTCTGTTTACGAAGAATAGGAAGGGAACGTTCTTGCCGTTAAGGAGTCTGATCGCCTTCTGCGATCCGACGGATGTGCCGCCCTTTGCGGATACCATTACGACACCGCTGTCGGCGATTCTGATACCAGCCATCTCTTCACCCAGGAAGTCAAAGTCACCGGGAGTATCGATGATATTGATCTTGCTGCCCTTATATTCGCATGCTGCGACTTTGGCTGCTACTGACATCTGACGCTTGATCTCTTCGGGATCGAAGTCCATTACAGTATTGCCGTCAGTTATGCGTCCCAGGCGGTCTGTGCTTTTGGTGCAATATAACATAGCTTCTGCCAATGTGGTCTTACCTGAACCGACGTGGCCGAACAAAGCGATGTTACGGATCTTGTCTGCGGAATATTTTTCCATCAGTCTTTCCTCCTTCAATGTGGTATCAGATTAAACATCCATTTCCGATTATATATGATTTGGTATGCGATTTCCACAAAAAACATATATGGCGCTCCCACTTTTTTGTGCATTTTTCTTCGATTGCCACAAATATTCCCATATATAGATTAAAATGATTGACTTTTGTATTTTTATGCATTATATTGCATAAATCATTATCCCAAAGTGAGGCATTATAACCAATATGAATAGTGAAAAAATAAAAATAAGTATTATAGGCGCTACCGGTTATGTCGGAGCAGAGCTCGTAAAGGGTTTCGTTAACCATCCTTATGCAGAAATTATTCATCTTACATCCCAGTCTTTCGCCGGGAAGAAGTATTCAGAGATCTATCCCGTATTCAAGGGAGTATGCGACGTAACACTCGAGGAAGGTGATTACGTACAGATCGCCAAGGACAGTGATCTCGTTATAACCGCTCTTCCCCACGGCGTATCTTCAAAGACGGTTCCCGTACTCCTTGAGAACGGCACACGCGTAATCGATCACTCAGGAGACTTCAGATATAAGAACCTCGCAACATATGAGAAATCATACAAGCTGGAGCACCCTCATCCGGAGCTCCTGAAGGAAGCGGTTTACGGACTTCCCGAGTTCTACAGAGAGGAGCTCAGGACAGCACGCCTGGTCGCTAATCCCGGCTGCTATCCGACATGCTCTCTCATTGCTCTGGCACCCTTCCTTACACAGGGACTGATAAAGGCTGACAGCATAATCATCAATGCGGTTTCGGGCGTGTCAGGTGCAGGAAGAAAATCAGATCTGGCTTACGCATTCTGTGAGACAGATGAAGCATTCAAGCCCTACGGTGCAGTTGGTCACAGACACACGACAGAAATCGCCGAGCAGTGCGGATTTCTTTCGGAAAAGTCAGGCAGGGAAGTAGTTAAGGCCGTTACATTTACTCCCCACCTCGCACCTTTCAAGAGAGGCATGCTCGCAAGCATTTACGTGAAGCCCGATGAGAGTTTTGCGGATGTTTCGAGCGGGAAGATCAATGAAGTATATCAGGAGTTTTACAAAAATGAGACTTTTGTAAGAGTCCTCGAAGGAAAGGCTCTTCCTGATGTAAAATCGGTTTACGGTTCAAATTATATAAATGTCAACGGAATGTACGATCCCGAGACAGATATGATCAAGCTGTTTTCGGCACAGGATAATCTCGGCAAGGGCGCAGCTCTCCAGGCTATCCAGGCAGCTAACTGTATGTTCGGGCTTCCCGAGGGTACAGGACTCAAAAACGTGGTAAGAGGTGTATGACGATGAGTGACAAGAATCCTCCCTTCATCGAAGGCGAAATGAAGACAAAAGTTGATAAGGCCCATATCCTTATCGAGGCCCTTCCCTACATCAAGAAACTGAGAGGCCAGACCATCGTCATCAAGTACGGCGGAAATGCCATGATAAACGAGGACCTGAAGCAGTCGGTCATGGACGATATCGTGCTGCTCAAGTACATCGGCATCAACCCGATCCTTGTCCACGGCGGCGGACCTGATATCAACAACATGCTGAGCAGAGTGAACGTCGAGTCCCATTTCGTGAACGGCCTCAGGTATACAGATACGGACACGATGCAGATCGCACAGATGGTCCTCATCGGAAAGACTAACAAGGAGATCGTTTCGAATCTCTGTGCCAAGGGTGCGAAGGCGATCGGTATCTCCGGTATCGACGGACAGCTGATCGAGGCTGAGAAGATGACCGTTGATCCTGAAGGCAATCCTGTTGATATCGGATATGTCGGAACGATCAAGAACATAGATACGACAGTTCTCTCGATGCTCGCAAACGACGAATATATTCCTGTAATCGCACCTATCGGTATGGGTGAGCACGGCGAGAGTTACAACATAAATGCTGACACGGTTGCATCCGAAGTCGCTGTTGCGCTTCAGGCATCCAAGCTCATGATACTCACTGACGTCGGCGGCGTGCTCGAGAAGAAGGAAGACGGAGAGAACCACATCATCCCCGTTCTCGACGAGAAGGATATCGAGGACTGCATCAACAGAGGCATCATTTCAGGCGGGATGATCCCCAAGATCAACGGTTGTCTCGATACAGTCAGACGCGGCGTAAACCGCGCGCACATCATAGACGGACGTATCCCCCACAGCCTTATCCTTGAGATCTTCACGGAAAAAGGCATCGGAACAATGATCGTAAAAGAAAAGAGGAACAATTATGAGTATAGAAAGTGATCTTTATCTGGTAAAAGATTATGACAAAAAATACTGCATGCAGGTCTTTGCACCGCAGGATGTCGCATTCGTCAAGGGCAAGGGAAGCTATCTCTACGACCTGTCAGGAAAGAAATATCTTGATATGATCGGCGGCATAGCTGTCAACTCCGTAGGACACGGACATCCCAAGCTCGCCAAGGCGATCGCCGAGCAGTCAAAGAAGCTCATCCACTGCTGCAACTATTACTACATTCCTTCAAGGAGTGAACTCGCATATACGCTCTGCAAGAAGAGCTTTGCCGACAAGGTATTCTTCTCCAACTCCGGAGCGGAAGCAAACGAAGCAGCCATCAAGCTCGCACGCGGCTATTTCTACTATAAGGGAATCGACAAGTACGAGGTCATCACAGCGAAAATGAGCTTCCACGGAAGGACCATGGCGACCATCGCCGCTACAGGCCAGCCTAAGTTCAGCAAGCCCTTCGAGCCCGTAACACCCGGCTTCAAGTACGTTGAGTTCAACAACATAAGCGAACTTGAATCAGCTATAACTGACAAGACGGCAGCCATCATGCTCGAACTCATCCAGGGCGAGAGCGGTGTCAATCCCGCAGCACCCGACTACATCCACGCAGTAAGAAAGCTCTGCAACGAGAAGAATATCCTTCTGATCGATGACGAGATCCAGACAGGCGTCGGAAGGACAGGCAAGATGTTCTGCTATGAGCATTACGGCATCTACCCCGATATCATGACTCTCGCTAAAGGACTTGCAGGCGGTGTTCCGATCGGCGCAACACTCTGCAGCAACGAGGTTGCATCAGGCTTCCACGTCGGTGATCACGGATCGACTTTCGGCGGCAATCCCCTCGCAACAACAGCAGCAAATACAGTGCTCAGCATCATCGATGAGGAGAACCTCGTAGCAAACGCTGCGGTTATCGGTGACATGATCATGGACAAGCTCCAGGCACTGAAGGCAAAGTATCCGCAGATCCATATGGTGCGCGGAAGAGGACTTCTTATCGGCATCGAGTTCGCACCCATCATCTCAGCACAGATGATGAGGGATTCGCTTCTCGAGAAGGGATTCCTCGTAAGTGCGATCGGAGCGTCAACGATAAGGATCGCTCCCCCGCTGAACATTTCGAAGAGTGAAGCGTTGTCATTCACATCAGAGATTGAGAAGATAATGAAAGCACAGAGCAAGCTTAAGTGAGGTACATAAAATGAAGCATTATATAGATTTTCACGAGGATGTTGGAATTGAAGAGCTCGACAAGCTCCTCGATATCGCTGTTGATATGAAGGCAAAGACAAAGGCAAGGATCCCCCATCACTATCTTGAGGGACAGTCTCTTGCAATGATCTTCACAAAGTCATCAACGAGGACAAGAGTTTCGTTCGAGGTCGGTATGTACCAGCTCGGCGGTCAGGCACTTTTCCTGTCCGACCACGACATCCAGATCGGACGCGGCGAGACTATCTATGATACAGCACACGTTCTCTCCGGAATGGTTGACGCCATCATGATCAGGACTTTCGCTCATCAGGATATCGTAGACCTCGCTAAGTACGGTTCTATTCCCGTCATCAACGGTCTTTCCGACGACCAGCACCCCACACAGATGCTTGCAGACCTTCTTACCATCAAAGAAGTTAAGGGCGGCCTCAAGGGACTCAAGCTCGCATATCTCGGCGACGGAAACAATGTCGCAAACTCACTTCTCCAGGCTTGCGCGAAAGCAGGTATGGACGTAGCCATCGCTTCACCCTCCGACTATACATGCCCTGACAAGTACGTCGGGCAGGCAAAGAAGGACGCTGCGATCACAGGCTCCAAGGTTCTCATGACAACGGATCCCTTTGAGGCTGCAGCAGACGCAGACGTAATCTACACCGACACTTGGACATCCATGGGTCAGGAGGAAGAGAAGGCAATGCGTGTCCGGATCTTCAAGGATTATCAGGTCAACTCCAAGATCATGGGCGTTGCTCACAAGGACGCAATGTTCCTCCACTGCCTCCCTGCATACCGCGGATATGAGGTTACCGAGGACGTTATCAACGGACCCCAGAGCTACGTATTCCAGGAGGCTGAGAACAGACTCCACGCTCATAAGGCCATCCTTGTTAACTGCATGGCTGACATTAATGAGTTCATTTGATTTCAGAAGAGCAAAAAAAGAAGACGCAGAGGCGCTGTCGCATCTCATAAAGAATGCGATGGTGACCTACTGCTCCGAATCAGGGATACCCGAGGACCATCTGGAGTCGATGACCGAGAGCATCGACACTATTGAGGACAGGATATCCCGTAATTATTGTCTGTGCTGTTTCGATGGGGATGAGCCCGTCGGGACGATCACTTTATCCCTCGTCTATAATCCTCTCAAGTTCAGTTTCTCGGACAAGACCCAGAAGTATCTGGAGGACACGGAACTTGCGGGATATATCTCGAGATTTGCCGTGAGAAGGGATCTGAGAAGCACCGGCCTCGGTGTCGAGCTGATGAACGCGGCTCTGGAACTCGCGTCACGCAAAGGCTGTGACCGCGTCCTTCTGCACACCGCAGTAACAAATCACGGAATGATAGAGTTCTATAAGAACCGCGGTTTTGAGGTTATCGACAGTGAATCCGGCCGTGGTTACATGAGAGGCCTTCTGGGTATCAGGATCGGTTAGATCATGTGGCAGACGTAGATATCGCAGTCTGCGAATCTGTCATCTGCGGCAATAATATCTCTTGTGGTCTTTGCAAGATCTTCCGTCTTAAACAGTCCGAACACGGCGCTTCCGGAGCCCGTCATCATAGCGAGCGAGCTTCCTGCCTGCTCAAGGGAATCTATAATGTCCGCAATGACCGGAACCTCCTCGATGCCGGGTGCCTGAAGATCGTTTACGAATAAGGCTCTGTTCTCTTTTACAACGGCTTCAACCTTATCGAGATCAGTGCCGGCCTCAAGTATCCTGTCGAACATTGCTCTGTATGCTTCCCTGTCATAACCCGAAATAGCCATCTTATCAGCCTGCGCAAAGCTTCTGGGCGTAGATACGCCAATATGAGGCTTCACGATGAGCATGGGCCACTTCGGAGGATCCTCGAGCTGTGTAACGACCTCACCGACGCCCTCACACAGACACATTCCGCCGTAGAGAAAAAATGGCACATCCGCACCGCAGTTGACAGCTATCTCATTCATCTCCTCATCACTGAAAGGATTCCCGAAATGCTCCTGCAGCGTCATAAGGACAGCAGCCGCATCAGAGCTTCCGCCGCCCATTCCGGCCTCGCTTGGAATACGCTTCGTCAGGACTATCTCAGTATACGGGAAGACTATCTTCTCTTTTGTCTGCTCTTCAACGAGCTTCTTGTGATATCTCGCATAAAATCTGTCTGCGGCCTTGTAACAAAGGTTTTTCTTAGGATCCGTATTATCCATTCCGTTGCATATTACGGCGATCTCCGCAGGCCTGCTGATGTCTATATTAACTGTCACATCATCACAGATATCGATCTCCTGCATGACCATAAACAGCTTGTGATAGCCGTTGGGAAGCTTTCCGCATATCTTGAGAAACAGATTGACTTTGGCATTAGCCGTAACCTCATAACTCTCCATAATAATCCTCCATTCCCAGGCCGACAGTGAGTTCTTCAGCATGGGTTACAACGTAATGACGGATGAGAAGATCGTAAACACTTGCTATAACGCCGATAAAGCCGCCGAAAAGCAGATTGATGCCGAGAAAGATCAGCGTGTGATCAAGGCATTCCCTTGTCGAATAATAAGGATATATCATCTGCGGATTCTCCTTAAGTTCGTTAATAAACTTTATCCTGGTGATCGAAGCGTAAATGTTCCATCCTCCGCAGGCGATCATCGAAAAGCCGTACCCGACAAGAATGAGCGGCAGTCCGATAAGGATCTGAAGGCTTGCGATAATTATCCATACAACGACGGAAAACCTGAGACGTCTTATTACCGTCTTAGCCGCACGATCGCCTTCTAAAATCCCGGACATGTCTTATCTCCTTCCACAATACCTCTCTTCATTATAACACGATAAAAAACATGGGACATAAAGCCCCATGCCATTAAATACCTGATTATCTGCCTTAACTGATGTTATCAGCCTGCTGCCTGTTCTTCCTTGGGATCAGCAATAAGAGCAAGTCTTACTGTCTTTGTGAGAAGATCAACATAGCTGAAGCTTACCAATGTAGGAGTTCCAACCTTGCACTCACACTTAACTGTGAAGATATTGGGATGGCAGCTGTCGACTACACCAACGTAAGTAAGTATTCTCTTGCGTCCGCCGTTAGTCTTAAGAACAACTCTCTTGCCAATGATTGTCTCCATCTTCTTACGGCAGTATTCGATGTCAGAACTGATGATCATATTAATCTCCTTGTAAGCTGCAGGCCCCAAATTTTGTGTCCGTATCCTTAAGTTCAGATTACGGAAACATTTCCCACCACGCCTATAAGAATATCAGCCGCTATTTTTTTTGTCAATTAAAAGACACAATATATTGTGTTTTTTTGTAGATAGTTCACAAAATGTAGTGTTTTCACATTACAAACTAACCAACCAATACTGTTGATATTGAAAAGACTGTTTATAGTAGGTACAATAAAAATCTATATTAAAAAATAAATGCAGGAACAGGAGATTCACCATGTTAAGTGACATTGAGATCGCTCAGAGCGCAAAATTACAGCCCATTGACAACATCGCAGCAAAGCTGGGTCTGACTCCCGATGACCTCGAGCATTACGGAAAGTACAAGGCAAAGATACCTGCATCCACTATCCAGAAGCTCGATTCCTCTAAGGAAGGCAAGGTGATCCTTGTTACAGCTATGAACCCTACTCCTGCAGGAGAAGGTAAGACAACGGTCAGCATCGGTCTCGCACAGGGACTGAGCAAGCTCGGCAAGAATGTCTGCCTTGCGCTCAGAGAGCCCTCCCTGGGCCCTGTTTTCGGCGTTAAGGGCGGTGCCTGCGGCGGTGGTTATTCACAGGTCGTTCCTATGGACGATATCAACCTCCACTTCACAGGAGATATCCACGCCATCACAGCTGCAAACAACCTTCTCGCAGCACTTATCGACAATCACATCTTCCAGGGCAATGAGCTCAACATTGATGAGAACAGGATCCTCTGGAAGCGTGCAATGGATATGAACGACAGATGTCTGAGGCATATCACTGTTGGCGTCGGCGGCGGCAATTTCGGTGTTACAAGAGATGATGCTTTCCAGATCACAGCTGCTTCTGAGGTTATGGCTACTCTCTGTATGGCAAGCGATATGGAAGACCTTAAGGCAAGGATCTCAAGGATTGCAGTTGCTTACGACAAGGACGGAAAGATCGTTACTGCAGGCCAGCTTGGCGCGGTAGGTTCCATGGCAACACTTCTCAAGGATGCTGTCTGTCCCAACCTTGTACAGACGCTGGAAGGCGTTCCCGCATTTGTTCACGGCGGTCCTTTCGCAAACATCTCTCACGGATGCAATACGATCATCGCTACAAAGACAGCCATGAAGCTTGCTGACATCGTTGTTACTGAGGCAGGTTTCGGTGCTGACCTCGGCGCTGAGAAGTTCCTCGACATCAAGTGCCGCGCAGCAGGCATCAAGCCTTCCGCAGTCATTCTCGTTGCTACAGTAAGATCACTTAAGTACAACGGCGGCATCCCCAAGGACGAGCTCACAAAGGTTAACAACGAAGCACTCATCAAGGGCTTCGGCAACCTTGCAAGACATATAAAGAACATGTCCGGTTTCGGCATTCCTACTATCGTTACATGCAACAGGTTCCCTTCTGATACGGAAGAGGAGCTCGATATCGTAAGACGTCTCTGTGAAGAGTGCGGTGCAGGATACGAGAGTTCCGACATCTTCTCAAAGGGCGGTGAAGGCGGAATCGATCTCGCTAACAGAGTCCTCTCCACTATCGAAAGCAATACGAATCCTGAGCTTAAGTACACATACGATGTCAACGAGCCCATCATCGACAAGATCAGAGCTGTTGCAACAAAGATCTACGGCGCTGATGATATCGTTCTCGAAGAAGGCGTTGCAAAGAAGATCGAGGATCTCGATGCGGCAGGATACGGAAAGCTTCCTGTATGTATCGCGAAGACACAGTATTCATTCACAGATGACCAGAAAAAACTCGGCGCTCCCGAGAACTTCAATATCACTGTAAGAGACTGCTACGTCAGCGCAGGCGCAGGCTATGTCGTCGTGCTCACAGGATCCATCCTCACGATGCCCGGTCTTCCCAAGCATCCCGCTGCACTCGACATCGACATTGATCTTGACGGTACTATCACGGGTCTGTTCTGATAATGAAGGCGCCAAATCCTACATTTCTGAAGAAAGCGGAGAACATCCGCGGTAAGCGGCGCCTTGTAACCCTCATATTACTCGCTGTATTGACGCTGCTGACGGGTATCGTCATATTTGTCGTCAACGTTGCCTCCTCGCAGAAGGAGTATTCTGTGCTGTTTCCCGAGCTGGTCGGAAGAGCTACGGACACGACTACGACGATAGAGGTCGATCCGACCTCCAAGACAACGGAGACAACTGAGGAGACAACTGAATCCACTGAGTTTACGGAGGATCCTCTGATACCCATCACAGTAAGCGACAGCGGCACTGACGAGACCACCGAATCAGTTACCGAGACAACAAGTCTTGCGCCCGACGATCTGCAGATAGAGGATTACCGCTTTGTTTCGCCGAAGACACAGATTGCATCACACCAAAGACGTGCCGTGCTTCTCGATAACATGAAGAATCAGGTCGAGCGCTATATAAGGAGCGTATCAGGGCTCAGGATCGGTTTCGAGTACAAGAGTCTCAAGACAGGCGAGGCACTCGGCATAAATGAGCTCGAGCCCATCGTGCCCGCAGGTACGTTCGCAGTCCCGATAAGCCTCATCTCCGACAGGATGATCAGCGAGAACAGGCTCAATCCCGACGTTATCATCACATACACAGGCCATACGGCCGTTAACGGGTCATATATCTATTCCAACTACCCGTCAGGCAAACAGCTCTACTACAGCACTCTTCCCTATCTGGCTGTCGCATACAACGACAGAGTCGCTCTCGAAATGATGCTGGCCCAGATGGGAGGTCTCGAAGCTATAATGCCTGCCATCAACGAGATCAGCTCTTTCCAGCCTTATGACCGTGACATCTTCTATGCTGACTACAGCGCACACGGTTACCGCGGCACAGCAAGATCCACATGCTACGACATGGTCAACTATATGAACGCACTCTACGTGTCTTATATGAACGATCCTGCCAGCTATCAGCGCACGATCAATGCCCTTGCCGCATCACAGACCGTGAGTCCCTTAAGGTCAAGCTTTGACGAGAGTATTTCGATCCTCCATGTGTATGGCCGCAATTCCGACCTTCACGGATACACGGAGCTCGCTATTATTGACGGTCCCGAGCCCATCGCAGTCTGCATCTATGTAGAAGGCGAGAATAACGCTGCGATCATGACCGTTTTCAAGACTATCGGCGACTACGTTGCCGAATATATCACCTCTTGCTATTGAGTGGAGGATTTTTGCGGCGGACTTCCGCAGACACGTCAACGCACCTTCCGGCTTGGAGCAAACTGTAAGTAGCGTCGAGGACTGAAGCCGCAAAATCATCCCTCCACTCAAAAGAAACCCATGTTACATAGTATATGCAACATGGGAAAAGAAAATGGAGAAACTCTTTATAAAGTTTGCTTATTTAGGCTGGATAACTGTGAAGCTGTAGCCTGATACAACATCGCTGTTCTCGTAGATAGTCTTCTGCATCTGAAGAGCTGTGGAGAGAAGGAGTGTGTAAGGGCTGAGCTTGCCATCCAGAAGTTCAACATCAGAACCATAGCTGATAGCCTGTGCTTCATCGTCAGACAGGAGCATGTACTGTGATACGAGGAAGAGGCTTCTTACGCCAACGCTCATGTGAACCAGCTTATTGTTGATAGCGTAATTAGGAGATGATGATGTTGTAGTAGAGATCCTTGAGCTGAAGGAAAGACCAAGAGCTGAAGAAGTCGTAGGAGCTGATGTCTCTTCAAGGATATAAAGAGGCTTGCCCTCGATACCTGCCTTACCTACTTCGTGGAAGAGAGAGATGATGATAGCTGACTCTTCGTCGAGCTGAGGCATGATCGTATCCTTGATTCTGAGGAGCTGCTTTGCTGTGCTTACGCTTCTGATGAGGAGACCCTTCTCACAAGCGAGAGGACCCTTGAGTTCTGCGGGAGCTGTAAGCCATGCCGTCCTGTTCTCGAGGAAATCAATAAAGTGATCAAACTCTGTCTTTCTCTTAACAATAGCTGCCTTGAGCTGGCCATAGAGCTCGTCAACGTTAGCTGCTGTAACCTCAACCATAGGCATGATACCATCTCTTCCGCCTGTACGGCCTGTAGCTGCTGCTGAAACAGCTGCAGCTGCGGGAGCTACTGATCCGCCGCCGACGCCTGCATCTGAACCACCTTCGCCTTCAGTAAATGTGAACTTACACTTAGGGCATCTTATAGCCTGATTCGCTATTACCATTCCACAATCGGGACACTTTTTCATAAAAAGAACCTCCTAAATACACAATTTTTTGTGCAAATCTACATAATATATTACAACGCGAAATATATATCTTCAATAATAATAAAGGCAAAATCGTGGTATTTATAAATTTTTTGCCAAATCTAATGTTGAATATGCACAAATGAGAATAAGAAAAGCACTGACTTTGTGAGCCAGTGCTGTAAGGAGGGTGTTATGAAGTTAAGGAACAATTACTTTGAACAACCTTATGATACCACGAAAGGCATTTACTTTAAGGTTCAAAAAAGGCAAAATAGTGGCAAAGAAAAGGCTAAAGTTAGGCAGGGATATTTATGAGATTAGAAGGCAGACTTTTTGTCGGTAACCGTATGACAGAGATAAAAGAGGTCAACCTCGTGTCTGACGAGAACGCACCCTTTTCGAAGAATCTGGAGAATGCCCTTATCCTTCTCTGCCGCGAGATGGATATCCCTGTCCCTGCCTGGATGTCAAAGAACACGAAGGAGTTTGCGGCATTCTATCAGACACTGTTTTTCGCTGAGCAATACCAGGAGAAAGTCAGATTTGACCGCTTCCAGATAAAGATGATCGAATAATTGATAAACCCGACGGCGAGGTGGATGCCATCGGGTTTATCTGTGTGTGTGCAATTCGTTTATTTCGAGGCTACTGCCCTGAAACTCTGAAGATTATCTCGCCGGGATACACCATATCGAGCTGTCCCCTGGCTATTGTCTCGACCTTTGCGGTATCTGCACCTGCACCATTAGCAAGCTGCAGTTCCTCCAGTCTCGCCTTGAGTTCCTCCTCCTGAGCAGCAAGCTGTCTGGATTCGGCAACTATTCTCTCGCGCTGCTTGATGATGGAATTGAACTTTGTGATGAGGATCACAACGACAACTACGAGCGCGATAGCTATCATAGCCGGTACAAATGACATCCTCACTTTCTTCTTACGCGATACTCTGCGCATTCCATCCTCCACGCTTAAACAAATCTGATAAATGCATTTTACAAGCAATAATAAACCCCCACAATAGAAGTGGGGGAATCTTAAACTGATTGTAACGAATCCGTAATTTACAGAGTGTCTTCTATGATCTCGTACATCGACGAAGCATCTTCCTTACGCACCTGCTGATCTGTCTTCAGGACCTTGAACGTGACTACTCCGTTGCCGAAAACAATGCTGACAACATCGCCTTCCTTAAGCTTAACAGAAGGCTTTGCAACCTTCCCGTTGACAGTCACACGGCCTGCGCTGCAGACGTCATTCGCGACAGTCCTTCTCTTTATTACTCTTGATACTTTAAGAAACTTGTCTAATCTCATCAGCTAAGGTTTACTCTTCCGTTAAGTGCTGACATCAGCGTGATATCATCAGCATTCTCAATGTTGGATCCCATCGGAAGTCCCGATGCTATCCTCGTTACCTTTATCCCCGACGGCGAAACAAGTCTCGATATATAAAGTGCTGTCGCGTTGCCTTCCGCATTCTGGTTTGTCGCAATGATGACCTCATTTATCTCACTGTTCTGTGACAGTCTGTTAATGAGCTGTGAGATCGTCGTATCCTCAAGACTCTTGTTCTTCAGCGGATCGAACACGCCGTGGAGCACATGATAAAGCCCCTTATACTCATGAGTCCTCTCAAAGATCGCAACATCCTTTGGAGATTCGACTACCAGGACCGTGCTCTTGTCACGCATCGCATCCGTGCATACCGAGCAGGGATCACTGTCAGTAAAGTTCTGGCAAATCGAGCATCTGCATGTCGAGCTCCTGGCCGTCTTAATCGCATCTATCAGCCCGTCAGCCTTCTCCTGCGGCATATCCAGCACATGAAAAGCCACATTCTTTGCTGTAGCCGGGCCTATACCGGGAAGGCTGTTAAACTCCGAAATGAGTCTCTGTATCGAGGGCGAATATTTCTCCATGTCAGAAAGGCATCTTTACTCCGCCTGTAACCTTGTTCATCATCTCTGTTGACTTGGTCTCAAGCTCCTCGCTTGCCTGGTTGAATGCAGCTGTAATAAGATCTGTGAGCATCTCGGGATCTTCGGGATCGATAACGTCCTTAGCGATCTCAAGGTTATAGATCTTGTGATCTCCGCCCAGGATAAGTCTTACCTGTCCGCCGCCTGCGGAACCTTCGATCCTGAGTTCCTTGATCTCCTGCTGTGTAACTTCGAGCTGCTTCTGCATCTTCTGAGCCTGAGCCATGAGACCGCTCATGTTGCCCATGCCTCCGAAATTACCCATACCGCCTCTGAAATTGCCTTTTGCCATTTTATTAATTCCTCCGTGTTTACGATTGATAATTATTATACTTATTTACTCTGTCTCAGTCATCACCGAAATGGATATCCATATTCACACCCATCTGCCGGGCCTTTGCCTTCATCTCTTCCGCAGCCTGTTCCTTCTTGCGCTTCTCATTCTGTACCAGCGCATTGTTGAACTGGGTATTCGTGCAGACGAAAAGCCTGCCTACGCCCTCAAACGAACTCTTGATCGTCTGTGCCAGTCTCCTGAACTCATTCAGTCCCTTGAGGTTCTCGACCACGTTCTTATAGTTGTCATCGAAAACGATATATCCGTTATCCTCGATAGTCTTGAACTCAGCTTTATTGAGAGTCGAATACAGATTGGGATTCGTATCGCCAAGCTCATTGAGCAGCATCTGCCACTGGCTGATATTGCCGGGCGTGGAGCTCTTGAACTCAGGCTGCCTTACGCTGCTGCTGTGCGGATTGCTGACGATAAGTCCCGACTTGTCATAGACAGTGGAAAGAGACGTCTTGCCGTTATTCTTCTTGGGTTCTTCCTTGATCTTTATGTCATCAACAAAAGAATCCGACAATCCGGGGATGCCGATCTGCCTGTCTTCCGTATTGTCATTCTTCTCAGTCTTAGCAGGCTTCTCATCATCGGCATCGTCTATCTTGACCTTCTCTTCCTTTATAGGCTCGTCAATAACAAAGAGACCCTTTGCAGAAGAATCGGGTTCTTTCTTCGTCTCTTTCTTCTTCTCTTCGTCCTTCTTCCCGTCTTCCTCGCTGTGCTTGCCAAGTGACGCTCTGAGCTGTGCAAGACGGTCAGCCAGAGAGTTCATCTCCTGCTCTTTCCTGTCTTCATTCTCGTTCTTTTTGTCCTCTGACTTGCTCTCAGTTCTGTCTTCTACCGCAATCTCAGTATTCTCTGCAACCTCTTCGCTGAACTCCCGAGTGGTAAACATAAACAGCGGCTTCTCTTCCTTCTTGGGTTCGTCTTTCTCAGGTCCGTCCTTTTTAAGCTCTTCCTTTTTAGGCTCTTCAGCAGTTTTGAAAGTCTCCTTTACTGTCTCCTCCGGAGTCTCTTTCTCTTCTTTGGGCTTCTCTTCCTCAGCAGGCTTCTCGCCGCTCAGGATCTTTGCCGCATTCGCCTGCTTCTTCTCGAAATCAGGGATTACGAGCGGTGTAACAGGAAGACTCGTCTTCCTTCCGCAGATCCTTATAAGACCTGTCTCAAAGCTGGCACTCACGGAAGGTGATGTCTTAAGATCAGACGCCAGCTTGGCCATATATGAAATAAATCCGATGAGCGTATCGGGATTGACCTTGCTCGCCGTCATATAAAGCTTCTTCATATCAGCAGGGGAATAATTAACAAGATCCGTAGGATCCGGAACTGTCCTGATAACAAGCAGATCTCTGAAATACTCAGCAAGATCCAGAACGAATCTCACATAGTCTCTTCCCGATTCAGATATCTTCGCGCAAAGTCTCAGCAGCGCCTCATAGTTGCCGTCAATCAGAACATCGCCTGTCTCAAGAATGACAGACGTATCTGCAGTTCCCGCAATCTCATGTACGGACTTAGTCGTAATCTCCTCACCAAAAGCAGCACCTGCAGCCTGATCAAGCAAAGAGATCGCATCTCTCAACGCACCATCAGAAAGCGCAGCGATCTGCTTCAGCGCATCGTCCTCAGCCTTGATGTTCTCCTTGTCGCAGATATATCTCAGTCTCTTAACAATAAGCTCGTTCGGAATACGCTTGAAATAATACTTCTGACATCTCGACAGGATAGTCGGCAGTATCTTATGCGGCTCTGTCGTCGCAAAAAGAAACACAACATGAGCCGGCGGTTCCTCCAGCGTCTTCAGGAGCGCATTATAAGCGCCCGTAGAGAGCATGTGGACCTCGTCTATGATATAAACCTTGTACTTTGCCTTGGAAGGCGCGAAAACAGCCTCGTCACAGATCCTTCTTACGTTCTCAACACCGTTATTGGAAGCAGCGTCGATCTCAATAACGTCAAGCAGCGATCCTGCCGCGATACTCTTACAGATATCACATTCATTACAGGGATTACCGTCTTTGGGATCAGTACAGTTGATAGCTCTGGAGAATACCTTCGCAATAGTAGTCTTACCGGTACCTCTCTGACCCGCAAACATATACGCATGTCCGATCTTGCCCGTCTTGACAGCCTGCTTCAGTGCAGTAACTGCCGCATCCTGAGAAGTAATCTCATCAAATGTCTGTGGTCTGAACTTTCTGTATAAAGCGATATGTTCCTGATCCATCTGATAACCCTCTGTTATTCCTGATTAGAATAAACTCATCCCACCTAAACTACAGTCGGTCAGGCACCCTCGCGGCACAAACAGAAATCTGCTTACTGCTGCTTCCTTCCGGACCTGACAGGGTTCACAACACTGCCTTGCACGAGACCCGAACCGACTGCAGATCAGATGGGATGAGCTAAGTTATTATATCATATATATTCGCTTTTTGTGGCTGTTGGAAAATTGATGTAATTAGTGTGTAATATGGGTGTGGGCATGGTTTTGCGGATTACCGATTATTGTGAGTATTTGAAGAAAATCGGTAACGGTATCGGTAATCGCAGTTGAGTGAAGCATATCCATAGAACTATTCCCAAAATCATTCCCAAAAATCGATGTTTTTTGGGAATGAATTGGGGAATATTTGTTATTTCATATCTCGACTCACATAAACGCTCACAGAAGTTGATGGGTATTTTTGAGTGATTCTGTGAGTATGCTGATGGCAGACTTTATGGTGTACCTGTTTATCCTGGATATTAGATCCTATCAAGAATCCGACTCAGGTCGGATTCTGAAGCGAAAGTTGCGATTCAGCTAAACTATCCCCTACCGCACTTAATAAAAAACCTGCCCGGTGAGTGCCGGGCAGACAAAAATGAATCATAAGGTAATCACATCTACGACACTATTTGAGAGTTATTCCGTAAGTTGAACATAATCTGGAGAGGTCTGACTGAGAATAATCAACCTTGCCGTTATAATATCCTTCAAGAAAGTTTGCGACCAGATAACCGTTATTTCTAACATCATTAACACTAATAGTGGCATTGTTGTTGCTTGAAGATGATACGTCTGTAACTCCCTTATCATTCCTATAATAAATCCTGTCTGCTGAAGACACTAATCCACCCGAAAGCGTTACTGTGTCAGCAGTAACATAACCTGAAGGCAAAGTCAAACTGTAATTATTTCTGAACCAATTATACTGGTCTGAAGTCATAACGCAACCGGAATTACTGATGAACTGGTTTGTTATAGCATTCTTTGTTACTAGTAGCAAAACATAGTGTAATGCCTAAATTAAAAAGAGACATACCCGTCTTGGGATATGTCTCTGAACTCGCATCTTTATTTACAGCTATATCATTTCAAAGTAATGTTGTACTTGTTCAACAAACCTTGTATATCACTTGAGGAAAATGAAGATACATAGCCTGAATAAGGATTGTTTGGATCCTGGTTCGCTCTCCAGTAATCCTTAACATAGTTCTGATAAACATTTGAATCACCTGAGAATGTGTACGTTCCGTCGGATAACCTGTTTATAGTAAACGTACCTGTATTTCCTCCATTATTAACTGTCAAAGTGGCTGAATTCCCACTTCCAGAAACTGAAGTTACACCTGTATCATTCTTATAGTAAACTTTTGGTGTCGAGCTAACTAATCCACCAGAAAGGTTGATACTATCAGCAGCTACATAACCAGAAGGCAAAGATACTCCATAATTGTTCCTAAGCCAATCGTACTGATCTGTTGTTAATACATAACCGGAACTGCTGTTGATCAGTCCACCGTGATATTGAGATGTAAGATTCTGAACAAGATCGGTTCTGCCCGACATGCTACTAATTGTATATGTATTGTCTGAATTCTTGGTAAAAGTAACGTCGACTGCTCCTCCATAATTTCCTGAATCGATAGTAACTACAGTCGAATTACCATTCTGTCTAATACCTGTAACACCTGAATGATTTGCTTCAACAAGTCCTCCAGAAACATTCCAACCTGCCGGTACGGAACCGCTATTGCCACCAGATGACTGAGTTGTCGCAGCTGCCTGAGTTGTCGAACCGGCTGTCGTAGCTGCTGCCGCACTTGCAGAAACCGCTGCATCAGATACTGCTGCGGCCGAAGCAGATACTGCTGCTTCAGAAGCCTTTACAGCTGCCGCAGACTGGGATGCCAGACCTGCTGCCGCGATAGAAGACTCAGCTGCCGCTGACTGGGAAGCCAGTGCGATTGCATTATCGCTTGCTGCTGCGCCGAAGATACCTGCAACTTCAGATCTTGCTGCGATCTCCCAGGCAGACTCGCCTTCATCAGTCGTAAGGCTTGCCAAATGATTCTTATATCTGTTAAGGTCGATTGCGATACCTGCTGAAACTGCGCCGACAAGTATAACGATGATCGCTATAACCAGCATGATCTCTGTGAGGGTAAAACCTCTTTTATTCGTGGTGTGTCTCATAACTATCACCTCGCAAAATAATATAGTTTATTATAGAACACGAAGCATGCTATATTCAATGCATTTGTTTCACAATTCTGTCACAATTTTATGAACATAATATAAATTCACAAAAAGGATTGAATGTCATCTATGTTGCAGTCCGAATACTCAACATTCGAAGAAAACTCACGCACGATGTCAAATAGATCAACCGAAGGATTGGCTATAACACAGTCAGCAACCATCAGGAGCAGCTCGCAGGCAAGTCTCGCCCCCTCCCAGGGATAACGGAAAATAAAGTACACGAGCATGTTCTCAAACTGAAGTGAATACTGCGGATCATCAAGCACAGTAAACGGATCGGCAGCCACATCTATGCGGCTGTAAATAGAAACCCATTCCTGCGACAGCGATTCAAGCTTTTTCAGTACCTCGAGACGTCTTCCGGAGTCCCACAAAGAACCTCCGAGCATTCTGACACGCTCACTCAGCGCAGCCGAGCGGTCAGAAGCGGTACGTATCGCATTATCGCGCGCCTCATAAACCTCTGTCTCCAACTCATCCGGCTCTTCCTCCATCACATCATCAGGATCAAGATCCGAGCCACCCGGCAGAGGGACATCAATCATCCCGAAACCTTTATCCCACCCCAAAATGAGCGGTATCGCCGCCTCACAGCTCAGACCGATGCCACACTCAATAACATCACTGCGATAGTTAAAGAAACGCGGATGCTCGTCGCACACGCGGCACAGAGCTTCCTCACCGCACGCCAGGATAAGGTCGCACAGCCCGTCATCACGTAACATCGGGCAGCGTCCGTCGGGCTTCAGGACAAAATGAGCCTCGCCTGTCGATGAGCCGTCGTCCTCGACGACAATAGAAGAGCGGATGCGTTCAGCGAACGCTCCGCTCATATTCATATACTTATCATATGTCTCAGGGTCGATATCGACCTCCCAGTTTGCGCAGCATGTATGTCTGCAAGCACCTGCTATACAGCGAAACAAAGGATAATACGAAGGCGCTGCAGCCCTCATCAGCCCTTGATGTCCTTAAAGACAAACTCACACTCATCAGCGAGATCTGATGCAGTGAGTCTGTATGCCGAGAAGAGTGCGTCAGGTGTGCCGGACTTGCCGAAAGTATCATTAACACCGAATCTTCTGACGATGCAGGGATGGCTCTCGCAAACAGCTTCTGTAACCGCTGAGCCGAGACCGCCGTTGATCGTATGCTCTTCTGCAGTAACGATGAGTCCTGTCTCGTGTGATGCCTTCCAGATAGCCTCCTTGTCAATAGGCTTGATCGTGTGCATATCGAGAACGCGGACATTGAGACCCTTCTCCTTGAGCATATCGTGTGCCTCAAGAGCTGTCTTAACCATCAGTCCCGTAGCGATGATCGTAAGGTCATTACCCTCGCGGAGAGTATTTGCCTTGCCCAGAGTAAAAGGAACATCATCACCGTACTCACCGTAAACGGAAGGAACCTTGGAACGTCCGAGACGGATGTAGAAAGGTCCGGGAGTCTCTATTGCAGCCTTGATGGCCATTCTTGTTGATGCTCCGTCAGAGGGGCATACAACCTTGATATTCGGGATAGCGCGCATAACTGCCAGGTCCTCAAGGCACTGGTGTGATGCACCGTCTTCACCGACTGAAAGACCTGCGTGTGAAGCGCAGACTTTAACGTCAAAGTTCGGATAGCATACGGAATTCCTGATCTGTTCGCAGTTACGAAGTGATGCGAATGTGGCAAACGAGGAAATGAAAGCTATCTTGCCTGTTGAAGCAAGTCCTGCCGCAACAGCTGTCATGTTTGCTTCAGCGATACCCATATTGAAGAATCTGTCGGGATATACTGCCGCAAACTTTGCCGTATTTGTTGACCCGGAAAGGTCAGCATCCATAACGACGATCCTCTCGTCTGTACCAAACTCAACCAAAGCCTTGCCGTAGGCTTCTCTTGTTGCCATCATGCTCATGATGCCACCTCCTGCTCTGCCTTTGCTATAGCAGCATCAAGCTCAGCAACTGCGATCTTGTATTCTTCATCATTTGGAGCCTTGCCGTGGAATCCGGCGTTATCGTACATAAACGATACTCCCTGTCCCTTGTGAGTCTTACAGACTACGAAGAAGGGCTTTCCCTCTCCCTTATGTGACTTGAAAGCTTCAACAGCCTTCTCGATCTCACCAAAATCGTGACCGTTGATAGTCATTACGTTCCATCCGAAAGCTGCCGCCTTTGCCTCGACATCGCCAAGGCTCATGACGTCATCAACCTTTCCGTCGATCTGGAGGCCGTTGTTGTCAAGGAAAGCGCAGAGGTTATCAAGCTTATAGTGAGCAGCGCTCATGAGAGCCTCCCATACCTGACCTTCCTGCATCTCACCATCGCCGAGAACGGAGAAAACATTGTAATCTCTCTTGTCAAGCTTGCCTGCGATAGCCATTCCGACTGCTGCGGATATTCCCTGTCCGAGGGAACCTGTTGACATATCGATTCCCGGAGTAGCTCCGATGCAGGGGTGACCCTGGAGGAATGAATCGATCTTACGGAGATTCTTCATCTCATTTACATCAAAAAAGCCCTTGAGACCCAGCGTAGCATAAAGTGCGGGTGCACAATGGCCTTTGGACAATACAAATCTGTCTCTTGAAGGATCCTTTGGATTAGCAGGATCTACGCGCATCTCTGCGTTGTATAAGTAGGTTATGACATCGGCACAGGATAATGATCCCCCCGGATGACCGCTCTTAGCGTTGTAAACACCTTCTACTGCCCATCTGCGGACCTTGGCCGCAAAAAGCTTCAGTTCTTTTTCCTGTTCCAGTCTCATATAAAAACTCCTTGCACACACATGGCTTTACAGCCACAATAAAATGTACATTATTTAAGCGAGATTATCAATCATATTATCTGCATAAATTCGAGGGACTCTTTTACCGATTATACAAGTGATTTCGTAGTTAATCGTCCCTTGATATTCTGCCAGCTCATCGACCGAGCGATGCTTGCCAAACACAGTAACAAGGGACCTTACGCCCACATATTCGTCGATATCGGTAGCATCGAGCATGCACATATCCATACAGACGTTGCCGATGATGGGAGCCTTCTGTCCTCCGACCACGAGCTCGAAACCGTTCGAATACCTCCTGGACAGTCCGTCCGCATACCCGATCGAGACCGTGAGCACTTTAGTGGGGCGCTTGGCGGTGAAATGCCTGCCGTAGCTTACCGATGTTCCGACAGGTATGGTCTTCATGTGAATGACCTTGGCAAACCACGACATTACGGGAATGAGATCGATCGGCTTCTTGGGCGCGGGGCATCCGGGCGGCATGAGGCCGTAGAGGATGATGCCTGCTCTGACCATATCGAGGTGCATTCCCGGGAAGCGGAGTATTCCCGCACTGTTGCAGATGTGGCGTTTCTCAAAAGTGATCCCGCATTTCGAGAGCTCATCGAGCTCACTCATAAAGCTGACAAACTGTTTCATCGTGTATTCGTCGTCTTCAGTATCCGCAACTGCGAAATGGGAGAATACGCCGTAATGGTCAAGACCGGGAAGGGTGCAGATCCTCTTGATATCCTCTGTGGATGAACCGTCGGCGATAAAGCCGAGCCTGCCCATGCCTGTGTCGAGCTTGATATGTATCCTGCAGTTCTTGCCCTGCTTAACAGCTTCATCGGAAAGGACCTTGGCAGCTTCATAATCGTAGACAGCCTGATCGATGTCATACTTTACCACCTCATCAAAGTGGAGGGGATCCGTATAGCCAAGAATAAGGATCCTCGCGTCTATCCCCGCCTCTCTCAGCTCAACAGCTTCGCCTATCGTGGCAACACAAAGATAGTCCGCACCGCATTCGATAAGCGTCTTCGCGCACTCGATGGCGCCGTGACCATAAGCATCCGCCTTGACGACAGCCATAATGCCGGCACCTTCTGCAGTTACCTTCCTGATCTCATTATAATTGTGTCTTAACGCCGACAGATCGATCTCAACACAGGAACGATCAAACTTATCCGATGTTATCTCACTCATTACTTTTCCCAACCTGCTTTCCTGAAAGCATCTCCTATGACTGACGGCATATCCTGAGGGAGCATTGCCCTGGTGCCCATCCGGTCTCTTAATATCCTGCCGCACACGCTGTGCAGGAACACACCTGATACGGCTGCATCAAACGGGTCCATCCCCTGAGCCAGAAGACCTGTGATAAGTCCTGCAAGGACATCACCCGAGCCGCCCTTTGCCATACCGTCATTATCGCCATCGTTGACACAGCATCTGCCGTCCGGCGAGGATACTGTTGTCCTGTGACCTTTTAATACTACAATGCACCCCGTCTCTTTTGCAAACCCGGAGCCGTTGCCCGTTCCTTTGAGCCTTGCGAACTCACCGGGATGTGGTGTTATTACAGTCGTTCCCTTCGCCCTTTCCTTAAGGAGCGGCATCAGACGCCCGATATTGGACGCCAGCAGATTGATGGCGCCGGCATCGATAACGAGCAGGGGCGCATTCCCGATAACATATTCGAGAACAGCAAGAGATCTTTTGTCACTCTCATCAATTCCGGGACCGATAAGACAGGCTCCGGCCTTTCTCATATAGAATGAGAGCAGTCTGATCGTCGAAGTCTCCGTCTCCTCCCATTCACTGAAAAGGGCACACGGATAGTTTGCCCTCGTGGAATCAAGGCTTCCTGAGGGGGCAAATACTCTTACCATCCCCACACCGCTTCGTAAAGCAGTTCCTGCGGCGAGCGTCTGCGCACCCGGCATCAGTCTGCTGCCCGCGATTATGAGAGCAGTACCGAACGTACCCTTATGGCCGTCGTGTTCCCTCGCCGGGCAGAGCGCACCGATCATGTCAGACGTGATGATCTCTTCCATCAGTTCTCTCCGTGATCCATCCCTGCGATCAGGTGGATATCAAAAGGCGTTTCCTGATATACGTAGTAATTAAGCCAGTTCGTAAAGAGGAGCGTTGCCGATGATCTCCAGCGAAGCAGAGCCGGCTTTGTCGGATCGTCGTCAGGATAATAGTTAACGGGGATATCGATCGGGAGACCTAGTCCCTTATCGCGCTTATACTCGCTGTCCAGCGTATTTACGTCATACTCCGAATGACCTGTGATAAAGATCTGCCTTCCCTTGAGATCGGAAACGCAGTACACGCCTGACTCCTCCGACTCGGACAGGATGCGGAGATTCTTTACTTTCTCGATATCCTCCCTGTGGAGCTCTGTATGTCTGCTGTGCGGAACGTAGAAAACATCGTCAAAGCCCCTGAAAAGCTTAACGGGCTTGCTGTATGTCATCTTATGCTCAAATATCCCGAAACACTTCTTGGGGAGCTTATACTTCGGCACTCCGTAATGGTAGTAGAGACCGGCCATCGCACCCCAGCATATATGGAGTGTGGAATAAACATGAGTCTTGCTCCATTCCATGATCTCACAGAGCTCGGGCCAGTAATCGACATCCTCGAATTCGAGAAGTTCGACAGGTGCTCCCGTTATGATCATTCCGTCATAGAAGTTCTCCTTGATCTGATCAAACGTCTCGTAGAACTTCGTGAGGTGCTCGGCTGTCGTGTGTGCCGAGACATGTGAAGCTGTATGGATAAGGTCGATATCGATCTGTATGGGTGAGTTCGAAAGAGCTCTTAATATCTGAGTCTCTGTCACGACCTTATTGGGCATCAGATTAAGAATGACGATCTTAATCGGTCTGATGTCCTGTGTAAGAGCCCTTGTCTCTTCCATGACAAAGATCCTTTCCTGTTCGAGCGTGGCTCTTGCAGGCAGATTATTTGCTATTCTAATGGGCATTATTATGCCTCCTTATCAGTTACTGATGAATTCGTTCAGGATCGATGACTCCGGAACTCTGGCAGGATCAACCACGGGGATCAGCTCAAGGTGCTTAAGCAGCTTTCCTGCTCTTGCGATAGCTGCATCGAGGTCCGCAAACGGTTTGCCCGTCTCTGATCTTTCCATAAAGACGTTGGGCTCCAGCGTGCCGCTGTAAGCATCCTTAAGTGCGGTCCTGATATCGCTTAAAGCCATAGGTGCGATAACAAGCGGCTCATACATAAGGAACGAATTAACGTGATATGTTGCCGCTGCCAGATAATCATCAAAGAAGTCCTGTTCCGACTTCTCAATCATCGGCCAGTAATCGATCGTTGCAAGCGCATGTGCAGCTCTGTGGCGGTAATCCCTGACGATTCGGCGGAGAAGTCTTATCTCAACCTTATCCATCAGCTTTGTATCGTGATAAACGTTGCCGTACGGCATAATGAAAACCTTGGCACACGTCTTCTCAGGGATATCGCCCGATATCCTTGGAGACAGTCCGTGCAGACCTTCAACGACGAGGATGCCATCCTCAGGAAGTACGATAGCTCTGCTCTCGTCACCTTCCATAGGCTTTCTTGTCATGAAATCAAAAATGGGCGGGATAACCTTTTTGCCCGCGATGATATCCTTGATATCTCTTGAGATCCTGTCCACATCAAGTGCTTCGATAGTCTCAAAATCAGGTCTTCCCTGCTCGTCAAATGTCAGAGAAGCCATCTTATAGTAATCATCGAGCGACAGAAATGAAGCCTTTCTGCCATGGCGTTCAAAGCCCTGGGAAAGCCTCATCGTAAAAGTCGTCTTGCCTGATGAAGTAGGTCCTGAGATGAAGATCGCCTTCTTATCGGGATCTCCCAGAATATCTTCTATTATGTTATCTATTCTGCTGAGGAAAAGCTCTTCGGATCTTGTAATGAGATCTGTGAGCTTCTTGCCGCCCAGACTTTCTTCCAATTCCTCTATCGTTATATCAAGTCTGTCCTGAAGTTCTGCCATATATCTCTCCTGTTGGTATACCTCTTACCTTGTAGGAAAAAATCTCTTTATCACGAAACGGTTGATCAGCCAGTCGTATCCGAACTGAAGTCCTACAAAGATCAGGTAGATGATCCCGGGGATCGCAATCGCTGCCGCCGTAAAAAGTACTGCTACGAGGACTACGTGGATACCGCCTGCGAGAACAGCTATGACTGTCGCAAATGATCCTGTACTTCCGGCAAATCTCTCAGTATAAGACTCAAGTGTCTGGTTGAGATATGTCATCAGATATTCCTGAATGCCTGACTTCTGGATCGTTATCCTTGACAGTATCTGGCTCGTCGTAAAGCTTACAACAAGGTAAGATTTGAATATTTTCTCAAGTAATATAAGTATCTTGCCTGCAAGAGGCATTCGATAATACCTGAAACAGATAAATGGACATCCCAGGAACAGGAGTCCGAAAACAATCCACTGCAAAACTCCGAATGAGCCAAAACCCAGCAGATGCTTACCGAAAACAAAAGAATAGAGGACGACGCAGTCGACAAAAAGGCCATACAGGATAAACAGACCCAAGTGACGTCTGTTCTCAAAATCTGTATCGCTCCAGATCCTTCCTAGAAATAAACCTTCCAGATAATCCAATTCAACTGACTCCTCTTATAATTTGCCAACTTACATTTTATCACATCAGACCGGTCAATGCAGTCTGAAAGTACATTCAGTGGTGTTCTCTACCATCGTTCTCCAGTCGATCCATGCAGCGGGGAATCTGTCTGCATCCTTGTGATTCATCTTCGTGCCGTCATTGAACACGACCTTTATCTCCCACTTGCCCGAACGGACGAGAATATCCTCTTCCCTGACTGTTCCGTTGATGAAAGCATCAAGGCTCTCGAGCAGCTTGCTCTTGTGAAGCATCGCATCGATGATCTTCTTTTTGTTATCCGTTATGCACTTGGTGAAATTGTTGTTCCACATGTAGTAATCGCGCCACTGGATAATGTTGCTGTCGAAGTCATACCTGACCTTATACCCCTCATCGGCATAATTCCTGACTTCGATCTCGATCACTTTAATCTGTTCGTAAGCTTTCTTATAGTCCATAGCCCATCACCCTAACGAAATACCGAACACTGAGCCGCCTGTCGTTCCGATGACCATGGTATTGCCATAGACGATCGGGGATGCCTCGAAAGTGAGTCCCGAGGTGGTTGCAGAGTTCGTTCCTATGTTCCGAGAACACTGGAGGTATGTAAGTCTCCTGCATTCTGTCGACGTCGCACTTACAAGGTGGATCTGGCCTATGGAGTCACCGATTACTATATATGCCTGTCCTGCAGCATCATAGCAGTCAACGGGTGAGCTGTAGGAATAGATATTCATATCGTATTCCCAGACCTTTGTTCCGAGATCCTTATCGTATGCCACGAGCTTATTGCCGCTCATAAGGCCTTTTGTCATGCTGTATGAGAAGATGACGAGATTGGAGATGGAATTCTTTCCGATTATGGGATTGCCGAAGCATCCGCCGCTCTGGTCTGTCTCAGATGTCTCTCCGTTAAACGTATAGCAGGGTTCTGATGTCTGCCATATGATCTCACCTGTGAGGCCGTTGATCTTATAAACATATGCTGCACCGCAGTACTGACCCGTGCCTCCCTGGTTATCAACCTCCGTACCGATGTACACATACGGAATACCGTTCTCTTCAGATATCGCAGGTGTCACGTCAGAGTCATCTCCGAGGACGACACACCATACCATATGGAGCGTGTTGAGGTCGAGACAGACGAGATTGCTCGTATTGTCCACGAAGTAGCCGTAATTGCCGTAAACGGCAATGGAACTCTCAACGCCCATATGAGAACCTGAATTGTCGTTAAATATATACTTATAGCCTGTCCTGACCGGACTGATGCTTACAACATCCTCCGTTCCGGGCGCATAAGCCGCATTAAGCTCGAAAGTATAGATGATACCGTTCTCACAGGGCCAGATGAGTGTGTCCGTATCGGGATCGATGATCGGAGAAGAATCGAATGCTCTCCAGTGTGCCCTGTACGCACTGTCCTCCGCAGCATCATAATGATAGAGCTGATTTCCGTCTATAAGGGAATAAATATACATTCCGAATATTCCGCTTGTGCCGTTGTTGTCACACTGTCCGACATAGATAAGAGGATAGCCTCTGGGATCAAGCGCCGGCGTGCCCTTAATTGATGCACCTACGTTGATGGGATCTCTCGTCTGGGCGCCTGTCTCAAGATCGAAGAAATAGATCTTGCCGTCGAGAGCCGCGCAGATAACCTCAACGAGATCCTCCTTATTGCGGGCCGTATCATAAAGATTCATGCCCGACTTCATGTTGGAGGGCCACTTTACAGCCAAGGGCTGACCTGTCCATCTCAGACCTGACCATTCAAAATTGAGTGTTGAAGCGAGGAGTGTCCCAATGTTATTGAACTCCCATGTCTGTGTGATAGTGCCTTCAGATATGTTTGTGTAGCCGAATGATGCGCAGTTGCGGAAATTGTTGCCTCTGAACGTAAAAATGCCCGCCAAACTTCCGTAATTGATGGGATCTTCAAACCAGATCGGATTCTCTCTTGAGTATTCAGTCAGGAACTGGTTATCCGTGCCCGTAAATATTGTCTCTGTAAGTCCTCTTGATGACGGAACTGCATTCGTATCGATCACAGCTTCCGGATCGATGGTGACCATCGCTGTTCCCGGATAGAGAACGGCATTCTGATTTTCCGTCAGAGGGGGTACCGGTGTTGGTGTTGGAGATGCTACGGAAATGTATGTGCTTGGCTGTGAAGGGTCAATAACCTCGGGAGTGTCGCCGCTTTTGCGCTTGTTAAAATAAACGACTGCCAGAACAGTAGTCAGGATAACAAACAATACCGTCATCACGACAACGAGACCTACTGTCCCTTCACCGGGGTCTCGGGAGGGCTTATAGTAGCTGTTGTCGGGCTCAATATATTGTTCCCTGTCGCTCATTTTTGATCCTCAAACACTCCACACACGCTTAACACCAAGCGGAAATTGTGTAGTATTTTATCACATATGGCAAGCATTCTCAAATAACCGCCTTTCAGCCCGTATTTAAATGGTCTCTGCGATCTCCAAAAGCTTGGTAATCCTGTGGTTCATACCCGACTTCCCTATAGGCGGATCCATCATCTGACCAAGCTCCGTGATCGACGCTTCCGGGTTCCTGTAATGAGCATCTAACGTATCCTTTAATTCCTTCGGCAGTTTGCCCCTTATCCCCGCCTTTACGATCTTGTCAAAGGCCACGCTTCTCTTGGCGCTCGCATTGGCGGTCCTCTTCAGATTGCCGGAATCGCAGTTGAACGTTCTCATAACCCTGCCGTTTACGTCTTTTGCCGCCCTGATGTTCTCGAAATCCATAACCGCATTCATCGCACCGATGACGCCGAGGAAATCCGCCACCTTATCACCATTCTTGAAATACAGCAGCATATATGTGTCGCGCTCAGCTCTTAATGGCTCTATATCAAACATTTCGAGCATGGAGATCACGAGTGCCACGATCTTCTCATTGGATATTCGAAGCTCTACCCTGTATGATTTCTCAGGATCTGCACAGTATCCTGAAGACAGAAAAGCTCCCCTCAGAAAGCATTTCACGAACTCTGTATTGAGAAGCAGGATATCCTTCGCATTATCGAGAAAACAGGGACTCATCAGACTGTAGAACGAAGTGAACGACTGCTGCAGGACCATTATCTTATTGCCCTTTACAAGGTGAACAAAACCGTCCTTGGCAAGCATGCCTGCCAGCTGAAGGCAAGCCTGAGGAGTAGTCCTTACATATGTTGACGGGAATGATATTCCTTCCGGTGATGCCGCGCAGAACGCACCTGCAATTACAGCCTGGCGCTCGGTCACTGTTCTTGATCTTACCTGGCTGATCTCGTTCTTTATCCTGTCGGAAAAAGAAATGATCTCAGACGGATCACTCATCACAGGCATCCTTATCAATATCTCTGTGTGTGACGTTTACGATATAACCGAGATCCCTCAGCTTACCCGCAAGCGATTCCGCACAGTAAACGGACCTGTGATGGCCGCCCGTACATCCCACGGCTACCTTGAAAACGCCGTTATGCTTCTGTGCTGATGCGAGGAGAACCGCGCCCCTGAATCCGGTAATGAGTCTTCCCGTCTCCGGAAAGCCCGAAAGATACTTCTTGACCGGCTTATCAAGTCCTGAATACTCCCTTAACTCGGGTTCCCAGTAAGGGTTCTTAAGACTTCTTGCATCAAGTATGAGATCTGCATCCTCAGGCATTCCGTACTTAAACCCGAATGAGCTTATCTCAACTCTCGTTCCGTCTCCGAAATCACCGATGATCCTGACCTCGGGATCAAGCCTTACCCCGAACTTATCGTGCACCTTGTTGGATACATCCATGATAAGCTCATATACTTCCTTGGCAGATGCCTCTCCGCCATTATTAACAATGAAACCGCAGTGCTTGGGAGATACCTGGGCCTTGCTTCCCTCTCTCGAATATCCGCGCAGACCTGCCTCATCGATCAGCTTGCCGGCAAACAGTCCCTCGGGACGCTTAAATGCAGATCCTGCAGACGGAACATCAAGAGGCTGGGAGCTCATTCTTCTCTCCCTGTACTCGCTTATCCTGGACTTTATCTCTTCCTTGTTGCCCCTTCTGACTTCAGCCGTGATCTCTGTAATAACAAAGATCTTGTCAGCTCTTGCCATCTCGGCAAACACACTCGTCCTGTAATCGAACTGTAGTTCTTCACCGCTGATCTCCTGAATATCGAGGTTCTCGTCGATAAATCTGACCTTCCTGACGATATCCTTGATCTCTCCGCCATATGCACCGGCGTTCATGAAGACACCGCCGCCAAGCGTTCCGGGAATACCGCAAGCAAACTCGGTCCCCTCAAATCCCGCATCGGCGATCTTCATTGCGAAGGACATCAGAAGGATTCCGGCACCTGCCTTAACAACAGCCGTGTCTCCCTTATCATCTATATCTATATAAGAGAGTGCCTTCCCTATCTTTATTACGAGTCCGTCGAAACCCTTATCCGATATAAGGCAGTTCGCACCGCCGCCGAGAATGAACACAGGAAGACCGCGCTCTCTTGCAAATCTGAGATCGCTGATTATCTCTTCCTCGCTGGCAGGCTCGTCAAAATACTTTGCCGTTCCGCCGCATCTGAATGTTGTCAATGGTTTGAGAAGTACATCTTCTCTCATGTCGTCTGGCCTCCCGGGAATACACGCGAAACTAAATCTTTTGCGGCATTATATCCCATCTTCTTAACTCTGAAGTTGATTGCTGCAACCTCGACTATTATAGCGAGATTACGGCCTGGTGCAACAGGAATGGTAATG
The DNA here is from genome assembly GCA_024688685.1 of Saccharofermentans sp. Lineage (GTDB taxonomy): Bacteria > Bacillota > Clostridia > Saccharofermentanales > Saccharofermentanaceae > Saccharofermentans. Next base: position 78,480 of record JAILDX010000017.1, read on the forward strand.
GAAGGCACATCGATCCCGAGTATCTCGGTCGTCTCATCTGAAAGACCGAGTCTGTCATATGTCTTATTGTCGTCCCATCTCTCAAGATTGATAACGAAATCGATATTCTCGGAAACCTTTACGGACGATACGCCGTACAGTTCCTTAACGTCCAATATACCGATGCCCCTTATCTCAATTAGATGTCTTATAACGTCAGGCGCACTGCCCACAAGCGTTGTATCGGAGATCTTTCTTATCTCAACCTGGTCATCCGCTATGAGTCTGTGGCCTCTCTTAACTATCTCAAGGGCTGTCTCAGACTTACCTACACCACTCTCACCAAGGATAAGGATTCCTTCACCGTTAACCTCAACGAGAACTCCGTGCATTGACACTCTAGGTGCGAGTTCAGCTCTCAGATACGCAACTATCTCAGTGATGATGTCTGAGGTCGCATCGCTCGTTCTGAGTATCGGAGTATTATATGCTGCCGCCGACTCCAGGATCTCCTCATGCACCTCGTGGTTACGCGTGATCAGGAGTGCAGGTATCTCTTTCTCAAAGAGAGCATCCATTGAACTCTTACGGTCAGCAGGTGACAGATTGTCGAGATATGCATGCTCCATATTACCGATGACCTGGATACGGTCCGGTCCGAAATGGTCGTAATATCCCGCAAGCTGCAGACCCGGTCTTGTACAGTCGGCAACACATATCCTGCGCGCCTCAATATCACCCGGATCATATACGACTTCCAGATCAAAATCCTTGATTATCTTTGACAGAAATACGCTTGAGTAAGGCATATCAAATCTCCCCCAGCATCTTCTCCGGGTCTTCTGCAGCCTTTACCTTATCGTTGGCACGTATGATGATACCCTTCTCGTCGATAAGGTAAGTAGTCCTCACAACCCCCATAGAAACCTTGCCGTAGTTCTTCTTCTCCTTCCAGACATCATAGAGTATGTGAACACTCTTTTCCGGATCTGAAAGAAGCGTAAACGGAAGGCTGTATTTCTCTTCGAATTTCTTAAGTGATGCAGAAGGATCTCTGCTTACACCTATCACCACTGCACCCTTCTCCGTAAACGATGGGTACAGCTCACCAAAGCCGCATGCCTGTTTGGTGCAGCCGGAAGTCATTGCCTTGGGGTAGAAGTAGAGAACTACTTTCTTCCCAAGGTAATCACTTAACCTTCTTGTATCGCCGTTCTGATCAGATAATGTAAAATCGGGAGCTTTTATTCCGACTTCCAGCATCAGAACTTAACCTCAACCTTATGTGTCTGGCCGTCTGTGAATACAGGTACCTTCGTATCTGCAAGTGTCTGGCCGTCGCAGACAACAGTAACACCTTCAGCCGTTCTCTTGAAGCCTTCAGGCTTTGAGATCTCGATCTCGTAAACACATCCTACTGCCTGGAGCCTTACCTTCAGGTGTGTCTCATTCTCACGGAGCATAGGCTCAACGATAAGAGAATCTGCTGTAGGCTGGATACCGAAACATGAGAACAGGCAGAGCAGGAGCCATGTGGATGTACCGGAGAGCGTAGGTCCGATATTCTCACCTGAATCGCTGTTGTTGTACTGTGTGCACCATCTCGGGTTGCCGCATGTTGTGAAAGGAGCCTTAAGTGTGCGGAAAGGCAGGATGACATCGATGATCCAGTAAGCTGTATCAGCGAGTCTCTTTGCGAGAGCAACATCCTTAACGCTCTTTGCAGCCTTGAGCATAGCAGCTGCAGCCATCATGTTAGCGTGCTTGAATACACCGCCGTTCTCACGGTCGCCGGGATAATAAAGCGCAACGTCGATCTTAGGAGCGATCTTGGGATAATCTACTGTTGAACAGAGTCTGAAACCATAAGGTGACTTCAGGTAGTTATCCATTGCATCGAGCATCGATGTGATCTGAGCTTCACTTGCACAGTCAGCAAGGAGTGACCATGAGAAGCTGTTAAGGAAGTAAGATCCGGGTGCATCCTCAACCTGCAGATTATCGCCGGCAGCGCCGAGATATACGAGTTCCGGCTTATCCTTTCTGTTGAAGAGAACACGTGCGAAGAAGTCATTCTTCCAGGCGTATTCGTTGAGTTCTTCCTTGAGCTTTGCAGAGAGCTCCTTGAGCTCGTTTGCATAAGCCGTGTCACCGAAATGCTCAAACATTCCGATAGCCGCATCAACAGCAACCTTCAAAAGGAATCCGTTCATGACAGACTCTGAATACTCTGACTCGAAAGGAACCTCACCAAATGCCTTGCCGGATGCAGCGAGCTGCTCCTTATACTTCTCGATCTTTACAGCGCCTCCGATACAGTCGGGGTCAACTCTCAGACAGTCATTCCAGTCAGCTCTGTCGATGAGAGGAATACCGTGCTTACCGACGGAGATCTTTGCTGAATATGTGATGATCGCCTTGATAGTCTCGAGAAGTGTTCTTGTCTTTGAACCGTCGTCAGCGCTTGAACCCTTGCCTGCAAGCTTGGGATCGATCGTTGCTGTTCCAGCGATCTTGAACTGCTCATTGAGGAAATCGTAATCGCCTGTGAGGCCGACATATCTGTCGAGTGCCTGCAGGAGCCAGAGAGCATCATCTGACCACCAGCCGGGCTCCTTGCCTGTCCAGTAGAAATTGTGGTTTGCATAACCGTCCTCGAAAACGTTCTCAGACCACTCTCTCAGAAGCTTCTTAACGAAGTCTGTCTGATCCATACCTGCCATGTAATACATGGATGCAAAGATATCCTGGATCTCACGGAAACCGATCTCTCTGTAACCCTTCTGTGTCCAGTCGAGCGATCTCGAAACGAATGTCTGATAGAAAACCTGGAAAGGCAGGTTGTTATTAACATAAGCCTCAAAGTTCTTGTCGTCATGCTCGATCTGCATATAACCTGAATAGTTCTTTGCAAAATCGATAACTGACTGGAGATCTTCCTCCATTGCATTTGTATCAGAGTATCTCTCGATAACCTTAGCGAGCTCTTCTCTCATCGTGATATCAACCTTGAAGTCCTCGTTGACAGCATCTGATGTGAGACATGTAAGATCGTCTGCTCTTACGCTTCCGCCCGCCTTAACTGTGAAAGGAGTAGCGAGTGCGAAGAATCCGGGGCCCTTACGTGAAGGCTTGTTTGCGAGATGTCCGACGAACTCAGGCTTCTCAAGGCTTCCGTTGCCTACGAGATCTGCATATCTTGCGCAGTACTCCTGAGGGAACATTACCTTGCCGTCCTCATGAACGAGGAGAACATTATATCTGATATTGCTCTTTGATGACTTGGGGTTAGGATTGAATCCGATAGCCTTGATCTCGTCATTCTCATCATAGAAAACTTCGCTCTGCTCGATAACTGTCGTGAAGATAACGTCTTCTCTCAGAGCATGTACTTCGAAGATACCGAACATACCTGTGTAAACAATTCTCAGATGTCTGTCCTTATCACCGTTGTTGATGATATCGATCTTCTGAGCTTCCATTGCGAGAGGCAGACCCTCGTGCTGAGGAACGATAAAGATAGTCCTTCTGATCTTAAGTCCGTCCTCAAGCTCGTACTCGATGACTGTCCTGTTCTGTGAATGGATCGTCTGGATCTTCTTAAGTCCTTCGGCCTTTGCAGAACCTGAATAGAAGATCTGCTTTCCGTTCTCTGTGAGATAGAACTGTCTGTTTGCAGGGAAACCGTTCTCTTCAGGGAGATAGTCCCATCTTGTACCGAGAACCTGTGTATCAGCGTGAGCTCTGAAGCATCCGCCGCCGAGAGCATTTACTGCACTCTTAGGTGTGCTCTGAAGAGGTCTTACGAAGCCCATTCTGTTACCGATGAGCATATTTGTATAATAGTGAGGTCCGGGAGCAGGTGAAGAGGGATCTGCGATGAGCTCACCCTTCTCGTTAAGGACGCCGCCCCAGTACTTTGCTGCTTCGATCTCAGCCTTTATGATCTGCTTCTCAGCATCATTACCTGTCTTCTCCTCGAGCACTCCGTTTTCAATTGTATAGACCCTGATCTCTCCATCATAAGCCGTGATCAGAACGTGATAATCAGAAAGAGCATCCTTCCAGAATTCCTGAAGCTTCTCATTCTCAAGAAGGACGGAGATGAAGGGTGAATCGAAATCCAATCCTGCGATTCCTACTACAGCAGGATCGCCATAGAAATCTATATACTGAGCGGAAACACCACCTTTGATCTCAACATCCTTGAATAATGAGATCAGATAATCCTTGGCGCTTAACCTGTCTCCTCTTGCTAATTCACTCTTAATGATCATATGGGAATACCTCCAAAGGAAATGTCCTTTAATTATAATATATGGGAATCATTTATAAAAGGTGGGGAATGTCTTATCTTTGACTTTTCTTGTAATTTCTTTTGTTAATATACATGCGCTCATCAGCAACCTGCATGCATGCAAAGATATGCTTTGTATCTCCGCCCCTAAGATCGCATACACCGACACTCGCATGGATGGGATACGGCTTGCCGGATGTCTTTGACACCTCCGAGAGCCTCTTCCCGAAAATACTTATAAACTCATCCACCCTGCCCGGCTTGTCGGACACGAGAACAGCAGAGAATTCGTCGCCTCCGAATCTCGCGCACAACTCATCTTCATTTATACAGCTCTTCAGTACTCCTGCAAGTGTCGTCAGCGCAAAATCGCCGTCAGCATGCCCGTAAATATCATTAATAAGCTTGAGATTATCCATATCGATGCTCGCGATGCAGATCGTCATTCCCTCAGTGTAAGATGACAGGATATTCTGAAGTCCGTTCTCAAAACCGCGTCTGTTATAAAGCCCCGTCAGAGGATCTGTCTCAGACATTCTCTTTATCTCTGCGAGCTCTTTAAACTGGCTCTGGTTGTAGTTGTTCTCCAATGCCGATGACAGCATGCTGATAAATGTATTTACCAGCGAATTGGGCCACTCACCCTCCCCGGGACTGAATACGATGTATCCGTATTCCTTGTTCTTATAGTGGAGGGGGAAGATTATGTATGTGTGTGGCGTTTCCGTTTCGAAAAACTCCCCCGGGAGGATCTCGGATCTGTCGAATCTCATATCGACAGTCTCGGCCTGAAGGCCGTCACTTGCCTGCATAACCTGCATGAGCACCATTTCATCGGAGAATACCCTGTTGTGTTCCACAGACCTGAAGGCAGGATCGTTCTCATCGCACAGGCAGAGGTATCCCGTCTCGCATCCTATCGTGTGGAAATAATAGTTTACGACCGACAGCAGATTATCGATCTCCATGCTGTTCTGATAATCGGCGATTATCCTTCCCGATTCTCTCAACAGGTATTCGTTCTGAGCCAGCCTCTTGTATATGTCGTGATTGATGATCACATTATGGTTCTTTCCGCAGCCGCAGCTTCCCCTGAGGTTGATCTCGTCGGAAAGGGTAACGTGCATATCAGGCGTAATGCCTTTATCTATCTCATCAATGATCCTGAAGGCTTCCTCGGCATAATTCTCGGGTTTTATGGTAACAGTCGTAAGTGAAGGTTCATTGAGCTCACCCTCCCTGATCCCGTCAAATCCGCAGACACAGACATCATCAGGAACCTTCTTGCCCCTCTTTGCCAGCTCATCACAGATGGAAAGTGCCATATAGTCATTCGCACAGATGATCGCCTGCGGATAGTCGTCAGTTCCGTTAAGGAAGAAATCCATCGCCTTGGGGCCTCTGTTTGTCCAGTAGTTACCCTCGTAGATAGTGTTCGGTTTTATTTCAAGACCGGCCTCTTCCATCGCCTGCTTAAAGCCCATAAGCCTGTCCGGTGAGTCCTTGCTCTTGAAAGGTCCGGACATGTAGCAGAGCTTCGTAAAGCCGTGATCGTCTATGAAATGCTTTGTCATGCGGTACATCGTATCGCGGTTCTCGATCGAGATCGTATAAAAATCCGGAATGCCGGTCTGAAGACATATTACGGGACATTTTGCATTCTTTTTTACGAGACTGTAAAACTCTGTATCCATGCCATAGATATCGAAAGTATTAGGAAGCACGATAATAACATCGAACACCGAATAATCAGGTAACTGGATAATGTTTTTCTTACCCATCTCCGACAGGAGATTACGGCCGTACGGGCACGAATAAGAACCAAAGGAAGAGTATATGAATACATCCATGTCTCTCTTATATGCCTGCTCGATTATCGCCTTGCCGCACAGTTCCTGAAAGAACTGAGTGATCTCACTCATAAACAGACCGATCTTTCTGCGAGCCATGGATAGCACCTCCCGTCAGCAATTAAGGTCATTATAGCATCTCAATTAATAATTGTTAATATTAATTTCACATTTTCTCCATATTTATTCAAGTTTTCATCATATTTATTTGATGAAAAGAGCTGCCCCTTACGAGACAGCTCCTCTTATCAATTCATGATAAAAACTATTATCCGAGGACGACCTCAACCTTGTGTGTCTTGCCGTCGCCTGCAACAGGAACGATGCATCCGTCAACAGCAACACCGTCAACTGTAAGGCTCTTAACGCCCTTGTTAACGTGAGCAGGGTTCTTAACCTCGATCTCATATGTGTCGCCTCTGAACTGACGTGAAGCCTTGAATCCGTCCCAAGCAGCAGGGATTGAAGGATCAACTCTCAGACCGTCAAACTCAGGCTTAACACCCAGGATGTACTGGGAGATAGCAACCATGTTCCAAGCTGCTGTACCTGTGAGCCATGAGTTCTTGCCCTGACCAAAGTTCTTTGCATCCTTACCGCCGATCATCTGACCGTAAACGTACGGCTCTGTCTTGTGGATATCGGATGTCTCCTCTGTGAATGCAGGAGCGATCTTTGAATAGTACTCGAAAGCCTTGTCTCCTCTTCCCACATAAGCCTCAGCACAGATGATCCATGCGTTGTTATGTGTGAAGATACCTGCGTTCTCCTTGTATCCGCCCGGATATGTGGAGATCTCACCATACTGGATGTAGTACTTTGTGAATGCAGGGTTGTTGAGTACGAGACCGAACTCACAGTTCAGATACTTGTCGATGGAGTTCAGTGTCTTGATGTCAGCTCCGACATCCTTACCGATCTCGGACATAACAGCGAAGCCCTGAGGTTCGATGAAGATCTTACCTTCTTCACACTCCGAAGAACCCATCTTCTCGCCGTTAGCATCGTATGCTCTGAGGAACCACTCGCCATCAAAAGCGGACTCCATTACAACCTTCTTCATCTTATCGATCTCAGCCTGTGCCTTAGCTGCCTCTTCTGTCTTTCCGAGGTGCTCGAGGATACCAACATAAGCGGGACCTGAATATGTAAAGAGTGCTGCAACGAAAACAGACTCAGCGATCTTTGAGTAGCCGCCCTCAGCCTTGAACTTCGGGTTGGTGTATGTCTGGAATGATTCACCGGGTGTGTCGGAGAAGCATGACAGGTTGATACAGTCGTTCCAGTCAGCACGCATTGCGAGAGGCAGTCCGTGAGGACCAAGGTTATTTACGATGTGATAGAAAGATACTGTGAGGTGGTCAAGCATAGGCTTAGCCAGTGACTCATCATTATCATAAGGAACCTGCTCATCGAGGATTGACCAGTCGCCAGTCTCCTTGATGTAAGCAGCTACGGAAAGGATCATCCACAACGGATCATCTGAGAAGTCACCGCCGATATCGGAGTTACCCTTCTTTGTAAGAGGCTGATACTGGTGATAGCATCCGCCGTCAGGCATCTGTGTTGATGCGATATCGATGATTCTCTCTCTTGCACGGTCAGGGATCTGATGTACAAATCCAAGTATATCCTGGTTGGAATCTCTGAAGCCCATACCACGGCCGATACCGGACTCGAAATAGGAAGCAGAACGTGAGAGGTTGAATGTAACCATGCACTGATACTGGTTCCAGATGTTGACCATACGGTTAACCTTGTCATCAGGTGTATCAACCTTGTAGATGGAAAGGAGACTCTCCCATGTAGCGCGGAGCTCATCAAGACCTGCAGCAACCTTCTCGGGAGTATTGTACTTCTCGATCATCTCGTCAGCCTTCTCCCTGTTGAGTACCCATGCCTCTCTTGTGAGGAGACCTTCAGGCTTTGTAGCTGCGAACTTCTTGTCCTGAGGATTCTCTGCATAACCGAGTATGTAGATGAGTGTCTTTGTCTCACCGGGCGCGAGAGTTACCTTCTTGTAGTGTGAAGCGATAGGTGACCAACCATCAGCAAATGAGTTGGATGCCTTGCCTGCCTTAACTGTCTCCGGGTTATCCCAGCCGTTGTAGATGCTTCCGAGGAATGCGTCACGATCTGTATCGTAACCATCGATTGTATCGTTTACTGTATAGAAAGCGTAGTGATTACGTCTGTCTCTGTACTCTGTTACGTGATAGATAGTGGAACCGAGGATCTCAACACGGCCTGTGGAGAAGTTCCTCTGGAAGTTTGTGCAGTCATCCTGAGCATCCCAGAGACACCACTCAGCCATCGAGAAGATCGCGAAATCCTTTGGAGCGGAACTCTCATTTGTGAGAACAACCTGCTGAATCTCACCACTGTAGTTCTGGGGAACGAAGAAAGTTACTTCTGCCTTCAGTCCGTTCTTCTTACCAGTGATGATTGTATAGCCCATACCATGACGGCACTCATACTCATCGAGTTCTGTTTTAACAGGTGACCATCCGGGATTCCAGATCGTTCCTGCATCATTGATATAGAAATAACGGCCGCCCATATCAAGGGGTACATTGTTATAACGATAACGTGTGATTCTTCTTAGTCTGGCGTCCATATAGAAGCTATATCCGCCTGCTGTGTTTGAAATGAGGGAGAAAAATCCCTGATTGCCAAGATAGTTTATCCAGGGATAAGGTGTTTTGGGAGTATTGATGACGTATTCTTTGCGGGCGTCATCGAAATGACCGAATTTCATAATGGTTGCCTCCGTCGTTGTTATTTTTACTAAAATGTCCTTTTATTCTACACTATTCTTAAGACAATTTGTTATAAAAATTAAAATCAATAAATAAAAGAGGCTATCCTTAGCGGATAGCCTCTCATTACTCTTCTGAGTATCAGATGATTACTCTTTGACACCACCTGCAGCAACACCGGAAATGATGTATCTCTGCAAGAATGCGTAAACTACAACGATCGGGAGAACTGATGCGGAAAGACCCATGTAGATCATACCGTAGTCAGTGTATCGGTCACCGTAGAGCTGTGCAACCATCAAAGGGAGAGTCTTATCTTCATTCTTACTCAAGAGGATTGAAGGAGCGAAGAAGTTGTTCCAAGATCCGAGGAAGCTGAAGATACCCTGTGTAGCAAGTGACGGGATCATGATCGGGAGACAGATCCTGTTGAAAGTATAGAACTCACCTGCACCGTCGATTCTGGAAGCCTCAACGATTTCCATTGAAAGTGAAGTCTCGAGGTACTGCTTAATGAAGAAAACAGTAGAAGGAGCTGCGATCGCAGGAAGGATGAGAGGCCACTTTGAACCTAAGAGACCCATTGATGACATCATTCTGTAGAAACCAGTGATGTTAACTGCTGTAGGAACCATCATAACGCCGACGATGAGGGCAAATATTGTCTTTCTGCCCTTGAAGTTGTAAACGGTGAGACCGTAAGCTGTGAGAGCAGAGAAATAAACTGTAAGAGCTGTAGAGCTGATGGAGATAATGAATGAGTTCTTAAAACCAACAGCAAAACTGAATGTAGAACGCTCCTTCAGGTTATTCCAGTTGATTGCCAACTGCTTGAATGCGTTAGGGTTCGGCCAAAGCTTAATGCCACGCTGGATGCTGATAGTATCCCATGTAGCGTTCATGAACATGAACCAGAAAGGAATGATCGCCAGAATGGAGAAGAAGATTACTACAACATATACCAAAATACTGTAAGCGCGGATTGATGCTGACTTACTCTTTAATTTGGGTTCATTTGCACTCATTATCTTGTTCCTCCTTTCTTAAGAGCTTTCCTTGCCTTAGCTGCATCCTTATCTCTCATGATGTAGAAGATGAGGATCGAGAGTACTGATGTTACGACGAACAGCAATACTGACGTAGCAGCCGCGATACCTACCTGCTTAACATCCTGCTTACCGAATGCCTGATTGTTAATGTAGATGAGGATTGTCCTGATGGACTTGATCATCGTACCGTTGAAGTTAACAAGCGCAGGGTTAACGTTGATGTTCTGAGGGATATCATACATCTGGAGACCACCGATAAGGGAAGTAACCAATGTGTAAAGTATGATAGGTCTCAAGAGAGGCATCGTGATCTTTGTGTATGTCTGGAAGGAGTTAGCACCGTCGATCTGAGCTGACTCGTAGAGAGATTCGCTGATAGAGGTGATACCTGCGATAAGTACGATCATTGTGTTGCCGTACCACATCCAGAAGTTGATGAAACATACGATTAATCTTGTTGCCCATGCACTGGCGAAGAAGTTATAGCCCTGCTCCATACCGAGTGCGTGGAGAATCTGCTGTGAAGCAGTAAGTGTACCACCGGATGAATAGCTGAACAACCTTCGGAAGAAGATAGCTATTGTAACAGCGGTGATGACGTTAGGCAAATACATCAATGCCTTCATGACACTGAGGCCCTTGAGGTGCAGCTTAGTATCCGTAAACCAAGCAGAGAGGAGGAGAGCCAGGAGGATCTGAGGGATGAAACCGATGATCCACATCAAAGCTGTATTCCAGAATGCACCTGCAACTGTGTTGAATCTTGTCTTGTTAGCAAAGATCTCAGCATAGTTTGTAATGCCGTTGAAGATATAAACGTAACGAGCGTCAACCTTCTCAAGGATACCTGCAGGCTGCTTGATCGTTGTCTCAGCCTTGGTGATCTGGAGCTCGAGCTTTCTAAGTGCATTGTATTCCTTAGATGTCAGGTCTTCCTTACCAAGTGCATCGTAAGCTGCCTGAGCTGCAGGGAGTGCTGCCTCAGCTTCTTCGAGCTTCTTCTGAGCTGCTGCTACGTTGGCATCTTTCCTTGCCTGATCAAGTTCCTTGTACTTGTCATATGTCAGGAAATCCTTAAGACCGATCTCCTGCTTAAACTGAAGGTACTTGTCTACGTCAAACTTTCCGTTATAGGAAATGTACTTGTCTACCGGGATTCCGAGAGCTACGAGAAGTGTTCTGCCCTGGTCTTCGCAGTATGTTGTGATCTTAGCGATCTGAACTGCAGAGTTGAGCTCAACTTCATTAGCCTCATAAGCTGTATCGATGAATGTACGGTAGATAGTAAGTGCATTAACTTCGCTCTTCTGATCTGTGGAAACGGAAACATCAGAACCGTTAATCTTGAGCTGAACGATGTTAATGATACCTGCGTTATGAAGTGCTTCAAGATCTGCGTACAGTGTCTCTTCGTCCTCGTGGAGACCGATAGAACCATCAGCATATCCTGAAAGTTTCTCATAAGAGTTGAGTGAAGTGATCATATCAGCCCAAACATTAGCAGCGAGGTATTCTTCTGCTGTTCTGATGAAAGGAACAGATATGGGTTCAACTGCTGTGCCGTCTGCCTTTACAGCATTAGGCTTATTAAGATTTGTACAGATATAGAAGAACAGAGGATCTTCTACTGCTGCCTCACCGTTCTTTACTGCGTTGAAGTATTCGGTAAGTGTAGCGTATGACGTCTTTGATGCGAGATAGTTGATCAAAGCCTGCTGTTCTGTTGTAAGTTCTTCCGATGTAAGTGAAGCTACAAACTCATCATATGAGTCAGCATTGATAATTGTCTCTGCTGTTACTGCTTCTGTCTCTTCTGCTTCTTCATCGTCAGATGTCTCCGGGTTAGCTATATTTGTAACTGTAGTAGCAACAGTAGCCACCTTGCTGGAGATGATGAGGGAGATATCACTGTACTGATCTCTCCATGCCTTGAGTTCAGAAGCACCCTTGTCTGAGAGACATCCCATGTCCTGGTTGTTCAAAGCCTGCTGAAGCTCATCGATTGTGCTCTGCGAGATCAGAGCGTTAGCACCGTTCTGGATTATTGCGTTAACACCAGCCTCGTTAAGGGGATCATACTGGTCTGCCTTTTCAAGTGCAGAGAAGAAGTTCCTGATCTTAACATACTCAGCCTTCTTGATTCCTACTTCCTGCTCAAAGTTATCTGAGTAATACTGTGTAAGGTCAAGATAGCGGTCATAGTACACTTCGTAGTTCTTAAAGCCCCAGAACGCCGCAGTGGTTGACTGCATATTTGCCGTAGAGTACCAGAATGTAGTAAGCAACGGATAAAGGCTGAAAATGCAGTATGCAATTACAAACGGAGCAATAAAGATGTAGCCATAGCGGGTATAACTCATACCCTTATGCTTTCCGTTATTGTTAGCTCTTGCCATCTTCGTTACTCTCCAAATTTTTTTTGCCTATTTGTTGTTGTTAGTGTTGATAATAAAGGAAAATGCGGGGCGGGTTTTGCCCCGCCCCGCACGTTTACCTTAGTTTGTGATCTTATTCAGTTAAGAATTAGATTACACCGAGCTCCTGGAGTGCTGCCTCGAAAGCTGCCTCAGCGTCTGCAACAGAAGCGATTGTACCCTCGAAGTAAGAGTTAGCTGCTGTTGTGAACTCGTCATTGATTGTCTGGTCATCCTTACCAACTGTTGAGTTGTCGATTGTGCTTGCAGAAGCAAGGAGAACTGCAGCAGGGTTCTGACCATCGAGCCAATCAACAGAGAATGTTGTATCAGCTGCGAGAGCCTGCATGATAGCGATGCTGTTAACGAACTCACCACCATTTGCCATATCCTGGAGATTAGCCTCTGTAAGAGCAACATCTCTCATGATCTGAGCGCAGGAAGCCTTCATGTCACAGTACTTAGAAGCCATCATCCATGTGCCGCCCCAGAATGAAGGAGCAGGTGCATTTGTGAGACCCCAAGCGCCGTTTGTAGCTGCATCATAACCGTCTGCACCGAAAGGCAGGCAGAAGTGACCAAGCCACATAGGTCCAAAGTAAGCTACTGTTGACTTGTTGCCAGCGTTGTTTGTCCAAGCATCGGACCACTGAGTTGTCTGCCATGTGAGGTCTTCATCATGGAGTGTCTTACCAAGATCGAAGTAATCTTCCATAACGGGGTCGATTACGAGCTCACCGTTAACGATCCAGCCCTGTGAACGTGTGTTGAGGTAAGATCTCCAAATATCATCGATACCGGAAACGATCTTAGCTGCACCGTTGGACTGCTCCTTAACAGTTCTAGCTGACTCAAGGAATGCATCCCATGTAGCGAACTTAGCCTTTACATCATCAGGATCGGATACACCGAGGTACTCCTGTGTAAGAGCCTTGTTGTAGAAAACGCCGCAAGGGCAAGCCTGCCATGCGAGACCCTTAATAACATTGCTGTCGTCGCAAGCGAACTGCAGTGTGTAGTTGTACATCTGCTCGAGCTCGCTGTAAGCGATACCAATGTTGTTGATTGCGATTGTGTTAGCAGAGTTCATGTACTTACCAGCATAGTCAGCGTCGCAGACGAAAAGGTCCGGAGCCTCATCAGCAGAAGTAAGAACCTGGTCCAACTTTGTCTGGTAAGAGTTAGACTCGGTGAGAACAACATCGTAGGGAACCTGTGAATACTTGTCTACGAGACCAGGGAACTCATCGTTCCAGCCGTAAACAACAACCTTATCACCATCATCTGTAACGTCCTGAACTGTGAGCTCAGTAAACTCAGATGTGTCAGCCGCAGGATCCTCTGTCTCCTGGGACTCAGATGACTCAGTAGCATCACCAGATGTCTCTACAGCGGATGAATCGGAAGCAGATGTCTCTGCAGGCTTCTCATCACAAGCTGCGATAACTCCGAGAACCATTGCCATTGACAAAACCAAAGCAACAATCTTCTTTGTCTTCATTTGTTTCTTTCCTCCTCATAAAAAGGTTTTATTTCTTGTCCAATTAGGACCAAAGTTTACTTGCGCCGTACCTTCGATATCTCCGGTACACCCGCGATCCGCCCGCCTTGAAACGCACATGTCGCACAAAACTCGGATACTTACAAGCGAAGTTTACAACAATTTACACAGATATGCAACTTTTTTTTATGCACTTTTATAAATGCCGCAAATCAGCGATTGATTTTATACACAATTTTTCCATACGTATTTAGATAATCTGCGTAATTAGACAGATCAGCGACCACGCTTGTGAAGTTGCCGTTGATGTATCCGTAGATCTCTGCAAAGTGCGTTCCGCCGTCATTGCTGTGGGCAACGAGGATGGGGCTGCTGACCATATCTGATGTGTATTCTTCATCATCTGTTGAAGCTGCATTTGCAAGGTAAGAAGCAAGTGCCGCATTGAGCGCATCGATGTCTTTTGCAACTGCTGCAGGTGTTACATACTGTCCTGTAAGAACATCAAAAGTTGCTACCTCGATCTTCTTATAGACATCAGTTTTTGTCTCTTCACTTCCGCTGACTACACCATATTCCATAATGACAGAAAGAAGTCGTCCATTAAAAGAATATCTATATTCAACATTAATATCATACTTGTTTGCCAGATACATCTCGGGATCAAGTCCGTACTGGCCTTCTGCCTCACTCGAATATCTGTTGTAAAGACCTTCTGCTTCCTGATAGAAACCATCAAGGATAAGGTTGAGAGAGGTCTGGACATTTGTGTTGTCCGGTATGCTTACAACGATCCTGTTTCCCGTGAACGAAACAAGCTCCGTCTCCTCCCCGTCAGCATGATAGCTCTCCGCAAATTCCTCGATCTGAACATCAACGTTCTCGCTTATCGTGTCAGTTGTAAGTTCAGAGAAATCTACTCTCTGAGGCATGGGAGTGGGAGTTGCCGTAGGCTTGGGCGTAGGAGTGGGTGTTGCCGTGGGCGCAGGTGCTTCCGTCTCAGAAGGTTCTGTCTCCTCCGTCTCATCTGCGGTCGGCTCAGTCTCAGCTGAAACTGTCGTCTCTTCTCCTGTGCCGTTTACTGCACGGTCTATGCCTCTTCCGAGATCATTGATACCGTCAGCAAGTTCACTGTAGTTGATGGAACATGCCGCAAGAGTTATCGTTCCGAGAACCGAAACAGTTACGATCATGATACCCTTACTTGTGTTGACCTGTTTCTTCGACAGTTTTTTCATAGGATTGCACACTCCTTTTATTGTTATTCAGTCAATATAATGTTACCGCGCTTAAGGCATGCCGAGATCGCAATTCCGCTCTTCTCTGCCGCCCTTCTTATAAGTATCTTTCCACTGTCAGATGTCTGGAAACATGCCGCTGTCGCGATGTCAGTCTGCTCCCTTACAGGTGCGAAAGTCATCTTCAGAGGAAGCTTGACCTCAGAAAGCACCTTTGTGGGGAATGCCGTTACCGACGCACCGAACTGTTCAGCCACCTTCTGAACCGCATCGCTCTCCCTTGCCGACTGTGATACTGCGACCGTTGATACGGATCTCGAATCAATACCGTGATTCTCAAGCGTTGAACGCACAAGTACCGACGCATATTCGGGATCGCACCTTCCCGTGAGCTCAAGCCCGACACTTACAAGTCTGGGGACGAGAACGAGAGGCGCTTCACCACTGACCTCAGGCATCTTCGCACATGTAATGAAAACAGCTTTGGATGAGTTCTCTGCCAGTGTCTTATAAGCCTGGAAAAATGCTTCCTTTGTCTCTTTTGAATATCTGTTGATCGTGAAGATCATGGAATCTATAGCAGGCTCAGCGAAAGTGATGGGAAGATCGGTATAGATGCTCACCTTCTCCCCGCTCTTGATCATCTTAAGATAGTCCTTCAGCTTATCCTGATCGTCAGGAGTCATATTATAGGAATTGATGGCGGTCGAAAGATCGGGTGCAATGTCCGCATTGCTTCCGAAGTTCGTGAAACACTTTCCGCCAAGACTCTCACATACAAGTTTGTAAGCCTCATCACAGTCTGCCAGCGTTGAACCGTCTCCATGCCTGATCACTGCCGCGAAAAGGCCGTCCGGCGAAACACATATCACGGGGAATCCCGAAAGCGTCTGGGAAAAACTTCCGCTCACGATCCCGACTGATGCTTCAAGCGGCAGGATGAGAAGGATTACCGCATCTTTCTCGCTTTCCGGAACCGGAATTCTTGAAGAAAAGAAATCAGCGCTCTCAATCCATCTGCCTCCGATCCTGTCGATAAGGGTATTACCGGTTCTGATCGCACTTTCTGATCTTCCGTAGCAAAGCAAATACATGGGTTCCTCCTTAATATCCATCGCAAAGAAATAAGCTCATTCTTGTATTATAATATTCTTTATCAAAATCAAGAAATTTTTTTAGTGGAGGAAAACATATGCGTATAGTGATACTTGACGGTTCTGCCGCAAACCCGGGTGATGTCTCATGGGAACCTTTCGAGAAGATAGGAGAAGTTGTCGCGTATGACACTTCCAGGCAGTCCGAGATAGTATCAAGGACAAAAGGTTTCGAGTGCGCGATAACTAACAAGAAGATCTTTGACCGCGAGGTGATCGAGAGCCTCCCTGATCTCAAATACATCGGTGTGCTTGCAACCGGTTATAACGTCGTCGATCTGGAGGCATGCAAAGAGCACGGGATTGCCGTAACGAACGTGCCCGAGTACAGCACTTTCGCAACGGCACAGATGACCATTGCCCACATGCTGGAGCTCTCCAACATGGTCGGTCTTCACAGCACCGCTGTTCACAACGGTGAATGGGTAAGATCGGAGCAGTTCTGTTTCTTCAAGGCACCGCTGACCGAACTCTGGAACAAGAGACTCCACATCGTCGGTCTCGGCAAGATCGGAAAGCGCGTCGCTGCCATCGCGGGTTCTCTCGGAATGGAAGTCACTGCGACTGTCCACAACAAGGTATCCGACACGGTTGACTGCCATGGTGTGTCAGTCAGAGTACTGCCGCTGGAGGAAGGACTAAGCCATGCAGATATTATCTCGCTGCACTGCCCTCTGACAGACGAGACCTCCGGGATCATATGCGAGGATACATTGAAGCTCATCAAGCCGTCCGCCTTTATCATCAACTGCGCACGCGGTCCTCTCGTCGACGAGAACGCTGTCGCTTCCGCACTGAAAAACGGCATTCTTGCAGGATATGCGGCTGACGTTGTCAAAGTCGAGCCCATGGAGGAGAACAGCCCTCTGCTCGGCTGTCCCAACTGCATCCTTACCCCGCACATCGCCTGGGCCCCGAAGGAGACCCGCATCCGCCTCATCGACATGGCAGCGGAAAACCTCCGGAGCTTCATCGCCGGCGGTCAACTGAATCGAATCGTTTAATTCATAAACAACTGCACCAGAATAGCAGTGGCTCCGAACATCTTTTGAGTTCTTCAAGGGAACGTACTGTTTAGTTTGTACCATACTAATGCCCGAGAAGAACGACGTGTGAGGAGCCATAGCTATTCTGAGAGAAAATATCGAGGGCGCACCAATATCAACTGGCGCGCCCTCGACATGGAATAAGGGATAGATTGTGTGTAGATTGGCTTGTTAATTCGAATCGTCTCGATTCCGCTTACTTCCAACTTATTGACGTAAAGATAACATTTCCAATACTCATTGTCAAACAAAAAAATATAATAATTCTGTATTAATTTTGTCCATTACATATCTTTGTCATTTATTTATTTTTACTGGCCTGAACTGCTATCCCGGCGCCCATCAGAATGAGCATCGCACACGTCCCGATCGCGATCTCCGCGTTGCCCGAGATCTCCCTTGTCAGCACCTGGAGAACCATTTCGCCATGCTTCCCCGAAACAAGCGCCATAAGATACGGAACAAGCACGGACGTTATGATCCGAGCTCCGATGAATGACGTAAAGATGATTATCGCCCATTTCTGCAGGAAATAGACCGCGAAACCGATGACCATTCCGAAGATGATGCTCACGGCTATCGTGATGAGCGGCGATGTCCACGGGAGCTTGAACCCCATCGATCCCGAATCAAAATAAAAGTACCACCCGCAGATGAGCGTCACGACTGCGACGAGGGCCTTCATGTAAAGGCCGAACGCAAGGGCACCGAGTACTATCGCACAAACGATCACCGTTATCAGCTCGGAATACTTCATATGCATGAAACCGATATCGTATTTGGACAGAACACTGAAGAGGAGCATTCCGCCATAGGCTCCGAGGCAGCCTCCGATGAGCGCGAGCGCCACGCGGAAGATCTTATAACCCGCGAAGCAGCAGATAGCGCCCCCTATGACCGAAAGTAATGTAACGATGAGCATCGTCATGTCTTCTCTCCTCCGATAAGCTTATCGTACAGGATACTCTCAACTTCCTCCACCGTTGAAGCCGTCATCAGCTCCTGCCTTATCCTTGCCGCGCCCCTTATCCCTTTTACATACTGGGGAAGGACGCTTCTGAACTCCTTTACCGCAACCTCTTCCCTTATGATCTCACACGTCTCCTTCAGATGACGCATTATCATGCTGACTCTCTCTTCGTCAGTCGGCATCCTGTCGTCAAACGAAGCTCCTGCCAGCTCATTCGCAAGCGAGGCGAAAAGCCACGGGTTGCCCATTGCGGCACGTCCTACCATTATACCCGCACATCCGGTCTGTTCAATGACTTTAGAAGCAGATGTAACATCTTTGATATCTCCGTTGGCAAAGAACGGTATGCCGTAAGGTGCGATCAGGCCGCTTATCACCGCCAGTTCATCCCAGTCAGCTGCGCCTGAATACATCTGTTTGCGCGTCCTGCCGTGCACGGTGACCATATCCGCGCCTGCATCACACACGGCCTTTATAAGATCCCTGCTCTCCCCCGGCATATCGAAACCGGTCCTCGTCTTGACCGTCACTGCCTTCCCATACTGTGCTGCGGCAGTCTTCGACGCTCTTACTATGTCACCGGCGGTCTCCGGTGTCTTTATCAGCGCTGACCCTGCCCCTGTCTTGACGACCTTGGGAACAGGACAGCCCATGTTGATGTCGATGATGGACACACCGCTGAGCCTGTCATCCTCACAGATGGCTTTGATCGCATAGTCGAAATCATCGGGATCGTTGCCAAAGAGCTGGATCGCACATATCCCCTCACCTTCGGGGTCGATGCGCATATATCTGAAGCCCTTCTCGATGCCGCTGTATCTGACGGAACGCGCAGATGACAGCTCGGTCGGCGCGAAACCGGAGCCGAATTCATGACATATCCTCCTGTAGACGACAGTCGATGTTCCTGCCATCGGAGAGAGACATATCGGGGTATCTATTGTCAGATTGCCTATCTTGACCGCCTTCAGCATTGCTCTTTTCCTTATAAAATTGACTTTTATTTATTATAAAACAAGAATAAAATAATAGGAGTCCAAAAGAGGTGTTAATAAAAAATGGAAGATTGTCTGGTTTATTTTTTCACGGGATTTCTTGACAGCGGCAAGACATCCGTTATCTGTTCCTGGATAGGCGGAGAGAACTTTAAGGACAAGAAGGTCGTCGTTGTTTCTACCGAGGAAGGTGAAGAAGAATACATTCAGGAGAATTACGAGGGAGCTGACCCGGTTATCATCAACTGCGAGACAACCGATGTTACGAAGAAGCTCACTTTCGAGATCGAGAAGAAGTACAAGCCTGATGTCGTCTTCCTTGAGTGGAACGGATCTGTTTCGCCGGCGGAATTCTTTGATAAGTGTGATGTCCCGAGAAGATGGGCACTTGCAGCGGCAGTTGTCGTTGTTGATGCTTCAACATATTCGCTCTACTACAAGAACATGCAGACTCTGTTTGCGGATTACTACAGATTCAGTGACACCGTCATCTTTAACAGGGTCGATCCCGAGCGCGATAATATCGCAAAGCTCCGCGGTTCAGTTAAGAGCATTAATCCGGCAATGAGTATCAATTTCCTCAGTGTGGATAACAGGATCATCAACATTGCCGATCATCTTCCCTACGATCTCAGCAAGGATCCGTGCGATATCCCGGCGGATGAGTTCGGTCTTTTCTATACGGATGCCCTCGATAATGTCAGCAGATATAACGGCAAGCGCGTAAGCCTTATCGGTGAGGCTGCGATACTGCGCGAGTTCCGCGGGAGAGCGTTCGTGCTCCAGCGTCAGGCATATACTTGCTGTGCGGCAGATGTGGGCATTATGGGTATCCTGTGCATGAAGGATGTCACATCCAACTTCCCTACAGGAAAGTGGCTCAAGGTAACCGGAAGGATCAGATATTTCGAAGACGAGCAGAACGGTCAGAAGATGGCTGTTCCCTGTCTTGAAGTCGAGGACTATGCCGTTACGACAAAGCCCGAGAATGATGTTATATATTTTAATTAACGATAGAAGAGGTGATTTATTATGTCAACAAAAGTAGATGTTTTTTCAGGATTTCTTGGAGCAGGAAAGACTACTCTCATCAAGAAGCTGTTATCCGACGGATACGATAAGCAGAAGATCGTTCTTATCGAGAACGAGTTTGGCGATATCGGTATCGACGGCGGCTTTCTGAAGGAAGCAGGTATCGAGATCACGGAGATGAACTCAGGATGTATCTGCTGCTCACTTGTCGGTGATTTCGGAACGGCTCTGAAGGAAGTTATCGATACATATCATCCCGACAGGATCCTGATCGAACCCTCAGGTGTAGGCAAGCTTTCTGATGTAGTTGCTGCAATAGAGCGCGTTGAAGGATGCGAGGTTGCAGGAACAGTTACTGTTATCGATGCATCCAAGTGTAAGATCTATCTCAGGAACTTTGCTGAGTTCTATGAGAACCAGATCAAGTATGCAGGAACGATCATTCTTTCAAGAACAGGAAATATCGCACAGGATAAGCTTGATAAGGCTGTCGGTCTGATCCGTGGCGTCAACGATCATTCTCAGATCATAACAACACCCTGGGAACAGCTTTCGGGCGTACAGATCATCAAGGCGATCGAGTCTCCTGTATCAGCTGAAGATATGGCTGCCGCACTTCTCGAAGCAGAGGAACATGGGCATCACCATCATCATGACCACGATCACGAAGATCATGACCACGATCACGAGCATGAACACGAGCACCACCATCATGATCACGACCACGAGGATCACGATCATGAAGAACATGAGCACGAGCACGGCGAAGGCTGCACATGCGGATGCCACGATCACGATCATCACCACCACCATGCTGACGAAGTATTTGACAGCATCGGCTTCGAGACTTCAAGGAAGTTCACAAAGGAGCAGATCGAGGACGCACTCGGCAAGCTCGACGATAACGTTGCTTACGGACAGATCCTCCGTGCAAAAGGTATCGTTGCAGGTGAAGACGGAACGTGGATCCATTTCGATTATGTTCCCGGCGAGGCAGAGGTCAGGACCGGTGCATCTGATGTTACCGGCAAGCTCTGTGTCATCGGCGCAGGTGTGAATAAGGAAGCCGTTAAGTCACTGTTCGGTATCTGATTAAGCAAAGGGAAGGGTTTATGAGCAAGAACGGACTTAAGATAATCATTGTTGGCGCCGGAAAGATCGCACGAACGATCGTCGCACAGCTGGTTGAGGAAGGACATGATCTGACGATAGTCGATATCTCATACGATGTAGTCGAGGAGTTTACTCAGGCATACGACTGCATGGGCGTTGTCGGCAACGGTGCAACTTATGCCACACTGAAGGAAGCAGGCATCGAGACTGCAGATCTCTTCATAGCGGTAACGGCATCAGATGAGCTCAATCTTCTCTGCTGCACGATCGCTAAGCAGTTCGGTGACGCTGCGACTATCGCCCGCGTCCGCAACCCTGAGTACAACCGTGAGGTTGGTTATCTCAGAGATAAGCTCGGCCTCGCAATGATAATCAATCCTGAGCTTGAAGCATCAAAGGAGATCGCGAGGATCCTATTCCTGCCTACAGCACTTGAGATCAACTCATTTGCACACGGACATGCGGAGCTTATCAAGATAAGACTTCCCGAAGGCAACATGCTGGACGGCAAGTCAATCGCTTCACTTGGCAAGAACATAACTAACGACATCCTTATCTGTGCTGTAGAGCGCAACGGCGATCTCGTTATCCCGCACGGTGATTTTATACTTCAGTCCGGAGATATTATTTCGTTTGCCGCAACGCGCAAGTCATGTCTGTCATTTCTTAAGATGATCGGATTCAATACGAAGGGCGTAAGGGACACGATAATAGTCGGCGGAGGTATCGCATGCTACTATCTTGCAGACCAGCTCTTAAGATCAGGCATCGATGTTAAGATCATCGAGAGCGATACGGCAAGATGTGAAGAATTGTCCGAGCTCCTTCCGAAGGCAACACTTATCAATGCAGATGCAACAGATAAGGAACTTCTCCTTGAGGCGGGCATTCACAATGCACAGGCGTTCGTTCCGCTCACCGGCATCGACGAGGAGAACATCGTGCTCTCCCTTTATGCAAGAGAGGTCTCGAATGCGAAGCTCGTTACCAAGATAACCAGGATCACTTTCTCAGAGGTTATCAGTAGGCTGGATCTCGGAAGTGTTGTATATCCCAAGTACATAACGGCAGAGTATATACTCGCATACGTAAGAGCGAAGCAGGCAACGATCGGAAGCAATATTGAGACGCTGTACCAGCTTTTTGATTCGAGAGTTGAGGCTCTGGAGTTCAGCATCCATGAAGGGTCCGCGATCATCGGAGTCCCTCTTAAGGAACTGAAGCTTAAGAAAGACGTTCTTATCGGCTTTATCTATCATAAGGATACGGTCATAATCCCTTCCGGTAATGACATAATACAGGAAGGCGATAATGTCCTTATCGTTACCACACATCACGGATTTACAGAGATTGGGGACGTGCTGCAATGAACATAGCGATGATCAGGTACATCCTGGGCAAAGTTACCATGATCGTAGGGGTCATCATGCTGATCCCCTGCATCTGTTCAGTATGGTACAGAGAGAAGGAAGGTATCGTGTATATCATCACTTCCCTTTCCCTTATCCTTTTCGGATTCCTTATTTCCATGTTGAAGCCGAAGAATACGACCATCTATCTGAAGGAAGGTCTTGTTGCGACTTCACTCTCGTGGATATTCATGAGTATCTTCGGTGCGATCCCGCTTTGTCTTACCGGAGAGATCCCGGGTTTTATAGATGCACTTTTTGAATCGGTGTCAGGATTTACGACGACAGGTGCCAGCATCCTGAGCGATGTTGAAGCACTGTCACACACATCTCTCATGTGGCGTTCCACTACCCACCTTATCGGCGGTATGGGAGTACTCGTTTTCCTTCTCGCCGTTATCCCTACGAAGGGAGGTTCCCAGGTCAATCTCATGAAGGCGGAGTCTCCCGGACCTACAGTCGGAAAACTCGTTCCGAAGCTGAGACAGACAGCAAAGATCCTGTATCTCATCTATATCGGTCTCGTTGTGCTTGAGATCATATTCCTTCTTTGCGGAGGATATACTCTGTTTGAATCTGTTAATACTGCTTTCGCCACAGCCGGCACAGGCGGATTCGGAATCAAAAATGACAGTCTCGGAAGCTTCTCGCTGTATGGCAAGTGGGTCGTTGCAGTCTTTATGCTCCTCTTTGGCGTAAACTTCAACTTCTACTACTTCATAATAATGAGACAGTTCAGGAAGGGCTTTGAGATGAGCGAAGTCCGTGTATACCTTGCGATCATCGCCGTCTCTACAACAATTATCGCGATCAATATCAGACATCTTTACGAGTCGCTCGGTCTTACGATAACCGATTCGTTCTTCCAGGTCCTGACGGTAATGACGACGACCGGTTTCTCGACCACCGACTTCGACCTCTGGCCTACAACATCAAAGCTCATCATGTTCCTTCTGATGTTCTGCGGTGCCTGCGCAGGTTCGACCGGCGGCGGTATCAAGGTGTCACGATTCATTATTATCATCAAGACATTAAAGAAAGAGATGAACTCTCTTCTCCACCCGAAGAACATCAAGAAGATACAGTCAGACGGAAAGACAATAGACCACGATACAGTACGTTCGGTAAACGTTTATTTCGTAGCTTTCACGGTTATATTCGTAATATCTTCTCTGATCGTATCCTTCGAGGGCTATAACCTCACAACAACATTATCTGCAGTAACTGCAACAATAAACAACATCGGACCGGGTTTTGATGCCGTCGGACCGACATGCAATTTTGGAGGATTCAACATCCTGTCAAAACTTGTATTTGTATTTGATATGCTTGCAGGAAGACTTGAGATATTCCCGCTCCTTATACTGTTCCATCCGCTGCTCTACAAGAACATCTACGCATCAGCAAAGAACGATTATATCGAGCCTATACGATCCAAGTAATATTACTGTCGTTAATAAACTCAGCAACAGGTTCAGCGATCACGGCGGATACGGAAACGTATCCGTCTTCACATGCCTGGTAATCTGAGTCTTCACGTCTTGCGGCTTCCGCATGCACTCCCCAGAATACACTTGTAAAGTCAGTGTTATTATCTCCGCCAAGAGTGAGCTTCGCAGTTCCGTCGTGCTTCATAAAGCAGCAGTTGGTGATCTTTACGCCTTCAAAGTGGTCGTAATCAAAAGCATTTACATTAATAAAGATACCGGGCTTATCAGCGACTGAAGAATACCTGACAGAAGGTCTTGTCATGCTGACAAGTGATTCGAGATTATCAAAGACAAAATCCGCTAAGGGACCGAAATCCCAGTTTTCTTCCTTCTCCCAGTCTTTATCGCCGGCAAGGTTCAGGCTGACAGCTATAGAAGGTATGCCCATAAGAGTAGCTTCAGTTGCCGCACTGCATGTTCCTGAATATAGAATATCGGTGCCAAGATTTGGACCGTGATTGATACCTGATACAACAAGATCGATCCTGTCTTCTATTAAGTCTGTCTTAAGACCTGCGATAACACAGTCAACAGGGCTTCCTGAACAGGTGAATCTTCTCTCGCTCATCTTCTTATACTGCAGCGGGCTTGCTATGTTAACGCTCATACCGCTGCCTGATCTGTTACCCTCAGGAGCGACAATATAAACATTGTGAGCCTGCGACAGCTTCGCTGCTATCGCTTCAATTCCCCACGAACCATAACCGTCGTCATTAGTAATAAGAATATTCATTATAATCAAACCACCTGCAATAAATAGAACTTAAGATAATCTGTCTCATCGATATTCATAGATACGGGATGATCAGGAGAAGCTCTCCTCTCCTCTATCAGCTTCAGACTTCTTCCGGAATCTCTCGCTGCTGATATTAACATCTTTCTGAAATCTTCGCTACGCATAAAATGCGAACATGAGCATGTTGCAAGATATCCGCCCCTCGGCAGGAGCTTCATTGCCCTGTAATTGATCTCCTTATATCCGCGTGCCGCATTGCCTGCAGTTGATCTGCTCTTGGTAAATGCCGGCGGGTCAAGGATTATGAAATCATACCTGTATCCGCTCTTTCCTGAAGCAAGTTCAGGCAGCAGATCAAATACATCAGCACACATGAAATCCATCCTGTCATCAAGGTGATTGATCCCGGCATTATGCTTTGCCATATCGACAGCAGTCTGCGAGACATCAACACATGTAACGTGCACAGCACCACCCTTTGCGGCATTAAGACCAAACGATCCGGTATGTGTAAAACAATCCAGGACCGTCTTGCCTTCAGCGATCTTTGCCACCTGAAGCCTGTTGTATTTCTGGTCAAGAAAGAAACCCGTCTTCTGCCCTTCACAGACATCAACCGTATAGATTATCCCGTTCTCACATATCTCAGTCCTCGGGTCGCCGGTGTGCTCTGAACCATACCAGTCCTTATACTGTTCGAGACCTTCCTTAAGCCTGAGTGCGCTCTCGTTGCGTTCATAAATACCGCGTATCGCAACTCCGTCCCTGCCAAGCTCACTGATCAGGGCGCTGTAAATAACATCCTTGATCTTCTCTGTTCCGTATGAAGATATCTCGACAGATATCAGGTCATTATATCTGTCAACGGTGAGTCCCGGGAAACCGTCTGATTCACCGTGAATGAGCCTGCAGCAGGAATAATCATCACCCATTACCGTCTTACGGTAATCAAGCGCATACCGGACTCTCCTTCTCCAGAAGTCCTCACCGAAAGTCTCATTTGCATTATTGCTGAGAATACGGACTCTTATCTTGCTGTTCCTGCTGACAAAACCCGATCCCAGATAACTTCCGCCTGAACTTACCACATCAACGATGGAACCGTTCTCAATATCATCGTTATAACCGTCAGTAATCTCTGCATCGTAAACCCAGGGGTGGCCTCTCCTGATTGCTGTCTCCCCCTTTTTTGTTACTGTGAGCCTGATAAGATCACGTTCTTTCTTCATATTCAGTAACACCCTTTACTATCTGACTGACTATCGTCCTCCGGCTCTTTCTGCCCTGATCGATCCTGACATCACAATACTTGTAATACAAAGGTTCACGCACCATGTAAAGCTCCATGAGTGCCGCTTCCCTGTCCTGATTCTCAGGCGAGATTATACCACGCGATTCAAAGTTCCACAGTCTTTTACTCAGCATCGGCAGATCACAGTCAAGGAATACTACGGTACCGATCTTCTTAAGATGCATCATGGCATCCGGATAGAGGACAGCACTTCCGCCGGTCGAAATAACCATGGGTTCATCCGGAATCTTCAACTCTTTAAGAAAAGATTCTTCCTGCTTCGCAAGATCATCTCTTCCAAACATATCGATGAAATCCTGAAGTGTCATCCCGAGCTTATCCTTCAGAAGATCATCAGTATCTGCAAACTTCATTCCGCAATCGGAAGACAACAGCCTTCCGATCGTAGACTTGCCACACCCCGGCATTCCTATGAGAATAATAGATCTTCCAAACATCCGTGAACACGCTTCCTAATGCATCATATGCCTCATAGTATATCATACTGCCACGTACCACATGCGCTCCATTCTGTCAGCTCCGTGTCCGATAAACCTGTACGGAGTCGAACAGTATCTTCCCTCTCTCAGATAAGTCCACAGTTCATCGCAGATCCTGCTGATGTCGTTCTTCGCCTGCAGCGTAAGATTCCTTATATCAACAATGTCATCCGTCTCCTCGTGCTTATAGAGGACCATGTTGTGTCTCCTGTCGTAGATCATAAGGTCCGCATAATCAGTCTTTCTGATAATATCCGTCTTCATAACCGGCAGCACATAATTGCGCGGTTCGATCGAAGCCGTTAGTATGTTGTTATGCTTCATAAACTCTGTGGACACGAAATACGACTGCTCCTCACGGTACAGATCAAGGATAGCCGCATGGAGTCTCGACACTGCCAGATCATCATAATCATCGGCAACAGACGCACCGAACTTTATCCCCTTGGCGATAAAACTGATAAGCAGCTTCTCCCTGTCAGGCAGTGCTGTCAGAAATCCGTCGGTCACCATCTGCTGCATCTGCGCACTTGTTCTGTTCCCGATAAACTTGTTCATCTCGGAAGCGATCCTGAGATCAGTCCTGACATAGAGCATATCATCCCCAGTATCAGTCCCTTCCGAAACATATATCATCTCAGGGACCACCCTCAGGTTAATACACTTTACCGCAACGCAGAGAAAGCCTTCAAAAGTGCCGTCATATGCAAATCTCCTGTATGTTCCGTTCATGATATTTACCTCCCCGGTCAGATGTGTGTGTATTCTATCACGCGAACAACTGTTTGTAAATATCACTCCAGTCCCATAAATAGGACGCTCCAACAAAAAACTGCCCCGCCTTCCGGCGGAGCAGTTCAAAATCCATATAATCCAAAAACTATTATCAGGGCTTAGGATATCCGATAGCTGAAAGCATTGCGTCGATATCTTCCATATCGCTCGACTTGTTGCTGTTTGCCATAACGATAACGATCGTGTTCTCCTTAAGGAAGATACCGCCGTAGCACTTACCGTCCATGAAATCATCGTTGTCGCTGTCGCCGTCTACAAGGATATAACCTGTAGCACCGCTCTCGCTGTACATCTTCTTGTATGTGCCGTCAAAATCCTCGTCATTAACGGTATCTTCGAACTCGTCGTAGATATCTTCAAAATAATCAACTGCATCCTCAACTTCATCGAACTCGATGAAAGCATATCTGCACTTGTCGTCAACAGCATAAATCTCGTGCTTTGTATCACTGCCGTTTACCGTGCTGTTCTTATACTCTGTGTAATCCTCTTCATCCATCTTGAGAGCATCTTCAAGAGCAGACTTAAACTCCTTGTGTGTGATCAGATTGAAGCTGGCGCATCCTGCGATCGACATCATCATTGAGCCTGCAAGAGCAACAGAAACAATACCCTTTGTCAGTTTCTTCATATCTTCGCCTTCCTTTACAATTGAGTTTTTATATGGAATAATTCGCCATATGGAATAATTATTGCACAACAGAGTGCTTTTTTCAATTTGTTTATAAGGGGTATTTGGTATGGTACAGCTTACTACGCAGAGCAGGTGGCAGCCTTGGAAGGGCGCCTTATTTGTTGCCTTCATTCTGTTTTTGATATTGGTTCCGGGCAGGCTGCTTCAGTCATGGCTCGGCGTATACGGACTCATTCTCTCGGAGTTTCTTCTGCTTGCCGTTTCAGTCGGATATACACTTCTTCAGAAGACTCCGCTCAAGGAGGTATTTCCTGTAAAGAAGCCGTCACTGAGAGACGTATTCGGAACTCTCATACTGTGGGGCGGTGTATTCCCTTTCGGATACATGAGCATTTATCTCGCGGCGATCATAATGCCTGATTATTTCACAAAGATAATGAGTCATCTTGAGGATGCACTGACAGGTGACGGCCTTGTCTCCCTCTTTGTAGTTGCGATAATGGCACCCATCTGTGAGGAAGCCATGGAGCGCGGTGCGGTTCTGTCGCATTTCCGTTCCCTGAAGCATGAGTGGCTGATCGTGTTGATCGTCGGAGTCTGTTTCGGGATACATCATACGGATGGCGTAAGGTTTATGAATACTGCGATCATGGGCGGCGCGATGGCGTATCTGATGGTAAAGAAAAACAATATGCTCCTGCCGTGGATGGTCCACTTTGCGACCAATTCCATAAGCGGTGTGCTGTCGACCATTATCAAGATGCCTAAAGACAGTGATCTGATGCAGCAGGCAGCAAATCAGGTAAGCAGACCCGCATCGCTCGGAGTATGCATGATATTCTTCTTCGCAGCTCCGTTCCTGGCAGTTACCGGTGCTCTTCTGCTGTCGCCCAAGCCCGACAGGACTGCCACACCCGAAGAGCGCAAGATGAGATCAAAAAAGATCAGCCGCAATTACCTTATAGCAACTGCGGCCGCATCATTTCTTCTTATAGTCGGAGCGATTCTCGTCTTAACTGACAGCTCCGTGAAAGACATCTTTGCAAACAGTCTTCAGGCATCAAGATAAGCTTCTTGCAAACTCACATGCAGCAAGTGCTGCGACTGCACCGTCTGCAGCTGCCGTGGTGAGCTGTCTTACTGACTTTGTCCTTCCGTCACCTGCAACGAAGATTCCCTTCGCACTTGTTTTGCAGTCCTCTCCTGCGACAATATATCCGTCCTGCTGATCAACGATATTTGCAAAAGGCGCTGCCGCCGGGATCTGACCGATGGCGATGAAGAGCGCATCAACATCGATCATGCGTTCTCTGCCCGTGGAAACATCCGAAACCGCAATAGCCGTGAGCTTGCTGTCACCCTTGAGCCCCGTAACTATGGCAGGCGTAACTGTCTCTATCACGGGATTGCTCTTTGCAGAATTGACCAGAGTCTCCTCCGCGCGGAACTGGTTGCGTCTGTGAACGAGATAGACCTTGCTCGCCAGATTTGCCAGATAGAGCGCATCTTCCACAGCAGTATTTCCGCCTCCGAAAACAGCGACTTCCTTACCCTTGAAAAATGCTCCGTCACATGTCGCGCAATAAGATATTCCGTGACCTGTAAGCCTCTCCTCATTCTCTATTCCGATGTGCCTGTTCTTCGCACCCGTCGCAATGATGACAGCCTTCGCATGCTCGCTGCTGTATTCGCTTCTTACTGTAAAACCTGTCTCCGCATCTCCTTCGATCGCAACCACGGGCTCGAACTTCACCTTCGCCCCGAGATCCTTCATCTGGTTATAAAGATTCTCCGCGAAATCGAATCCCGATATCTTCTGTATAGCAGGATAATTCTCAACCTCAGGCGTATTCACGATCTGTCCGCCGTACATATTCCCCTCGAAAACGACAGTCTCCATACCGGCTCTTCTCGCATATATTGCAGCCGACATTCCTGCGGGACCCGCACCGATGATAACTATATCAGCCATTGTCATCCTCCAACATCTTTATAAGTGTATTATACCTGTCGGGTGCCACTTTCTTAAGTGATATTACATTCCCCTCAGGATTGATGAAACAGTGCTTGCTCTTTCCTGTGCACCTGAGCTGTCCCGTCGCCTTGTCAGTAACCTCATATGAGAGCGACAGCCTGACACCGGAATAATCGGTAAGCCTTACGCTGATGACCACCGTATCCTGGAAATAACTCATGTTCTTATAGTTCGCTTCAACAGCCAGAACAGGACTAATTATTCCCATCTTCTCCGACTCCTTATATCCAAGACCTATCTCATCGAAAAAGTGGATCCTCGCCTCCTCAAACCACCTTATATAGTTCGAATGATGTGCGATCCCCATCTGATCAGTCTCATAATACTGGACTACGTGCTCGTATGATATTGCTTCACTCATTCTTACAGCTCCATGATCGTCTTTACTGTGTTATCAAGTATGTTCAGGTCAAGCTCTTCCGTCCTGCCGCTGTCAACAAGCGCCGTTGCGTCAGCATCCAGAGGAAGCTCATCGAGAATGGAAAGTCCTGTCTTCTCCGAAACAGCTTTTACAGGATCGCCATTGCCGTAAAGCCTGATGATCTCATCGCAGTGAGGACACTTGATATAGCTCATATTCTCTACGAGTCCGAGTATCCTGATATTCATCTTCTGAGCCATGTTCAGAGCCTTCGTAACGATCATTGAAACAAGATCCTGAGGCGTCGAAACAAAGATAAGACCATCTACCGGTATCGACTGGAACACCGTAAGCGGAACATCGCCTGTGCCCGGGGGCATATCGATGAGCAGAACGTCCAGTGTTCCCCACTCAACGTCAGTCCAGAACTGCTGGATAACACCGGCGATAACGGGACCGCGCCAGATTACCGGCTCGCCCTCGTCCTTGAGGAGCAGATTAAGGCTTACAACCTTGATGCCGTCCTTTGTCTCCATGGGAACGATCTTATTGTCCTCCGTTCCGCTGAGCATACCCTTAAGACCAAATGATCTCGGTATTGAAGGACCAGTTATATCGGCATCCATGATACCGACCTTATATCCCTGCTTTGCGAGTTTTGAAGCGATAACAGAAGTGACAAATGACTTGCCGACTCCGCCCTTGCCGCTGGCTACGCCTATGACTCTCTTTATATTAGGATTTGTTTTCTGATTGCGTGAAGGACATGAGTCCTGTGAAGTGCATCCGTTCTTTGACGGACATGAATCGCATGCTGATGACATATATTACCTCCTGAATAATCCTAATTATATATATCACAAACTCCATATGTTTGGCAAAGACATGGCATTGTGTTTTTTGCCTTATTTTTTTATACTGAAAAAAATCCATCTAAAGAAAAAGGAGAGTAATGCCATGCCCCATTCATCAGGCGGAGGTTCACACGGCGGCGGATCGCACGGCGGTTCCCATCATTCATCTCACAGCTCAAGAAGCTCCGGCGGCAGAGGCGGAAGTTCACATCGTGCCGGCAGTACGCCTTTCGCCGGTGCGACGAGATATGTCTATTACCGCCATAAAAAGCCCTGTTTTGTATATTCCAATTACGATATCACCAAAAAGAATACCTTGGCAAATGTGGTCGGCATTATATTTCTCATTTTCATGATCGCGCCTATCCTGGGTATAGGCATACTTGGGGCATGCGTTTCCTTTGAACAGCCAAAGAAGATCTATCCGCCGAGCGATAAGAATATCATCATAGATGACCAGCTCGGAGTCATTGACAATGCCGGTGATCTGCAGGACTCACTTGAGGAGTTCTATGATCAGACAGGCATAGTGCCTGTTGTCATCACTATCACAAACGATGCATGGAAAGATGAGTACCCCACACTGGAGCGCTACGCTTACAACAAATACTTATCCTGGTTCAGGGATGAGAAACACTGGCTTATCGTCTATTCCGCGGAGACGAAGGAAGACGGTTTCGACGACTGGTACTGGGAAGGTATGCAGGGAAATGATACTGACCCGGTGTTGACTGAGGCGAAAACAAAAAAGTTCAATGACGAAGTTCAGAAAATGCTCCTGCAGCGCGAGAAGTACTCTGTGGGTGAAGTTTTCGAGAATGCATTTGATTCTCTCAATTCCTATGTCATGAACAAGACGTGGAACAAGCCCGTATTTTTTGCATCAGTATCGGTGTCAGGTATATTTCTCCTGTTTATCATCGGAATAGCATTCAGCACGCTCAAACCCGTACAGACAAGTTATTACCACAAGGCTGTCCTGTGTGATGATAAGCTCGTTGATCAGGAGAAATGCGAGTACTGCGGCGGCATTTATGTCGTCGGACTTCATACCACCTGCCCGCACTGTGCCGCGCCTCTGCCGGAGGGGAAGGATTAACAAAAATCGAACCAAAACTCAACAAGTGTACTTGACATGGGGAGTAGTTTACTTATTACATAAACAAGGGATCGCCGCACAATGAGCGATCCCTTTTTACTGACTTTCATTTTTACCGCATCAACCATTCCCACTTGAGCGAGGCTTTTGCGGCGGACTTCCGCAGAAGCATCAACGTATCTTCCGGTTTATGCAAACTGTAAGCATCTTCGAGGACTGAAGCCGCGGAAGCCCTACTTAAGCCTTTTTGATCAAGAGTGACTTACCCGTCATCTCCTTGGGCTGCGGCAGATTCATGATCTCCAGCAGTGTGGGAGCGATGTCACAGAGTCTTCCGCCCTCACGCAGAGTATATGAAGGATCATAGTTATACAGGATGAACGGAACAGGATTTGTTGTATGAGCTGTGTGGGGCTCGCCTGTCTCGTAGTTGATCATCTGCTCTGCATTGCCGTGGTCAGCACAGATGAAGAGAACTCCGTCCATCTGCTTAACTGCGTCAACAGCAGCGCCTACGCACTGGTCGATCCTCTCGACTGCTTCGATGGCAGCGGAAAGAACACCTGTATGTCCGACCATGTCAGGGTTAGCAAAGTTGATGATGATTACATCATACTTGCCTGAAGTAATAGCTGCGTCGAGTTTCTCCGAAACCTCGGGTGCGCTCATCTCAGGCTGGAGGTCATATGTAGCAACCTTGGGTGAGTTAACAAGTGTACGGTCCTCATCCTTGTTGGGCTCCTCGATACCGCCGTTGAAGAAGAATGTAACGTGTGCGTACTTCTCTGTCTCAGCGATCCTGAGCTGCTTGAGTCCGTTGTCTGCAAGATATTCACCAAGTGTATTGACAACCTCTTCCTTCTTGAATGCGACGAACTTGTTGGGGATCGTCTCATCGTAATCCTTGAAGCAGACATATGTCAGAGGCATAAATCCGTTGTGGCGCTTCAGGAACTTGATGCACTTCGGATCATCAGCTGAACCTGCCTGTGCCTCGATATCTGAATCAGCGAAACAGAAAGCCTTTGTTATCTCACGAGCGCGGTCAGGACGGAAGTTGAAGAAGATGATGGAATCATCAGGCTTAACGAGAGATACGGGAGTACCATCGTCATTAACGATAACTGTAGGAAGAACGAACTCATCAGTTACGCCCTCATCGTAAGATGCCTGCATTGCAGCAACGGGATCTGTCGCCTTGACACCCTCACCGATAACGAGTGAGTCGTAAGCCTTCTGGATACGGTCCCAGTTATTGTCTCTGTCCATAGCGTAGTAACGGCCGGACATTGATGCAACCTTGCCGCAGCCGATCTCAGCCATCTTGTCAACGAGAGCCTGGAGATAATCCTTGCCTGATGCCGGAGGAGTATCACGTCCGTCAAAGAAAGGATGTACATAAACACGGTCAAGACCGTTCTTCTTACACATCTCGATGATCGCATAAAGATGCGTGTTGTGGCTGTGAACGCCGCCGTCCGAAAGGAGACCCCAGATATGGAGATCTGATCCCTTCTCCTTGCAGTTATTGATCGCGCGGAGGAGCTCCTCGTTCTCGAAAAAGACTCCATCCTCGATATACTTCGTGATGAGTGTGAGGTCCTGATAGATGATTCTTCCTGAACCGATGTTCATGTGACCAACTTCCGAGTTGCCCATCTGTCCGTCGGGAAGTCCGACTGCAAGACCTGATGCAAAGCCCTTAACGTAAGGACACTCTGCTCTCAGCTTGTCCATTACAGGCGTCTTGGCCATTGCAACAGCATTAGCCTCAGGGTTCTCAGAGATGCCGTATCCGTCGAGGACCATCAATACTACTGGTTTCTGTCTCATATATATTTCCTCCGAAATTATTTTTATCCGTGCCTATTATAATATGCTTCCCGAATATTTATTACACAAATTTATTGAGCTCTTCGTCGTATATATAGTTAACTTCGGCTAACTTGCTGCAGATATTCTCTTTATCCAGCATGAGAGAACTGCACATTTCGTCGAGGGAGCTGTACTCATCCCTGAGCTTCATATTAACAAAACTTAAGAGCATTACCGGGTCTTTTGGCAGATCCATAAATATTACCTCCGTTTACTGCGTTGCCTACTGCATTATATGTTATTTATACCGATTATGTTGTAAAATTATCACATATATTCGTTGGAGGATCACTATGGCAAGATTAAGTCCCCGTGGCATTGCAGATCAGGTTATGTCCAAGATCAATAATGAATACGACAACCTGGCAAGCCTGAACATAATGGTCCTCGGTAAGACAGGTGTCGGCAAAAGTACTCTCATCAACAGGATCTTCGAAGAGAAGATGGTCGAGGCCGGAACCGGAAAGCCGGTTACCAACAGCATCGTCAAGGTTGAGCAGGAGGGTATCCCGCTCGTTCTGTATGATACGCCCGGTCTTGAGCTGACGGGGGCGAACGATTTCGAGGCACTGTCTAAGCAGATCACAAAGCTTATCCATGAGTATTTTAACGACAAGATCGTGGGCAACGAGATCCACTGCATCCTGTACTGCGTAAGCACCGCTTCGCACAGGTTTGAAGGGGCCGAGTCGGATTTTCTGAGGGGAATACTCGACAAGACAAAAGAGTATAACGTGCCCGTTATCATTGTTCTCACGCAGTCATTTTCGAGGTCTGATGCTGAGGAGATGAAGCAGGTCATCGAGGCCGAGAATCTCCCGATCTCCGCAATAATCCCGGTACTGGCTGACGAGTATGAGTTTGACGAAGACATTATCATTCCGCCGTACGGAATCGATACGCTGACGGAGAAGATGGCAGACATACTTCCCGACTCTATCCGCAACACGTTTATCGCGCTTGAGTCGGCGAACCTCGCACTCAAGACGAAGCGCGCAAGGGTTGCAGTTACGACCGCGACGATCACGGCTGCAGCGACAGGCGTTCTCCCTATTCCGATCGCGGATTCGAGCATCGTTATTCCGGACCAGATCGCCATGCTCGTCGGCATTTCGATCGCCTTTGGTCTGAGGATCGATAAGGAGACTTCGTCCATAATCAGCGGAACCATAAATGCGATCGGACCGACTGTTTTCGGGAAGAATCTCAAGTACAGCCTGTTCAAGATAATTCCGGGAATCGGACTTGTAATGTCGGGAACGACGATCGCGAGCGTGACTTACGCGCTCGGGGAGACATATATAAAGGTGCTTACGGGCATCTATACGGGTGAGATCAAGAAAGAGGAAATGGAGACACCCGAGACAAAGAAACTGATATCAGATATGTTCATGCGGGAGATGAGTTCTTCAGCAGTTAAGGCCAAGGAGGTATCAAATGGCGGAAATGCTCAATAAGGAAGTTGTGGATAAAATCATATCCACCGTTAAGGAAGAGTTTGAGAAGATGCCCAAGCTCAACATTATGGTGCTCGGAAAGACGGGCGTCGGCAAGAGCACGCTCATAAACAGCATCTTTGGAGACTCCCTCGTAAGGACAGGCATCGGACGTCCCGTTACATCCGATATCGTCCGCGTTGAGAAGAAGGATTTCCCGCTTGCGTTATACGATACTCCCGGCCTCGAGCTTCGCGGAGAGAATGATTTTTCCTCGCTCTCTGAGCAGGTAATAAAGGTTATCAAAGACTGTTTCACTGACGATATCGAAGGCAACGAGATCCACTGCATCCTTTACTGCGTCAACACGGCTTCCCACAGATTTGAGCCCTCCGAAGCAGCTCTTCTGAAGAAGATCGCCGACAAGATAAAGGGCTACAATGTTCCCGTCATCATAGTCATGACACAGTCGTTCTCAAAGAAGGATGCGGAGAACCTGAAGAAGGTCATCGAGGCAGAGAATATGCCCGTTTCGGCTATCGTTCCCGTCCTTGCGAAGGACTATGTCATCGATGCCGGAATAGTCAAGAAAGCTTACGGAATTGATGATCTTGCCGAGATCATGGCACAGATCCTTCCCGAGGCTATTCAAGATACATTTATCGCACTCGAGAAAGCAAATCTCGCACTCAAGGTCCGCAAGGCGCGCGCCATCGTTGCAACAGCCGCAACAGGTGCCGCTGCCGCAGGCGCAATCCCGCTCCCCATGGCTGATGCCGCAGTGCTCGTTCCCGACCAGATCGCGATGCTTGCGGGCATAACTGCTGCCTTCGGTTTCCCTGTTGATCAGGGCACACTCATGACAGTTATTTCAGGAACTATCGGGTCAGCCGGAGCGACTGTTTTGGGAAGAACGGTTGTGAGCAACCTCTTAAAGCTCATTCCGGGTGCAGGAACCGCCGCAGGCGCTGCAATATCAGGTGCCACAGCCGCAGCAATCACCTACACGCTCGGTGAGGTCTATATCCAGATACTGACAAAGGTAAGTCACGGCGATATGAATATGGCCGATCTCAACACCGATGAAGGAAGGGCACAGATAAGCAAGATGTTCCTCGAGAGCATCAAGATGAAGCGCAAGCCTAACGGAGAGATAGAAGAGTAATCAGTCTTTGTATTCGTCAGCCAGGATCGAGAAATACATCCTGCTCTCGTAAGACCCGTCTTCCATCCTGAAGTAGTCGCGGAGAGTCCCCTCATATGTGAAACCGCATTTCGAGATAACACCTCTCGACTTTGTATTGGTGGTCCTGCAGCATATCTGCACCTTGTGAAGGCCTATCGTCCTGAATCCGTAACCGATCACCGCCCTGCACGCCTCGGTGGCATACCCCTTGCGCTGAAAACCGGTACCGATACAGTACTCGATCTCTGCGAAACCGTTCCGCGCATCCACCAGGAAATACGCTATCTGACCGATACACTCCCCCGAATCCTTCTGAATAACAGCCCACCGGTAATAGTTGGGATTGCCGTATCCCTGTATGTACTTGTCCAGCAGACCTTTGACATCCTCAACCGTCTCATAAACGGGTTCCCCGTAATTGATCTGAACATCGGGATCAGACGCCCAGTTCCTGTGAACAGAATCTGCGTCATCTTCAGTAAACCGTCTGAGGAGGAGGCGTTCCGTATTTATCTCTTCAGTATATGTCTCTTTCAGCATTACTTTACTCTCTTAAATGTCCTCGGGAATCCCAGATCCATCTGCAGAACAAGGCTGTCTCCGGTGAGTGTATAGCTGTAAGCAAACTCGAGTCCGGTCTCCTCATCCTTAACCTTAACGAACTTCATTGATTCATTGATGGTATACGGGCCTTCTATCTTCGCGCTGCCGGCATCATCGATGCACATGCCGTTGTTCCTGAAAGTGATCGTGGATACTTCATTTCCGGTCCCTTCCCATGTCCCCACGAGTTCATTCGCAGGAGCCTGTGACGTTCCGCAGGCTGAGCTGCATGCCGCAAGACCAAAAGTCATGCAGATGATCATGCAGAAAAGAATAATGTATTTGAGTAATTTCTTCATGGCATTAACACATTCCCAACGTTGTCTAACATAATTCCTGTAACAGTGATCTCCCCGGGAAGCGCTTCGGGATTGGACTCTCCCGTACAACTGCAGAAACTAAAGGTCAGAGCAGCCGCAGCAAACAAGACAGCTAATCTCTTCACAGTATCTGTTACCTCCAGCTTCCCACGATGATTTGATATTTTACCACCAAAAAATAATGACGAAATCTAATTGATATAACTTGTAATAATTTGTTATGAAAGTATAATATATATTAACAGTTTGTTCACAAAATTTCTGTTAAGGGTGGTTGCTATGTCAAGTATTATTGATGCATTTAAGGGTAAGAATGGCAGTAAGCTGGCAAGTCCTGCTGTCGGACTCTCAGCTGCAGGTAATTCATCTGCAGGTAATTCGGGAAGTCGTCCCGAAGCTGAGAAGGCTAATGTTTCAAAGATTAATAATCCGGCGGCTAATTACGCAAGAGAGCGTGCCGCTGCTGCCAAGGCACAGATCGAAGCAAGGAAGGCTATGGAAGAGTCACGCAAGTCTGATGACGTTTCCGAATCTTCAGTTGTCAAGGAAGAGCCCAAGTCTGCAGCACCTGTAGGTCTCAAGGCTCCCATCAAGCGTCCGCCGTCAGCGTCTATCAACAGAGCTCAGGCAATGGCCGCTATGCAGCAGCCCGGACGTCCGGGTTCATCTTCCGGTTCAGAGAGGTTAGAATCCTCTGCTCCTTCTTTTGGCGGAAGATCAAAGACTGCAACAACACTGGCAGCTGAGAAGGCTAAGATCGAGTTGAGCAAGGCTAAGAACCGCGAGGAGCGCGCCGAGAAGGAAGCTGAGACTACTGCAACAAAGTCTGAAGAGGCAAAGAATGCAGTTGTTGAGGCTGGCAAGGCTCTCGAAGCAACAGTCAAGGCTCTTGAGGAAGCTGATAAGGCTGCTGTCGCTGCAGACGGCGAGTACCAGACAGCTCTTACAGCCGCTGACGCTGCTCAGGCAGAGGCAGACAAGGCCGCAGAGTTAGCTGCTGTAGCTGCTGCAAAGGCTCAGGAAGCTAAGGCTTTCGCTACACAGAAGAAGACAGAGCTCGATGCAAGAATCGCCGCAAAGACAGCCGAAGAGAAAGCAAAGACCGCAGCTGAAGAGTTTGAGAAGGAAGCAATCAATGCATCTTCCCAGGCTGACGAGCTGGCAAAGAGCGCTCAGACACGTCTCGCAGAAGCAAAGCAGGCTACAAAGACTGCTGAAGAAGAGTACGAGCTCGCTGAGAAGAAGAGAATCGAAGAAGATAATAGGATCGCAGCTGAGAAGGCTGAAGAAGAAGCTCAGAAGGCAGCTGCTATCGCTAGAGAGAAGGCCGAGGCCGCAGCAAAGAAGGCTGAGGAAGCTATGGCTGCAGCAAGAAAGGCTGAAGAAGAAGCAAGACTCGCAGCTCAGCAGGCTGAAGAAGAAGCACGCAGAGCTCTTGAACTCGCACAGAAGAAGGCTGAGTTCACAAACCTGTCTGGCGACACCATTATCGCTGATGACGCAGTTGAGTAAGTCAGGTTAAGTAGTGTAACGATTAGACCGCCTCACATGTGAGGCGGTTTTTTGTTGCAAATGAAACTGATGTTGATTTGTTACACAAGCTGTTACACAAAAATCGATTTCAAAAGCTTTTTTGTGTAAATCAGGCCAAATTTACACAAGTCGTTACAAAAAAAATCATTTCAGACGAGTTTTTGTGTAACAAGAAATCCTTAAACTCACATAACTGTTGAATCCCCTGCTGAGCGAATAATGCCTTCCGGGATTTCTTTTGCCGGAGGTGCGATAGCACCGAGGCATGAATCCCGGAAGGCATTATGAGCGTCTTGGCACCCCCAGCAGGAATCGAACCCGCACCAACAGTACCGGAAACTGTAGTTCTATCCATTAAACTATGGAGGCATTTATCAAGCTTCATTATTATAGCAGAGTTGTTACGTCAAAAACAGAAAATAACATATAATCACCTCAACAATAAGTATTACAGATTTGCCGGATGTAAACGTCAGGCTGCAGGCAGGGAACTCAATTTACCACCCAACCAGCGCACCCCGGGTGGTCAAGTTGGGGTGAAATCAACCTAAAAAACAGCATAATTCACCTCAGTATAGTCACCTGGGGTGCACATAGCGGGTACCATTTTGACCACACCAACATCTTAACTTCTGAACTATCCTCCCCCCACGCAAAAAAGAGGCCGCCTTCAACAAGAAGACAGCCTCCGGAACTACACTTACACTAAGCTTAACTAAACTATACTAAACTATACTAAACTATACTAAACTGAACTACACTACACTAAAACAAAAATCAAAGCGGAATATTCCCGTGCTTTCTAATCGGCCTTACGTGCTTCAGGTTCTTGATCCTGCGGCAGTCCATCATTGCCTGGTAAAGCTTCTCGCGGGTCTCCTGGGGCTTGATGACCTCGTCGACGTACTCGCGGTCCATGGCGAACTTGTAGCCAACGACATTCCTACGGTACTCTTCCTGCTTGTCCTTGATGAAGGCAGCGCGGTCTTCCTCGGGCATGGCCTTGATCTGTTTCGCGTAGAGGATCTCGACAGCGCCGGCCTCACCCATAACAGCGATCTGAGCGGAGGGCCAAGCCATAACGATGTCTGAACCCAGGTGCTTGCTGTTCATTGCGATATACGCGCCGCCAAAAGCCTTGCGGACGATGACATTGATCTTCGGAACTGTTGCCTCGGCAAAAGCATAGAGGAGCTTCGCACCGTGGCGAATGATGCCCTTGTACTCCTGATCTGATCCGGGCATGTATCCGGGAACGTCTGTCAGGGTGATAACGGGGATATTGAACGAGTCGCAGAATCTTACAAAGCGGGCAGCCTTGTCTGATGTGTCGCAGTTCAGAACGCCTGCAAAAGATGAAGGGTCGTTTGCGACGACGCCGACTGTCATGCCATAGAGTTTTGCAAAACCGACGATGATCTCTGTTGCGAAGAAGGGCTGAACCTCCATGAAGGAATCGTCATCAAAGACATTCTCGATGAGCTTGTGCATATCGTAAGGAGCGTTGTCTCCCTCGGGCAACTCGAAATCGAACGGCATAGCCTTCTTGTACGCATCCTTGTCCATGATGAGCATCTTCTGCCTGTTGTTTGAGGGCAGGATGCTGATGAGATAGCGGACTGACTTGAAGCACGATTCCTCATCGTAGTATCCGAAATGAGATACGCCGCTCTTCTCCATATGAGCCGTATATCCACCAAGAGCCTCAGCTGTGATGTCCTCACCTGTTACCTGCTTGATGACCTTGGGACCTGTGATATACATCTGACCGATGTTCTTGACCATAAAGATAAAGTCTGTAATTCCGGGAGAGTAGACAGCACCTCCGGCGCAGGGTCCTGTGATAACTGAGATCTGGGGGATAACACCTGACGCGCGTACATTGCGGTAGAAGATCTCTCCGTAACCTGCAAGGGCATCTACACCCTCCTGGATACGGGCTCCGCCGGAGTCGTTGATCATGATAAACGGGCACTTCTTCTTGAAAGCAAAATCCTGAGCCTCAGCAATGTTCTTGCCCTGCTGAAGACCGAGAGATCCGCCCTTGCATGTGAAGTCCTGTGCAGCGACAACGACCTGCTTTCCGGCAACCTTACCTGTTGCGCAGATGACGCCGTCACGCTTGCTCTCTTCTGTCAGTTCCTGATATTTGCCATCGTCAAAGATCTTCTCCAAACGCTCTATTGCGTGGAGTTTTCCCTTGGCGTGCTGCTTCTCATAGAGTTCATTTTTGTCAGACATTAAGCCTTCCTCCGAAAAATACTTGGATTATCAAAGTATTTATACCACAGATTTGTTCTCAGATAAAATACAAAGTATACGAATAACTTCTTCTATCGTTAGTTCATTCTGCACAGAAACGGGCTTATAAACGAGTTCGGTCTCCCTGACAGCGTCTATCCTGACGCGTTCCGACATCTTCGGATCGCTCATCAGAGTGCTTATCGACTTCATATCTATCGGCTTTGAAGGGTCAAAGATCATTCGGACTCCGGTGTTCTTGATATCCACCTTTCTGAATCCGAGCAGCGCAGCCATATGACGGATTACCGATATGCCTGCGAGCATACCGACCTGCCTCGGCGGATCTCCGAATCTGTCCGTAACCTCATCGAGAAGGTCATCATATTCTTCCTTGTCAGCGACATCAGATATCTTCCTGTAAATGATCATCCTGTCACTCTCATTGACGATATAACCGGACGGGATATGGCACTCGAAATCGATGCTGACAGGGACCTCAGGAGCACGCTCCGCAATCTCTTCCCCGCCTTCCTTCTTGAGCCTGAAGATCTCTTCGTCGAGCATCCTGCAGTAAAGCTCATATCCGATGGCCTCCATCATGCCGTGCTGTTCAGCGCCCAGAAGGCTTCCGGCACCGCGGACCTCGAGGTCTCGCATTGCTATCTTTACGCCCGAGCCGAGCTCGGTAAACTCCCTGATTGCTTCAAGTCTCTTTGCCGCATCTTCCTTAAGTATCTTGTCCGGATCATACGTGATATATGCGTATGCCTGCCTGTCAGA
Organism: Saccharofermentans sp.; assembly: GCA_024688685.1. GTDB lineage: Bacteria > Bacillota > Clostridia > Saccharofermentanales > Saccharofermentanaceae > Saccharofermentans. Next base: position 121,058 of record JAILDX010000017.1, read on the forward strand.
TCTGCCTACACGCCCCTTTATCTGATAGAGCTGCGCCAGACCGAATCTGTCTGCATCCTCAACGATAAGCGTGTTGACATTCGGCATGTCCACGCCGTTCTCGATGATCGTCGTGCAGACGAGGATGTCGTATTTACCGGCCGCAAAATCCATTATGATCTGCTCTAATTCCTGCTCATTCATCTTGCCGTGCGCATAGATCACCCTGACTCCCGGCATCTTCTCCGCAAGTCTCTGCGTAACAGTATCTATATTGCGGATGGCATTGTGGAGATAGAACACCTGACCGCCTCTTCCGATCTCCCTGAGGCATGCCTGGATGACGATATCGTCGTCGTACTCCATTACATACGTCTGCACTGCCCTTCTGTTTATCGGCGCCTCCTCGATCATGGAGATGTCCCTGATACCCGAAAGTGACATATGGAGAGTTCTCGGAATCGGCGTCGCGGATAAAGAGAGAACATCGATATTCTTACGTATATTCTTTATCTTCTCCTTGTGATTAACACCAAACCTCTGCTCCTCATCTATTACGAGAAGTCCCAGATCCTTAAAGACGATATCCTCCGACAGCGCCCTGTGCGTGCCGATGATGATATCCGCCTTGCCGCTCTTGATCATAGATATATTCGTCTTTAGCTTTGCCGCGGGAACAAATCTGGACAGGAGAACGATGCTGACCGGAAGTGATCCGCAGCGTCTTATCATAGTCTCGTAATGCTGCTGCGCCAGAAGTGTCGTCGGGGCGATCATAACCGCCTGTTTTCCGCTCATGACACACTTGATCATCGCCCTCATTGCGACCTCAGTCTTACCGAAACCGACATCGCCGCAAAGGAGTCTGTCCATCGGTCTCTTGCTCTCCATGTCGTGCTTGATCTCATTTATCGCGCGGATCTGATCCTCCGTCTCAACAAACGGGAATGCTTCCTCGAAAGCCTTCTGCTCCTCACTGTCAGGGAAATGCTCGAACCCCTCCGTCGCATCGCGGACAGCATAGAGACTGAGCAGATCGTACGCAGTCTTCTTGATGCTTCTCTGTGCTTTCTCGACCTTGTTTGTCCAATCGCTTCCGCCCAGCTTTGACAGCTTCGGTTCCTTATCACCCGGACCTATATACTTCTGCAGAAGATCCATACGCTCAGGAACGAGATAGACTATCTGATCCTTCGCATAAACTATCTTCAGGAAATCCCTCGTTTCCTTGTCGACCTTGCGGCTCTCTATACCCTCATATCTTCCGATTCCGTAATCATCATGAACGACATAATCACCGACCTTGATCTCACCGATAAACGTAAGTCTGGCTGAGTTCTTTTTCTTCGGCTTTGTAATGCGTCCCTGACCAAAAAGATCCTGCTCGCCGAAGACCGATATTCCAAGCGCCGGATATGTAAAGCCGGTGCGGATCGAAGGCATCAGTAACTCGGGATAGCAGCTTCGTTCCGCCAGTTCCTTCCTGAGGTCCTCAGCTCTCGTGCTCTCACCGATAAAGAAGAAGAGACGCCTTTCTTTATTATCATTATCTAACTTGATAAGGTCAGCGAGCTCATCTATGCGCCTGTTATAACTCTCCTGCGGGAAACCCGTCAGCGAACACGCGATCCCGCCTGCAAAACCGGACCCGAAACACGACACTGCGATCGCTTCACCGCGGTCTAACCTTCTCATGATATTGCTCTTCTCAAACACGGAGTTCCTTGCCGAGAAGGGGGCCATTCCCACCTCAGAGGAGTTCTGGCACCTCAGTGCGTACTCTGCCTGATACATGCCCATTCTCTTGTCGGTCTCAGACAGTTCGGACAGGAAAAGAACGCTGTCGGTGAACGGGTAGTCCAGGATGGAACATGTGTACTTTACCGCGCAGGATATCCATTTCGCAAAACCGGTAACACGCATCCCCTGCTTTATCGCCTCGGAATCCTTGCGGGCGTTCTCCCTCAGGAGTCTCGCCACCTTGACCGCCTCACCTTTGCCGGACATGCGCGAGATCTCAGTCTCGGCCTGGTTCATTATCTGTTCCGCTGCGTATTCCCTCTCATCTTCCGCGATGAAAAACTCCGTCGCAGGACAGATGGTTACGGTCTTTATCGAATCGGATGAACGCTGCGTGTCGGGATCAAAGATCTTGATCTGGTCAACTTCGTCATCAAAAAAACTGATCCTGACAGGCTGTTCCATATCGGGCGGAAAGACGTCAACGATATCGCCTCGCCAGGAGAATTCGCCTTTGACGCTTACGCTGCTGACGCGCTCATATCCCGCCTCCGAGAGCCTGTTGCTCAGATTGGATGGACCCTCCACGCTGCCGAGCTCAAACTCGATGCATCTCTTCTGAATATCGCTTGATAAAGGTATCTTATTTATTAGTGTCTCGCCGGGAAGAATGACAGCACCGTAATTGCCGGATGCGATCCTTGACAACGCCGCGATCCTCTCTATCTCATCATCTCTGGAACCTGCGAATGCCGAAACAAGCGTGAGCATAGACGGCGGCAGAATAACTACCTCCCCATCGACATAGGGCTTTACGGAATCTGCCATCTCTCTTGCCCGCAGAGCATCGGGAACGATGATCACCGGTTTCTTCCCGAGTTTATTAGCAAGTGCGCAGATAACGAAACCCTTCTGCTCTTCACACAGCCCGCGTATATTCAGATGAACACCGGGCCTTATCTTTCCTGCCGCCTCCATAAGCGCATGATCTTTGCTTATCAGGCTCAGCAGGTGTTTTGTTATATCATTCATATTTTCCTTTGATAATATCCTTTACGGCTTCCACTGCCGCTTCAAAAGATTCAAATACTTCTACCCTCTGATCTTCAGGGACGTTGCTCAGAACATAATCCACCAGATCCCAGTGCTCGGGAACAGGACCTGTACCGATCCTGACTCTCGGGAACTCTGTTGTTCCCAGCTGCTCAATGATGGACTTCATTCCGTTATGTGTTCCTGCGGAACCCTTTGTCCTCACGCGGATCTTGCCGCGGGCGATATCGATGTCGTCGTAGATGACTATTATGTGCGACGGTTCTGCCTTGAAGAACCTGGCAGCCTGGGATACCGATATACCCGACAGGTTCATATAGGTAAAAGGCTTGAGTAGAACGACATCCTCCCCTTCTATCTTGCCCTTTCCGTATTCGCCTTCGAACTTGGACTTGCCGATAGTGATACCGGTCTTCTCAGCCAGAAGATCAATGGCGAGAAAACCCATATTGTGCCACGTCTTATAGTACTTGGTGCCGGGATTGCCTAATCCGACGATCAGCCACATATCAGACCTCCGAACGCTTGTCGTCCAGCCTGATGTAGTTTGCTCCTCTCATGCGGCTCTTCTTGGCAACCCACTCCTCCTTGTTGACCTGCTTGGATCTTCCGATACCGAGTCCAAGGGGCGGAACATCTTCCGTGATAGTGGAGCCTGCAGCGATGTAGCTGTCCTTGCCGAGAACGACAGAGGATACGATATTCGAATTGCCTCCGATAAATACGTTGTCCTCGATAGTGCATCCGACCTTGTCCTGACCGTCGAAGTTACAGGTAATCGTACCGCATCCGAAGTTAACGTTCTTGCCGACCGTGGAATCGCCTACATATGTAAGGTGTCTTGCACGTGTATATTCATCGATCTTTGAGTTCTTGACCTCAACGTATGCACCGATCGTGACATGATCCTTGATGACCGTGTCAGGTCTGATGTGAGAGAAGGGTCCGATACGGCAGTCAGATCCGATGACGCTGTGAGAAGCGATGGAGGAATCGATCGTCGTGTCATCACCTACGGTGACGTTATCAAGTCTTGTGTTCTCACCGATGATACAGTTCTCACCGATGACTGTCTCGCCCATCAGAGTGGAGCCGGGAAGGATTACCGTATCCCTTCCGATCTTGACCTGGTGGTGAACCCATGTGGAGTTCATATCGAGGAACTGAACACCTTCCGCCATATGACGGGCGATGATCCTTCTGTTCATAAGCTTTGTTGCCTCATAGAGCTGCTTACGGTCATTGATTCCCCTCGTGTCATCGAAATCGCAGATCGCAACACCCACCTTGTGTCCGTCGCCGATCAGTATTCCGATAGTATCTGTAAGGTAATACTCCTTCTGTGCATTCTCTGCGCCGAGTCTTCCCAGAGCCGAGAGGAGCAGCGGAGTGCTGAATACATACATTGAGGAATTGATCTCTCTGATCTTGAGTTCTTCCTCTGTGCAGTCCCTGTGCTCAACGATCTTGATGACGTTGCCGTTCTCATCCCTTACGAGTCTTCCGTATCCTGCAGGGTCCTCTGCAACAGCCGAAACAACAGTAGCTGCGTATCCGCCCTCTGCCGTCATGTCGATTGCCTTCCTGATCGTCTCAGATGTTACCATCGGGCAGTCGCCGGGGAGAACGATGACGTATCCGTCTCTTCCCTCAAGAAAAGGAGCCGCCTGCATAACTGCGTGTCCGGTTCCGAGTCTCTTCTCCTGGAAAGCATAAGCAACATGCTCACCGAGAATATTCCTTATCTCCTCCTGCTGGTCTCCTACAACATAAACCTGATCACTGCATCCGGCCTCGAAAAGGGCATCCGAAACCCACTTGATAATTGGCTTGCCTGCCACCTGAAAAACAACTTTGGAATGATTTGACTTCATTCTCGTGCTCTTGCCTGCCGCCATTACTACAGCACATATTTCCATATATTAAAGATATCCTTTCACATCTGGTGAATTTTAACCGCGTATTATTATAGCAGAAAAGATGTATAATTATTAGGACAATTAGGCAATTTTGGAAGAGAGGATGGGATCATTTATGTCCCGACGTTTTTTTGTATATACAGTGATTTCAATATCTTTGGGCCTGCTGATGCTTACTGCTGCAGCCGGCTGCGATCTTACATCTCCGGATGAGATAGAAGACGGGAACGATTCAGTATCCGTCATCGCAACGGTCACCTTCGAGACAACGCCGACTCCGACGCTTTCCCCTACTCCGACCATTTCGCCAACGCCCACACCGTCTCCCACGCCCGTCCCCACATATGTGGAGGCTACGCTCAAGACTGTGAAGTGGTATAACGGTTTCGTTGATCCCAGGTCTGTCCGTGCCACGGTCGTGACAGATCCTGATGATTACGCCGTTCTCGTAAACAAGTATTACACTCTGACTTCTGAATATGTTCCTTACGATCTGGTCGATGTGCCTTATTCGAAGAACCAGAAGCTACGTCAGATCGCTGCGGATGCGTACCTCGAGCTGTACGATGCATGTATGGAGGCGACCGGTCAGGGACTCTATCTTGTTTCGGGATACAGGAGTTTTTCAACGCAGAGAGCTCTCTTCACGCGCGCCATCAATAACAGAGGCGTTAAGTTTGCAGTCAAGCGCAACGCATACCAGGGCAGGTCAGAGCACCAGCTCGGTCTCGCGCTCGATCTGTGTCCGGCAGGACAGACAGTTTATACGGATGATTTCGGTTCGACAACGGTAGGCCAGTGGGTCAACGAGAACTGTCACCGTTACGGATTTATCAGGCGTTATACAGCCGATTTCATCAACGAGACAGGCTACGATGACGAGGCATGGCACTACAGGTATGTCGGAGAGGAACTCGCGACATATCTCCACGAGAACAATATGTCTCTCGAGGCCTATTACGGCAGATGCCAGATCCTTCCCGACGACGAGTAGACAAATCTATTCCTTAGGCATATAATCACTTTTGTTCCAAGGCGGGGCGCAATTCCCCGACCGGCGGTTATAGCCCGCAACTCCTGCAAAATATTACGGCAGGACTGACGCAGTGAGATTCTGCGGCCGACGGTAAAGTCCGGATGAAAGGAGTTTTTTATGCCTGAACAATTAGATCCCAACAAGAGAAAAAAACAGAACCGCCGTATCGCATCGGCAGCTATCCTGACAGCTCTCGCTGTTATCCTCATGTATCTTGAGATAGCACTTCCCTTTATGCCGCCGTTCCTCAAGTTCGACTTTTCCGAGATACCGGTTCTCGTAGGTTCGTTTGCATTAGGCCCTGCTTACGGCGTTATCATCGAGCTTCTGAAGAACCTTATCCATCTTCCCGTATCCGCAACATCCGGTATCGGCGAGTTGTCCAACTTCCTCACGGGAAGCATTTACGTTTTCAGCGCCGGCATGATCTACAACAAGATCAGAACAAGAAAGGGCGCGATAATCTCGATGCTCAGTGCGACGGCTGCCCTCACGCTTGCCGCTATCCCGCTGAACTATTTCGTGACACTTCCCCTGTATGGAAGCGTCCTCGGATTCACGACAGAGGGCATCGTCAATATGTGCCTTTCTGTAAACTCCCTCATAAAAGACAAATGGACACTCATCCTTTGGGGATTCGTGCCATTCAATCTGTTCAAGGGTATTGCGGTTGCTTTCGTGACGTTCTGGATCTACAAGCCGATATCGAAGCTTATTAACAAGACTTACGAGCAAACGAAGATATGATCTCAATCGTCCTGACTCCCTCGGGCCAGTCGGGATTTGTTATAGGGAAAACGTGCTCCATGTTGCGTCCGTCCTTATTGGGCGCATCGTAGAATATGCATTCCCCTTCAAGCAGCGCAGCAAGTTCCCTGTTCTGCTCTCTAAGGAAATCGTTCTCGCCCGTAATTATGGCCACGTCCATCCCCTTCAGCTCATCTGCCTTTAGGGTTAGGTCGTAGTACCAGTCAGGGATCTCATTCCCGTCCTTCGCAAAAAGTGCACCGGGAAAATCATTTCTGTCGTTCCTGTACGAGCCGCAGATGAGAGAGGCGGACTTTGCATTCTTATGCCTCAGGGCACACATCATCGCAAGATAGCCGCCTGCGGAATCGCCCGTAAAGTGAAGGTGACTGTACCCGAACTTCTTCTCAACTGTCTCTATGATCCTGTCCAGTTCTTCGAGCTGTTCCTCGAGTCCGACAGCAGGCATCAGGGAATAGTTTGCGTTAACTACGGGTATGCCTGACTCCTTCGCCAGACGCATCCCGAAATTGCGGTCGTTTATCTTGTCCCCATAGACAAATGCGCCTCCGTGAATGAGGAAATATGCTTCATCTGCATCAGGCGATCCGGCCGTGTAATACACGTCGTACAGATCGTTCTCTTCCCTCTTTACGTCATCAGGGAGCACTTCAGCCTTAAGCCTGGGAATATCATATTTCAGGCAATCCCGGGTAAACAGTTCTGCTTTGCGGAGTATTGAGTCCATGTGATCCCCCTTGGTTTCTTTATTATTCAAAAAGAGGTTGCCCCGCAGGGCAACCCCTTTGAACTGCAATTAAACTGCTGATCAGATCTTTCCGTCTGAACCGAGAACGTACTTGATCTTGTGAGCAACCATCTCCTTAACAGCCTGACGAGCGGGCTTAAGGTACTGACGGGGATCGAAGTGATCGGGATGCTCAGCGAAATACTTACGGATGTTACCTGTCATTGCAAGACGGATATCGGAGTCGATGTTGATCTTGCAGACTGCGAGCTTAGCTGCCTCACGGAGCTGCTCCTCAGGGATACCAACTGCATCAGGCATGTTGCCGCCATACTGGTTAACCATCTTAACGAACTCCTGAGGAACTGAAGAAGAACCGTGGAGAACGATAGGGAAACCGGGCAGTCTCTTGATGCACTCTTCGAGAACGTCGAATCTGAGCGGCGGAGGTACAAGGATACCGTCTGCATTACGTGTGCACTGAGCTGCTGTGAACTTATATGCACCGTGTGAAGTACCGATAGCGATAGCGAGGGAGTCGCATCCTGTTCTCGAAACGAATTCCTCAACCTCTTCAGGTCTTGTGTATGCTTCCTTACCGGACTCAACTACAACCTCATCCTCGATACCGGCAAGTGTACCGAGCTCAGCCTCTACAACAACGCCGTGATCGTGAGCGTACTCAACAACCTGCTTTGTGAGAGCGATATTATCCTCAAAAGACTTGGATGAAGCGTCGATCATGACAGATGTGAAACCGCCGTCAATACATGACTTACAGAGCTCGAAAGTATCACCGTGATCAAGGTGAAGCGCGATCGGGATCTGGGGATTCTCTTCTACAGCAGCCTCAACCAGCTTTACAAGGTATGTGTGGTTAGCATATGCTCTTGCGCCCTTTGAAACCTGGAGGATAACAGGGCTGTTCAGCTCGCCTGCTGCTTCAGTGATACCCTGAACGATCTCCATGTTGTTAACGTTGAAAGCACCGATAGCATAACCGCCGTCATAAGCCTTCTTGAACATCTCAGTAGTTGTTACTAATGGCATAATAAAAACTCCTTTGTATTGAAATTACGAATTGCATCGCACATAGAAATGATAAATTGCCAGACTTGCTAAGTCAATAAAACAAATTGGCAAAAGTGCAACATATGCATCATAAAATGAAGCTTGCGCAGATCTGCCGACGCGGAAGATCTGATTTTGCTATAGTCAGCTCATCAAGCAAACAGCAAAGGAGCTTACGACAATGAACACAAAGAAGATCATCAAGGTTACAGCCATCACACTGGGAGTCATCGCTTTTATCGGAGCAGCAGGATCAATCGCTATGGGAGGCTACGTTGCAGACAGGATACTCCATCAGAACGAAGGCAAGGATACCCACGACAACAGCATCAAGCAGCTGGAAGTCTGGGATTATGATACGGAAGGCTTCATGAACAGATATGAGGGCACCGATATCGAAGTTGCTGCAGAAGACGGCAACTTGGTCCCCGCAACTTATTTCGGCAATGACAGCGACAAGTGCGTCATCCTCGTTCACGGTGCAGGCGGTGACAGAGTATGCGTATATCCCCTCGCTGAGCAATATATCGAGGATGGATATGATGTTATCGCCATCGACCAGCGTGGAAGCGGCGTCAATCCTGACGACAGAGTTACATTCGGTATCAACGAGCAGCTCGATGTCAAGGCAATGGTAAGATATGCAAGAGACGAGATCGGCGCAGACAAGGTCATCGTTCACGGCCAGTCAATGGGAGCCGAGACAGTCGCTGTATACGCATCCAATGTAACACCCGGAACAGCTGATGCAGCTGATGCCGTCATCTGCGATTCTCCTGTTCCCGGCATGGAGCTCGTGCTCAAGGAGATGTTCGGCGACGGAGATACAGAGTCTTTCATGGCTAACTATCTTACAGGTACGAGCAAGCTCTTCATGAAGGTCGTAAACGGCATCGATTACGATGATGCTGATACGATCAGCGTAGTAAAGAATGACCTCATCCCTACAATGATCATCGTGTCCGACAAGGACGAGGTCTGCCTTCCTTATCAGGTGGAACAGATCTATGATAATATAGCATGTGAGAACAAGGTGATCCTCCATGTAGACAGTGCCCATATCGAGGGCGTCATCGATGATCCTGACGGATACATGAAAAGTGTGGAGAGTTTCCTGAATGAAGCAGGGATCTGATAATGAAGCTTAACCTTTACGAAGATAAGAACAATACAGCAGAACATGTGGATGTGTATTACGCCAATATGCGTCCCGTCATAAGACAGATAATCGATTCGGTAAACTCAGAGCGCCCCTCACTTCAGGGGCGCCCTGCTGATGAAGACCTGGACGACGGCGAATCGGTCATGCTGGACCCCAAAGATATCTATTATCTCGACCACATCGACAGGAAGCTTTTCGCGTACACAAGAGATGGTGTATTCCGGCTCATGAACACACTGGCCTCCTGTGAGGAAATGCTGTGGAATTACGGGTTCGTCCGGGTGTCAAAATCCAACCTGATCAACATCTATAAGATCAGGCAGTTAAAGCCCGATCTCAACATGAAAGTGTACGCCTCTTTCGACAACGGCGAGAGGATATGCATCAACAGGAGCTATAAGAAGAGCTTTAACGAGTATCTTCAGAGAATGAGGAGGATGAGCTGATGATCGCGAAAACAAAAGAATATCTCATCGAACTCTGCTGCGCCTACGCCTTCGTGTCAGTCGTTGGCGCCATCGTGAACATTATTGGCGGAACAGAGACAAATAACGTAAATGTCCTTGTCATGTTCGCATCCTGCGCGATCGCCACTTTCGTGCTGTTCCTCCATAATCTTTTTGACAGTGTCAGCCCGCTGGTAATGATAATAGTCCAGTACCTCGTCGCCTGCGCGCTCGTCGGCCTTATGTTGTGGATCATCAGTTGTTTTATAAGTCCCATCACGCCGCGTGGGTGGTTCGAATACTACCGCTCATTTACCATCCCATATGTGCTCCTGGCAGGATATTATTATTACAGGGTCTTCTCTGACGCCAAAAAGCAGGACAATATAATAAGGGAAATACAGGAGAAGAAAAAGGCAGAAGAAATATGATTATAAACAAGATCAAAACTATTACACTCGCCCTGTGCATCATCGCCGCCATGCCGGTGCCGGGAAACGCCGCAGTTGCTGCCTTCAGGCTCGGAACTCGTGGTAATCGAAGGTGGATCTCACGTGGTATACATTGAGAAGCCCTACTACAGGGAATTCCAAGATAACGTGATCAGGTTCCTGGGCAAGTAAGTGTGCCCGTTCGTGTGCCCGAAAAGAGTGTTTCAATCGGATTTTACGGGCATAAACGTCAAAATGCCCGTATATGTGCCCGTCAAGTAGAGATTCAAAGGCAATTAACGGGCACAATAATGATTTCCATGTCAGATGATCACAATTAATAAAGGCTGCCTCTTTGAAGTGAGACAGCCCTTTCTTACTCAGATAAAACTTAAGATCAAGCCTTGCCTGCAGCGCCGAAACCTTCGCAGAGTTCCTTTGCCTTAGCAACGATAGCCTCACAGCCGGGCTTGAGGAGCTTTCTGGGGTCATAACCCTTGCCCTCGAGATCCTTGCCAGCTTCGATGTACTTACGTGTAGCATCAGCGAAAACGAGCTGGAGCTCTGTGTTGATGTTGATCTTGGATACGCCAAGCTCTACAGCCTTCTTTGTCTGCTCGAAGGGGATTCCTGAACCGCCGTGGAGAACCATGGGCTTGCCGCCGATAGCTTCCTTGATCTCAGCGAGACGCTCGAAGTTGAGGCCTGCCCAGTTCTCAGGATACTTTCCGTGGATGTTACCGATACCTGCAGCGAGGAAATCAACGCCAAGGTCAGCAACTGCCTTGCACTCTGCAGGATCAGCAAGCTCACCGTTAGATGTAACGCCGTCCTCTGTACCGCCGATACCACCGACTTCGCACTCTACGGATACACCCTTAGCGTGTGCAAGAGCGATGATCTCCTTGGACTTCTCAATGTTCTCCTCGATAGGATAGTGTGAACCGTCGAACATAACAGAAGAGTAGCCTGCCTCGATGCAAGCCTTAGCGCCCTCGTATGTACCGTGGTCAAGGTGAAGAGCAACAGGAACTGTGATGCCCATAGACTCGATAAGGTCGTTAACCATATCAACAACCATCTTGTAGCCGCCCATGTACTTTGCAGCACCCTCTGATGTCTGGATCATAACAGGTGTGTTTGTCTCCTGGACAGCCTTAAGAATGCACTGTGTCCATTCCAGGTTGTTTGTGTTGAAAGCAGGGATCGCATAGTGACCCTCATGTGCCTTCTTGATCATTTCTGTAGCAGAAACTAATGCCATATTGTAATTCCTCCGTTCGGATAATAATTTAACCGTCGTGTAGTATTGCATTTTTTTGACAAAAATACAAGTAATAAGGGAAATAAGATTCCGGGCGTTTCACTTTTGACCGGCGGTATTATATAATAAGTCAGTAAAACATACATATTCGGGGGTAGATACCTTATGGAGATCAAGAAAGAGATCAACGGAGAACAGGCAGTTATTTCTCTCAACGGATGGCTCGATACGAAGAGCGCACCTGATTTCGAGGCTAGGCTCGCATCACTTCCCGTTGATGTAACAAGTCTCACTTTGGATCTTGCAGAGCTGGAGTATATTTCGTCTGCCGGACTTCGTCAGGTAGTAGCCGCTCATAAGAAGATGAATGGCAACCTGACTATCATCAATGTCAGTGATGAGATCAAAGAACTGTTCAGAATGGCAGGTTTTGACAAAAAGCTCAATATTCAATGAAAGAGAAGTCTCTATTCAAAAGCATCGTCGGGTTCAGCGTCCTGGTACTGCTGATCGCGGTCATCATATCAGTTATCAGCAGCGCTGTACTTTATAACGAGACAGTAACGAGCAGCAGCGGCACCGCCGCGAAGAGATGCGCTGAGCTTGTTCAGGTCCTTTTCACTTTCGAGAACGAGGATATCGAGGATTATAACGAGGAATCGGACGCATACTGTGACCTCCTTGAGAATACACAGTACATCTGTAAGATCCTCGGCGCGAAGTATATCTATCTGTACACTCCTGACGTTGAGAATCACAGGGCAACATATCTCTTTGTAGTTGCATCCGATCCCGAAGATTCCGCCACAGCTGCCAGGGAGCGTCCTTTCGGCACTGTTGTTGAGCGTGATATCAGACAGAAAGAGATAGACGTCCTGAATGGCGAAGAGGACACAGAGATAGAGTTTACGAATAACCGTTTCGGAAGCGTTTATTCGTGGTACTTCCCTCTTCATGACAAAGAAGGGAATGTAGTAGCTCTCATCGGCGTCGATTTTAAGGCAAAGGATCTCAACGAGAAGATCGTCATGAACGTTACAAGAGCGACGATCCCTCTGTTCCTTGTTCTTACTGTTGTATTCCTCATCCTTTTCTTTGAGACGCGTGACAAGATCTTCAATCCGATACGTACTCTGTCTTTGAAGATGAAGAATTATGATCCTGATAAAGAACTGGAACTCGACTCAATATCGGCATATGGAGAGATAAAAGAGATTACCGAATCCTTCGACAAGATGTCGGATGCTATCAAGAAGTATATCGTTGAGACGAAGCTCCTGGCATTTGAGAGATCACAGACTTCCGCCGAGCTCGATATCGCAAGAAGGATCCAGTCAGGTATGGTTCCGGAGAGGCTCATCATTGACGAGAACTCATACCGCATCAGCGCTTTCTCAAAAGCAGCGAAGGAAGTCGGCGGCGATTTCTATTCGTATTTCAAGAGTGACAAATATATTTACATAGTTCTGGGCGACGTTTCCGGTAAGGGAGTCGCCGCAGCGATGTTCATGTCCATGACGCTCAATATCATCAGAGAGAAGCTGCGTTCCGGTGCGAGACCTGCTTCCGCTCTCAATCAGACAAACAAAATCCTCTGCGATGAGAATCCCGAGGGTATGTTCGTTACCGTTTTCGCGGGCAGATATGATCCTGCTACAGGCGTGCTTATGTATGCTAATGCAGGTCACACAAAGCCTATAATGCTTTCCTCTGACAAGAGATATCTTGAGCCTGAGACAGGTATTGCTCTCGGTCTGTTTGAAGATTCAGACATAATCGATGAGACACTTACGCTTAATCCGGGTGAAGGTATCCTGATCTATTCCGACGGTGCTACTGATGCCGTTAACGGCACGAACGAATTCTTTGGTGAAGAACGTCTTCTCGAGTCAGCTGACTGCTCACAGGACGCTGATGCCGTAATGATCATCAGAGAGACGATCTCCGAGTTCATTGAGAAGCAGGAACAGTTCGACGACCTCACCCTTCTCGAGCTCTTCAGGAACGGTGAAAGAACTGATGACGGTACATTCTATGAGAAGGAGCTGCCCCCTGAGGAAGACGCTTTCGATGAGATAAAGGACGTTCTTATCGAGCGCCTCGGAATGAGCAGAGAAACAAGGCAGATAATCCTTGCATGCGAAGAGGCATTTGTAAATATCGCTTCCTATTCCGGAACCGACAAGATAATGGTCTGCTGCAAATGTGATAAAGACGAGCTCATCATCGTATTCGAAGATAACGGCATCCCGTTTGATCCGCTCAAGAAAGAAGCCCCCGAGAAGGATTTCGAGGACTTCGATAAAGGCGGTATGGGTATCGATCTCATCGAGAAGCTGGCTTCAGATATTTCCTACATCCGCAAGGACGATAAGAACATCCTTACGCTGATCTTCAGAGACAAAGAGTCAGAGAACTGATCAATCCTCATCAAAGAACATGAGCGTATCAAGTGCAGCTATTGCATTTTCCAGATAGTCATCGTCGATTATCGGCCACTTGAATCCGCCGCGGTAGAGAGCATTGACAGAGAACTTATTGTCCGCACCGACCATCTTGACGGACTTGTCTCCACCCTTATTGTTGTATGCAACAAGGCTGAGGATGGAGTCGCTCTTGGCGCCGCTGGCCGCATATTGCCCGACGGTCATCATGGATCGAATCAGCTCCTGGAAAAGAATGGTTTTTAACCTCCCCTGAAGAAATCAAAGATATATATTTGTCAATTTGTTAAAATACAGTTTGCTTGATATGACAAAGGTGTCTGATGAGATAATCAAAACGGTTGAATCTAAAGTCCTTTGTTATTGATTATTTGTTCCTAATACAAAAAAACACCCCGGGTCTGTATTTTCACAAACTCGGGGTTTTTCTTGTTTTTACCCTTAACTTAATGACATTGGGTACATGAGAATATGTCTTAATAGTAGCAGACAAACAAATTAATTGTTGACAAAACCCGCAAGCAAGTATATTTTATTCGCATATACCAAAAGCTGTGACGAAGAAGGTCCGGCGTCCGGGTAATCACAGAGAGTCAACATTTGCTGAGAGTTGATATTACCGTTTGCCAAGTGACTATCGCTTCTGAGCTGGCACACCGAATAAGGATAACCCTTGAGTAGATTGTGCCCGAAGGCCGCCGCGTTAAGGCAAGAGGTTTGTTAGAACCTATAAGTGGTGAAGTAATATCTTCACAAGTTGAGTGGTACCGCGGATTATCCGTCTCAATGTCCCAGAATGGGAATTGAGGCGTTTTTTTATTTTAGGGAAAACTCCTCGCTGACACTTAGAGGTTGAAAAGATGCAAGGAGGAAAAACAAAATGACAAACACAGGCAAAACAACAGCAGGACTTGAGCAGAAGATCAATGAGATTGCTGACAGAATCAAAGGTTTGAGACTTGATCTCGGACTTTCCACGGCAGAGATTGCCGAGAAGGTTGGAGTATCCGAGGCTCAGTACATCCGCTATGAGGAAGGCGTTGATGACTTCAGCTTTACTTTCGTTTACAAGATCGCGATGCTCGCAGGGGTTGAGATCAACGACCTTCTCGAAGGTTCATCCGCTTCACTCACAGAGTATGAAGTAACACGTAAGGGCGAGGGTCTTCCTATCGCGAGACGTGCAGGTTTTGAGTATCTCAGACTTTGCAATAACTTTAAGAACAAGCTCTGCGAACCTTTCAGAGTTATCATCCCCTATTCCGAGGAAGCTCTTAATCCGCCTTATGAGCTCGTAAGCCACGAAGGACAGGAGCTCAACATCGTTGTAAGAGGTACTCTCAAGGTTCAGGTAGGCGAGCACTCTGAGGTTCTCCACCCCGGTGATTCGATCATCTTCAACAGTAATCAGCCCCACAATGAATATGCTCTGGGCGGCGAGGACTGTGAATTCTTTGCTATCATCCTTAACCCTGAATACGGTACAGGCAAGGAAGTTCCTTTCACGACAGAAGTCGTAACAAATGCAAAGACAAATACTGATCTGGCTAACCTTAAGGATCCCGTATATAAGAAGTTTGTCGTTGATGAGCTCGATGAGAACGGAATGGTCAAAAATGTTGAGTTCACAAGAGAGTGTGAGCGTTTCAATTTCGCATTCGACCTTGTAGATAAGATCGCTGAGAAGAATCCTGACAAGACAGCCATGATATGGGTCGCAAAGGATGGTGTATCCGATCACAGATATACATTTGAGGAGATGAAGAAACTCTCCGCAAAGACCGCTAACTATTTCGAGAACCTTGGCATCAAAAAGGGCGACAAGGTAATGCTCGTTCTGAAGAGACATTATCAGTTCTGGTTCTCGATGCTCGCTCTCCACAAGATCGGTGCTATAGCTATCCCCGCTACAAACCTTTTGAAGGCGCATGATTTCGAGTACCGTTTCAAGGCTGCAGGAGTTGATGCAATCGTATGTACCGGTGACGGTGATGTAGCTGAAGAGGCAAAGAAGGCCATGGCAGACTGCGGCATGGATCTTTTGAGCATCATGGTCAATGACTGCCGCGACGGATGGCATGATTTCAACAAAGAGTTTGAGAGCTTCAGTGATGTATATGAGCGCAAGGCTGATACTCCCTGCGGCAACGATCCCATGGTCATGTTCTTCTCATCGGGAACGACAGGTTATCCCAAGATCGTAAGCCACTCATACAAGTACGCTCTGGGACACTATGTAACAGCAAAGTTCTGGCACAATGTTGACCCTAACGGACTGCACTTCACGATCTCAGATACAGGCTGGGGCAAGGCGCTCTGGGGCAAGCTCTACGGACAGTGGCTCTGTGAGGCTCCGACATTCACGTTCGACTTTGACAAGTTCAAGGCCAGCGAGATCCTCCCCATGTTCGCGAAATACAACATCACTACATTCTGCGCACCTCCGACAATGTACAGATTCCTCGTTAAGGAAGACCTTTCACATTACGATCTTTCTTCACTTAAGTATGCAACTGTCGCAGGCGAAGCGCTGAACCCTGAGGTATTCAACCAGTTCATGAAGGCGACAGGCATCCGTCTTATGGAAGGTTTCGGACAGACAGAAACAACACTTGCAATCGGAAATCTTGTCGGTTCTTCTATCAGACTCGGTTCAATGGGTAAGGCAAATCCTTACTACGACATCCACATCCTCGATGAGGAAGGCAACGAGTGCAAGCCCGGTGTTACCGGTGAGATCTGCGTTAAGACTTCTCACAAGATCCCCTGTGGTCTCTACCTCGGTTACTATCGTAACGAGGAGAAGACAAAGGAAGCATGGCACGATGATTTCTACCATACAGGTGATACTGCGTGGAAGGATGAGGAAGGCTACTTCTGGTATGTCGGACGTGTTGACGATGTCATCAAGAGTTCCGGTTACCGTATCGGACCTTTCGAGATCGAGAGCGTCATCATGGAGCTCCCGTATGTACTCGAGTGTGCAGTTACTGCTACTCCTGACCCTGAGGGCATCAGAGGCAACGTAGTTAAGGCTACTATCGTTCTTGTTCCCGGAAAGGCAACACCTTCAGATGAACTCAAGAAAGAGGTTCAGCAGTACGTTAAGAAGAACACTGCTCCTTACAAGTATCCGAGAGTCGTTGAGTTCGTTGAAGAACTGCCCAAGACTATAAGCGGAAAGATCAAGAGAAGCGTCATCAGACAGAGCTGATGATCTTCGGATAATATTCGTAATCTCAACAGAGCCGTCTCATTCCGGGACGGCTCTGCCTGTAATTCAATGTCAAAAATATGTTATAATACGGGTGTATTTATTTACCGATCACTGCGGAAATGAGGTGAACACCATGGCAAACCCGGCAAATAACCGTAAGATGACCGAGCAGGAGATTCTGGCGTTTTTTGATGACGCGATCAATTACGAATACATATATGTATGCTACCAGCCCAAGATCAATCATGTAACAGGACGTATGATAGGTGCCGAGGCACTTATGCGTATGAAGCATCCTGTCTATGGCATTCAGATGCCCGGCGATTTTATCCCGATATTTGAGAAGAATGATCTCGTATTCAGCGCTGATATATTTGTCTGCGAACTTGTATGCAAGTTCCTGCGCAAGTGCATTGACATGGGACTGACGCCCGTTCCTATCTCAGTCAACATGTCCCGTTATGATATCTATAATCACGACTATGTTGAACAGGTCGAGTCGATCCGCAAGGAGTTTGACATACCTGTTCAGTACATCCATATCGAGATAACAGAGTCCTCTGCCATTGGCGGAATGGAGCTGATGACTGATGTACTGGATAAGTTCCACGAGCTTGGGTATAAGGTTGAGATGGACGATTTTGGAAGCGGTTATTCTTCCCTTAATGTCCTTAAGGATCTTGACGTTGATGTAATTAAGCTCGATATGCGTTTTCTCACCGGTGACATCGGCGGAAGAGGCGGTGCCATCATCAGTTCTATCGTTCAGATGACAAAGTGGCTCAATACTCCTGTCGTTGCGGAAGGTGTCGAGACACACGAACAGGCCGACTATATGAAGAGCATCGGCTGCAATTATATACAGGGTTATCTGTATTCACAGCCCATACCCGAAGAAGAGTTTATAGAGAAGCTCAAGATCCTTGATCATGAGCCTGTTGCGCAATCTATGGATCTCGTCTATTCCATTCAGTCAGGCCGTTTCTGGGATCCTCAGTCCATTGAGACTCTGCTCTTCAATAACATGGTCGGTCCCGCTGTTATATTCACATACAAGAAGAAAGAAGACAGGATCGAGTTTGTCCGCGTTAATGACAAATACAACAAAGAGATCGGAATGAATCTTTCTGCAAAGGAAATGCTCACATTCGATCTGCTGTCTTCCCTTGACGAGAATGACAAGATCGTCCTTAAGGCCACTCTGGAGCGTGCTATCCGGTTAGGTGATGAGGAGACATGTGAGGTCTGGCGTAATATCTGTTCCAAGACATGCGGTGATGAGAAGGTGCTCATACGCAGCAACATAAGAATGATCGGAAGAGCAGACGACCAGTATCTCTTCTATGCGATGGTACAGAATATAACGGCTGACAGAAGACGCTACGATATCCTTTTCGACAGCGAGAAGAAGTTCCGTACCGCAAGCGAACAGAATAATACTTACGCATGGGAGTATGAGATCTCAACGAAGATCATGCGCCCCTGCTTCAGATGTATGCGTGACCTCGGTCTTCCTGCGGTAGTCGAGAACTACCCCGAGCCGGTAATCGAGAGCGGCCTCTTCCCTGCTGATTATGCTGATATGTACAGGGACTGGATGAGACAGCTCGCAGAAGGCGTTGATAACCTTGAAGCTGTAATACCGCTTACAGCCAACAGGATACCCTTCATTGTCAGATACACGCTCGAATACGACGAGAACGGACGTCCTCTTAAGGCTTACGGTTCTGCTACGCTGGTAATTGACAATACGTGAGAACCGTAACGGAAGTCATACTGGATCTATCCCGGAGGAGGCAAAGAGGTATCTGCAGGCGTCGCAGATAAGCTCAGATCCGCCATGCAGTGATATTCCTTATTTCCTGGATATATGAATGTCCGTGATAGCGCACTGGTCGCCGGTAATCGCAGCGTACACATCCTTCACGTCATCCTTTAAAGTCGTAACACTGTTGATGATGATACCTAGATTCTCAGTGTGGATCTTTATCTTGTTACCATCCCTGTTTATGATCACTTTGCAGTCTATCCCCTGCTTATTCTTCGCGTTCCATGTCTGCCAGTCACTGAACTTCTCAGTCTGACTGACATTAACAACACTCTCCGAAAGTTCATCGGGTTCCCAGCCCTCACCGTCGATCTTAAGCAGCAGATACTGATGGAAAGCCTCATTGCTCACCTGCCTGTCCGGCGATGAGAAAATGGTGATATACGGACAATGCCATGCGAGTCGTGACGAAGGATAGCTTACCGAGTGAAACGAGAGCGTTACACCCTCCCCGATAGATGTGTTGCCTTATAATATACACTATGACTTCGTAGGCTTAGCACCCATCAGGAAACATAGAAACGGTATCCTGTAACAAACTTCCGAACAGACAAAAGTCGCCGCATAGGCAAGCACGATCGATACCGGATATGTCAGTAAAATACCCGCTCCGTCAATACGCGAGAACCAGTACTGAAACATTACTATCCACAGAAAATGGATACTGAAAAAGATGAACGATCTTTGGGAAAGATAACCTGATACTTTCCCCGTATGATCCAGCAGCTTCTTTCCTGCCCCGATCGAACCAAGTATCATGAACCATTCCGCAAATGCTTTTGCTACCACATTTACCACACCGAAATCCTTTCCGGACCAGATAAACATATAGACATTTGCAGCGCATGCAGCAATACCGATCAGCAGAGTAATAACACAGTATTTCCCGGTCTTCTCTATGACCTTGTCATTTGAGAGCACATAATATCCGATCAAAAATACATAGAGATATTCCGCAAAGCTCTTCCCTCCGACAACGAGCAGGTCGTATAAAAACGGAAGAGGTATAACAAAAAGGCACAGCACTCCAAAAGGAATGTTACGGTCTTTTTGTCCGTTCCCGGATATCTTCCGCACCAGTGCAATGATCCCGACGCTTACAACAGATATAACAAACAGAAAATACAGAAACCAGAACTGACCGACACCGAAACCGCCGTCAAATCCCGACAGATCCGTCCACCTGGTGAAAAAAACCTCATAGTGTTCAAAGAATCCGCCATCATAACCGCAGTTTGTCTTATCGCCTATGTAGGCCAGGATCGGGCAGAAAGCCAGAGTCCCGAATATAAACGGGATCATCAGTCTCTTTGTCCTTTCGAGAATAAACTGTCCGTAAGTGCGTTTCTTCAGTGCATAACGTGTGCTTATTCCCGCCAGCAGGAACATGAGAGGCATATAGAAGGGGCTGAAGAACACGATAAAACTGCTTATTGCCTTATCGGGAGAAAAGCAGATGTAATTCAGTTCTCCCCATGTATTAAACGCCTGTGATGCGTGGTACGGGATAAGGAGCAGTATTACTATCCATCTTAAGTTATCGATAAAGTGTTTTCTCATGGCCCTTATACCGCTTGCCTTTCCTTTGTGTTCCTGAACTCCCTCAGAGTCATCTTAACCGTACTCTGTAAACGTTACCACATCATCGCTTTTGAACGACGGCTTATCTTTTAGCTTCTTAAGATAAGTATCAAGGAACTCGAGGCAGATCTTACACATTTCACTATGTGCGATATCGGGCTCGAGTTTTCCCACCATTGATTTAAGCGGTATCTGGAACTTCATATCCGAGAAACCAAGGTGCTGCATATCTCTGAATACAACATGATAAGCAGGCTTTCTGTTGCTGATAAATGCCCATGTGACACCTGTTTTGTTGGACTCACAGTTCATCTGCAGGAAAGGCGCATTGATGGATTTTCCTTCGTGATCACCGAAGAGTCCGCCGTCAATATTGATACCACACGTAAACGTCTCCGGATCGTCCTCACACAGACGGAATGCCGTTGCACCGCCCAGCGAATGACCGGTGACACCTATACCCTTCTCCCAGTCTATAAGATCATGGTAATTCTCTTTCAGGTAATTAAGAGCGACCTTTGTATCATCGCCCCACGCTTCGACTCTCTCGATCAGGAACCTGTTGTATGTATTCTGAATGTCGTTGAACTTCTCCCAGAGTTCCTCATTTGTACCCTTTGCTTTCATCAGTTTCTTTAGTGCACTGACTGACTTGAAGTATGGAGAATAGCAGTGTGACGTGATCTTTGGTGCAATTCTGTACGTTGTCCCGTTATCCAGCTCGGTCAGCATTCCTTCGTAAGGATGTCCTATGCTCACTGCCACATAACCGTGTGATGCGAGCTCGCACAGAAAAAAAGAATACGCTTCCCTGAAGGCTCCGCCACCATGACTGAAAAGGATCAGTGGAAATCTCTCACCTTCTATAAACGGTGCTTTATCATAGCACTCAGACCGGTTTGAACCATCCTGTTCAACCTTCTCGTAGTTGATCGGCATCATGTACTGTTTCTTTATCGCACCGATCATTTCCTTTGTAAGATAACGTGCCTTGGGAAGGTCTTTGACAGACTCTTTTGATACCGGATAATACACCCTTGCCGGAATGCTTCTCTTAGTTCCCGGGGCGTTATACATCGTCTCATCAAGAGCATCGTAAACTGTGTATGTGAATGTTCCGACTGCATATTCCCCTGTCGGCTTGGGCGTCTCCACTTTACTCATCTGTCTTACCTCCGAAAAGCATGATGATCGTTTTTGCATATGTCCTGAAAAGATTTCGGGGTTCAACTTTTGCATCAGCATTACCGGGATCATAGCACGCACCCAGAATACAGAACTTCTCGATCCCAGTGTAGGCAGCTCCCAGATACTGTCCTATTTCAACAGGATCGCCTGCCATCTTACAACCCTGTCTGACAGCCGCCATGGCGAGACGCGGCATGATCACCGTTGCAAGGAACTCATTGTTGCCGGAACCTTCCAGACGCTTCATGATCTTTGCCATACGTTCAGGCTCGTTTATCGCCAATACCCCGAGATCGAAATTGATCTTCTGGATATCCATCAGGTGCGTCTCCGTCGCTTCACCCAGGACTTCACAGACCTGATATGTTACTTCTTCAAAAGGCACCGGTATCTCTATTGTCAGCTCATTAAGGCGGTCAATGATGTTATAGTCCCTTCTCATCTTCGTGACCATATCTGAGAGGATCTCATCAAGGTTTGAGTAATACCTGTAGATCGCGCCCTGCGAGAGTCCTGCTTCGTTTATAACGTCCATTATGCTGACCATCTGAACCGGCTTTCTGAGGCATACCCTGTAGGCGGCATCTACTATTGATTCGCATTTTTTATCAATGTACTCCTGTGTTACCTTCGGCATTTGCTGTCTCTTTAATTCCTTCGAACAATTTAAAATGAAACCAGTTTCATTAAATGAAAGTGGTTTCATTTTAGTCAGTTAACTGTTGTCTGTCAAGTGGATTAACAGGAAAACTCCCTGCCGCAGCTCGGACAGAATCTCCCGTCTGTTCCTCTGTACCCGCACACACACAGGTATTCGCCTTCCGCGAGAGGGATCTCCTCAGGTTCATCTTTTGTAAGAACGACTGTCTCTTTATGTCCGTCGTAAAGATCCATCATCTCGAAACTGAGTTTTCCGTTGCCATACCATGCATCTGATACTCTGTATATCGTCTTCTCTCCCTCATATACAGTACGGTCATTAATGTTGATCTTTAACTCTTCCCCATCATGGATCGTGTAAGCAAATCCCATCATTCCGTACTGGTTCAGCATCAGCTTTATTGATTCCATTACGCCGTATGAAGAATCAATTTTCCCTGTTTTATATCGTATGTGTATGCCTGCACCGATGTTAAGAACTGCTTCACATAAACCGTCCTCATCTTTCCATGTGCCTTCGAGTTTTCTGTAGTGTTTAGCATCCGGGTTTGCGATCGATGTCATTTTCTTCATGTCCTTCCGATTGATTTATACTTTACTGAACCTTATAGGTCCCGGGCAATCCACTCTTAAGATAAGTCAGCTCGGACAGTTTTGGATCATCCATGACCCTCAGTGTCTGATGGAAGTCTTCCACCACATCCAGATTGTTAAGCTTTGATCTGTCTACCCAGCTGATCTCGCCTTCTTCAGATGAACGGATGTCGCCGGTAAACTCATTTGCCTTAAATAAAACAACTATATACCTTCCCTCATCTTTACCGTTATCGATCGGAAAATCCTTGATCCCGACCATCTGCGGACGGATGATCTCAAGGCCTGTCTCTTCCCTCACTTCGCGTATCACTGCATCCACGAAAGACTCGCCCTCCTCGACGTGTCCACCGGGAAGCGTATACCCCCTCCACGAATCCTTAACGCGGTTCTGAAGAAGGATCCTGCTGTCATCCTCAATGAGGCACAAAACTGTAAGTTCCACATTCTCTGTTCTGCTCATATATCTCTCCTTCTATTGTATCATCCTAAGCAATTTCGAGATATTCAACAATAGGTTCGATATATTTCACATCCGAAATATCATAAGAAGTTGCCACCATCTCTGCCATGATCTTTTCTTCCTCTGTCTGATCCTTCTTATTCTTGAGAGCTTTTGCAAACATTTTCATTGCCAGTCTTGATGGACCGTTCATCTTCTCGTAGTTAAATCCGCCCTGACAGTAGAAAGGTCTGATATTCTTCCTCTGCTCATCCGAAAGCATGTTGTGAAGTGTGACCTCGACATCAGGGTTGTCATTCGGACTGCCGCCTACACAGAATACCGCAAGCTTCTTGTCATTCCATGATCCTGCCTTGTTAAGGAACCACTTCACCTTTACGGCATTTCCTGCCATGATCCATCCGCCGTATACTATCGCCTGATACCCATCATAGAAGCTGTCCTTCTTCTTCTGTGCCTCCTTTATATCAAGGATATCTGCGCCTGTCTTCTCTGCTATCCACTCGGCGTACCTCTTTGTGAAACCGGTCTGTGATGTATAAATAACCAAAGTCTTCATAATTCGCTCAAATTCCTTTCCATTCTCATTATCGTCTGTATCGTTGCTGTCAGGTATTTCTCATCCACGCCCTCGAAAATGCGTCCGATAATATACTGACTCTGCTTCCCGTTGTTATCGTTTTCCTCCAGGAAATTCCGGCAGGTATCCGTAACAAGTATTCTCTGTTTCCTCTTGTCTCTGTCATCTGTGACAAAGGACACGAAACCCTTCTTCTCAAGCTTCAGCAGGATCTGCTTTACATTCTGATGTGAGCTGCCCATTACATCCGACAATTCATTTATCGTCGGCGGTTCTTTGCAGAGATTGATGCATATTATTGCGAAGAACTGCTTCCATGTAATCTCCTTAAAGAAAGCGTCTGCCGCCGCCTGATACCTGTTATCGAAAGCACTTAAGAGCCCGAGCAAAAATGCCTGTGGCGGCATATTGCCAAACTCGACATTGTTCATATTCATCTTCTCATCGTAATTCATGGTTACCTCCCTGCGCCTTGATATGTAATATGTTACCTTTCGCAAAACAATGTAACATGTTACATATTATTTGTCAACAGTATTATTAATGACCTCGCTTGATAAACTGAAGAACGTCTTTCCTTTCGATACAACATCGAACAGATACACAGCTAAGAAGTTCTTTTAAGATACGTTCTTATGATACAATTACTAATATCTTAATGCTCATTAATGCTCATTTGAATCTGACCTGTGGTGGAGGAAAAGTAATGAAGGCAATTAGTTTCAAAAACATCGCGGATATGAATATCTCTCCATTAATGTGTTATGAATGGGCAGAATATATGATAAAGAATAAGAAACAAACTATATTACCTCCTAAGATCAGTCTGAAGCCTTCTGACGGTGTGTTTTGCAACGTTATGTCCAGTATGGTCTATGTGGATAACATTGCTTATTCAGAAGGAGTCAAGGTAGTTACAAGATATCCTGACAGAGTTCCCAGTCTTGAGAGCCGCATTCTTCTTTTAGACGCAGATTCTGGTGAGTTCCTGGCTTTGATGGACGGAACCTGGATCACGGCTATGAGAACAGGCGCAGTTGCCGCTCATTCGATAACTACCTTTGCAAAGAAAGATTACAGGATTATCGGTTTGATGGGCCTTGGTAACGTTGTGCGTTCAACGATGCTTATCCTGCTTGAAAAGGACCCCGACAGAGTACTTGATATTAAATTGCTTAAATACAAGGGGCAGGAATTGGATTTTGCAAAACGCTTTGAAGCATACAAGAATCTTCATTTCAACTTCGTTGATACAGCCGAAGAGATGATTACGGGCACTGACATCGTAATCTCAGGTGCGACCTATCTTCCTAATGACGTTTGTAAGGACGAATTATTTGAAGAGGGTGTATTAGTATTGCCTATCCATACCCTCGGATTTACCAATTGTGATCTGTTTTTCGATAAGGTGTTCGCTGATGATACCGGTCATGTCCATCATTTCAAAAACTTTGATAAGTTTAAGCACTTCGCCGAAGTATCTGAAGTCGTTAACGGCATTAAGCCGGGCAGAGAGAACGATAAGGAACGAATATTGGCCTATAATATCGGGATTTCAATCCATGATATTTATTTCGCCAGAAAGATATATCAATTAATGGAAAACAAGGGCGTTCTTGATACCCTTCCTGATATTGAGATGGACGATCCTACAGAAAAATTCTGGATTTAAACGGCCAGCAAATCAGCACATTCTTTTCTGAATGTTGAACGTTAGCGAAATTGTCCGGTAAATAACCGCAAAAGTGTTCTATAGAGAGCATTTTTCCCTTTTGCGTCTTTTGATTGCCCCCATTACTCCCAAAACGATAATCAACAAATAGAGTCCTGTAAATAATACTCCTACGATCAGTAAGAATGATGCTTGGACCACGTCATCATCATACCCTTTGACATAATGCTCATCAGGATCATCAGGATTATAGCGGATTGTTATAGACTGACCCGGTTTTATCTTCCTGATCCATGTATATATTCCGGATGCTTCAAGTGAATCAGTATATGTTTCTCCATCAACCTCGTAAGTGTAATCCGCACAATAAAAATCTACGGCAATAGGCATGTCATGCTTGCCGCCATGTGCAATATTTTTCTCAACAGTGACCGTATCGCCGATGGTTCCAGTTGTTTCTGCCGTATAATACTTTGAATATGAAATCTCGTTCACGGACATTGCTATTAAAGACACTCCGAAAAGCAAAAGCGGCAGAAAACCCAAATAAGAAGAGTGCCATGATACCCAATACTAAGAACAAAATACCGATCTGCTCACGTAAGACCTTATTGTACGGTCCGGTTTGGGGAAGTGCTTTCATCGCGTTCTTCCGTGCGAGCATGATGCAGTTAGGCAATGCGAGCAAACCCGGTATCTGAGTCATCGCAAGCTTGAATAACACATCCTCCCACTCATCAGAAGAAGTGAAGACTGCTATTCCGATAAGTGTAAACAGCAGCGGCATAATCATGATTAACAGGTATTTGTCGATGTAGAACTTAACACTATCCCGATCTTTATCATGCACACATGATTTCAGCGCAATGATAAACGGGACAGTAAGAATGGCGAACGCCGCGTAAAACACGTACGGCTCACACCCTTCCAAAGTAACATATTCTCCGCTTGAACCATACCACGCAAGTACGAATCTTGCCGTTTCAATACTAAAGCCAACCAGAGTTACCGGGAACACAAGGATAAGGTATAACAAACCACCGGTTGATAACTCTATGTCACCTCTACGATTCATAGTTTGCATCCGGGTTTTACTCATGTCTCATTGCCCACTTCTTTTCAATTAACACCAATAGGGGTATCACAAATATCCCTTTTAGTATGTTTAATTCGTGATTTACACGTCTAGTAACAAAGCATGTTATCTCACTCTTTTAAGCATCCTATCGGGATTATATGAACTCCATTCTCTGTCGTGTAGGCCATAGGAACATTGCCGCATATAACGATAAGTGCCGATGGTTCACGATATACTGGCTTGGGATGATCCGGATTTGAAAAGGCCTTCTCATTATGTTTGATTATTGCTTGCTTAAACCTGAGAAGTGAAGCTTCAGCTTCAGGTATCCTGTTAGCACCCAGCTTGATCTCGATTAGACCGTATTGACCATCCGCTGCCTGATAAACTGCATCTGCTTCGAATCCCATATCATCACTGTAGTGCAAAATATGTGCATCGTTCAACCAAAGCCTGTGCACAAACACCCTGTTCCCAGTGATAGCGCTGCATGCTGAGCATACATTTAATCACCTGATCAATTTTGGTCATTGTGTGACTTATTAAACTTGATTAACAATTCAGACAAAAAATTATCAGGTTCAGTTGCCGGATGAGGCATCTGAACCTGATAAAGTATACAAAAGGAGAATGGCCTTATTTGCTTATTCCCTCTCTCCATGTTGCCGGTTTAAACTCTTTTACCAAAGGCAGCAGTCTCTGATCAACATCGATCCTGAATACTGAGTTAAAGTTGTTTGTTGCGATCATCTGACCTGCAAATCCAACGATAACAACAAGTTCCTGATCGTTAAAGAATTTCTTAAGCTCTGCAAACAGTTCATCTGAAACTGAGGTAGGATCTTTAACGATCGACTCTGCGAGCTTTGTCAAAACCTGTTCCTTCTCATCGTAAACAAGATTTGCAGGATCAAGTCCAAGTCCCTTTACATCACTGATGAAGAAGAGCGAGCAGAGCTGGCATGAGTTTGTTGTCGAGATCTTGTGTGCGTAGAGGATAGCATCCTTCTCACCGATCACTTCAACGAGTCTGTTCCACGATGTGTACCATGCCATGTATGCATCATATGTCGCAGCATCGTTAAGAAGACACTTCTTCATGTTTGTTACTGCATTTCTTCCTGCGAGTTCATCATAGCGCTCCTTCTCTGCGCCTGTTGCCTCGTTCTGTTCCACCAATTTAATTCTTGCCATTTTAATTCTCCTTTCGTGACCGTTAGAGTGCGGTCTTTAGTATTTCTTTTATCTTGTCTGCATCCAGCGAAACATAGTGACCTACATTTCCTCCTGCAGTTGCACGCAAAGCCATTACGTCAAAGTCTTCGCTGCCGATTCCGAGTTCGCTCAAACTGGTCTTGAGACCAAGTTTTTTGAAAAATCTCCTTAACTCTTCTGACAGGATCAAAGCGCGCTGTCTCTCACTGAAATCATATGGATCCACTCCATATACCCTGCTTGCAAGAAGTGCCAGCCTCCAGGGCTTTACATCCGCCATGTACTTCGTCCAGGCAACAAATACAACTGCCATTCCTTCACCATGTGTGATGTTGTACTGTGCCGAAAGTTCATGTTCGATCCTGTGGGAACCCCAATCCGCTCTTCTGCCTGCGTCGAGAAAGTTGTTGTGAGCTACGCTTGCGAGCCACTGTATTTCCGCACGGGCATTTATGTCAGCCGGATCCTCAAGAAGACGCTCAGCATTTACATAAAGTGCTCTGACAGCCCCCTCTATGAGATAATCTGTTGTATCAGAATGTTTCTCATCAGAGAAATATCTCTCCAGGAGATGAGCCAGGACATCTGCAATTCCTACAGAAGTCTGATAATGGGGAAGATTTGCTGTGAAACGCGGATTCATTATCGCAAACCTTGGAATGATCCTGTCATCTTCAAAGCCCTTCTTCCATTCCCCGTACGACAGTATTGCCGCATTGGAA
Source organism: Saccharofermentans sp. (assembly GCA_024688685.1). Lineage (GTDB taxonomy): Bacteria > Bacillota > Clostridia > Saccharofermentanales > Saccharofermentanaceae > Saccharofermentans. The sequence goes on from JAILDX010000017.1 coordinate 149,896, forward strand.
GTCTCTGAACCACTCGATGCTGTCGTGGCGATAACTCCGATATCAAGGACCTTCTCCGGGAATATGCCTTTGTCAAAGAAATCCCAGACATCTCCATCATAAGGAATTCCCAGTGCGACTGCCTTGGCCGTGTCGATGGAGCTTCCCCCACCGACGGCCAGGACAAAATCCACGTTGTCTTTTTTTCCTTGTGACACAAGTTTCCTTACGAGTTCGATGCTCGGATTCGGTACCACTTCACCGCTCTCGCTGAACTTAATATCAAGCTCCTTAACTGCATCTGTGATCACATCGTAGATACCAAGATCCTTTATGAAATCTCCGCTATAAACCAGCAGAAGCGATGTTACCTTATAAGAGAAAAGCAGATCCTTAAGACTTTTTTCGCTGTCCTCACCGAAAACGATTTTCGCCGGGTTGTAGTATTCAAATCCGATCATGGTATGCCTCCGTTAAGATCAGTTAAGAGGTACTACAGCGCCATCGTATGTATTCTCGATGAAAGCCTTAACCTCAGGTCCCTGGAGTACTTCAAGAAGTGTCTTAAGAGCTTCATCGTTCTGATGAGCAGGTGATGTTGCCAGGATGTTTCCATATGTCTGTGCTGCAAGACCGTCGTTAGCTTCCACTGCCAGAGCCTGGCTTACGTGGAGACCGCCCTCGATAGCGTAGTTACCATTGATGACTGCTACGTCTACGTCAGGAAGTGCTGCTACGAGCTGCTCAGGTGCGAGTTCCTCGAACTGAATGTTCTTGGGGTTTTCTACGATATCTTCTACAGTAGCTGTTATACCTGCATCTTCACTGAGAACGAGGATGCCTTCCTGTTCCAGGAGGAGGAGTGCTCTGGCTTCGTTTGTAACGTTGTTGGGCACTGCTACGACAGCTCCGTCGGGAAGTTCGTTCAGATCTGTTGTCCTGCCTGCATAGATACCAAAGGGTTCATAGTGTACTGCACCCAGTGATACGAGATCGGATCCGTTCTCCTCATTGAACTGCTCGAGGTAAGGAACATGCTGGAAATAGTTTGCATCCAGGCTACCTTCGATAACGCCTGTGTTAGGTGTGATGGAATCCTCGATCTGCACGATCTCCAGGTTGATGCCCTTGTCAGCGAGGATGGGCTTTGCGATTTCCAGGATCTCAGAATGAGGTGTGATGCTGGCACCAACTCTGATGGTAACCTTATCGTCTTCTGCTGCGTTTGCTGATGAGCATGCTGCAAGTGATGCTCCTGCTGTCAATATCAATGCTGATGCGATGATTCTCTTAATAATTCTGTTTTTCATATTTTTATCTCCTTAATTAGTAAATGTTTTTGTGTTTAAGATTTTTTCTGTGTTTACGGTAATAAAAAACCCGGACTGTATTAAGCTCCCGGGCACATGGTTTGGATGCGTTTCACAGTTTCAACATCGCGTTGTTGCAAGACGTGAGGAAAGATTTCCGAACGCACCGGCCATTTTACGTGCCCGGGAGTTAAGCATTCGACAACACATGATATTGTTTATTGTTCCATATGCTGAAATATACATTTCTCACGTCTCCTTTCAATTTGATGATGCGAGTATACCGCTCATTTCCTACTATGTCAATAGGTTTTGTATGTATTTTTGGAATTTTTAAATTTTCCTTTTTTTCTTTGCCAGCAGAGCCCCTAATTCCTGAATAAGCATTACCATCACAACAAGCAGCGCAACGGTCGTCCACAGCACATCGCTCTGATATCTGTAATAACCGTACTGAAGTGCAATGGCACCCAGACCACCACCGCCTATCACTCCGGCCATCGCTGAATATCCAAGTACAGTTGCCACATTGATCGCCCCTCCCTGAAGAAGTGACGGAGCAGCTTCCGGAATGATGAAATGAATAATTATGTAAAGCGGCGAAGCGCCCATAGAAGTTGCTGCTTCTATTATTCCCGGCTGGACTTCACATAGAGACGACTCAACCATCCTCGCCACGATCGGAATCGTGCCGACGGTAAGAGGAACAATAGATGCCACTGTACCGATCGATGATCCGGTGACAAATCTGGTAAAGGGGATCAGAAGCACAAGAAGTATGAGAAATGGTAACGAGCGGAGAATATTAACTACTATTCCAATGCCTGCATTTACCACTCTGTTTTCAAGAAGACGTCCCTTCGATGTTGCATACAGAAGAACGCCGAGGGGGAGTCCGAAAATATATGACAGGAACGCAGATGCAAAAGTCATTTCGAGAGTCTCAAGTATTCCCGTCAGGATCGAGTTAATTATATAATCACTCATTTGTAATCCACCTCCGACACACTAAGACCTCCATTGACAAAAAAGTCCTTGATTATCTTCTGTTCCTCTTTATCACCGGGAAGTTCAAGAACCATCTGACCATATCCGATACCGCCAACACTCCTGGTGTTAGCACTTAAGATATTTACCTTCTTCCCTGTCTGTTCGACAAGATTTGCAATAAAAGGTTCGCTCGCTCTTGTCCCGTCGAAAACGATCCTGATCAGCGTTCCATCAGGTCCTGAAGGATCAAAGGGATTACTCGGGAAAACGAGTTTCTTTGCAGCTTTTGACTTTGGTTTGCTGAACACATCCCTGACGTCACCTATCTCAGCCAGAGTACCGTCATCTATGATTGCTACACGGTCGCATATCTTCTCAACTACAGACATCTCATGGGTGATAATAATGATAGTCAGCTTACGTTCAGTATTGATCTGCTTCAGAAGATCCAATATCTCTCCGGTGATCTTGGGATCAAGTGCACTTGTTGCCTCATCGCAGAGGAGAACCTTAGGATCTGCTGCAAGAGCCCTTGCAATTGCAACTCTCTGTTTCTGGCCTCCCGAAAGCCTCGCTGGATATTCATTTTCCTTTTCTTCCAGACCTACGACCTTGAGCATTTCTCTTGCAATATTTCGGCGTTCCCTGCGTGCTGTTCCGGCGATCCTTAAGGGCTGCTCAACATTCTCGATCACAGTTCTCTGGTTAAGAAGATTGAATCCCTGGAAGATCATAGAGATCGAGTGCCTTACTTCGCGCAGTTCCCTGGGCTTAAGCGACGCCAGATCATTTCCGTAAAACCTGACTGTTCCTCCTGTAACATCCTCCAGCCTGTTAAGAGTTCTTACAAGAGTTGATTTGCCGGCACCGCTCATTCCAATGATTCCGAAGATCTCACCTTCCCGGACCTCGAGAGATACATCTTTCAGTGCCTCAAATTCCTTACCGTCATTTCGGTATGTCTTATAGACATTCTCAAGTTCGTAAACGTTTCCCATCAGTCATATAATCCTTTGCTTAAATATCTGTCTCCCCTGTCCGGAAAAACAGTAACAATATTGCCGCTTTCGATCTCATCTGCGAGCTTAAGAGCTGCCGCCAGAGCTGCTCCGGAAGACGATCCTGCAAGAATCCCTTCACGCTTTGCAAGAAGCCTTGAAGCCTCGAAAGCCTCATCATCTGTAACCTTGATGACTTTATCGACGAGGGTAATATCCATTGTGTCTGCAATAAAGTCATTACCTATTCCTTCTATGTTGTAATCAAAGTGTTCGCCTCCACCGATCGTTGAACCGTACGGGTCTGCTAGAACACCCCGGATAGCAGGATTCTTTTCTTTAAGGAACTTAGTAACTCCTGTAAAAGTTCCGCCGCTTCCTGCGCCTGCTACAAAGTAATCGATCCTTCCGTCAAGCTGGCGGTATATCTCAGGACCTGTTGTCTCATAGTGTGCGAGAGGATTTGCCGGGTTCCTGAACTGTCTCAGCGAGACAGCTCCTTCAGTTTCTTTGAGGATCTCCTCTGCTCTTCTCTCAGCACCAAGCATCCCTTCTTCACGTGGAGTGTGGATTATTTCTGCGCCAAGAGCTCTCATGACCTGCTGCTTTTCGACAGAAAACTTGGTGGGAACAGTAAAAATCACTCTGAATCCCTGGTTGATCGCAGCAATGGCGATTCCTATTCCTGTGTTGCCGGCAGTTGCATCCACGATAGTTCCGCCTTCCTTAAGCAGGCCTCTTTGCCTGGCATCCTCTATCATATAGACACCTATCCTGTCTTTCACACTTCCTGCAGGATTCATGAGTTCCAGTTTTGCATATACATTTACTCCCGGCTTTACACCCATATGTTTAATCTGAAGTATCGGTGTGTTGCCGATCAGTTCTCTTACATCCTCATATACGTTTTGCATATCCTTGCCCTCACTTTGCTGATTTCTCGATTGCCTGCTTCAGATCTTCAATAAGATCATCCGCATCCTCAATTCCTACCGAAAACCTGATAAGCTCATCGACGATCCCTACACTTTTTCTAATATCAGCAGGAATAGCCGCATGCGTCATGCTTGCCGGGTGGCAAACAAGGGATTCAACACCGCCAAGGCTCTCCGCGAGGGTAATCAGCTTTAGAGACTCAAAAAAGATCCTGTAATCGTACTTTTCATCGAGCACAAACGAAATCATCGCACCAGCTCCGTCTGCCTGCCTTTTCTGGATCTCATATCCGGGATCTGACTCAAGTCCGGGATAGTAAACCTTGCTGGCATATCCGCTTTCAGAAAGCCATTTTGCGATCTTTCCTGCATTGGCTACATGTCTGTCCATTCTTACACCGAGGGTCTTGATCCCGCGTATGATAAGAAAACTGTCAAAAGGAGCCAGCACACCTCCAATCGCATTCTGAAGATAATAGAGCCTGTCCGCCAGTTCCTTATCCTTTACTGCAACAAGACCTGACACTGTATCACTATGTCCGCCCAGGTACTTTGTTCCGCTGTGAATAACAATATCTGCACCGAGTGTGAGAGGTCTCTGAAGATATGGTGTAAGGAAAGTATTATCAACAATCAGAAGTTTGCCGTACTTTTTTGCAATTACTGATACAGCTTCAATATCTGTGATAGTAAGAAGTGGATTTGCCGGACTTTCAACATATATTGCTTTTACATCGCCGTCGACTGCTGCTTCAACAGCTTCAAGATCAGATGTGTTTACTATCTTATAGGTAATATCAAAGTTCTTAAAAACATTGTCAAGAATACGGAAAGTGCCGCCGTAAATATTATCTGAAACAATCAGCTTATCGCCGCTCTTGAAAAGCGACAGAACCGTATTGATCGCAGCAAGCCCTGAAGCAAATGCCAGTCCGTATTCACCTCCTTCAAGATCTGCAATTAGTTTCTCAAGTGCCGCTCTTGTCGGATTGCCGGTACGAGAGTATTCCCAGCCCCTGTTTTTTCCGAGACCATCCTGTTTATATGTTGATGTCTGGTATATCGGTACATTTACTGCACCTGTTGCACTATCTCCGTCAATACCTCCGTGGATAAGAAGCGAATCAATTTTTAAACTCATATTTTTATTCTCCTTTTGTTTTGAAACATTAAAAAAGCCCGGATGATCAGTAAACCCGGGCTTACGGCTTGATGTTATTCAAATCAACAACATCGTTCTTTGTCAAGGCGCATAATCAAATTGTCAAACGCCAAGGCCTGATAAGCCCGCAGATAATGCATTCGACAACACACGACGGTATTCCGGTATTCAAAGTATGAACGCTTCATTATACGCCTCTCCTTTCTTAGGTCCTGTTTATGGCATGTTTGGATTATAATCATCATTACCTATCTTGTCAATAGGTTTTGTATGTTTTATTTCCGGCCTGCCTGTCTTGACTGGACTGCGGGATAAAATATCTGGATAGTGTGCTCTGCAGTTATCCTAGAATAGTGACCTCTAGTCACTATGTTGGACGGTTTAAAACGAGTATAAGAACTGATTCCTTGCCTGGCAAGGAGTCACTCCGGATCAAAGCGCATCCTTGGGGCAGTTCCTCACGCACTCCATGCAAAGGATGCATTCCGTTCCGTTCTCGCGCTTCCTCGAATTGTCCGTTATATCCACGTCCATGGGGCATACCTTTTTGCATTTCCCGCAGGAGACGCATTTGTCCTTATCACATTTTATCCGCAGCAGGGAGAAGTAGCTCATGGGCTTCAGGAACACCGTAATGGGGCATATGTACTTGCAGAAAGCACGGTTATCCTTAAATGCGTATGCAAGCGCGATGCCTGCTATGTAATAGGCGGCATTTCCGCCGATGAAAGCCCAGAACATTATCCGTTCAATGTTGCCGACCCTGGAAAGGAACAATGCCGCAACGAACACCAGGGAGATCGCGAAAGTGATATATCTTATCCATCCGATCTTCTTCAGTGGGGCGGAAGGGACTTTGTATGGGAGGAAATCCAGGATCATGGCAGTCCAGCAGGCATATCCGCACCAGCCTCTGCCGAACAGCAGCGGGCCGAAGATCTTCGCAACGGCGTAATGAATGGTCGCCGCCTCAAACACCCCGGTGAACAGATAGTACCAGAATCCCTCGATCTGCATGTTCTCGTTGCAGATGAGCCCCAGATATATCAGCATGTAGAGGCCGACAAGAAGCTGAACAATACGCCTCGCATGCTTGTATTTCCTGATGAACAGGAAAGTGCCCAGCGAGATGGCAGACCCGATGTAGCTGAAATTGAACAGATAAAAGATGTTGTCCTTAGTAAGCCACAAGGTGACCGCAACAGCCTCAAAGACTGCAAACATAAAGACCGGCGCAAAGTATTTCCTCATCAGTTAGTTATTCCTCCGTTAGTGGTTGAAGTTTAGTTGGCAGCATCGACTAAACGGATAATTATAACATGTCGAAAAGGATTATCCAATCATCAACTTTTCCGATTCCGGATGCCGCTCCTGTCAGATAAGATTCTCGGCCCATTTCTTTAGATCGGATTCGGATACACTTGCGGCAAATCTCTGTCCCTCAACAATGTTAGCGCCAGGACAGATAGCCTTCAGGTTCTTAGTTGTATCACCGAGGCCGGATCCCCCGGAGGTCGCGAAAGGAACGATCGTCTTTCCACTGAAGTCATAGGACTCTGCAAATGTGTCAATGATCGACGGCTCTCTGTACCACCAGATAG
>JAILDX010000001.1 GCA_024688685.1 Saccharofermentans sp.
CAAGGCTAAGGCTGCAAATATGCCTAACGACAACATCAACCGTGCTATCAAGAAAGCTGCAGAGGCAGGCGAAGGCGATGATTACGAGGAGATCACATACGAGGGTTATGGCCCCGCAGGTGTCGCCATCATGGTCAAGACCCTGACTAATAACCGCAACCGTACAGCAGCTGATCTCAGACACATTTTTGATAAAAACGGCGGAAATCTCGGTGTAGACGGTTCCGTCTCTTTCCTTTTCAACGAGAAGGGGACGATCCTCATCTCCAAAGAAGACTACGAGGATGAAGATCAGGTTATGGGTGATGCACTTGACTGCGGAGCTTCTGATTTTGACAGCGACGACGAATTCTACATCATCTCCACTTCCACTGCCGACTACTATGATGTCAGAGATGCTCTTGAGGCCAAGAACTACGTTATCGCAGATTCAACTCTCGGTCCTGTTGCAATGACAACAGCTGAAGTAACCGATCCCGATGCCATCGCCCAGCTTGAGAAGATGCTCGACATGATGGATGAGAACGAAGATATCCAGGAAGTGTTCCATAACTGGAACGGCTAAAGGACATTAAGTTTTGGACAACCGCGAAGAATCAAGACAGGAACATAATTCAGTTAAAAGCGCCCCTGTAGCGCGAAAGACGCTCTTGTCTGAATTTCGCGGTACTCTAAAACGTTTTGACCGTTCGGGGGCTTCTACGAATAATCCGAATTCTGATTATTCATCACAGAGTATCGAGCGAAGCATTGAACTCGTTCTTTCCAACGAACAGTTAACGCGTGAAGTCCTTTCCAATATAGCTGTAATCGCTTTTGTAGGCCCGTCTGGTACAGGCAAAAGTACACGTGCCATAAAAGTTGCCAGAGATAACAACATCCATTACATCATCGATGACGGACTGCTCATAAACGGTAGCCGTATCGTTGCAGGAACCTCTGCAAAAAAGGCTCCAACTAAGATGGAATCCGTAAGACAGGCAATCTTCGTTGATCCGACAAGGTCATCTGTTATGCGCCGTGCGCTGGTTGAGTCCATGCCGCGCGCACTGATGATCCTCGGAACTTCCGATTCGATGTTGGAAAAGATTACTACCAATCTCTGGCTTAACAAACCCGCCATGCTCATCAGGATTGAAGATGTCTCCACCGAAGAGGAGAGACGAATGGCCCGCAATACCCGTATGAATGAAGGTATGCATACCATTCCTGTTCCGAGCATGGAGATCAAACACGAATTCTCAGGTTACTTCTCAGATCCTTTCAGCAAACTCAGACAGAGGTTCGACCGTGAGCGTGGCGTTGCTCCACTTGCACCAGATTCAGACAGAACAGTCGTAAGGCCTACCTTCTCTTCCCTGGGTTCATATTCAATATCTGATGAAGCTATTCTTGATCTCATCAAGATAGTTCTTAAAGACGTTCCGGGATTTGCCGAAGTAACTTCATTTAAAACAGAAAAGCAGACATTTGGCGTTATGATCAGTCTTGATCTGGCTCTCTACTATGGATACGATGCCCAGAAGGTGCTTGTTAAAGCACAGCAGCGTGTCGGAAGCGCAGTCGAGGAATTTACATCGATTACAATGAACAGCGTTAATGTTAGAGCAAGTCGCCTTATACATATGCCCAGAAATAAAGATTCGGAGGACTCCTGATGGAAAAAATATATATGATACCTGTTAACGATGCCTACAATGAGCCATGCGGATGTCCCATATGTAGACTCCGTGACAAGGCTGAAACTAATTATCTTGAATACTATCTCGGACCTTCATTAATGGAGCCGGACACAAGAAAGATCACCAATAAGACCGGCTTCTGCCCTGTTCATATGGGAAAACTGAACCAGGCTGTGACTAACCGCTTGGGACTTGGTCTTGTCATGCATACTCATCTTAAAGATTTTCATGAAGAGCTTGATCCAAAGCTCAAGGCTTCTATTCCTGCTAAAGCAGGCTTACTTAAAGGAAGAAATTCAGATTATAAGCAGAAATTCAACTCTGTAGCTGACCTCATAGAAAAAAGGATTGGCAGCTGTCCTATATGTGACAATCTCAATGAGGCAATGGGGCATTATATCGAGGTCATCTGCTGGATGTTTTCCCATGATCATGAGTTTAAGGATAAATTCATGAATGCAGAGTTCCATTGTCTTCCGCATACGGCTATG
>JAILDX010000037.1 GCA_024688685.1 Saccharofermentans sp.
CGCTCATAAACGCTCCGGGAACAGCGCTTGAGGACGGATGCAAGTTCGAGTATGCTTTCGGCACGGACGACAAGGCTGTTCCGACTGACGGATGGGGTGAAACAGTTCCCGCCCAAAAGGAAGTCGGCACCTATTATGTCTGGTATCGGATCATCGGCAACGACAACTACAACGATTCGGACCCTGCGGTCATAACGGTTTCGATCGAGCACAAGCATGACCCTTTGCATCATGAGAGAATAGATGCGACAGAGGATGCGGAAGGAAGCATCGAATACTGGGAGTGCAAGGTCTGCAGGAAGCTTTTCTCGGATGCTGCATGCACACAAGAGATCGCGGCTGAAAACATAGTTATCAATAAGCTTGGCCATGACCTCGAACATCATAGTCGGGTGGAACCCACTGAGACGACCGCGGGCAATATCGAATACTGGGTGTGCAAGGGCTGCAATAAGTTCTTCTCTGACGCCGAGGGTAAGAATGAGATAACTGAAGCTCAGACCGTTTTGGCTAAGCTTCCCGACGCAAGGACCGTTGCGGAAACGCCTGCACCTGTCGCTCAGACTGCGACGATCAACGACAAGTCCGTTGAGTTGAAGACGCAGGTATCCCATTTGAAGGCGGTTACATGGACCGGCGGCAAGATCACGAAGGAGCAGCTGTCAGCGCTCTCTGAAGACGGCGTTATTGCTAAGATCGAGGCTTCGGGTCTTAAGGAAGCGCTGACCAAATATAATGATTCCAAGGTGAAGCCTTCGGATCTGTTCACGACAAGCTGTAAAATAACCGGCAAGGATATCACCGACAGCAATACCAAGGCTTACTTTATCGTCAAGATAAAGCTCAACAGCAAAAAGCTCAAGAAGGCCGGTATAAGCAAGGATGATAAGAAAGCGCTTCAGGCGATCGTCGATGAACTCAACAAGAAGCTCGAGAAGGATCCGTTCTATTTTGAGATCCGTCCCGTAAAGCTCGACGAAGAGGGCGTCAGCGTATCCGTAAAGGCAGCCTTCAGCAAGAAGAAGTTCGTGCAGAAAAACGAGGACCGGTGTAACGGTGAAACCGTAGATCGATCTCTGAAAGATACGCAAAAAATGCTGCCGCGGGATTTTTCCTGCGGCAGCGTTCTATGTAGGTAGTTAGAACTATGCAATAAGACAATTCTTCCGGAATCCCGGAAACTGGCTCTATAGCAGCAAAATGATCTCTACGCCACTTTGGAATAGTCTATAACGGACACTTCTTGAAGTATAGATTCTTGCATTACAGACTTGACAGAGTTAACAATTTTCTCCAGCTGCGCAGAAACACTGTCTGAAAAGGTTGTTTCTCCGCAGATCGGGCATTCAAGACAAGGAACATTGCGAACGACTATGATGCATCCATTATATTCTACGGTAAACGTAGTGGAAGTATGGATCTTATCATCATTAAAACATGCTTTGCACATAACGGTCACCTCTTCCTGGTTTTATAGTCATCTTCCCAATGCTCTCTATCTGGGCGATAAGCAGATATGATTATTATTCGCTTGCCATTGAATCCAACCACAACATGAAGAACTTCATCGTTAATAGAATTCATCCATAGGATTAAGCACGATGGAAATGATGCTTCTGATGTATTACCATCTTCCAATGGATAATTCTCAATGATCTCGCCACTCATGATACAGTTTGCTATGTCTTGTCTTGAGATATTCCTTTCCAGCATTCTCTTCTGGCAATGCACCTTGTATTCGACGGGGATGTCAGATGAAAAGGCATTTCTCAATTCTTCAATAAACAACCTGCAAACCTCCATAAGGATAACTTGGTAATCTTCTATAAGAGATTATATATCAGTTTTATACTCTTGGCAAACGGCTAACTGCTGGCGATTATTGTTGTGCTTGAGTCGGCGAAATAGGAGGTTTATAATAACATCATGAAGATGTAACAGGAATAATGCTTTACTCTCAGGAAAGGAGTTGCTTGATATGTTGGCATTGGCAGGTCGTGTTCAGGGAAACACTGTATTGCTGGAAAATGAAAGCATAGAGAGATATGATGGTCAGCAGGTCATAGTGACTTTTCTGAATTATCAACAAAATGAAAGAATTAAACCTCTTGATTTTGACAGTTACGTGACACCTACTGAAAGAGGCCAACGCGTTGAAAGGTATATGGAGGAGATACGCGGAAATGACAGAGTCTAGAGTGGTTTTTGTGGATACGACTCCATATATCTATGGCTTGGAACATAATGACCAGTATTATGACAGAGTAAAGGCCTTTTTTGCTGACAGTAAAAATCAGATGGTGACTTCTGCTATTACCGTTGAGGAGTATTGCATAGTCCCATATAGAAACAAAGAAACAGGTCTCATTAATAATTTCAAAAGATTTCTGGCGGATACGGAAACGAGGATGATCAGTATAGATACAGACATCAGACATTGCTGATAAGGCAGCGCAGATACGAGCCCGGTATACTTCTTTTAAGGCCATGGATGCACTACAACTCGCTGCGGCAGTGCTTAGTGGTTGTGATTGTTTTTTGACAAATGACAAACAGTTGCAACAGTTTGACGAGATAGAAGTTCAACTGGTCAGTGATCTGACAAATTGAAACGGGTTGATAGTGGCTTTTCAGTTTTCAATTAACTCCGGCGCGGTAAACATATCACTTGTTATCAATTGCCAGGCTGGTGTTAATGTGGCCTTGGCACCATGCTTTAAAAACCTAACCGTGAGGATAATAGACATGAATACCACAAGGTTAAACGTGTGGCATTGGCAGATCTTGGATGGAAGGAAAAGGATTTAGAGCTACTGA
>JAILDX010000032.1 GCA_024688685.1 Saccharofermentans sp.
GGGTATAAACTCTCAACCATTCCGGTGGTTATTACGATGAGGCCACACCTGTTCCCATCCCGAACACAGAAGTTAAGCTCATCAGTGTCAACAATACTTGGCTGGTAACGGCCCGGGAAGATAGATCGCTGCCGGATTATATGACCCTTTCACCGCAAAACGGTGGAAGGGTTTTTTATTTTCAGAAATGTAATATTACATTTGCGTAAAATCTATTTATTGATACAATAAAAAGTGCAATCAGTTTATTTCAAGGAGTTACTGCAATGTCTAAGATTCTTATTGTCGATGATGATGCTTCTATTGTCAGCTCTGCTGCAGATATTATGCGCACATATTCTTTTGATACGATTTCTGCTACCGACAGCAAAGAAGGATTCAGACTTGCAGTCAGCGAGCACCCTGATGTAATCATCCTCGATTGGATGATGCCCTCTTATAACGGTCTTCAGTTCCTTCAGGACTACCGTGCACAGGGCTTTACTACTCCTATTATTTTCCTTACAGGTAAGGGTGATCTCCCTGAGTATCAGGTAGAGGCTCTGCGTGACGGGGCGGATACATTTATGTCCAAGCCCTATAATCCGAGCGTTCTTGTTGAGACTGTAAGGACTCTTCTGAGAAGATCAGGTTATGATTCCGATTCTTCCAAGAGTGGTCCTTCGGCTAACCGCCGCATCTACTCTGAAGGTGAGCTTATAATCGATTGCGATGCCATGCAGGCATTCAAGTATGAAGAGAGCTGCAACCTTACAAACAGAGAGTTCCAGCTTCTTCAGTATCTCGAGGAGAATAAAGGAAGGGTTATCCCAAGGTCTGAGTTGTTAAAGCAGGTATGGAAGTATGATTTTCTGGGCGACGAGAGAACCGTTGACGTTACGATCAAGCGCACAAGACAGAAGATCGAGCCTGATCAGAAGAACTTTAAGTATATTATGACGAGACGCGGATCAGGTTACTTTTTCCCTAAAGACCTGACATGAGCTCTGATTTTATAAAGGTCCTCACTGAGAATATCATTATTGTAATTATCGCCGGTCTGATCGTTGCATTGGTCGGCGTTATTATCGGTTACCTTATCGGCAATACGTCACTGAGAGGTGAGGTAGAGCGCAAGCTTAATGAGGAGAAAAAGTCAGGGCTCGTTCAGAGACAGATCATCGACAACGTCGGTCTTGGCGTAATCGTTTACTATAAGTCTTTTATCATCTACGCAAATAAGACGATAGAACAGCTTCCCGGTTTCCTTAAGGGTGATATTCCGGGAGATATGCAGTCGTTCCTGAACTGTTACGACAAGGACAACCAGCTTAAGTCAAGCTATCTGCTCGGACTTCAGAACGGTGTAAATACGACGAGGGCCAATTATTTCACGTCCGGAAGGATATATGAGATAAAGATACTCCGCAAGACGTCAAAGATCGGCGAGGGTCAGATGGAGATCGTTATCATTGAGGATATCACTCAGATCAAGGATGACGAGAAGAGACAGAAGGATCTGGCAGCGAATGTCTCGCATGAGCTCAAGACCCCGCTTACTGTCATCAAGGCATCTGAGGTATTCTTCCGCAATGCTTCGCCTGATAATATGCCTACTTATGACGATTTCATCAGGTGGGGTGAGAGGATAGTCCTGAACTGCAACAGGATGCAGGATATCGTTGAGGACTTCCTCGTACTCTCGATGACTTCAACGACGAACAAGATGGGCATCTTCGATATCGAGGACTGTGTCACCAAGGCGATATCCAACATTTCCGACTATAAGGGAAGAGACAAGGTGGATCTTAGATTTGTTAAGAGCAGTGAGTACCCGCCGCTCCTTTTCGGTAACGGAAAGCTCGTAATGAGGCTTATCATCAATCTCCTTACGAATGCGGTCAAATACATCGGCTACGACGGCAAGACGGCGCCTGACACGATCAAAGTGTCAATACTTACGATCGATGAGAGAATTGCGGTTCAGGTCGAGGATAACGGCAGGGGCATTCCCAATAAGGATCTGTCTCACCTTTTCGAGAGATTTTACAGGGTGGACAACTCGGGTTCCAGGGATGTTGGAGGTTCGGGAATAGGCCTTGCCATCGCGAAAGAGATCGCCGACATGCATGACGGATCCATCGCCGTGAACTCCACCGTAGGCATAGGATCCACGTTCACGTTCGTTATGCCTATCGCGAGCACGATATTTGAGAGCACGAGAGACGACGGCAAGGCAGGCATTATAAGCGACAAGCCGTTCTACCGTGCGGCAGCGCTGTTCCTCGGTTCACAGATATGCGAGGTGGCAAGGTCTATGGGATATGACGACATGGAGCCGCTGATCTCGGATTATGAGAATACACCTGACATTGAGAAGGCGGAGAAGGACAAGAAACTGGCAATGCTTATTAAGGGCATGAGTGAAGAGAGGTTTGCTGATCTTCTGGATGAGCTCCTGTATATTGATACGGAGATGGATGATCTTGACGATCTCTCAGAGGAGGAGACTGCTGTTCCGCTTATTGAGGACATAGAGGAAGAGGAGACCAATCAGGCTCCGGCACAGGCACCTGAGATCACAGAAGAGCCTGAACCGCCCGTACAGATAATAACGAGCGATGCCGACATGATAGAGGTCGAGCCCGTCACGATCGATGTCAATCCGGTACATATTCCGGTTTCGGCAGCGGTGAAGGAAGAGGTCAATACTTCAGAAGAACTGGAGATCATGAGACAGAAGGAGGAGGCGAGGAAGATACTCACCCAGACCATCCTTCCGAGGAGTGCGCAGTTTAAGGCGCAGGAGAGCCATGCGCCCGCTAATCCTGTAAATGAAAATACCGTTACAAATACAGCTTCCGCGAAGGTAATACACCCCGAAATGCCCAAAAAGGAGTATAATACAGAAACCAAAAAGCGTACGGGCAAGCGTGATTCGCTGTTTGGCGGTCTTCAGCACGTAAACGAAGACAAAAAGACCGAGGTCAGGTCATCTCTCAAGATGATACTTGACGAGAACGATACACGTTCAAGCGGTAAGAAATAAGGATTATTGATTTTGAAGAATTATGCATATAAGATAAACGGCGGCAAAAAGCTCGTCGGAGAGATTGAGATAAGCGGAAGCAAGAATGCGGTACTGGGCATTCTTGCGGCTGCAATGCTCGTTGACGGACCACTTACACTTGAGAATGTTCCGGATATTTCCGATGTCCGCGTTATGGTTGAGCTTTGCAGGTCTCTGGGCGCTGAGATTGAGATGGTCGATGTCCATACGCTCAGGATAGACCCCAGATCGATCTGTACATATAAGGCTGCCGGCCCGCTTGTTTCGCAGATAAGAGCATCCTACTATCTCATGGGTGCGCTCCTCGGCAGATTCGGCAAGGCATCGATCAGACTTCCAGGCGGATGCAATTTCGGTGACAGACCTATAGATCTCCATCTCAAGGCATTCCAGCTCATGGGCGCGAAGGGTGCAAGACCCAGTGATATCGATGCGGGTATCGTCAATTTGTCTGCAAATCCTTTAAGAGGCGCGAAGATCTATTTCGATATCGTCAGTGTAGGCGCTACGATCAATGCGATGCTCGCAGCATGCAAGGCGGAGGGAACGACGGAAATCATCAACGCGGCAAAAGAGCCTCACATTGTTGACGTTGCTAACTTCCTTAACGCCATGGGCGCGAGGATCAAGGGTGCAGGTACTGACACGATCAAGATCACGGGTGTTCCGTTCCTCAAGGGAGACTTCGTATATTCAGTCATTCCTGACCAGATCGAAGCAGGAACATATATGGTGGCAGCTGCCGTTACAGGCGGCGATGTCATGATAACAAATCTCATCCCTACACATATGGAGCCTTTGTCGGCGAAGATGCGTGAGATGGGTTACATCGTTGAAGACGGCGATGACAGCATCCATATCTACAGAGAGCCCGGTACTGATATCTATGCTACTAACGTAAAGACGGCTCCGTACCCCGGATTCCCGACAGACCTGCAGCCTCAGACGGTTGTTCTCCTCTGTCTCGCAGAAGGTATGGGAAGGATGCACGAGAACGTCTGGCAGAACAGATTCCAGTACATTCCCGAGCTTCAGAAGATGGGTGCGAACATTAATGTATTTGAACGCCATGCGCTGGTTAACGGCATAACGAGATTTAAGCCCGCAACAGTCCTGGCGACGGACCTCAGAGCAGGCGCGGCGCTTGTATGTGCGGCACTTGCGGCAGAAGGAACTTCTTATATTACTCATGCAGCGAGGATCGACCGCGGTTACGAGCATATCGTCAGCAAGCTTAGGTCCCTCGGCGCAGAGATCGAGCGTGTGGAGTACGACAGCATAATGGACGATCCTGAGGCCTGATATGAAGGGTGACATAGTTCTTATACCCCTTTACAGCAGCAGCGAAGGCAACTCCACTCTTGTACAGGTAAACGGCCATTCAATCCTCATTGATCTTGGAAAGAACTGTAAGCAGTGCACTATTGCTCTTCAGAAGGCAGGCGTTTATGCCGATGACATCGAGGCGGTATTCCTTACTCATCATCATTCCGACCACATAAGCGGAGTTAATGTCTTTATGCGCAAGCATTCGACGCCCGTCTATGGTACAAAACCGACTCTGGCAAAGATAGGCGAAGCGCCTGCAGGATTATTTCATCCGATCACAGAGAAGAGTGTGACGGATTTCCCGGAGTTTGGGATGAAGGTGATCTCATATCCCACTTATCACGATGCAGCTGGTTCCGTAGTATACCGGATTGAGAACACGGTGACAGGCAAGTCAGTCTGCGTTATGACCGATATTGGGGTAGTCACCAAGGGTTTGCTCGACTTCTGCAACGGCTGTGACGGCGGTCTTTTTGAGTCAAATTACGACGAATACATGCTGGATAACGGCCCCTACGACTACATGCTCAAGAAGCGCATCAAGGGCGAGGGAGGACACATAAGCAACGTTGAGTGCGGAAAACTGATTGAGTTCCTTCTCGCGGGAGGTACGAGCAAGTTCATCCTTGGCCATATCTCGCCTCACAACAATACCCCCGATATCGCTCGAAACACAGTGGTGACACACCTGAAGAGCAAGGGCTACCTTGATGGGACCGACTATGAGATACAGACCGCCTCACGATTTGAGCCGGTTAAGGGGATCGAGATATGAAGATCCGCATAATATGTCCCGGTAAGATCCGCGAGAGATTTCTTTCTGACGGCATCGACGAGTATAAGAAGAGACTCTCAAAATACTGTACGGTTGAGATAATCGAAGTTCCTGACTGCCCTGATACGATGCCTATTGACCAGGCACTTGCGACAGAGGGGGAGAAGATCCTGTCAAAGATTTCTTCAGGCGATGTACTGTGGGTCATGGACATTCACGGCAAGGAATATACGTCTGAAGAGCTGTCAGCTGTTATGGTAAGCGCTCTGGAGAAAGGCGGGAGTACACTCAGTATCGCTATCGGAGGGAGTAACGGTCTGTCGCCGGAGCTGGTGAAGAGAGCTGACAGGAGAGTGTGTTTCGGAAAGATAACGATGACGCACCAGATGACGAGGCTGCTTCTTATGGAACAGTTATACAGGGGATTTAAGATTTTCCATAACGAGAAGTATCACAAGTAGTTATGCTCCTCTGCGATTACCGAACCCGTTACCGATTTTACTTCAAAACTTGCAAAAATCGGTAACACTCAGCAACACTCAGTTTTATCTACGGAGTTATGTACAGGAACATTAGCGCCGGGCTTATAAAAAGGGATTTTAAGCGCTTTATGATATAATCATTTGACAAATATAAAAGCGGTCTATATAATACTTTAGTCTGCTAAAGTCTTTAGCACGCTAAAGTGAATTTATAAATGGAGATACGATATGGGTAACAACAAGTTTTACACACCGGACGGATTTACCGACCAGCTGCCGGAGGTATGTGCCTTCAAGAGAGATGCGGAAAAGAAGCTCCGCGACATCTTTACGGGAAGCGGATACATGGAGATCGAGACGCCCGGCGTCGAGTACAGCGATATATATGTTTCGACAGGACTCGTTCCTCAGGAGGATCTTTACAAGTTCTGCGACCACAAGGGCAGACTTCTGTGCGCAAGGTATGACGGCACCGTTCCTGCAGTAAGATTTGCTGCTAACCTTTATAAGGACGAGCCTCTTCCGCTGAGACTGTTCTACATCGAGAACATGTACCGTTTCATGAAGACGGGCGGTGGCAAGCAGAACGGATTCACCCAGGCAGGTGTCGAGTTCATGGGCGCAAAGGGCAACGAGACTGACAGCGAGGTAATCGCTCTTGCGATCGAGTCAGCACTCGGGATCGGCATTAAGGATCTTCAGGTCTCAGTCGGACAGACGAGGTTTTTCGAGGGACTTTCCAGACAGTTCAACTTCTCTGACGATACTAAACAGAAGGTCAGAAATGCCATCAACCAGAAGGACTCCGTAACAGTGGAGCAGGTTGCAAAGGAGGCAGGTCTTTCATCTTATGAGGCGCAGACACTCCTTATGCTCATCGAGTGCCAGGGCGGATATGACGTGATCGATAACTTCAGGCAGAGAGTTACAGAGGATAGCGCAGTGGCGGCTCTCGACGATCTGAAGCAGATACTCGATATCATGAATGAGTACGGATATCTCAAGTACATAACAGTTGATCTCGGCCTTATCGGAGGTGAGAACTACTATACGGGAATTATCTTTAAGGTATATACATATGAATTAGGATTCCCCATCATCGGCGGAGGCAGATACGACAATGTTGCCGAGCTTTTCGGACGCAAGATGGAGGCAGTCGGCTTCTCGCTCTCACTTACTCTTGCCATTACGGCTCTCATGAGACAGGGCCTTAAGCTTGAGCGTCAGACGGCATCAGCTGTCGTCGGTTATGACAGAAACATCAAGGGTGCGAGAGCAAAAGCGATAGCACTTGCAAAGGCACTCCGTGAGGAGTACACGTCCGTTATCCTGGACAGCAGCGGAATGACTGAGGAGGAGCTGGACAGCTACAGCGCCCTTAATAATATCCCTGCAGCATTTTTCGTGAATGAGGGGGAAGAAGCATGATCACAATAGCATTATCAAAGGGACGTCTGGCAGAGCAGGCTCTGGATATTCTTGAAGCGGCAGGCTACGACGTATCCGCAGGCAGAGAGAAGTCGAGAAAGCTCATTCTTGAAGATGAAAAGACAGGACTGAGGTTCATCCTTGCAAAGCCGGCAGATGTGCCTACTTACGTTGAGTACGGCGCCGCAGACCTCGGAGTGGTTGGCAAGGACACACTTCTTGAAGAGGGAAGAGGGCTTTATGAGGTCATCGATCTCGGTTTCGGGAAATGCAGGATGTGCGTTGCAGGTCCAGCAGAGCTGAAGGGAAAACTTGATACGATCCCTAACAAGAGAGTAGGAACGAAGTATCCGAATATCACCAGGCATTATTTCGAGGATGTGAAGAAGGAGAGCGTCGAGATCATTAAGCTTAACGGCTCCGTGGAGCTCGCGCCCCTCATCGGATTATCGGAGGTCATAGTCGATATCGTCGAGTCGGGAAGGACACTGTATGAGAACGGACTGGATGTGCTGGAGACAGTAGCAGAGATCTCTGCAAGAGTCGTCGTAAACCGCGTGTCCATGCAGATGAAGGCGGATGAGATCAGGCCGATGATCGCAAAGATCAGAGAACAACTGGCAAAGGAAGAGAAATAATATGCGTTGTAAGTTAATAGAAGGTACAAAGGAAAACCTGGCGGAAGTATGCCAGCAGCTCGGCTTAAGGAGCAAGATGCAGAAGTCTGATGTTGTTTCGATCGTTCAGGAAGTCCTTGATGACATAAAAGAGAATGGCGATGAAGCCGTGCTCAAGTACACGAAAAAGTTCGATGGCGCTGATCTTACGCCCGCGACTATGCGTGTAACAAAGGAAGAGATCGACAGCGCCATTAATGAGATCGAACCCGATCTTTTGAGGATCATCAAAAAGGCGGCAGAGAACATCAGGACTTTCCACGAGAAACAGCGCGAGGAAGGTTTCATGATGGACACTGCAAAGGGTTCAAAGATCGGCGTAAGGGTAAGACCTCTTGCAACAGCCGGTGTCTATGTTCCCGGCGGTACGGCACCGCTTCCGTCAACAGTTCTTATGGACGTTATCCCTGCTTCCGTTGCAGGCGTTAAGAGGATCGTGTTCTGCACACCTCCGCGCAAGGACGGAACGATCGCACCGGTAATCCTCGCAGCGGCTTCAATCGCAGGCGCAACAGAGATCTACAAGGTCGGAGGTTCACAGGCGATCGCTGCAATGGCATACGGAACAGAGACGATCCCGAGAGTGGATAAGATATGCGGCCCCGGAAACATCTTTGTCAACACGGCAAAGAGACTTGTATACGGTCAGGTAGATATCGACATGTTCGCAGGTCCTTCAGAGATCCTGATAATCGCCGATAAGACAGCAGATCCCGAGTTCGTTGCGGCAGATATGCTGTCTCAGGCAGAGCACGACAAGATCGCTTCGGCTATCGTACTGACAGATGACAGGGAGCTTGCCGAGAAGGTTCTCGAGTCAAGCGACAGAAGATCCGAAGAGGCACTCCGCAAGGAGATCCTCGAGTCTTCGCTTCAGACATACTGCGCGATCATAGTCTGCGACAGTCTCGATACGGCGGTTGCATTCTCGGAGGAGATCGCTCCCGAACACCTTGAGCTCTGTGTGGCAGAACCCGAGAAGATGCTCGAGAGTATCAACAATGCAGGCGCGGTATTTATGGGCAATTTCTCACCCGAGCCGCTGGGAGACTATTTCGCAGGCCCCAACCATACGCTTCCCACATCGGGAACTTCGAGATTCTTCTCACCTCTCAACACAGGTGATTTCTATAAGAAGATGAGCGTCATCAACTACAATGAGGAATCGCTCAGGGAAGTATATGAAGACGTGGCAAAGTTTGCTGACAGTGAAGGACTTACATGTCACGCGGAATCTTTAAGAACAAGGTTTAACAGATGAATAAATACTGGAATAAAAAGATAAATCAGGCCACACCTTATGTGGCAGGCGAGCAGCCGAGGCCCGGACAGAAGGTAATCAAGCTCAACACGAATGAGAATCCTTACCCGCCGTCACCGAAGGTCGCTGAAGCGCTGAGATCATTCGATACAGCAGATCTCAGGCTCTACCCGAACACCAACTCCGACATTGTGCGTGATGCCGTTGCTGCAGTTTATGGAATTGAGCGCAAAAATGTCTTCGTCGGCAACGGTTCCGACGAGGTGCTGGCTCTCTGCTGGCAGACCTTTTTCGAAAAGGAATACAACACAGGGAAGTCCGTCCTGACCCCCGAGGTCAGCTACAGCTTCTACCCCGTGTATTCCTCATTCTATGATGTCAGGTGTGAGCAGGTACCGCTCCGTGAAGAGTGGAGGATCGAGCCCGGGGATTACTGCGGCAAGGACTGCTGCGGCATTGCGATCGCTAACCCCAACGCGCCTACCGGAAGACTTCTGTCGATCGATGAGATCCGCATGATCCTCGACGCAAATCCCGATGTGCCCGTTCTGATAGATGAGGCATATGCTGATTTCGCAGAAGGGTATAAAACGGCAGCATCGCTTATCAGTGAGTACAAGAATCTGATCGTCGTAATGACACTCTCAAAGTCCTACAGTCTCGCAGGTATAAGAATGGGTTTCGCGATGGGAGATGAGGAGCTTATCACAGGTCTTACGATGGCAAGGGATTCGTTTAACTCATATCCCGGCGACAGGGTTGCGCAGAAGGTTGCGGAGACAGCTCTCCTCGACAGGGACTATTGGGAGAAAACAAGACAGGCAATAATCGCTACACGCAGATGGGTAACGGATGAACTGAGAGGACTTGGTTTTACTCTTACCGATTCACACGCAAACTTCGTCTGGGCAAAGCCGCCGAAGAAAATTGACGCACAAACGTTATACAACTGCCTTAAAGCAAAAGGTATACTAATAAGGTATTTCAGTAATCCTAAAATCAGTGATCACTTAAGGATCACGATCGGAACCGACGAAGAGATGAAGGCGCTCATTGATGCGATAAGAGAGGAAATTTGATATGGCAAGGATCGGAGAGATTAAGAGAACAACCAAAGAGACTGATATCAGTATCTGGATCGATCTTGACGGCAAGGGCGAGAGCACAATTGATACAGGCATTGGATTCTTTGATCACATGCTCACAGCTCTGTCAAAGCACTCCGGCATCGACATGAAGATCTCATGCAAGGGCGACCTTGAGGTTGACGCACATCACTCTGTTGAGGACGTCGGCATCGCGCTGGGCAAGGCTTTTGACCAGGCGCTGGGCGACAAGAAGGGCATTACCAGATTCGCTTCTGCCGCTATTCCTCTTGATGAAGCATTATCAAGAGCTGTAGTTGATATTTCCGGAAGAGGTTTCATTGTCTTTGATGCGGAATTCGCAGGCGATATGTGCGGAACTATGGATACACAGCTTTTCGAGGAATTCTTCAGGAGTTTTGCATATAACGCTAATATAACACTCCATGTTCAGAACCTTTACGGAACAAATGACCACCACAAGGCAGAGTCCATGTTCAAGGCAACAGCCAGGGCTTTGAGGCAGGCAGTAAGCATTGACGAGAGATTTGCAGGCCAGGTCGTATCAACTAAGGGAGTTCTGTGATCACAAGTAAGACAAAGTTCGACAGGATCCTGTCGATACTCTTTCCATTTGTATTTATCCTGCTGACAGCAGTTCTGCTGTGGAAGTGCCGGTATGGCTTCCCGTATGAGGAGTCGTTTTATGCCGTTACGGCATACCGTTTCGCGACGGGGGATCTTCCGCTCATACATGAGTGGCATCTGTCCCAGTTGTGTTTCATTTATCTGGCGCCGGCGGTCGGAGGTTTTCTGAAGGCTGCGGGCGGAACGGAAGGCATATTCCTTTTCCTGAGAATTCTGTACACGGTAACGTGGGCGCTGTTTGCTCTGTTTACATGGTTCAGGCTCAGGAAGATATCAAATACCGGGGCGGTTGCTGTATCACTTGCGGTTCTGATGTACGCTCCCGCAGGCCAGATGGCTATCTGTTACAACACTGTGGGTGTCATGATGCTCCTGATGTCGTGCGTAATAGTGATCACGGCAGAGAGATTCAGAAAGGCCCAGTTCGTTATAGCAGGAATACTCTATGCGGTTGCGGTTACATGCTGCCCTTATCTCGCTGTCCTGTTCATCGCGTGTGTTGTCTTCGCGGTAAGGGAAGTGGTCAGAAGGAAAGAGAAGGAATGGCTTTTCTTCGTGCCTGGGGTAATGGTAATGTTTGCTTTGTCCCTGATATTTTTCCTCACGAGGGCACACATCGGGAAATACCTCGAAATACTTCCGAAGATCCTAAACGACAGTGAACACCAGGGAAGCTTTATCGGAAAGGCAGGGGACTATTTCCTTGCAGTGATCCAGTCGACGATACCGACGGCAATAATCCTTGTCATGGCTGCGGGAACTGCCGCATACTGCGGGTATAAGAAGAGTGAGAAGTCAAAGACCGCAGGGTTTGTTATCACATGCGTGCTGACTATGCTGCTCTTCCTGTCTTTCAAGATACAGAACAATCTTATCAACTATTACATGTTCATTCCGGCAGTGCTCGGGATCATCTCGCTTATCTGTCTGAATGATGAACTGAATAAAAAACTGTTCATCTTTATGTGGGTGCCGGGCGTAGTTTATTCCCTGTGTCTTCATATGTCGTCGAACATGAGGTTTGTTGCCATATCGACAGCGATGACGGTTGCTTCTGCCGCATCGATCATCATGGCAGCAAGGTACGCTGAGGCAATAAAGCAGGGGAAGGCGGGTATTATTGCCCTTGCGGCTGTGATGATCCTGACTTTCGGATGTATTGCCGAGCGGAGGATAGTCTATGTGTTTGGAGATAATAACTTTATCTATGATACCGAATACATAGACCATGGAGCTGCAAAAGGTCTCTATGTCACACCTGAATGGAAAGAGATATACGACAGCAAGTGCGCCGACATCGCTCCCGTTAAGGACAGCAGCAGGGAAAGAAAGGTCTTTATCCTTTCATCAGAGATATGGTTATACCTTGAGGTGGATAAGGAGATCGCGGCCCCGACAACATGGACATCCGTCCTGTCTCCCGGACTTCTCGATGACTATTACGGCACGCATCCTGACAGACGTCCCGATGTGATATACCTTGACGGAACCTATTCAGGCCTCGCCGATCAGTTCAAACTTCAGTATTATGACGGAGAAAAGACTTCAGAAGACGCATATATTCTATATCCCGCTTCTTGATTTAATCATTCATATTGTGGATAATTGCTTTGTTGAAAATCATTCCCTAAGGAGGAAAAGATAATATGTTGATCAAAGACACAGATTTCATTGATATGCCGGTGTTTATCAAGGGCAAGGTTCGTAATGTTTACGATCTCGGAGATTCCCTTCTCATGATTGTTACTGACAGGATCTCAGCTTTTGACGTCGTTTTCGACGAGCTCATACCTGATAAGGGCAAGGTTTTATCATCGATCTCGGCTTTCTGGTTTGATTTCACAAAGGACATCATTCCCAACCATGTTATCACCACTGATCCTAAGGAATATCCCATGGGACTCGATAAGTACGAAGAGGAACTCAAGGGCAGATCAATGCTCGTCAAGAAGGTTAAGATGCTTCCCGCAGAGTGCATCGTCAGAGGATACCTCGAGGGTTCCGCTCTGAAGGAATACAAGAAGTCCGGCACTGTAGGCGGCATCAAGATGCCTGAGGGCATGCGTCAGGGAGACAAGCTCCCTGAACCTCTGTTCACACCTTCCACAAAGGAAGAAGAGGGACACGATATCAACATTACATACGAGCAGCTTATCGAGAAACTTGGCGAAGAGGATGCAAAGGCTTTGAGAGATGCTTCGATCGCACTCTACAACAAGGTATCCGAATATGCCCTTACAAAGGGACTCATCCTTGCTGATACAAAGTTTGAGTTCGGTAAGATCGACGGCAAGCTCGTCGTTGCTGATGAGATGTTCACACCTGACTCTTCAAGATTCTGGGATCTCGCTGATTATGAGCCCGGAAGAGCACAGAAGAGCTTTGACAAGCAGTATTTAAGAGAATGGCTCGAGACACTCGACTGGGACAAGACATATCCCGCTCCCACGCTCCCCGAGGAGATAATTAACAAGACGGCTGAGAAGTACCGTGAGTGCTATTCCCGTCTTACAGGAAAGGAAATCGTATAGTTGATCGCGATCATTGATTACAAAATGGGTAACCTGGCATCCGTCAAAAAAGCTTTGGCGGCGCTTGCGTTTGATGCGATCATTACGTCTGATCCCGAGGTAATAAAAAACGCGGACGGAGTGATCCTTCCCGGAGTCGGAGCTTTTGCTCCTGCAATGGCTAACCTGAGGGAAGCCGGACTTATCGATGCCATTAAGGATTATGCAGCTTCAGGCAGACCGTTTCTCGGCATCTGTCTCGGCATGCAGCTCCTTTTCGACGGATCGGAAGAGGGAATGACAGACGGAAAGATGGTCGAAGGACTCGGCATCATTCCCGGCAAGGTTCTTAAGTTCCCTTCATCAGAGACAACTGACAAAGGTCTCAAAGTACCGCAGATGGGATGGAACGACCTTAAGGATGTTAATGGAAGTCTTCTAAGCGAAGGCGATTACGTCTATTTTGTACACTCCTTCTACTGCGATCCCGATGATGAGAACGTGGCTGCGGCAAAGGCAGAATACGGTATCAGATACTGCTGCTCCATTGAGAAAGACAATATCTTTGCGACTCAGTTCCACCCGGAGAAGAGCGGCGAGGTCGGTCTGGCAATTTTGTCGAAGTTTGCGAGGAGGACAAAGGCATGATCATACTTCCGGCAATAGACCTTCTGGGAGGACGTTGTGTACGCCTCAAGCAGGGCAGATATGATGACGTGACAGTCTATAATGAGGACCCGCTCGCCCAGGCTTTTGAGTTTAAGAAAGCCGGGGCTGAATGGATACATATAGTTGACCTCGACGCGGCAAAATCAGGTGTTCCCACTAACCATGAGATCATCAAGGATATCGCCGTTAAGGCAGGCCTTAAAGTTGATACAGGCGGAGGTATCCGCAATATGGATACGCTGACAAGCCTTATTGAAGAATACGGAGTATCAAGATGCGTTCTCGGCACTTCAGCTATCAAGGACCGCCCTTTTACAGAGGCGGCACTTGCAAGATATGGTGAGAAGATCGCCATCGGAATCGATGCAAAGGGCGGAGAGGTTGCTGTTGACGGATGGACTTCCGGAAGCGGTGTCAGGGCTGTTGACTTTGCACTTACGATGAAGGATCTCGGTGCAACAACAGTTATCTTTACGGATATCGCAAGAGACGGAATGCTTACAGGTCCTGCTTTTGATGCAACTAAAGAGATGGTGGAGAAGACAGGTCTTGATATCATCGCATCAGGCGGTATCGGTTCTGATGAGGATATATTCCGCATAAAGGAAAGCGGAGCGGCAGGCGTTATTGTCGGCAAGGCATACTACGAGGGAAGGGTGGATCTGAAGAAATGCTTACAAAACGTATAATACCCTGCCTCGATATAAAGGACGGCAGAGTCGTTAAGGGTGTAAACTTTGTATCCTTAAGGGATGCCGGCGATCCTGTCGAGTGTGCAAAGCAGTATAACATGGCAGGTGCCGACGAGCTTGTTTTCCTTGACATTACGGCGACGCTGGAAGCAAGAGACACTGTTGTCGATCTTGCAAGGAGAGTTGCGGATGAGGTCTTTATCCCGTTTACGATCGGAGGCGGAATAAGAACGACACAGGATATCAGGGACATCCTTAACGCAGGCGCTGACAAGGTATCGCTCAATTCGGCGGCAGTAAAGAATCCGCAGTTCGTAAAGGAAGCATCCGAGATGTTCGGTGCCCAGTGCATAGTTGTTGCAATAGATGTTAAGTCCAGGGAAGACAGGAGCAAGTTCCCGTCCGGATACGAAGTTGTAATAGCCGGCGGAACGAAGCCTACAGGCATAGATGCTCTGTGGTGGGCGAAGGAAGTCGTCAGGCTCGGCGCGGGCGAGATCCTTCTCACTTCAATGGATAAGGACGGAACAAAGAGCGGCTTTGACAACGGCATCACAAGCCTGATCGCCGATAATGTCAATGTTCCTGTCATCGCTTCAGGCGGAGCGGGAAGCATGGATGATTTTTACGACGGCATCGTGGACGGCAAGGCGGATGCGGTTCTTGCGGCCAGCCTGTTCCATTTCGGTGAGATAGCGATAAGCGATCTCAAGGAATACCTGTCGGAAAGAGGGATCCCCGTAAGGAAGATCTCTGATGAACTCAATATGTGGGCTCACATGAAGAAGAACTCTGACGGTCTTGTTCCTGCGATCTGTCAGGACTATGAGAACGGAGAGGTCCTCATGATGGCGTATATGAATTATGAGGCTTTTGATCTGACGTGCAGGACCGGCTACATGCACTATTTCTCAAGATCAAGGGGAACGCTCTGGAAGAAGGGCGAGACATCCGGACATTTCCAAAGGGTCGTCGAGTCCTATATCGACTGCGATAACGATACGCTCCTGTATAAGATCGACCAGACCGGAGCGGCATGCCACACAGGCAACAGGACATGTTTTTACAGAAAGATAAATGATTGGAAGGAGAATATATAATGGATACTTTGAATGAACTGTATTCAGTTATCCTTGACCGCAAGGCAAACCCGACAGAGGGATCATACACGAATTACCTTCTTGAGAAGGGAACAGAGAAGATCGCCAAGAAAGTCGGAGAAGAGGCTGTTGAGACTGCCATCGCCGCAGCGAAACAGGACAGACAGGAGATCATCGGTGAGATCGCTGATGTTATCTACCACATACTCGTTCTTATGGCAGATCAGAATATTTCTATTGAAGACGTTGAGGCAGAATTGAAATCAAGGAGAAGTTAAGGTTTTTGTTGACTTAACTATACACCTGTGATACAATTTCCAAGCTAAAACCCGCTGAGGTTCTTTTTTTATTGCGCCAAAAAAACGGGAAAGCGGTAAAAAAAGATATTATTTGGAGGTACCGACCATGGCAAAGGCTAGCGCACGTGATAAGCTGACACTTGCATGTACAGAGTGCAAGCAGAGGAACTATCAGACATATAAGAATAAGAAGAACGATACTGAGAGACTTGAGCTCAAGAAGTATTGTCCTTTCTGCCGCAAGCACACAGTTCACAAAGAGACAAAGTAATCGCAGTTTAAGAAGGATAACAGGATGGCTGGCAATAGTAAAGGTAACATCTTCAAGCGTTTCGGCAAGGGCGTTAAGGATGTAATAGCTGAGCTTAAGAAGGTCGTATGGCCTACAAAGGAGAAGCTTGTTAATACATCTGCAGTAGTTTTACTTGTCATCGTATTTTTTGCGATCTTCCTTACAATGATCGGTTCAGGCGGCAGATGGCTTCTCGATAAGATCGGTTTCTATGACACCGTTGAGACAACTGCTGTAACGACTCTTGAAGAGACAGCAGCAACAACTACGACGGCAGCAGAGACGACTGAGGCAACCACTGAGTCTGCAGAAGAATCTGTAACAGAATCAGAAGGTTAAGGCATAAAGGAGTAGATAATGGCTGGAGATAATGGTCAGGAAAGAGAAGCTCGCTGGTATGTAATCCATACATACTCGGGATATGAGAAGTCCGTTAAGGACACTATCTCAAAGTATCAGGCTAACGGCGCACTTGGCAACAGGATCGCTGAGGTCTGGGTTCCCGAAGAGAAGTATGTTGAGGTCAAGGACGGTGTCCGTAAGGAAAAGACCCGCAACAAGTTCCCCGGATATGTACTCCTTAAGCTCGTTTTCGGATATGACGAGAAGGAAGATAAGAGCCTTTGGTATACGATCAGGAATGTCAGAGGTGTTACAGGATTTGTAGGCCCTGACCCGAACAAGCCGTTGCCTCTTACAGACAGTGATCTTGTTTCGATGGGTATCGAGACTGACTGGAAGCCTGAAGTTGATTACGAAGTAGGCGATCAGGTCAGGATCATCAGCGGTGCATTCGCTGACTTCAAGGGTAAGGTCATTCTCATGGATAATGAGAAAGAGCAGGTAACGATCGAGGTTGAGATCTTCGGAAGAACAACTCCGACAACAGTCAACTTCACACAGGTTCAGAGAATACTCTGATAAATCGTCTCAAACAGCGGATAACCGCTTGAGAATATAAATTAAATGGGAGGTGGCCAGTATGGCTAAGAAAATTGCAGGTTATGTAAAACTTCAGATCCCTGCAGGCAAAGCAACACCAGCGCCGCCGGTAGGACCAGCTCTCGGACAGCATGGTATTAATATCCAGCAGTTCGTTAAAGAGTTTAATGAGAGAACAGCAAAGGATGCAGGTCTCATAATCCCTGTAGTTATTACAGTTTATGCAGACAGAACATTCTCTTTCATTACAAAGACTCCTCCGGTACCTGTTTTGCTTAAGAAAGCAGCAAAGATCGAGAAGGGTTCCGGTAAGCCTAATGTACAGAAGGTAGCAACAGTTACATGGGATGATTGCAGAAAGATCGCTGAGATCAAGATGCCCGATGTAAATGCTGCAGATGTAGAGGCTTGCGCAAGAATGGTAGCAGGCACAGCCCGTTCAATGGGTATTGTTGTCAAGGACTGATAAGGAAAGGAGATTCGTATGAAGTCAGGTAAGAGATATGACAATCTTGCTAAGCTTGTTGATAGAGCAACGATCTACGATCCTTCTGAGGCAGTTCGTCTTGTTCAGGAGACAGGTAAGGCAAAGTTCGATGAGACAGTAGAGCTCCACGTTCGTCTTGGTGTTGACTCACGTCACGCAGACCAGCAGGTAAGAGGTGCAGTAGTACTTCCCCACGGTACAGGCCGTACAAAGAGAGTTCTCGTTATTGCAAAGGGTCCCAAGGCTGATGAGGCTAAGGAAGCCGGTGCAGATTACGTAGGTGATGACGATATGATCGATAAGATCCAGAAGGAAAACTGGTTCGAGTTCGATGTTCTTATCGCTACACCTGATATGATGGGTAAGCTTGGTCGTCTTGGTAAGGTTCTTGGTCCTAAGGGCCTCATGCCTAACCCTAAGTCCGGTACAGTCACAATGGATATCACAAAGGCTGTTAACGACGTTAAGGCTGGTAAGATCGAGTACAGACTTGATAAGTCAAACATCATCCACTGCCCGATCGGAAAGGTTTCTTTCGGTCAGGAGAAGCTTGAGGAGAACCTCAAGGTTATCATGGAGGCTATCATTAAGGCAAAGCCTGCAGCAGCAAAGGGTCAGTACATCAAGAGCTGCTCCATCGCTTCCACAATGGGCCCCGGCATCAAGGTTAACGCAGCTAAGTTCGGCTGATCCTTGATCAACTACAATTAAATACCTTTTCTGCCAGAGACAGCAGGTGAGTTATTACTCTTAAATGCATTTTATGCGGCCAGCCGAGGAAGATAGTGAAGATTAGTAATTTCTCTAACCCTCATGTCTTCAAGGCATGGGGGTTTTTAATACAAATAAAATAAGGAGGAATACGTTTTATGCCAAGTGCAAAGATTCTTGCAGAAAAGCAGGAGAGGATCGCGAAGCTTGCAGAAGAAATGAAGGGCGCTGAGTCTTTTGTTTTCGTTGCATCAAGAGGTCTTACAGTAGCTCAGGATACAGCTATGCGTAAGGAGCTCCGTGACAATGGCGTAAAGTACGAGGTAATCAAGAATACTACTCTCAAGAGAGTATTTGAGACACTCGGTATCGACGGTGTTTCTGACATCTTCGAAGGCCCTACAGCCGTAGCTTACGCTGATAACGTTACGACACCCGCTAAGATCCTTGCTAAGTATGCAAAGGAATATGAACCCCTTGAGATCAAGGGTGGCGTAGTTGCAGGCAAGGTTGCATCGATCGACGAGATCATGACACTCGCTTCTATCCCGGATGTGGAGACACTCTACAGCCAGGTTGTCTATGGTTTGCTCTTCCCTTTCACAAAGCTCGCTATGCTTGTTAAGGCTGTTGCAGAGAAGAAGGAAGAAGAAGGCGGCGCACCCGTAGCAGAGGCAGCAGCTGAAGCAGCACCTGCAGCAGAGGAAGCTCCCGCTGAGTAATTAACCGCGGAAGCAATCACTAACCAGTAAACATAAACTATTAATGGAGGAAAAATAACATGGCAAGTGAGAAAGTTACAAGCATTCTTGATGAGATCAAGACATTGTCCGTTGTAGAGCTCTTTGAGCTTGAGAAGGCTATCGAGGAAGAGTTCGGTGTATCTGCAGCAGCAGTTGTTTCTGCAGCACCTGCAGCAGGCGGCGCAGCAGCTGCAGCTGAGCAGACAGAGTTCACAGTAGTTCTTAAGAGCTTCGGTGATGCTAAGATGGGCGTTATCAAGGCAGTTAAGGACGTTATGGGTCTTGGCCTTAAGGAAGCTAAGGATCTCGTTGAGAAGGCTCCTGTTAACCTCAAGGAAGGCGTTTCCAAGGATGAGGCTGATGAGCTCGTTAAGAAGCTCGCTGATTCCGGCGCTGAGCTCGAGATCAAGTAATTTATATTACAGCTTAAATGAATGGGGGCTGCCTCGGGTTGAGGCGGCCTCTGTTATTTTGTTTTTTCCTTGACATACAGCCTTTAAGTTGCTACAATCTTTAAGCGCCTAAAGGGCGACATCATATGGCGGCATAGCTCAGTTGGCCAGAGCGTCCGGTTCATACCCGGCAGGTCGCAGGTTCGAATCCCGCTGCCGCTACCAAATAAGGCCCGTTGGTCAATCGGTTAAGACGTCGCCCTTTCACGGCGGAGTGACGAGTTCGACTCTCGTACGGGTCACCAGATTGCTCCGGAATATCCGGAGCTTTTTTGTTTTATTAAAGGATGTAACGATGAGAGAATGCCTGCTTTATATCGATCCCGGAACGGGAAGCATGCTTTTTACGATCCTTATAAGTATCGTCGGATTTCTCATTTACTTTTTCAGGATCTTCTGGATAAAGATTAAGTTCATTATTTCCAGGGGCAAGATGGACAAGATCGATTCGAATAAGATCCCTGTCCTTATTTTTGCGGAAGCAAAGAGATACTGGAGCGTTTTCGAGCCGATCTGCAGAGAACTGAATGAGCGCGGAATTGATGTTGCGTACTGGACTACGTCACCTGATGATCCCGCTCTTTCACAGAAGAGATATGAACATGTGAAGGCGTCATTTATCGGCGAGGGGAACAAGGCTTTCGCGAAGCTTAACGTTGTTAACGCGTCGGTGCTCGTATCGTCGACTCCCGGTCTTGAGGTGTATCAGTGGAAGAGGTCCAAGTTTGTTGACTGCTACGTGCATGTTCTTCATGCGTCGAGCGAGATCGCAGGATACAGGATGTTCGGAACGGACTATTACGACGCGCTGCTGCTTTCGGGTCAGTATCAGATCGATGATGTGAGGGAGCTCGAGAAGCTGAGAAAGCTCCCTGCTAAGGAGGTAGAACTCGTCGGCATCCCGTATATGGATGAGATGAAAAAGAAGATCTCTCCGAATAAGAATAAGAGCGGCAGGAGGACTGTTCTCCTGGCACCGTCATGGGGTGCGAACAGCATTTTCAATAAGTATGGAACGGCAGTAATTGAGGAGCTTTTGAAGTGCGACTGTGACATTATCGTGAGGCCGCACCCGCAGTCGTTTATTTCGGATGCTGACATGATGAAGGAACTGATGGCGAAGTATCCTGACAGGTACGGGTTTAAGTGGGATCTGAGCAGTGACAATTTCGAGTCCCTGAATGCGGCTGATATCATGATCTCGGATTTCTCGGGTATCATCTTTGATTTCTCTCTCGTGTTTGACAAGCCTATCATCTATGCAGATACCGAGTTCAATACGGACTGCTATGATTTCTACTGTCTGTCACATCAGCCGTGGACGCTGACTGTACTGCCCAAGCTCGGCATGAAGCTTTCGAACGGGAACCTTGGCGAACTTGATCAGATGATCGATAAATGCCTTACCGATGAGAGTTTTAAAGATGGAAGAGATGAGGTCAGAACCGAGACGTGGGCGCACATGGGCGAGGGCGCAAAGAGAACGGCCGATTTCATTGTCAGGAAATATGAATCGATAAAGAACGAGAAGGCGCAGAGGGATCAGGAGAGCGTAAAGGGTTCGAAGAAGATGTGCGATTCCCTGTCTGCTTCCTGAGGGATATTCATATACTCACCATAGAGATGCTTAAGATAGCTGTCCGCGTCTGACGGGCAGGGGATACGGAGACCCTCGAAATCCTTTCTCTCACCGGGGAAGGCCACGTTCCTCTCATACAACTCACCAAAAAAGTGATTGCGTCCTGCGGGAAATACGACATAACAGGAACCGTTGTCCTTACATTTACCGTTCCATTTGTCGGCGCGTTTTACCATCTTGTCAATATCGCACAGCGAGAAGAAAAAGCCGCAGAACACCTTGATGCGAGCCGCTCTGAGTAGCTTTTTGTCTGCAGTCTTCTTAGCGAAGTCGATGATACCTTTACGGTCACGGTAAAACTTCCTGCACGACACTGCGAAACCGTGATACTGGCACCCGAATCCGTGAATGAATCTTTTCAACCCGTTATCGTATGTGTTTTCCATGTAGAAAAAGTCTATGCAGGCACCGCACTCGTCGTTATTGAGATCATCCCTTGTTTTTACTGATGTTCCTTTAAGCCTGACCTGCGGAAAGAGGAGCGCATATCCCTTCGTCTTGCCGGGAACGTGTATCCAGTACCTGTCCCCGAAACGTTCCTCGAACAAAGGCAGAAACCTCTCGAACTCGCTGCGCGGGATATTTATGTCTATATCGTCATCCCAGGGGATAAAACCGTTATGCCTTACAGCACCGAGAACGGAGCCTCCGCCAAGAGAGCAGGCAATGCCGTTTTCCTCCATAACACTATTAATATCTTTAAGCATGGAAAGAAGAGTGGACTGAAGGAGCTTTAGCTGCTCCTCGTCAAGTGTCACGAATCCTTCGATATGCGCAGTACGTATCCTGTCAGATGTATTAAGGACCTTCATCAGACCTGCTCGTTCCAGCCTTCGATCATTCTTCTGTACATATCTTCAAGTGAGAACTTCGGTGACCATCCGAGACTTCTCATCTTCTCACTTGTGAGGCGCATCTTTGTCGGAGGCGCATAACCGAATTTGTTCCCTTCAGGAATATCAAAGACGACCTTTATCTTTCCGCCTGCGAGATCATCCGCGCAAAGTGATGCCATCTCGGCGATGGTTCTCGCACATGTCTCATTGCAGATGTTATATGACTCACCGGCAGTGCCCTTTGTCAAAAGACAGAGGATCGCCGCAGCCGTATCAGTCGTATCGCAGTAGTTGCCGACTGAATCGCCCTTTGTGTGGAGCACGATGTCTTCGCCCTTTATGATGCTCTTTGCAAACTGCGCAAAGACTCTTGATTCAGTGCATGAAACACCGGGGCCGAATGACTGCGCAAGTCTGGCACTCACAACGGGAACACCGTATTCAGAAGCATATGAAGTGCAGAGAAGCTCACATATCCTCTTGCTCCCGGGATAGGAACTTCTGACATTGCCGAGATCGACCTTTCCGAGCTTGTCCTCGGAGATGGGATTCATGCTGTCGTCCGTAACTCCGTAGACCTCCATCGAGGAGATATAGACCATTCCTTTTGTGCCTGAGGTCCTGGCGAGCTCGAGCATCGTTTTTGTTCCGTTATATGAAGTATCTATTGTCTCAACGGGGTTGGAACACATCTTTGCCGACTCGGTTACGGCGGCACAGTGAACGATATAATCGAATTGTCCCGTTATCGCATTATCTTTTGTAAAATCAGCTGCAATAACATTGATCCCTGAATTATTTCCGAAAATATTCTTAACTTTATTAATATTGCGTGCGGTAATCGAGATCTTAATCCCGGAATCTGCATTCTTGTTCGCGTGGAGAAGTGATCTTACCAGTACGGAACCTATAAGCCCCGTTCCGCCCGTAACGAGTACAGAGGAACCCTTAAGCTTCTCCCAGTCTATGCAGCTGTCGTTAAGGACGCGGTCGTAACAGGAATTCATGCTCATACTATGGTGCCTTCCTTCTTTGCTTCATACATTGCCTTGAAAAGGATATAGTCCATCGGAGTCGTGATCTTGATGTTCTCCACCGGACCTTCGACTGTATGAAGGATCGTTCCGTAATGCTTCATCAGCATGGCGGAATCGATGATGTAATCCGTGCCGTCCTCAAGTGATCTCTTGTGAACAGCGATGATATCCGAGAGGATAAAACTCTGAGGCGCTCGTGCCAGTCTGTAAATACTCCTGTCAGCGACCTTGAAGATATCTCCGTCGTTATCGATCTCGATGACCGTCTCGATGGCGGGAACTACAGTTACTGCATTTCCGAATTCTTTTACGGCATTTATGTTGTCTGTGATCAGCTTCTCGTTGATGAGCGGACGTACGCCGTCGTGGATCAGAACCATGATCTCGGAAGCGGGAACGGGAGATACTCTCTCAATCTCGTAAAGACCGTTGCGGATCGATTCCTGACCTGTCTTTCCGCCGGGAATAACAGAGACGACCTTGGTGATGCCAAACTGCTGTAGCTGCTTCTTAAATGTATCTATCCAGTCCTCAATAAGTACGACCACGATGGAATCGATCATCGGGTGCTTATCAAAATGCTCGATCGTATGGATAATGATCGGCTTGTTATCAACTTCAAGGAACTGCTTGGGAACAGAACCTGAGTTCATTCGCTTTCCGACACCGCCTGCAAAGATCAATGCTGTGTTCATAGACTCTCTCCCTTTATTATCTTAAGAATGGCATCAGCTGATCTTTCCGATGCCTTGCCTTCTTCGTAGCATCCCTTGTCCTCGAGAAATGCCTCTACTTTATGCAGGTACTCATTGTTATCAAATCCTGCGATCTGTGCGAGCATCTCATCCTGATCCTTCGAAATGGGGAAGGGTGTTGTCTCAATGGGATAGTAGAAGCCGCGGCCGCCCTCATAATACGAAAGGTCAGGGCAGTAGAGGAACATAGGACGTCTCGTAAGGATATAGTCGTATGCCCAGCTTGAATAATCCGTGATACCGATATCAGTTGCTGCCATCAGCTGCTGCATGTCGGGATATCCGCCGCCGTTGCGTATCGTGTCACCGAACATGATCTGACCGGCCTTGATACGGTCCTTGAAATGGAGTCTTACGATAACAACCCAGTTGCCGCCAAACTTCTCTTCAACGGCATGCCTTATCTCCTCGAAATCGAGATTGAAGAATCCGCCTCTGCCGTCGTCCCTGAAAGTAGGTGCATAGAGAAGGATCCTCGTATCTTCGGGAAGCTCATACTTCTCATAAACAGCCTGCTTGGCCTGTCTGATCTTCTCCTCATCGAAGAAGATATCGTTGCGCGCGTGACCGTACTTTAGGAACTTAACATCAGGCCAGAACTCCTTGCGGAATACATCCTCCTCGAAAGCGCTGTTCGTTATGCAGTAATCAGTCAGCTTGTTGCAGGTTGCCGCGCGCTTTCTCCATTTATAGTCGCCGGAAAGACGCTTTATGCCCATGCTTCCGTGCCATGTATTGAAATATACCTGTCCCGGTTTCTTGGGGAGGCCGAACCATACGCAGTTGAGTGCGTTGTCGATCCAGATCTTCGCGGAAGCCTGCTCCTCGAACATCTCCATCGTTCCTCTGTCAACGGTCCTTACGCCACGGGGGAAGTTATACTTGAACTTCGTCTTCTTTACGGGGATCGCCCAGACGATATCAAGAGTTGGATCCCTCCTCAGGAGTTCCTCAACGATATACTTGGGGTTACATGTGAAGGAGTTCTCGAAAGTCATTACAAAGACCTTATTGTTCTGGATCTCGCCTTTGCTGTAGACCGACCTTCTGATCATAAGTGCGATGCCGTTGTCTATTCCTTTGCGGATCCCCTTGAATGTCTTCGTGATCCTGTTGTTGATGTGATAGAAGAATGTTCCCTGGATCAGAAATCTCTTAATCTTACCCACTATTGTCCCTCTCCGATTACTTATTTTTGTTTAATATATTATAAGCAATGACAATGCCTTGCTGATAGAATAATTTTATGAATAAAACAGACAATAAACTTGCTGATAAATCAGGCGTCAATGGGCAGATTGAATTATTAAGGTTCCTGTTCTGCATGGCAGTACTGTTTTTCCATGCCGAGAAATACTTCCTCGGCGAGCCATCATCGCTTGGCGGATTCAAGCCTTACTTTTTTGTTCATGGCGCAGTCGGCGTTGAGTTTTTCTTTGTCTGTTCCGGCTTCTTCATGGCCCGTTCCATAAAGCGCAGTATAGCAGGAAGCGGTACTGCTGATACCGGTGATTCAACAGTAAAGTTCATGCTTCATAAGATAAAGTCTATAGCGCCTGTTCATATTACATTTTATGTTCTGGCGTTTATTTCGCTGATAATTGTAAGGAGTATGGGCGTTAAGGATATCGTTAAGAATGCAGTGGACGGCATACCGTCATTTTTCCTGATACAGATGCTCGGGTTCAAGGGATTTTCTCCCAACCATGTCAGCTGGTATCTTTCAGTAATGCTTATCGCAATGCTTGTTATATATCCTTTTGCGAGGAAGTACTACAGTGTTTTTGTGAAGGTGGCAGCGCCCGTTATCGCGCTTTTTATCCTCGGATACCTTTTCTTTACATACGGTTCTCTCAGCGGCGTAATGGTGAGAACGGGGATATTCTATAAGTCGATGCTGAGAGGCTTTGCGGAGATCCTCGCCGGACTTACGACATATGAGATCGCAGAATATTTCGTGAAGAAAGAGTTTAAGAAATCTGCGCGCATCCTTATAACACTTCTTAACATTGTCATTCTGGCAGGGTGCGGAACATATGTGATGTTTACTCTTTCGGCAAAGTATGAGTTCCTCGTGATACCTGCTGCGTCGATACTAATGATCACTTCATATTCAGGTGCGGGGATACTGTCAGGATATATGAATAACAGGTTCTGCGTACTGCTCGGGAAGCTTACGATGCCCGTTTATCTTTCGCAGGTGACTTTTATCAACCTGATAGGGCACTTCGGAACAGAGCTGTCCTTCCCGGTTCAGACGGTGATACTTGCCGCATGCGTTTTCGCGGTGAGCGGTATCTATCTTGGTATCTCAAGCAGGTTTCATCTGTGATAGAATAACGCTATGATTTTTCTGAACGTTCTTATCGAGCCATTGAAACTGCTGTTTGAGTTTATTTTCTCGACAGCTTATAAAATCGTTCCGGTTCCTGCAGTCGACATCATCTTTCTGAGTCTTGCAGTCAATCTTATGTGCTTCCCGCTCTATCACCGTGCCGACAGCATAACGAAAGCAAACAACGAGAAGCAGAAGGCTCTTGCGCCGATGATCGATCACATAAAGAAGTGCTTTAAGGGCGACGAGAAGATAATGATGCTCCAGACGTTCTACAAGCAGAACGATTACAGCCCGCTGTCGTCTCTGAAGAGCACGCTGTCACTGCTCCTGCAGATCCCGTTCTTCATTGCGGCATACAGTTTCCTTTCAAGTCTGGCGCTTCTTGAAGGTCAGAGCCTTGGCCCGGTCAAAGATCTCATGAGCCCCGACGGGCTGATCGCAGTTGGCGGCATAACGGTAAATGTGCTTCCGATCCTCATGACCGTGATCAACATAATCTCATCGGAGATATACACAAGGGGACAGCCTTTCAAATCAAAGATCATTTTATATGTATCAGCACTTGTTTTCCTGGTGCTCCTGTATAACTGCCCGGCCGGACTTGTTTTCTACTGGACGCTGAACAACACTTTCTCGCTCGTTAAGAACCTCATACCGTTCAAGGTTAAGGAGACAGGGGAGGAGAAGAAGGAGAAGCCCGGTCTTGCATTCTTTTTCGCGGCAATATATATCACTGTCTTTACCGGTCTTCTTATACCGTCACAGGTCATTGCCGCATCACCGGCTGAGTTCACGAACCTGATGTCTTTCGATTACCCGACAGGGTATGTTTATTATGCGGTGCAGATAGCGGCAGGTCTTTTCTTATTCTGGCCGGC
The DNA here is from genome assembly GCA_024688685.1 of Saccharofermentans sp. Lineage (GTDB taxonomy): Bacteria > Bacillota > Clostridia > Saccharofermentanales > Saccharofermentanaceae > Saccharofermentans. The sequence continues at coordinate 27,115 of JAILDX010000032.1, forward strand.
CGTCTATTATCTCCTGATGACTCCGAAGTGGAGGAAGAGACTTGATCTCGCTGCCGTCGCGGTGGCGATAGTGATAACTGCCGATTATCTCTTTTTCGGTCCCGTCGGGAAGAGGATCTCGGATGTCCTGGCAATAGACGGAACATACGGGATCGGCATCATCGAGAAGCTGTTCAACATCGCTGTCATCGCAGGCGTGGCTGTTCTTGTGGCATTAGTCTGCAGACGTTTCCCGCTCATCACAAATATAGTGGTTTCATCCGGCGTTGTTGCGGTAACTGCCATGAGCGTGATCAATATCGTCAGGATACGTTCCGATATTGATGAATTTCTGGCGAGCGGAGCAAGGTCGGTGTCCTATTCGTCGCTCGATGAAGAGAACAAGATGATCAGGCTGTCAAAGGATGGCAGGAATGTTGTGGTCATCATGGTGGACAGGGCTATAGGAGGTTTTGTTCCGTACCTTTTCGCCGAGAAGCCGGTCCTCGCAGAGCAGTTTGACGGCTTCACGTATTATTCGAACGCGATCTCCTACGGAAATCACACTTATATGGGAGCACCCGGCATCTACGGCGGTTACGAGTACATCCCGCAGCACATCGTCGAGAATACAGACATGGGTTACGTTGCGAAACACAACGAGGCAACCCTCATGATGCCCGTACTCTTCTCCCGAAATGGTTTCCACGCATCGGTACTTGACCCCGTTGACGGCGATCTCGCCCCTGTCCCTGACCTCACGATCTTTGATCCGTACGAGAATGTTGACGGATATGTCGTTGCAGGCACGCTCGACAGCAATTCAGACAAGACAAACGCCAATCTCAAGAGTGTCAGGGAAAGGAACATGCTCAGATATTCGATCATGAGAACGGCTCCCGCAGTTTTCTTTGAACTCCTTTACGACAGCGGCAACTACAACTATCTGCAGAGAGTTGAGGATGACCGGGAAGTATCAGTTTACCAGCTCCCGTACAGCATGTCTGAGGCAGAGGGCTACAATGCCAACTTCACGACTGCATACTCAGTTCTGACAGCGCTTAACGATCTTACGGATTACAATGCCGAAGGCGATAATCTAATGATTCTTACAAACAACTCCACACATGAACCGTCACTCCTCCAGGAACCGATGTACGTTCCTGCGGTCAAGGTCGATAACAGGTCATACGATGCTGAGAATACGGGAAGGTTTGATGTGAACGGCAGACATCTTGAGGTCAGCAATTACGATTCGATGGCACATTATCATGTAAATATGGCAGTCTATCTGGCTCTCGGAGAGTGGTTTGACCACCTCAGGGAGAACGGAGTATGGGACAACACGAGGATCATAATCGTATCCGATCACGGCCGTGCACTGTCCAGTTTTGAAGAGCTTAAGAACGACGAACTCGGCATTGACTTTGAAGAGTACAACTGCGTGCTGATGGTCAAGGATTTCGACCAGACGGGATTCACCACTTCTGATGAACTTATGACAAATGCTGATGTTCCGACTCTTGCAACGAAAGGGATCATCGAGTCGCCGGTCAATCCGTTCACGGGCAATCCGATAAACAGCGATGAGAAATCCGAAGGTCCTCTGGTCATCGGCAGGTATGAGATGTCCACTGAGGAAAACGAGCAGGAAAGAGCCCTTATTGCAAGGTGGTATTCCGTCAGGGACAATATCTGGATCAGGAGTAATTGGGAATACATGGGCGAGCGTTGATATCCGCCTTGACAAATCTTTCCTGATTTTGCATAATATTACGGCAATGGTACCATAGCCAAGTGGTAAGGCAGAAGTCTGCAAAACTTCCATTCCCCAGTTCAAATCTGGGTGGTACCTCCAAAGTATATGACAAGTACCCTTTGCTAAGTCCTCGGCGCGGAGCGCCTGCGGAAGACCGCAAAGGGTACTGTCATACACTAAAAGACCGCAAAGGGTACTGATGATGTCAAAGGAAAAAACTTCGTTCAAAGGTACGATAGGTTTCGTTCTGACTGCGGCAGGAAGTGCCGTAGGTCTTGGCAACATCTGGAGATTTCCCTATCTGGCAGCAAGGGACGGTGGAGGATTGTTCCTCGTCATCTATCTGTTTTTTGCAGTGACTTTCGGATTTACTCTCCTTACAACTGACCTCGCGATCGGACGAAGGACAAAAAAGAGCGCGCTGACTGCCTACGGTGAGGTTAAGAAGGGCTTTGGATGGCTGGGCGTATTTGCCTGCATTGTTCCTTTCCTTGTTTTGCCGTATTACTGCACGATAGGCGGCTGGGTCCTCAAGTTTTTTGTTGCTTATATTACAGGTCACGGCGCTGATGCCGCTTCGGACGGATATTTCGCAGAGTTCGTTTCCGCAGGGTATGAATCGGTCATATACATGGCGGTCTTTTCTATTCTGAGCGCCGTGGTCATCGTTCTTGGTGTCAATGGCGGCATAGAGAATCTCTCCAAGATCGTTATGCCTGTCCTTATACTCGCGGTCATTGCCATCGCGGTTTTCTCGCTTACTGTCAGCAAGACCAATGAAGAAGGCAAACTCATAACAGGTCTGGACGGCCTCAAGGTTTATCTTGTTCCGAATCTTGAAGGAATGACTGTCAAACGTGTCTTCTATATAGCGATGGATGCGCTTGGGCAGCTTTTTTACAGTTTGAGTGTTGCCATGGGTATCATGATCACTTATGGTGCATATGTTCCTGATGATTCCAATCTTGTCAAGTCGATAACCAGCATCGAGCTCTTTGACACCATGATCGCTTTCCTCGCAGGTGTTATGATCGTTCCGGCTGTTTATGTGTTCATGGGCAGCGGTATGATGGATCAGGGACCGGCGCTGATGTTTGTTTCGCTTCCCAGAGTCTTTTCCGAAATGGGTGCGGTCGGCGGCGTGGTAGGTGCCGCATTCTTCGGAATGGTCCTCTTTGCAGCTCTCACGAGTGCTGTTTCGATGTATGAGGCTGTTGTCTCGTCAATAATCGACAAGTTCAGCATGAAGAGGTGGAAGGCGGTGTTGATCGAGATGGCGATAGTGCTCGTTATCGGCTTCGTAGTCTGTAAGGGCTACAACGATCTGTATTTCGATATAATGCTCCCGAACGGCAGCCATGCGCAGATCCTTGATATCATGGACTATATCAGCAACCAGATGGTAATTCCCGTCGTCGCAATATCCACGTGCATACTTATCGGCTGGATAAAAGGCTCCGACTATGTTATTGCCGAGATCACGAAGAACGGTGAGCGTTTCAGGAGGGCCGGACTGTACAAGGTGATGGTAAAATTTGTGGCTCCTACACTGGTTTTGATACTTTTTCTTATGGCTTTAGGTCTATTCTGACCCTGAGAACACTTTTTGTTTGACCTTTACAATAAAACATATTATTATTATCAAGGCTTTTTAGCCGAATAAAGAAATGAAGGACAAGGACGGTTAATTATGAAGAAGAAGATTATTTCTGTTGTTCTTGCTGCAGCTATGGTCATGGGAATCGCTTCCTGTACATCCGACCCTGCAAGTGTTAAGAAGGACAAGTATCTCGTAGGTATCTGTCAGCTCGTTCAGCATGAGGCATTGGATGCAGCTACATCTGGTTTCAAGCAGGCTCTTATCGACAAGCTCGGTGCAGAGCACGTTGAGTTTGATGAGCAGAACGCTTCCGGTGATTCAGCTACAGCTACTATCATCTGCCAGAACCTCGTTTCTGAGAATGTAGATCTTATCATGGCAAACGCTACACCTGCACTCCAGGCTGCATCCGCTGCTACAAATACGATCCCGGTTCTCGGAACATCCGTTACTGAGTATGGTGTTGCTCTTGGTATCTCTGACTTCACAGGTACAGTTGGCGGCAACGTTTCCGGTACATCAGATCTTCCCCCGCTCGATGAGCAGGCTAACATGATCACAGAGCTTTTCCCTGACTGCCAGACAGTCGGAATCATCTACTGCTCTGCAGAGCCTAACTCAAAGTATCAGGCTGACAACGTTAAGGAGTGTCTTGAGGGCGCAGGCAAGCAGGTAAATGTTTACACATTTGCTGACTCAAACGATATCACTTCCGTTACAGGCGAGGCTTGCAACAACTGTGATGTTCTCTACATCCCTACAGATAACACTGCTGCTTCATGCACAGAGGCTATCAACAACGTAGCTCTTCCTGCAGGTGTTCCGATCGTTGCAGGTGAGGAAGGCATCATGAGAGGATGCGGTGTTGCAACACTTTCAATCGATTACTATGGTCTCGGCTACACAACAGGCGAGATGGCTGCAAAGATCCTCACAGGTGAGGCTGACATCTCTACTATGGCAATCGAGTACTATCCTAACCCTGTTAAGAAGTACAACCCCACTATCTGCGAACAGCTTGGCATCACTATCCCTGAGGGATACGAGGCAGCTGAGGGCTGATCTTGAGGATCATTGACCATAAGGTCACAATTTAAGCAAAAAAGATCGCCGGAGGGGGAATAGTTGATCTATTTCCCCTCTGACGAGTTTTTGCACAAAAGGAGTTTTTATGGAAGCTATTGGCGAATATTTAAGTTCATTAAGCCTGTCGGGACTGTTATCCAGAATCCCTGCCGGTGTCTCACAGGGCCTTATCTGGGCTCTCATGGCGATCGGTGTCTATATAACATTCAGGATCCTCGATATCGCGGATCTCTCGGTTGACGGAACTTTTTCGACCGGTGGCGCAGTTACTGCGATCCTTATCATTGCAGGTGTTCCCCCGATCGTCGCTGTAATAATCGCATTCTTCTGCGGTCTTCTCGCAGGTATCGTGACAGGTCTTCTTCACACAAGACTCGGAATCCCCGCTATCCTCGCAGGTATCCTCACGCAGTATGCACTCTACTCCATAAATCTCGCAATAATGGGCTTTAAAGCAAACACTGCCATCAGCGCTGACAATTACAACCTGGTCGTTTCGGGAAGAAATGTCACACTGGCGATCTTTATAAGCCTTGCTTTTGTAGTGGCAATAATCGCTGCGCTTTACTGGTTTTTCGGAACAGAACGCGGTATGTCGGTAAGAGCTACGGGCTGTAACCCGCAGATGAGTAAAGCACAGGGAATCAATATCAATCTCAATAAGGTAATAGGACTTGCTATATCAAATGGTCTTGTTGCACTTTCCGGAAGCCTTTTTGCACAGTATTCCGGTTTCGCAGATGTAAACAGCGGAAGAGGCGCTATCGTTATAGGTCTTGCTGCAGTTATCATCGGTGAGGTTATCGGTGACGCGCTCCTCGGCAAGAGAATGAACTTCGCTTTCAGGATGGTCTTCATCGCTATCGGCGGCATCATCTATTATCTCATCTATACTCTCGTTCTCTGGCTCAAGATGGATCCGAACATGATGAAGCTGTTCACGGCAGTCATCGTTGCTATCTGTCTTGCAGCGCCTTACCTGAAGAAGGTTCGCAAGAACTCATTCAGAAGGGCAGGCAAGAACTCTGCAGGAGGTAGGAAAGATGCTTGAAGTAATTAATGTTTGCAAGACTTTCGATCCGGGTACGGTAAATGAGAAGAAGGCACTTACGGGTGTCAGTCTGAAGATAGAGGAAGGTGATTTTGTTACTGTCATCGGCGGTAACGGCGCAGGCAAGTCCACACTCCTCAACGCTATTGCAGGCGTCTGGCCTGTTGATGAAGGAACGATAACGATCGACGGCGTTGATGTTACGGGTATTCCCGACTTTAAGAGAGCCGCTTATATCGGAAGAGTATTCCAGGATCCCATGACGGGAACGGCTTCCGCTCTCGGAATCGACGAGAACCTCGCACTTGCCGAGAGAAGAGGTCACAGCAGAAGACTCGTCTGGGGCATCTCTTCTAAGCAGAGAGCTTTCTATAAGGAGCGTCTCTCGGAACTCAATCTCGGACTTGAGGACAGAATATCGTCAAAGGTTGGCGTCCTGTCAGGCGGACAGCGTCAGGCAGTAACACTTCTTATGGCTACGCTCCAGAGACCGAAGATCCTTCTTCTTGACGAGCATACGGCTGCGCTTGACCCCAAGACGGCTGCCACGGTTCTTGAGACGACAGAGAAGATCGTTAACAGGGATCATCTCACAACACTGATGATCACACACAACATGCACGATGCCATTGTTCACGGCAACAGGCTTATTATGATGAACAACGGCAATATTATTCTCGATATCAGAGGAGAAGATAAGAAGAAGCTTACTATCAAGGATCTTCTTAATGAGTTCGAGAAGGCATCAGGAGAAGAATTCGCCAACGACAAGGCGATCCTGTCATAAAGGAGTATCCTTCCATGAGAGAAGAGATAGCAGATATCTTAAAAAGATATGATGAACTGTCCAAGCTTATACTTGAGCAGACAATAGACAGATTCTCTGACGATCTCGAGGAACCCTCCGCAGGTGACGAGGAGGATTTTGAGCAGAGACTTCAGGCAGCTGCAGCAAAGGCTACAGACGATGCCACATATGAGCTCGAGAACGAGCCTGATGAGAGGCTTGGCGGGAAGAGTCTACGTGATATTTTCGAGGAGATGAGTTTCGATGAGCTTTGTGAGACTGTTGAGTATTGTGCTCTCAATCTCGACAGGGGTGTTCCTGTAAGTCTTATCGAGAGCCTTGCGACATCAGGCGACGGGGACAGGATCAGGGAATACTGCGCACGCATAATCGGCGATGCATCCTGGACAGAGGAAGAACTCGGTGACAGCGATGCCATTTTCGAAATGGAGTTCCAGAAGGTCAGGGCAGCGCTCGACGTTCTCATCAAGATGGAAGAACCCTGCTTTGTGAAGGCAGTTCTGGACAGGTTTATGAGTTATCCTCAGGTAAGGGATTTTGTTGCCGAGTCGATCTCCGAATACATCGAGGCATTCCCCGAAGTGTCGGTTCCCTTCATCATCAGTGAGCTCGAACTTCACACAGAGGATGGCATGACCGGCCCTTGTGAAGACCTCGTCATCATGCTGACAGCTATTGGCAAAGAGAACAGGAGCGACGTGATCTACGACGAGCTGAGACGCGCGTTCCGCTTTATGGAGAATAAGATCTATGCGGTCATCTGTCTCGCGGATTATGGCGATGAGCGCGCAGTCAAGCTGTTTAAGAATTATATAAACCGCAATCAGGAAACAATAACAAGAGATCTGTTTTATGAGATGATGTCTGCCATCCAGAAGCTGGGCGGCGACATCAGCGACATAAACGATCCGTTTGGAGACTTTCAGAAGAAGTACAGCCAGGGAGAGTAGTTATGGGCGTAAAGCATGACAAGTCCGTTGATGAAATGCTCAGCGTTTTGCGGGCATATACGGATAAACGCCAGATACTGCTTGGACACCAGAATGCAGGCCACATTGGTATTTCCATCACTTCGCATGACGGAACGGATTCCGATATAAAGCAGCTGACAGGAAAAATGCCTGCGGTAGTAGGCATAGATACGCTGAGTTTTCTCGGCTACGAAGGCAAGATGGCAGACCTCATCAAGATCGTCAAGAATCTTCACAAACAGGGCTGCATCGTCACACTGTCCTCACATATGCCGAACTTCATGTTGGGCGGCCCGGACACCTATTACGATTATTCGCCGAACAATGTCGAGGGAGACTGCGGCCACAGGATCATGCCCGGCGGCGATCTCAACGCGAAATACACCCGTTTTCTCGACATGATAGCCGACTTTGCCGGAGAATGCGTCGATATCAACGGACATCCCATTCCCATGGTCTTCCGCCCGTTCCATGAGTGCAACGGCGACTGGTTCTGGTGGGGCAGACCTCACATTTCGGATGAAGAGTATATTGAGCTTTACCGCTATACAGTGTCATATCTTGAAGAGGCAAGCGTGACAAGCTTTGCTTACTGCTATTCGCCCAATGGGCCCATCAAGAATGCCGGCGATTACATGCTGCGCTATCCGGGCGACGACATCATCGATGTCATCGGATTTGATTATTATCACGACAGACCTTCACGCGGAGACGGTTTCTTTGAGACCCTCGACGCGTCTTTATATACATTGTGCAAGATCGCAGATGATAAGGGACTTGTTCCTGCGCTGACCGAGATCGGCATGAGGACTCTTGATTCCGGTGTCGACTACTACGAAGGTCTTGCTCCGTCAGGTAATCCGTCTCACTGGTTTACCGATATCGGAAGGGTTCTGTTTGACCACAATATCTCTTACATCCTTTTCTGGTCCAACTTCTCAAAGATGCAGTACTGGATCCCTTACGTTCAGGGTGATGACGAACATGAGCTTGTTTCGGACTTCAAGAGGTTTGCCATGGACAGCAGGATCGTGCTGGCGCCCGTATTTGACAACAATGGCGGCGTGATTTAATATTTTAGTGCTTATGCGGGATTAACTCAGTTGGTAGAGTGTTAGCTTCCCAAGCTGAAAGTCGCGAGTTCGAGCCTCGTATCCCGCTCCAGGTTCAAGAGGTCTCTCTTGCTTCAGTCCTCCGCGCTACGCTTGTGCGGAAGTCCGCAAGAGAGACCTCTTTCACTTTACACCTCCGCGCTACGCTTGTGCGCAGACTTTTTGTTGGGCTAATCTGCACGAAGTAAGAAAAAATGTGATAACTGGGGAATTGAACCCCAAAATAGACATTATTCCCCAAGGTGTTTCCCGTTCGAGTGCTTAAAACGACATAAACGGGGAATCGCAGAACTGCTTAATGTATTGCAAACACCAACGATACTGCTTCGCAAGTGTCATTCACGAAAATATGGTAGAATAACGTAGTTGTTACGGAGGTTGGACTGGATGAGCAGCGGAAGCCAGATGAGTATATTTGATGATAAGCCCGAGAACGAAGCGTTTCTGTCGGAACAGATCATTACGTATATCGGCAATAAACGCGCGCTCCTGTCTTTTATCGGAACAGCCGTGGATGAGGTCAAGAAGGAGCTGGGGAAGGATAAGCTTGATGTAGTGGATATCTTCTCGGGTTCCGGAATTGTTTCGAGATATTTTAAGAAGTATTCGGCGCATCTGTATGTGAACGATCTGGAGGATTACTGCTACACGATAAACAGGTGCTATCTGTCCAACAAAGAGGACATCGATCTGAAGGCGCTGGAGTCGTACTATCTTTCCATCAGGGAGAAGCTTGATAATGAGCCGCTGAAGGCAGGGTTTATCGCGGAGATGTATGCGCCTGCCGACGATCAGGATATAAAGGCGGGGGAGAGGGTCTTCTATACGACGCGGAATGCCCGCTATATCGACACGGCGAGGCAGCTGATTGAGGAAGTGCCGGAGCCGTATAAGACGCTGCTTTTGGCGCCTCTGTTGTATGAGGCGTCCGTTCACAATAATACGAGCGGCGTGTTCAAGGGTTTTTATAAGAACTCAAAGACCGGTATCGGTCAGTATGGCGGAAACGGGCGCAATGCCCTTACGAGGATACTGGCAGACATTGAGCTTAGGATGCCGGTGTTCAGCAATTTCAGCTGTGAGACGACGATACTGCAGGAGGATGCAAACAAGCTGGCAAAGGAGCTTCCCGAGGTCGATATCGTCTATATGGATCCGCCCTATAACCAGCATCCGTACGGGTCGAATTATTTCATGCTGAACCTCATAAACAGTTATCAGAGGCCTGAGGAGGTAAGTAAGGTCTCGGGCATACCTTTGGAGTGGAACAAGTCGCAGTATAACAAGAAGCAGACGGCTAAAGACAGTATGTTTGAGCTTTGCCGGGAACTTAAGGCGAAATATCTGCTGATATCTTTCAGTTCTGACGGTTTCATCAGCAGGGATGAGATGACGGATATGCTGTCGTCGCTCGGAGATGTGAAGGTCCTGGATAAGGAGTATAATACTTTTCGAGGGTGCCGCAATCTTAATTCAAGGGATATCCATGTTAAGGAATTCTTATATCTTGTAAAGAAGGAGCGCACTGATGGAACGGACACCTGACACAAAGACATCCGGCAACAGGATACTGAATCTCATATACAAGGTATATGGCGGGATCGATCTGACATGGCCGGGAGTGATCGTTCTGGCAGTCGGGTGTGCGATCGCGACTGCGGTGTTCATTCTTGTGCCCATATTTAAGAATACTTCCTTTGAGAGAGTCTGTATTTGCTTTGAGTCGTGGATATTCATGGCGGTGTTCATCATTGCGAACTGCAAGAAGCCACTGGAGAGCGCTCTCAAGGCACTTGTGTTTTTCGCTGTGAGCAGACCGCTCGTATGTCTGATCGAGGTGCCGTTTGTTGAGGCGGGATGGAGTGTTTTTACTAATCGCTTATCGTGGTTTGTTTTTGCTCTGCTCGCTTTCCCGGCAGGATTCATCGGATGGTTTATGAAGAAACGTAACTGGCTGAGCGTCGGGATCCTGGCGCCGGTCCTGATCGCGCTTTCGGCAATAGCCTTTGAGGCATTCAGTAAGATGGTTGATGATTTCCCTTATCTGATGATCACGGGGATCCTCTGCGTTTTCCATGTGGTAATATACTGCATCGCATTTTTCCCCGACATAGCGAAAAGGACGATCGGAGGATTCATAATCGCCTCCACTTTTATCGTTGCGTTCATATACAGGGAACCCGACACAATTGAGATGGTGACGAGCCTTCCGGGGTCGCCGTCATACTCGGCTGATGCGGTCATTAAGGTCGATGAAGCTGACAAGGTGAGCATTGATTTTGACAGCACCCGGGACGGACTGGTATGTGTTAAGAGTGAAGGTTTCGTATCGACGGATTTTGTTATTACTGACGGTGATACGGAGACGTGGTACAGTATAGATATTTTAGATGATTACGGTACGGCGGATATAGTCATAACCGAGAATGGAGATGATGAAGATGGGAATTAAGATAGGACTGGATGTTGGCGGAAGCACTACGAAGATAGTCGGAATGCAGGAAGGAAAGGCCCTTTATAAGACTGTTGTTAAGGCAACTGATCCTGTTACCTCTGCATTCGGCGCTGTCGGAAAACTCGTAAACGATAATGGACTGAAGCTTGATGAGATCGATCAGATCAACATAACAGGTGTCGGAGCGTCGTTTCCGGCGGGTGCCATCCTCGGCATTAAGACAGTAGTCATAAAAGAGTTTGATGCTACAGGAAGGGGCGGTCTTTTCCTCAGCGGACTTGATCACGCAGTTGTAGTCAGCATGGGTACAGGAACGGCTTATCTCGATGCGACAAACACGGGGGTAAGACATATCATCGGTTCGGGTGTCGGAGGAGGAACGATCGTCGGCCTCTGCAACAGCATACTCGGAATGGATGATGCAAAAAAGCTTTCTGAACTTGCTGAGACAGGCGACCTTAATGCGGTTGACCTTACGATTGGTGACATCACCCAGGCGGATATCCCGGGACTTCCAATGCATGCCACGGCTTCCAATTTCGGAAAGGCTGCGGATGATCTGAGAAGGGAGGACAAGGCAGCGGGCATATTCAATCTCGTATTCCAGTCTATCGGAACCATGTCAGTTCTTTCATCGAGGATCGCGGGGATCAACGATATCGTCTTTACAGGCCAGCTGGCTGAGTTCAGGCAGTGCAGTGAGGTTCTGGATGCATTTACGGAGCTTTACAATGTCAACTTCATCGTTCCTGATGATGCTGTATTCGGTACTGCAATAGGAGCGTGCATCGCTTAAGTTATGGGCAAAGACAGACAGGCAAGAGCATACGAACTTGATACGATGCGCGGTATCGCGATGATATTCGTCATCTTTATGCATGTCTCGTGGGACCTGAAGTATATGTTCAGGCTGGCGGACTGCGAGTGGCTTGATGCACCGTGGTTTGAGGGACTGATGCATCCGTTTTTCCTCGTAACTTTTGTAGGTGTTTCCGGTATGTGCTGCACATTCTCACGCAATAACGTCAGGCGCGGACTGAAGCTTATCAGCGTCGCACTGGCGCTTACTGCGGGCACGGCTGTGGCAACATACGTATTCCACATGTCATGTCTCATCGTATTTAACGTGCTCCACCTTCTGAGCTGCGGCATATTCCTTTATGCCCTGATCGAGTTCATTGAGAAGAAGACGAAGGCTCCGTCCGGGAAAGCCAATGCCATTATGGGATTTCTCGGTGCGTTCGCGATCATAACCGGAGATACGATCAGTTATTTCAATCATCATGTTGATAATCCGCTTCTTATACCTACGGGGATCATCATGGACTGCACCCCCGGAATGGCTGACTATATGCCTCTGTTTCCGTGGATCGGTGTCTTCTTTGTCGGTGTGGTGATCGGCAGGGTCTGCTACAAGGAGAAGAAGACTCTTTTCCCGCCAAAGCATGGTTTTGTTCGCAGGATAACGGCGCCTTTTGAGTTTATCGGCAGACATTCGCTTATTATCTATATTGCTCATCAGCCGGTAGTCATGCTCATCTGCTATCTGATAAGCGAGGCTATGAAGTGAAGGTTCTGAGCAAGGAATCACATAAGAAGCTTAAGAGCGTTCTGTCGATACTGATCCCGGCCGTTCTTCTGGTTGGGGTATTTCTGATCCCGAGGTTTCTGGGGGAGAGGGCATCCGAGTTCTACAGCCGTTTTATCTTTCCTGTGGTATCGCTTCCGGGCAATATCTTCAGCGGACTGTTTCATTTTTCCTTGACGGAAAACGTTATTGTCGTCGGCAGTATCATCGGGTTGGTGCTCTTCATCGTGTTCGTATTCATGATCATAAAGAAGGCTCTGTACAGCGGAGGAGCGATCAGATTTGCAGTCAGGGTCATCAGCGTTGTTCTGATCATTGCGCTTGTAATGTCTGCAGTCTTTCAGCTCATGCACGGTATCAATTACAGAAGAACGCCTGTCGTGGAGAAGCTTAATCTCGTTGAGAGCGACCGCTCGATAGAGCAGTATAAGGAAGCGCTTTACTGGGCATATCTGGGCATGGTCAGCGCAAGGTCGCAGATGGGTCAGGATCAGTACGGCGTGTCTCATCTCTCGTCCGGTTTCGAGGAACTGACAGGTCATGCGAATTACCTAGTGGACAGTTTCTCGGCTCAGTACGATCTCGGCATGTCAACCAACTTTGTGCGCGCAAAGCCCGTTGCTCTGAGTATTTACTGGAGCCTTACGGACATTGTGGGAGTGTATGATCCATTCCTGGGAGAGGCGAACATCAACACGGGATACATAGATGCGAAATCGTTTCCCCTCACGGTATGTCACGAACTCTGCCACACAAAGGGATATGCCGGCGAGACGGACTGCAACATTATCGCAGCCCTCTCATGCATCGGATCGACACGCGCCGATTTCAGATATGCGGGATACTATTTTATCTTCATGGATCTTTATACGGTCGTTTACAACTATGCGCTTTATAACGGCGGAGAAGTTCCGGGCTATCTTAAGAGCAGCAATATGCTTCCTGTCCTTCGCGACATGCAGGCATCTTCCAACTATTGGAAAAAGATACACAACATGTTCATGTCGGAGGAGATTTCCGCTATCTCAGAGAGTGCAAACGACGCATTCCTCAAGTCGAACGGACAGGAGGGAACTGTAACATATAAGGTGCCTGATAATGTCTTCCTCGATTTCTATCTTACCTATGTTCAGGAAGCGGATATAATGTGAGTTATGCTTCAAATCTATCTTAAAGGACATGACAATTATTACGGCATAGCAGATGTCGTGAGGGCTTTCTTCGGAAAGACAGTTGAAGACAGGGAGAACGGCCGCGTTTACTGCGAATGCGCACCTGATGTAACGCTTACATCCGTCATTGAGGAAGGCGGTATTTCAAGGTGCTTTTCTGACGATGGAAAAACAGACTGCAAGACCACCCCCGTCACAGATCCCGTATCGGTCAAGAGAGAAGTTAAGAGATCCGCTTATCTTGCGATGGTAAAGGTCAGCGGAAGGGAGATCCCGTGGGGATGCCTTACAGGTATCAGACCGACGCTTGTCGCAGGTGAAGAGGATGATCCCAAAGAACTTTCGGATAAGTATTATGTGAGACCTGACAAGGCAGAACTGGCTGTAAGAACAGGAAGAAATGAGCAGCGTCTTTTAGAACTGGTACCGCCTGAGGACATCAACATATATGTCGGCATTCCGTTCTGTCCCTCAAGGTGTGAATACTGTTCATTTGTCTCTTCAGATATAAGCCACCATATGGGAAGACTTCCTGCGTATCTCGATGCGCTGGAGAAAGAGATAAAGACTGTTGCTCCTCATCTCAGAAGAAAGGTCAGCACCATATATCTTGGCGGCGGCACTCCGACCGTCTTTGATGATGACGGATTCAGGAGACTGATGGACATCATCACGGATAACATCGCGATAACGGATAATACTGAGTTTACCGTTGAGGCCGGACGCCCTGATACGATCACTGAAGCAAAGCTCAGGGCAATGAAGGATAAGGGTGTTAAGAGGATATGCATCAATCCGCAGACTCTCAATTCCGGGACGCTTCAGAAGCTGAACAGACGCCACACGGCAGATGATTTCAGGAACGTGTTCCGGATGGCGGGTGAGACCGGTTTCGGGATAATAAATACTGATCTGATCGCAGGTCTCAAGTATGAGAATGATACCGATTTTATTGATTCGGTAAAAGGCATCGCGGAGCTGAGACCCGCGAACGTCACAATCCATACGCTGTATAAGAAGCGGCGCGCCGCGATAAGCGCGGAGGATGTGCTCACGGAGGATGACGGCAGGGTGGACCGTGCTGTTTCGGAGGGGTACAGGATACTTGAGGAGAACGGGTATATTCCGTATTACATGTACAGGCAGAAGGATACGGGTCACGGCCTTGAGAATACCGGTTTCGCACTGCCGGGGACTGAGTGTCTTTATAACGTTGCGATGATGACAGATGCGCGTGATATCCTGTCTTTTGGCGCGGGCGGAATGAGCAAGCGTGTGTTCGGGCAGGAGGGGAATAAGTTCCGCGTCGAGCGATGCCCGTGTATCAAGGATGTCATCGGGTATATGAACGGTGCGGAAGAGATGGCAGCGCGCAAGATCGATTTCTTTGATATAATGTAGCCTATGCAGTGTCCTAGATGTAAGACAGAGAATGGTACGAGAACTATCTGCAGCAAGTGCGGATATTATATGTACCGCCCTGATACGATGAACAGGGAGAAGATGACAAAGACCGAGCAGGCCATTTCCGACACAAAGATCGTCGGAAAGAGAGTCGGCAAGGTCTTCAAGTATGTCTGGATGATAATCGTTCTTATCGCGATGAGTTTCTGGCTCGTTGCGGGAATGGTCGTTCTTGTCAGCCTTCTCGGCGGCGGATGAACTCCTCGGCGACCGGAATGTCTTCCGCTGTCGTTATCTTAATATTTGAATAGCTTCCTTCAGTAATGCATACCGGAATGCCCAGCATCTCAGCGAGGGCTGTATCGTCAGTCGCGAAAATGCCTTTTTCTGCTGCGTATCCGTAACACTTCCTGAGTACTTCAAACTTAAAGCACTGCGGTGTCTGGACCTCTCTTATTGTGTCCCTGTCGGGGGTACTCTTTACTACCAGATCGCCCTTTGAGTTTACCTCTGTGATCTTCAGCGTGTTCTTGACAGGGATTGACGCGACCGATACATCATAGGAGGACATGCTCTTTGCGGACGCACCTAATATATCCTCATCCACAAGACATCTTGCCCCGTCGTGCACGAAAACGGTATCGTCACCTGACACACCCTTCTCCTCAAGGAATCTCACGCCACTGCTTACGGAATCCGTTCTTGTCGCACCACCCTCGGCATAACCGATGACGGAAGATATGGAATACTTCTCGACAAGATCCTTAATTGTCGGCCTGAGTTCGGAGGAGGTAACTATTACCATCTTATAATCTGCCGTCTCAGATCTGTCGAAAGCCATCAGTGTCCTTGCGATAACGGGTACTCCCGCGACCTCAAGAAGGAGCTTCGGGACAGGACCGCCCATGCGGAGTCCCTTGCCGGCAGCAGGAATGATAACGTATATTGTCTTCTTCTCCATCGTTCTTACCTCACGCAAAAAGGATATCTATCGCTTCGTGGATATTGTCGGCATAAATAAACTCGAGTCCGAGCGAGGAATACCCGCTGCCGTTCTTTCCTATCTCTGCTGCCATCGCCCCGGGAAGGACCACGCTCGAGATGCCGAGAGCAAGAGCTTCTGAAAGTCTCTTCATAAGCCCCGACACAGGCCTGATCTCGCCCGACAGACCGATCTCTCCGAGGATCAGTGTATTTGCCCTTACGGGTATGTCACGCACCGACGAAACAATGGCGCACGCAAGTGCCAGGTCGGTCGCGGGATCGGATATCTTGAGACCGCTGATGACGTTGATGAAAATATCTTTCGTCATAAGGCCTGACGAGAAGTTTTTCTCGCAGACCGCAATGATCATGTTCGTTCTTGCGCGGTCAGGTCCGTACGTCATCCTCTGCGGATTCGTATAGCAGCTGTCGGTAACAAGAGCCTGTATCTCGACAGGGATCGCCGCGCTTCCTTCAATTGCTGATGTGAGAACCGAGCCGGGTGCATTCAGCGGACGTCCTGAAATAAGGAGCGCCGACGATGACGAAACAGGTGTAAGTCCCTTCGTTCCCATCTCAAAGAAAGACAGCTCGCCGCTCTTTCCGAACCTGTTCTTGATGACTCTCAGGATCCTGTATCCGCCCGAACTGTCGCCCTCGAAACCGATAACAGTATCGACCATGTGCTCCAGTATCTTCGGACCCGCAATGGCGCCCTCCTTGGTTATATGACCCACAAGGATTATCGAAATATTATTCGTCTTCGCTATCCTGACGAGACCCGCCGTGACCTCTCTTGCCTGCGTAACACTGCCGGGCGTTCCCGAAACCTGCTCGGAATAAAGCGTCTGTATCGAGTCGATGATGCAGAGTGAAGGGTGTCTCTCTGAAATCTCTTTTGCAATAGTCTCAAACTTAGTCTGGGCGCAGATCAGTATATCCCTCTTTATGCCGAGCCTGTCAGCTCTCATCTTTATCTGTGCAGGGGATTCCTCTCCTGACACATAAAGTATGTCCTTTCCGCCTGCATCGAAACCTGCAGCCACCTGAAGCAGGAGCGTTGACTTCCCGATGCCGGGTTCGCCCGCAACGAGCGTGACTGATCCGTCGGTAATTCCGCCCCCGAAAAGCATATCCAGCTGTTCGGACCCCGTCTTATGGCGCTTGTACATCTCTTCACCGCATTCAGACAGGCGGAGAGTGACGTCACTTGCCGTCCAGGAATATGTTGATGCGGCATAGACAGGCGAGTTGGGATCTGTCTTGCCGGAACCTTTCCCTGAGGAGCTTTCCTCAGGTGCGTTGACGAATGAATTGAAGCTTCCGCAGGAAGGGCACTTTCCGAGCCAGCCTATGGTCTCATATCCGCACTCCTTGCAGAAAAACAGTTTATTTTTACTTGCCATATAATGTGCCTGCCATGTTTTTTATTCATTTAATCAAGTATAACAGATGAATATCGTGTATAATAGCGATGTTCATTTTGAATAAGGGAAAATGAGATTTTTATGCGGAGGACATACGATGAAGCGGTTCGGAGTTAAGTTTATAGCGCTTTTGCTTTCTTTAATGATGGTGATGACAATACCTTCATGTTCTATACTGTCCAAGCTGTTATCGGATGACGGCGGATCGGGCAGATCGAGCAGGAACAGGGACGATGATGACGACGACGACGACGATGACGACGATGATGACGATACGGATGAGACATCCGGTTCCAAGGATCCCGATAAAAAGCCGTCAAATCCGTCAGGAGACAAAGATCTGGAGCCTCTGACATTCCCTGATCACGTAGCGACAACAGATGAGATCCACCCGTCGAGGACTCCCGGAACACTGACAGGGACAGCAGCTTCCGATCTTCTGAATGAAGTGGAGCATGACCTCGTAATCCATTATGTAACCAGTTATGTGGATATTCAGCTCAGTTATGAGCATCCGGAGAATTACGGTCTTCAGACTGATGAGGTAACATGGGGATCTCTTGATTTTGATCCTGATGAGGAGAGCGCATTCATAACTGAGCAGCTCAACAAGCTCTACACGATCAACAGGGATTCGCTTGACCATGACGACCGGATCTTCTATGACAAGGCTGTATGGGATCTTGAAGAGTCAAAGTATTCATGCCAGTATACGGCATTCAGCTATTTTGAGTCAGAGCTGACGCCTCTTACAGGACCTCAGTGCGACATTATGTTTATCCTTGATCTCCTGAAGTTTGATGATGTTGAGGATGCAGAGAACTACCTCCTTCTCCTGAACGATATCGACAGATATTACGACGGTCTCTGTGAGTATGAGGAAGACAAGGCTGCTTACGGATTTGCACTCGGTGATGATATCTATGAGCAGGTAGCAGAGTCTTTCGACAACCTTGTCGCGATGGAGGATGACTGTTTCCTTTACGGGTCTTTTGAGGAAAGACTCAATGATATCCAGGGCCTTTCTTCATCACAGAAGCAGGACCTTATCAGCCGTCACGAGGCAATGATGCACGATGTCGTATTCCCTGAGTTTGAGGAGTGCGCTGAGAGGATGAGAGGCCTCATCGGAAGCGGCGGAAACGGTGAAGGTATTTACCAGTACGAAGGCTCGGCTGATTACTACTCACTTATCTGCCGCAGCCAGGCAAACTGCGGAAAGACTGTCGAGCAGCTTACTACTGAACTTGAGAGCGTCATCAGTTCCGTTATGAGAACGTACAACGGCATCATTAACGGCGGTTCAACAAGCTGGTATGCGGGTTACCTGTCACATGACTATTCACAGGGCGATGTCATTGCAAACCTTAACTTCCTCAAGACAAAGGTTGCTGCTGATTTTCCTGCTCTTCACGAGCATTCATATCATACGATGGATGTTCCGGAAGTGTTTGAGGATGATTTCAGCCCTGCAGCATTTCTCGGCTATCATCTTGATAACTACGATTCCAACGTGATCATCGTCAACAACGGCGGCAGCGGAGACGATTTCGGTGTTACTGTTGCTCACGAAGGATATCCCGGACACATGTTCCAGTCTGTTTATACAAGAAGTGCGACAGAGCACCCTTACATGTACCTGTTCGATTCCATCGGCTATAACGAGGGATGGGCTGTTTACTGTGAGACTTATGCGATGAAGTATTTCGAGACAAATAACACGGTAAGGACTCTCGTTCAGATAGAGGATGAGCTCAACGTTCTTCTGATGGCAAGATGTGATATCGGTATCCACTATGAGGGATGGGATCTTGACGACTGTGCATCATACTTCAGTACAACACTCGGCAGATCGATCCAGGCTTCAAGCCTTAATGACATGTACATCCTTCTTGTTGCAGATCCCTGCTATGCAGTTAAGTACGGATCCGGATTTGTTAATACGGGACTCATAATCCAGGCGGCTCACGACAACTTCCCGGACGCTACCGATCTTCAGATCCATACTGCTTATCTGAATGCTCTCACAGGCACTTTTGAGCAGATCCAGGAGAATATGTTCAGGGAGCTTGAGGGGTAAAAAACTGTCTCCAATGTAACATTCGGGTTAAAAATATCAAATTTTCATTGCTACAATGAGCATTGTGTTATAATTAGTCTGAATAAATATATGGAGGATCGGTAAATGGCCACCTTAACTCGTCTTGCAAGTACGCTGACGGCAAAATTTTCACCGTCACAGACGCTTACGGATGCATTTTACATTGACGGAAGACTTTGCGGAAAAAGAGAGCAGCGACAGGCTGATATCACAATAGAGAAGGAAGAGCGGGGTTATTTTTTCTCGGTATTCACACATCCTACCGTTGAAGGGCTTGAGCCCGGAATGCTTCCTCCGTTCGAACCCCAGTTCAGATCACTTTGCAACGATGTTAAGTTTGGTCATAAGGAGATAGACGGACTCATCGAGAAGTTCCTGTCTACCGCAGTTGAGGTTACAGGTAAGATGCGTCTTACCGACAGCGAGATGAGAAGCCCATATTTCTCGGGCATTATCGTAAGAGATGCTGAGGCTTTTGCAGTTACTGTCGGCAACGGTCTCGCATTCCTTTATCGTGATGACACGCTTTTCCCTCTGACAGATGCAGGAATTCCGATGGAAGCCATTGACGCATTTGACAACAGAGTCGGCGATTTTATGTATTACTGCGCATCCAAGACAGCTAACGCTCTCTGGTCCAACTATTTCACACTCTCACCTGATGACTGCATCATCCTCTGTAACAAGGCCGTTTACGATGCATTAGGTCAGAGAGAACTCCTCAGGATCCTCAACGAGGCAGAAGACCAGTGTGATGCAGCAGGTTCTGTTATCACACAGGCTGCAGCAAGAATGCCTAACGTACCTATGCAGTTCTCCATCTCATTTGTTGAGAACGTAACTAACACAGACAAGCGCGGAATCTTCGGATTCAAGAAGAAGAGCAAGGAAGAGGACGAGTCAGAGAATAACGTTGAGTCCGTAATGGAAGGCGGCGTAGTCGGCGCGGCTGCAGAAGCAGTAAGTGATGCCGGGTTCGTTTCGATGTCGGCGGCAGAGACAGCAGGCACGTTTGTTGCTGCGGATACAGCGGCTGAGGCAGGCGGAGTTATCTTTGGCGCACAATCTTCCGAGACACTGTCCATTCCTGTTGTTAACCAGCAGGCTTCCGGAGATAACGGTATTGAGCTTGACAAGGCAGATTCTCCTTCAGTTGCTCCTGTAGAGTTCCTCGACAAATCAGTCAATAACCCTGCTGAAGTTAAGATCACACCTGAGGATCTCCTCAAGAACTCACTTGAGAATATGCAGCCTGTTTCGGTTTCCGAGTACAATCCCGAGGAAGACGATGAGCCTACAAAGCCTGTTGAAGGTCTTGATTCTTCGATCTTCGCAGGACTTAAGGAAGGCGGCATCCTCGCTTCCGCACTCAAGAACATGGAAGAAGAGAACAAGCCTGCTGAGCCTGAAGTCGTTGCTGTTGCACCCGCACCAGCACCGGAACCCCAGCCTGAGTTCGTTCAGCCTGTTCAGGAGAGTGCCAAGGAGAGCGTTCAGATATTTACTGATGAGCCCGTTCAGGCACAGCCTGAGAACAAGGATGAGATCGTCTTCAACGCAGTTGATGACGGCAACAAGTTCATGGATGTTCCTACAGAGGACAGCTTTAATCCTTACAGCGCAGGCGATCCTGAAGAGATGAAGAATGCTGCACCTCTCGTATTCGGCGATGATACATCAGTTCAGCCTGAGAAGGTTGAGGAGCCCATTGAAGAGATCAGCGAGATCCCCGTACCCGATTTTAAGATCGACGAGCCCAAGCCTGAGCTCAAGGAGGAAGACAGACTTAATGTTGATTTCCCTGAGAGCGATGTCAAGGCTGCCGAGCCTGCAAAGGAAGAGCAGGGCTTTACACTTCCTTTCGCAAACGATGTTGAGACTGACGGTGAGCCCGATAAGTCAGAGAACATCCCCGATATGCCCGAATTCAATGCAAATGTTTATGATACGCCTGTAAATGCAGTCGGTTCTGATGTTCCGGTCGATTCACCCGCACCCGATGCATATGCATACGGTCAGTACAACAATACTGTTGATGCATCAGCAGGAACTTCATTTACTGCAACAGGCGCTGTAGGTCAGGAAGAGCCTCCGTACCAGCCTTACGGCAGTGAGGTATTCGGTACCCAGGATCAGAATGCATACCAGCAGCAGTCATACCAGCAGCAGTCATACCAGCAGGATCCTTATGCTAACAGCTATACAAATCCTGCGGCAGATCCTTATACGGAACCCGCAGGTTCCGCATCGTCCTCCGGTTCAACGGGAGATGATGCATGGATCATGGATCTTCTTGGCGTTGACGATAATAACGACATCAGGGAAGAGATCCCTGATTCCGGCCCGTTTGTTGCAGGCGCCGGTGCTCCAGCAGGCGGACAGGCAGCTCCCAGAGCACAGTCACAGGCGGTTAATAGGGGCAATTCCTATAACGCAGGTCCTTCAGGCCCGACAGGAACACAGAGACGTCCCGCAGGTGCACCTAATGGCGGTCAGAGACCTCAGGGCAACAGACCTGCAGGCGGCGGATCAGGCAACCGTAACGGCGGCGGTAAGGTTAAGTACCATATCAACCGCAACGGATATATCTTCATCGCATTCGTAGTACTGCTTATCATCTGCCTTATCGTGATGATCTCGCTCATCTCCAAGGCATGCAGTGCAAAGAATACAACAGAGACTACAGATCCTAATGCAGGTGCTATCACGATCAACACAGATATCACGACAGAACCTACAACGATCGCAACAACTGCAGAGACGACGGAGAAGAATCCTTCCGCACCTATCGCGAAGTTCATATTCTCCGACTACGTTGGATACAGAACATGGTGGGATCTCTTCTACTATGTATATGGAATCAAGTTGTCAGATCTCAGCGATCCCAGGATCCAGATCATCAAGGATTACAACGGTTTCGCAGCAGACTACACACCTCATTCCGGTGATCTTGTACTCCTGCCTCCTGAAGGTGTTCTCGATGGTTCCATCCCGAACACATTCGTACCCGGAACTGCTGATGGCGGCGAGAACGCAGGCGGCACACCCGAGACGACTGCCGAGACTGCCGCAGGTGGTGAGGGTGCAGCAAATGGCGAAGGCGGAACACCCGATGGCGGTGAAGGTGCAGCAAATGGCGAAGGCGGAACACCCGATGGCGGTGAAGGTGCTGCAAACCAGAATGGTGAGGATTGATCTATCAGATACAGACGGTCTTATAACTGTTTTATCGCCTTCGCATTAACGGCGGTAATGATGTTAATAATATATGCGGTTAACGGCCTTGCACCCTTTGGTGCAAGGTCTTTGGCTGATATTACGTCATATAACATGACCGAATATGTCAGGGCGGTCATCGAAGGCAGGCAGAGCGCATTTTATTCTTTTTCCGGAAGTGCCGGAATGGGAGTGTTCGCAAGACTGAGCGAATATCTCTTTTCTCCCTCGGGACTTCTTATGGCACTTGCGGGCGGAGCAGTTTTTGAGACTTCATATGATGTTGCCTATCTGTTTAAGATCTCGCTCGCTGCTTTCTCGTGCGCCGCTTTTATCGACTACAGATTTTTTACCGGGAAAAACATAAGGACAGAAGGACTCGAGCTTAAGCATGTCGCATGTGTCCTGCTTTCAGTTCTTTACGCATTCTCATCACTGTTCTCTGCAGGTGCGAGGTTGACAGTAACCGGCAGGGTATTCCTTCCGCTTATCCTTCTGGGAGCATACAAGATAGCAACTGACAAGGGTGCACAGATGTTTATCATATCGCTGATGATGAACCTCATTTTCAGCTGGTACACGGGTGTTTTCAATATGTGCGTCGCATTTATCTGGATCCTCTTTGAGATAATGCTCCAGATCGCGGGAAGCGAAGGCTTCGTAAAAGCGGCTGATCCGAGGGCGGTGCTGGCAAGGCTCGCGAGAGCTCTGATCTCGCTTATACTGGCGCTCGGGGCAAGTGCGTTTGTGTGGTTCACGTCACTCAAGATGCTCCCCGACATAGATGTTACGTCAAGCTTTGAGGCGTCCGTGAATACTCCGGGAATCTGCCTGCTCATAGTAGGCGTTGCCGGGGTGCTGTCGCTTATGCTCATAAACAACTGCGGTTACAGAGTCAAGCTCACGATCGCCATAACAGGCGGAATACTCTCGCTCCTGATACTTGCAAGGCCGGTAGTAACTCTTGTTGCGGGTGCCGGAAGAGTAGATGCGGGCTCAAGATCTGTGAACTATATCGCAGAGCTGTTTATGGTCTTCGTCTTTGCGGAGGCATTCCTTACATATAACAATTTCAGCAAGAGAAAGTACATCAATTATGTAACTCCGGGCATCTGCGGTGTGGCATTCCTCGTTCATATGATCGCTTTTGTATTTGTTCCTTTTGGAGATCATATCGAGGAGAGAGCTGTAAGCTTTGATGCGCAGGCAACTACATACAGGACTCTTATCAGTGCGATCACCGATCTGGACAGAGGAAACTACAGGATCGGATTTGTTTCGGATGATATGGGAACGATAACTCTTCTTTCATCAAATGATGACTACATCTATATTGATGACGATGAGTACAAGCTGGCTGCATCGGGTGATATCGTCGGCGTGGCATATCCTTATTCCGTGAGGTATTTTGTTTCGAGACCGGACCTGAGTGAGATACTGAACGGTGAGACTCCGCTGGGTGAGAATGACGGGTACAAGGTGTATTACAATCCTTACAATATTCCGATGTCATTCACTTATGACGGAAACTATTTCGATATGACATTCAGGGGCAGTGATGCGGAGACGAGGCTTAAGATGGCGAAAGATGCGAGAGAGTCTGTGGTCAAAGCGCAGAATGTTAACGCTAAGAGCATGAGATTCGCATTTACCGCAGAGGAGAATCAGGAGCTTTTCATCTCGGTTCCTGCGGAAGATGATATGAAAGTAACATTGAACGGAGTTACGGTTATCCCCAAATATTACGAGGGAAGGTTCTATACAATGGTCCCTTCACTTGGCGAGAATTCGGTCAGCATCGAGTATTCTCCGGACCTTTTCGGGGAGGTGCTGTTCGTATCGATAATAGCGTTCGTGCTCCTTATGGTGTTTACTTTCGCGGAGAACTTTTATGATATATACTACCCTGAAAGATAAAAGGATAGTATAATGACCTATCAGCAAGTTAATAGACAGGAGATATAAAATGAAAGAATTATCAGCACTTATGGGTTACAGGGAATCGATCAAGGTTCTCGATGCAACATTGAGAGACGGCGGTCTCTGCAACGATTTCTTCTTTAAGGATGAGTTCGTAAAGGCTCTGTACAGAGCAAATCTGAGAGCCGGCGTTGACTATATGGAAGTCGGATACAGAGCTGATAAGCAGATGTTCGATGTTGACAAGTTCGGCAAGTGGAAGTTCTCATCTGATGAGGATATTCTCGATGTAATCGGCGAGAACAAGGATACGGGCCTCAAGCTCTCCATAATGGCAGACGTCGGAAGATGTAATTATAAAGAGGATATCAGACCCAAGTCTGAGAGCCCCATCGATCTCGTCAGAGTTGCCACATATGTCCACACGATCCCTGAGTGCTGCGCGATGATCGACGACGCAAAGAAGAAGGGTTATGAGGTCAGCTGCAACATCATGGCTATCTCCAACGCAGGTGAGAAGGATATAAGATGCGCGCTCGACATGATCTTCAAGACAGACGTTGACTGCATCTATATCGTTGACAGCTACGGTTCACTTTATCCCGAGCAGATCCAGAGGATCGCGGCTCTCTATACAGAGTATGCTGCAAAGTACGGCAAGGCTGTCGGAATGCATGCTCATAACAACCAGCAGATGGCTTTCGCAAATACGATCGAGGCTATCGGCGACGGAGTTGACTGGATCGATGCCACATACCTCGGAATGGGAAGAGGCGCAGGCAACTGCTCCATCGAGAATGTTATCGGTTTCCTCAGAAATCCGAAGTACAATCTCTATCCTGTTATCAAGTTTATCGAAGAATATATGGAACCTCTCAAGGCAGATGGTGTAAAGTGGGGGTATGATATCCAGTACCTTCTGTCAGGTCTTTTCAACCAGCATCCGAGAGATGCGATAAGATTTACTACAGAGGGAAGAACTGATCTTACCAATTACTACAAGGAGATCACAGCCCAGGATATCTGATAAAGGAGCACATTGCGATGCAGCCCGAAGAGAAGAAGAACAGTAAGATAGTCTTGCCTTTATGGCTCACCGACAAGTCAGTATTCCAGCAGAACGTTGCCTTCGAGATAATAGGAAAGGCACCTGCACTTGCAACTGTCACATTTGAGATAGTCAAGTACCCGACAGACGGAAGAAAGATATCAAAGCTCGACACTGATTACGGTGTCATCCTGAGCCGCGAGACTACAACAGGCGAGCGCGGTGATTTTAAGTTTACCGTTCCTGCTTACAAGGCTTCATGTGACGCATATACATTCATCTTCAGGTGCATGTCTGAGGAACTGACTGTAAGTGATATGAGATGCGGCGACGTATGGGTATCGCTAGGTTCCGAGTTCCTTTCAATCCCCATGAAGGAGGCAAATGCTCCTTCAGGTCCGCTGAAGCGCAAGGTAATGAGCCATCTCAGCTTCCTTAAGAAGGACAGCGATGACAGTTTCAGGTGGATCCGCGTAGGTGATACAAAGGCTCTTTCCGAAGTATCATCATCCGCATTTGCTTTTGCATATTCTCTTGCCGGACAGATCGCTTATCCTGTCGGCGTTATCGATCTTGCGCGTAAGGATTCCACGATCCTCAACTGGATTTCGAATGAGACGGCTGACAGTATGGTCGCCGTAAAGGATTATCTCGGGAGTATCGGACTCTATCTTGATGAGGAGCTTTATGGAAAGCTTCTTGCGGAAGATAAGAAGAGAAGCGATACGGTAAGGCTCGAGGTGGATATCGAAGAGGGTAAGAAGAGACTCGATTTCGATCTGGGCAAGGACCGTGAGCTCAAGGACCTCAAAGGTCTCGAGAGCGATGAGGACGCTGTAAAGAATGCGGCTGCCCTTGATTTCCCTTCATCCGAGAAGAGTGCGCTCAAGGGCGCTGAGGAGGGGGACAGCGCGTTGAGAGCGAGCGCTGCAAAGATGCTCGATTTCAGCATGATACCAAGCGTGAAGCCCGTTAAGGAAGAAGAGAAGAAGGACGATCTTGACTATATTAAGCCGATGTTCAGGATGTCCTATCTTTACAGGGATCTTCTCGATCCGCTTACAGGGGTGCCCGTCAGAGGTTTCTGCTTCTCACCCAATAAGGAGGAACTCGTCTTTGAGCGTTATGATCTCCTTCTCATGGGACTCCTTACGACACTTGCTTTTACTTTTGAACCCAAGGTCGTCTATGACGATTCGCTGATGCCCTCTATCCTTTTTGTCGGGATGCATCCTGACAATGTGGATTTTGAGAACCCTTACAGCGTTCTTGAGTTCAACGAAGTCATTCAGGCATTTATGAATAAGCTGGACATGAAGTCAGGTCTCATAAGTCTTCATGACCTGCTCCTGCCCGACAAGACGATGAGCTTTACTCTGGGACAGAGACTTGCCACGGCAGCTCTCGGAACACACTTTACTCCCAAGCTCCCGACATCCTGCCCGCAGCTTTCAGGAGTTGAGAAGACGGGTAATAAGCTCATATTGAAGTTTGATAATCTTGCAGACGGTCTGAGACTTGCTGACGGAAGAAGCGAGCTTCTGGGATTTGCTGTCTGCGGCCCTGACAGGGTATTCTATCCGGCCAGCGCAAGGATACTTCACGGTGTCCGCGTAATGGTATGGGCTGATTCGGTTGAGGATCCGGTAAGCGTAACTTACGGTTTCTCTCCCATCCCGCACGAAGCGACATTCCGCAATCTGTCTGATCTTCCGGTTTTGCCTTTCCGTTTCGACAGGAGGGCGGCGTATTATTGTCCCGATATCTCTTTCGCGTCATGCGATGATCTTGTATTTGTCGGAAAGAGAACGAAGGACAGCAAGTTTGAACAGCTTGATGTATTCCGTACGTTTAAGGGCAACGGCGTTATCTCGTCGGAGCCTCTGAACAAGACGCAGGGTGCCGCATCACTCCATATCAGGTATGAGACGGACAAGGCGCTCTACGGATTTGAGCCGGTGCTTGATTATGCTTCGCTCTTTGCTCCTCTTGAGATAAGGGGAAGGACGAAGCTGACGGTGGATGTCTTTAATCCCGAGCAGAGAAGAAAGCAGCTGGCGGTAGAAGGTTTTGGCGAATGTGAGATAAGGCAGGATCTGACATGGCAGACTCTGACTTTCAATTATAAGGGAGAAGGGTCGATATCGATATCCGAGCTTAAGTTTACGATCACGGACAGTGAGCGTAACGGCGAGATCTATTTTGACAACATAAGGTTTATCTGATGTTTAACGAACTGGTACCGGCGATCAAGGAAGGAATGATGAGTACATCCGGTGAGATACCGGTAGTATTTGACGGCCTTGAGCATGTGTTTGAGAAGACGACACCCTTCTCGGAATCAAGTTCACATGAGACTCACGAGCTTCTCTTCCTGAGAGACGGAGAGGCCGAAATGAAGATCGCTGGGAGGAATGTTGTCCTCATGAAAGGCGATACGATAATCATCCGTCCGCACATGAAGCACAAGATGAGGGTTACATCAAAGCAGGCGGATATACTGAGCCTGTACTTTGGCTTTACGCCTGAAGTCCAGAATAACTATGAGAACAAGGATCCCAACTTGTCCAAGATAAATCCCGACGGAACAGTAAGGTCCGGTCCGCTTTCACCTTTGCCGAGGCTTGCGCAGACATCGCTCGAGAGTTTTATGCAGTTCGCGACCGAGGGCGAGGAGAGCAGGACGAAGGATGCGTATATAAATGTTTCGGGAAGTTATAAGCAGGACGTTATCCAGGTCACAGAGAGGATAATCGAGGAGAAGAAGGATCCTGATAATTATGGCCATGAGCTGATGATGGAGCTTCTCACTGTAGAGCTCATGCTCATACTCTCCAGGTTCATCCAGAGCGAATGGGAAGAGTATCTCAGGGTTAAGAACGGAAAAGCAAAGGAGCTTGTAGATATAGCGAAGAAGTATATGGATGTTAATTACGACCGAGGGATAACTGTCAACGATGCGGCATCCTATGTGTTCCTGAGCCAGGGCTATTTTACGAGAGCCTTTAAGGATAATGTCGGCATAAGTCCGATGAACTATCTCATGAACGTGAGGATAGACAAGGCGTGTGAGATGCTTAAGAATCCCGATATCAAAGTGTCGGCGATCGCCACCGCGGTCGGATTCTCAAGTGCGCAGAGATTCAATGTTGCGTTTAAGAAACACAAGGGCATCACGCCGATGGATTACCGCAAGCAGGTAACCAATACTTCCGGAAGGAGCGATGATTAAGAAGATGATCAGAAAGAGCAACTACGATTACAGAAATGATCCAGATCTGCCTGTTGAGAGCAGAGAGAATATGGATCTTCCCAAGATAGAAGAGGCAGTCGGCATGATCCTTGAAGCTATCGGTGAGGATACTTCAAGGGAAGGTCTTGCCGAGACACCCAAGAGAGTTGCCAGGATGTATGCCGAGATCTTCTCGGGACTTCACAGGGATATCGAGAAGGATGTAAAGGTATTCAATGAGCCCGGCAATGACGAGATGATCCTTATCGGAGACATACCGTTCTACTCAATGTGCGAGCATCATCTTCTGCCGTTCCACGGAAAGGCGCATGTCGTTTATATTCCCAGAGACGGAAAGATCCTCGGCCTTTCCAAGGTCGCAAGGATCGTTGATACATTATCCCGCAAGCCTCAGGTTCAGGAGCGTCTGACATCAGAGATCGCCGACCAGATAATAAAGGTCGTCGATGCAAGAGCCGTATGCGTGGTCATCGAGGCAGAGCATCTCTGTATGACGATGAGGGGTATCAGAAAACCGGGATCTAAGACAGTTACGTCTGCCATGAGAGGAGGCTGCCGTACAGACCTTCGTACACGTAACGAAGCACTCGCACTCATCAACAGGCAGCGTGGTGTCTGATGCTTAAGAGTTATAAGAGAGATATCAACAACAAGACGCTCATAATGGGCATACTCAACTGTACTCCGGATTCTTTCTCGGACGGAGGCAGATATGATTCGATCTACCGCCAGATGAACAAGGCGAGAGAACTCAGGACTGAAGGTGCGGATATCATTGATATCGGCGGTGAGTCCACAAGACCAGGATACACACCGGTCTCTGCGGAACAGGAACTGGCGAGGATACTCCCTATCGTCAGGATACTGGCCGAGCAGAACATCTATGTCTCGGTCGATACCACAAAGCCTGAAGTAGCTGCCAAGTGTGCCGAAGCGGGATGCAGTCTGATAAACGATATCGGAGGAGATCTGAAGAACTCGGGCATGGCTGATATCGCAGCTGCTAACGGAACGGGCCTTGTCATTATGTTCAACGCACGCAACGGTGAGTCTGATGAGGATATCCTGGTACGTGCGAAGAAGGAACTCAGCGCGAATATCGAATTTGCGCTTTCCAAGGGTATTCCTGAGGAGAAGATAATCGTTGATCCGGGAGTCGGTTTCGGAACGACGAGAGAGGAAGATATTGCGCTCATTAAGAACATAGACATGTTTTCTTTTGACGGTAAGTTTGCGACACTGTGTGCAGTCTCGCGCAAGAGGATCATAAGACAGCTTTACGACTGGGGAGATGATCTTGACCTGGCTGACGACGCATCTGATTCGGTTGCAATGTACAGCGTCTCAAGAGGCTGTTCTGTCATAAGGACTCACAGAGCAGACAGACTGAGACTCAAGCTCGATATCTACGACGCATTATTATCGGAGTAACAGCATGGATACGATAACACTTAGAAGTATGGAGTTCTTTGGCCACACCGGATGCCTTCCCGAGGAGAAGGAGAACGGACAGCGTTTTGTTGTAAGTGTCGTGATGCTTTTCGATGAGATCAGGGGGAAGGTAACTGACAAGCTTGAAGATACCTGCGATTATTCCAAAGTGTTCGACAAGGTTAAGGAGACTGTCGAGAACGACAGAAGCGATCTTATTGAGCATCTGGCATATAAGATAGCGGGTGTTGTCCTTGATATAGCATCCGGGTCCAAGTGTGTTGTTGTCACGGTGTCAAAGCCGGACTGCCCGATCGAAGGCAAGTTTGAGACGATGGAGGTATCGGTTACCCGTGAAAGGGAATGATCCTCAGAGAGTCCTGCTAAGCATTGGCAGTAATATTGGCGACAGGCAGAAGAACATCGAAGATGCTGTGGGAATGATAAAGGAGATCGACGGTGTCTCGGATATCAGGCTGTCAGGTCTTTATGAGACGGAACCTGTCGGCTACGAAGATCAGGATTATTTCTTAAATATCTGCCTGATGTGTGATTATACGGGTGATCCGCACATGCTTCTCGATGCGGTTCATAGCGTGGAGAACAGGCTCAAAAGGAAACGTACGGTAAGGTGGGGGCCAAGGACCATCGATATCGATATAATACTCTTTGGCGAGACGGTGCTGGACGATGAGGACCTTCAGATCCCTCACCCCAGGTACACCGAGAGGGCTTTTGTCCTTATCCCGATGTCAGATCTGATGGATACCGGTATCGATATTCCGAAGGATAAGAGCGTCAAACAGGTTCCATGGGCATTTGAAGTTTAGCCCGGGATTATCTATAATAGAATTTCAAACCTTTAGTTGGAGGTCAAGATGTCTGAGAATGTGAATGCCGGCGGCAACGGCGGAAAAAAGAACGGAAATAACAATAATTACCGCGGAAAGCGCAGGAATAATTATAACGGCCGCAAGAATTACGACAAGAAGCGTAAGAATAATGACGGCAAGCCTTCAAACGACGGTGAGGGCGGCAATAAGGAACAGAAAAAAGATTATAATAACAGAGACAACAGAGATAACAGGGACAACAGTAACAGAGAGAATAACAGGGGCGGCGGTCAGAAGAAGTACAGGAATGACCGTGACAAGAACAAACCCTGGAAGAATTCTCCTTCAAAGCCCCAGGTAAAGGCGGAGGAGACACTCGAAGATATCAAGAGCGATAACGCACGTATCACAAAGGAGATCTATCTCGAGATCGCCGATATAAAGAATATCAAGATCGGATGAACAGCGCGTTATGGCAGAGTTACTGAGTAAAGGACTGTTCATCACATTCGAAGGCATAGACGGATGCGGCAAGAGCACACAGATGCTTAAGCTCTCCGAGTATTTTAACAGCAAATATATTCCCTATATGATCCTCAGAGAACCCGGCGGAACGGTTGTCGGAGAGAAGATTAGAGAGGTCCTGCTTGATAAGAAGAATGACGGTATGGATCCCATATGTGAGCTTCTGCTCTTTGAGGCAGCGCGTGCACAGATAGTGAGCGAAGTTATAAGGCCGTCTCTGGACAGCGGAATGACTGTCCTATGCGACAGATTCTTTGATTCGACTTATGCTTATCAGGGATTCGCAAGAGGTCTTGGAAGCGGAACTGTTGAGATGCTCAATAAGACGGCGACGTCAGGTCTCAAGCCTGATATTACTTTCCTGTTTGATCTTGATCCGGTTGCTGCATTCGAGAGACGCGGCATCAGGGGAGAAGCGGAAGACAGGATGGAGGCTCTGGGACTTAAGTTCCAGGAGGATGTAAGGGCAGGATATCTCGATCTTGCGTCAAAGGAATCAGACAGAGTCAAGCTTATTGATGCTTCAAGGTCTCCGGAGGAGATCTTTGAGGATGTTGTCAGGATAGTGGATGAGAAGGTAAATAAGTGAGTTTCGACAGGATAGTAGGACAGCAGAGCCTCAAGAAGAGGATGGGTAAGGAGATAATGGCCCGCAGGGGCAGTACTTATATTGTCTCCGGTGCATCAGGATGCGGTAAGACTCTTATTGCAGGTGAGCTCGCGGCCGGATTTCTCTGTAAAGATCCTTCTGAGAACGGTGCCTGCGGGAAGTGCGACTGCTGCAGGTATCTTGAGAACGAGACAAACCCCGATCTTCTGAGAGTCGGTCTCGGGAAGAATGAGACAATAATCCCCGTTGACAGGATAAGGGAGAAGGTTGTTGCTGATTACGACATGACGCCTTCTGTCTCTCCCGTAAGAGTAAATATCATTGACGGCGATCATCTGGGAATCGAATCCCAGAATGCGCTCCTCAAGTCAATAGAGGAACCGCCCGCTGACGTTATATTCATCTTTGAGGTAACAAATACGGAGACGCTGCTTCCGACAATACTTTCGAGAGCGGTTGAATACAAGGTGGCTTCCTATTCTTCTGATGAGGTCAAGGAGATCGTTAAGGCAACGTGTGAGAACGTTCCTGAGGATGAGCTTGGTCTGCTCGCCGATTTCGCCGACGGCATACCCGGACGGGCTATAAGGATAGCGACAGATGAATCATTCATCAATCTCAAGGATGACATAGTTGACATGATGCTCGGAATGCCCGGAAGGAGTATTACTGATGCGATAAGAAATGCTGATGAGATCTTCGGGGAATACAAGGACAGATATCTGGAGCCTGTTACGCTGATGCTCTGGATCATTGGCGATCTCATGCGTCTTGAGTCTGATATAGACTGCGAGTCGATCAGGTTCACTAAGGACAGGATCAGGCTCGAGAAGTTTATTGTGTCTCACAAGAACATCGGTATCAAGGAGTTCGGAAGAGTCATCGAAGCGATCAACGGCTTTATCGCGGACCGCAAGGTCAATATCAATTATGAGGGAAGTGTTACCGCAATGACTCTCAGGATATATAAGGAGTTCAATAAATGATGAAGGTAGTAAATTGCCGTTTCAGGGAAGCGGGTAAAGTATACAGATACAGATGCGATAATTTCAATCTTGCCATCGGTGACAAGGTTATGGTCAATACCAATCTTGGAATAGACATGGCACACGTTATTGAAACTCCCTATGTGGTTCCTGACGAGAAGGATGGTACAGGCCTTGAATCGATCATCAGGAAAGCTACTCCGCAGGAGGAGAAGATATATGAAGAGAAGCTCGTAAAGGAGCAGGAGGCATTTGTAAAGTGTAAGGAGTTCATCGATGAGCTCGGACTTGAAATGAACCTGTGTGATACGGTATATGCTTTCGACGGCAAGAAGGTCATCTTCTATTTTACGGCTGACAACAGAGTCGATTTCAGAGAACTTGTCAAGGCTCTCGCTGCAACATTCAGAGTAAGGATCGAGCTGAGACAGATAGGCTCCAGAGACGAAGCAAAGCTCGTCGGAGGCATCGGAATCTGCGGAAGGGAGATGTGCTGCTGTACGTTCCTTAATCACTTTGCTCCGGTAACTCTCCGCATGGCAAGGGATCAGGGACTTGCGCTTAACCCCAGCAAGCTGAACGGTGCATGCGGAAGACTTATGTGCTGTCTTCAGTTCGAGAAGGATGTTTACGAGGATTCGCTTAAGCGCCTTCCCAAGGTAGGCAAGAGGATAAGGACTCCGTTAGGCGTCGGAATCGTAAGCGATGTTGCTCTCGTATCTGAAGAGATCTCCGTCAAGTTCTCCAACGAGGAATCAACAGAGATAGGAAAGTATAAGTGGGAAGAACTGGCACCTCTCAACCCTGAGTATTCAGAGAGACCATGCGATAAGTGTCCCAACAAAAATCCTGACAAGAACCCAAACAAGCGCGATGAAGAGTGATGGAAATGAACTGACTCTCGATAATATCGGGAGGCGGGATTTTGTTCTCTACCAGCAGAAAAAAGGCTTCAGACTTGGAACTGACAGCGTGCTTCTCGCATGGTTCGCTTCTTCCATGGTAAGGAAGGATAAAGAAGGCAATTACCGTAAGGCATCTTTTCTCGAACTCGGCTCAGGGAACGGCGGGAGTTCTCTCTGCGTTGCGGCAAGGCTCCCCCAGAGTGAGATAGACTGTCTCGAGATAATGAGATCATCCTATAATGTCTTACTTAAGAACATAGATGTCAATAGTGTCGGCGACCGTATGCACGGCTATTGCTGTGACATCAGGGATCTGCCTGATGAGGTGAAACAGAAGCAGTACGATGTCGTTTTTACGAACCCGCCTTTCTTTACGTCCGCAACAGGTGTTCCTACTGATGCGTCACTCTCTTCAGGGGAGAAACTGGCAGGCAGGTTTGAGGAGAACGGCGGACTTGAAGATTTTATCAGGTGTGCAAAGTCACGTGTTATTCCGTCTTCGGGACATATTGTAATGATAATGAAGGCGAACAGGCTCACTGAAGTGATGAGCCTTATGGAGAAGTACAGGATAACTCCGGTCAGGATTCTCTCGATCCATCCTCTCGCTGACAGGGAGGCATCATCTGTCATCATTGCAGGCAAGGTTGGTGCAGCAGGCCATCATCTTAAGGTATTGCCACCCCTGATACTAAATGAGAATATAGATGGTGACATAAAACTCACGTCGCGTGCCGTGGAGATATACGAAGGAGAACATAAGGATTGCTTTATCTAGTCGGAACGCCAATCGGTAATATGGGGGACTTCTCGCCAAGAGCAGTTGAAGTGCTTTCTTCAGCTGATATTATCGCGTGCGAGGATACGAGAAGGACCGGCATCCTGCTGAAAGAGTTTGATATTGAAGGCAAGCTGTTCTCATATCATGAACATAATAAAGCATCGAAGGGACCTGTTCTCGTATCGAGGATGAAGGAGGGGCTTACCGTGTGTCTTGTTTCGGACGCGGGAATGCCTTCAATAAGTGATCCCGGAGAAGATCTCGTAAAGCTCTGCATAGAGGAAGGGATCGATGTATCAGTGGTCCCCGGACCTGTAGCTGCGATCTCGGCCCTGGTCCTGAGCGGTCTTGATACGAGGTATTACCATTTCGAGGGATTCCTTCCGTCGGAGAGCAAGCCCAGGCGAGAGAGGATAGAGGTCCTCAAAGGAATACGCGAGACTATTATCATATATGAGGCTCCCCACAGGCTGAAGAAGCTGGTGAAGGAATTATGTGATGCCGGGTTTGGCGACAGGAAGGCAGCTTTCTGCAGAGAACTTACCAAGAGGTATGAGCAGGTAGTGAGAATGACCATATCTGAAGCGGCCGATTATTATGAGGAGAACGAGCCGAAGGGCGAGTTCGTTATATGCCTTGAACCGATGGCTGATAAGAGTGAGGTTTTTGATACTGATCAGCTTATCTCAAGATTTCTTGATGAAGGTCTGTCCACGAAGGATACTGCTGCCAGGGTAGCAGAGATCACCGGCGGGAATAAGAAAAATATTTATGACCAAATAATTAAAAGTCGTAAGTAATTAACCTAATTGTCTTATATTTGCTCCCCATATCTGATAAAATACAAAAGTACCATAAACCAGGGGAGAGCCGCTATATGACATCTCAGAATATTGATCTCTTTACGAGCAGAGATGATATGCTAGATATCTTCGGGCAGTCGAGTCTTGATGATTTTATGACTCTTCTTGCGCCTTATGTTATGTGCGGTTTTATTTATAACTCAAAGGAAAACAGGATATTCTTCACTGACGGAATGAAGCGCATAATGGGACAGCAGGTCTCGGAGGGTGTGCTCATCGAACAGTTTGTTCAGTATGTCGATGACGATGACAGAGATTCCGTTAAGTCCAGACTCGATATAGGTTTTAAGGATCTTCTCAATACGGCTGTCGATACTGTTCAGTTCGATTTCATGATGAAGACATCCTCTCTTGATTCAGAGAAGTTTGATCTTTTCATGAAGGTCATATCGAAGGACAATGTAAGGTATGTTGCCGGTATGATCATTGGCAAGCCTTCGAGCAAGATGGAGCGTTGTGCAAGACAGCTCTTTACCGGTTTCTTCACTGAGTATCTCTTTCTTCTGGATTTCGGTGACGATGTCCTTTATGTAAATGATAAGTTTGTCAGTGATTTCATGCTTCCTTCGTGGAAGCTCGAACACTTCAGTGAGAGGATAACTGATCATCTGAGCGATGAGGAATACGGCAGCATCAAGAAGTTGTTCGATGCATATATCAAGGAGAAGACTCCTCCGGAAGATGCGGTTCTCACCTTAAAGACTCCTGCAAGAGGCAAGATATATCTTAAGTGTAACGGTATGTCGGATTCGGATGCCGAAGCTGATCCTGATGCGATCATAAGCGCTTCGGGACACAAGCAGGATAAGAGATATCTGTCAGGATCTTTTACGGAAGTAACTGAGTTTATCCGCAAGGAACAGCTCAGACGTAACCTTATCGAAGGTACGGAGGCTATTACTTTCCAGTACGATATCAAGCATAAAATACTTAAGTTCTCAGAGAATATTCACGAGCTCTTTGAGGAGGCGAAGCTTGAGTACACGGATAACTGTGTCGAGCCGATCGCGAATAAGGTAATCAGTGCTGACCGTGAGCGTTTCGTTGCAATAATCAACCAGGTGTTTGACGGCAACCTTCCGCGCTATTCATTTGAGGTCAGGATCAAGAGCCAGATCGGCAAGGTCGTGTGGATAGCATGCAGGGGTAAGACATTTGTCGATGAGGGTACGCGCGATGAGATATGCGTAGGTACACTCTTTGATATGACTTCGATGAATGAGACACGTGAGAATGTCGAGAAGACCGACTCGCTTAACGAGCTCACCGGACTTCCCATGAGAGACAGGCTTCTTATCGATGCTAAGGAAATGATCCGCAACAAGGATCTTCTTTCCGCCGCTATCGTTATGTGTGATGTAAACGGATTCCACAGTTTTAATGACAGATACGGAAGATCTGCAGGCAATGAGATCCTGCTCGGTCTTTCATCCATGCTCAGTGCAAATCTGCCGGAAGGTGCAAAGCTCTATCACAGCGGTGTTGATATCTTCGTTATACTGTGGCCTCACGCAACCAGAAGAACTGTCGGTGATTATATGGATATGCTTCAGGAACTGATAACGGAGCCTATAGATACCGGTTTCGGATCGTTCTTCGTAAGCCTTGGTCTGTCGGCATCGCTTTATCCCTACAGCGGGTCCACGATAGATGAACTCCTGGTCAATGCCGAGATTGCTCTTCATAAGGTCAAGAAGGATAAGAATACGAAGTTTGCGATCTACTCTCCGACTGACAAGAGAGAACTCAAGGAGAGACTTGATTTTGAGCACCAGATACTTCAGTCGATACGTAATAACATGGAGAGCTTCCAGCTCCATTATCAGCCGCTGATACATGCAAAGACAGGCAAGCTCGAGGGTGCTGAGGCACTCCTGAGATGGGTGTCTGACACGGGTGAGATCGTTAACCCTGAGCGTGTCGTCGGTGCGCTTGAGTCGACTGACCAGATGGAGATAGTGGGAACATGGATCCTGGAACAGGCCATATTCCAGTGCTCCGAGTGGATCAACAACGGTGCACCCAAAGCATTCTACGTTCATATCAATGTCACGGCTGATGATCTTGTAAAACGTGACTTTGCGGGCAAGGTCCTCGATATGCTTCATAAGTATAATCTTCCTGCAGCAAACATTCTCGTGGAGATCACGGAGACATCCCTCATGAAGAATCTTGCAATGAGCAAGCGTAATCTCATCAAGCTCAGAAGTGAGAATGTCCGTGTTGCACTTGATGATTTCGGTACGGGTTATTCGTCGTTCAACTATCTCAAGGAACTTCCCGTTGATGAGATCAAGATCGACAAGACATTTGTTGACGATATCGAGACAGACACATTTAACCAGTCGTTCATTACCGCTATCACGACACTTGTTCATTCAATGAAGAAAAGAGTCGTTGTAGAGGGTGTTGAGAATGAGAACCAGGTCAACATGATCAGGGCTATGGGAGCTGATATTTTCCAGGGATACTATTTCAGCCGTCCGCTTACCGTTTTCAATTTTGAGAACAAGTATTTCAAGAAGGAAAAGACTACATAATGGTATTTGATTTCAGCACTTCATCTGCAGGTGAGACAGAGCGCTTTGCAGAGTCTTTTGCGAGTCTGCTCAAAAGCGGAGATATCATTACTCTCGACGGTGATCTCGGCGCAGGAAAGACGTGCTTTACGAGAGGTCTTGTAAGGGGAATGGGTTCTGATGCGCCCGTGACATCTCCGACCTTCACGATCGTAAATGAGTATGACGGCGGAAGGCTTGAAGTGTTCCATTTCGATACGTACAGGCTGGGTGATTCGGAGGAGTTTCTCGCATCCGGTCTCGATGAGTATTTTGCAAGAGAAGGTGTTTCCGTTATAGAATGGAGCAGTATAATCAGAGACATCCTGCCGGCCGGCATCATCAGTTTTGAGATCAAGGGCAGCGGGGATGTCAGGGATTTTCATCTGTCGATAGATGACGGCCGTGCCGGGGCAGCTGAACAGATAATAAAGGAGATAAGGAATTGATCTTACTTGCTTGCGATACATCCAACTCGACATGCTGTGCGGGAGTTTATGAGAATACGCGTCCGATAGCGTTCGAGCTGTCCAATGATCCCAGGACGCACTCCGAGACATTCATGCCGCTGGTGAGCCGCGTCATGGAACAGTCGGGGTATACGTTTGATACCATCGACTTTTTTGCGGTGACGACCGGTCCCGGTTCTTTTACGGGAATAAGGATCGGCCTTTCCGCCGTGAAGGGAATGGCTCTCGCATCAGGTAAAAAGGTTATACCCGTATCTTCTACGATGGCGCTTGCAAGGTCATGCGATATCGCGAAAGATGACGGAAGAAATGTCTATTTTGTTCCCGCTTTTGATGCGCGCAACAGCAGAGTCTTTGCACGCATGATAAATGCGAGGACATACGATACGATAATCGATGAGAACGCATATGATGCATCTGATCTGGCGATGCAGATAAGCCATCTCGCAGGTCATACAAAACCGAGGATCGTCGTTCTTGGAAACGGTGCAGAGACTCTCCGCGATTACCTGAATGAGCAGGGTATCCGCGCTGAGTATGCGGCAGGTGCGGTCATCACTCCGCAGGGTATCAGCAGAGCTGCGCTCCTTGATCCCAAGCCTGTTGACGGTGCTCTGGTACAGGCGACTTACTGTGCAGTATCACAGGCAGAACGTTTCAAGAAATGAGTGTTTCCGATATACGTCCCGGAGTGCCTTCCGATCTTGAATTTATAATGTCGCTTGAGCGGTCTTCGCTCGCTTTGCCATGGCCTGCCGAGTCAGTTCTCAGACTGCTTGAACCGGATCCTTCTGAGTCGTCTTTTGCGTTTGCATGTGTCGCTCCATCCATGGGTTATATCGGTGTGACAGGAGTGCTCGATGAGGCCGAGATCGGGAACCTTGTTGTGGATGAGAAATTCCGCAGACAGGGTGTTGGATATGCACTGATGGAGTACGCTGTCGAAGAACTGAAAAAACGTGGAGTTTTGTCAATTTTTCTTGAGGTAGAATCGACCAATACGGGCGCCTTTGAGCTCTATAAAAAGGCAGGGTTCACTGAGTACGGGCGCCGGCCTGATTACTATGGTTCAGGCCGCGATGCAGTTCTGATGAAATGCATACTCGCATATTGAACAAAATAAACGGCCATTATTTTGATATTTAAGCAATAAAGACGAAATTGTTTTTGCCGCGCTTTGTTTTGTTGACTAAAGCACTCTCCAAAAATATACTTAACACGGTTTAATCATTATTCGATTAATGGAGGGGACGTATGGTCGAGGAGAAGGTAGTTTTTAATTGTGAAGATGCACTTGCCATGAAGGCAGTCGCAACTCTTATACAGAAGGCTTCATCATTCAGGAGTACGATCTATTTTATAAGAGGCGGAAGACGTGCAAATTCCAAGAGTCTTCTCGGAGTAATGTCACTTGGCATAGAGAACGGTGCCGAGATCGAGATATCAGCAGAGGGTGATGACGCTCAGGCTGCAGTTGACTGTCTTTCTTCCTTCCTGAGAAATCCTCAGGTATGACGGGAAACAATTTCGACGCCAGATTAGATACTGTACCACAATCTCCCGGGGTGTACCTGATGAAGGACGCTTCGGGATGTATTATTTATGTAGGCAAGGCAAAGAAACTCAGGAACAGGCTTAAGAGCTATTTTGCTTCGGGAACGATATCGCATCCGAAGGTCAGGGCGATGGTCAGTCACGTGGCTGATTTTGAATATACAGTTGTCGGTTCCGAACCTGAGGCTCTGCTGCTCGAAGCAAATCTTATCAAGAGATACCAGCCCAAATATAACATTCTTCTCAGGGACGACAAGGGTTATCCCTATATCTGCGTCACGCTTAACGAGCAGTATCCCAGAGTGTTCAAGTCTTTCAGGGTCGATGAGAAGATGCGCAAAGACGGGGCTCTCTATTATGGCCCATACATGAGCGCGGATCTTTTTGAGGTTCTCAAGACGATAGATTTTCTGTTCCCTCTGAAACGCTGCAGAAAGGTCCTGCCACGCGATATAGGGAAGGAAAGACCATGCCTCAACTATCATATAGGGAAGTGCATGGCACCCTGTTCAGGCGACGTGAGCGAGGCTGATTACCGGAGGATGATATCGCAGATAGTCCTATTCTTTGACGGCAACTACGACGGCATAGAAGAGGACATCAGGAACGAGATGGAAAAGGCAGCCGAGAACCTCGAATTTGAGAAGGCCTCGGTCCTGAGAGACAGGCTTGCGGCACTCGCAAATATCCGCAAGAGCCAGAGCGTGTTTATGGAGATCGACAGGGATGTCGATGCCATCGGAATTTATTCAGATGCCGGCGAGACATGCATAAGAAAGCTTGAGGTAAGACAGCGCAGAGTTGTCGGTTCATCAACATATTTTGTTACCGGCGATTCCGGTGAAGCATCCGAGATCCTGAGTGGATTTATTACCCAGTACTACGAGAATGCACCGAAGATTCCGCAGACGGTTGTGATCCCCGCTGACGTTCTTGATGAAGAGGCAAAAACACAGCTTGAGGAATATCTTTACGGACTGGCTGGTAAGAAGATCTCGCTCCATGTTCCGCAGAGAGGCGAGCTCAGGGATCTCTCAAAGATGGCGATGCTCAACGCCCGCGAAATGATGGTCCGCAGGATCCTTAGAGGGGGAGGAGCCGGTGCTGATCCCATGGCTCCGGTAAGATATCTCGAACAGCTTATGGGCGCGGAAGAAGGCACGATCCACAGGATAGAATCATTCGATATTTCCAACATCGGGAACGACGATATATGTGCCGGAATGGTCGTCTATAAGGACGGCAAACCGGACAAGCAGGCATACAGGCTTTTCAAGATGAAACAGGTCACGACGCAGGATGATTTCGCGTCGATGAGAGAGACGCTGTCGAGAAGATTCTCGCACAGTGAGAAGGACGGATTCGCGATGCCGGATCTGATACTCGCGGACGGCGGCAAGGGACAATTGTCAGCGATCGCAGAGATCGTGAGAGAACTTCCCGGAACAGAGAACATACTGCTTGCAGGCATGGTCAAGAACGATCACCACAAGACTGCGGGGATCGTTTTCGAGGACGGCCGTGAGATAAGGCTGGACAGGAAGGACATGACCGACGAGGAGATCGCACTTCTGAGGCTTCTTACTGCTGTCCAGAATGAGGTTCACAGATTTGCGATAAGCTATCAGCATAAACTGATGGGAAAGCGCAACATAAGGTACAGGCTTGAGAGCATTCCCGGCATCGGTCCCGCAAAAAGAAAGATATTACTCGCCCGGTTTGGTACAATCAAGAACATAGAAAATGCATCGGAAGAGGACCTTAAGAATGTTAAGGGAATATCGGAAGCTGATGCGAAGGCTATAAGGACATTTTTCGACGGAGATAATTAATGGCGATTTTTGCGATGTCTGACGTTCATCTGTCACTCAGCATACCCGACAAGAGCATGAGTGTCTTCGGCCCTTCATGGGAGAACTATATCGAGAGGATAAGGGAAGGCTGGACCTCTGTTGTAGGAGAGGACGACACTGTCCTTGTGTCCGGAGATATTTCGTGGGCGACGAAGATCATAGAGGCAGACAGGGACTTTGAGTTCCTGTCATCACTGCCGGGCAGAAAGCTCCTGTCACGCGGCAACCACGACTACTGGTGGACGACGATAAGCAAGATGGATTCCTATTTTGCCGAGAGGAACTATGGCAACATCGAGATCGTAAGGACCAATGTCGTCGAGGCGGAGGGCTGCCTCATATCGGGGACGAGAGGCTGGATGATGCCGAATGACAACGATTTCAAGGAGCAGGACAGGAAGATATACGACCGCGAGCTCGAGAGACTCAGGCTCTGCTTCACCGAAATGGATAAGGCCGATCGCGGACGCACTATGAAGCGCATCATAATGCTTCACTACCCGCCGATAACAAGATTTGAGCACCCGACTGAATTTACCGAGATAATCAAGGCGGGCGGGGCAGACATCTGCGTGTACGGTCATCTTCACGGAAGAGCCCACGACAAGGTGTACCGCGAAGAGGTTTTTGAAAAATGTAAATATCTCTGCACAGCCAGTGATTACTTGCGTTTCAAGCCTGTCAGGATAGTCTGAAAATCAAGAAATTGTTGAGTTTTTTGAGCTCCCATATTATAATAAATAAAATAAAAGCCTCTTGTGAAGTGATATTCGCTTTGCAGCAGGCTTTTTCCATCTTTATTTACACTTGCACTTGTTTGGAGGCTATATGGCATACAGCATGACGGGCTACGGCCGTGGTGAGAAGATATTCGATTCCAGAAGATATACGGTAGAGATAAAGTCCGTCAACAGCAGATACTGCGATATCAATGTAAGACTGCCAAGAGTTTTCAATTTTGCTGAAGCAGGTGTCAGGAAGCTCATCTCAGATAAGCTCTTAAGAGGCAAGATAGACCTTTTCATTTACTACGAGGACCGTAACAGCGAAGGCAGCGAGGTTGTCATCAATGAAGGTCTTGCAAGCGCATACTCGATTGCCGTATCCGAGATCGCAAAGATCACGGGCAGGGAGGATGACCTGACAGCTTCAAGACTCTCACTCTATCAGGATGTCGTTAACGTAAGACAGACAAGCGTTGACGAGGACAGACTTCTTGAGGAACTGGAGTCGGCCGTTAATGAAGCTATTGACGGAATGCTCGAGATGAGGAAGACAGAAGGCGATCACCTTACGAACGATATCCTCGGCAAGGTGTCTGAACTTGAGATACTGAGGGACGAGATCGCAGAGCGTTCTCCCGGAGTGGTTGCTGATTACAGACAGCGTCTTTCCGACCGTATCGATACGATCCTTTCTGACGACAAGAGAGAGTTTTACGATGAGTCCAGGCTTGCTGCCGAGGTTGCAGTCTTTGCCGACAAGTGTTGTGTAGATGAAGAGATGAAGAGACTCGTAAGTCATTTTGCCCAGGCAAGGAAGATCCTTTCTTCAGACGGAACTATTGGTAAGAAGATGGATTTCCTCATCCAGGAGATCAACCGTGAGATCAATACGACAGGATCCAAGGCAAATGATATTGAGATAACAAACAGGGTACTGAAGATGAAGAATCTCGTCGAAGAGATGAGAGAGCAGGTTCAGAACCTTGCGTGAGGAGAAGAGATAAAGTGGGATTTATTGACATCGGTTTCGGGAATCTCATAGCGGAGGGAAGGATCCTGTGTGTTGTATCAGCGGATTCATCTCCTGCAAGAAGAATGATACAGGATGCCAAGGACCGCGCTATGTGCATAGACTGCTGCGCAGGCAAGAAGTGCAAGGCCGTAATGGTAACTGACAGCGATCATGTAGTGTTGAGCTCGATGACCGTTGAAGAGATAAAGGAGAAGCTCGGGTGAATAACAATAAAGGATTGATCGTTTGCATATCAGGTCCTTCGGGCGCGGGCAAGGGCACGGTTCTGGGGAAGGTCGCAGAGCGTTTCCCTGAGATGGTAAGTTCCATTTCAGTAACGACGAGAGCACCCAGAGGCGAAGAACAGGACGGAGTGGAATACTATTTCCGCACCAAGGAACAGTTCGAGGCGATGATCGAGTCCGGAGAGATCCTTGAGTACGATACATATGTCGGCAACTACTACGGGACTCCGAGAGCGCACATCGAGAACCTGTGCGAATCCGGGACCGACTGTCTGGTCG
This sequence comes from Saccharofermentans sp., assembly GCA_024688685.1. Classification (GTDB taxonomy): domain Bacteria; phylum Bacillota; class Clostridia; order Saccharofermentanales; family Saccharofermentanaceae; genus Saccharofermentans. The sequence goes on from JAILDX010000032.1 coordinate 71,679, forward strand.
ATCTCACGGTAAAGGGAAGCATTGCTCTTAAGGATCATTTCGGAGATAATGCGCTGACGATATTCCTTATGCCGCCGTCACTTGAGGTACTTGAAGAGAGACTGAGGAACAGGGGAACGGAGACCGAGGAGAAGATCCGGCAGAGACTTGCCCAGGCAAGAGGCGAGATGAAGAGCAAAGACCGTTTCGATAACATAGTGATCAATGACAAGCTCGAAGACGCAGTTAATGAGGTCATAGAGCTGATCGAGAATAAAAAAGATAATTATTAAAGGAAAGAGGTAATAAAATGTTAGTAGAACCTTCAATCGAGAAGATCAAGCAGCAGGCAAACTGTCCTTTTGAGGTGGCAATCCTGGTAAGCCAGAGAGCAAGACAGCTCACAGAGGGCGCACAGCCCATGGTTGCTGACAAGGCAGCTAACAATGTTTCTCTCGCATGCAGAGAAGTTGTTAAAGGCAAGGTCGTTGCAGTTCCCGGTATCGTTGATCCTGAGATCCCGATCACAAGAGAGGAGAAGATCAGGAGAGAGGAAGAGAAGCGCAAGAGAGAGAGACAGCTTGAAGAAGAGAGATCTGCAAAGATCAATGACAGCCTTAATATCATCGAGCAGGAGAGTGATCTTGCAGATGAGACAGCAGGCGAAGAAGAGCCTTCCGACGAAGAGACTTCGGATGATGAGTAAGTTGATCGGAGGTTAAGCTAATATGGAAGTTCAGAAATCAATGGATAAGATCGTATCTCTTGCAAAGGTAAGAGGTTTTGTCTATCCCGGATCTGATATCTACGGCGGTCTTGCCAATTCATGGGACTACGGGCCTCTTGGTGTAGCCCTCAAGAATAACGTTAAGTCGGCATGGTGGAAGAAGTTCGTTCAGGAGAGTCCTTATAATGTAGGCGTTGACTGTGCGATCCTCATGAATCCACAGGTCTGGGTTGCATCCGGACACGTTGGCGGATTCTCCGATCCCCTTATCGACTGCAAGCAGTGCAAGGCCCGTCAGAGAGCAGATAAGATCATTGAAGATTTTAATTCCGAGAACGGCATCACTGATGTTGCTGTTGAGGGAATGAGCAATGAGCAGATGGTCGAGTATATCAAGGAGAAGAACATTCCCTGCCCCGTATGCGGCGGACACAACTTCACTGATATCAGAAAGTTCAACCTGATGTTCAAGACATTCATGGGCGTTACAGAGGATGCAAAGAACGAAGTATATCTGAGACCTGAGACGGCACAGGGTATCTTCGTTAACTTCGCAAACGTTCAGCGCTCGGCACGTAAGAAGATCCCCTTCGGTATCTGCCAGATCGGTAAGAGTTTCCGTAACGAGATCACTCCCGGCAACTTCATTTTCCGTACCAGAGAGTTCGAGCAGATGGAGCTTGAGTTCTTCTGCGAGCCCGGTACTGATCTTGAGTGGTTCAACTACTGGAAGGATTTCTGCTACAACTGGCTCATCGGTCTCGGTATCAAGAAGGAAGAACTGAGAACAAGAGATCATTCTCCTGAGGAGCTGGCTTTCTATTCAAATGCTACAACAGACTTCGAATTCTGGTTCCCGTTCGGCGAAGGTCAGTGGGGCGAGCTCTGGGGCGTAGCTGACAGAACTGATTACGACCTGAAGCAGCATATGGAGTTCTCAAAGCAGGATCTTTCTTACTTTGATCCAAATAAGAACGAGAAGTATGTTCCTTATGTTATCGAGCCGTCACTCGGCGCTGACCGTGTAACGCTCGCATTCCTTTGCGCAGCATACGATGAGGAGGAGCTTGAAGGCGGTGACGTAAGAACTGTCATGAGATTCCACCCTTATCTCGCACCTGTTAAGATCGGTGTGCTTCCTCTTTCCGCAAAACTTACGGACAAGGCACAGGTGATCTTCGAGAAGCTGTCAAAGAAGTACATGTGTGAACTCGATGACAGACAGAGCATCGGTAAGAGATACAGAAGACAGGATGAGATAGGAACACCTTACTGTGTTGTTTATGATTTTGATTCTGAGACAGACGGATGTGTTACTATTAGAGAGAGGGATTCAATGAAGAATGTCGAGTATGAGCCTGGCAACATCAGATTCCCGATTGACGCTCTTGAGAGTTTCTTCGAGGGTAAATTCGATTTTTGATTTCATAAGGTGGAAGCTGTAAGAAGCAGGCCAAATCTTTAGGAATAACAAACAACAACAATAAAATGAAAGGCGGACAAAGCAATGGCAACAAAGTATGTTTATCTGTTTACCGAAGGTAACGGACAGATGCGTGAACTCCTTGGCGGTAAGGGTGCAAACCTCGCTGAGATGACCAATATCGGTCTTCCTGTTCCTCAGGGTTTCACAATCACAACAGAGGCATGTACAAAGTATTATGAGGATGGCAGAAAGATCAACGACGAGATTTTCGGCCAGATCCTTGAGTATGTAGGAAAGATGGAGGAGATCACAGGTAAGAAGTTCGGCGATCTCGAGAATCCTTTGCTCGTATCCGTTAGAAGCGGTGCAAGAGCATCAATGCCGGGTATGATGGATACTATCCTCAACCTCGGTCTCAATGAAGAAGTAGTTAATGTCATTGCTGAGAAGAGCGGCAATCCCCGTTGGGCATGGGACTGCTACAGAAGATTCATCCAGATGTACTCCGACGTTGTTATGGAAGTCGGTAAGAAGTACTTTGAGGAGCTCATCGACAAGATGAAGGCTGACAGAGGAGTTAAGCAGGACGTTGAGCTTACAGCTGACGATCTCAAGGAGCTCGCTAACCAGTTCAAGGCTGAGTACAAGGCTAAGATCGGTGCAGACTTCCCGGAGGATCCTAAGGAGCAGCTCGTTGGCGCTATCAAGGCTGTATTCAGAAGCTGGGACAACCCGAGAGCTAACGTTTACAGACGTGACAACGATATTCCTTTCAGCTGGGGCACCGCTGTAAACGTACAGGCTATGGCATTCGGTAACATGGGCGACGACTGCGGTACTGGTGTTGCATTCACCCGTGACCCTGCTACCGGTGAGAAGAAGCTCATGGGCGAGTTCCTGAAGAACGCTCAGGGCGAGGACGTTGTTGCAGGCGTTCGTACTCCTATGCCTATCACTCAGATGGAGCAGGAGTTCCCTGAGGCTTACGCTGAGTTCGTAAAGGTTTGCGACATTCTCGAGAGCCACTATCACGATATGCAGGATATGGAGTTCACCGTTGAGAACAAGAAGCTGTTCATGCTCCAGTGCAGAAACGGTAAGAGAACCGCTCAGGCTGCTCTCAAGATCGCTTGCGACCTCGTTGACGAGGGCATGAAGACCGAGGAAGAGGCAGTTGCAATGATCGATCCTCGTAACCTCGACACTCTGCTCCACCCGCAGTTCGATGCTAAGGCTCTCAAGGCTGCTACCCCTGTTGGTAAGGGTCTGGGCGCTTCCCCCGGAGCTGCTTGCGGTAAGATCGTATTCACCGCTGACGACACTGAGGCTTGGAACGCTAAGGGCGAGAAGGTCGTTCTCGTTCGTCTTGAGACCTCTCCTGAGGACATCACCGGTATGAAGGCTGCTCAGGGTATCCTGACTGTCCGCGGCGGTATGACCTCTCACGCTGCTGTTGTTGCTCGTGGTATGGGTACCTGCTGTGTATCCGGCTGCTCCGACATCAACATGGACGAGGCTAACAAGAAGTTCACTCTCGCTGGCAAGGAGTATCACGAGGGCGATTATCTCTCGATCGACGGCTCCACCGGTAACATCTACGACGGCATCATCCCGACCGTTGACGCTCAGATCGCAGGCGAGTTCGGCAGGATCATGGCTTGGGCTGACAAGTACAGAAAGCTCAAGGTAAGAACCAACGCTGATACTCCTGCTGACGCTAAGAAGGCAAGAGAGCTCGGCGCTGAGGGTATCGGTCTTTGCAGAACTGAGCATATGTTCTTCGAGCCCTCCAGAATCGCAGCATTCAGAGAGATGATCTGCGCTGACACCGTTGAGGAGAGAGAGGCTGCTCTCGCTAAGATCGAGCCGATGCAGCAGGGCGACTTCGAGGCTCTCTATGAGGCTCTTGAGGGTAATCCTGTTACCATCAGATTCCTTGACCCGCCTCTGCACGAGTTCGTTCCTACTGAGGAGGACGACATCAAGGCTCTCGCAGACGCACAGGGCAAGTCCGTTGCTGACATCAAGGCTATCATTGCTTCGCTCCACGAGTTCAACCCGATGATGGGTCACCGTGGATGCCGTCTGACTGTAACCTACCCTGAGATCGCTAAGATGCAGACCAAGGCTGTCATCAAGGCTGCTATCAACGTTCAGAAGAAGCACGCTGACTGGACTGTAAAGCCGGAGATCATGATCCCGCTCGTAGGCGACGTGAAGGAGCTGAAGTTCGTTAAGGCTGTTGTTGTTGAGACTGCTGACGCTGTCATCGCTGAGGCTGGCGTAAAGCTTGACTATGAGGTTGGTACCATGATCGAGATCCCGAGAGCTGCTCTGACTGCTGACGAGATCGCTGCAAACGCAGACTTCTTCTGCTTCGGTACAAACGACCTGACTCAGATGACCTATGGCTTCTCCCGTGACGACGCAGGCAAGTTCCTGGGCGCTTACTACGATGCTAAGATCTTCGAGTCTGATCCGTTTGCAAAGCTCGACCAGACTGGTGTTGGCAAGCTGATGGAAATGGCTATCAAGCTCGGCAAGCCGGTTAATCCGAAGCTCCACTGCGGTATCTGCGGTGAGCACGGCGGCGACCCGACATCTGTTGAGTTCTGCCACAAGATCGGTCTGGACTATGTATCTTGCTCCCCGTTCCGTGTGCCGATCGCAAGACTGGCTGCGGCTCAGGCTGCAATTAGCGAATCCAAGTGATTCTAGTTATTGGCAAAAGTCAATAAAAGCACGTAATTGCGTGCGTATCTGAATGATACGATCACCCCCGTCGCATAACAAGCGATGGGGGTGATTTTTTGTTGCTGGTTCGTACTGGCTCTTGCCATCTGCGGGGATCAAGGCATTTCAATGTCAAGGACATTACAATTTCATCATCGTTTGTAAAATAAGCTACACATCCGTTCGGGTGTGTAGCTTTTACTACAGAACTGCGCCGGATTGACGATTGAAGTTCGCACGATAACGTGGTATGATAATTATGGCGAGAGGGAAAGACCTCACGAACACAAAAACGAAAACGATTAAGGAGTGTTTTATTATGAAAAAGACAATGATGATGGCAGCGATTTTTGCGGTGGCAGCAGTAGCAGGAGCTTCCCTTACCGGATGCAGCAGCGCAGCCCGCACGAACACCGCAACTAAGGCAGTGAATCTGTCGATGCCTGTTGTAAATGCTGATACCGCAGCCGAGAAACCCGCAACAGCTGCAACAGAAGCAGCGACCGCAGCCGCTGTGGCAGCTCCCACTGAGGCGGTGACTGAGGCAGCCACAGAGGCTCCCAAGACTACTGCAAAGGCAGAGACGACCGCTGCAAAGAAGGCTGCCAAGGAGACCAAAACAGAAGCAACTGAGTCCCGTGACGCCGACTTCAAGTGGTTCACAACCGGC
>JAILDX010000036.1 GCA_024688685.1 Saccharofermentans sp.
AGTTGATCGAGATTAGCCATTTTAATTCTTTTATAGAATTGTTGAATGAACAGATTAAATCAAGAGGATTGTTGGCAAAGATTGGAACTAAATGCAATATCCTTCTTGATTCGATAGGTGAGGCTGTTGCTAATACTGGAAGCGAATTTGACAAGAATATGATGACAACCCTTAATCGTGCAGCAAGACCGATACGTCATTACAAGAAAGAGATGAAGTACGAATTGGAACGCTTAGAGCTGGATTTGCGAGGCGATATTCTTGAAATCGGTAATGAGCTTATAGATAAGCTTGGGGTCAGCGCTATATCTGATGAAGACCAAAAAGCAACAAACAAAAAAATAGAACAAAAATCTGAAGAGTATATTGAAAAAATAGAAAAGAGTCTCTCAACAAGAATGTCGGAGTTGGATGGAGAAATAGAAGATGTCTTGGCTTCTGATATAGGACTTTATGTGTTCCAGGATATCCATGCAGATTCGTACAAAGCTAATTCTGTGTATACGCAAGATTATTCCGCTTTTGTCGAAAAATATGGGAGTGCTTCCAAGATGCTTAAAGTTGGAGGCGAAAAAGTGGCCAATATGGCTCTTGTCGATGGCGCAACTAGTTTTTCGAAACTTGCTGCTTCTTCTGGTAGTACAATACACAAAGCGGTTCTTAACGTTGGACATTTCTTTGGAACGAAATTCAAACCCTGGCAGGCTGTGAAAATAGCTAACGGAGTTGGCAAAGTTGCTAAAGCTGCGGGACCTGTTCTAGCAGTTGTTGATGTTGCTGTTACTATTGGTTCTAAAGTAATGGAAGAGAAAAAACGAAAGGAAGTCCAAGATGCCAAAGATGGCGCGTTCAATTCGATATCTGGTATAGCATCAGACATTATTACCGAGATCGACAAACAGTATGCTTTGATGGAGGCTGAGGCTTTTGATCAGAAAACTGAAGAAATCGATGCCATTAAATCTAAAATGGTACAGCAAGCTGGGGATAACAGTGAGTTTGTAAAACGAATGAGAGAATATGGTGATCAAACAAAAGCTTTGCTTGAAAGCATTAATGGAATCGAGTAAGAAATAGATTAAATGTTCTTCAAGCACTTAGGAGAGACCTATAAACTCTGAGTGTTTACATATAGTGATTACTAGCATCTTGGTATTTTTTGCACATCCACTCCCTTAAATCAGTGGGGGTAAGTATCTCCGCTTCTTTACCAAAAGTAAAGAAGTAATTTGTGACTTGCCGCTTGGTAGTGTTAAACATAAGAATGAATGACCCATCTCGATTAGATTCGATAGAATCATATACAGGACGTTGATGAAATATAGAATTATACATAATCATGCCTGATGGAGTTAGTTTTACCGTGACTGCGACGGGTTCACCAAGTATATATTGAACGCCGACGGCTTTAATTCTTGATTCCACATCTTTAATCTCTGCTTTATTGAGATTGCCAGATCCAATTGAACGTCCTTTTTGTTTAATGTCAATAATCCTTGAAAGGCGAAAAGATGACGGAATGTATTCTTTATTTCCGTCTTCTGTCGCTAAGCCAATTATGTAATGGTAATTAGCTTCATACTCTTTGGATAAGCGATAAGGTTTAAGTAAAAACCTTTTGTTGTTTGAGAGTGTTATCATCAGAATCCTTTTATCTTCAGCATTTGCTTTTGTATATTTTTCGAGGTTTTCAATTGTATTCTTGAAAAAAATACGTTCTCTGTCAAAAAAAGTCTGTCTAGCATAGTTTTCAATTATTACCTTAATGTATTCGCCGGGTGTTATGCCTAGTTTTATACCTTCCCATATATCAGACATGGGATAGAATTCATCATGTAAAGAATTGTTTAATCTGATTTTTAGCGGAATATTCTTGGGGTATTTTTCATAACTTGTTATTATTCTGTTCCTGTGAGCGATAGCCATTTTATTAATCAGTTCTTTCTCTTCTTCGTTAAGCCTACAAGTTCTGCCGGGTTTAATATACATTGAGTATTCTTCAGAGAGCCTTTCTTCTTCCATGAGAAGAAGATCATCAAAAGAATCGATTTTTGCATTTGAAACAATTCTGTTAATGAATCCTGAGATGTTTATACCTCCCATAAAGTTTAAAGCATCATTTCGAATAACATCGTATGCAAATTGACTTATGTTAATGTGTTGTCTACCTTCAGGACTCGTCGCAATATGCTTCATTAATTCAGTCTCCGTTCATTGTATATGAACTAATTCTATATCGAATCTCGCCAAATTGCAAAGAAATGTGAACTAAATTATTGAGGCTTAGTACATTATCATATTCATAATATGTAGCTATTATATTGTTAACAAACCAAGCAAACACAAAAGGAGGAACACATTATGAAGAAGTTAGCTAAAGGTTTAATTCTCTTAGCTGTTATTATCTACGTCGTTTCACCGGTTGATGCAGCTCCAGGACCAATCGATGATCTGCTTGTCATGGCCATTGCGATGGCAAGCAATAAAGCGCTTACAGATGTAAGTAGTTATGACGATCGAGATGCTGATTACTGGTAAGAAGAAAGTGTGATACACAAATAATGCTTTATTTTAAGGAGGTAATCTTATGGAAAAATCATTATCTAAGATTCAAGTTATCGTTGCAATACTGGCAACACTGTACGTCGTAATGCCTGACTTGTTTGTCGGACCTTTTGACGATGCAGCCCTTGCTACTATGGCAATCATTGTTGAGGCTTCTCTGGGGATAATGAAAGCCATCATGCACTCTTGTGATGGGTTAATATCCCATTTTGATGATGATTTCTTTTGAAGTCATCGTAAAAACAACCGATAGTTTCACTTTATAATAGATTGCTATAGGTGTCTTATAGGGTGCTTTTTGGGGGACCATGTTATAATGATAAAAAAGACTGGAAGTTATTTCTATGTTTGACTACAAAAGAATAGGTGAGGGAGAGCTGCCTCTTTTTGATTTGTATCCATTGGAACACTATCCGTTCGAGGATGTTTCGAATTCTTCTTTTAAGAAAAACGAAGAGGATATTAGATTTCTTCGCAATCAAATGGAGGATCGAAATGCTATAAAAGAATTCAAACTAAGCCGTTATAATTCTATTGGTTACTATGAAATGCTTGCAATGCACAGGAAGGGCCTTCCTGAGTTATGTGGTATCAATGCATTTGATTTGTGGGTAAGTCTTTTCGTTAGTTGTCGTCAAGCTAACAAACGATTGTTGTGTTTGTTGGATCTGGACTGCACTCAAATAGTAGTTACTAGATTTGATAAGATACTGGCAATGAGCATTATCGAAGCTAATTTTGAGCTTGATGATTATAATGGACCGATATTTAATCAGAAATTGCCGTTAATGATAGATACATATCGTAGAGTCCAGGAAAAAGAACTTCTATATAAGAAAACTATTAATTTTAAGAGATTTGGCTTAGATTGGTTTGATGAGACTCACTCAGGTGATACAGACGATATAGATGTGTTAAATATGTTGTTGTTTACCGATGAGAATTGGAATATACCATTATTTCAAGAGTATTTATATGATATTTCTGATAGGTCGGTAAAACTATTAGGAGAAGCTATTGAACAAAGGGATAAACAAGAAGCACAGTTTATAGATAAATTGAAATGTGCTGTAGAATATGTAAATAAGCCGGACAGTGTAGAATACTGGAATATGCTTCTGAAACTTCTTAATCAACGAAGAAAAAATGAAAAAGAAGCATATGAATCCATTTTCAATCCTAATTTGTCAAAAAGAGAAAAGACAGAAGTGCTTGAGGCATTTACTAATCAAATTGAAGAGTCTGAAGATGCTGAAACGTATTATATTGGGGAGAAGTCAATCACACAAGAATACTTTTTGAAGATGTTAAGAGAGCGGAGTACGTATGCGCCTTGTTCTTTCTATGCGAAAGATAAAGATGGTTGTGTTTATGAATTGGCTCTTTCTGCTGCGTACTTTGCATTTGATCCATCTACTTTTAATTACTTATTGATCCTTTATCATTTGTTTCGATTGAAAGGCTCTTGGGAAAAAGCATTTGATTTGTTGTTTGCCATTAGCTACTTTTTATCAGCTAATATAGGTGACGAATCTGATATTACAACGCATTCTATTCAAGCATATATCGATTATATTTATGACACTATCATTGTGTTCTGTATGAATCATCAAGCCGAACTGTATAGTGTTACATCAGATTATATAGTTAACGATCTATTTGTTCTTTCATATGAGTCCCTATATGAAGAACTGTATTCAAAGTGGGATAGATATTTGGAAAATGAAGATAGAATATCAGAGTTTGAAAGAATTCAGGAGCATTCATCTAGTAATGCGGAACTGACAAAGAAAGCTTTTAAGAAGATGAATTCGGTTTTCAAGCAGTTTGTTTCAGAAGAGAAATCTAAATCCTTTATTTATTCAACGAATGCAATATCAATATATGCAAATACTCTTGATATTTTATTATCGAATGAAGATCTTCATGAGTATATTGATGTTGAAAAAACTGAAAAAGCTCGAAACGATATAAAGTCATTGATTTATAGAACTGAAGGCAGGGTATATAGAAATGTTCCTTTGTTTAGTCCGGTTCCTGAAGATGTTCGAAATGAAATAGGAGTCAACTCTTTAATGATCGAACGCAAAGAGAGTGAAATTGAGAGCAATCTTAGAAAGCAATATATTCGTTTGATTGCTGAGATTCAATTGGAGATTCAATCTGCAATAGATGCAAATGATTTGGATAAGCTATCGACAAGTTTTAGCGAAGCAAAACACAAATTATTAGGTTTTCAGCCATTTGATGATAAAGAAATCTTATATGAGACATTCATTAACACGCCTTTGATTATGAGCGAATCGCTTTCGGCTGATTCAAGATTTGCTGCAACAAAAGAAAAACTAACAAAAGTCTTAGGGAAGTTTTTTGATATGATTCCTGAGGTATCACAGTATTCTCTCATATCTGCTGAAATCTTATTTAACGAAAAGGCAAATGGTCAATTCGATAAGAATGGGTTTGACTATAGTTGTGTTTCATCGTTGTATTACCAGTCATTTGAAACTATTTTCAATTCTATCATTTGGGAAGATTATATATCGTATCTAAATAGTATCAGATACGACAATAAGAGTTTCCTGGAATGCTATCGAAATGACAGATATAATAGTTTTACTAGACAATACCTTCCTGATGACTCTATGGCTAAAAGCGCTTTTAGTAACAATAAGTATTTGAAAGAATGTACTCTAGGTGCTCTATCAAATCTGTTAAAAGAATCTTTAGAGGATGGCTCACTTGAAGCATTTAAGCGGTTCTTTATTGAACAATTGGATTACTCCAGTAATAATGATCCGTACAAGAACCGAGAGTGGAGGAACAGATTATATGTGTTTAAAGAGCAAATGTTTATTGCTTTTAAACGAAGAAATGATGCATCACATGGATCAAAGAGAATAGATCTTTTAAATTGTAAGAAAGACAGAGATTTAGTCATATCTGCTAACAAGGGAATCATTCCGTTGTTTTTTGAATTGTATAACTCATGAGTGAAGGGATAATAATGGGACATTAGAGTTGTTTGTGTTGCATGATTAGTTCTTTTAGTACAACTGTCCCATTATTCTCCCGTCCCTCTTCCTATACTGAAGATGACCACCAACATATAGGGCCCGGTGGATCATATCTTGCGCAGGAGTATAGGACAATGAGGTACTGATTAAGATAATTCTTATAGGGTAGCTCCAAAAAGCCAAGCGACCGATTAAGTTCGGATGCTTGGCTTTTTTGTGTTTTTGAGACTTTTTTTCAAAAACTTTTTTAATTTGTTCACCGACGGCGGAACAATAGCCTGTATGATTGCGCTGAAAGGATAGGTCTATGCTTGATTCTTTGACGCTTTTCGACAGAAGAATGGATTTGATGTTTTACCTTTCAGAGGTAAGAGTATCAAGTTATGAGAGGTTGAGTGAGCGTTACGGGATAGGGAATACAACTATCAGCAGGGATATTCATTTTCTGGTCTACAGCATGAAGGTCCCGATTGAGACGAAACGTGGCCCTGGTGGATATGTAATGATCCGTGGAGATTGGACCGCGCTTAGCAGGAGATTGAACTCCAGGGAACTCAAGCTGATATTGGATATCATACCTAAAACTGCTCCCGAGGACCGTGAAATATGGATCAGCATGATCGGCAGATTCTATAGTTCCATGATGGAGCGGGATCTGCGAGACGAATTCCTTTTGTGAAAGTGGTTGTTGCACCTTGATAATCAAATAGGAGCATTATTGATCGATGCTTGTCCAAAAGACATGCATCCGACCATTGCCAAGACTTCCTGCCTCAAGGTGAAATTCAGGATGGACATTATTCCATATACGATAAGGAACGAGCGATAAAGGGAAAACTTACCATCAGCCGAGTCTTAGCCCCCGACCCACAGGGGAATTACGCATAGACGGCTTGCCGGGGACCAAACTAACCGGAGAACTATTTGATCTCGTAAATAGTTCTATGATGAAGAACCGCCGAATCTTCAGTCAATAATGTAGAGAAACGCAATAATCAGCGGATGCGGAATTATATGCATCCGCGTTTACGCAGGCTATGGGTAATGCCAGGTTCGACTCCTGGGGTCTGTATTATTAATAATGAATATATATAGGAGAGTAGTTTAGTGTAATTTGCACAAATTGAGAGCAATGGGATCCGACAGTCATTGAATTACTGCAATGCAACAATTATAATCTAATCATAATGTTGCTAGGAGGATAATATGGCACCAGCAGGAAGACCTCCACTCGAGAATCCAAAACGTAAGCAGCTGTGTTTTCGTGTGTCTGACGAGTTGTATGACAAAATGAATCAATATGCTGCAGCACACAATAAAACTGTGTCAGACGTGGCTATCGAGTGTCTTGAAGAGTTCATTGAGAATAAAGAAGACTGACGGATCCCTTACATTTGTAAGGGGGACACAATGACAAATGACGAAAAGAAGTATGTAAACGTTTCATTAGAACTCTTAATTCTGAGTGATTTGCTACATATGAAGGCTATAGATGAAAAGTTATATAACCTTGCTTTTGCTCAAATCATCAGGGGAGAGAATACGGATACAACAGAATCTGGAACGAGCGATTTATGAAAAGGGCAGCTATTTATCATTTTACGGATAAGAGTGAGATAAATCCCAGGATATACCTTGATCAAATTGAAAAGATTAAGGCTTTTGCTGAATCTCAAGGTTATATGGCTGAGGATGTCTATTGTGATAAAAGTCTGAAAAGATGTGATCACAAGGAGTACGCGCACTTAATGGAAAGTGTTGATGCCTATGATGCGATATTTACAAAGGACTATTATCACATCTGTAAGAACACAAAGCGTTGTGTAAGTATTGCTCGAGATCTGTATGACCGGGGAATTGAGATATACACCGTGGAAAATGGAAAGCTTGCCTTTGAAGATGAGCCGTCTGATAAGCCTTTGAGAGTAGCAACTTACAACTCTCGTCTTGGTGAATGCCACGAGCATAAAACCACGGTAGAGGTTCAAAATGCTGTTTTGAAGCTATTTGTTGATAAGAAAACATGCTGGACTCTTGTCGATCAGTATTCTGATGAGAGTGAAATACAAAGGGATGGTTCACAAAAGGAATTGATGAAGCTAATTGCCAACAGAAATAGGTATGATTTGCTTTTAGTGCACGAGATGAATGATATTCACTGGAGAACGGCACATTTTTGCAGAGTTAGAGAAACACTTCATCTCGATATATTTTCGCTTCAAGAGGGATTTTTGCAATTTGGGAGTAAGATCGTATGAGTTATGCTGAAGAAATAAGGAAAAGACTTCTATCCGAAGAAAAAACGATGCCGTTGAGGGGCGTTATATATGCTCGTGTATCGACTGATAAGGACTCTCAAAAGGAATCATGTGCCAATCAGGTGTACGATGCAGAACGATATATACAACGACATCCTAATGTTGTGCTGGTTGGCACTTTTGTTGATGATGGGATTTCCGGCAAGAACGATTATAACAGGCCACAATATAATGCGATGCTGCGTATGATTGAAGAGGGGCGGGTTGATCTGGTTATCACTAAGGCTCTATCTAGATTGAATAGAGATCAACTTAATTCTTTGTTGCTAACAAGCACTTTGGTAGATAATAATGCGACGGTATTGACGCTGGAGGATAATCAAGTCCATGATTTTGAAGATATAAACAGTGATCTTATTCACTGTATTAACTATGCTATTGATGAACAGTATGTCAAGAGACAAAGCATGAATGCTCGTAAAACTCAGGCATTGCGTTGCGATAAAAAGCAACTATCTGCAAAGGATATATCATTTGGTTATTTCTGGGATAGGAATAAAAAGGACATCATAATTGACGAAGAAAAAGCTGAGATTGTTAGGGAAGTGTTTGAAGACTATGTTTACCGTTCGTCTTCTCCGGCTGAAATATATAAGGAACTTAAAAAGCGAGGTCTTGATGTATGTGAAAGAACAGTTACAAATATCCTTTTAAATGAACGGTATATTGGTAGGTTCTATATTAATAAGAAGACGAGTAAGCTTGGTACTGGGAAGAAGAAGTCACAGATCATTAAATTGCCACCAGAGGAGTGGATCCTTGTAGAACGACCAGATTTAGTGATTGTTGACAAAGAATTGTTTGAAATGGCTAAAAGAGTTCGCGAGACAAGGAAGAACATATACCATAGACCAGATAAAGCTACAATGCAGGCTTATTTTACAGGTACCCACAAGTATTCTGCTAAGCTCTATTGTTCTGCTTGTGGCAAGCCTTTTCATTATGATTATGCTGATCGGGATAAGACGATTCCGGTATATAGGATTAGAAAGCACTCGGAATGTGAGTCTCGAGTGAAGAAAGTATATGAAGAAAACCTTGATCAGGTAGTAAGTGAGACATTAAAAAGAGTATTTGAACAGCAAAAAAATGTATTCCCGTCTTTGGCGGATACTTTAACTAAGTGCTTAAAATCGGATGAATATGCTTCAAGAATAGAAAAATTAAAGAAGGATAAAGCATTGAAGATCAAAAGGATCGATACTTTGATTGATGCACTTGCTGATGAAGGGTTAACAGATGTTGCAAAGAAAAGAATAATTGATAATCTGAACTCTATGGAAGAGGAAGTACAAGAGATTTCAACTAAGATAGATAATTATTACTCATACATTCAGGATGATGAATTAATCAAAAAGAGAATTGAAGGTTTGAGAGCTTCAATTAAAGAATTAAAGAAGTTCAACAAAATTGACAGAGAACGGATAAAGATCTATATTGAACACATAAGTGTTAGTCCAAATGGTGATTTTGATGTTTATTTAAGAGCCGGTAAATCTTGGTTACTTGGAGGAGATGGGGCAATGAGAAACCCTCAAAATGCAGCAAGAGATGTGTCAGTACTTTGCAACCAGGGTGCCCCGAATTCAGAGCCGTCAGCATATCTGCGCTTTCTGATCCCCTGACCTCTCCTACGATGATCCTGTCAGGTCTCATCCTGAGAGCGGTCCTTATCATTGTTCCTATTCCGACTTCTCCGGTCCCGTCAGGGCCCGGAAGCCTTGCTTCCATTCGGACGAGGTTGTTTATGCCCTGAAGATTAAGCTCTGCCGAATCCTCGATCGTTACGACTCTTTCATCAGAAGGAATAAAAGAGGAAAGAGTGTTGAGAAAGGTTGTCTTACCGGAACCGGTTCCTCCGCACAGGAAGATCGTCTTCCTGTTTTTTACGCATTCAGAAAGAAATCTTGCTGCTTCCTCGCTGATAAATCCCTGACGTATGAGTGATACGATATCCTGTCTGATGCCTGTAAACTTACGTATGGTTACTATTGGCCCGTCCGGTGCAATAGGCGGGAGGACGGCATTAGCGCGTGATCCGTCCGGAAGCCGGAGATCAGCTATCGGATTTGCTTCGTTAAGAGGCCTGTTCTGATTGGCAAAGAAGCAAGATATGACAGTTGTAAGCGTCTGGCTGTCCTTGAACGTGATATCTGACTGATAGAGTTTTCCTGCACGTTCAAAAAAGATGTTGCCCGGACCGTTGACCATTATCTCGGTGATCGTCGGATCTTCCATCAACGGTTCGATAACATCAAGTCTTCTCAGACTGTTAAATATCTTCTGAGCAAGATCGCGCCTGTCATCAAGAGTCATGCTGTATGAACCTGTCTGCTCCAGTATGGCATCAGATATCATCTGCTTGAGTCTTTCATCCGTCGGGTCAGGCTCGTTATGAAGCGCATTCAGGACATAATATGTCAGTCTTTCCTTAATGACATCAACGTCATATTGCCGGTTCATAGTTTTCCTCGTTGATGACGTTCTTTATCTCAATATCCTTGCCGTTACACGATCTGGATAAGGCAGCAATAAACTCACACATACCAGGTCGATCCTGCGAAACCTCATCAGGGAGCAGAAGGATTATCCTGTTACATTTTCCTGCGATCTCAAATACCGCTTTGTTGTTCAATCCTTCTGCTACTATAAGAGCACTGGCATTCTTATCCTTGTCATCAGTCAGAACCTTTGTCTTAGTTACAAGATTCGAGAATGCTGATACAGGGTGATCGTTGATATCGTCTTTAACCGAAAGACATCCGGGATTAAAGAATCCGCGCTCATCAAGTGCACAGTAGTCAAGTATGTCAACTGCTTCAAACTTTTTCCTGGATACGTTATTAAGCAGGTCAGTCAGTGATTCGCCGTATTTGGGGGTGCAGTTGACTCTCGAAACAAGATCGAACCTCAGACAGACATCACAATCCTTGAGACTGGTCAGCTTAGTTCTGATGAAGTTTTCTCTCTCGGAAACGTATACGAACGGTAAAAGGAGCGTTATACCGTCTGATTCATTTTTAAACGTACGATGTCCCGGATTGATCCTTATGGGTTTAATTATCTTTTTGCAGTCGATCACTCCGTCTTCAAACAGTGGCAATACCTTGCGCTTATCAGAAAAAGCGTTCTTTCCATACTGACGCTGATCGTATATGATGATGCACTCGTCACAGAGCTTTACAATATGCTGCGTCTCGGATTCGTTACTGCCGTCAATAACGTATGATTCCGGCAGCCTGACCCTCAGCCGTTCGATGAGTGTTCTCAAGATATACTTGTCTTTCTCGTAAATGATTACACCTGTTGTCATAGTTACCTCCTTGTTAAGATCGTTGGTTTTCATCTGTGTGGCTTTATGGTATCAGCGCATCTTTTGAAAAAAACTCCGAAACGATACGAAAATCGGAAAAGTTGTCATTTTTTCGTATCAAAATTTGTTTGACTTGAATGCCATGTTGCTGTAATATGATTAAGCTTAAAATTAATAATTATATTAGTTGACTGCTTATCAAGAGAGGTGGAGGGATACGGCCCTATGAAGCCCGGCAACCGCGGAAAGCGGCGGTGCCAAATCCGTCAGGGAGACCTGGAAGATGAGAAGCGATTATGGATCTTTAGTCTTCCTTTTCAAGGGGGACTTTTTGTTTGTAACGTGACGGGGCAGTACTAAGAAAAGGAGACTGTTTATGCGCAATCGTAAAGGTAAGTGGCTGTTTACATCGGAATCAGTAACTGAAGGACATCCCGATAAGGTCTGTGATCAGATTTCTGATGCAATACTCGATGAGATCCTTTCGCAGGATAAGATGGCAAGAGTTGCATGTGAGACATGCTGTACCACGGGTATGGTCCTCGTAATGGGCGAGATCACGACTTCTGCTTATGTTGATATCCCGGCAATAGTAAGAAGAAAGATCAAGGAGATCGGATATACGGGAAGGGAAGCGGGATTCGATTATAATACCTGCGCCGTTCTTACATCTATTGATGAGCAGTCCCCTGATATTGCAATGGGTGTTAACAAGTCTTTCGAAGCAAAGCAGAATGGCAGCGATATTGAGGATAACGGTGCGGGCGATCAGGGCATGATGTTCGGTTATGCAAATGATGATACAGAAGAGTTCATGCCTCTTCCTATATACCTTGCACATAAGCTCTCTCTGAAACTTTCACAGGTCCGCAAGTCTGGAGTTGTTGATTTCCTGAGACCTGACGGAAAGAGCCAGGTAACTGTTGAATATGATGGAGACAAGCCGAAGAGGATCGATGCTGTAGTTGTTTCAACTCAGCACAGTCCTTCCGTTACTGCACAGGAATTAAGAGATTTCGTTATCAAGAATGTTATTGAGCCTGTAATCCCGGCTGAACTGATGGACGATGATACCAAGATATTTGTAAATCCTACAGGAAGATTTGTCGTAGGCGGACCTCAGGGAGATTCCGGTCTGACAGGACGTAAGATAATCGTAGATACATACGGCGGATTCGGCAGACATGGCGGCGGAGCTTTCTCCGGTAAGGACCCGACAAAGGTCGACCGTTCCGCAACATATTATGCACGTTATATTGCAAAGAATATTGTCGCAGCCGGACTTGCTAAGGAATGCGAGGTTCAGTTCGCTTATGCTATCGGCGTAGCAGAGCCTGTGTCTGTTATGGTTGATACTTTCGAGACAGGTGTGATCCCTGATGAGAAGATCTGTGAGATCGTAAAGAATACCTTCGATCTGAGACCTGCATCAATCATCCGTGAGCTTGATCTCAGAAGACCGATATACGAGAAGACAGCAGCATATGGCCATTTTGGAAGAACTGATGTCAGATTCCCGTGGGAAGAGACAAACAAGGCTGCAATTCTTAAGCAGAAGGCCGGCATCTGATTCTAGAACGTTTGTTCTTGAAAAACTCTGATCTTTCTGCTACAATAGCTTAAATCTCATCTGTGTAATTTACTTAGTGACGTTTAAGTGTGGTATTTCTATGCGCATAAATAATAAGACGCGGGTTTTGTCAGATATTGTCCCGGAAGACAAGGGTAAGAGTTTTGAGGATGTCCTGATAACTTGCAAACATATCTATTGTGATAGGGAAGGTTTTAAGGCTTTCGTTTGCGAAGGCTCTGTCAGCTGCTGCGCGAAGCTTAAGACCTCTGTATCGGCAGGGGTGACATATAAGGTTTCCGGTTCAGTCGGAGAATACGGTGGAAAGCCTCAGCTTGTCATAACGTCGATGGAGCCTGTCAAAGACGACGATTTTGAGCTTACTCAAAGAGCTGATTTCCTTATCGGGATCTTTGAGAAAGACGGGCTTTCCGCAAGAACTGCAAAGAAGATATGCAGTCTCTATGGAGACGGATTTGCAGACAAGCTCAAAAACTGTCCGGACGACGTAGCTTTTGATGTTAAAGGTCTCTCAACTGATCTTGCCCGTGGAATGGGTGAGACTCTTGTCAATGAATGGAGTGTGTATAAGAGATATCTCGATCTCATGATGGCGGGTCTGTCTTTTAAGCAGGCAAAAAAGTGTGACAGGTATGCGGAAATAACTCCTGAACAGATCTCGGAGAATCCTTTCTGCCTGTCGGTGATAAAGTCCTTCTCTTTTGATGATCTGAGTGCTCTTTCTGCATCTCGTGATATACCTGAACTTGACAGTTATAAGGTTTTCTCAGCCGTAAGATCAGAACTTATGAAGTATCATACATCGACAGCTTCGACTTACGCCGATCCTGAGCAGATAAGAAAGAAGACGTGTGTCGCATTGAAGGTCAGCGACAATGAAGATGATAACAGAGAGAAGATAAGCCAGGCCTTTTCAGATGCCATTGCAAAAGGCTGCGGTCTTAAGATCTTCTGCGTCTATAAGTTTGAAGAAGGAAAGTGCATTAGCTGTGACTGGAAAGATGAAGGTGCTCGATTATGCCTGTCTGAGTATTTCCGGGCAGAAGTTACTGTAAAGAAGGAGATCAGGCATTTTGTAAATGCTGATTTCAGTAAGCCTTCTGATAATAAACTGGATAAAACTATTGCAGATCTTGAGAAAAAGTACGGGATATCTCTTGACGACAAACAAAAGGATGCTGTAAGGCTTTGTATGTACAGACCTGTTACAGTCATTACTGGAGGACCCGGAGTCGGCAAGACAACGATAATGGGAATACTTTCCGGATACTTCGATGACAAGGGGATAAAGAGCGTGTTTGCTGCTCCCACCGGAAGAGCTGCAAAGAGGCTTTCAGAAGCAACCGGGAAGGATGCGTATACTCTTCACAGACTGCTTGATGCAAGACCTGATCCGCTGGATGATGACAATGGTTTCTTTTTCGCCAGGAACAGCGATAATCCTATTGAAGCCCGTGTGATCGTAGTTGACGAGATGAGCATGGTTGACACTGTTCTTTTCAGTTATTTCCTGCGGGCTGTCGGAAAGCATACATCCCTTATTCTGATAGGGGATCCCGATCAGCTGCCTTCTGTTGGCTGTGGCAATGTTCTGTCTGATATTATTGCGTCCGGAGTCATTCCCTGCGTAAGCCTGGATACTGTTCACAGACACAGTGACGGAGGAGATATAGCATCTAATGCTATCCGTGTTCTGGAGGGAAAGGAACTGGTCGACGGAACCGACTTTAAGGTGATCACATGCAAGGATAATGAGGAAGCGTTAAGAACAGTAAGCGATATCTATCTGACAAAGATCATAGAGGCTGATCCTGATATTATGATCCTTTCACCAACTAAGAAGGAAGACAAACCGCTGAGTACATACAGTCTCAATAAGCTTCTCCAGACAATAAGTCACACCCCGGAAGACACGGCAGGCCTTACGAAGACCGGATTCGGAAGCTTTGTAACAGGCGACAGGGTCATTCAGATCAAGAACAACTACTCTCTCGAGTATTTCGATCCTTCAAAGAATGAGATCTCTGAGGGTGTGTTTAACGGAGAGATAGGAACAATCACAGGTATCGACGATATTTCAGGTGTGATCACAGTCAGGTTTGAGGATGGCAAGAAGGTCGATTATTCCAGAGAGAATACTGATAACATTGAACTGGCATATTCCATAACGGTTCATAAATCCCAGGGGTGTGAGTTCAGTGACGTGGTGATCGTTCTTGGCGACATGTATTATGAACTCTTCAGACGCAATCTCCTGTATACTGCAGTAACGCGTGGTAAGAACCGTGTCACTATAATTGAGACAGGAGGATCACTAAGCAGATTTCTTAATTCAAAACTTCTGAGTGAGCGTAAGACTTCGCTCAGAGAGTTATTGGAACAACTCAGATAACACCTGTTGTCAGAGACAACAAATGAGAACAATGATAATGAAGGAAGCGGCAAGCTTTCTTATTCCGTACAGATGTGATATCTGCAACGGTTATTCGGATATAGAGAAGAGCACGGGATATCTTGATTCACTCTACAGGAGAGTGTATTCGGGTGAGCGGGGTTTTCATATCTGCAGCAGATGTCTGCTTGGGATCGTTCCCAAGAGCTGTGACAAACGCTGGTTTACATGCCTCTCCAATCCGCTTGACGAAGATGAGTATAATGATCTGACACTCTTTATGCCATTTGAATACAGCGGTGTGGTTGACAAAGCTCTTCCCAGAGTGAAGTTTGATAACAGAAGAGAGATAGCACGGCTGTTTGGTATCCTGCTGGGCGAGATAATCAGGCAGGAGGGCATAACTGCTGACTTGATCGTTCCAGTTCCTTTATCTGAGCAAAGATTCAGGGAAAGAGGCTTCAATCAGGCTGAAGAGATAGCATATCCGGTTTCGGTAATATGCAGTATTCCGATGGGGAATAATGCTCTTTTCAGAACCCGTAACACAGGGAGACAGTCAGATATCAGGGATACGGCCATGAGGGCTGTAAATATGAGCGGGGCTTTTGAGGTCAGCAGTGAATGGGATATTACAGGGTTAAGGATCCTGCTTATAGATGATGTCGCTACTACCGGCAATACTTTGAGGGAGTGTGCGGTTGAACTCTATGGGAACGGAGCTGCTGATGTTCTGTGTTGTGCGTTTTCCGGGAACAGACAGTTAAAAAATGATGAACCATTCTGATTTAAGTTGTTGACATTGCCTTTTTATTTTATAATATAGGTACTCGAAGTGGGTTAGCTCTCTCGTTGGACCTACAAGACGTAATTGGAACCCGGAGTCGGCAGGCGGATGTCAAGCCTTGTAAGTTGGAAGATTGATTTCTGTCGCAGGGTACCGCCCTGGAGGAACAGGGTGTCATTCGTAAGGGTTAGCTCACTTTGAGTATTATTATGCGCTGTTGGAGGAACAAATGAGACTTTACAATACCCTTACCAGGACCAAGGATGAGTTTACACCCATAACTGAAGGAAAGGTAAAGATGTATGCCTGTGGACCTACGGTTTATAACTACTTCCATCTTGGCAATGCAAGACCGTTTGTTACTTTCGATACACTCAGAAGATATCTTGAATACAGAGGATATGATGTGACTTTCGTTCAGAACTTCACGGATATTGATGACAAGATGATCAACCGTGCAAATGAGGAAGGCATCACCGTAAAGGAACTTGCTGACAGGTTCATTGCTGAATACTATGTTGATGCCGACGGCCTTAACTGCAAGAGACCTACGATCCAGCCCAGAGCAACTGAGACCATCGATGCGATCATTGATATGATCAAGGCGCTGGAGAATAACGGTTATACTTATGTCATTGAAGGCGACGGCGTATATTACGAGGTGACAAAGAAGGCTGATTACGGAAAGCTTTCTCACTATAACCTTGAAGACCTTCAGGCAGGCGGCGGTGAGCGCAAGGCGAGTTATGAAGGAAAGAAGAATCCCGGAGATTTTGCTGTATGGAAGTTCAAGAAGGAAGGCGAGCCTTTCTGGGAATCCCCTTGGGGAGACGGAAGACCCGGCTGGCATATCGAGTGTTCCGCGATGAACAAGAAATTCCTCGGTGATACTATAGATATTCATGGCGGCGGCAAGGATCTGATCTTCCCGCATCATGAGAACGAGATCGCGCAGAGTGAAGCAGCTAACGGCTGCCCGTTCTGTAATTATTGGGTACATAATGCTTTTGTCAATGTGGACGGCGAGAAGATGAGCAAGTCTCTTGGCAATTTCTTTACGATCAGGGATATTACGGAGCATTTCCCTTATGCGGTCATAAGGTTCTTTATCCTTTCAGGTCATTACAGGAAGCCTATCAATTTCTCTGATAAGGATCTCACGGCATCTCAGACAGGTCTCGACCGTATTGTAACGTGCTATAAGAACCTGAAGTTTGTCCTTTCAAACAAGGGTGCTGATCAGAATTCGGGAAGCGGTGATGAAGAACTCACCGGTGCAGTCAGGAATGCAAAAGAGAGCTTTGTCAGCCACATGGATGATGATCTTAATACAGCCGATGCAATAACGGACATCTTTAATCTTGTAAAGAGCATTAATACTGCTGTTGCTGATAAGAGTGCAACACCTTCAGCTCTTCAGGAGTCAAAGGCTGCTCTTGAAGAACTTGCTGATGTTCTTGGCATTGATCTCGAGTACTCAGAAGAGAAGATCCCTCAGGAGATCGTTGATCTTGTAGAGGAAAGAGCTGCTGCAAAGAAGGAGAAGAACTTTGCAAGGGCAGATGAGATAAGGGATATCCTGAAGGAGAAGGGATACTCCGTAAAGGACACTCCGAACGGTCCGCAGATTGAGAAGATATGATAATTCCTTATATAGCATCTGATCTTAGAGAAGTATCTCCGCAGGTCCTGGCGTATATCGGGGATTCGGTGTATGAGCTCTATGCCAGATGTCATGTCGCATCCAGGACGGCGGGAAATAATAACAGGATGCATAAGCTCAACATAGGTTATGTATCTGCTGTTTCTCAGGCAAAAGCAATGAAAGTTCTTGAGAACGAACTTGATGAGGAAGAGGAACGTTACTTCAGGAGAGGAAGGAACTCGAATCCGCATTCTACTTCCAAAAATGCAAATCCGGCTGAATACATGTACGCTACCGGATTTGAGGCGCTGATCGGATTCCTTTTTCTTGATAACAGAAGCGCAAGACTTGAATATATCATAAACAGGACTTTTGATATTCTTGATTCGGAGGAATAAATGATCAAACCGCAGGACGAATTTGAAAGCAGCTATCTTGAAGGACGCAACAGTGTTTTCGAGGCATTGAGTTCCGGAAGGGATATCAATAAGATGTGGATCCTTGAGGCTGCAGAAGGACAGAGGCTTGATCGTGACCTTGCAGCAATCCTTCGAGAGGCGAAGGAACGCAGGATCGTTGTTTCGCGTGTCTCGAGGAATGTCCTTAACAAGATGAGTACGACGGGGAACCATCAGGGTGTTATCGCACAGGTGGCAAGCCACGATTATGTTGATATCGATGATGTTGTCGATGCGGCATTTGAGAAGAGCAATGCACCTATACTGCTTGCTCTTGATGAGCTTAAGGATTCGTTTAATCTGGCATCGCTCTTGAGAATATCCGATGCGGCAGGTGTTGACGGCATTATCATTCCAAAGCACAGATCCATAGCACTTAATTCCATTGTTTCCAAGCTTTCGGCAGGTGCGATCGAATATGTTCCTGTTGCAAGGGTAACGAACCTTTCTCAGACTCTGAGAGATCTGAAGGACAAGCGTGGATTCTGGGTCTGCGGAACCGATATGGAAGGTTCTGTAGATTATGATAAAGCCGATTACAGCGGTCCGCTCGTTATCGTTGTCGGAAGCGAAGGCGACGGAATGAGAAAGAATATAAGACAGTGCTGTGATTTTACCGTCAATATCCCGATGACAGGCCATGTTAACAGCTTAAATGCCGCAGTTGCGACGGGAATTATCGTTTTTGAAGCGGTAAGATACAGAAGAGATAAAACGAAAGCTGATTAGTATTTGCATATGAAGAACAGGGGAATAGGAAAGAGACTGTTTTCTTCTCTGCTGGTGGCAGTCATTGCCGCCTCCTTGTGTTTTTTGTGCACCGGATGCAATCTTTTCCTGTATGACGAGATAAAGAACAAGGTTATCGATAATACGGTACAGCCCGTTGCGAAGCCTGAACTTGTGCGTCTTATCGTCAATGCCATATCGAATAAAAACAATGTATCTGACAGCTATTCTGCGATCCCCGAGAAGCAGCTGAACGGCATCAGCTATTCCGTCTTTACCGAGTATGTTGCCATATTAAGATCGATGTCCTCAAAACTTGGCACGATCAGATCATTCAGAATAGCAGGAAGGACAGAGTCTGACGAATATCTGCAAAGCCTGGTAAACACATCCGGATACGAATCTGTTCCCGATAATTTCGGAAAACTTGATCTTATCGAGCTCGATTACGGAGAGACTCTCAAGTCTGAGAAGACAAAAGCAAAGTGTCATTTCTTTATTTCTGAAGATGAGACGGGAATGGCATATCTTTCAAAGGATTATGTTACGGAGACGGTTGCAGCATATAACTATCTGGGTCACTATTTTACAATGCTCGAGAACGGTAATCTCGACGGCCTGTTCTCGCTGCTGGCGCCTATCTATGATTCGGATATATACATCAATTCCGTTATAAGCGCGAAGGCCCAGTATATTTCCGAGTACTATATGCTCAAGGTCAGAAGTGTCAGGAGTGAGTATATTTATGATGAGATCACTCCTTTCGTTGTCAGTGTCACGATCCCGAAGGTTATCGACGATGACGGGGAGAGTATGACTAATCATACGGTTACTCTGGTATCACGCGGAGACGGTAATTATGACCTGAACGATGAAGTACCGTGGTATAACGATTCTGCTGCAGTTGGAGTATTTGACAGAGATGGCAATGCGGTCAGGATCAGTGATGTTTCGCTTAATGAGGAAAGACTTACGGCACTTCTTGGGACTCCGTATTATTACAGGGAGTACGAGCCGACAGTTGCCGAGGCAGCCCTTACAGGCGCAGATGTAAAGATACGGGCTGTGTATCCGGGCATTATCGTTACGATCCTTGCAGAACAGGAGAACAATGGCGAATGGGAAGGCAATGTATCCGGAATAGTCATCTACAGCGATAACTATACTGTTGACGATCAGATCACTGTAGGAATGAATATTTCAGAACTCCTTCTTATCTATCCCATGCTTGATGAAGCGGGTTATACTTTCAACTATTCTTCTTCAAGATTTGATTATGCAGTTAGATTTGTATTTGATGATAATAACAACATCAAATCGATAAGCATACTCAGGAAAGAACTTAATTCAAAGAATTAAAGGAAAGAGGACCTGAGGATATCCATTTCCCCGTCTGTCATGCCATTGGCCCTGAGATAACTGCAGATATCTCCGTTATATTTCTCGTCAAGATATCCAAGCATGATCTCCATATTGATCCTGTCAGAACGGAGGGTGTGCTTAAGGCAATCCTCGCGGTTCTCGATAAGAGGATCAAGGAACCAGCTGATGTATTCATATGAGAACTCGTAATTCCTGATGATGTCTTCGCGCTCGGCACCTGCAAGCAGATAGATGATGGCGCAGATGATGCCGGTTCTGTCCTTACCGTGCGCACAATGGAAAAGGACACATCCCTGAGCTCTCGAAAGGGTATTAAGCACATCCACAACATACGTTCCCAGGCCTTCAAGGATCTGAATATAGAAGTCTCCGAGATGATGAGTCTTCAGGAACTCCATCGTTGAGTCTGTCTCGGAATCAGGGTCACCGAGGAAAAGAGGGATATTGTAGAAATCAATGCCGTCACAGCCGATAGCAGGATTGCCGTAACGTGCAACTTCTGCTTTAGAACGCAGATCAATAACTGTTGTAACGCCGTATTCCTTAAGTTTATCGAGAATACCGGGAGAACACTCGGAAAGTGAACCGCTTCTCAGGAAACGCTTATAGGGAAATATCCTGCCGCCGCTGACAGGCATTCCTCCAAGGTCTCTTAGATTGAGAGAGCCTTCTATATCTGTTATTGAGCAGCGTGGGTCATATTTGTTTTTCATGGGTTCATTATACTATTCTATGCAGTTGACATTCAAGAATGTGTGTACTATTATTATATGGCTATCGGGTAACCGATGAATATGCGCCTGTAGCTCAACTGGATAGAGTGTCTGACTACGGATCAGAAGGTTGTGGATTCGATCTCTGCCAGGCGCGCCAAAAAATGAAAATGACCTTTGCTCGCTAAGTCTTCGACGCGTTGCGTCTGCGGAAGATCGCTCGCAGAGGTTTTTTCTTTCTCTGATTTACATATGGAGGTATGGTTATGCGCAGATTGCTTATCGTCGTTGACATGCAGAAGGATTTTATCGATGGTGCTTTGGGATTTGAGGAAGCTAAGGATATCATTCCCGGCATAGCTTCAAAGATCAGTGAGTACAAGAGTTCAGGGGATGAAGTGGTGTATACGCTCGATACCCATTTCGATAACTATATGGACACGATGGAAGGCAAAAAACTCCCTGTACCTCATTGTATAAAGGGCAGTGAAGGCCATAAGCTCTGCGATGAGCTCTGCGGACTGCTTTCAGACTGCAGGGTGTTCGAGAAGTTTACATTCGGCAGCATGGAACTCGCCAGGTATATCGAAGATAACTGCAAGGAGTTCTCATCAATAGAAGTTTGCGGACTTGTATCAAATATCTGCGTCATATCAAATACTGTGCTTGCGAAGGCGGCTGCTCCTGAGACAGAGATAATCGTAGATTCAAAGCTTACGTCTTGTTTCGATCCCAAACTTACTGAGGCGGCTCTTGATATTTGCAGAAGTATTCACGTTACAGTTGTTTAATGATTGCATTTTTACCTGTTCCTGTGATACAATTTACACTCGGTGTTTATAAATAATAAATAATATATATATATTTGGAGGAAATTTTATGGCATCCACTATCGAGAAGAAAGAACACAGCGTTGTTGAGATCTCTCTCCAGGCTACAAAGGAAGAGTTCAACGCAGCTCTTAAGAAGGCTTTTGCAAAGAATAAGAACAAGTTCCAGGTTCCCGGTTTCCGTAAGGGAAAGGTTCCTTATGCACTGGCAGTTCAGTACTACGGAGAGGGTGTTCTTTATGAGGATGCAATCGAGGAGATTGCTAATGCTGCATATCCCGAGGCTATCAAGGAGCATGATCTCAAGGTAGTTTCCCGTCCTGACCTCGATGTTGAAGAGATCAATGATGAGGGCCTGAAGTACAAGATCATCGTTACTGTTAAGCCTGAGTTCACACTTGGCAAGTATGAGGGTGTTGAGGCTGTTTACTATGAGAGAGAAGTAAATGATGAGTCTGTTGATGAGGAACTCCAGAGAATGCTCAAGAGGAACTCATCTCTTGAGGAGGTTACAGACAGAGCTGCACAGGAAGGTGATACAGCTGTAATCGACTATGAGGGATTCAAGGATGGCGTTGCTTTCGATGGCGGCAAGGGTGAGAACTACAGCCTTAAGCTTGGTTCACATTCATTTATCCCCGGTTTCGAGGAGCAGGTTATCGGCCACAATGCCGGCGAAGAGTTCTCCATCGAGGTTAAGTTCCCTGAGGATTATCACGCAGAAGAGCTTAAGGGCGCTGATGCTGTATTCAATGTAAAGATCCACACGATCAAGGCTGAGATCCTTCCTGAGCTCGACGATGAGTTCGCAAAGGACGTTTCTGAGTTTGATACACTCGATGAGCTCAAGGCTGACATCAGAGCAAAGCAGAAGGAAGCAGCTGAGAAGGATGCAAAGACTGCTTTCGAGAGCGAGGTTGTCAGAGTCGTTGCTGAGAACACAGAGATTGAGATCCCTGATATCATGGTTGAGAATGAGCTTGACAACATGGTTCAGGATCAGGCTGCAAGAATGCAGCAGAGCGGTATCGCACTTGATATGTATCTGCAGTACATCGGCCAGGATATGGCTCAGTTCAAGGAATCAATGAGGCCTATGGCAAGAGTTCGTGTTAAGAACAATCTCGTTATTGAGAAGATCACAGAAGAGCTCAATCCTGAGGTTACTGACGAAGAGTACGAGAACGAGATCGCAGAGATGGCTAAGGCTTACAACATGGATGTTGAGGAAATCAAGAATGCTCTCGGTGATACATCTGAGTACCTTAAGGATTCCATCAAGGCAAAGAAGACTGTTGAGTATCTGACAGAGAAGGCGATCAAGACAGAGCCTAAGAATGACGAGACAGAAGATAAGGCTGAAGAGTAATAACTTAGCATAGCTTAATCAGTAAGTATAATGGCATCTCACGTGAGATGCCATTTGTTATTTATTATTTGTTTTAATTAATGGATGATTCCAAGTTCGCGTTTTGCTTCTTCGATAGACATATCGTTTTCTGAAGCGATCCTGGCAAGATCATCGTATTCGATCTTCTCCTTGTTAACACCAAAGCCCGTGGAAATCTTAACACTGATGTCTCCGTAGGGAGTAGGCCTTGTTACTGTTGAACGGTCAAGAACGTGTCTCTTGTACTTCTGTTCGCGAAGTCCTATCGTTGACGTGTACTTGAAGAATGCGGTAATGACATCTGATCTTATGTCAATGGAGCAGAGCGCCGTGATGAGTGTTCCGGGACGTGATTTCTTCATCGTTACAGGCGTTGAATACACTTCCAGAGCGCCGGCCTTGTACAGCATCATCATCGCGAAACCGATCTCCTCAGCCGTCATATCATCAACATTTGCCGAGAGCTCAACGACCGTATCAGTCATGTTGGAGCAATCCTCGCCAATGAATGTGCGGACATAGTTGCCGCCTGCGAACTCCTTTGTTCCGATGCCGTAACCGATCGATGATATAGTCATCCTCGGAATGCTCACGAAACTCGTGACAAAGTAGCTGATTATGGCAGCTCCTGTAGGCGTCAGACGCTCGCCTTCCTCGTCGCCTCCGAATACAGGCATATCCTTAATGATATTTGCTGTTGCAGGGGTGGGAACAGGCATCTTGCCATGAGCGCAGTTCACGCTACCGAAACCTGTACAGACAGGCGAAGCAAGTATCTTGTTAGGAGCAAGGTCTCCTATGAGCTTGCATACCGCAACGATATCTGCGATCGCATCCATCGCGCCAACTTCATGGAAATGAACATCTATTACGGGAACTCCGTGAGCAATGCTCTCAGCATCAGCGATGATGTCATATATGTTGATCGCATCTGACTTAACCTTGTCAGAAACATTGAGCTTATTGATTATATCGGAAATATCCTGAAGGGTACTGTGATGATGATGATGCTCGTGCTCGTGTTCATGATGGTGATCGTGGTGCTCATCTTCGGTGACTCCATTGACCGTTACTGTCGTATGCGTGCCTGCAATCCCTGAACTTGTCTTTCCCGAAATGGAATACACCACGCCGGGAATGCCGATACTGTTGAGTTCGTCCACGACCTTCTTGCGGTCGTCAAAAAGCTCTATCAGGGCAGAGGTCAGCATATCGCCGGCTGCGCCCATTGATGCATCGATATAAAGAATCCTCATGATCTTGCCTCCATATGATTGATCATACTTGCAGAATATCCTCCCCCAAAACCGTTGTCAATATTAACGACTGTTACCCCCGAAGCACAGGAATTGAGCATTGAAAGAAGTGCTGAGATCCCTTCGAACGAAGCCCCGTAACCGACGCTTGTAGGGACTGCAATGACAGGACAGTCGGAAAGACCTCCGATTACGCTGGCGAGCGCTCCTTCCATGCCTGCGATCGCAATGATGACCGAAGCTCCCATTATCGTATCTGCGTTTGATAACAGCCTGTGAAGACCAGATACGCCGACATCGTATAATCTGATTACTTCATTACCCAGATATTCAGCTGTGACAGCGGCTTCTTCGGCAACGGGAATATCGCTTGTTCCGCCTGTGGCAACAACGACCGTTCCTATGCCTGTATTGCGGGGAACAGGGCCTACTGTTCCTATCCGTGCTTCCTTGTGATAATCCATGGGAAGCTCTTTTTGGATCGCAGATGCTTTAGCTTCATCTATGCGTGTAATAAGAATCGTTTCCTCGCCGGATTCAGTCAGCTTCTTAACAATGCTGATGATCTGCTCAGGAGTCTTTCCTGCGCCATAGATCACCTCTGCGGCGCCCTGACGAACCTTCCTGTGGAGATCGACCTTGGCAAATCCTATATCTTCGAAAGGGGCCTTCTTTAGTCGCAAAACGGCGTCATCTATTGAGATGACGCCGGCCTTAACATCTTGCAGTAACTGTTTGATATCGTTGTTCATCAGGTGCCGGCCTTACTTGTAAGCTTTGTTCTGATGACGCCTTTGGGATCCTTAACTATCAGGATACCAACCCAGATAACAAGCCCGAAAGCTACCGCGGAAAGTCCCAGGAAAGCATCGTTGATCATATCGGAAACAGCGGGATTGAAAAACTCACCGCCAAGTTCCTTATACTCAAAAATGGAATCAACGAGCCACATAAGGGAAGCGCCCCAGTACATATAGCAAAGCGCTGAGATCTTCAGCGTGTCGCCGGGTAAAGACTTATACCATAGAACAGTTGCTATAACAGCTGCAAAAACAGTAATGAGAAGCGTCATTTTGCAGAGCCTCCTTCTGCTGTTTTTGCTTTTTTCTCAAGCTGATGGGTGACAGCAACGGAAACGCCCCAGACTGCCGTTATAAGGAGAGCCATTGTAACACCTACTGTTGCCATCTCGTGGAACATCTCTGCTCTGTCAGCTGCATTTGCAGCGTTTGTAAGGAAGGGGAAGGTGGGAATGATCTCGCCATGCCATGCGTGCTCGAAAGCAAGCAGCGCAGAGCCTCCCCATAGAGTATTTGAAAGCCACTTGACCTTTCTGACCATTCCGTCAGAAGGAACGCCTTTTGCTTCTGCTATTTTTGTTACTACGGTGATAACTGCAGCCTCTGCTGCGGGAACTAGAAAACAAGCCATAGAAGACCTCCATTGATTTTTCTAATAATTTATTATCACATATCGTTAATCAATTATCAATTAAGGGGAATTGAGTTTTAATACTATTTAGCTTATTATAGTAACTCGGTGAAATTATGAGCGAGCATATGAGTGAGAACAAGATGGGCGTTATGCCCGTAAAGAAACTGATACTGTCGATGTCACTCCCCATGATGATATCGATGCTTGTGCAGGCATTTTATAATGTTGCTGACAGTCTGTTTGTTGCAAGGGTATCTGAGGATGCGTTAACTGCCGTTACACTGGCGTTCCCGATGCAGAACCTTATGATAGCCGTTGCGACCGGTACGGGTGTCGGTATCAATGCTGTTCTTTCAAAGGCTCTTGGTGAGAGAAACTTTGACGATGCCAACCGCTCTGCAAATACAGGTATTCTGTTAACCTTTATCCATTATCTGATATTCCTTGCAGTCGGATCGTTCTTTACTGTTCCGTTTGTTCTGTCCCAGACTTCGGACGGTTCAATAACCGGATTTGCTGTATCTTATATCGGTATAGTTACTATGTCGTCCTTCGGATGCTTTTTCCAGATGACGTTCGAACGTCTGCTTCAGTCAACAGGAAGAACCATATTAAGCATGATCTCCCAGATCACGGGTGCGGTTATAAACATTATACTTGATCCGATTCTGATATTCGGTCTCTTTGGATTCCCGAGGCTTGAGACGGCGGGTGCCGCGATTGCAACAGTAATCGGACAGTGCTGTGCTGCTCTTACAGCATTATTCCTCAACATAAAGTACAACAAGGAGATCAGTCTGTCAGTAAAAGATATCCTCAGGCCCGCAAAGTATATCGTTAAGAAGATCTATTTCGTGGGCGTTCCCTCTATCCTTATGGTATCGATCGGTTCGCTGATGACATATCTTATGAACATTCTGCTGGTAACTTTCTCGTCTACATCACAGGCTGTATTCGGCGCATATTTCAGACTTCAGAGTTTCTTCTTTATGCCGGTATTCGGACTCAACAACGGTCTGATCCCTGTCCTGGCATATAACTATGGTGCAAGGAACAAGGAAAGGATAAACGAAGCCCTTAGGTTTGCGATAATTCTGGCAGCGACGATAATGTGTGTGGGAACTCTTGTCATGGAGTTCATTCCCGTTCAGCTTCTCCGGATGTTCGAGGCTTCTGATCATATGCTCGAGATCGGTGTGCCTGCGCTGAGGATAATCGCTCTTCATTTTCCTGTTGCGGCAGTCTGCATTGCACTTGGATCAGTATTCCAGGCATTCTCAAGAAGTTATTATTCACTTATAGTCTCGCTTGGAAGACAGCTGGTGATCCTTATTCCTGCTGCATGGCTGCTGTCACTCTCAGGGGTTCTGAACAACGTCTGGTGGGCGTTCCCGATCGCCGAGATCATGTCGCTCATACTGACTATTATCTTCTACAGCAGGGTAAAGCGCACTGTCGTACTAAAACTCTGATCAGATACAGATAAACTGAGTATCCCAGTTAAGCAGATGCTTTCTGTGGCGCATGTATATCTTATAGTCATCTCTGATACTGTTCACGAATAACGGGATCTCAAAAAGATCGCTGCTCCTGTGATAGCAGGCGATATGAAGAACGGGCTTGTACTCTCTGACAGTGTGAACAGCTCCGGTCAGCGCTTTGATCTCATTTCCTTCAACATCGAACTTGATCAGGTCAGTTCCTGATCCTGCAAGAATGGCATCTACCGTTGTGCATTCGATATCAAGGCCCTTGTCCTGTTCATGAACACCGCGGCCTTTGCCCTGATTGATATGAGTGATCCCGCATGTGTCAGATATCAGTGCGTTGATACATGTAATACCTTCGATCTCTTTGGTGTTATCACACAGCCTGCGGTAATTCCTCGCGTCAGGTTCAACCGCGATGATCCTCGAAATGGAAGGAAAGACCTTACTGTATTCCAACGCCGTATCTCCCGTGAATGCTCCCAGATCCAGATAAACTGCGTTTTCCATTAACGAAGTGAGCCTGTATTCATCTGCCTTATCAACTTCACATTTCCTGAGATAACTCATGTCTCCGGAAAGAAAGTAACTGATCGTATTATCAAAAGATACGGCAGACAGTTCGTCAGCCATAAGAGATCTTGAACGTTCCAGTTCTTCCTTGTGTTCATTGTAGTATCCGCTGTCAAATATCCCTGTTCCGTACACGGGCACCTGAGGGGCATAAAGCTCGTTCTCGCTCGCGATCCTCTCGACATTATCGATAACCCCGGGAAGGGAGGAACCGAAACATAACAGGACTATCATATTACCAAGCCGGCTCTTTAATGTCTCATATGTCTCAACCTTTATTCCGCGGAAATAGCGGTCCCGTACGAAACCACTGCTTGCGAATATACCTTTGACTTTGCTCCACGTACCGTCCAGGATCATCCTGTCGATGATCTTGTCCGCGCCGTTGCCTGTGCCGTAGAGAACAATGGGCTTTTCAGTTTCTTTCAGATAGTTCCACAGATCTTTCATAGGAAGATTTTAACATAAAAAAGAGAAGCGCTCCGTCAGGAGCGCTTCCAAGCCCAAGAATATGAATAAGAGTCAGAAAAAACTGCTTATTGACTATTTTATTCATCTCAGACGCCACCGCCTCTGAGATACTTAATATAATTCTTCCAGAGTGCTATGTTGTGTTTGTCTGCTGCGGAAGTTGAGTTGCCGTTAGCATCAACTGATGTGTCATAAGCCTGACCTGTTGCCTGGCAGTAGCTGTCGAATGTTGTTGTATCGAGCATGTGTCCTGTGCCGCCCTGTACGAAGTTTACGTAAGTGTTGAACTGTGCTGTTGTATATCTGAATGTGTTGATCGTGTTGAGGTTGCCGTTAACGTCGATGCAGACGCAAGGTACAACCTGATCTCCTTTAACACCGAGGTAGATAACGTTGCTTGTATCCTTGCCCCTGGATGTTGATGTTACTCTGTATGCGTTTGATTCAGTTGTAAGGAAGTCCTCATCGATCTGGAATCTTACGTTGCTGTTCTGGAGTGTCTCGTTACCTGCGAGATAATCCTTAACAGCGCTGCTGTTGTTTGTATACTCTCTGTAGTACCGACCTGTTGTGCGTGAACCGTCGATGTTCAGCTCTGCGAGATATGCTCTTTCAAAGTTCTGACCGTTCCAGCACTCCATCCAGGATCCGTCACCATTAGCAAGTGCGATCTCCTGAGTAGCGGGGCAGTATGTAAGGAAAAGTGCAGTGTCAGTTCCGAGATTGCGCTCTGCGATGTACTCTCTGTACTTGTCAAGTGCCTTTACCTCAGCTCTTGCGAGTTCTTCAACTACTGATTCAGCACCCGGGATAACGTTGAAGTTGGGGTGGCTGAGGAGTTCTGACATGATCTCGCTTGTTTTCTCAGCAACTGCTTCGTTCTCTGCTCTCTGCTCATCTGTGATGTCTGCTGCTTCATCTTCGATAGCTGTTGTGACGGGATCGATATTCGTGACATCGTTGATAGTGGAGATAACACCTGCCAGACCTGATGTTGAACCGGACTGAGCGGGAGAATTGTCAACTGCTTCAGGAACAACCTTTGCTGCTGTGAATGACTGCTGCTGCGTATCAAATACCTCTGCGTCGAGTTCATCGAGCTGGCTGTAGTTCCTGATCACGAGCTGTGAAGCTTTCTTTGTGTTATTGATGTGGTCGCTGATTCCAATCGTAGTAACTGCCAGAAGCGTAAGTATGATGGCAATCGTTGTTGTTATTTCTACGAGAGTGAAACCTTTCTTTGAATTATATATACGTGTCATGGTTCTGCCCTCCTGATCATCTGCATCTTGGGTGCTTGTTTATGATTTCATTATAATGTTCAAATATGAACAGACATTTATCCGGGATCGGAATTCTGTTTCGAGATTGAGAGTGAATTGTGAAATAAATGTGAACATAACAGATATTTGACATTTATTGCGCGAAAAAGTGATGTATTATGAATATGAAATAAATGCGGAGATTTGTAAATTAATGATCAAATATATAATGCTTGACGGAAAGCAGTTTGAGTACGAATTTGAATGGAAAAGAGTTAAAAATATTAATCTAAGAATCAGGGGTGACGGTACTGTCTATGTTTCTGCCCCTTACAGGTTAAGCATGAAGTCAGTTGACAAGTTCATTGATGATCACAAAGATTTCATAATCAGGTCTTTATCAAAAGTTGAGAAGCGTAATGAGAAGACAAATTACACTTCAAGGACAGACGGAAGCCCGGTAAGA
Organism: Saccharofermentans sp.; assembly: GCA_024688685.1. Classification (GTDB taxonomy): domain Bacteria; phylum Bacillota; class Clostridia; order Saccharofermentanales; family Saccharofermentanaceae; genus Saccharofermentans. The sequence goes on from JAILDX010000036.1 coordinate 30,081, forward strand.
GTATACGGAAGAGTGAAGACTCTACGCATTGTTCAGGGTGTACATGACAGCGTAACCGAGACTGATGATGAAGTTATTGTATCGGCCGTTAATCCTGATGACGAAGAACGGATAATTAAGGTATATAATAAGTGGAGAAGTAAGGATCTTGAGACAAGGATATATGCACTTTGCAATGAAGTGTGTCCTGTCTTTAACCGTATGGGAGCCCCGACACCTTCGATGATCAGGTTTAAGACTCTTAAGTCTAAGTGGGGTTCCTGTGATACGGCAAAGAAGATCCTGACTTTCAACTATAATCTTTTCGAGACACCTGAAGAGTGTGTAAGGTATGTGGTGGTGCATGAGTTTGCCCATCTCATCGTTCCCAATCACTCTGACCGTTTCTACAGAGTTGTCAGTAAGGTGTTGCCAGACTGGCAGAAAGCAAGGAGGACCCTTAATGAGTACTGAAGGATTTGATGCAAAAGCAAATGCAAAGATAGACCAGTGGGAAAGAAAACTCCTTGATTTAAGTCTCCGCAACAGCCTTCTCAACATGAAGTTCAGCGGCACAGTTGTGCCTGTTTTCGCACATTCGCCGGCGATACTTGAAGATAAGCTCGCTCAGGATATCGATTTCTCCATAAGATCCAGAGGCGCGGACGATAAGGAAGAGCCGGAGGAGAAAGAAGAGACCCCTGCAGCGGAGGAGACCGGACCGGAGGAACCGGCACCGGAAAGCAACGCTGCGGAAGCACCGGCTGAACCTCAGGCGCAGGAAAAGCCTAAGAAGCAGACGATTCCGGTGAGGGAATACGATTTCGAGAACCTTCCTGACATTACAGGATTTGAAGAACTGATAACCAAGAGCTTTGAGAAGAAAAAGCTGTATTCGCCGCTCACAAGATCCGAACTCGATACAGTTATCAAGAAGCTTTACAGAAGCGCAAAGGTAGCTCTCGAAGAGAATGGTGCCAATACGCTGTACCTGGCGCTCGGCGTCATGAAATGGTTCGACAGGGGAAGCACGACGCCTCATTATGCGCCGCTCGTCCTCATTCCGGTAGAACTCGTAAGGAAATCCATAGTGTTGGGATATGTTATCAGAAGAAGAGATGAAGACCCGATCATCAATGTAACTCTTCTTGAGAAGCTCAAGCAGGATTTCGGCATCGTATCTGATCCTGCGGAGATATTTGTAAGCGATGAATCAGGCATCGATATTGATAAGGTAACAGAGAACTTCCGCAGGCTCATGACAGGTCAGGAAGGCTGGGAGATATATAACTCCTGCGTGATCGGCATGTTCTCGTTTACAAACTTTGTTATGTGGAATGATCTTCGTGCCCGCCGCGACACGATAGGCGAGAACAAGATCGTAAGAAGCCTTCTGGAAGGAAGGGTCTGCTGGGAGGCTGAGCCGATGACAGTCCCTGATAAGCTGGACGAATCCGACTGCTTCCTTCCGATCAACGCTGACAGCTCACAGCTGTATGCTATCAAGTGTGCGACGGCAGGGCAGAGCTTCGTTCTTCACGGCCCTCCGGGAACAGGTAAATCCCAGACGATCACGTCAATGGTTGCAGATATGCTTGCTCATGGCAAAAAGGTCCTGTTCGTCGCAGAGAAGAAAGCTGCGCTTGATGTTGTTTATTCCAGGCTTGATAAGATAGGGCTTGCACCGTTCTGTCTTGAACTTCATTCGAATAAAGCAAAGAAAGCCGCATTCCTTCAGAAACTGAAGGAGGCTGTTGATATAGCCAAGAAGACCGGCAAGGGTGATTATGAGAAATCATTAAAGGAGCTTGCTGACAGGCGCAAGGAATTAGACGGATACTGTACTGCTCTTCATGAGGACAGGAAGTGCGGTTTCTCGCTGTTTGAACTGATCAGTATCTATACGGTCAACTCATCGGCTCCTGACATCGCTGCATTTGACGAGAGATTACTTGATATCATCAATAAGGATACTTACAGGGAGTGTGAGCTTGCTCTTGAATCCCTGATATCCGCAGGCAATGCTATAGGGGATGTCTCTTATCTTTCGTCTGTAAGATCATCTGAATATACGCAGAAACTGAAGAGCGACATTCCTGTTCATGCACAGGAACTTAAGGATGCAACTGCAGTTCTTGAAGAAGCTTACAGCAAGTTTATCTCCACACTGTCAGGTGCAAATATCGTGATCCCGGGAATAAACGACGGAACGATCGCTCAGGCGAGAAGAGCGTCTGAGATTTCAGCGCTTATAGCGGGTACAGACAATATGCCTTCCAATATCTGTGCTCTTGATGATTATGAAGCGCTCTTCAGGGATGTGGCTTTATATAACGGGAAAAAGGATCTTGCATATGGCAAAGAGCAGGAACTCCTCATTTCTTATAAGCCTGAGTTTATGAATCTTGATATTCCCGGACTTACGGCAGAGCTTAATGAGGCGAAGAGCAAGAGTCTGTTCAAGTCAATGGCAGTAAGCAAGGTCCTGAAGAAGGTCGCACCGTACAAGACCCAGGCGGCAAAAGATGATCAGCTCGCATATAACCTCAATCTCGCTTCTGAGGTCAAAGCTCTTAAGGCAGAGTGCGATAAGATATTCAGTGAGCGTCTGGCATCGTATTTCCCCAGGGAATTCGTTGATGATAAGACAAGATCTGATTCTTTCATTTCGTCCGTTCGCAGTATCTTCGCAAAGCTTGATGAATACGACAGGACAAAGACGCTTCGTAAGATCTTTGCTGCCAATTCATCATATGCTACTATATGGGGCAATATGACAACCTCATATTACAGATTTGATTCTGCTCATTCAGTGATCGAAGAAGAGGCCGGGATCAGAGCTGCTCATGATGACGAGACATTTGAGTTCCAGTATCAGCTCTCAGATGACCTCATCGGTAATATCGAGAGCCTGAAAGACAGGGTTATGTTCAATAAGGCTTCAGGTGACTGCAGATCCAAAGGCCTCGTTAATGTTGTTAATGCATACGGTGACAAGACTGTAAGTTCGGAGGATCTGATCCCCGCATTCCGTAAAGCTTTTACAAAGCTGCTGATCACTAACATTATCGATTCCGATGAGACGCTGAGGAACTTCAGCGGAAAGATATTCGAAGAGAGAGTCGCACAGTACAAGCGTCTTAACGATGAGTTCACGACACTCACAAGGCAGGAGGTCTATCTGAGGATCGCCAAGAGCCTTCCGGATCTTACACAGGAGGCGCAGAAAGATTCCAAACTCGGTATACTTCAGCATGCGATAAAGAGCGGGGGAAGAGGAGTATCCATCAGAACACTCTTCTCGAAGATCCCGAACCTTATCACAGCCCTCTGTCCATGTGTCCTGATGAGCCCCATTTCGGTAGCCCAGTATCTTGAACCAAGAGCGATAAAGTTTGATACGGTAATCTTTGACGAGGCTTCACAGCTTCCGACGTGTAAGGCAGTAGGTGTTATAGCACGCGCAGACAATGCAATCATCGTAGGCGATCCCAACCAGATGCCGCCGACCTCATTCTTCCAGAATTCCAATTTCGATGAGGAGAATTATGAGATAGAGGATCTCGAAAGCATTCTCGACGACTGCCTCGCTCTCTCCATGCCCGGAACACATCTCCTGTGGCATTACAGAAGCAAGCACGAGAGTCTTATCACATACAGCAACAGAGCATTCTACGATAACCGTCTTTACACGTTCCCTTCGAGCAATGACATTGAGCGTAAGGTTACGTTTGTTCCTGCCTGCGGTACGTTTGACAGAGGTAAGACAAGGACAAACCGCAAAGAAGCTGAGATGGTTGCCGACGAGATCGTAAAGAGGATCAAGGAAGACCCGTCAAAGAGCCTCGGCGTAGTAACCTTCAATATCTCACAGCAGAATCTTATCGATGATCTTGTAATGGAGAGATGTAAGAAGGAACCCGAGATCGAAGAGGCGCTCTTCGGAGGTGATGAGCCGGTATTCATTAAGAATCTCGAGAATGTACAGGGTGATGAGCGTGACGTCATACTGTTCTCTGTCGGATACGGAACAGACGAAGAGGGCAAGGTTTATATGAACTTCGGACCTCTCAGTATGGACGGCGGATGGAGAAGGCTTAACGTTGCGGTTACAAGAGCGCGTTATGAGATGGTCGTTTTCTCCTCGCTTGAGCCTGAGCAGATCAGAGTTGATGGTGATACTGCCCGTGGTGTTGCCGCTTTCAGAAGTTTTCTTGAGTATGCTCAGGGCAGGAGTGTATGGGAGAATTCAGCAACAACAGTCAGTGAAGCTCCTGTTATCGACAGATTTGATGACTTCAACGGAGTTGCGGATGATATCTGCACGGCTCTTGCTGAAGCAGGTTATAAGACGGGAAAGATGATAGGAAGCTCCGACTATAAGGTCGACATCGGTGTCATCGATCCGGAGAATGAGGGCAGATACTGTCTCGGCATCCTTCTTGACGGTAAATTCTACTACGAGAATAAGACTACAAGCGGACGTGAGATCTATCAGCCTTCTGTTCTTACAGGCCTCGGCTGGCAGATCATGCGTGTATGGTCTGTTGACTGGTGGGAGAACAAGAAGAGAGTAACAGAGAGTATAATCGCACGTATCGATGAGATAATGAAGAAACGCGCTGAGGAAGCGGCTGCAGCAGAGACAGCTGAACCCGCTGCTGAAGACCCTGCAGCAGAAGATCCTTTGGAGGAAGTGACTGCCGAGACTGTTCCGGCCGCAGAAACAGCTGTTGCGGAAGCCGCAGCTGCTCCGGAGGAAAAAGTTGCAGAGGCTGCAGATCCTGAAGATACGGACGAGGGTAAAAAAAAACTGAATCCGGAGGCGGAAGAGAATACGTAAAGGCAGATCTTCCAAGGAGTCAGATGACAGAAGATGAATTCTTCAATAAGTCGACTCAGGCAACGAGCTTCCTGATAGCAATGGCAAATGAAGTCATTATAAAGGAATCTCCGGTCAGCTTTAATACCATCGGGATAAGGATCAGGGAAGCCTGCGGCATCACAAAGGGCGGAGCCAAGGTCAATGAGAGGATCGATTATATTATCCGTGCCACGCGTGTAAAACCTGCTCCTGAAGGCGGCACGCTGTTCTTCTGGCGCAAAGGCGATGATCCCATGGCTTATGATTTCTACAGATATCCGGCGGATCCTGAAGATGTCCGTCAGCCTCAGGACATTCATCCTGCAGAGGCTGCATGTGCTATGCTGGAGGCGATAGTAGCAGAGTATGGAATGCCTGTGGAATCTGCATATGTTGCCGGAGCAAGGAAACTGGGACTTACAAGGATGACCCCTGCCGTAAAAGAACTGATGGAGCACGGCATGGATATCCTCCAAAATGAAAATGCAGTTACAAAGGATTCTTCCGGGATGCTGCAGGGGAATAATGTGGTATAATCTCGCTATGAGTTCAAATGACAGATACAGAGGAAACAGAGAATACAGGGACCTTACCGTTCAGACACATTACGGTAAGGGTAACCGTAATACGCGTGTTCAGACAAAGAGACCCTATGATTCAGAGATGAAGTTCTCAAGAGATTCCGCTGATTTCAGACGTCCTTACGAGGATCAGGAGTTTATTGCCAGGAGCAGAGCTCAGACTCAGCGCGGACAGGTTCAGGGTGATCCTGCCAGATATTATGCACAGAGACCGCAGCAGCCTCAGCAGTATCAGCAATCTGTCAGAAGATCTGCTGCTCCGTCGCAGAGATCTCCTGTAAGAGCTCCTCAGGCGCCTGTACAGCAGGGTGCCCCTGTCCATCAGAAAAAAACTGAGCCGGCAGTTGATACATCCCCTAAGGTCAGCCGTGAACAGGCTCTTCAGATCGATATGGTGTTCAAGATCGGCATCATGCTCTGGGGAGCGGCCGCACTTGTCATTACGATCGTTCTGCTGACAAGATAAGTTTCAAACTGTATTTAAAAATGCAATAAAAAACCGGTGCCGATCGACACCGGTTTTATTACTGTCTTGTCGCTATGACTTACTTGAACAGTGTAAGGATCCAGTCTAGAATGTTGTACTTGCTGAATACTGCAACTGCAACGAGTGAGATCGTGCTCATGATCTTGATAAGGATATCGAGTGAAGGTCCTACTGTATCCTTCAGAGGATCACCGACTGTATCACCGACAACTGCAGCGTCGTGAGCAGGTGAACCCTTGCCATGGCCCTTGATAGCGCCTGTCTCGATGTACTTCTTACCGTTGTCCCAGGCACCGCCTGCGTTACCTGTGAAGATAGCGAGCATGATGGATGAGATCGTAGCACCGAGGAGGATACCTCCGACGAACTCAGCACCGAAAATGAATCCTGCGAGCACAGGGAAGATGAGTGCTGTAAGAGCGGGAACTCTCATTTCCTTGATAGCACCCTGAGATGAGATGGAGATACAAGCCTTTGTATCAGGGAGAACTTTGCCTTCGAGAAGACCGGGGATCTCCTTGAACTGACGGCGAACCTCTTCAACCATCTGCTCAGCTGCCTTTGCAACAGCTTCAATAAGCATACCGGAGAAGAAGAAAGGAAGAGCAGCACCTACGATGGCACCTGCAAGTGTAAGAGGATTCAGGATGTTCAGTACGATATTATCAGCAAGAACTGATTCAGGTGTGTAAGAATAGAGGTAAGAGTTCATCATAGCGAGTGTAGCGAATGCTGCAGAGCCGATAGCAAATCCCTTACCGATAGCTGCGGTTGTGTTACCGACTGAATCAAGAGTATCAGTGATCTTACGGACATCTTCATCTAGATAGCTCATCTCAGCAATACCGCCTGCGTTATCTGAGATAGGACCGTATGTATCAACTGAAACTGTTGTAGCAACGAATGAGAGCATTCCGATAGCGGCACAGGAAATACCGTAGAGGCCGCCGATGACGAATGCACCGTAGATAGCTGCACCGAGAACGAAAACGGGAGCCATACATGACTTCATACCAAGTGCGAGACCCTGTGTGATAGTAAGAGCTGCACCGTCAACTGATGCGTTAGCGAGGATCTTTGTGGGCTTATAGTCGTAGCTTGTGTAGTACTCGGCGATCGCACCGATGATGATACCTGCAACAACGCCGAGGACTGCAGCAATCCAGGGAGAGATCCATCCGAATCTGAAAGCTGAATAACTGTCACTTGTTCTTCCGAAGAAATACCATGCAAGACCGAGACCGAAAAGTGCTGTTACACCGGCAGATACCCATGTGGAAATGTTAAGTTCCATATGAGGGTTGTCTGAAAGCTTCTTTCTTACAAGAGTTGAAGCAATACCGATGACACAGGCGATAAGTCCGCAAGCTGCGAAAGCAAGAGGGAAGATGAGGAGCTTCTCAAGGAAAGGAGACTCAAAAGCAACACCTGCTGCAGTCTTTCTTGAGAAGAGCTCACAGGCGAGGATAGCAGCTGACATGATCGCACCGACATATGACTCGAGGAGGTCAGCACCGAGACCTGCAACGTCACCTACGTTATCACCGACGTTGTCAGCGATAGTAGCAGGGTTACGCGGGTCATCCTCAGGGAGGTGAGCCTCTGTCTTACCAACGAGGTCAGCGCCCATATCTGCAGCCTTTGTGTAGATACCGCCGCCGACACGGTTAAACATAGCGATTACTGAGCATCCGAGAGCGTAGCAAGAGATGGTCATTGAGAAAGGTGCCTCAAGACCGATCAGGTTTGTAGCAATGATGCCGTTTCTGAAATCAGCGATCTGTCCAAGTCCGTATCCGAAAATGAGATATACAAGGAAGATACCGAGAAGAGCAAAACCTGCAACGCAGAGACCCATAACGGATCCGCCCTTGTAAGCAACCTTGAGTGTGTCGCTGAGCTTCTTTGTTGTGCGTGCCGTGTTTGTAACTCTGACGTTAGCATAGGTAGCGATCTTCATGCCGACATAACCGGCGGAAGCGCTCATTACAGCACCGATAACGAAAGAACAGGCACCCTGCCATGAGATTACGATACCGAGAACTACGGCAATGATCGCACCGATGATCGCAACGATCCTATACTCGTACGTGATAAATGTGTTTGCACCCAGACGGATCTCATTGGCGATCTCCTTCATTCTGTCAGAGCCCTCTTCGAGCTTCTTAACTGAATAGAAATTGATGGCTGCATAAGCCAGCGCCAGAATAGCCGCAAGGATGACAAGTCCTAAGAAAAGTTCCATAATTGTCTCCTTTGCTTTAAAATTACACCGCTTGTTATTATACATAATATTTTTTAAATGTTAATCTGTAATCTCTATGAAATTATATTGCGAGACTAAAGTGATAAAATAACAATGAATCATTGTGACTGATAAGGAGGTCCTATGGGCTTTAAACATTCAAATGAAGGATTTCTTCCATATGAATCTTTTGATTATATTTATGCTGAGAAGGATCAGCCTGAGTTCGGAAACGTAAAGTCGCCTTATGTTAAGCCTCTTAATACGTGGAGGTTTATGCTGGCCGCATCTGAGCAGGAGATGCCTTTCGGTTTCGAGTCATCATCGTTTGACGATTCTGACTGGAATCTTATCAACTGTCCGTCAACATGGCAGACTGAGGGCTTTGGCCTTCCGAACTATCTTTTGTATAACTATCCTGAGAAACTCGAGAGTGACAGCAGCCGCCGTATTGAGAGCATCGCTGACAAGTTCCTTCTGAAATCTTCTTCCGGAGATGAGGACGAGGTCGGAATATACAGGACATCCGTCGTGTTTACGGCTGATGACATAAACAGAGCGATATATCTGGAGACATCGGGTATCTGCGGAAGATTCATTGTTTATTTCAACAGTCAGATACTCGCTGAATCCAATGCGGTCAATACCCCCAAGAAGCTTCTTCTCTCGGACAATGCCCGTGAAGGCGTAAACCAGCTGGCTATCGCGGTATTCAGATATGACAGGAACAGTTCGGGTCATATCATCAATGATTACATGAACTTCGGTTTTTCCGGAATATTCAGACCGGTCTATATCATCGAAGAGTCACTGATCGAGATGAATAATCTCCATATCAGAGTCGAGAGCCTTCCTGAAGCTTATGTTACGGAGATTGCCAATGTTAATCTGCCCGTGGCAAAGGACCAGAAGCAGCAGAAGATCTCACGGGGCAACTTTATGATAAAGCTCGATCTTGAGCTTACGAATCACACTGATATCTATATGCCTTATACAATAAATGTTTCGCTTCTGGAGGCGAGGAGCGGATATGATCCGTACAATCTTCCTTTCGTTAAGATAAGGGAGCAGTCGGGTCCCGTTAAGGGCGTGATCGAATCCAATTCATCCATCAGGGTTGAAGGAGAGTTTATGGCTCTCGACGTCGGACAGTGGTCTGACGCAACACCTATCCAGTACGATCTTGCTCTTGAGCTGCTTGATGCTGAGGGTGCTGTCATCTGCGCAAAGAAGAGAAGATTTGCATTCAGGAGTGTTTCGCTCGTTCAGGATAAGCTCAATATCAACGACAGAAGAGTCAATCTGAGATGCGTCAGATATTTTGAGTTTGATGCTGAAGGAGGAATAACCGTTCCCCGTAATGTAATGCGTCACGATATCATCCTTATGAAGCGTGCAGGCATCAACTGTTTATACTGTTCCGGTCTGCCGGCAGGGGATGAACTCCTCGATCTTTGCGATCAGTACGGTATGTATGTGATCGTTTCGGGTACCGAGAGGGTAATGGGGGACTGCGTTGAGACTCTCATGAACCATCCGTCCGTCGTGATGTGGGGATTTGCTGACTACAGATTTGATGCAGTAAAGGCTGCGGCTCTCAAGCAGAAACTAAAGAAACTCGATGATACGAGACCATGGTACTGCAATAGCGATTACGCCAAAAGTGTATCTGATATATATCCGCTGTCCGGCGAATCCGGAGCTATCTTCGGACCGTGGCAGGATCTGTGTCTTGACCGTAAGAAGATCTTTGAAAAGAACAAGAGCGGGAAGAATCTTTTCGAGACTATCCCGGGACGTACAAGGTTTAAAGATGACGGTGCCAATTACAAGTGGATCCACCATGCGGATCTGGTCGGAGGCAAGCTGAGGGCAGACAGCAGCATCGGACAGGGAATTGTAGATGTTCTGCGTAATCCTCACCCCATCTATTTTGATATCAAGCAGCAGTGCCGCGATCTTCAGGTATTCCCGAATGAGGGTGATCCTACGAACCTGACACTGCGCAACACTAATCCGTTTGCATATACTGACGAGCTGGAACTTGAATGGCGCATCCTGCTTGGCGGTAAGAAGCTTATGGGCGGTCACGGTTCCATTTCGGAGATAGAACCATACGGAACAAGAACATTAAGGTTCCCTATTAATTTTGAACAGTTCACTATTCCGGGATGGGCTAAGGGAAAGGCTGAGTATATCGAGCTGTACATGAATGCGCTTACGCATGAACTCATCTTCGATATTTCGCTCAAGCTCGCAAAAGACACTTTCTATGCCGGACAGGGATACGAGATGGCTTTCTATCAGGCCGTTATCAGCAGTGAGGTAGCTCCTCCGGCAGGCAAGGGTGAAGCAGACCGTCTGAACGGGCCTGCTCTGGCAGATAACAGAAAGCAGTCAATGGCTGCGCTGCCGGCTCCCAAAGAGGAAGACAGAGCTGATGAAGACGGTCTTACAGTCCGTATGGCTGATATCGTTGAGGAGTCTGTCGTTCCTGTTTCGACAGACCTTCCCACTGTTCCGGGAACAGAGGAGCTTAGCATTGAAGAGATCGCCGAGCCCAGTTCAGTTTCTGCAGTGCCGACGAGGCTGTATGTCGGTAATGAGAAGTATAAGATCGGATTCTCGCGTAAGAAGGGTTCCGTCGATGCGATTATGGTCAACGGATTCAACTTCCTGAACGGAAGCTTTATGCCCAGCTTTTACAGATGTCCGTCCAACATCGACAGAACTGACCGTAATTTTGTTCTGGCGAAGACGATCTTCTCAAAAGAGAGTGACTATGAAGAGATCCAGGAGTCCCTCGAGTTTAAGCGCTGTGAGTACAGCATGAAGAACGGTGTCTTCGGATTTATCTCATATTATTCGTCGTTTGCCATGAAGGGTGATGTCGTTCTCTATTATGAAGTGGACAGACCCGGCTTCCTTAAGGTGACGCTTGATTTTACACCTAAGTATGACATGGTCAGATACGGTGTAAGATTCCCTCTTGTTAAGGATGAGACTGTATGTACATGGTACGGCAGAGGCCCCGGAGAGTCTTATTATGATCGTAAGAATGCAAGTAAGCTTGGTCTTTTTGCGGCTGAGACAGATAAGATGTATCATCCTTATGCAAGACCTGCGGAGAACAGCTGCCACTGTGATACTCTGGTCGTAAAGATCTCAAATACTGAGAGCAACGGTTTCCTTTTGAGACGATCCGGCAATCAGAGATTTGATTTCACAGTCCTTCCGTTTACTCCTGAACAGATGAATGAATATCTCCACGAAGAACAGCTCATGAAGAATGATTTCTGTGAACTCTTTGCCGATTTCTGTTCAAAGGAGATCGAGCGTACAGAGAACAATATCTCAGCACTGCCTCTTAAGAAGAATGTACATTACAGAGACAGCTTCATATTTGAGCTGAAGGGTAAGGACGATTGAGATACAAACTCATGATATTTGACCTTGACGGCACGCTGCTCGATACGAGCAGCGATATTGCGTCGTCCCTTAATCTGGCATTAAGCACCAATGGTGTGCGGACACTTGATAAGGAGACAGTGGGATCTTATGTCGGCAATGGTGCCGGGAAGCTTGTCGAAAGGGCTTTGGCCGGGACAGGAAGAGAAGAGGATATCCCGAAGATATTAGAAGACTACAGGCGTATGTATAATGATTACTGCATCGGGGATACGTCAGCTTACGAAGGCATTCCGGAACTTCTCAATCTGCTTCATCAGCAGGGTGTAAAAGTCTGCTGCAATACGAATAAGCCCGAGTTCACTTCAGAGAAACTGCTTGATGCTCTCCTTCCGGGCAAGATAGATCATCTTCACGGACAGAGAGAAGGTGTGCCGGTAAAACCCGACCCTTCAGGAGCATTGGAATGTATGGCTTACTTTGGAATAATGCCTGATGAATGCTGCTTTATAGGAGACTCAGATGTCGATATTAAGACTGGTCATAATGCCGGTATAGATGTGATAAGCGTCGACTGGGGCTTTAAGACCAGAGAGTTCCTTACGGAATGCGGTGCCGTTAAGATATGCTCTGACGTAAAAGACCTGATTCGCGCATTAGAATGACAATAAATAAGCGGTGCCTCTTCTGAGACACCGCTGCTGATCTTCAATTAATCATATTACAGTAAATGAGCTCTGATATCGTAATCGCTGAGATGTGACATAAGAGCAGGTGCAATATCAAATACTGTCTTGCAGCCGTAATCGCCCTTTGCATTGAGCCGGGCGATAGCTCTTGCGTAAGCGATGAGAACACTTCCCGTGAACTCAGGGTTGGAATCAAGCTTAAGGCTGTATTCGATGATGTGACGGTTGTCTCTGTCAAATCCTGTCGTTCCGCTCCTGAATACGAAACCGCCGTGGTTCATGCCGGAGTGATCGCGGTTGAAGATCTCCTCGCTGATGAAATTAACTGTTGTGTCGTAGTCTGCAAAGTAGTTGGGCATTGTCTTGATCTCGTTCTCGATATATGCGAGATCAGCATCTTCCTCGGCAACGACATAGCATACTCTCTTGTGCTTCTGACGTGTTGTGAGGGAAGGACCCTTTCCTGATCTTACTGCTTCAAGTGCGCTGTCGATAGGTATTGTGTACTGTTTGCCGTTCTTTACTCCCTGGATACGTCTGATAGCATCAGAATGTCCCTGTGATACGCCGGGACCCCAGAAGGTGTAATCCTTACCATCAGGGAGTACGCAGTTCGCATAGAGTCTCTGGATAGAGAACATACCCGGATCCCAGCCTGCGGAAATGAGGGAAGTCTTGTTGTTTGCTTTGCATGCCGCATCAACATTATCGAAATGCTGGGGAATGTTTGCGTGTGTATCAAAACTGTCAATACAGTTAAACATAGCTGAATACTTGGGAGTCATCTCAGGAAGATCTGTTGCTGAACCTCCGCAGATAACGAGTACATCGATCTTGTCTTTGTATTGCTCAATGGAATCAACAGAGACAACGGGGACACCTGTTGTATGTATCTTAACGCCTGAAGGATCCCGTCTTGTGAAAATGGCGACCAGCTTCATGTCCGGATTCTGTGTGATGGATGCTTCAACGCCTCTTGCCAGATTGCCATAACCTAAAATTCCAATTCTCGTAGTCATATATTGACCTCCTGATGTAATTCCACGAAGATTATAATATTTTTCTTTACTTGGGTAAATAAAAAGTTATAATTATCGATTGTAAAGTAATTTGGAAAGAGGTTTACAATGAAAGAAAAGTCCTTCACAACTTACGATATGGTCCTGTCAGCGATAGGTGCGGCGCTGATCGCGGTGAGTGCTTTTGTTTCGATTACCGTGATGGCTGTTCCGTTTACGCTTCAGACTCTCGCAATATTTGCTGTATTGATGAGTACCGGAGGGAAGAGGGGGACTGTATCCATACTGTGTTATCTGCTTCTCGGGGTCGTCGGGGTACCTGTCTTTTCGGGCTTCAAAGGCGGGATCTCAGTCCTTCTCGGACCGACCGGCGGATTCCTTGCGGGATTCATTTTTCTGGGACTGGTTTACTGGGCTCTGAATGATCTTGTGTTAAAGGCAGATGCGCATAAGACTCCTGTCAGGATCGGCCTAAAGATCGCGGAGGCGGTGATCGCTGAGATCGTTATGTATGCGTTCGGTGTGGTATGGTTTATGACAGTATATGCTGCTCAGACAGGTCCTGTCGGCATCGGAACAGCGCTTTCGTGGTGCGTGATACCTTTTATTCTTCCGGATATCATCAAGATCCTTGCGGCAGCGGCTGTAAGCGAGGCAGCCCGTAAGGTGATTAAAAAATGATAAAAACGGACTGTTAGTATATAATTATGGTTGATGGAATTAGATCTGACAAAGATTAAGTCTATATTCAGATTTGAACGCAGAGATATCATAAGGATCTCTGTGTGTCTTGTGCTCACTATTACAGAATGCATCCTGATATCACGTTATACAGAGGCTATGGCCGGTATCATCATGTTTTTCCTGCTCACTATACCGACTATAACAGTGAAGGGGAAGTTCAGGTTTATCCTTGATATCATTTTCCCGTTCTACACGGCGATGTTCGTCATGTACTATTTCCAGCTCGGTATGCTCTACGCACACCCGATGACTGATGCGCTGTTCTCCTTCTGGGGATATCTGCTGCTGCAGGAGAGAGTGTTCTATGAGGCTGTATTTGCTGTTGCTCTGTATTTCATTTTCAGGCTCTTTATGATGTCTCCGAAGGTAGCGGCAATCGTTACGCCGGTACCGTTCCTTATTCTGGCGCTGATCAATTATTATGTCTATCAGTTTAGGGGACATGAGCTTGTTTTCTATGATTTTGTATCTTATAAGACGGCTGCGAATGTTATGGGTAACTATGATTATCCGCTCTTTGTTCCGATCGTCTGCATGATAATCCCGTATGCGCTTTTCATTATGTTCTTTGTTCACCTCAAGGTTGAGAAGAGTGTGATCCACGTTGCCATTCGTGAAGGCGTATTTGCTGTATTAAGTGTCATATCTGTCTTCCTTAGTATTGTAAGCGTTAACTCATGGTTTGCTGAAGGTTATCACACATTCAGGGAGTGGGGCGACATGATGAGCGTCCTGAACGGTTACTATATGTCTTTTGCGGAATCGATAAAAGCGGTGATGATATCGCCTCCATCCGGATACTCTGCAGAGGCTGCGGACAGGGCACTTGCCGACGGCGGTTATGCTGCGTTGGAAGAATTATCTGACGACGGTGATACAGCCAATATCATCGTTATCATGAACGAATCCTATTCAGACCTGCTTCTTTATGAAGACATAACAGGTCCTGTCACAAACCCTGATCCTTACTGGGACAGTCTGACGGAGAATACAGTTCACGGACTTGCGATGTCTTCCGTCTTTGGCGGCAATACTGCGAATACCGAGTTTGAGTTCCTGACGAGTCTCTCGATGGCAAATCTTCCTTCCAGCTCGATCGCTTATCATTCCTTCATCAAGGATAATATGTATTCCATTGTACGGGCGCTGGAGGATAAGGGATATGATTCCTATGTAATGCATCCTTATTTTTCGTCAGGCTGGAACAGAACTACAGTATATCCGCTTCTCGGATTTGACCATATGCTGTTTATCAATGATTTCCAGTTTACAGATGCTGACTACGTCTGTGAGAAGATCACTGACGAGTGTGCATATCGAAACATGCTCCGGGTCCTTGACGAACACGACGCCGGCAGTTCCAACAAAACATTTACATACCTGATAACGATGCAGAATCATGGCGGTTATGATTATGACGATTTCACGCCTGATACTTATACGACAGTCTTTAATGACTATTACAACAAGTGCTACAACACCTTTATGACACTAGTTAACAAAAGCGACAGCGCGCTGGAGATGCTGCTTGATGAACTTAGTCAGAGAGACGGGAAATATGTTGTCCTTGTCTTTGGTGACCATCAGCCCGAACTCAATCTCGCTTCCGCTGACGACTTCATGGCAGGGGGAAGAGCGTGGGTAGTACCCTATATCCTGTGGACCAATTTCGATATGAGTGATGAGATGAAGAGTGAACTTTCAACGGATCTGACTGTGACGAGCATCAATTATCTGGCTCTCGATGTCCTAAAGGCTGCGGGATTCGGTTTTAATTCTTATTACAGAATTATCGACAGCACAAGGCAGGATGTTCCGTCGATCAACAGCGCCGGTTTCTTTACGGGTGATGCAGCCGTCCATCTGAACACTGAAGGTGAGGATATTCCATCACTTATGCTATATAGATACCTTCAGTACAGCATTTTATTTGACGGTAACAACAATTCAATATTCAGGGATTATGTGTATAATTAACAAAGATTTTGATTACGAGGTAAATAAAAATGCAGTTTAGGATCAAACCTACAGTTAAGGACATACCGAGATTAGTTGCAGCATTTATTCTGGCTCTGGTGCCTTTTATCTTCTCGATAACCAGGCTTTATGATGCTGTATTCTGGTATGTCGGCCTTTTCCTGTTATGTTTTCTGACAATAAGCGGAAGGGAAGACGGCAAATACAAGTGGTCATGGCTCGCTATGGATGTAATACTTCCTTTAATTTCATCAGGATTTGCGATCTACTTTATGCAGTATATTAACCTTGTTGATCACGGAAAGATATCAACGGTTGATACAAGATCCCTCTATGTTGTTATGTATCTTAACGAGCACTTCAGATGGGTCATAGAGTTCTCGATCATCTTCGGCGTATACTTCTTCCTGAGGATGTGCATGGTACCGAGAAAGTTTGCAGCGGCATTTACACCGCTTCCGTTCCTTCTTGTAGGACTCATCGACTACTATACTTATATTTCCAGAGGACACGAAGTGCTTGCAAGTGATCTGTACTCTATCACTACGGCACTCAACGTTTCTGACAATTTCCATTTCCCGGTGCTCTACCCGATCATCTTCGTCGGAATGCCTTATGCACTGTATTTTATCGCATGCATGCGCATCAAGAATGAACCCAGGCTCATGCCCTGGTTTGCGAAGATCGCGATATCACTTGTTCTCTGCATTGCATGTGAGACAGGATTTGTACTCATGCTCGATAAGTGGAGTGCAACAAATACTCCTCAAGGCTGGATGGATAAGGGTTCCATCTATAACGGACTCCTTCTGAACATCGCTTTGTCAGCTCACGCTCTTCATCAGAAAGCTCCTGAAGGCTACACAGGTACATATGTTGATAGCACTGTAAGAGAGCTTGGCATCGATCCTTCAGATCCCGGCAAGATAAATGATGATTCTGCGAATGTCATCGTAATCCTGAGTGAGTCATACATGCAGCTCAAGGATTATCTTCCCATGATGGGAGTGTTCGAAGATCCGACACCTTACTGGAACGGACTGAAGGAGAATACGATCCACGGATATGCAACATCTTCAGTTTACGGCGGTAATACTCCTAACTCTGAGTTTGAGGTGCTGACAGGTATTACAACAGCGTTCCTTCCCACAGGTTCCATACCTTATACGATGTTTATCGATGATGATACATATTCCATCGCGTGGGCTCTCGACAACCTCGGATACGAGTCTACTGCAATGCACTGCTATATGGCTTCCGGATGGCAGAGAACCAAGGTGTACCCGCTCCTCGGTTTCGATAAGTATATGTTCATTGATGATTTCCAGTATGACGAATCAGATCTTGTAAGAGAGTATGTTTCAGACCAGGCTGCTTATGAGAATCTCGTAAGAGTACTTGATGAGGCAGGGGATAAGAAGACTTTCACATTCCTTATCACGATGCAGAATCACGGCGGATATCAGGATTCCTTTGATAATTTCCCTGTAACCGAGTATGTAAAGAGAAGCTATGCGGGAGATACATTCCAGGTCAATACATTTATTGGACTCCTCAAGAAATCTGACCTTGCTCTTGAGTGGCTCATTGATACACTCAGCCAGAAGGATGAGAAGTACTGCGTCCTTATCTTCGGTGACCATCAGCCTTCTCTTGCAGGTTTTACAAATAACATGGCACCCGGAAAGAACTCAAGCTGGGTAGTGCCCTATCTGATCTGGACAAACTACGATATGGATCAGGATCTCTACACACGCTGCAACGCGAATAAGGATCTGACATCACTTAACTACCTGATGCTCGATGTCCTGAGTGCTGCTAATATCGACTATCCTGCATATTACCAGCTCCTCGCAGCTACAAGAGAGGATATCCCTTGTATCAATGCAACAGGATTCTATTCACCCACGCTCCAGAAGTTTCAGTATAATGAAGGTGCGACGGAAGCTTCTGATGTCACGGCACTGAACAGGATCCACATGCTCCAGTATGCTCTGATGTTTGACAGCAATAACGGTGAGTTTGAGACGATCCTTCATAACGAGATAGACAGCGTAAAGAACAACAGATAAAGGAGGAATTCCTATATGGCAACGAAGATCATTACTATCAGCAGACAATTCGGAAGCGGCGGAAGAACGATCGGCAAGAGAGTCGCTGAAGAACTTGGATTTGATTACTATGACAGTGAGATAATCGATCATGTTGCCGGTGAGACCGGGTTCTCACGTGATTATGTTGCGGCAAACAGTGAGTATGCTCCCGGAAAGTCTGTATTTTCCTACAGCTTTGAGGCTGCTTCCGCTCCGGGCGTAATGAACGGCATGACTACGGCTGATTATCTGTATTCGGTACAGCGCAAGGTTATCCTCGATATTGCGAACAAGAACAAGCCCTGTGTTATAGTCGGACGCTGTGCTGACCATATCCTCCGCGAGTTTGACGGCGTGCTTAATGTTTTCGTGTATGCGGATATTGAATGGCGTGCAAAGCGTGTTGTTGAGGTCTATGGTGAGAGCGATGTCAAGCCTCTGAAGAGAGTTTCCGATAAGGATAAGAAGCGCGCGGCAAACTATAAGCACTTTACTGACTGCGAATGGGGCAGAGCTGATAATTATGATCTATGCCTTAACAGCGGCTTTATCGGTATCGATAAGTGTGTGGATATAATCAAGGAAGTTTCCGCATTGAAGTAAATAATTGCATTCCGAGTGAGGTTTTATCTATGGAAGTTGATTATAAAGAGAGAGTTATCAAGGATTCCTCCGGTTTTGTGCTCCTTTCTGATTATGTGCCGGGAATGATCCAGGAAATCAGATATTTTTCCACATATAATTTCATCGGTGACCGCATTAACGGTTATGAAGAACCTTGTGCGATCGCAACTTTAGAGGCTGCAAGAGCGCTTAATAGGGCAAGCTGCGAGCTCAATGTCTTGGGTTACCGTCTTAAGGTCTTTGATGCGTACAGACCGGTAACTGCTGTCAGGCATTTCGTGATGTGGGGTTTGGAGGATCTTGATCTCAGGATGAAGCCGTTCTTCTATCCGGATCTTGAGAAGGAAAATCTGTTCAATCTCGGATATATTGCTTCCCAGTCATCGCACAGCAGGGGAAGCACGATAGATCTTACTCTGTTCGACATGAAGACAGGCAAGGAAGTCGATATGGGAAGTCCTTTCGACTTTTTCGGTGAGATTTCACACCCGGATTATAAGGATATAACGAGGGAGCAGTATGATAACCGCATGCTGCTCCAGCGCGTAATGGTAAGGGCGGGATTTGTTCCGATAGACTGTGAATGGTGGCATTTTACCCTTAAGGATGAACCATATCCGGATATTTATTTCGATTTCCCGGTATCTTCAAAGGTAATCTGATCATCTATGGTATAATTGATATATTAAAATCAGGAAGTGCATTTATGGAAAAGAATTTATTCAGGCAAGAGACACTTGATCACATTTCCTCTCCGGAAGAATTGCATGACTATATGAAGGTAACCAGTCCCAGGCTTTGGATGATACTGGCTGCGGTAGTTGCTCTCCTGGTTGGATTTATCGTATATGCTTCAGTTGCTACACTTGAGAATAAGCTTGATGTTAAGGCAGAAGTTTATGTATATACCGATCCTGAGACAGGGGAGAGGTTCGTTGATGATTTTATGGTTATTATACCGGATGAGAAGAAGGATCTTGTTCAGCGTGAGATGGTTGTAAGGTTTGCCGGTTATGAGGGAAAGATCGAATACATCATCCAGAATAAAGAAGCGACAGAAGCTCATGTATCATTTGAACAGCCTATAGATGCTACCAATATTGCAGAGGACACATATGACGCTGAAGTTGTCCTTGAACAGGTTTCTCCTATAAAGTTCCTTATCAATTAATGGTGTAATAATGGCTGAGAATACTAATAAAAAAGTTAAGATCGTCAAGCCGGTAACCAAAGGAGTCGCAAAAGTCCCTGTAGTTATGCAGATGGAGGCACTTGAGTGCGGTGCGGCTTCGCTTGCAATGGTTCTGGCTTATTACCGTAAATGGATACCGCTTGAGCAGGTAAGATCAGACTGCGGTGTATCCAGAGACGGATCAAATATGAAGGCGATATATATCGCAGCACAGCACTATGGTCTTGAGGTCCATGGCTACAGGCTTGAACTGGAGTCTCTTAAGACAAAGGTATCTTTCCCGTGTATCATTCACTGGAATATGAATCACTTTGTCGTTCTTAACGGTTTTAAGCACAATAAAGCGGTGATTAATGATCCCGCAAGAGGAACTGTCCAGGTATCAATGGAAGAGATGAACCAGTCGTTTACCGGCATTGTCCTTACTTTTGAACCTTCGGAGAACTTCGTTCCTTCGGGTAAGAAGAGAAGCATGCTCCAGTTTGCCAAGAGCCGTCTCAAGGGAGCAGGTGCGGCAGTTGCTTTTGTCGTCCTCGTGTCGATAATCGCTTATCTCTTTGGAATAATAAATCCTGTAATGAGCCGTATCTTCTACGATTATCTCTTGACGGGAAAGTCCCCCGACTGGCTTATACCGTTCATTGTAGTCCTGTCAGTCCTTACATGCTTCCAGCTGTTTGTGGAATGGACTAAAGTCATATATTCACTCAAGATCAACGGTAAGATGGATATCGAAGGTAATTCGTCCTATATGTGGAAGGTTCTTCATCTTCCCATGGAGTTCTTCTCTCAGCGTCTTATGGCTGATATCCTTCAGAGACAGGCAACAAATGCAGGAATTGCCAATACGCTCATACAGACGGTGGCACCGCTTGTTCTTAATACGGCAATGATGATCTTCTATCTTTTCGTAATGATCAGGTACAGCGTTATCATGACTCTTGTCGGAATCGGCTGTCTTGCGATCAATATGATCATCGCACAGTATATGTCAAAGAAACGCGTCAATATGACTCGTGTTCAGATGAGAGATTCCGGTAAGCTTGCATCGGCAACAACGGCAGGAATAAGCATGGCAGAGACGATCAAGTCTGCAGGTGCGGAAAATGGTTTCTTCCGTAAGTGGTCAGGATATCAGGCTGCAGTTATCTCATCATATCAGCAGTTCTATTCACTTAATGCAAAGGTTGGTATGATCCCTCAGTTTATCAGTTCGATATCAGGTTATATCGTTCTGTTCATCGGTATCCTGCTCACTATGCAGGGTAACTTTACTGTCGGTATGATCACGACATTCCAGGGCATCCTGGCGGCATTTATGGGACCTGCAGCGACTCTTGTTGAGGCAGGACAGACGATCCAGGAGATGAGAACATCCATGGAGCGTGTGGAAGACGTAATGAACTATCCCGAAGATCCTCTCTTCAAGGAGGAAGATGTAGATGAGAATACAGACTACAAGAAGCTGGGCGGCGATATTGAGTTTAAAAATGTCACCTTTGGATATTCTCCGCTGGCAGACCCTATCATTAAGGACTTCTCCATGCATCTGGAACCCGGAAAGAGAATTGCCATCGTCGGTGCTTCAGGATGCGGCAAGTCAACTGTAAGTAAACTTGCGACAGGTCTGTATATGCCATGGTCAGGAGAAATCCTTTACGACGGCAAGCGTATATCCGAGATCCCAAGAAGCGTATTCACGAGCTCGGTTGCAATGGTCGATCAGGATATAATGCTCTTTGAAGACACTATTGCCAATAATATCCGTATGTGGGATGAGACGATAGAGGATTTCGATATTATCCTTGCTGCAAGAGATGCACAGATCCATGAGGATATCGTTGAGCGTCCGGGCGGTTATCAGGCAAAGATCATCGAGCGCGGCCGTAACCTTTCCGGTGGTCAGCGGCAGAGGATCGAGATAGCAAGAACTCTTGCACTGGATCCTTCGATCGTTATCATGGATGAAGCTACAAGTGCTCTTGATGCAAAGACAGAGTTTGAACTTGTTAAGGCAGTTAATGCCCGTGGTATATCCTGTATTGTCGTGGCACACAGACTTTCGACGATCAGGGATTGTGATGAGATCATCGTTTTGAAGAACGGTGTGATTGAAGAACGCGGAACGCACGATGAGCTTATGGCTAAGGGCGGGTCTTATAAAGATCTCGTCACGAGCGATTAAGGAGGTGGATCATGGGATTATTTGATAAACAGATCCGCCGCAGGCTCCAGAATGATCAGAATGTCCTTGAGGACTCTCTGTTCCAGCTCGCAAGTGTCGTCATGGATAAGTGGACCGAAGCGAAGTTCGGTGATCAGCTCGTTTTTGCAAAGGGCGCAATAGATGATATTCTTCATTATTACCACGAGAAGCCCGTTGAGATTCCCGAGAATATAACCGGTATCGTGGAGCAGATGGAATACGCATTCAGACCTGCAGGCCTTATGATGCGTGATGTTGTGCTGAAGGAAGGCTGGTATAAGGATGCATATGGTCCGATGCTCGGTTACCTTATGGACAGCGGTACTCTTGTTGCTCTTATTCCTAATGCTTTTAAAGGCTACAGTTATAAAGATCCGGGTTCAGGAAAGAGAGTTAAGATCAACAGGAAAACAGCAAAACTCCTGTCTTCCGAGGCTATGTGCTTCTACAAGTCACTTCCCATGAAGTCTCTTGGCATCAAAGATCTGCTGCTCTATACCAAGGACTGCTTCTCATATGGTGATGTTATCACGGCCGTCATTGCAACTCTTGGTGTTACGGTTATAGGAATGCTCGAACCTAAGATCTACGGTCTTGTTACAGGTCCTGTATTGAGGATACGTCAGCTTTCATTGCTGATAGGTGTTATGTCATTCCTCATCGCATCCGCATTTGCGTCGCAGATGATCAATATGGTAAAGCAGCTGCTCGTATCAAGGATAAGTACGAAGACTGACAATTCTGTCGAGGCTGCGGTAATGATAAGAGTGCTTTCTCTTCCTGTAGGTTTCTTCAGGCAGTATTCCGCAGGTGAACTTGCCAAACGTGTACAATCAGTATCAACACTTGTAAATCTGATCATAACCAACCTGTTCTCAATAGGTCTTTCAAGTATCATGTCACTTCTTTATATCGGGCAGATATTCAAGTATGCGCCGGGTCTTGTCTGGCCGTCTCTTATCATCACATTCCTTTCGCTGGCCATTACTGTCGTCGCATCGCTGATGCAGATGAAGGTTACCAAGAGACAGATGGAGATCGATGCGAAAGCTTCAGGTATAAGCTTCTCGGCTCTGGAGGGAATACAGAAGATCAAGCTGTGCGGTGCTGAGAAGAGAGTGTTCTCCAGATGGGGCAAGCTTTATGCTCAGGTAGCTCAGCTGTCTTATAATCCGCCCCTTTTCCTTAAGGCCAATGCAGTAATACAGACGGCTGTTACCATGATCGGTACGATTGTTATCTACTATATCGCTGTAAAGACAGAGGTCGGATTTAACCAGTATTATGCTTTCCACGCAGCTTACGGACGTCTGTCAGCAGGTTTTACTGCTCTTGCAGGAATAGTAACATCTCTTGCAAGTATCAAGCCGATACTCGAGATGGCAGAACCCATCCTTAAAGCAGAACCTGAAGTAGCTTCTGATAAGAAGAATGTTGTAAAGCTTTCGGGAAAGATCGAGATGAGCCATGTATCGTTCCGTTATGATGAGGCAACCCCTTACATCCTCAAGGATCTTTCTCTCAAGATCAAGGCAGGTGAGTACGTTGCTATCGTCGGACGTACAGGCTGCGGTAAATCAACTCTCGTGCGTAATCTCTTAGGATTCGATAAGCCGGAGAATGGCTCTATATTCTTTGACCAGTATGATCTGAATACCGTTGACGTCCGTTCACTCCGCCGCAAGATAGGCGTAGTCATGCAGGACGGACAGCTGTTCCAGGGCGACATCTTCTCCAACATTACGATCTCTGCGCCCCAGCTTACTCTTGATGAGGCATGGGAAGCTGCTGAGATCGCTGGTATAGCTGATGATATCCGTGAGATGCCGATGGGCATGCATACCATAATATCAGAAGGACAGGGAGGCGTTTCCGGCGGTCAGAAACAGCGTCTGCTCATTGCGAGAGCTGTTGCGCCAAAGCCGAAGATCCTTATCCTTGACGAAGCTACCAGCGCACTTGACAATAAGACTCAGAAGCAGGTTTCTGACGCTCTTGATAATCTCAAGTGTACACGTATCGTCATTGCTCACAGACTGTCTACGATCAGACATGCAGACCGTATCCTTGTTTTGAGCAACGGTGAGATCATCGAAGAGGGTACATATGATGAGCTTATCGCTCTTGGCGGCGAGTTTAAGACTCTTGTCGAGAGACAGAGACTGGACAACTGATATGGGGATCTTCAGCAGAAAGGAAAAGAAAGGTCACTGGATAAAGGAAGCTCATTTTTTCAGGAGTGATGTCTATGTCTGTTCTGTCTGCAGATCAAAGTTTCCAAAGACTTCCAAGAAATGCCCCAAGTGCGGGGTGGAGATGGTAAGCGAGAAGTATGATCCTCAGTGGGTTGATGAGTTGGAGATGCTGGATGCCATTTTTGACGACTGAATTATCTGTTCAGGGTCTGTTGCGTTCATAGTAGAACATAAACTGCTGCATTATTCCTGCTGTTTCAGGATAGTTTTCTGCCGGGAATCTGCCGTTATAATATGCATCTACGATCCTCTGCATCCATACGTCGATCGGGAACATGCCGCATCTTCCGAGAGAATAGAGCATAATGCAGTTAGCTACTTTTTTCCCGATGCCATGCATTGATAAAAGTGTGTTATAAAGATCTTCGTCGTTTCTGGACATAAGCAGTTCCGGTGTTATCTTTCCGGAACGGAAATCATCTATCGCAGACATTATATATTCTGCTCTGTATCCGACCCCTGTATCAGTTATGTCCTGCAGAGAGGCTTTTGATAACTGTTCAACGTCAGGAAACGCGTAGTATACATCCTTAAGAGGCCTTACAAAAGGGGAGGAGAGCTCAGGAATACTTATCTTTGTTCCGAATCGCTCCGATATCCGGTCAACGGATGTGGTTATTGACGGGATAGAACGTCTCTGCGAGATTATATAACTGATAACAGTTTCCCAGATATCCTGCTTCAGGATCCTGATCCCGTAACTGAAACTCGCGGAATCAGTCAGATATCTGTCTTCGCTGTCAACAGAGTTGTATATCTCAATATAATCCCGGTCCAGATCGAAATACTCCCGCCACACTTTCTCAAAATCACTGCTGCCGCAGGAGAAGGCATACTCATCATTCCCGAGACATGCTATCTGGAGATACCGTCCCATTGCGACTACTTCAGAATGATGATCATCGATCGGGTGAAAACGGAACACCTGACCGCTTTTTGCGATCTTATACGGATCAAAGAAAGGTATGGTCTTCTTTACGTAATCCATTTATTCACCAAGCTTGAAATAGTTATTGAGCTGGCACTTGATATTGCCGTTATAGAGCTTATATCGCTTGTCTGCCTTAAATCCCGTAGCTTTTTCAAACGTGTCATCAGGCGAGATGACAGAAAGACGTATGCCTTTGCGGCATTTGCCTTCTTTTGTAAGGTATATCCTTGCGATCCTTCGGTAGATCGCGTCTGCTTCCTCGGGAGTCATCAGACGGCCTCCGTATGGAGGGTTGGTAATTATGAGATTCCTGTCAAAGCAGGTTGTCTGTATCAGGACCTCGGGAGATAGCTTGTTAAAGTCACATACTTTAAACCTGATAAACTTATCGACACCTGCCGATTTTGCGTTGCGTACAGAAGATTCGACCGCTTTGGGATCGATGTCGGACCCAAAGAAGAAACAGTCGTCCATAGGCGAGAGGTCCTCAAAATCCAAAGCCTCATCAAGTGCCTTGCGGTAAGGCTGTCCGCCGATGTAGGGGAGATCTGTGTAAGCGAAGTTCCTAAGCTTTCCCGGAGCAACATTGAGAGCCGCAAGTGCCGCTTCTATCGCGATAGTGCCGGAACCGCAGAACGGATCATACAAAGCTTCGCAGCCAAATGGCTTAAAATGCGCTATATGGACCATAGCAGACGCCAGAGTCTCTCTTATAGGGGCTTCATGTGTAAGGGGCCTGTACCCGCGTTTATGGAGTCCTGCGCCTGATGAATCGATCATCATACGCACATGATCATCAACGATGCCGAACTGGATCCTGACAACACCCTTATCCTGGTCTTCGACAATATCAGTCTCGATCCCGCGCTTCTCCCTGAGATTATCAACGATCGCCTTCTTTGTAAGGGCCTGAAGGGCGGATATGCCGTAGAGCTTGGACTTCCTTGAGAAACCGTTCACTATGAAAGCATAATCCTTCGGAATGAAATAATCCCAGTCAAGCTTCTTCACATTCTCGAAATACTCTTCAAAAGATTCCGCATCGAACTCTCCAACCGTGAAGAATACTCTTTCAGCGTGCCTGAGCCACATGTTTACGCGTGCCAGATCGTTCTTCCATGAATCATCAGGTGCGTTAAGCGTGACAACGCCGTCAGTTACTGTTATGAGCGAACTGTCATAACCGATTGCCAAAAGGTCATCTTTTGTAGGTTTTTCAAGTCCGAAAAGGGTTGTACAGACGATTTTCAAGAGTATTCCTCCAAGTTATATTTACTGTTTTTGACGATTTATTATACATTTTTGTGTTTTGTGTCTGTCAATAGGAATTTTTGCAATTTGATTGTCCTTCACTCGTGGACAATGCTAATCGAACAAGCGTTTATTAGCGGCCAAAACGCCGTAACTACGGGTTTTAACGCAAACGAAACCTGTCCGTAATCTGTTTGTCATATTTCCTTGCCAAATTGGCAGAACTCAATCTTTATAGGGGTTGAGGGGGATTCCAAATAACGAAATGCTGTTTTTGAGTTATCTACAGAGTTTTGAACATTTTGAACATTTTTGTTCATAACATGCCCGAAAAATACAATTGCACTTTTTTCGTAGAATTTCGGAGCAAATTTGATATTTTCCGATGCTAATCTGACCCCAAACTGCAAAGGAGGTATTTTTTATGGCAGTAAGACAAAAGGTTGTAAGGCTCAGCTCATGCTTTGTCGACGGTATCATCGCAACCATGTCGGAGATCGAGATCTCGTTAACTCCCGGAATTCCGACATTTGATATTATCGGTCTATGTGATTCGTCGATAAGGGAATCAAGGGGAAGGATAAGCGCGGCAATAAGATCGTGCGGCATACTTATGCCAAAAGGGCATATCACGGTCAATATCACACCGGCCTATATGCACAAGTCAGGTTCAGGATTTGATCTTCCCATCGCGATCGGCATTCTCTTCATTGCAGGATGCATCCCTTATTCTGAAGATATAAAAGTATATGCTCAGGGAGAATTATCTCTCAACGGCGAGATAAAGGGTACACCGGGAGCGATACTTAAACTGACAGAGGCTGTAAAAGATCATGCT
The DNA here is from genome assembly GCA_024688685.1 of Saccharofermentans sp. Lineage (GTDB taxonomy): Bacteria > Bacillota > Clostridia > Saccharofermentanales > Saccharofermentanaceae > Saccharofermentans. The sequence continues at coordinate 57,464 of JAILDX010000036.1, forward strand.
GATGTCGTTTTTATCCCGGAACAGGAGACTTATGCAGCCGCCTGCACAGGAATATCGTGTATGCCCGTTAAGAGACTTATGGATATCATCAACATTATGGGTGATTACGATTACTGTGGTTCTGTTATCCCTATGGACAGAATGACAGTTAAGACTGATTTCAGTTTTGAGCATGGTCTTGCAGATCTTAAAGGTCAGCCTAAGGCGTCAGAAGCTCTTGTTATAGCCTGCTCAGGAATGCACAGCATACTTATGCTCGGAAGCCCGGGCTGTGGTAAATCATTTGTTTCAGACATCATAAGCTCACTGCTCCCCCCACCGGACAACGCTGAGTACAGGCATCAGCTGGCGCTCCTGGAGCTCACCGGCGGGGCTGAAGACAAAAAGGCGGAAGCTTCACGCCCGTTGCGTCATATCTATCCCGGAGTTACTTTATCCAAGCTTTACGGGAAAAAAGGCAGCATGATCCCCGGTGAACTCGCCCTTGCTGACGGCGGAGTCCTGTTTGCGGATGAGATTTGCGATTTCGAGCCCGGGATGATTGATGAGCTTAAGGTCCCTCTTGAGCAGCATGTGGTGAGAGTGGTGAAGGACGGAAAGACTGTAACGGTGCCGGCTTCATTTCTTTTTGTCGCTGTAGGCAACCCATGCAGATGCGGCAACTTTTATGAGGGTTTCTCTAAGTGCCGCTGCACGCCGGCGGCGCGCAAAAAGTATCTTGCCCGCCTATCGGGCGGATTTCTTGACAGGATAGATCTGTTTACCGAGATGAGATCGATCACTGACAGCGATATGAAGATGATTACAAGCGGGCGGACAGAAGCTGATGCAGCGATCGAAGCTGATGCGAAGAGGAGGATCGGTCTTGCGTGGAATATGCAGTCGGCAAGATTTAACTGGGAGGAAGGTATCCCCAAGGTCTTTAACGGAACATGTCAGACCGTTAATGCGGATCTGTTCAGGTTTACCGACGATACTGCGCAGTTTGCGTGCGAAGCCGCAGGAAGGTCAGGGATGAGCGGAAGGGGATATCTGAAGCTAATAAGAGTAGCAAGGACTATAGCAGATATGGAAGGGTCAGAGGTCATGACGGAGACGCACGTCAGGAAGGCTCTGATATACAGGGTGAACGAAGATGTTATCTGATAATTACAGCAGGAGTTTAATGTATTCGGTTGTCATGAACAACACAAGGATAGATCACAGGTGTCTGGAAGAGCTGATGGAAAGAAAGGAGATAGAAAGCTATAAAGATCTCTATGATTTTATAGCGGGCGGAAAGAGCATTGAGCATATCTCCGATATCAACAGTCTCAAGATAAAAGAGGCAAGGCTTTCAGTTGCGGTGCTTAACGAGCAGTACCGGCGGTATGAGAGGATACTCATGTCAGAAGGGATAAAGGTCATCTCCACGGAAAGCGATTATTATCCTGCCATCTGGAGCGGACTTAGCGGAATGCCAAATGTGCTCTTTCTCCGCGGAGATCCTCAGGTGCTGAAGGATATTGACCGCAACGGGTCTGTTTCGATAGTCGGGTCCAGAGATCCCGGAAGGTATTCGTGTTATGCGACGGCAGAGTTTACCTCCAAGCTTGCGGGCAAGGGTGTGGTAATAACATCAGGAATGGCAGTCGGGATCGACAGGGTGGCTCATGAGACTGCGGTAGATTCAGGAGGAAAGACGCTGGCTGTAATGCCGTGCGGGTGTGAGCAGATATACCCGTTACAGAATGAGGATATCTTTATGAAGATCATAAAGGGGGGCGGCGCCGTCATTTCAGAACTCCCTCCTATGTCAGGCGTGAGGAAACAGTATTTCCCTGCGCGCAACCGTCTCATCTCGGCGCTCTCTGACTGCTGTCTGATCATGGAGGCAGGAGAACATTCGGGAACTCTTCACACGGCATCATTTGCGGCAGCGCAGGGAAGAGATGTATATGTGCTTCCGAACAACATATATGCCGATAACTGCCTCGGTGGTCTGAAGCTAATAAATGACGGGGCTTCAATACTGCTTGATGAGAATGACATTATTGATTCTGTCGCGGAGAGGCTCCTGTACCGCAAGGCTGACATGATACCCGCATATGACAGCAAAGAGAGAAAGATGCGTCTCACAGAGATCAGGAAGAAGGTTGATAAGGCTCCTGAGGAGATATGCACAGACGAGATAAGTGACCTGATCATAGACGAGCTCAGCATAAAGGATATGTCGGCAGATATGCTCTGTACGAGGATAAAACTTCCGTTTTACAGAGTGTCTGAGGCGCTGTCCGCCCTTGAACTTGATGGAAAGGCCGTTCTCCAGAAGGGAAAATACACCTTGGTCAAAACACATTGACAATGCGCATTTAATGAATAATATATATAAAGTAAAATAAAGACGGCAAGTAGTCAAAGAAAGTTGAGTATTATTTAAGAACATGAGTAAGACATTAGTTATCGTAGAGTCTCCTGCCAAGGCAAAGACAATAGGCAGGTATTTAGGTGATGAGTATGTTATCAAGGCATCCAAGGGACACATAAGAGATCTTCCCCAGAAGGTAATGGGTGTCAACACAGCAAAAAATTATAAGCCGATGTACATCGATTCGCCTGATAAGGCGGATGTAATAAGAGAGATAAAGAGTCTGGCATCAAAGTGTGATGACGTACTGATCGCAACGGACCCTGACCGCGAGGGAGAGGCTATTGCGTGGCACATCGCTTATATGCTCAAGATCGATCCGAGGACAAAGTGCAGGATCACTTTTAATGAGATCACAAAGAATGCGGTCCAGAATGCTGTAGCAAACCCAAGAGAGATAGATCTCAACGTTGTTGACGCACAGCAGGCAAGACGAGTTCTGGACAGGCTTTATGGATATGAACTGAGCCCTCTTCTCTGGAAGAAGATCCAGAAAGATCTTTCGGCAGGAAGAGTTCAGTCAGTTGCCACAAAGCTGGTTATGGAGAGAGATGATGAGATCAATGCTTTCGAGCCGAAGGAGTTCTGGAAGATAACAGCTGACGTTTCACAGCAGGGATCAAAGCTTAAGAAGGACAGATTCCAGGTCGAGTTCTACGGCGTGAAGAAGGGCGGTTCTGTCGAGAAGGTTGCGCTTAACAACGAGAGCGAGGCAAATGCGGTGCTCGATCAGGTAAAGGGCAATGACATGACTGTCGTCAAGGTTACAAAGACTGAGAAGGAACGCAAGAGTTCAGCACCTTTTACTACATCAACTCTGCAGCAGGAAGCATCAAGAAGACTTGGTTTTGCGCCTTCAAGGACTATGAGCGTTGCGCAGATGCTCTATCAGGGTGTCGAGATCAAGGATCAGGGCCAGATCGCGCTTATCTCATATATGAGAACAGACTCCGTAAGAATATCCAAGGAGGCGATGGACGCTGCAAGGAAGCTTATCGTCGATAAGTATGGCAAGGAGTACCTGAGTCCTTACAAGCGTGAGTTCAAGAATAAGAATTCCGCACAGGATGCACACGAGGCAATAAGGCCTACCCATTTCGAGTTCGATCCCGAGACAGTAAAGTCTTCGCTTACAAGTGATCAGTACAAGCTCTATAAGCTTATCTGGGAGCGCTTTATTGCAACACAGATGGCATCTGTAAGACTTGATGTAACAGAGGCTGATATCTGCTGCGGAGATAATGTGTTTAAGGCTTCCGGCGAGATAGTCAAGTTTGACGGTTTCCTTAAGCTCTATGCCGATCTCAGAGAGGGAAGCGGAACAACAAAGACTGTGGAGCTCCCTTCTGTTTCGGAGGGAGAGATCCTTACGAACCATAACGTTGAGGCAACACAGAAGTTCACACAGCCCAAGCCTCATTTCACTGAAGCAACTCTCATCAATGAGATGGAGAAGAACGGTATCGGAAGACCTTCAACATATGCGCCTACGATCTCGACGATCGAGAAGCGTAATTACGTTGAGAAGGAAGGCAAGAACATCCTCATCACAGAGATAGGAAGAGTCGTTACTATATTCCTTCAGGAACATTTCGAGAAAGAGATGGATGTCGGATTTACCGCTGACATGGAGGAGAGACTCGACTCGATCGAGAACGGTGATGCAAACTGGGTTGACGTAATAGATGATTTCTATCCTGATTTCCATGCTCAGATCGACAGGGTAACAAAGAATACCGAGAGGATCACTATCGAGGATGAGAAGACAGGAGAGAAGTGCCCCGAGTGCGGTCACGATCTTGTTTTCAAGAACAGCAGATACGGCAAGTTCATTGCCTGCTCAAATTATCCTGACTGTACTTACAGCCGCAATATCGAGAATAAGCTTGACGGAACACCCTGTCCTCTCTGCGGTGCGGGTATCAATATTCTTAAGTCGAAGAAACACAGGAACAAGATCTTCTATGCTTGCGACAAGACAGGAAGCGATCCCGAGTGTTCTTTCATCTCGTGGGATCCGCCGGCAAAGGATAAGAAGTGTACTGCATGCGGATCATTCATGGTCTATAAGAAGTTCCGCGGCAAGACTTATCTGAGATGCGGAAACAGAGACTGTTCAACAAATACAAAGCCTAAGAAGTCATGAATAAAGTAACCGTAATAGGCGCAGGACTTGCAGGGTCGGAAGCTGCTAATGTAATAGCTTCTTTCGGCGTGCCCGTCGACCTTTATGAGATGAAGCCGGCCAAGATGAGTCCGGCTCATCATTCTGAGGGGTTTGCGGAACTTGTCTGCAGCAATTCCCTGAGGGCGGCGAATATCGAGAATGCGGTAGGACTCCTTAAAGAGGAACTCAGAAGGCTCGGTTCGCTCATCATGGAAGCGGCTGACAGTTCTGCAGTTCCTGCAGGCGGTGCTCTTGCGGTTGACAGGGATGAATTCTCTTCCTACATAACAGAGAAGATCAGGAGCAATCCCCTCATAAACGTTATCAGCGAAGAGGTTACGAAGATACCTGAGGAGGGGATAACTGTTATTGCCACAGGCCCTTTGACATCAGATGCTTTATACGATGCAATAATGGAGCTGACCGATAAGAATGATCTTCATTTTTTCGATGCGGCAGCTCCTATCGTATCGCTTGAATCCATAGATATGACAAAGGCTTTTAAGCAGTCCAGATATGGCAAGGGCGGTGATGATTACATCAACTGTCCGATGAACAAAGAAGAGTATCTCAGGGTTTATAATGCTCTTATAACTGCGGAGCGTGCCGAGGTCAAGGACTTTGACAAAGAGACAGTATTTGAGGGATGCATGCCCATCGAGACAATGGCATCAAGAGGGGAAGACACAATGCGCTACGGACCTCTGAAGCCTGTAGGACTTACTGATCCGAGAACAGGTGAGGAGCCGTATGCCTGCCTCCAGCTGAGACAGGATGACAGGGAAGGTACGATGTACAATCTCGTCGGCTTCCAGACAAGGCTTAAGTGGCCTGAACAGAAGCGTGTATTCGGCATGATTCCCGGACTTGAGAATGCGGAGTATCTCAGATATGGGGTAATGCACCGCAATACTTATCTCAATTCTCCGAGACTCCTTACAAACCATTATGAGATGAGGAGCAGGAAAGGCCTTTTCTTTGCGGGGCAGATGACAGGTGTTGAGGGATATATCGAGTCAACTGCATCAGGTTTCCTTGCAGGTCTTTATGCAGCGCTTGAAGCTCTTGAAGAAGACGGCAGAACGATCGAGTTTGAAGAACCGGGGAGCGACACAGTGATCGGTTCGATGGCTAACTATATTTCAGATCCGAGTATAAAAGAACTCGTTCCTATGAATGCCAATTTCGGACTGGTAACCCCTTATTCGGGCAAGTTCAAGGGCAAGGATAAGAAGAAACAGAAAAATCACGCTATAGCGGAAAGAGCACTTGCAAAGATCGACGGATTTGCGACAATAATAAATACGGTGAGGCGTTAAGATATGGCATCAAAGATGAAAGTTTCCAATGTTGATTATGTCGAGACCGAGCACGGTCCCGTCTATAATTTCCTGTACTCTTTCTGGGCTCATATCCTTCAGATAATGTCTGCAAACGTGCTTATCGTCATCTTTAACATTCCGACTATGTTTGCAGCTTATGCGATATCGCTTTTCCTCCTTCCGAGGATCAACAGTTTCTTTGAAGTTGATAATTTCATAAAGGTTATGGAAGAGAACGGGATTGCGGGCAATGATACGCTCAATAACGGTATCGCCGGTGCTGATGCGGCTGTTCAGCTTTACTTCCTTCTGATGGTTTTCTGCGTTATATTCCTGATCAGTTCCACGCTTGTATGCATCGGACCGTTCCAGGCAGGTTTCTCGCAGATCTACAGGAATCTCAGAAGGCAGTCAGGCGTATTCTTTTTCCCTGATTTCAAGGAAGGTATCGTAAAGAACTGGAAGCAGTCTCTTGCTGCATGTATTTTATCTGCGGTCGTTACATGCGCTGACCTTCTGGCTATCGGTTTTTATATGAACAGCGGGTCAAAGGTCGGTGTGTTCGTATCGGCATTCTTTATCGCATTTTTCTTTGTGTTTATGCTCATACAGAATATCGTTTATCAGGTAATGGTATCGCGTGATCTTCCTCTGCATAAGATATACCGCAACGCGTTCCTTTTCTTTATGATGGAGTTTGGACCGTGCCTCGGAATGATTGGCGTAATGATCATCTTCCTGATAATTATCCCGTTTGTCCTTATCCTTAATACTTCATACATGACACTCGGTATATTCGTATTTTTCTACGGATTTATCATGATAGCTTTTGTCCAGTATCTCCTTGCATTCTTCACAGGCGGACTTCTCCATAAGTACATGCCTGCGCCGAAGACGGAGGACGTTGAAGACGACTATGATGAAGAATACGACAGCGAAGAAGATACTGACGATACAGACAACACAGACAATGCAGAAAATACAGAAGACGGCAACACGGAAGCGCAGGATGAAGTAACAGACAACGATAACGGCGATGGAAATACTGACGTATCTGTTTGACATCGATTTCAAGCTGGGCCTTGCGGTCTATATAATGATCCCGGTATTCCTCGCAGGAGTTATCGAGTTCTGCTATTTTCTGGACAATTACCTTACGACATACCGCAAACAGATCGTAAATTCCGATGTCCTTACAAAACGTCAGCTCATGTGCAGGATCGCGTATTTTTCCGAGAAGGGCGCGAGGAAAAGGCAGGAGGATTCATATTACATCTCTCCGATGACTGATGTATCAGAGAACGGTATCGTAGCTGTTGTATCGGACGGTATAGGCGGTCTTAAATACGGAGATGATGTATCAAAGTATGTGACTGACAGGATCGCTGAGAGCTTTCCTCTCGTGTTTGAGGATACGGAGATAAACTCAACTATCTTAAGAGGTATCTCAAGAGAGATTTATAACAAATACAAGTTAAAAGGCGGAGCGACTCTTGCCATGGTCCATATTAAGGACGACTATATGAATATCTACTGTTGCGGCGACAGCAATGTCATTCTCATAAGAGACGGAAAGGCGATAATGCTCAACACAAAACAGAATTATCTTTCTGTGCTTGTCGGAAAGCTTGCGTCTAACGGGGAAGTGACCAAGAGTGCATATCTTGATAAGGATGCCAAGGCTCTGATCGATTTTATGGGCAATTCCTATTCGAGGGTCAACAGGACTTTCAGACCGATAAGGATCTTTGAAGGGGATTATATAATCGTTTCGTCTGACGGACTTACTGATGCGATCCCGATGGAGAAGCTCCCTGAATATCTGAACAAACAGTCAGTATATTCCGCCGAGAGATTAAAGTTCTCGGTAAGGAGCAGCAAGAGACCTAACCAGGATAATTACACCGCGATTATCATCAAGATGGAGTTTGATATTTTCTGATACGGATAAGGATGCATAAATGATCGAGTACTATCTTTTTACTCATAAGGGCGGAGAGCAGACATATAACGAGGGCGTATTTCCCATCGCTAATATCGACCTTTCAATAGGAATAATATCCTCTGCAAACCTGGGGGAGAACTGTGCCCGCAACGTGAGGATATTTAAGGAAATACTTGGTTCCGACATGATCCAGGGCAATCTGAGCAATCTGTCAGGAGTCATCGACAAGAATCTTGCGGACGAAGCCGAGTATATGGTGCTCAGGATATCTGATGAGAAGATCGAGAGCATCAGAAGAGGCGGGGTTTACGGAAAGATCGTTAAGGACGGAGAACTTAAGGTGCTCCCGAACGGCGTTATGAGACTTGAAGATGAAGACAGGATCGTTTGCGGAACGGAAGAGTTCTTTTCAAATCTCGCTGATGAATCCATCCTTGCCGACAGCATGTTTGCGGAAAGCAGTCAGGAGTGGATGGAATATCTGATAAGAAGGATATCGGATGTTAACTGGCTTTCAGGAGGTAATCTCTCCGCTGTGACATTAATCGTAAGAAGCGGCGATTAACCGTTCCTTCTCGCACCTTCATATTTTGCGAAGAATTCATCCCTGAAATCACCGAGACAGTCTGCCGCGATGGCCTCTCTGACCTGCTCCATAAGATGGAGGAGGAAATGGATATTGTGCCATGTTGCAAGTCTCATTCCGAGTATCTCATTCGCCTTGAATAAGTGCCTGATATATGCTGCTGAATAGTTCCGGCAGGCATAGCATGAGCAGCCTTCCTCCATGGGACCGAAATCTTCTTCGTGACGCTTATCTCTTACTATCATGCGGCCTTTGTTTGTCAGGATCGTTCCGTGACGGCCGAGTCTGGTGGGAAGAACGCAGTCGAACATATCAATACCGGAGACGGCACCTTCGATGAGGTAATCGGGAGTACCTACGCCCATCAGATAACGGGGCTTGTCTTCAGGCATAAGAGGTGCGGTCCAGTCGAGAACTTTGTAGAACAGTTCCGCAGGTTCGCCTACAGAGATTCCGCCGATCGCGTAACCGGGGAGATCAAAAGAAGTGATCGCAGCTGCGCTTTCCCTGCGGAGGTCCTCATACATCGATCCCTGAATGATGCCGAAAAGTCCCTGCGTGTCAGGATTCTTGTGAGAGTTGATACACCTTTCGAGCCATCTTGTTGTCCTGGCCTGTGATCTTGCGGCGTATTCGTGTGTGGAAGGGTAAGGGCAGCACTCATCGAAAGCCATAATGATGTCAGATCCGAGATCGTTCTGGATCTTCATGGACTTTTCAGGTGTCAGGAACTGCTTTGACCCGTCGATGTGTGATCTGAAATGAACGCCTTCTTCAACGATGTCTTTAGGTGTTGCAAGTGAGAAGACCTGGAATCCGCCGCTGTCCGTAAGAATGGCACGGTCCCAGTTCATAAACTTGTGGAGTCCTCCGGCTCTTGCGACGAGCTCGGAACCCGGTCTCATCCACAGATGATATGTGTTTGAGAGGATTATTCCCGCACCCATGGATTTGACCTCGTCGGGAGTCATTCCTTTGACTGTAGCCTGCGTTCCGACAGGCATAAAAGCAGGCGTCATGAAAGACCCGTGGGGAGTTGTTACTCTGCCAAGCCTTGCGCCTGTCTGTTTGCATACATGAAGTAATTCAAAGGTTACCGGATACTTGTTCATTTATCTGACCTGCTTTCGTTAAGATCGGTGATGAACATCGCATCTCCGAAACTGAAAAATCTGTATCTCTCTTTTACCGCCGTCTCATACGCCTTAAGGACATTCTCTCTTCCGGCAAGCGCCGAAACAAGCATGATAAGCGTAGATTCCGGAAGGTGGAAGTTGGTGATGAGACTGTCAACGCACTTGAACTCATAGCCGGGATAGATGAAAATATTCGTATATCCCGTGGCAGGCATCATCTCAGGATCCTTTCCTGCGACAGTCTCAAGTACTCTCGTTGACGTCGTTCCTACCGATACTATCCTTCTTCCTTCAGCTCTTGCCTTGCGAATGATATCAGATGCTTTCTTCGGGAAATCGTACCACTCAGTATGCATCTCGTGTTCGCTTATATCCTCAGCCTTTACGGGCCTGAAAGTGCCAAGACCTACGTGCAGCGTAAGCTCGGTAACGATAACGCCTTTTGCCTTAAGAGACTCAAGAAGATCTTCAGTGAAATGAAGTCCTGCGGTAGGCGCCGCAGCAGATCCCGACGTCTTTGAATAAACTGTCTGATATCTCTCGGGGTCATCGAGTTTCTCATGGATATAGGGAGGAAGGGGGATCGTTCCTGCCTCGTCGAGGACCTCTTCCCAGATCCCCTCGAAATCGAAACGTATGATCCTGTTGCCGCTCTCCATGACGCTCTCACACTCGGCTTCAAGCTTTCCCGGGATAAATGTCATCCTGCGTCCTTCACGCACCTTCTTGCCGGGTCTTACAAGCGTCTCCCAGTGATTGTCGTCTATGCGCTTGAGAAGGAGGAGTTCAACAAAAGATCCCGTATCCGATCTGACTCCGAGGAGCCTTGCAGGGATAACTCTCGTATTGTTGACTACAAGAACGTCTCCTGATCTTAAATAGTCACCGATATCACGGAAATGACGGTGTTCAACATCTCCCGTGTTCTTATCCAGGACCAGCAGTCTAGAGGCAGTCCTGTCAGTAAGAGGAGTCTGAGCAATGAGCTCCTCCGGCAGAAAATAATTGAAATCTGAAGTCTTCATGCGTAACAATTTACTATTTTCGTTCCCAAATATCAATATTTACTTAACTTATGTTAAAATAAACAAGTAAAAATAATAAAAAGAGGATAATATATGGCACTTAGAAATCTGGTATTGGAAGATGATCCTCTCATAAGGAAGCACTGCCGTCCTGTTGATGAGATCACGCCGCGTATCTTAAAGCTTTTGGACGATATGGCTGACACCATGTACTTCGAGAACAGAGGCATCGGTATTGCCGCTCCTCAGGTCGGTGTACTGAGACGTGTATTTATCGTTGACGTTGGTGATGATCACGGGCTTATCGAGTTCATTAATCCCGAGATAACCTACAAGGAAGGAAGCCAGATCGGCGGAGAAGGCTGTCTTTCAGTTCCCGGCAAGACATGTGAAGTCGACAGACCGCAGAAGATCAGGGTAAAGGCTCTTGACCGCAACGGCAAGGAGTTCGAACTTGAGGCCGAGGACCTCCTCGCGAGATGTATCTGTCACGAGAATGATCATCTCGATGGCATCCTTTTCATTGACAGATCAGTTGACGGCAAAGTTTACAAGATAGAGGACCAGGATGAATAAATCAGACATCAGGATCGTTTTTATGGGAACTCCGAAGATCGCTTCGGACATACTTTCAGCACTTTCAAATAACGGGTTTAACGTGGTGCTTGGCATATGCCAGCCGGACAAGCCTGTCGGAAGGAAGAAGATAATAACGGCTCCGCCTGTAAAGGAGAAGCTGACTGAGCTGGGAATACCATGCTATCAGCCTTCTTCTCTTAAGAATGATGAAGCGTATGAGACGATATCATCTTATTCTCCTGATATTATCGTTACTTGTGCTTACGGGAAGATCCTTCCGGGTTCCGTTCTCGGGATCCCGAAGTTCGGATGCCTTAATGTTCATGCTTCGCTGCTTCCTCTCAAGAGAGGTTCAGCACCGATACAGCGTGCGATAATGGACGGCGATGAAGTTACGGGCATTACCATCATGAAGATGGATGAAGGTCTTGATACGGGCGATATCATTTCGACAGTGGAAGTTCCCGTCGATGTTAATGTTCATACCGAAGAGCTTTTCGGGATCATGGGAGAAGCGGGAGCAAAGCTGCTTCTTGATACAATCATGCCTTATGTAAACGGTGAGACTGAGCTTGTTAAGCAGGATGACAGCAAGGCTACATACTGTCCGCCGATCGCTGCCGAAGAAGGCGAGATCGACTGGAACAGTTCTGCTTTTATGATCCACAAGAAGATCCATGCTTTATCAACCTGGCCCGGAGCATATACGGTCTACGGCGGAAAGAAGCTGAAGATCTATGATTCGTCTCTTGTTGAGGACGATACGCTTCAGGGTCAGCCGGGAGAAGTCGTGAAGGCTCATAAGAAGGACCTCTGGATAATGACAGGCGAAGGTATCCTTGCGGTAAACGTTCTTCAGACTGAAGGCGGCAAGAGGCTCAATGCAATCGATTGTGCCCACAATTTCAGGGCAGGACAGAGACTGGGATAAGTAATGATCAGACCGCAGTTAAGTGACAAGGTCATATCCGATCTGACAGCGAAGGACAATATGAGAGAGCTTTGTGCTCTTATGCTTTATGAGGTTTACGAGAACGGTGCATATACAAATCTCGTCCTTAAAAAATGTGATCAGATTGCAGGCGGCAGGGATCTTCACATCAGATCGCTCCGTGCGATGTTATACGGAACTGTTACCTATACTTACACTATTGATTTTCTGATAAAGCATATTGCAAAACGTGATGTGTCCGAATTTGACGGTTTCGTCAGAACGCTTCTGAGGTTCGGTTCGTGGCAGATACTTTTCTCGACGCAGATACCTGTTTTCGCGGCAGTTTCCGAGACTGTCAATATAGCGGACAAGTATTGCCCGAATGCAAAAGGCCTGATCAATGCGGTGCTCCGCAAGATCGCAGAGGCACCTGAAGAGGACAGGGATCCCGACAGGTTCAGACCTGATGTCGCATGTTCGCTCAAGAGCGAGATATACGGGATATTCAAGCGTGATTACGGTAAGGAGAGAGCTCTTGACATTGGTAAGGCTTTCTTAAGACAGCCGAAGCTCACGATCAGATTTGATCCCTCAAAGATATCCGCGGAGGAGCTCGAGATAAGGCTTGCTGAAGAATCATTCAGCGTTTTCCCGGGAGCGGTGCTTCCTGAGATAAGGACTGTTGATGCGGGAATGTCAGGTCTTGAGAGATCCGGATGCTTCAGGGAAGGGCTGTTCTTTGTTCAGAATGAAGCAGCGGCCATAGCATCTCACATAGCATCGCCGCAGAAAGGTATGAAGATCCTTGACTGCTGTGCGGCTCCGGGAGGAAAGGCAACTCATCTGTCCGAGCTTACAAACGGAGATTCCGATATCCTCGCTCTTGATATAAACAGTTCCAGGATGGAGCTGCTCTCACAGAATATCAGAAGACTCGGTATCGGCAACATAAGAACAGATATCTGCGATGCGACTGACATGTCAGGCATAAAAGAAGAATTCGACATCGTCCTTGCAGACTGCCCGTGCAGCGGCCTCGGACTTATCGGACGCAAGCCGGACATCAGGCTCAACATAACATATGACAAGATAAAGGAACTCCTTGATGTTCAGAAGATGATAATCAGGGAAGCGGCATCAAAGGTTAAGGTCGGAGGAGCTTTCATCTACTGTACCTGTACGGTCAATAAAGATGAGAATGAGAGACAGATACTTAAGTTTCTAGAAGAGAACAGTAATTTCAAGGCATCTTCGATACTTCCGTATCTGCCTTCCGACATGATAATCGATGACGGCAGGAAAGAAGATGCCAGGAACGGTTACCTCACACTCCTGCCGGATACCGACGGGTGTGACGGTTTCTTTATAAGCAGGATAGAGAGGATAAGCTGATATGGATAAGAGATTCTGTCTTGATCTTGATCTTGCCGATCTTAAGAAATGGTGCGAAGAACGCTCTGTAAAGCCGTTCAGAGCAGCCCAGATATATGACTGGCTCAAGAAGGGCGTGACAGATACATCCGACATGACCAATGTACCAAAGGATGTCAGGACAATGCTCGGGGAGGATTTCATCTTCGGAGGATTTAAGGTTCTGCAGAAGTTTGTTTCGGAGATCGACGGAACGACGAAGTTTGTATATCTGCTCCACGACGGAAACATAATAGAGACTGTTGTTATGCGCTATAATACGGGTCTTTCCGTATGTATATCTTCTCAGGCAGGATGCAAGATGGGTTGTAAGTTCTGTGCTTCCGCTAAGGCAGGATTCGGACGATCACTGTCTGCGGGAGAGCTTGTTGCACAGGTTACTGTGTCTCAGAAGCTGATGGGAGAGAAGATCCGCAATGTCGTCGTAATGGGCATAGGAGAGCCGTTTGATAATTTCGATAATCTCCTGAGATTCATAGAACTCATGAACGATCCCGAAGGCGTTGGAATGGGAGCAAGGCATATTACCGTATCTACATGCGGCATAGTCCCGAAACTCAATGAATTTGCACAGCTCAGATCTCAGGTCAACATTGCGGTTTCGCTTCATGCGCCGAACGATGCGATAAGACTTAAGATAATGCCGATAGCAAAGGCTTATGACATGAAGACTCTGATGGATTCATGCAGGGAATACACAAAGCTTACAGGCAGAAGAATCACGTTTGAGTATTCGCTGTTCAGCGGAGTGAATGACAGCATCGAATGTGCTGAGGAACTCGCGAAGAGACTTAAGGGAATGCTCTGCCATGTCAATCTGATAGCAGCGAACGAGTTCCCCGGAAGTGATTTCAGAAGGCCGGACAAAAAGACTGTCGAAGCCTTCCGCAAGGCTCTTTGCGACAGAGGGATCAATGCAACGCTGAGACGCGAGATGGGCACGGATATCATGGCTGCATGCGGCCAGCTGAGAAGGGGAATGGAGAACAAGGAATGATCGAGGTTTGCGGTACATCTGTCTGCGGTCCCAGACGCAGGAATAACGAGGATTCTTTCGATTACCGTTATGAAGACGGCATCCTTGTGATGGCTGTTGCGGATGGGCTTGGCGGAATGCCTTACGGGGAGATCGCAAGCGGTATCGCTGTTTCGTCGGCGATGGATTTTATAATGGGATCGATCGATAACGATATGAGCGATGAGGATCTTGAGTTCCTGTTAGACAGAGCTTTTAATAAAGCAAACGTTGACATATTGAGGAACTGCGTGGATGAGCCTGATCATATTGGCATGAGTTCCACTCTCACGGTTGGGGTGATAAGGCACGGAAGGCTTACGCTGAGCCATTTCGGTGACTGCAGATGTTATATCGTCAGGGACGGAAAGATCGAACAGCTTACGGATGATCACAATCTGGCCGGCTATCTGGTACGGTCCGGGGAGATCACGGAAGAGGAGTCCATGAGTGATCCCGGCAGATCCAGCCTTCTGAACTGTCTGGGCGAGAATACGTTTATAAGACCTGATATCAACGGCTATGATGTAATTTCCGGTGATTGTGTTATACTTGCTACGGATGGTATGTATTCTTTATTTGAAAAGGATGCATTCCGGGATATATTGGAGCACGCGGATAGTCCGAAGACCCTGTGTGAATTGCTTGAGATTCGGGGTACTACGGATGATTCAAGGGACAATTCTACGGTGGTAGCTGCATATATCACCGAATGAGAGGGTAAAAAGGAAGACTATGAACAATGTACAAGGCCCTGAGGGCATGACATTTGCAGGGAAATACAGGATCGTACGGCTTATCGGACGCGGAGGTATGGCCAATGTCTATCTTGCTACAGATATATCATCAGGCGTTAACGTTGCGATCAAGATATTAAAGCCGGAGTATTCCTCTGACGAAGAGTTTATCAGAAGATTTGATACGGAAGCAAAGGCTGTATCAATGCTCAATCATTCAAATATCGTTAAGGTGTTCGGCGTAGGCCACGAAGGCAACTACCGTTATATCGTTCAGGAATATGTTGAGGGTATAACAGTCAAGGAACTTATCAATCAGAACGGACATCTCGACTGGAAGGTTGCGGTACCTATCGTTATCCAGGTCGGAATGGCTCTTGAGAATGCTCATCAGAACGGTATCGTTCACAGAGACATCAAGCCTCAGAACATTCTTATCTCAAGAGACCGTATCGCGAAGATCACCGACTTCGGTATAGCAAGAGCTTCAACGAACAGCACGATTACAATGACAAGCGGTGGCGCAATGGGTTCAGTCCACTATTTCTCACCCGAACAGGCGAGAGGCGGAAATGTAGGCCCGGCGTCTGATATCTATTCCGTTGGCGTAATGCTTTTCGAGATGGTAACAGGCCGTGTTCCTTTTGACGGTGACAGTAATGTTGCCATTGCCGTAAAGCATCTGCAGGAAGCAGTTCCGAAGGCTTCAAGCTTTGTTCCCGGTATCCCTGCAGGTCTTGATGCCATCATCAACAAGTGTATGCAGAAGACTCCTGACAAGAGATATAAGACAATGAGCGAGATGGTAACGGAGCTTGATGCCATCCTCGTAGATCCTAACGGCGTTTATGGTGTTATCAGCAATACCGGCAACTCTGATAATGAAGTCAATATCTCGTTCAGACAGGATCCGAATTACGATAAGATCGGCGAGATGGAAAAGTCTGCTGAAGTAAGAAGAATGTCGAGACTCCGTGACAACGTTCTCCTCATCCTCATTATCGTTGCCATCGTCGGCGTTCTGGTCGGTCTGTCGGTGCTCGTTATCACATCGATAAAGAATGCTACGAATATTGAGCAGAATACCGATTATGAGGTTAAGAATTATGTAGGTTCACTCCTTAGCGAAGTTAAGGATGAACTGGACCGCAACAATATCAACTATGAGATCCAGTATGAGAATACCGAGGAATATGAGCCCGGTACGATCATTGCACAGAATATCGCGGAAGGAATGATAATCTCAGAGAAGAGCGCCGTAAGCAAGCTCATTCTTACTGTTGCCGCTCCTCTTGAGGCTACCGAGCTTGCAGATTATGCAGGTATGCCGTTCTCAGATGCTTACCGTATGCTCTCCAATCTCGGTTATGTAGTCTCGCTGAGATCGATGCCGAGTGATGAGTTTGACGAGGATACGGTCATCAGGACTGAGCCTGAAGCAGGTTCCACTGTCAATGTCGGTGATGCAGTCTGTATCGTCTATGCAACGGCTCCTACGAGCAGCCTGATACCTGATCTCAGAGGTGACAGCCTTGAGACAGCAAGAACAAAGCTTTCTGAATTAAATCTCGTTATCGGACAGATCGACGGTTCACCTGAGGTGCTTGCACTTCCTGAATCACAGCAGTTCGTCATGACGACAACACCTGCTGCAGGAACATCAGTTCCCAGAAGATCTTCGATCAAGATCATCGTGGGTTCTGCGGATGACGTTGCTAACGGAGGTACGCCTACACCTACTCCTGTAATGTACACGGTAACCGTTACTATGGAGGGTGGCGGAACTGCCCAGGGCGGCGGTACATATGCACCCGGAACGCTTGTAACGCTCCAGGCTGAAGCTGCTACTGATTACCATTTTGTATGCTGGAGAGACGGTCTGAATAACATCGTTGGCTACAATGCAGATTTCTCATTCGTAGTAGGAAATGCGAATGTTACATATAAGGCTGTATTCGAGAGAAGCGATACCCCGACTCCAACCCCTACGAATACACCTACGCCTACTCCTACTACTGCGCCTGCGGATCCGACCACGCCTGATCCGCCGCCGGTAGGACCAGACGGAGAACCTATCGTTAACTGATATATGCAGGGGATCATTACCAAAGGGATCGGAGGAGTCTACGAAGTCAAGGTGATTTCCGGCGGGTCTTTTGACGGGCGCGTTCTCTGCGCCGCAAGAGGCGGTATCCGCAACAGGAAGATTACTCCTGCCATTGGTGATAATGTGGTCATTTCAGAGACCAGTGATCCTGATGTGCCGTATATCATCGACAGGATACTTGAGCGAAAGAATGTGCTTATAAGACCTCCGGTAGCAAATATCAGCACTCTTATACTGACGTTTGCCTGTAAGGATCCAGAGCCGGACTTAAAGCTCCTGGACAAGATGCTTATAATAACTGCGACACTTGATATAAAGCCGGTAATCGTCTTTACGAAGGGTGATCTTGACAGGAATTACTGCGAACAGCTGGCAAAGGTTTACAGAGACTGCGGTTATACCGTATTTATCTCCGGGACGGATGACATGATCTCGCTTGATAAGATCAGGGATTCGCTCCTTCCGGGCATCACAGGCTTTGCGGGACCTTCAGGCGTTGGCAAGAGTACTGCGCTCAACAGCATCCTTGAAGGGGAACATATGAAGACAGGTAATGTTTCCGAGAGACTTAAGAGGGGAAAACATACGACAAGGCATGTGGAACTCTTTGATTTCGGAGACGATTTCCTTGTCGATACGCCGGGATTTACATCTCTCAGCCTGTACGAACTGGGGATAACTTATTCGGATGTAATACTCGGGTATCCTGAGATCAGCGAGCTGTCGACTGGCTGCAAATTTGATGACTGCAGGCATATAGGAGAGAAGGAATGCGCCGTCAGGGGAAATGTCGATCAGGGAAGATACGACAGATACAAAGAGTTTTATGAAGAGCTTTATGCGCTTCGCAATACATATACCGGGAGGATACGTAAATGAACGATATAGAGATAGCTCCGTCTATCCTGTCAGCCGATTTTGGTTATCTGATGAAGGATATCAAGGATATAGAACCTTTCTGCAAATTCCTTCATCTTGATGTAATGGATGGTCACTATGTGCCCAATCTTACGATAGGTGTGCCTGTCATCAAGACGATAAGAAAGCATACTGATATGATCTTTGACTGTCATCTCATGATAACCGATCCCGGGAAATATATTGAGCCTTTTGCCGCTGCGGGATGCGATTACATCACATTCCACATTGAATGCAGTGATGATATAGAAGGCCTCTGTAATAAGATCAGAGCTCTGGGAAAGAAGGCAGGTATCGCCATTCATCCCGATACACCGATAGAGACGATATATCCGTACCTTCCTTATGCGGATCTTGTACTGATAATGTCCGTAAGACCCGGCTTTGGAGGACAGAGCTATATGGACGGATCAACGGAGAGGATTTCCCTTGTCCGCGCTGAACTGGATAAGATCGGTTCTGATGCTATTCTGTCTGTTGACGGCGGTATAAATATGTCGACTATAAAAGAAGCACATGACGCAGGTGCAAAGCTCCTCGTTGCGGGCAGTGCCGTGTTTGGAAAGGAAGATCAGGGAAAGGCTGTAAGAGATTTGATAGAATGCGCATTGCAATAGTTACAGGCGGACCGGTCTTTGATGAGGCCGCTGATATCGTAAGAGGTTCAGACAGGATAATCTGTGCTGATTCAGGTGCGGATTTTTGTGTCAGACACGGAATTGTTCCGGATGAAGTCCTTGGAGACATGGATTCCATCTCCGCAGAGACATTCGAGATGATGCGTTCAAGAAGGATACCTTTTAAGACATATCCTTCACATAAGGATGAGACGGATACAGAGATTGCGCTGGAGTCATGTCCTGAAGGTTCAGAGATAACGCTTGTATGCTCGCTTACGGGAAGGATAGACCATGAGCTTTCCAATCTGTCCCTGCTTATAAAGTATAAGGAAGCAGGCTTTGACATAACCGCAACTGACGGCAGGAGCGACGTTATCCCGATGTCAGGCGTGGATACGCTTAATGTTGAAGGTATCGACGGCAAGGTAGCAATATCGATCATACCATTTGGCTGCAGCCGTATTGAAGGTGTTACGACAAAAGGTCTTGCCTATCCGCTGCAGGATGCATCGATCGATGCGTTAGGTTCACTTTCGGTATCAAATGAACTTTCAGATGGAGAGTCGGGGTTTGAGATCAGCATCAGGAGCGGAAGAACACTGGTCACGATTTCGAGAGACGTCTGAGAGGTAATGATCACGGGGGTTTAAGAACAATTTCTCCGAAATGGATTGCATTTTTTACCCCCTGTTTATGAGACTTTCAGGCATTGTATGAGAATGCATGACATACTATACTTAAGCTACTTCAATCTAATATTTTCGTGTGACGATCAACGACCCTTTCCGGGTCGTTTTTTTATGCCGCGAAGAGGAAAGGAACATTTATGGAAAAGATGAGTTTTGAAGAGTTTAAGAAGTGGTCGGGGAAGAATGTGAAGTCATATCTGCCGGCGAAGTACAAGAAGGTCAAGCCGCGGTTTGAGAACATGACCAAGCATGATATCAGTTACCACGGGATGATAATGCGGCCTGAGAACGAGCGGGTATCAAGTGTCATCAATCTCGATATGTTCTATGACCGGTATCTGATGGGAGACGATCCTGAACTGCTCCTGCCGGAGATGGCTGATATCGTTCTGACAAAACCGCCTATAAAGTCGACAGGTGACGTGGGAGCTCTTTTTGACTACAAGAAGACAAAGAAACAGCTGTTTATCAGAGTCCTTAATCTCGAGGACGCTGGTGAAAGACTCGACAGTATTCCGCATAAGGTGGATGGGGAGTTTGTTATAACGTACAGTATCAGATTTGAGTATGACAGCAAGCTGTATGGTTCGGCCCTTATCGATAATGATCTTCTGAGCAGATACGGAATCACTCTTGAGCAGCTCCATAAGGATGCAATAAAGAATGCTGCAGTGATTATGCCGGCATGTTTCGACAGCATAAAGGAGATATCAGGAAAGACAAAAGCATCGATTCCCGAGGATATAGTTATTCCCGAGTCTATAAGCTCGATGCTGATCGTCTCGGATCTTTATTCAAAGGCCGGATCTGCCGTTCTCTTCTATCCTAATACGCTTAAGAAGATCGCAGAAAAATTGGGCGGTGACTTTTATGTCATTCCTTATTCAGAGAAGTGTTCGATTGCTTTCTCTGCGGAGTTCATAGACGAGATAGAAGAATACCTGAACTTTATCTCGATCACATATGATCCTGACAATGACGGCAATATCCTTTCTCACAATCTCTATATGTATGACAGTGATGAGCGGAATCTTAAATGCATGAAGAGTCTTAAATGAGGTGTTCACTATGAAAAACAGTATATTAAGAAAGGTAACAGCGGTTCTGTCAGCAGTGTCCATCTTTGCGATCGGCACATTATCCATTGCGGCGGCATCCTGGATCGATCCGCTGACTGATATAAGGTCTCCGCTTACGGCAAAGGAAGTTCCTGTTACGATCACTGATGTAGCGAGGAGTTTTGGAAATGTGTGTTTCGATCTGCAGAACCAGTATCCGACATCTCTGTATCAGGTTTATGCAGACGGGCGGAAGCATTACGCCATTTGTGTTGCCGCATCTCACAATACTCCGGGAAACGGCGGCAAGGCCTACAGGATGGATGTATCAGGCCTGTCGCAGTACAGCGGGATGAACTCACATCTTCTTGAGGCATCTGCCAATCTAACGTCAAGTGACGGCACATATACGATATGGGAGGAAGCGTTCAGGGATTCGGATCTGTCTGATTATAACGATGAGCAGATCCTGAGAAAGATCGCGTGGATGGTAAATGACGGTCACTGGGTCTATTATCCTCTGTCCAAGACCTATACTGCGGCAAGCGGTAATCTCGGTGTGGAACTGAATTTCAACAGTCCTATTGAGGCAACAGGTATCTACAGGGATCTTGTTGTCAGCACTGATGCAATGTCCAGATACAAGGCTTTCAATATAGCGTCCGGCAGAGTAGGCAAGAGCATAAGCGGTCTTTACGGTGCTGCACATGCGATCGCAAGCCGTATGATAACAGGTGAGAGATACCATCTTTCAGGAACTCTTTATTATTCGTTTACGAGAACGGAGCCGGATAAGGCGACTTATACATACGGAAGCCATTCGGCGTTTGCATTTGGTGATAACGGCAACGGAAACCAGAATTACACATACCGCAAGATTCAGCTAATGCAGTACATGAACATCATAGCGCATGCTCCTGAATACAGCGGTGATCTGTATCTTTATTCCCCGGATCAGCGTTCCGGGGACGGACAGCAGTGGCTTTTGTACGTTGATTCGCAGTCTGATTATATAGGCAAGGAATCATATGTAATTCCAGCCATTATAAAGAATACGTCAGGCGATAACAGGATGACAGGAGCAGAGTTTACTTTCTATTCCGATGAGAGCCTCTCAAACGTTGCCGGAACACTGAAGGATAATGACGGAGACGGAATATATACTGACTATACGAATGCTCTTAACGGCGCGGACGAATCAGCTTCGATGATACATCTTACGAACAGGATGAACGGTTCTTATGATGCCTGTTTTTACGTAAAGGAAACGGAAGCTCCTGACCACATAACCGGACTTAACGGCGATGCAGTTCTTTTATATGAAGACATCAAAGATGAGAATACTTATAAGGTCACATATTCATATGACCTTGGCAGCAGAACTCTCGCCACAGAGGTATATAACGGCGAAGAGAAAGTTTATGGAAATACATTCTACGGATATGACGGATTAAACAGCCCTGAATATGTTTATCTCGGGAATAACAGCAATGCGGATTTTACTGACGGATCAGGACTCTGCGTTCTAAAGGAGACATCCAACGGATATACAGTTACGAATACCGTATTCTCGCTTTATAAGGGGGACAGCACCGACGGGGATGCACTTGCATATTACAGATATTCTGACGGTTGGAACTGGTTTACCGGAAAGTCGGACGGCAGCGTTATCGGTTCTTCATATCCTGTGCTCAAGGACAGAACATATACTTTAGTCGAAGAGTATGTTCCTGATACATATGCTGATACGGAGATCCCTTATACAGTTCGCAATGAATCGGGATGGAAGTTCCTGTCAGAGAACAGATACAGTTATACTTTTGATACGACAGGCTTAGGCAGCGGCGATGAGATGACGGTCATAGCAACTAACGACAGACAGATGTCGGGGGTTACTGTAAGCAAATCATCTGATGACGGCAACATAGCAGGGGTTTCGTTTGAAATCGATTACCTCGGCAACGGGAATACTCCGTCAGAAGAAAGCGTTCACGCAGTTACTGCCGTAACTGATGAAAATGGTATCGCATCTGCAGACAGTCTGCCTCTAGGATGGTACAGCATCAGTGAGAATGTAAGTGAAGGTTATGCTTTGTCTTGGCAGGACGGGACAAGCCTGCGGGGAGATTCCGCACTTGTTCATCTGACATCATCTTCCTCAGCGGACGCAAGGGTTTGTGCTTATAACAGAGTTTCAACGGTAATAGCAGCTGTCAAGAAAGATGTGATAACGGGAGAGTATCTGAAAGGGGCAACATTCAGGCTTTATAATGATCTGAACGGAAATGGCGTGCTGGACGGCGATGAGCGGAACAGTTATTCGTCATCCACGGATACAGACAACGACGGTATTGCTCTTTTCTACGGTGCAGGCATAGGAAGTTATATTGTGGAGGAAGCAAATCCGCCTTTTGGCTATTATAATTCTGATATGATATATCCCGTAACCGTTTCGGGGCTGCCGCAGAGCAGTGTTGAGGTTAACGGTCAGATGATAAACGCATATGTGATAGAAGCGTTTGATGAACCGTATCAGGCTCCTGTCCATGTAGTCAAGAATGACAGCAGAGATGAGGATGTGAAGCTTTCCGGAGCGTATTTCGAGATCTATGAGGATACGGACGGAAACGGATCATATGATCCTGAGACAGATCAGACCGCAAAGACGTTTATTGACGGATCATTGTTTGATGTCAGGATCGTTGAACGTAACGGAAGATATGAGACAACGGGAAAGGGTTTAAGACCGGGGATGTATTTCGTGGTGGAACATGTTGCACCGGAGATGTATATCGGAAGTTCGGAGGTTAAGACAGTTGTAATCGAACCTGTTGATACGACGTCTGTTTCGACCCCTGTTCCGGTTACAGTGGTATTTGTTAACGAAATGTCCTTTGAGACGGCCCTCACATCAGACAAGGGAGACAAGATCCCTGAGTATTCTGATTCGTCAGTGATTATAGATACCGTAAGATACACAAATCTTATCGCCGGACGCACATATACACTGACCGGCGAACTGGTGATCAGGGACGGTTCTGAAAACGGGGACAGTTCTCATACAAGTACAGGAATTACAGGTGTTACGACGTTTACGCCGGAAGATGACGGAACGGGTGCCGTATCAGCAGACGGTACCATAAGAGTAAGCGGCACTGCGGAAGTCCAGTTTGTCGTCGATGTAACTAAGTATAAGGGATGCACGCTAGTGGCATTTGAGACGCTGAGGCATACTTCGGTAACGATAGCTGTCCATGCAGATATCAATGACCGCGCACAGACTATATATGTCCCTGATCTGGAAACTGAGTTCACAGATTGCGAAACGGGGACACATACGGTAACGATCTCTCCCGATACGGTACTCGTTGATACAGTCAGATATGAGAATCTTGTTCCCGGGACAGAATATGTAATTACAGGCAGACTGATCAATAAGGAAACAGGAGAAGAAATTACAGATGCAAACGGAAACGTGATAACTGCGGAGAAATCTTTTGTTGCTGATGGTTCTGACGGATCTGTTGATGTCTCCTATACAGTTGATACTACAGAGCTTCCCGGCAGACAGATCGTGGCGTTTGAAGAACTGTGGTTTGAAGATACACTCATAGCTGAACATGCTGATCCTGAAGACGGTTCACAGACGGTCGGTGTTCCTGAACTCATTACAAGAGCATCAGGTGGAAATGGTGAGAAGTATGTTATGCGCGGTACTAACGTCAGAATCGTTGACAGTGTAAGATATGCGAATCTCGCCCCGGGTGAGAGATATATAATCGAGGGAACACTTGTTGACGTGTCAACTGGCGGGACTGTTAAGGACTCAAACAATAATGCGGTAGTATCGAGAACACTTCTGATACCTGATGAACCGTCCGGAATAATTGAAGTTCCGTTTGAGTTTGACGGAAGTTCATTTAATGAAGGCAATAAGATCGTTGTCTTTGAAGAAGCATACATGGTTACAGGTTCTTCGGAGAATGAGAAGATCCTTATCTGCAGCCACTGCGATCCGTCAAACAGGGAACAGACGGTTACGTTCAAGAGGGACGTTCCAAAGACAGGTGAAGAAAGCAATACATCAGATCTTGTATATGGTACTCTTGCTCTGGCCGGTACAGTTATTTCTGCTGCGGGAATAATCGTGATCCTTTCAAAGAGACGCAAAGGATATGAGACATAACGCAGATCAGACCCTTAAGACAGTATTGCTCCTGATGATCCTCCTGCTTGTTCTGGGGCTTAGTGCCGCCAGGGCTTATAAGAACTACAGCGGTATTATCCGGAATATAAGCAGAAAGGCTGAAGACGAGAAATACTATGAACAACTCAGGACTTCGGCATCCTCATATTCGGCAGATGAGAAGATGCTCAGGTCATACGACTCCTTTCTTGACCTGGCAGGGTGGGTCTCCATACCTGATACGGATATATCATACCCTGTCATGTCGGAAGAGGAAGCATCGGTCGGATTTTATCTTGATCACCGCCCCGACGGTGCTTCCTCTTCATATGGAAGCCTTTTTATTCCGGCTGGAAATCTTCCCTCAGATGATAATGTGATCATCTATGGTCATCATATGCGCAACGGCTCGATGTTTGGAGAACTGGGAAAGTATAAGGATGAGGAATGGGCGCATGAGCACAGGACGATCACTTTTTTGACAGAAGAAGGTTTATACAGTTATGAAGTCATATCGGTCTTTGTGCAGAGTATGGCTTCGTCAGGATACAGGTGGGAGGATAAGATCTCTTTTGCGGATGATGCTTCTAAAGAAGAATACAGACAGAAGATAACGGCCCTGTCTATGTTTCGTCTTGAAGACGGACACAGGGAATACACAAGATTTATTACTCTTGTGACTTGTGATTATTCTGTTCCTGAAGGCAGGGTCGTCGTAGTCGGAGCTTTATAGAGAAGATCTGTGCGGTATCCCGAGTTCTTTGGCGATGGCAAAGAAAGCCTTGCGGGAGTTCCTTATCGTGCTTTCCGATACGCAGAAGGCAAGACGGCAGTATCCCGGCTTTGCAAAGCTTGCGCCTTTTACAAGGAGCAGATTATGGGATGCGCACTTGTCTGCGAATGCTTCGTCACTCATCCCCTCGGGTGTGTTCATAAATATGTAGAGCGCACCTGAAGGCTTGACGGAGTCGAAACCTGCGTCGACGATGTTGGAATAGAGAAGATCTCTTCGCTTCTCGTAATCAGACACATCCACCTTTGCGTCAATGGCGCGTTCGATCACTCTCTGCCAGATGGCGGGCGCATTGACACTTCCCAGTGTTCTGTTGGAAAGGACGATCGCCTGAGTGAGATCCTCAAAGTCCCTGTTGCCCGGACTTACGAGTGTGTATCCGATGCGTTCTCCAGGAAGTGAGAGCGATTTGCTCCACGAGAAGCAGATGACAAGATCGTCAATGTATTTGAGGGCGCAGGGAACGGAAAGTCCGTCATAAACGAGATCGATGTAAGGCTCGTCTGAGATGACCTGAATAACGTGATCCTGTGACTTGAGGAGACTGTTCAGCTCGCTTAGGAAGGTTTCTGAGTAGATAACTCCGGAAGGATTGTTGGGAGTGTTGATGATTATTGCCTTTGTTCGTGAAGTGATGGCTGCAGCAATGTCTTCTGTATGAGGCATAAACTTATCGTCAGTATTAACGATAACGACTTTGCCGTTGTGGTTGGCGATATAGCTGTTGTATTCCATAAAGTAAGGAGCGAGGACGATAACCTCATCTCCGGGATCGAGAAGAGAATGTAAAACGTCGTTCATTGCAGCAGCCGCGCCGACTGTCATGCAGACAGCTTCGGGACCTATATCAAGACCTGACTCAGCTGATCTTCTGTCAGCGATGACCTTGCGTGTGCTCTCGTAGCCGCTGTTGCTCATGTAGCCGTGCATGCCGGGAATGTCAGAAGATGAGATGTCGATGAGCGCGTCGCGGACCTCTTTGGGCGGTTCAAGGTCGGGGTTGCCGATGGAGAAGTCATATACATTATCAGCCCCATAGATCTTTTTGAGCCTGTTGCCCTCTTCAAACATCTTGCGGATAGCTGATCCGTTCTTTATGGATTCTTTCATCTTGGACGATATCATCGATAATTCCTCCCGGTAAACAAAGATAACTAATTATATAACTTAATCGAAAGTGAGACAAAGATGAATAAACGAGAGACAACGAAACAGACAGGACAGAGGGCCGAGGACCACGTAGCCGCTGTCTTCGAATCGAGAGGCGCAAAGCTTCTCGTAAGGAACTTCAGTATCCATAATGTAGGGGAGCTCGACCTGGTGTTTACCGACTCTACGACGGTATACATAATAGAAGTCAGAGCAAGAAAGCCGAGCCCGGGATACCCGACCCCGGCTGAAAGCGTTACTGCTTCAAAACGCAAAAAGATCAAAAATACAACAAGATATCTGATAAACAGATATGATCTCTTTAACAAAAATATTTACTTTTTAATAGCTCAAGTGACGTTAGACGGGCGGGGATTGGTACAAAATGTAGATTTTATTCCTTTTTAAAAGCATTAAATGAAAATCTGTTGTTTATTTCTTGCAAGTTTTATA
Source organism: Saccharofermentans sp. (assembly GCA_024688685.1). Classification (GTDB taxonomy): domain Bacteria; phylum Bacillota; class Clostridia; order Saccharofermentanales; family Saccharofermentanaceae; genus Saccharofermentans. The sequence goes on from JAILDX010000036.1 coordinate 84,721, forward strand.
TAATCACCAAGGTTAAAAAGCGGTATACGGCAAGAAAAATGAAATATGACATAAAAAATCTTGCAAAAATTACAAGAAAGAGGATCTTATGAAATCTTACGTTGAGATGAGTAGAGAAGAACTTGCAAACGAGAGAGCAATGCTGAAGTCCATGTATGAGAAGTACAAAGAGATGGGCCTTGCACTTGATATGACAAGAGGAAAGCCCAGCCCTGAGCAGCTCGATCTTTCGGTCGGTATGTATTCCAATCTTTCCAAAGACGGATACAAGGCAAAGGACGGAACCGATACAAGGAACTACAGCTGTCCTGCAGGTATCAATGACATGAGAGAGGTTTTCGCTCAGATACTTGATACAACTTATGACAAGATATTTCTCGGCAACTCATCAAGTCTCAACCAGATGTTTGACAGCATCATGAGAGCTATGGTCTTCGGTGAGCATGATTCCGATAAGCCCTGGGCGCAGATCGAGGGAAGAAAGTGGCTTTGTCCTGCTCCTGGTTATGACAGACATTTCAGAGTAACTGAGACTCTGGGCTTTGAGCTCATCACAGTTCCCATGACAGAGAGTGGCCCTGACATGGATGTCGTTGAAGAACTCGTAAAGGATGAGAAGGTTCTCGGTATCTGGTGCAACCCCGTATACAGCAATCCTGACGGAATCGTTTATTCCGAAGAGACATGCAGAAGACTTGCTTCCATGAAGACTGCTGCAAAGGACTTCAGGATCTACTGGGACAACGCATATGTTATTCATCATCTTAGTGATGATAAGGCAAAGCAGGGCAAGGTTCCCGATATCCTCGGCCTCTGCGAAGAATACGACAATCCTTCAAGAGTATATGAGTTCGCATCCACATCAAAGGTAACTTTTGCAGGTGCAGGAATCTCCTGTATTGCAGCAAATAAGGACAATCTCGACTACGCAAAGAAGATCATGGCTGTTCAGACTATCTGCAATAATAAGGTCAATCAGCTCGCTCACGCAAGGATGCTTCCTGACCTTAAGGCTGTAATGGCTCATATGAGCAAGCATGCCGGGATTTTAAGACCTAAGTTTGAGATGGTCGACAAGGTTCTTTCCGAGAACCTCGACGGTACCGGTGTAGCAACATGGCATAAGCCTATGGGCGGTTATTTTGTCAGCCTTTTCGTTATGCCCGGTACTGCTGATAAGGTCGTTCAGATGTGCAAGGATGCAGGTGTGGCTCTTACGCCCGCAGGCGCTACATATCCTTATGGTAAGGATCCCGCAAATTCAAATATCAGGATCGCTCCCAGCTTCCCTTCGGTAAGTGATATAGAACAGGCTGTAAATGTACTTGCCGTATGTGCTAAAATTACTGCTATAGACAAGATCCTGGAGGCATAATATGAAAGACACATACGAGAGCCCGCTTAATTCCAGATATGCCAGCCGCGAGATGCAGTATATCTTCTCGCCCGACAAGAAGTTCAAGACATGGCGACAGCTCTGGATCGCACTTGCTGAGTCAGAGATGGAGCTCGGACTCAATATCACTCAGGAGCAGATAGATGAGCTTAAGGCTCACGCAGATGATATCAACTATGATGTAGCTGCTGAAGAAGAGAAGAAGAGAAGACACGACGTAATGAGCCATGTTTATGCATATGGTGTTCAGTGTCCTAATGCAAAGGGTATCATCCATCTCGGTGCAACATCATGCTATGTCGGAGACAATACTGACATTATCCTGATGAGAGAAGCTCTTGAGCTTACCCGCAAGAGACTGGTTGTAGTTATCAAGGAGCTTGCTGATTTTGCAGACAAGTATAAGGCAACACCCACACTGGGATTTACGCATTTCCAGCCCGCACAGCTCGTTACTGTAGGTAAGAGAGCATCACTCTGGCTTCAGGATCTCACTTTCGATCTTGAGGAAGTAGTACATGTTGCCGACAGTCTTAAGCTTCTCGGATGCAAGGGAACGACAGGAACGCAGGCAAGCTTCCTTGAACTCTTCTCCGGAGATCACAGCAAGTGTGTTGAGCTTGATAAGAAGATCTGCTCAAAGATGGGTTTTGAGTCTTCATACTATGTATCAGGCCAGACGTATTCACGTAAGGTTGATTCCATGGTTCTTAATGCTCTCTGCGGAATTGCCCAGAGTGCGCACAAGTTCTCGAATGATATAAGACTTCTTCAGCATCTGAAGGAGATCGAGGAGCCTTTTGAGAAGGGTCAGATCGGATCTTCCGCTATGGCTTACAAGCGCAATCCTATGAGATCTGAGAGAATAGCATCTCTTGCAAGATATGTAATCTCCGCATCTACAAGTCCTATGATGACGGCATCCGAGCAGTGGTTTGAGAGAACACTCGATGATTCTGCAAACAAGCGTATATCAGTTCCCGAGGCATTCCTTGCTGTTGATGCGATCCTCGGTATCTATGCCAATATCGCAGACGGTCTCGTTGTCTATGAGAAGGTTATCAACAAGCACATGATGGATGAGCTTCCTTTCATGGCAACAGAGAATATCATCATGGATACTGTTAAGTACAGGAATGGGGACAGACAGGATCTTCATGAGAGGATCAGAGTCTACTCAATGGAAGCCGGTAAGGTCGTTAAGGAAGAAGGAAAGCCTAATGATCTTCTTACGAGGATCGCAAATGACCCTGTATTCGGCATCAAACTCGAGGATACAGATAAGTTCATGGATCCCAAGCTCTACATCGGCAGATGTCCTGAGCAGGTTACGGCATTCCTCGATGAAGCTGTAAAGCCGCTCCTTGAGAAGTATAAGGACGATCTTAACGTTAACGCAGTAGAACTCAAGGTATGATCTATTACGACAACAGTGCTACGACAAGGCCCTGCGATGAAGTCAGGGATCTTGTAACTGAACAGCTTGCAAGCGACCTCTTCGGAAATCCGGGGTCGCTTCATAAACTCGGGGTTGCGGCGGATAAGGAGTATAAGAGAGTAACGGCTTCTGTTGCTTCAATTCTCGGTGCGAAGCCAGATGAGATATTCTTTACTTCCTGCGGGTCTGAGAGCGCTAATACTGCGATAAGAGGATTTGTCTCCCGCAATAAGCGCAGCGGCAGTAAGATCATTTCCACACGGACTGAACACAAGGCAACTCTTGAGGTCTTGTCTCTTCTCGAGAAGGAAGGATATGAAGTTGTTTATATCAGCGTAGGAAGGGACGGCAAGCCTGATCTCGATCAGATAAGAGAGAATATCGCTGACTGCTCGCTGATGTGCTTTACCCATGTCAACAATGAGACCGGCGCGATATTGCCATTGGAAGACATAGTCAGCATTCGTAATACATTGAACCGTAAATGTGCAATATACCTTGACTGTGTCCAGTCTCTCGGCAAGCTGGCAATAGACCTCGGCAAGATGGGTGTTGAGATGGCTTCATTCTCAGGTCACAAGATCCACGGTATCAAAGGCGTCGGTGTTCTCTATGTTAAGAATAATACGAGAATTGACCCGCTTATCCTTGGCGGCGGTCAGCAGAAGGGAATGAGATCGGGAACGGAGAGCCTGCTCCTGGCCTCATCGTTTGAAGCTGCTCTTTCTGCAGCTGTCAAAGCAAGGGAAGAGGCGTATAAGAACATCAGGGAGATCAATTCGTATCTGCGCGATGAGCTCGCAAAGAGGGGAAATATCATACTTTCTCCAGACGATGCTCTGCCTTTTGTTCTTAACTGTTCTTTTAGAGGTTTTCAGTCAGAGACGATGTTACATTGTCTCGAGATATATGATATATTTGTATCCACGGTGTCAGCCTGCTCATCCAAGGCGAAGAAGGTAAGCTATGTTCTTCTGGAATATGGTATTGACCGTATGATCGCTTCGAATGCCGTAAGACTTTCATTCTCAAGAGAGAATACTATGGAAGAGGCTGAAGAGTTTATTAAGACCGTCGATGAGATCTACGCAAAGTATCTCGTCGGATAATAACTGATCAGGAAGTGTATTTATGGGTAATGTTATTCTGGCAAGAATGGGCGAAGTCACGCTCAAAGGACTTAACAGGGGTAATTTTGAGACACAGCTCAAGCATAATCTCAAGTGGAGATTAAGGGGATTTGGAAAACTCGATATCTATCAGAGTCAGAGCAGGATATGGATCGAACCCAAGGAAGAGGATAATCCCAATTTCGCGGACGGTGAGGCTGCTCAGGATATCATGAAGGCCGTGACGCAGGTCTTTGGTATTGTTTCTGTCAGTTTCGCGGTGAAGTTTGAAGGCGATTTTGAAGTTATCCGTAAGGAAGCCGTTGAGTATACGAGAGTTCTGCTTCAGGAACATCCTGAATACAAGACTTTTAAGGTCGAAGCAAGACGCGGTGACAAGAGCTTCCCGATGGATTCAAGAGAGATAAGTGCTGAGGCAGGCGGAGACATTATTGAAGCATTCCCTCAGTTGTCAGCAAAGATGAAGGATCCTGATTTCATCCTCAATATTGAGGTCAGGGATTTTAACTATGTATATTCGGGCAAGATAATGGCTCACAGAGGCCTTCCTGTCGGAACGGCAGGTAAGGGCATGCTCCTCCTTTCCGGAGGTATCGACAGCCCTGTTGCAGGATATATGATGGCAAGCCGCGGAATGCCGCTCGAGTGCGTATATTTCCACTCTCATCCTTATACGAGCGATCAGGCAAAGGATAAGGTAATCGAGCTTGCAAGGATCGTATCAGGCTTCTCAGGCACGCTGAAGCTCCACATCGTTAACTTTACTGAGATACAGCTTGACATGGTCAGGAACAGTCCGCAGGATATGATCACTATCACCATGAGAAGAGTCATGCTCCAGATCGCGGAGAGACTTGCGCAGCAGAATAACTGCAAGTGTCTGATCACGGGCGAGAGCCTCGGACAGGTCGCAAGCCAGACTCTTGAAGCGATCAACGTCACGAATGAGGTCGTTAAGATGCCGATCCTCAGACCTCTGATAGGTCTGGACAAGCAGGATACATGCGATATTTCGAGAAGGATAGGGGCATTCGAGACATCGATCCTGCCCTATGAAGACTGTTGTACGATCTTCGTCGCGAAACATCCGAAGACACATCCCACAAAGGACGATGTTATAAATGCGGAGAAAAATATCAATATTCCCAACATGATTGAACTTGGCCTCAAGGATGTTGAGACAATCGTCATCTGATTTGATATACTTATAAACAAGTTTGACATGGCGGTGATATCATGAACACTATTCGCATCAATGTTTTCTGTAATCTCTCCAACAAAGGCATAGAAGATGTTCTTAAAACAGTAGGCAAGATAGAAGGTGCAGAACTCAAGTTCTGCGATATGATTGATGATGCGGTAGGTTTTTGCCTTCTTATCACGGAGAGTGTTGATGAGGCGATGGGCTTCAGAGGCGCAGCAAGCAGTAAATCCAGGATCTATTCTGTTTATATCTGCAATTCCCAGGATTCCCAGGCTCTCAATAACAGAAGTGATTTCGTGGATGATATCTGGCCGCTGAATGAGAATGCAAATGTTACTAAGAGCAGATTCAAGAAGACCATCAGGAATATCGTAAATGAGCATAACGCATGGTTCTTCAAAAATCTGTATTTCACAGCCTTGGATTCCATTCCAGAGATGAGCTGGTGCAAGGATCTTAAAGGCAGGCATCATTACGTTAACAAGGCTTTTTCCGAGACAGTCCACAAGTCAAAGGAAGAGTGTGAGGATAGAGATCATTACTATATCTGGAATGTCAAAAAAGAAGATCATGTACCGGGTGATCTGGTCTGTGTTGATTCGGAAGAACTCGTGCTGAAGGAGCTCAGGACTCTGAAACTCGACGAGACTCTTTCGACGGAAGACGGGATGGTAAAGCTTGCTACTTACAAATCTCCCGTATATAACGAATTCGGTGATGTTATCGGTACGATCGGTATAGCACACGATGTAACTGAATTTGCCAATGCACAGCGTGAGAACACTCTGCTGGTTGAGAGTGTGCCGTTCCCTGTAGTAGTTGTTGATGCTAACTGGAAGACGGTTCTCATAAACGGAACGATGAGAAGACTCCTGAATCTTGAAGGCCCCATCGAGAGATTTGATTACCTCACATGGAAAAAGTATTTCCTTACGCCTGTATCCGAGCCTGTAGTTAACGATGAGTTCCATTTCGTAAACCAGATCTTCTCTGCCAACGATAACAGAGTTAACTTCCAGTTCCAGATTAACGAACAGGATATTACTGATGTATTCGGCAGTGTTACAGGTCATATCATTATCCCGAGAAAACTCGGCCCTAAAGGCGAGATTCTCGGTAAACCTGCCAACATAAATTGATATTTACTTATATATTTAAATAAAGTAAACTATTGCAGGAAATTCATTATTGGAGGCATATATATGTACGATCACATCAGGGCGGAAGACCCGGAGATCTTTTCTGCGATCTCTCAGGAACTTGAAAGACAGAGAAATAAGATCGAGCTCATCGCTTCGGAGAATTTTGTATCAGAGGCGGTACTTGAGGCCGCAGGCTCACCCCTTACAAACAAGTATGCAGAAGGTTATCCGGGAAAGAGATACTACGGCGGATGTGAATATGTAGATATCGTAGAACAGCTTGCTATCGACAGATTAAAGCAGCTCTTTGGTGCTAAGTATGCCAATGTTCAGCCCCATTCAGGCGCCCAGGCTAATACAGCTGTTTATTTTGCTATCCTTCAGCCCGGTGATACGATCCTCGGTATGGATCTTTCTCACGGCGGCCACCTGACACACGGTATGAAGCTTAATGTTTCGGGAAGAACATATAACTCAGAGTTCTATCAGGTTAATCCCGAGACACAGATGATCGATTATGAGGCAGTTCGTGCAAAGGCTCTTGAGTGCAAGCCGAAGGTAATCGTTGCAGGTGCTTCAGCTTATCCCAGGATCATTGATTTCAATAAGTTCCGCGCGATCGCAGACGAGGTAGGTGCTTACCTCTTCGTTGATATGGCTCATATCGCGGGACTTGTTGCAGCAGGACTCCATCCTAATCCGGTCCCGATCGCAGACATTACAACTACAACAACACATAAGACCTTAAGAGGTCCCCGTGGCGGCGTTATAATGTGCAATGACGAAGACCTTGCAAAGAAGATAAACTCCGCAGTATTCCCCGGACAGCAGGGTGGTCCTCTGATGCACATCATCGCTGCAAAGGCAGTTGCATTTAAGGAAGCTCTTTCTCCCGAGTTCAGAGAGTATGCAAACGGTATCGTAAAGAATGCAAAGGCTCTGTCAGAGGCACTTCTTGCAAGAGGCGTTAAGCTCGTTTCCGGAGGTACAGATAATCACCTCATGCTGATCGACCTCAGAGGTACAGGCATTACCGGTAAGGAACTGCAGCTCAGACTCGATGACTGCGACATTACGGCAAACAAGAATACAATTCCTTTTGACCCTGAGAAGCCTTTCGTTACATCAGGAGTCAGGATCGGTACAGCCGCTGTTACATCCAGAGGCATGAACGAGGATGATATGGTTGAGATAGCAGATCTTATCTCACTCTGCATCTTCGATTTCGAGAATAAGAAGGATGAGGTAAGGGCAAGAGTAGCTGCGCTTACTTCGAAGTACCCGCTTTATCCCGATCTTAAATAATGCCGGAGTTTTATGACAGTAACAGCAAGCCACTGGCTTACAGGATGTCACCGAGGAATCTCGATGAGTATGTAGGTCAGGAACATATTATCGGCAAAGGCAAGATGCTTAGAAGAATGATTGAGGCAGACAGACTGTCCTCAATTATTCTTTTTGGTCCTCCCGGGGTAGGTAAATCTGCACTGGCACGGGTTATAGCGCTTACATCCAGTTTCAGGTTCGAACAGATCAATGCAGTTACAGCAGGTGTCTCTGACATCAAGAATGTCATCGCAGACGCACAGAATCCGATCCTCAGTGAAGGCAAGAGAACGGTCCTTTTTATCGATGAGATCCACAGGTTCAACAAGCTTCAGCAGGACAGCCTTCTGCCATTTGTCGAGAACGGAACGATAGTACTCATCGGAGCGACGACGGAGAATCCGTTCTTTGAGGTAAACAAGGCTCTTATATCAAGGTCAACAGTCCTTCAGCTCAATCCGCTCACACAGGAGAACATCGAGACGATCCTCCGCAATGCCATTTCTGACAAAGAAAGGGGATACGGAGATACTGAAGTGGTGATCTCAGACGAGACGATCTCAAAGATCGCATATAACAGCAACGGTGATGCCAGGAATGCCCTTAAGGCTCTTGAACTTGCGGTCATTACAACAGCACCTGATTCAAAGGGGCGTGTCGTACTTACTGATGAGGTCATAGCTGACTGTATGCAGAGCAGGATCATCGCTTTTGATAAGGACGGAGAGAATCATTATGACAATATCAGCGCGATGATCAAGTCGATGAGAGGCTCTGATCCCGATGCTGCCATTCTTTATCTCGCAAGAGCACTTAAGGCCGGAGAGCCCATCGAGTTCCTTGCAAGACGTATCATGATCTGTGCTGCCGAGGATGTGGGCCTTGCCAATCCCAATGCTCTTCTTCTCGCTGTTGCGGCTTTTCAGACAGCAATAGCGGTCGGTATGCCTGAAGCTCGTATCCCGCTGGCAGAGGCTTGTATAATGGTTGCAGCTTCACCCAAGTCCAACGCATCATATATGGCGATCAATAAAGCTCTTTCTGATGTTGAGAATACTGATACGGGAGTTGTCCCGATGCATCTCCGCAATGCTCCTGCAAAAGGTATGAGCGAGCTTGGTTACGGTGTCGATTACAAGTATGCACATGATTTCCCGGGACATGTGGTCAAGCAGCAGTACATGACTGATAAGACAATAGGACGCAAGTATTATGAACCAACATCCATCGGATATGAGGTTAAGATAAAAGAATATATCGCCAAGGTCGACGAGATCTTGAACGGACAGTAAAAGGAGAAGGATTGATATGCGTGTAAGAACGGTATGTGTATTATTGATCATCACACTTTTTGCAACTTTCAATTTTACGGGTTGTGACCGTAATGCTGTAACCAAGATGGATCTCGACGATCCTGTCGTAATGGAGGACGTTAACAAGTCTTCCGCTCAGGTCGTAAGAGCTTTCTTTGAGTCTATCTATAACGGCAACAAAGAGATCTTCGAGAAGTGTTATCCCGAGGTGTTTATATCAGACCTCAAGGAATCTGATATCGATCTTTATGATGAGTACGCAAACAGTCTTGTTGTTCCCGGAACATTCATCGGTACCCAGTATCTCAAGTACAATGAACTGTCAAGCGAAGGCGGATATGAGGACTACGGGCTTTATATCGACAATATAGCACAGATCCAGGGTGTAGATGCGTCAAAGATAGAGTCCATGCAGATAGTTGACATCAAAGTGTATTTCGAGGTGGATGGTGAGAACAAGTACCTTGAGGTGTACTCGATCGCATACTGTCTCGAGGGCAACTGGTATATGTATGAGATACAGGATTCTTCTGCGGAGTTTAAGAACTGATGAGATTTGTAATCCAGATATCAGACGAAGCGAGAGTCGATGTTGATGGTAAGACTGTCGGTAAGATAGGGCAGGGGTACCTTGTATTTGTGGGTATTGGTGACGGCGATACAAAAGAGATCGCTGACAAGATGGTAAAGAAGATGATGGGTCTCCGCATATTCAAGGACGAGAACGACAAGATCAATCTCTCGATTAAGGATGTTGGCGGCGAGATCCTGCTCGTCTCACAGTTTACCCTTTATGCGGACTGCAAAAAGGGCAACAGGCCTAACTTCATAAAGAGCGCCGCACCTGACTTTGCCGAGGACCTGTTCAATTATATCGTTGACCTTGTGAAAACCGAGACTGAAGTTGTCGAGACAGGCGTCTTTGGGGCGCACATGTCAGTCAGCCTCGTTAACAACGGACCTTTTACAGTTATCCTGGATTCTGACGAGATACTACGATCTGTATGATCCGTTGATCTTGACGTAATCGTAGGAGAAGTCGCAGGTGTACATCCTGTCGAAAGCATCTCCTTCGTGAAGGATTATCTCTATCTTTATGTCGTGACCTGCAAGAAGCTTCTTTGCAAGATCTTCATCAAAATCTACTGCTATACCGTTCTCGTAAGTGAGAAGACTGTTCAGTCTGATGTCGATCTTATCAGGGTCAAATGAAGCTCCGCTGTATCCGGCAGCCGTTATAACACGTCCGCAGTTGCAGTCTTCGCCGAAGATCATTGTCTTAACAAGGGGAGACCTTGCAACAGACGTAACTACAAGCTTTGCGTCATCCGCATCCTTGGCGCCCGAAACAGTTATCTCAACAAACTTCGTCGCACCTTCGCCGTCAGAAGCGATCATCCTTGCTAGATCCTCAGACAGACCCGTAAGAGCTTCCTCAAAGATCTTATAATCTTCACTGCTGTCTTCAATTACAGCTTCTGAAGCACCGTTAGCCATTATTATGACGGAATCGCATACAGATGTGTCTCCGTCAACGCTGACTCTGTTGAATGTATGAGCAACAGCCGCTCTCAGTGCCTTATCAAGAACCTTGTTATCGGCTTTAACATCAGTCGTGAAAACACTGATCATTGTAGCGAGGTTGGGGTGGATCATACCAGAACCCTTTGCAATAGCCGCGATATTAACTTCCTGACCGCCGTTCAGCGTGATAGAAGCTGCAACCTCCTTGGGGACCGTATCTGTGGTCATCATCGCGTATTCCGCATCGTGTGCACTCTCAGGATCGCTCGAAAGGCCGTTTACGAGTTCATCGTGAACCTTTATCATCTTCTCGACGGGAAGTCTTGTTCCGATGACTCCTGTGGAAGCAGTAAGGATCTCGTCAGGATTAATGCCGAGCTTTCCTGCAAGGGAAGAGGCAATATCATCAGCATCCTTAACACCGATCTTACCTACGCATGCATTGGCAACCTTGCTGTTAACGGTAATGCCGCGAACTTCCTTGCCTGAGTTGATAATATCGATAGATCTTGTGAGTGAATGACCTTTGACAAGGTTGGATGTATAAACTCCTGCAACGTTGCAGGGGAGATCCGATAAGATGAGAGAAACATCAAGATATGAAGATCTCGGATCGTCTTTATTTATATTAGCGGGGTCGCTGCACTTCATTCCTGCAGAAACGCCGTTTGCCTTAAAACCCTTAGGTAAAGTGATATATGCTTCTTCCATACGTGTCACCTCTGTTAATGATTCAGCTAATTATTATATTACTCATTTTATGTAAATTGAAGTTCAATATTGACTTATTCGGTTCTTAAAGATAAAATTGTTTAGCAACCAGGGATGGCATAAGCCTTATCCGATATGGTGGGATTAGTTCAGTCGGTCTAGAGCGCTGGTTTGTGGCACCAGATATCCTGGGTTCGAATCCCAGATCCCACCCCATTTTTTATTTCACTGTCAGAAGACTAACTGGTCACTGGGGTGTAGCCAAGTGGTAAGGCACGGGTCTTTGACTCCCGCATTCGTAGGTTCAAATCCTGCCACCCCAGCCATTTTGGCGCTAATGGGGGATTTCAGATGAGAAAGTTATTGTCAGTCGTACTCATTCTGAGTTTTCTTTTTGTTTTTGCTTCCTGTTCTCATAAGAAAGATTACTTTTACCTCAGTGAAGACGGTAATTATTGTCCCAATCTTGAAGATTACACTATTGATGAGCTTAAAGAGCTTGTTACGGGTGAGTTTATCGTACCTGAAGGCGCACAGGCATTTTACCGCCTTGAAGGATTTACCAAGATCACAAAGGTTGTTGTTCCTTCATCTGTAACATATCTTCCTGTTCACGCATTTGACGGATGCACAGCGCTTACGGAGGTCGTTCTGCCTGATACGCTGACAGCTATCAAAGGTCATACATTTGAGGACTGTCCGAATCTTAAGTCTCTTGTGCTTCCAAAGTCTTTTCAGACTATGATCGGCCCTAACAATTTCTTCAGATGCGGGATTACGGAATACTATTTTCCTGCTGAAGTGGAACTCGTGAATTACACTCGCGACAAGATCTTTACACAGATGCCGCAGGAAGCTTCTGCCGGGGAACACAATATCACGGTCTATGTGGTTGAAGGGTCATGGATGGATATCCATTTCGATGACCTGTACAGAGATGAGAACTCTATAATCACAAATAATGGTGTAAATGAGTGTGTTCCTGCCAAGGCGTACTGGAACGGATACTTGATATAAATCGGGTAATGCCTTATAATCTTTTTTGCTCAAGTTTAAATGGTTCACTAGCTCAGTCGGTAGAGCACTTGACTTTTAATCAAGGGGTCTGGAGTTCGAACCTCCAGTGAGCCACCAGAGTTCATAATGTCTTTCCGGCTTCAGTCCTCGGCGCTACTTGTAGTGTCTGCAAACCGTCAGTTGCGTTAACGCGCCTGCGGTAAGTCCGCCGGAAAGACATTATTCACTTTCAGGAGGACGCGCCTGCGGTAAGTCCGCCGGAAAGACATTATTCACTTTCAGGAGGGCGCGCCTGCGGTAAGTCCGCCGAATAGGCATTACTCACTTTAGGGGACGCGCCTGCGGAAAGTCCGCTCGCATAGGATCCGTTTGTGTTTCAGCGGTTATTGTTATATATATAATTAATTGGTAAACTGATAGAAGGAGGGCTTTGCCATGGCTAGACATATTTTGAGATCTTTATCGGTTGTATTGTCAACTGCACTCGTTTTTAGTTGTTTTAATCCTGTTGTTCTTGCTGAAGATGAGCAGAAAAATGAGACTGAACAGGATGTTGAAATTGAGCAGGTTGTTGAACCTGAACAGTTTGATTCTACAAGCATACAGTATTTAAATTTTACGCTGGAAGCACCTGTTGTTGGAACTGTTGTAAGCCTTAATGATTCTCCTGATATTTACAACTTGCAGAATAACAGACCTGTGGTCAGCGGACCTGAAGCTGTTGACGTTGTAGGCGTATGGGTTACCGGTACAGTAGGCCCTAATTGGGAAGTTAGCCCGTCCGATCCTTCGCCAGATCAGGCCGTACCGTTTAAAGGGGCTATTGAAAGCGGTATGACATATGATGTTGCGATCCTTGTCATTCCTCATGATGGATATGCTTTGGCTGATGATGCTATGTATATCATCAATGGCGATCAGATTGCAAGTGATAAGATATATGATTCCACTCAGGGCCGCTATTTTGGATTTTCAATTGAATCAGTTATGCCGACGGTTGAGCCCGTGCCTGAGTTTACAGGAATGTCTGTAACTCTTGATGGTCTGGTTGGACTTGATTTCCATGTTGATCCTCATGGCGTTGATATGCAGGGTGCATATGTTTCGTTTGAGGGCAATACTATTGAAGACCAGATGAACGTAGTTGGAGTTCCGGTTGATGGAGAGCTTCTCTACACGATAAAGATCGCGCCTTACCAGTTGGGTGAAGAAATCACTGCAACACTTCACTATGGTGACGGTGAGTCTCTTGTTTTGACACAGACATCCGGATGTGATTATCTCAACGCGGTCATAAATGATACTACTTCTTCCTATAAGCCTGTGGAGAAAAATATCTCAAAAGCGTTGATGATATATGGTTATAATTCCCAGGTGTTTCTCGCTGATTATAATGGATGGACTATCGGTGTAAATTATGCAGCAATCCCTCAGCCTGCTAATAGCGATCTTTCCGAACAGTTTGATACTGTTGCGTCTTCGACAAATGACATCGACATTGTGGATGCCGGATTGATCGACAGAGATTCCGTTGCGTCAAGGTTGATCATCGGAGCTGAAATAACACTGGTCGTAAGGTTTAAACTCGCTGAAGGCGTAAGCGATGCCGACGTTACCGTCAATGATGCACAGAAGAGCTCTGACGGTTATTACTATGCATATTTTAATAATATCAGTGCTGGTCATGTCAGCAACCTTAAAACAATAACTGTTAGCTATGGTAATTCAGATGCTACGATCAAAGCGTCACCTATGACATATGCGCATAGGATCCTTTCAAACGATAACAGCTCAGTTGCTCTGAAGAATCTGCTTTGTTCAATTTACTTGTATAACAGAGCATGTTCGACCTTTTTCCCGGAATGATTATAAGCAAGAGGGTTTATATATGAATGAATATGTTGAATTAGAGATAAAGGTTATATATTTCGACAGCGAAGACGTTATTACAGATAGCCAGTGTCCCGGTCTGACTCCTTGGGATAATCAGTAATAATCTCTGAATGCTGCCAATGGATAAAGATAGAATAATCGGATTCATTAAGAAGCAGAAGGTCAGCTTTGTCTGTTCGGTTGATGAGAATGGATTCCCTAATGTTAAGGCCATGCTCAAGCCGAGAAAGCAGGTTGGATTAAAGGAGTTTTATTTCTCGACCAATTCTTCTTCGATGCGTGTTAAGCAGTATCTTGATAATCCGAATGCAAGTATATACTTTTATCATAAAGGCATCGTTCGATATGAAGGCGTTATGCTAACCGGGACGATGGAAGTGCTTACTGATCAGAAGACAAAAGATATGATATGGCGGAAAGGGGACACCATGTTCTATAAAGGTGGTGTCACGGATCCTGATTATTGTGTATTGAAGTTTACTGCAAAAAGCGGAAGATATTACTGTGATATGAAAACAGAGAGTTTTGATGTGATCTGATTCATGAACGCAGGGGGGGTAAGCATGGGTTTATTTGATAAGTTCAAGACCGGTAAGAAAAGCGGTTTGGTGAATCCCGGAACAAAGACTTTTAAGGACTATCCGCATTGTGAGAGCCCTTTTCGCCAAAGGGTTGAGTTATGCTGGAAACAGTTTGTTAAGGAAGAGTCAGTTCTCAGGGGATTGATCGATGCAAAGGCGGGCCCTGATCAGATATCTGAGGAACTTCATAAGTTGTTGTCTCCGGCGTTTGCCCGTACGTATGCCGAGGTTGGCCGCAATGGTGATAAATATGATCTGATACTGAATCTTGAAGGGGATTGGGCAAAACTGTTCTCGAGGGCTTATTTCAAGAGCAAAGCCCCAAAGGAAGTTCTGGAACATTGGAACATAATAGTCGGCAGGCAGTCTAACGGTCAGGCAATAGATAACTTTAAGATCGTAATGGAGGAGGACTCCGTCTGTGCTTCTGATATCAGTTTATGGACTGACTGGGAGAACGGCTGCGTCAGGATTTCGGTTTATTGTGAGGAGATGAGACCGATAATAGAAGGGAATATCAACGCGGCATACAATCTTCTCTATATCCTGTTGGATCAGACTGTAGGCGAGCTTGCTGAGATGAAATATATTGCTGATCTCAGGTTTATAGATCAGCCTTTGGACAGGCCGGTTGTCAGTCTTAAGGATCTTATGGATAATTTCGTTTCCAATCTTAAGATGACAAAAGAGCTGCTGCTTGATGCGGACAGGTATATCGATCTGTACAGTGCATACCGAATGAATCCGGATCCCGGATCAAAAGACGGAACGCGCGGAGATATCATATCCGGATCTACATGTTTTCTCCCGCTTATGAACGATTATTATGGCGACAGGTCAAATATTATGGATTCGCTGCAGGAAGACGGAATCCTGGCAGGATTTCTTTTTTATCCGCTCGATACTGTAGAAAGTGATTCGAGGGGTACGCAGATACTTGACCTCAGGGATGCGATTACGAGCGAACTGGAACAGGCATTACCTGATTCCTTTATGTTTGTTGGCGGTGCGACAGGTGTTAATCTCGGATACATAGATTTTATTGCGTGGGATTTTCGTGACATTTTGGACAAGGTTCCCGGGATTGCAGAAAAGCACGGGTTAAGTTGGATCTCTTTCCGCAGCTTTAAAAGAGATTCAGAGAGTTATACAGCAGTTTAATCAACACAATCCTTTTATTCTGTTGCTTATTCAACATATCAGACCGATATTATTGATTGTCTGTTCTCTGCTTGATTGGGATAATCCAATCGTTAATACGAGAAGGAAATGGAGACAGGAAATTGGTTAACGTTGAAATGGATAAGATCACATTAGGAAAGACAGCAGGCGGTAATGATGTCACACACCGAGTATATGTGTACCAAGTGCGGAGAGGTTTGGACACGCAAAGAAAAGGTCAGTTGAACTAAATGTGCCGGTAATGTATATTTTGCATTATGAACGACAGACCGTTGCTTAACAAAGACCTGAGCGGAGAGACATTCCGCAAGTGGTACTGGCTCAAAGAAGAGCTGGTTGATTTCTGCCGGGCGAATGAGATCCCGGCAACAGGATCAAAGACTGAGATAAGTGACAGGATCTCATACTATCTGGATACAGGTAAGGTCCTGAGCATATCAAAAACAAAGCGTGTGTCTGCAAAGGTCACGTCACTGTCTTTGGACAGCATCATAGAACCTGATATTGTATGCTCAGAGGTTCACCGCGCATTCTTTAAGGAACAGATCGGTGAGAAGTTCTCTTTTAACGTTGCCTTTCAGAAATGGCTGAAGGCGAATGCCGGAAGAACATATCGTGACGCCGTAGAGGCTTATTATTTGATCCTTGAAGAGACGAAAAAAGGCAGGTCTGCTATCGATAAGCAGTTCGAGTACAATACCTATATAAGGGATTTCTTTGAAGACAACAAGGGACTCACACTTGATGATGCAATTAAGTGCTGGAAATACAAAAAGAGTTCTCCCGGTCATAACAGATATGAGAGATCTGATTTGACAGTTCTAAAAAGGAATAAGTGATATAATGACTTTATTATAGTTATGAGACTGCAGGATTGGAAATATGAAGAAATCCAGATCTTTCTTTTTATCGATAAGCACCAAGATGATGCTCCTGATCGTGATCGGAACCTTTGTGCTTGCCGTAACACTTGTGATAATCAGTGTTGTTCTGACCGGCAGAATACTTACAAAAGGTGCTGCAACCCAGATGAATCTGTTCTGCGAGGAGCGTGCTGACGACCTCGATACGGAGCTTTTAAGGATCGAAGATGCGGTTGGATCCCTTTCGAGATGGACAAGAAGCAAGATCCCGGATGTTGAGACGATTACAAATGATGCAGATCTGCGTGATACGATCGTCGATGACGCAGATGATCTTATTCTCTTTATGACGGAGCATAACGATACTATTCAGGGGGCTTATATACATTACACTCTTGATATTACCGGTATTACCAGTCGTGAAGAAGGTGTTTATTATACGAGAGGTGACGACGGAAAGTATACGACAATACCTTTTGCACAGGATGAGATCGAGAGTGATCCGGTAGCTGATTACTGGTATTACGCACCTATCAGCAACAAGGATGCACTATGGACAAAACCATATTTCGACGGCAGTGTGGATGATTATGTGATCTCATATGTTGAACCTGTCTATATTGATGATACGCCGGTCGCGATCATCGGAATCGACATCAGTTTTTCAAGGCTTCTTGAATGGGTCGATTCGCTCAAATATCATGAGACTGGGTATATGTACCTCAAGGAAAGTGACGGAAGTGCACACTATCACTATAATGCTCTCGGACAGAAGCATTTTCACAGCGATGAGGAAGATCATATCATTGAGAATGAAGAACTCATGTCACAGGCTTCGACTGGCGAGAAGCTTATCAGATATATTTACGAAGGTCGTGACCGGGTTATGGCATTTGTAACTCTCAGGAACGGTATGAAGTTCGTTCTTTGTGATGGTTATGACAAATTTTACAGCGAGAGGAACAATGCGATCATCGTCATGTCATCCCTGTCGGCCGGTCTTTCTATTATCCTGGCGGTAGTTGCTGCGATCATGGCATCGCGTATAACCGATCCTCTGAGAAAACTCACTGCGGCGGCAAACGAGATCAGTGAAGGGGATTATGATGTAATACTTCCTCCTGAACATCACGATGAGGTTGGTGAGCTTTCGAGAGCTTTCAGAATAGCGATCGACAATATCCGTGCGAGAACGGAGGATATCGAGGCAAGAGTCAGGGCTCAGGATCAGAAGATCGAGACAGATGCACAGACTATGAAGAAACAGGAAGATGACCTTGTTGCCATGAAGAATCTTGCATATATCGACTCTCTGACTAATGTAAAGAGTAAACATGCATATGAGGATACGGTTAAGTACATCGGCGAACAGATAAAGAACGGAACTGCAGAGTTTGCGGTCATTATGTGTGATCTTAATTATCTTAAGCTGATCAATGATACGCTCGGACATAAAGCCGGTGACATAGCTATACAAAGGGCAGCAAAGTTACTTTGTAAAGCATTCCCGATGAGTACAGTATTCAGGATAGGCGGCGACGAGTTCGTGGTCATTCCATCGTTGATCGAATACGCCGAACTCGAGGAGAAACTAGATCTTCTTAGGGCGGTCCTTAAAGAAGAGAGGGATGCTTCGGACAGTATCCTTGAGCGTGTTTCGCTGGCATTCGGGTGCGCTGTCTTTGACCGCTCGAGAGATCATTCATACCAGGAAGTCTTTGAACGTGCAGACAAGATCATGTATGAGGAGAAGAAAAAACTGCACGAGATCGACGGTATTACGACTGACAGATAAGTAATAGGAAGATAGAACTGTGACAAACGACATTGATAAGAAAACTCTTGATGAAGAACCTCAGCTTGACGAATTAAAAGAGGCTGCAGGCGGCAGATATCTTACAGGGAACGAACTCTACGGTTATTTCGAGATCGACACATGGATATAGTGTAAGCGTAAAGATCTGCTTAGCAGATGCAGAAAGGCTGAAGCAGAAAAGCTTAGTAACGCGCTTAATGATGCTTTTGGACAATGGAAAACTTATGTTAAGGGTCTTCCTGAAGGTTAAGCGGAAGTTGATTTCAACCGTAATTTTACTCTGGAAACGGATAAAGCAGATATAGCAAGGGAAAGTGACAAGCCGAGATATTGGAAATCATTTATTTCTCAGATAGGAGATGAGGTGTATTCGGACGGATATATCTTCAGATTCTATTAGAATGCATGATTATTGAAGTGTTTGACAATGAGTTGTATACTTGCAAAGGTTTCATTCAGGATCAAAAAAAAGAGGAGAGAAAAATGAAAAAGACAAAGATTTGCGCACTTGCTTTAAGTGCATGCATGGTTCTCACAGTTTTCGCAGGCTGTGATACAACAAAGGAAACAAGCGAGTCAACAGAGACTTCTGAAAGCAGCTCTGAGGTTACAGATGAGTCAACAGAGGAATCCCAGGAGACTGAGGCGTCCCAGGAGACGGATGAGTCTGAAGAAAGAGAGATAGAAATCGATCAGGAATATGCTAATACTTTCATCAGCAAGTTCGCTGAGCAGTCATTTGGAACCTATGATGGTACTCCCATCATTCCTGAGCAGCTTCTGAGATACGTTCATCTTTACCTGAAGCTGAACGACCATGAGTCTATCCACTATGCTGACAAGGGTGATCTTACTTACGAGACATTCGATATGGATACAGCAAATGATGTTATCCTTAACACTTTTGGCTACAATTTTACTGAAGCTGACGTATCAGATCTTCCTAAGCCTCCTACGTCCTTTGATGCTTCCGTAGCAGGCGGTGTTTTCTTTGAAGATGATAAGATCTGGTATATTGCTGCTGACGGTGAGACATATAATACAATTGCTGTTGTTGATTCAGCTTCAGCAAATGATTCAAAGGGTACTGTTACACTGAACTTTACTATCTATGAGATCGATTTTGATGCATATTCAGCTATGGATATCGACGGTATAGTTAAGTATTACAGAATGACTCCTGATGAGGCAGCAAATGACAGCACACTTCACAAGATCAAGACCGGTACAGCTGAGGTGGATATTGCTCAATCCGGTGATTATATCCTGCTTGCATACAACGTGTAATCCGGTAGTATAATCTGATCAATATAAATATCTATGTTAAGACCGGGAGCTCTTATCATTAAGAGCGACCGGTCTTAATATTATTCAGGAGTTGTGTAAGAAATATGAATAGAAGTTGTATTCTGCGTCCCACATCTGTTGTTCTGTCTTTGGTTTTCATACTGAATGGGGAAATTGTTGAAGAGGACGATATTATCTATATGACAAACTGCGCCGCGACTTTTGACGAGATATAAAACAAAACGGCAGGAATTGATCCTGCCGTTGCCGTTATATTGATCAGCAGTATCAGGTTGATGCAGCTGCCGCAGATGAAGATGCTGCGCTTATAGAGGCAGAAATGCATGCTATCTCAATAGCAATGACTGTTGAGATAATGGAGTTGATGACAGCTGTTTTGGCCTTTGTATCGCCACATGTGTATGCATCAAGAACGATCGCACTTGCAATCGTATTGCGTACTCTCTTGCCGGCACCCAAAGGCCCAAGTCCGCGGAGATTCTTGATCTCGTCACTTAACTTTCCGATCCTCTTGATAACTGTCTTTCTGTCTTCTTCTCTGACCAGCATTGCGGTGGCCGCAACAATGGCAAATGCATCGGAATCGAAACGTACTCCCTCGGACTTCAACATCTCGTATGTGCGGCGGATAACATCAG
Organism: Saccharofermentans sp.; assembly: GCA_024688685.1. Classification (GTDB taxonomy): domain Bacteria; phylum Bacillota; class Clostridia; order Saccharofermentanales; family Saccharofermentanaceae; genus Saccharofermentans. The sequence continues at coordinate 105,203 of JAILDX010000036.1, forward strand.
CCTTCTCATCAGCCGGCATGTCGAAAACAGAAGCCAGACAAGCCATGAACTGAACCTTGTTCGAGCTTAGGAAACGCTTTTTGAGAGCAACGAATGATTCTTCCGTAAGTGATGTGAGCTTTTCTGCATCTATATCCGACAGAGCCATGATAACGCAGTTTGTAATATCTTCTGATCCTGTTATAAAAGGGTGATCATGACGTATTAGCTTATAGATCTCGCGGGTCCTCTTGATGTAGAGAGCGTAGTCGCTTTCACGTGCAACCTTGTAGATCATAACGGCTGCCAGTACGAGGTAATCTGAATCAAAGAACTTGCGGTCGAGCCCCTTGTGGATCTGCTTGATCTTTTCCAAGGTTTGGGAAGGGTCATTGGATTGTGCAAGAGTTGCAACAACAATCTGCCTTGAGTTGCCTCTCAGAGTTGAGAGAAATCCGGTATTCTTACTTAACAGAGCCTTTGCTTCCTTCATTGCTTCCTCAGAAGTTGGTCTGGTATCGCCGATAAAGGCTGATGCGCATGCAGCTGCCTCGAGTCCCGAATTAAGGATAAATGCTTTCTTTGCGATCTTATAGTTCTCTTCGAATACTTCAAGATTTAAGTTGATACGTGTTTCCATATTCCTGTCTCCTTTCGTACACAGTTTTGATTATAGTTGTTTTAAGGTGTCATTACAATCATGTCTGAATGATATAATGAAAATAGCTGATAATAAGGGAGAGAGTTAAACAGTATGGGACACAGGTTTCCGGGTAAGGTAAGAACAAGGCTGATCTCAATCACAGTATGCCTCTGATGAATACCTTGGAGTACCCATAATAGCTGAAGGTGTTGAGACAGAAGATCAGTATCTTGCACTCAAGAAACTGGGCTGTGCAATAATTCAGGGCTACTACTTCTCAAAGCCGGTGCCTGATTATGAGTTCGAGAGATTCCTTATAGAGAAGAAGGGTTAAGGAGGACAGGATAATGCTTACAATAGATACTCTTAAGCAGTTCGGCGCAGATTCTGACGACGGCCTTGCACGCTGTTTGAATAATGAGGCTTTTTATTTCAAGCCAATTGGTAAGGCAGCGGACGATAAGAACTTTGATTCCCTTGAGAAGGCGATTGAAGATAATGATCTTGATTCAGCTTTCGAGACCGGTCACTCTCTTAAAGGTGTGCTCGGGAACCTTGCGCTGACGCCGATCTATACGCCTGTATATGAAATGACAGAGCTTCTCCGTTCCAGAAGAGCGGTTGACTATAGCCCCTATCTTGAAGAGGTTAAGAAGAGAAGGGCAGAACTTAAGGAGATATTATCCTGATACAGGCCTCTGACAGCCGCAGTTACCGCAGAACTTGTAATATGAGAGTGTTCCGCACTTGGGGCAGTTCCAGGGTTCCTCTATGGGGCGCTGATGACCGCATTGTGAGCAGAAATTGAAATCGTTTTCTGTGCCGCAGATGCATTTCCATCTGCCCATGACCGCGGGATTATATATAGCCTGCGCTGCGTTTGGAACAGTTACGATGCAGAAATCATGTTTTGCGGAGTAGATGACAGTTACTACAGAACCGGCAAAGAGGACTATCACATAACCGATCCAGAGCAGTACACTGAATCCGGTAATAAGGCCGTCATTAGTTGCCCTGCCGCCCATTATTATCGCATCGTAGATCCCATGAAGGACGATAGGAACGATAATCGACAGTGCCGTGTATAATGCCTGTTTGTCTTTCTTGTTCGTAAGCTGGGCATACTTTGCTTTGCTGTAGAAGAATCCCATGAATACAGCATCGCACGCATGACCGGGAACAGCGGTGAACATGCGGAGAAGTGCTGTTCCCATGCCGTTTGTAAAGACATACATAATATTCTCAACAGCGGCAAATCCAAGTGATGCGAATACAGCATATACGATCGCATCGTAACTGTAATTAAAGTTCTTGTTCTTCCATGTGATGAGCCTGAGCACAGCGAACTTGCCGAGTTCCTCTGCAGGAGCGATGATAAAGAGTGAAAGAACGATCGCATTAAGCGCTGAGTTGTAAGGGATTATGAAATTTATGGCAATCTGTCCGACTAACTCCGCAATTATCGCGGTTATTACGGTACCCATTCCGGCAAAGAACAGACCTGCCAGAAGACCCATGGGTTCTTTTTCTTTTTTGTCGTTGAAATAAATGAATGCCAGGAGGGCAAAGACAGGGATCAGGGCTAATGAAAACAGCATATATCGCTCCTTATATAATTATTTCTTCGACTTCTTCTTTACTGTCGAGACTGCTGACAGATCCGTCTACGATCAGTTCAAATATCAGCTGTAAAATGAAATCCATTCACAAACCACTTTAATTAATATATTTATTTTAGAACATATTGTACCACAATGGTATAATGTATGTTTGATTAATGTCCTTGTATGGAGAATTAATGGAGAATAGCGAGAGATATACTGCTTTTATAAGCTACAGACACTGCAAACCTGACAGTGAGATTGCTGCCGGCCTTCAGAAGAAACTGGAAAACTACCGTCTTCCAAAGGAAGTGGCAAAGAAAACAGGCAGGAAAGGTCTTGGCCGTGTGTTCAGGGATGATGCGGACCTGTCTGTATCTGACAATCTTTCTGAGGAGATCGATAAGGCTCTCAGGAATTCTGATTATCTTATAGCTGTATGCTCTCCGGCTTATCTTGAGTCTGTCTGGTGCAGGAAGGAACTGGATCATTTTCTGAAGTTTAAAGACAGAAGCCGCATACTTCTCGTTCTTGCCGATGGAGAACCTGAGACGGCCTTCCCTGATGTTTTGTTTTCGGATGGCACGGAGCCTCTTGCTGCTGACTGCAGGGGAAGTGATGCAAAGGAACGTAAGAATCTCACGGACACAGCTGCGATCCGTCTTGCTGCCGCTATTTGCGGTGTAGGATACGATGACTTTGTACAGCGTCACAGGAAAGAGCAACAGAGACGTAATATAAGGAGAACTCTAATTGCATTTCTGGTGATGCTGGCTATCCTGATGATAAGCGTATATTTCCTCATCAGGATCTCTAGACAGAATGCTATCATTACTCAGAGATATGCGGATACACTTGCAGCAACTTCGGCCAATCTTCTTTCTGACGGACGGAGGATCGATGCAGCATATGCTGCCAGACTCGGACTCCCTGATCACAGGACTGATACCTACAGTGAATCAGCGTCAAAGGCTCTGGTAAAAGCACTGGGTATATATGATGTTCCCGGATTTGGCTGTGATGAAGATATCAAGCTTCCTTTTTCCGCAAGCTACTACTTTACGGTTTCTCCAACCGGTAAGTATATAGGAGTATGTGGCCTCAGTGACGACGCCTATATTATGAATGTCGAGACAAAAGAAGTGAATCCCATAAGTGATAACTCAGTTCTTAAAAGCGGTTTTTTCGATTCAGACAGAGGTTTTGTATGTATGAAGGGTGATGGAGGATTCCTATATTATGATCTGTCAGATTCTTCTGTGACAGACCTTGGTTTCATCGGTGCAGATATCGCTGTTGATACCAAAGGCGCAGGGTATGCATTTATAGATAATGATAAGATCTCGTTCTACAGAGGAACAGATTGTCTGTACGAGTTCCACTATTACGACGTTATTGAGAATAACGGGTCGATGTATCGGATCGAGGTTGATTTCAGTTCTGACGGTTCCCGTGCGGTCGTTTACTGTGGCAGTTATTCGGATAACAGGTCTTATGTCTTTTCTGTTGATCTCGAGATGCACCGCGTAAGGAATATAAGTCTTACAATAGGCGGATACTATACTCTGTTTGCCTCTGACGACACAGCATTTGTCTCTTCGGTCATTGACGGTTCTGATGAGTTTATCCTTTTCCAGGATCTCGATTCCAAAAACATGCACTGGTCGAGTGTTATGTTTGAACGTCTGGCCGGATTAGGTATTCTTGGCGATGACATCGTTGCATATACCGAATATGAGATCTATATCTTTGACCGGGATCTCAGATTTAAGCAGAAGATAATATCAAGCGGACTCCTTTCGGATATAGAGGTTACGAACGATGGCATCATCATATACGATCAGGGTGGCGGAGTGCATATCATAAAAGATGGAGAATGTACCAGAGTTCAGCCTGTAATCTCATCCGGTAACAATTATAAGGAGCAGGACTTCAGTAATGGAACACTCTATCTTTTAAGATCGGGAGATAACCATATTTCTACATATGCTGAACGTTATTCCGATTATCTGACTCAGTTTGACGGGGAATATACAGAATTGTCTTTGTATGATCATGATTCACCTTATATCACCGGACTTGTCAGTTCCATCCTGGAACATGAGAATGAATACGATGAAAGCAGGATATATGATGTAATGCCATGTGAGAATGCTGATCTCATATTGGTACAGTTATGGGATGGAATTGTTTATATATATGATGCAAATACTTATGAGTGCATCAAGACCGTTTATGCGATTAACGGCATGGTATCATCTTTCTGCTATGATGAAGCACACGATTACTATTATATAAGTTCAACAAACCTTGAGGTTTATGATAAAAATTTTAAGAACATATATGAGATTCAGAACTGTTTTCTTTGCGGATTTGATGAATTAACCGGAAATCCGGTCATCTCAGAACGGAAAGGTATGACTGAATATCATTATCTGGTAAATCCGCTGTCTTATGAGGAGATAATCAGTCTGGCAGATGAAAGTCTTGAGGGGTATGAGCCTGATGAAAGAGTAAAGGAGGAGTATTCGCTTGAGTAAGGAACACAAACAAAAAAAACCGATGCCGAAATGGTTGAAGATCACACTTACGGTTTTCTACTCCTTGGCAGTCTTGATCAACTGGGGAATAATCTTTACTGTTTTTATTCCTCTGTTTAAGGGTATAGCCAATAATCTGTACTTTGACTGTAATTTCCCTGCAGAGCATGTGGAGACCGCCCTCACTCAGGAACAAAGACTTAAGGATCTTGACTATATGTATGATATAGTGTGCCTTAAGAATCCCAGAAAGGAATACTTTGAAGAGGCTTATGGAATATCGTATGATGACTTATATAACAGATACAGGGAATATATTAAATACTCAAAGAGTGACTATGAATTTTTCTCTTATCTTACCTGCTTCCTTGCGGTGCTTCCGGGACAGCATAACTATATGAGTTTTCCTAAATATGAGTTCAGCAGTGTTAATGGTTTTAATCTGTCTGATGTATATGGAACACAGGAATTTAACGACTACATCAATTCCTGGATAGATGATTTCCGTGATGATGTTGAAAGATATAGTGAATACTCGCTGATCTGCTTCCGTTATATTGACGGCCAGTATGTGTCAGTTGCTCTTTCAGCAACTGACAGATCATGCATAGATGACTATGAGCTTGGCAGGCTAATATCTCTGGATGGTAAGGATCCTGTTGATATGTGTTTTGACTTTTTCGAAAGGTCAGTTCCTGTATATGATAAGGGCAACGATTGCTTCTTCCGCAATGTCCTGCTCTTTAATAACGGATCAGGAGTGAGACATACAGCAGAGATACTTATGCCGGATGGTGAGACTGTCACAGTTGATCTGTATGATGATCCTTGTTTCGACGTGTATTATACAGATGGTTACAGTGCATATAAGACTGCAGAAGAACGCCCTGAGGGTGATGAATCCGGTGAGGATGTACCGGCCCCCGACATAATGGATGATGATTATGTCCCTGCCACATATACTATTGTTACAGATGAAGACAGAGACTTGATATATGTGGAATCCACAAGCTGTGAGACAGACGAGGGAGAGAGACTTGTCAGAGATCTCACGCAGGAACTGAACAGAACCGGTATCGACACCATCGTTCTTGATATCCGTAATAACGGAGGCGGTGAGATAGATTTTGTAAGATATCAGTTGCTTCCTGCATTGTTCAGTCATGATGTACAGTTTAATCCTCAGGTTATCGGAACGAAGAATTCATATACGCGTAATTACTACTTCAGTGCATATAGCAGGCTCACTGACATAATCCGTGGGGATGATTTCCCTACAACTGATTCCGAGTGCTTTTATTATACGGAAGATTTCAGTGTCGAAGGAAATGCTGACAGGGATTACAAGATTTATCTGATAACTTCTACTAACACATTCTCGTCAGGCGACATCATGACCCGTCTTTGCAAGTTGTATGACAATGCTGTTGTTGTCGGTACAAATACCGAGGGAGAAGGGATCTGCGGTTCCCCGTTCAACTGTTATCTGCCTGAGAGCCGTTTTGCGTTTGTTTATGTTCCTACCGTAAATATCGACAGCGTGGATGACAGCATCTATGGTACAGAACCTGATATCTATATTCCGACAACTTATGAGGACTATTGCAGAAGGATAGAACTAAAAAGTGGTGAGATCGATCCGACTTCTTATGAAGGACGACTTCTGTGGGATCAGACACTGATCTCCATTCTTGATATGATTAATAGCGATGCTGATTAGTGTATAATTAGGGAAGTGTACAATGCGATGAAAGATAATAAGGTTTGGAAAGGTGTTTTTATTCTTACGTCAGTGCTCCTGGTGGCGTTCCTTGTGTTTGTCGGAGTATCTGCATATAAGAATATCAACTATTCCGGCCATTATCCATATCCGACTATCGCCGGCACTGTTAATAACTGGCGGGACGGGACAATTGTAGATGTCGGGATCCTTTTCCCGTTTTATGGGTTGCCGCTCATAGCAGATATTGTGTATTTTATAATATCGGGTGTTAAGCTCATTAAGAGCAGAAGAGGGAAGAAATGATCGGCAAACGCATTCGAATGACAAACTTCAATGCTGCATATGGTGCTATTCAGGTAGGCCTTGAACAGATCGAGGCAGCGAAGAAGTTCGACGCGATCGACCTTGATGTTCTGAGGAGTGGCAAAGCAGCCAAGGGTGACTGATGTATGGGAATTTGTACGTGCTGCGGTTATTCCGGTCCTATGACTGAGTACTGTCCTTCCTGCGGCTTTCCGAATAAAGCTGACACGGGGAGGAAAGACTTAATAGAACATGGCTGGCGTGACGGCAATGGTGAGTTCAATGCCGTTCTTAAGGACGGAAGGTTCATATCCCGGTATATTGATGCCGAGTATTCTTTTTCCGGTAACGCACGTATGGGATTCCCGTCTATGATGCAGAAGATCACGCATCCTGATGAAGAGTTCCTTATTTACCCGGACGAAGTCTGTTATAAGAAAGACAATCGGAATGAGTATGGTATCTCTAAGCTGTGGTATGGGTCCGGGACTCTCCATATGGATCTGTACAGTTTCGAGAACCATAGTCTGTTTACCGTTGACTTTCAGATGGACGACAGTGTTATTGCTGATCTGATCGAACCTGAAGAACCTGTGGGCTGGACATGCTTAAAGTGCGGGAAGCAGTATCAGACAGATGATTTCTTTTCGGAGTGTGGAGAACCGATCGATAAGATCGTACTGTTTTCATTAAGCAGATACAGTTCGGCAATGCCGCCGCAGAACGAAGGCGTACGTGTTTTTGAGTTCTCTGAAAAGGAACTTATATGTGAGATCTTAAAGAACGGAAAGGGAAGAAGGTGCTATATTTCATCATGTGTTATTGAACCGGCTTATGAGATAATAAAGAAGTATGGTATAGATAAGTGGAAGGAGTATGAGAACATTTCGAGCGGTATGTGTGGCGGAAGTGTTTCCGTCAGATACAGGGACGGAGATGAGATCGACGGTTCATCTCTTGATCATATGGGAAGTGCCGTAGCCGACGCTTATCATGAGCTCTTTGCTCTCTTCGCAGGATAATATGACGTATCAGACAGTGCCTTACAGATATGGAGACGAGATCTTCGCCATCGAGACAGACAGACTGCGGTTATCTGTTTACCGCAGGAGTGCATATAAGAAGGTTACTGACTATCTCGTTCGGAACAGGGACTTCCACAAACAGTTCTCTCAGCCGCAGCCGGACACGTATTTCACATATGCTGCACAGAAAGAGTACCTCGATTGTGATCTGAGATCCTACAGAAGAGGCAATCTTGTCCCTCTGTGGATCACGCTTAAAGAGGATAACAGCAAGATAATAGGAAGGGTATCACTGTTTAATATTGCAAGAGGAGGCATGATGCTTGCCCAGCTCGGTTACCATATGGATAAGGAGTACACGGGGCAGGGAATCATGACTGAGGCTGTGAACGCCGCATGCGAACTGATGTTTGAGGTAATGCAGCTTCACAGAATAGAGGCTTTTATCCTTCCGGAAAACCTCAAGAGCATAGCTCTTATCAAGAGATGCGGCTTTGAATATGAGGGTACAAGATACTCATATATGAACATAAACGGAAAGTTCAGGGATCATACGGTGTATTACAGGCTCAGACCCTGATCGATATTTTTGCCTTTATTGTCACACAAATAAAATATATAATAGAGAGCGGAATATGAGATAATCTATTCAGATAATGAATTATCTTAACGGAGGTGGACGATAATGAAGTCTTTTGGTTACAGAAAGATAGCAGCATTAGCTTTAACCGGTTCGATGCTCCTTTCCTTGTCAGCGTGCGGCAAGACTGAGGAGACAACTACTTCTTCAACGACTACACAGGTAACAATAGCAACGATAACAACTCCTTCAACGACTCAGACGACGATCCCGGTCTATGAGGGACCTCTGGAGACGGCTGATACGACTGAGACATCATGGACAGAGACTCCTCTTCAGAACGGATCACTGACACTTTATTCTACAGTTTCTGCAGGTAACTTCCTTCGTGTAAGGAAGGGCCCCAGCGTTGATTATGACATTGTTGGTACTCTTACAAGGGGTCAGAGTGTTGTAGTTGTTGCTTCCACAGCTAATGACTGGTATAAGACAGAGGACGGATATTATATTTCCGGACAGTACCTTAAGACAACAATGCCTCAGTAATCTGAAAATTCAGGTTGCCATCATCAAACTAATAGTGTATTATTATTTAGCGCTGCGGTGACGTAGCGCTAAATATGCGGGTGTAGTTCAATGGTAGAACTTCAGCCTTCCAAGCTGACCACGTGGGTTCGATTCCCATCACCCGCTCCACTTATGGGTCACTAGCTCAGCTGGATAGAGCAACAGCCTTCTAAGCTGTGGGTCGGAGGTTCGAGTCCCCCGTGGCTCACCAAAGTCTTTAAGTAAGCTGGATCAGATGCGTACCGCATCGTTCCAGCTTTTCTTTATGGGTTCAAGCTCGTCACTTCCCCATGAGGATCTGTTGAAACGGTGCGTTATGCACCCGATTCACTATACTTAAGGTGCATAA